>CBDBHI010000092.1:0-373262 GCA_965205595.1 Bryobacterales bacterium | reverse complement strand
GGGCTGATGCCTACGCCTTCGGGTTCGATGCCGACTTCGATTTCGGCTAGTATGTTTCCGGTTTTAGGATCTAGTGCCGTCGCCAGGCCGTCGTCCTCGTTTGAGAGGTATATCGTGCCGTCGGGGTGGACGGCGAAGGCCTCGGGGTCGGAGCCGGCCGGAATTTTCTTGATAATTTCTAGCGACTTGGTATCGACGACGGCGATCGCGTTTTCGTTGCCAATGGCGACGTAGACGTGGCTGTGGTCTGGCGAGAAGCCGATGCCCCTGGGACGGTCACCAATGTTGATTGTCTTGACGACCATGTCTGTTCGGCTATCGATTACGGTTACGGTGTCGTCGGCTTCGTTGGTGACGAAGAGGCGATGGGTGGGCTCGGCGTATACGCTGATTGCGACAAGAAGAACGATTAGATATCTCATCTGGCTACTCACAAGTGATCGAACCCAGGCTGTCAAGATCGCTGGCGACTCCGCGGACCGGAGCTTCGCCTAAAAGTTCACCCGTGGACGAGATGATCATCAGCGGCTGCCGCAGTTGACCGTTTTTGCGGAAGCTATGTGGATCACCTTTTTGTCCGTCAAACTCGCCGGCTCTTAGCAGCGCGACGAGCTCGGCGGGTCCGGCTTCGGAATTGCGCATCAGCGTGTCAGCGACGGCGCGGCCGGCAAACCAGCCGGCCCAGGCCTGTTCGTCCATCGGCTTAGCGAATTTCTTGGCATAGCGCTTGTTGAGGTCACGGGCGGAAAATTTTACGGCTGCCGAGTGCCAGGCGGCAGCGGAAACTTCGGCGGTAGCGTCCTTCTTTTTCCACTGGGCGACCGCATCTTGCTTCATCTTGTCGCTGGGGATGGTGTGAAAGGCGTTGGCGATGCAGGCGGAGCGGATGGCGTCGTCACCGTCGCTGAGGTTGAAGACGGCGCGTTCCCCGGCGCGGTTGCTAAGGCTCGCGATGCGCCCGTTGTTGGCGGTAAAGATCGCGATCGGTTCGCGCCGGCGCTCGGCGTTTGGGTTGGTTCGTTCCACGGTGAACGTTGTCCCGAGGAATTTTCCTTGTACGTTGGCTTCGGCAACGCCAAGCTGGAGGCCGTTCCAGGCGGGGGAATCTTCGGGTCCGGCGTAGATGAAATGGAAGTCGGCAGCGGCGAGGGATGCGGTGGCGAGGGCCATCACCAGCGCTGTTCTTAGGGCGACGTGCATGCAGAGATGATTTTACAACGCTGCGGCGAGTGGCAGCCTGGCGGGAGCGAGATTTCGAACAATCATTTTACTGGCGGGCCGTAGGTGGGTTGCTCACCAGAGAGGACTTTGCCAAGCTCGCTGGCGGCGAATCGGAGGCCGATGTAAAACGGCCCGAACAAGGCGTAGACGGCGCTGGCCTCGTCGAAGCGCATTTCGTAGATGAGTTCCTTGAACACTAGCGGGTCATCGGCGAAGAGGTCGACACCCCATTCCCAGTCGTCGAAGCCGATCGAGCCGGAGATGATTTGCTTGACGCGTCCGGCGTAGCCGCGGCCGATCATGCCGTGCTCGCGCATCATGTCGCGACGTTTCTCGATTGGCACCATGTACCAGTTCTTGTCCTCGCCGCGCTTCTTGTCCATCGGGTAGAAGCAGAGGTAGCGATGGGGTGGCACACCGGGGGTTAGACGAGGAGCCATGGCTTCGGCTTGCTCCGCCATGCGCTCAGCGACGCGGGCTTTCCATTCATCAGTTTGGGGGTGCAGGCCCTCTTCGATGAGAGATTCGTAGAGCTTGACTGTTGAATCGTAAAGACCTAGCTCGACGATCGAGACGTACGAGGTTGTAGGTTCAAGATAGTCGTTGAGGGCGAGGTTGGCGATCTTTAATTCGGCTTCGTTGAGGCCTTCGAAGTTCTTGCGGAAGTGGGGGATCATCAGATCGCCCTTGTGCCCCAACTGGGTGAAGAGTGCGCTGCCTCCCTCGGGATGGGCTTCCATATCGGCGAAGAGCGCTGTGGCCTCGTCAACGATTTTGGTTTTTTCAGCGGCGTCAAGAGCGCGCCAGGCCGACCAGCGGACGCGGAACATCTGGTGCAGTAGAGCCGCTCCGTCGAGGGTTAGCGGGTGCGGCGGAGCTTTGGCTGGGCCGGTCGGGATCGGGGGGCCTCCGTGGCCTTGGGAATGAGCGTTGTCGGGCTTCATTTTTTGAATTTTTAAGTAATTTCAACTCTATCAGAGGGTTGCTAGCCCGGCTGCGGCGAGCCTGGACTGGCGGCCAGGCATCGGTTTCTCTTGAGGACCGCTACTCGGGCCCGGGTTCGTGTAGGGTGGTTGCTCGCCAGATGTTTTCGCCTTGCATGTCGACTACGCCTTTGCGAATCAGGTCTCTGAGGGCCACCGTGCGCTTGCCGTCTACGAAATGGCCATCAAACTCGACGGTACCGATTTTTCGGTCGCGTGGGGCGATGCGGTAAAGCGGGACGATGCGGCGGCCCAACGCCACGGCGGCTCCCTCCGCTTTGGCCTCTTCAGCTTCACTGCGCGAGGGTCTTGCGGCACGCAGGCTTTCAGGGTGTCTTGTTAGGAATCGATTCCAGGCTACTGTGCGGCGAATGTCTTCGCCGGTTGCGCGGTCGAGCACGGTCGTGAAAGTCGTTATCGCCGATTGGAACAGGCCGAATGGGTCGCGGCCGCGCTCGTCAATCTCCATCGGTTCGGTTTGTTTTACCGGGCGAAGCTCAAGTGATATTACGTGGGTGGCTCCGGCATCGATGGCGATGTGGATCGGACTGTTGTTTAACACACCGCCGTCGACGAAGCGGTGACGCACATGCTGGCGGCCGCTGGACCCATAGATGCCGATTCGCTGCGTCGGGAAGGCGCCCGGCACCGCTGAAGACGCGATGACGCAGCGCAGGAGATTTTCCGGCAGCGCGAAGAGCGAGCCGTCGTGTTTGCGGTAATCCTTGGCACCGTCAGCTTCGCAATCGAACTGAACGGTCATCCAGTCGCGGTTTGTGAGCTTGGCGTAGGTATCCGGACGAACGAGCGTGAACAGGCATTCGCGCCCGACGGTGATGTCGGTGGCGGTGATGATGAACTCGGGGAGCTCGCCACAGCGGGTGTACCACTCAGCTACCAATTCGCGGCTGAGGACGCGGGCTCGGTCGACTGTCTGGGCGCGCGGCCAGAGCCTGGGTTCGGTTAGATCTCCGTTGGGACCCGTGTTGGCGAGCAGCCGCAGCAACGGAATGTCCCGGAACATGCTGTTGCCAAACGCGCGAAGTAAGTAATTTACGAGGAAGCCCAGCACAAGCAGTGAAACCAGACCCATCACGGAGAAATGCAGGGCATACTCGGCAAAAAAGTGAGGCTGGCCGGCGTGGGAGAATGCCGCTCCTCCAAGGCCCGAGGCTAGGTACATCGAAACGAAGAGGTACGGGTTGATGAGCAGAGTTAGCAGCAGAAGCACGGCCACGAAGCCTAGCTTGCGGGTGCCGGCGCTAACACCTTTTGACGCCAGTCCGATCAGCCACGAACGTCTACCAACCACCCAGCGGGAGGCTTTGCCGTCACGATCGAGATAGGACCAGACCGAGGCGATGTAGCTCTTGAAGGGCTGCTTCATCGCGGGGTCATTGTCGAGCTGAGGGTTGGCCTTGCCTAGCGATTCGACGAAGACTCCGTAGCCATTGATTGCCCCCGACGAGGTTCCGACTAACAGGTCGACGCTGATACCCCGTTCGCGGAGGCGGGCTAGAAGGACTTCGAGGGCGCCGGCGCTGTATGCGCCTCCGGCACCCCCGCCACTAATTGCCAGCGCCAATTTTCGGCTGGATTCGCCGCATCGCCGTAGCTCAAGATCGACTCCGCCGAACAGGCCCTCGTGCAGTACGACTTCTCGCTCGATGTCGTCGATGACGCTGTCGAGGCTGAGATAGCGAGGTTCGAGAAATGACTCGACTTCTTGCCGCGCTTTTTCGGTTTTGCCCATGGACGGGTAGGTTTGGGCGGATGGCTGGCGAGACGACCGCTTTGATCGGCTTCGGATTAAGTCCCAGTATAAGTAATCGTACGGGCTGAATCGAACGTTATGTCGCGCTCGAAAAAGACCGCCTGGGCGCGCGAGATAGAATGGACGCAATGGCCGCTAAGAAGCGCCGCCGCCGAGCAGACTCAGGCCACTCGACGACTCCCAGCATTCCGAAGCCCTCAGCGCGGCAACTTGCTTGGATCGTTGGCGCGCTAACCGTATTTGTATTCTTGCCGGTGTTAGGCAACGATTTCGTCAACTGGGATGACGACGTCAATTTTCTTGACAATCCTCATTTTCGTGGCCTTGGAGCCGACAACCTCGAGTGGATGGCTACGACCTTTCACATGGGTCACTACCATCCGTTGACTTGGCTGACGCTAGGGCTCGACTACACCATATGGGGGCTCAACCCGGCGGGCTATCACTTGACGAACTTGGCGTTGCACGCACTCGCAAGCGTGCTTGCCTATTGGCTGCTGCTTACGCTGATTACTAAGGTCTCGCAAGAGGACGAGCCGACCTACGAAATGTACCTGGGCGCGGCATTTGGCGCGGTTGTCTTCGCCATTCATCCGCTGCGAGTTGAGTCTGTGGCTTGGGCTAGTGAACGACGCGATGTGCTGTCGGGCGTTTTCTACTTGGCGACGATCTTGCTCTACTTGCGTGGTCGCAAGCCAGCGTCGCTGGCATGTTTCGCGGCGGCTTTGCTTTCAAAAGTGATTGTGGCTAGCTTGCCGATTGTGTTGCTGGTTATCGATGTCTACCCTCTGCGGCGACGTTTCAACCTGAAACTCGTTCTTGAGAAATGGCCCTACTTCGCGATGGCACTTGCGGCCGGCGTAGTGGCGCTCGGCCGACACGGCGGAGGAGTTGCGGCTAGCGTTGAGCACCTGGATTGGTTTTTCGCGCTGCGGGTGACGCTTTCGCTCTTTGCCTTGGCGTTCTATGTCTGGAAGACTTTCGTGCCGCTTGGCCTGTATGCGCAGTATGCGTACAGCTTAGAGCCGCAGGCTTTCGATTTTCCGCTTTTTGAGTTGGGTCGCTATTCACAATCGCAGTGACGGTCGCGGCCGTTGCGCTGCGGAAGAAGTATCCCGCCATATTGGCGGTTTGGGTTTGTTATGTCGCTACTCTGCTGCCGGTGCTGTCATTCATACGGTTCGACCCTCAGCTTTATGTGGCGGACCACCATAGCTATCTCGCCACTCTCGGGATCGCTGCATTGCTCGGCTGGGGCTTGTACCGCGTGATCGGCGCCGGTGCTCCGACGCCGGCGCTGGTGGTGTCACTACTCGTGACTTTGGCACTCGCCGAACGCACGATCAGCCAGGTGAGCGTTTGGGGCGATTCGGAAACGCTATGGGGCTACACGCTGAGGGGCAGTCCGTTGTCGGCGGTGGCGCAGAACAACATGGGTCGGGCGCTAGGGGCCAAGGGGAAGTACGCCGAAGCCGCTCCCTATTTCATGCGCGCTACCGAGGTCAAACAGAATTACCCGAGCGCTCACTACAATCTCGGGAATTCATATATGAAGTTGGGCCGGTTCGAGGATGCCGTTCGATCGCTCGAGCGCGCCATTGCGCTTGACCCCGCTCACGCTGTCGCCTTGAACGACCTCGGAAACGCTTTCTCTCGCCAGGGGAAGATTCCTGAGGCGATTGCTGCATATGAACGCACGATCGCTGTCCGTCCCGAGCATGCGGATGCGCACTACAATCTGGGGCTGACCCTCCACCAGCGCGGATCGCTCGAGCGGGCCGAGGCGTCGTATCTGCGGGCGATTGAGTTAGACCCATCGAACGCGGACGCTTTGAATAATTTGGGGGTTCTGGCCGAATCGCGAGGGCAGCTTGAGCAAGCACGAGGATTGTTCGAACGCGCGCTCGCGGTGGATCCGGCGCACGAATCGGCGCGCCTGGGTATCGCTCGTGTTGGCGGCGTTACCGCGCGACCATAGCCGGCGCTTACCCCTTCCGGCCCAGCATGCGATCGAGCGCGTCGGATGTCTGATAAATCAGCGCTTCGGGATAATGCTCGAAGGGGTGGAAGTATTCGAACGTTAGGTAGCCCGTGTAGTCAATTCGATCAAGAGCTTCGATAACGGCGGGCCAGTTCGTCGTGCCGTCGAGTAGCGTTCGAAACGTATTGAGGTTGAATTCTTGGGTACGCTTGTCCCACTCCTTAAAGTGGATGTTTTTGATGCGTTCGCCTAGGATTGGCACCCAATGCTCGGGGAATTGGTAGTGCATGATGTTGCCCGTGTCGAAGTGGACTTTGACCGCGTCGCTGCCAAAGCTGTCGACAAACTCGACGATCTCTTGCGGGCTGAAAAGATAGCCGTTGGCGAAGATATTTTCGATGTTGATGGAAATTCCCGCCTTCTCGGCGGCCGGCACGAGGCGTCGAACCGCTTCACGCGCGCGGCGGTCACAAACGTCGTTGGGTACGGGGTCGAAGTCTTCCACCCACGGCGCGTAGACGGCGCCGGGTACGACCAACAAATTTTCGGTTTGAACTAGGGCTGCCGCCTCGACCATGCGCGAGGCCAACTCGATGCCTTTCTCGCGTCGCTCGGCGTCATTTTGGGTCATCGAGAATGGCCAGAAAAGGAACGAGCACAGGCCGCTGATTTCTATGCCAATTTCGTCGGCGAGTTTTCTGACTGAACGGATCTCGTCATCTGTCGACTCGGCGGAGAACTCGCCTTCTAGATTAAAGTTCGGCTCAACGGCGTCGAAGCCGGCGTCCTTTGCGATCTGAAAACATTCGCGGAGAGACCACTTGTCGGGATACGGGAACGCCCACAAGTTGATCGACTTTTTCATGTCGTAGCGCTTATGGGCTTGCTGCGGAACAGGCGCGGCCGCGGCGGGTTGCGCAGCCAGGCCTTGACGGGCCATGAAGGCGGCACCAAACGCGGCGGAATAGCCGAGCAGCTCACGTCGATCGGGGTGGGGGCCTAGTTTGCTCACACCGCGATTGTATATTGCCGTGCTCGGCTATTTGCGCGACACTTCAGTTTCAGCGATGATTCTTTCTCTCACACTCAATCCGGCCATTGACGTGGCGCTTAGCACCGACCGCATTGTCTACGACGACCGCTCGTTTATCACACGCGAGATTGAAACTGTTGGCGGCAAGGGGATCAATGCCGCGATGGTCATCAACGCTTTTGGGGGCGACGTCCGCGCGATCACGCCGTTTGGTGGCCTGCGCGGAGAACGCTTTGCCCAGCTGATAGCGGAGTCGCAAATCCCGGTCGAGATGATTCCGGCCGAAGCCGAGACGCGCCGGAATATCTCGGTGACCGACAACCAAGGTCTAACGATTAAGCTCGATCAACCCGGCCATGGGCTAAACGACGCGGAGTTGGAACAGATTGTGGCGTGCGTCGAGCAGAATCTTCCGGCCGTCGAATGGCTAATGCTAACCGGAAGCGTGCCGCCGGGTGTCCCCATCGACACCTACGCGCGCCTCACCGAGATGGCACGCGGCTATGACGTACCCGTGTTAGTCGACACTAGTGGCGAGGCGCTGGCGAAAGCGCTTGAGGCCAGGCCGGCACTCGTGAAGCCGAATCGAGTTGAGGCTGAAAGACTTTTGGGGCGCAGCCTCATCAGCGAGGGTCATGCTCTCGAAGCGGCCGTCGAAATCGAACGGATGGGCGCGGAGAAGGTGATCTTGTCGCTGGGCAGTCAGGGGGCTATCGCGGTTTGGCCGGACGGGCGGCTGCGTGCCGTCCCCCCAGCGGTTCAGACTGGCTGTCCGATCGGTGCCGGCGACGTGCTCGCGGCTACATGCCTCTGGGCGCTAGTGCGAGGCGAGTCATTTCCCGAGGCTTTTCGCTGGGGAGTTGTGTCGGCAACGGTGGCGGCGTCACGGCCAGGACTTGGCTACGGCACGCCGGAAGAGGTCGATCAGGTTCGCCAGAAAGTAGAGATCCATTCGATCTAGCTGATCGATCGCATGTAGCTGTCGAGCTTGCCGACCAATTCGCTGATGCCCTGATCAGCCGCTCGGCTCAGGCCGCTGACGACCGATCGCACATCGCCGCTCGTTACCGGCCCGGTTTTGGTCGCAACGTCGGACCAAACGACTTTTGCGCTCTCGCTGTTGACCAGTTCCAGCGATATTTCGACCGCCACTGAAATCGGCGGGTCGTAATCGACTTCTTCCAATCGTTTGATGCTGCCGCGAAGGACGTAGTCGGATTTCGTACGGCCGTCGAATGAGGTCAAGCTCGAGAAACTACCTCGGGCGAGCAGTTGTTTGACAAACGAATCGGCGACTTGCTCGCGTGGATCTTCCGCCCAGCGGTGGTAGTCGTAAAATCCGACCTCTTCGCGTGATTCGCGGTATACGATGTGGTCTCGCTCGATGACCTGTGTCGCTTGAAACGGCATCACAATCGCTGTAAAATCTAGCCGGTCCGACGACGGTGCCGGCGCGGCCAAATTAAGCGTGTAGTAGTGGGTCGCCGGTATCTTTGCGCCCCCACAGCCGAGAGCGGCGATAAGTGTTCCCAATCCCAGATAGAGACGCAAATTATTGGCAAAAAACATGTTAGTCTAGGCTTGCTCGTATTATGAATGATGTCGCATTGACCTGTCACCAGTGTGGTGCGCAGCGTACTTTGAAGCCGCGAGAAAAGATCTATCGGCAAGACACATGCGCCAAATGCGCCACCGACCTGCACTCCTGCTTTCACTGTCGATTTTATGAGCCCTCGCGCAACAACGAGTGCTCCGAACCTCAGGCCGAGTGGGTGAAAGATAAGAGCCGCTCAAATTTCTGCGACTATTTCGAGCCCCAGACCTCGGGTCAAATTGCGATGAGCGGTCGTTCGAATGAAGGGCAAAACGCGAAATCGGCGTTTGACAGTCTCTTCAAGAAGTAAGAATGGTAGTGGCCGACTCACTAGCCTCCATCAAAATGCGTCATCTAGCGGCAACGTGTCAGGTGCTGGCGCTATCGGCCGTCCTGTTCAGCGCCGGATGTAAGTCCGAACCGAAAGTGACCATGACCGGCGAGTTGTCGGTTTGGTTTCCGCTGACGTTCACGTTCGACGGCCCGCAGACATCGGAATCGGCGACCCCGAATCCGTTTACGGACTATCGGCTGAACGTCACGTTTACGAGCCCTGATCAACGCACGAACGTCGTTCCCGGATTCTATGCGGCTGACGGTGCCTCGGTCGAGACGTCGGCGGCGGCCGGCGATAAATGGCGTGCTCGATTTACACCGGATCAACCTGGCCGCTGGCACCTCACGGCGTCGTTCCGAGCCGGAGAGAACATCGCGATGAGTCTCGACCCCGAGGCCGGCGATGCTGTATCGTTCGACGGCGAGGCAGCGACGTTTGAAGTACAGCCCGCCCAGGTAACCGCTCCGGGGTTCGTTGGCAAAGGAATGCTGCGATACGTCGGCAAGCGCTATCTGCAGTTCGCCGGCAACGGCGAGTACTTTCTCAAAGGCGGAGCCGACAGCCCCGAGAACTTGCTGGCATACGCGGATTTCGATGGCACCGAAGACGTTCCACTCGATCGTCCGGCGAACCGACAGATTCAACCGGAGCCGTTTCTACACCGCTATGAGCCACACGTCCAAGACTGGCGCGAAGGTGATCCACTCTGGCAGGGCGGCAAAGGCAAGGGTCTGTTTGGTGGGCTGAATTATCTATGGAAAAAGGGCGTAAATTCGATCTACTTCCTGACGCAGAACATCAACGGTGACGGCAACGACGTATGGCCTTGGACGGCACACGGCGAGCGACTGCGATTCGACGTCAGCAAGCTCGCTCAATGGGAATTCATCTTTAGTCACGCGGACCGGTTGGGGATCTTGCTGCATGTTGTGACGTCCGAAACGGAGAATGATGACTTGCTCGATGGAGGAGACCTCGGCCCCGAGCGTAAGCTCTATTACCGAGAACTCGTCGCGCGCTTCGGACACCACCTCGGCCTGCAATGGAATATCGGTGAGGAAAACGGAAACTCTACGGAACAGCGCAAAGCCTACTGTGAATATTTCCAGGCAATCGACCCTTACGACCATCCGATCGTGCTGCACACCAATAGCACGCTAGAGGCGCATGAACTTGAGTACCGAGATCTGCTCGGGTACGGGCAGTTCGAAGGCGCATCGATGCAAATTCGTGACGACCCGCTGGTCCACGACGTGGTCAAGAATTGGATTCGACGTTCGACCGAGGCAGGTCGTCCTTGGATCGTGTCCTTTGATGAGCAGCGTATGGGCAGCAATGGAATTGAGCCGGATTCAGACGACCCCATGCACGAAGGTGCACGCCGTGACCATCTTTGGGCGACCTTGATGGCGGGGGGCGCGGGAATCGAGTGGTATTTCGGATATACGTATCCTCACAACGACATCACGCTCGAAGATTGGCGATCGCGGGATAAGCTGTGGGACTTGACGCGGCACGCAGTCGGATTTTTTCACGATCATCTGCCCTTTTGGGAGATGGAGCCCGCGGACGAACTGACGGCGGCTGAAGATGACTACGTGTTTCGGAAGAAAGGCGAAGTCTATGCGGTGTACATTCCATACGGAGCGGCAACGCGGCTTGATCTGTCGGAGGCTGATGGCGAGTTTGGCGTGCAGTGGTTCAACCCGAGAGCAGGCGGAACGCTGCTTGACGGCGCCGTAACGTCAGTGGCCGGGGGTGGGCGTAGATCACTCGGTCGCCCACCCACTCATAATCGCGACGACTGGGTGGCTCTCGTGACCCGCGGCAACTAACGCGCATTTCTTCCTACCCGACGGCGAAAGCACGCGATAGGTGCGCCAGTACTTCGTTGCGCTCGATCGTCGTGCGCTTGACCGAAACAGATCGCCGCAACGTTATCTTCGAGACAGCACTCTACTCATCCCCCCGGAATGGCCCTCATCGGGTCGGGAGACTCCATCTTGCGTACCTGAATCTCGGATTCGAGTAATGCCAGCCTTTCGTTGAGGTTCGCCATCGTTTGTCCTACGGGATCGGGCAACTCGCCGTGTTCGAGCATCTGCCACTCGTCCGCGCTAACGGCTACACCTTTAACGGCCACAACGCGACCGGGGATGCCGACCACAGTCGAATGCGCCGGTGCTGGTTTGACGACGACGGAGCCCGCGCCAACCTTCACCCACTCGCCGAGTTCGATATTCCCTAAAACCTTCGCGCCCGAACCCACCACGACATGATTGCCGAGCGTTGGGTGTCGCTTGTCTTTTTCGTGGCCGGTGCCGCCGAGGGTGACGCCCTGGTAGAGCAGCACGTCGTCACCGATGACCGTCGTTTCACCAATGACCACGCCCATGCCGTGATCGATGAAGAAACGTCGTCCGATCTGGGCACCCGGGTGGATTTCGATACCTGTGATCCAACGTGCGAAGTGGGAGAGGAGTCGCGAAATTGTGTAAAGGCCGGCTCGGTAGAGTCGGTGGGATATGCGGTGCGACAGGATGGCATGCACGCCGGGGTAGCAAAGCAGTACCTCGACCGTGTTTTTTGCGGCCGGATCGTGCTTAAAGACGGCTTGGACTTGTTCTCGAATCTCACTGAACATCACTGCCTCCCGGACAACTTGTCATTGGACGCTAGGACTTGCGAAAAGGTCGCAGTCCTTCGGCCTTACCGCCGGCCCAAGGCCGGCCGCCGACAACTGCAGCGTGTGAGATAAACCGTCAACTACCCCGATCGTATGCCAAGGTTGGCCGCAAGTCAACGTTGCGCAATCGCTTGGATCGCTACCTTCGCGATGCGCCTGGCGCTGTAAATCGTCGAGGCGTAGTGGCCGCATTCGTGGGTACAAAAGCAGCCGTTAGCAGCCTCATCGGCGATATCTTGAGCGGTCTTGTTGAACCACAGCTTGGTGAAATCGTAGTCCACGTCGCGCAGGTTCCCTACTGGAGAGTTTTTGATTTCGCACTCGGTAACGTCACCGTTGCTGTAGATTACGCAGGCTAACCTGCCGGACACGCAGGAGAACTGTGGTTGTTGCGTAACGACAGTATTTTCGACGCTTTCGCGTACTTGCTGATCGAGCAGGTGATTGGCGGCGCTAAATGCTCTTGGTTGAATCGCTCCGGAACGATAGTCATCAGCCACTTGGGCGGTCAGACGGCGGTAGATTTGCGGGTCAACTTCTGTTTGTGCCGGGTCGAGGGGGTTGCCGCGGCAGTAGTTGTAGGAGGTGCCGTCGGGTTCGAATTGGCGCTTGAGTTCCTCGTGGATGCGCAGAATGTCGTGCTGGTTATCCTTCATGACGGTGGTCAGCGTATGCAGGATCAGGTTGGGGTAGCGCGTTCGTAGCGGCTTGATCGCTTTGTAGGTGTCGAGCAGCTTTCGATATGCCCCGGCCTTGCCTCGGATGCGATCATGCTCGATTTCGTCAACGTGATCGACGCTGAGATTGAGATGAAAACGCATCGCCGGCGCAGCCTCGAGAACGGTTTCGAGAGTCTCGACTAGACGTTCGGCATGCTGGCCGTTCGTGGGCACGTATACGTTGGCGACGCTGTTGGCCTGGTGGGCCGCTAGTAGAATCGATGCTAAATCGGGCCGCAGAAACGGTTCGCCGCCGCCGATGAACAAGTTATAAATTTCGCCCATTGACGAGAGCGTTTTCTCGAATTCCCGGAGGGTGAAATCGCGGTTGGGTTTTGAGTTTAACTCGTCCCAGTAGAAGCAGTGGATGCACCGCTCGTCGCATTTGGTCGTGACGTAGAGCGTAACGAACGGGGGCGTGATGCGCCCGCCAAACGCCGTACGGGCCTTGACCCCAATGAAATGAGGCAAGAAGCTTCTGGTGGTAGATGACGAATTCGACATTCAAACACGCCACGACCGCTGAGCTGATCTCGCTGTAGGCAAGTTCTATCTCAGCACAAGCCGAGTATGCACGAGTTCGCAGCTCAAGGCCGCGGCATGAGTGCCGCCCGGTGGCCGGATTTGGCAGGGTTTTAGTGAAATTTTCGAGGCTCCTTGCATGGCTTTCGCTATCCTCCACATGTAGTTTAAGACCCGTGCGTCCGGTTTTCGGCTGACCGAATCGCTAAGCTGCTGATTGCAAAGGGAAACGAAATTTCAAAATCGCAGGACGTACGGGTGTCTTGAGGAGTCCCGCTTGGTGACGATTGAGATAGGCCGGATCAATCGAAAATTGGGTTTGAATTGGGCTTGTTTGGCTTTGCTTTATGTCAACTTGTGATTTGCTTAATATCCTGTAAGATGCTTATTAGTCATGAGTTAGATGGATTTTCGTGAATTTCGAATTGGGTTTGTTTTGACACTTTTTTTAAGGCTGGCCGAGGCTTGATTTGGTGGTTGTTGGCTATCTGCTTGGAGGTTATCACACGTGTCAAGGGGCTTGGAACTTCGGAGGGTCACAATCAGCCGGAGGCACGCAGGTTGCCAGCTGGTGAGAAATGCGGAATTGCGTGCCTGACCCCGAACTCCCTGGAGAGGCCGGCCTTGGAACGCGGTGGTTTGAGAACGGCGGAGCGAAACTAGACCATAGAGCGGCGAATCGAAGCTGCTTTTGGGCGGAGTAAAAGTAGACCGTCCGAGTGGTCCAGCGAACATTCCTGTGGTGTTTGTGGGGCACGAGAGGGATGTATCGCGTGGAGCTATACGCTCAAGTACGGCGCAGTGTCTTTGTCGAAGGGCTCAGTGAGCGCGAGGCCGCCAAACGGTTTGGCCTGGCGCGAGGGACGGTGCGCAAGATGTTGCGCTACGCCACTCCGCCGGGCTATCGGCGGCGCCAACCAGCGCAGAGGCCGAAGCTGGATCCCTTCACCGGAATCGTCGATCAGATCCTCAGCGACGATCAGGAACGTCCGAAGAAACAACGCCACACCGCAAAACGCATCTTCGACCGCTTGCGCGACGAGTACGATTTCACCGGCGGTTACACGATCGTCAAGGACTATGTTCGCGACAAGAAGCTCGGCGGGCAAGAGATGTTCGTGCCGCTGGTGCATCCGGCGGGCGATGCCCAGGCCGACTGCGGTGAAGCTCTGGTGGTCATTGACGGCGTACAGCGCAAGGCGCACTACTTGGTGGTCGATCTGCCGCCTAGCGATGACGCTTTCGTAAAAGCTTTCCCGGCCGCGACGACGGAAGCGTTTTGCGAGGGGCACAACGCAGCGTTTCGGTACTTCGGCGGCGTGCCACGCAGCATCCTCTACGACAACACGACCTTGGCGCTGGCGAGGATTCTGGGCGACGGCAGGCGCAAGCGGACCAGGGTGTTCAGTGAACTGCAGTCGCACTATTTATTCTCCGATCGTTTCGGGCGTCCGGGCAAAGGCAACGACAAGGGAAAGGTGGAAGGACTGGTCGGTTATGCCCGGCGGAACTTCATGGTGCCGGCGCCAAGGTTTCCAAGCTGGGAAGCGTTCAACGAGCAGCTCGAAGCGCAGTGCCTCAACAATCGTAAGCGGCGCTTGCGGCGGCACACCGAAACGATTGAGGAACGTTTCAAGCGTGACCGCCAAGCGTTGTTGCCCTTGCCGCCCACGCCCTATGACGCCTGCGACAAACGCACCACGCGGGTGACGTCGCTGTCATTGGTGCGCTATCGCGCCAACGACTACTCGGTGCCCACACGCTACGGACATCGCCAGGTGTTGCTGAAAGGCTACGTCGATGAAATCGTGATCTGTTGTGGCAGCGAAGAGATCGCGCGCCACCGGCGCAGTTACGAACGCGAAGAGTTGATCTTCGATCCGCTGCATTACCTAGCACTGCTGGAACGCAAGACCAACGCGCTCGATCAAGCGGCCCCGTTGGCGGGCTGGGAGCTGCCCGAACAGTTCCCGTGCTTGAGACGTTTGCTCGAGGCACGGTTGGGAAAGCCAGGCAAGCGCGAGTACGTGCAGGTATTGCGATGACTGGAGGACTTCCGATTCGAGCACGTTGCCGCGGCGGTGCGCCAAGCCTGCGAGTTGGGAGCGATTGGCTTGGATGCAGTCAGGCACTTAGTGCTGTGCCGCATCGAGCAACGGCCGCCGCGCTTGGACTTGACGAAGTATCCGCACCTGCCGGCAGCCCAGGTGGAGCAAACCTCCGCTGCGGACTATTTGGCACTGCCGGCACAAGGAGGGGGGTAATGGCGAGGTCGAAACTTCTGCTCGAAGCGCATTTGAAAGCGTTGCGGCTGCCAACCTTCCTGCGCGAGTACGACAAACTGGCGCGGCAATGCGCCGCCGAGAGCTTGGATTCGAGGAGCTTCCTGCAACAACTCTGCGAGCTGGAACTGCTCGACCGTGAACAGCGGGCCACCGAGCGCCGCAGCAAGGCCGCGAAGTTTCCCGTGACCAAGAGTCTGGACACTTTCGACTTCCCGTCCTTGCCGGCGTTGAACAAGAAGCTGGTGCTGGAACTGGCGCGCTGTGAGTTTATCGACCGCCGCGAAAACGTGCCGGCACTGGGTAATTCCGGCACGGGCAAAACGCACATCGGCTTGGCGTTGGGACTGGCGGCTTGTCAGCGCGGCTATCGAACACGCTTCACAACAGCGGCGGCACTGGTCAATGAGCTGCTCGAAGCCCGAGATGAACGGCGCTTGCTGCGATGTCAAAAGCAGTTGGCCAAGCAGGATCTGCTGATCGTCGATGAACTGGGCTACGTGCCGCTATCGAAGACCGGAGCGGAGTTATTGTTCGAAGTGTTTTCCCAGCGCTACGAACAGGGCTCGACGCTGGTCACCTCGAATCTGCCGTTTAACGAATGGACGGAGGTCTTCGGCTCCGAGCGGCTGACCGGCACCCTGCTCGATCGCCTCACGCACCACGTTCATATTCTAGAGCTGAACGCCGAAAGCTTCCGTCTGATCCAGAGCAAGAAGAAGCGGGCTCACTCTTTGGGCTGACCCACCGGCCACTCGCCCGGTTTTCGTGGGACGGCCTCCACTACGCCTGGGCCGCCCTAAAGGGCGACCGCAGGCTCCGTTCCAGCCGTCCCACGAAAACCGCTACCCCTTCACCAACTGGTCTACTTTTGCTCCGCCGAAGTGGTCCAAATTTACTCCGCCCTTGACACACTGGCCGAGGCGATAGGGCAGGCCCACTGACGCTACACGATACACTTCAATAAGAGCAGTGCCCGGCAGGGACACTTGTGGCAGAACCGCTTTTATTCGTGTCTTTTAGGGCAGTCGAACTTGGACGGGCAGAAGCCCGCAGGCGACGGCTGCATTGTCAGGCTCGTGGCGATGATCGACAAAAAAGGGAAAGTACAGCATCGAGCGAGGCTCAAAACGCTAGTGCAGGTCGCCTGCGAGAGGGGCTCCAGAGCGACTTGCCGTATATTTCGAGCACGTTCAGCGCCACCACACGGACCATTCAGGACGTGGCTGTGAGGACCAGTCCGCGTGCCTGCGCCGCAGCTTTTGTTGGCACCACATACCCCACCCGAGCGGTGGTGTAAGTTGCAAACCGGCCTGCCATGGTATATCGTGCATGGATGGTATGAGCGCACCTGCTACCGCAACCCTATCCGCCGAGGTAGACCTCGATCTATGCCAAACGCTTCTGCGTCATATGGTGATGATGCGGGAGTTGGAAGACCGCATTGAAACGAAGTTATACACGCAGGGAAAAGTCTTAGGGGGCTGCTATACGGGGCGTGGGCAGGAGGCAATTCCGGTTGGAAGTGCGATCCTTTCGCTGCCTGGTGACTGGCTAACGCCGTCCCACCGCGATATGGCTGCCTTGCTCATTCGCGGCATCACCCCGAAAGAAATTTTGGCGCAATATTTGGGCCGCGCCACGGGCCTTACGGGCGGACGCGACGGCAACATGCACATGGGCTGCGCGAAGCGCCATTGCGTGCCGATTATTTCGTCGATTGGCGCTAGCGTCCCGATCGCGGGAGGACTCGCTTTCGCCATAAAATACCGTGGCGAGCCGCATGTCGTTTTCAACTATTTTGGGGACGGCGCGACAAGCCGGGGCGACTGGCACGAGGGATTGAACATGGCCTCGGTCATGGACCTGCCGATCGTCTACCTTTGCAACAACAACCACTATGCGTACTCGACTCCTATCGATCGCCAAATGAATGTTGACGACGTCGTCGAGCGCGCTCCGGCCTACGGCATGCCGGCCGAAATCGTCTCCGGCAACAACGTCATCGCGATATTTAAGGCGACTCAGCGGGCGTTGGAGCATGTGCGCGCCGGCAACGGCCCGTACCTCATTGAGTGCAAAACGTTTCGCATGAGCGGGCATTCCGCGCACGACGTGGCTGACTACGTCCCAGGGTCTCTGAAAGAAGAGTGGTCGAAAAAAGACCCGATCCTGATGCTGCAAAAACACATGGTCGATCAAGAGTGGGCGACAGAGCAGGATTTCAAACAGCTTCGCAAGGGCGTTCTCAATGAGATCGACGAGGCCGTTGAGTGGGCTCTTGAGCAGCCGTTCCCAGACCCGGCGACGCTTGAAGATAACGTTTACGAAAGTATTTAGGGACGAAAGACTCCAGTCGCTCGCTCAAACTTTACAATGGCAGAAACCACCTACGTAGAGGCTATACGCTCTGGAATATGGGAAGAGATGGAGCGTGACCCGAATGTTTTCGTGATGGGCGAAGACGTTGGAGAGTACGGTGGCGCCTTCAAGGCCACGATGGGACTGCTCGAGCGCTTTGGCGAGAAACGGGTGGTCGATACGCCGATCTCGGAATCAGCAATTGTGGGCGCCGGAACCGGTGCGGCGATCTATGGCCTGCGGCCGATTCTCGAAATGCAGTTCGCTGACTTCATGGCCTGTGGGTTCGATCAGATTACAAACTTCGCCGCCAAGTGCCGTTACCGTTGGGGCCAGCAGATTCCGATGGTGATCCGGGCACCGGCCGGCGGCAACATTCACGGAGGTCCGTTTCATTCGCAAAACGTCGAAATGCCCTACGTGCACACCCCGGGGTTGAAGGTAGTTCAACCGGCGACGGCTTACGACGCCAAGGGCATGATCAAGGCTTCGATTCGCGACAACGATCCGGTCATTTTTTTGGAGCACAAGTATCTCTACCGTTCGGTGAAAGGAGAGCTGCCGACTGAGGACTACACTGTTCCGCTGAGTAAGGCGAAGGTTCAGCGCTCGGGCAACGACCTCTCAATCATTACCTACGGCTGGATGGTTCACGTTGCGCTTGACGCGGCGACGCAGTTGGCCGATGAAGGTATCGATGTCGAGGTGCTCGATTTGCGTACCTTAGTGCCGCTCGACAGGAACGCAGTTCTCGACACAGTCAAGAAGACGAACAAGGTGATCTTTCTGCACGAGGACACCATAACTGGCGGTCTTGGGGGAGAACTTGCGGGAATTGTTGGCGAGCACGCTTTTGATTACTTAGACGGACCCATGGTGCGGATTGCCGCGCCAGACACGCCGGTGCCTTTTAGCCAGACGTTGGAGAGCGCATTTCTTCCCGGGGTCGATTTGGTTGTCGAGAAGGCGCGCGACTTGGCCCGTTACTGAGTAGCTGCGGGCCGAAGCAAGCCTACCGTCTCACTCCTTTGCCGGCATTGCCAAGGCGAAATCAGCGTCGGTAAACTCGACAGGCATCGTTGCGCGAATTTCCTCCAGCTTTTCTTGCACCTTGGCGCTTTGGATCTTGCGCAAAATGTCAGGAAGAGCCTCTGAGTACGTCTTCGCTCGGACTTCATTGATCTTGAAAATGTAGAACTTTCCGCCGTCCTTGATGGCTTGTGAAACCTGCCCTTGTTTAAGTTCGAAAATAGCGTTTTTCAACGTTGGCGCCAGTTCGCTGTCGGGGCTCAGCCAGCCAACGACGCCCCCCGACTCGGCAGTAAGTTTGTCGTCGGAGTGCTCTTTGGCGACGTCGGCGAACTCCGCGCCTTGGCGCAGACTCAGCAACAGTTTCTCTGACTGGGCCCAAGCGTCTTGCTCACTCACAGGTTCGCGGCCGGCTCGCTCGGCGAGCTCGGGCAAAGGGTCGTACTCGACGTGAATTGCCGATACGTTTGACTCACTGTAGTTCGCCAGATGATCTTCGTAATACCGCTTCTTCTCTTCGACGCTGATGGACAACGTGGAGTTGATCTGAGCTAGGTAAATCTGCGCCAAAAAGTTCAGCCGGTTGAATTCAAATTGGGACTTGAAGGGCTCTTCGTTGAGCAGACCGGCCTGTTCCGACGCATTCGAAAGCGCTAACAAGTTCGCGTATGTGTCGACGAACGCCTTGTTATTCATGTGAGCGATGTTCTGCTGAAACTGCTGCGACAATGAGCTTCGCAAACGCTCGAGATGCTCTGCGCTATAACCCCTGCCGCCAATTTTTACCACAACGTCTTCTTCCGCGGATTGGCCAACTACCACTACGGGCGCCGCGGCGAGCGTCCAGCAAAGAACTAAGAGCGAGGCACGAAACTTCACGGGGCAAATCTCCAAAATTGGGGCTCGGTCAGCGATCTCCAGCCAGCGAAGACCGCTCACTCAACGGCTAAATCGCGCCCGGATAGTATCCTTCACGCGCCTGGACCTTGAGGCCCTTTTGACGGGTACGTAATTTGATCTTACGAAATCCTAAGACGGATAGGTCGCGCTTTGGTGAGTAGCCGATGCTGTACTGATTGCGCATCTCTTTGTTGATCGCTTCGTAGATGCTGTTCAGAGTCTTGCGCTTGGTGACTTCGAAGAGCGATCCGCCGGTGTCGCGCGAAATGCGGTTCAATGTGCCCGAGCCGCCGAAGCCTTGCCCGTATTGCATATAAAATCGGCGATCGAAGTAGCGTATCGAGAAGATTACAACGTCGGAGCGATGCGCGGCCTCGATGGCCTGCTCAATTTTCATCTTGCTGCCCGAGTCGTTGCCGTCGGAGATGAGGACGAGCGCTTTGCGGCCTACCTGCCCCTTGAACATTTCGTCGCAAGCGAGGTAGATCGAGTCGTAAAGCGCCGTGCCGACGCCGCCACTAGAACCAGTCGGCCCGGGGTGTACGCCCCTGACCGAGCTTTCGATTCGCAGGTCTTCGAGTCCGCGCCCAAGGAGCGTGCGCGAATCGGTGTAGTCCTGCAGCAACTCGACGTTCGAGTCGAAGCTCATCAAGAACGCGAGATCCTTTTTTTCACGGAGAATGGCCTCAAAAAACTTCGACGAAGCGTAGCGCTCGTCTTCGATCAGTCGCTGCTGGCTGACGCTGGTATCGACGAGCAGTCCGATGGTGATTGGAAGATCGGTCTGTCGAGCAAAATATGTGACGTCTTGGCGGGCACCGTCCTCCTCAAGAATGAAATCGTCCTTGGTCAAGCTGTTGACGGGCAAGCCTTTGCCATCTTTGACTGTGGCCAGTAGGTTAACTACCTTGACGTCGAGCGAGAACGTGGGATCTTCGAGGATCTCTTCGTCCGCTGCTTGCCGCTGCGCAACCAGTGGTAGCAGTAGTGCTATCGCGCCGACTAACACTAACTTGGGGAAGCGACCCATCTGCAGTAGGAAAGACGACCCCCAGCCAAGACGGGTTTCCAAAAGGCTGATTCTACCAGGGCGGCCGTGTGTGTTCTATCAGACGGCGAAAGCAGGCGATAGGCGCGCCACTGCTTCGTTGCGCTCCGGGTGTGCGCCGTCAGATCACCGCAACGCAATTTGACGTTATGTTACGGGCCCTGTCGCGCCCGGCTCAAACAGTTACGGCTTATGGTTTGAGAGCCAGGTGTCGAACGAGTGCCGTCGCCCACCCGTGTATTTATACGTGTCGAAGACCCAGCCCTCCCCGAGGGCGCGCGGATCGCCGTCGTCTTTCAGTCGCTGCTCAAGCTCAGCCCGCATCTGCTTCTTGGTTTCCGAGTGGGCAGGGTCGTCGGCCAGGTTATCGACGCAGTCCATGTCTTCGGGGATTTTGTACAACTCCTCAGCCGGGCGTTTGCCGAAGGCCATACGGTAGTACTCGTCGAATCCCCGCAAGAGCTGAAACTTCGTCGGGCTGTCGTCGCAGTTGCGGTAGCCGGTCTCCGGGTTGCCGGCGGGCCAGCGATCGGGCTCGTAGTTGCGGACGTATAGGTAGTCCGGCGTGCGCAGTGCGCGCACAGGGTAGCCCCAGTCATTCGGACGGCCTAGATCATGACGCTCTTTGCCGATCAGCATTCGATTGCGGGACTTGTCGACTGACCCGGAATCGCCAGACTGGAGTACATCTAGAAAACTCTTGCCTGTCATCGAGTCAGGGGCCTCAACTCCCGCCAGCTCAAGAAACGTGGGCGCGTAGTCGCGCACGTTGATAAAGTCATCGATCTTACGGTCGCCCTTCATGCCACCCCAGCGCACCGCCAACGGTAGGTGAAAACCGTACTCATAAATCTGTCCCTTGACGCGCGGGAACGGCATGCCGTGGTCAGACGTGACGAGCACGAGCGTATTGTCCAACTCACCCATCGCTTCGATTTTCTTGAGGATGCGGCCCAGGTGCGTATCGAACCACTCGCTTTCGACGGCGTAATCGGCGAGATCGCGACGGATCGTTTCGTTGTCCGGATAAAACTTGGGGACATCGACGTCTTTGTAGAGCTTGTCGCTACGTTCACCGGCACCGTCCTCGTACGCTCTGTGCGGCTCGTGGGTGCCGAACCAAAAGCAGAACGGCTGTTCGTCCTCGCGACTTTCGAGAAAGTGCTCGAAGTTGCGGGCGTAGTCCTTGTTTGACATGAAACGGAATTTCGGAGGCGACGTGTACTTGTCGTAATTTGGCCCGGCGGGGTTGCGCTTGAACCCCCCGGCTTCGTGGTCGCCCGGTCCCCAACCCTTGCCGGTGTAACCAACGTGGTACCCGGCCCTTTCGAGTAAATCTGGAAACACATCCCACTTTGCCGGGAACACGCCGAAGTGATTCGTCGCCTCTTCAAGTTGCCAACTATTGCGCCCGGTCAATATGCTTGCGCGGCACGGAGCGCACTTGGGGTTCGACGTAAAGCAGTTCGTAAATAGCACGCCCTCTTTCGCGATCCGGTCGAATGATGGTGTGTTGACCCAGGTGCATCCGTACGCGCCGGCGTGGGGCCAGCCCCAGTCATCAGCGATAGCGAACAGGATATTCGGACGCTTGCGTTGAGCAACCAATGACGGGGCCGAGGCCGCCGCCAGGGAAGAAAACATCAGCTCACGTCGAGTAAGGCTCATCATGCACATGATAGAGAACTTTGCCCGACGAATACGAACAGGTGCGCACGCCGGCCATGTCAACCCATGGGTCGACAGCTACCGCCCGCCCCGCTCAAAAGAAGTAAGACAACCGCGCGGTCACAAAACTATCGTTGCGAAAGAAGTACAACGGGTCCCGCAGCTCGGTATTGGTGAATAAGCGGCCCTCGAACTCAAACTTCCAATGCTCGCTCAGACGCCGTTCAGCCTCGATGAGAACGGCGGTTGCGCGCCTATCACGGTCTACCAGAGCACCCGCCAGGATTGACGTGTCCTGCGTGTCGTTTAAGGCGTAGCGCGCGCCGAAGAACAAATCATCGTCGCCAAGCGTGAACGGCGCGTCAGCGTCACGCTCGTCGCGCTGGTACTCAACTATCAGACCAAGATCCGCCGCTCCCGCGACTTGGTACAGGGTGTATTCGAAGCCGCCAATCATCGCGCCAAACGTACTACCCTGTCCCTCGCGCACGATGCCCTCGAACTTCCACAGCCAGGCGTTCTTGGTGTATTGCACGTCTACGCTGCCCTGCTTGATTAAGTCGTAGTGAGGAATCAGCCGATCGCCCCGAATGCCGGGAACGAACCGAGGCTCGCGTCCGGTGCCCTGGAAATATGAGACTCCGACGTCCCAATCGCCGAGAAAATGCGAGTAACGGGCCGCAAAATCGACATGTCCGCGGCCTCGCCCCGATTCAAACACAGCGTTGTCGACGTCGATCGGCAGCGGGAAACCGGGGCGGCCATCCCGGTCACTGAATGTCCGTTCCCGAAAGCCGGGCAGTAGGAACAAGCTAACGGCTCCCCAACTGCGCCGCAGGTTGAGGTTAACCATCGGCTGTCCGAGTTTGTCTTCTTCATCGATGTCTTCAATGAAATCGGTTTGGTTGATGACATCGACAAGATGACGCGATTCGGCGACTCCCCAATAGACTTTGTTGAGTCCTACGGTGAGATCCCATGAATCGGCGCGATGCAGCCAGTAGGCCTCGCGGACATCGAAGTGCGTGCGGTTTCCGTCCTGAGAATCGATGTGCAAGAACGGAATGACAGTGAACTGCTCGTTGCCGTTCTCGCTGCGATACCGAAACTCCGGTACCGCCAGGAACGACGGCTGGAAAGTTTCGAATTGGCCGGCCTGAAGGGGCTCACTTGGAAACGCGCGAAATTCACCAGCGACATACCCGGAGACTGAACCGTCGCCCGCCACTGCCGATCCTGCGGCGATCAGGAACACAAGCGTTGCGGCGCGGCTAGCCAAGCCCGCATGCTTCAGCAAACCCATCGGCGTCCGCTAACTTGAGTTCCGATGTCGAGCCCCACTACCGGTCAACGCAAGCGAGGCAGCACCGTCTGGACAAAGTTGCTCTCTTTCAACCCCGTCTTGAACTCGTAGTCTGCGTAGAGCAGTTCAGTACTCTTAGCGGTCTTCTGATTCACCATTGACATCTTCTGCGCCCGCCAAACCCCGCCTTCGTACAGCTTGTAATCTTCGAGCGTCAATGTCTTCAGTAAATCGCCGCGCCGGTCGTAGAATTCGACTTTACGCACTTGAAAATCCGTCGTGTCCAGCCATGAGAGTTGTTTCGTGTAGCCCGAATGCTCGTAGCGCGGGTAGCGCTCGACGACATCGCAGGTCATCGAGCCGCACGGTTCTTGACGGAGGTAGTTGTAGGTAAATTTGTTGAGTTCGAGCGACGTGAAATCCTCGAATGCGAATTCGCTGCCCACAAAGGGGCCGGACTTATTCACCGACGAGATTCGCTTGACGCGCTTCAACGCAGGCAGGAACAGCCACTGATCGTCCGGCTCGAGTATCTTCGCGTGTGAAAGCAGCGCGGTCCCGTCAATGTCGGCCGGGCTCTCGAAGACAATAATTCCCTTGTTGCCGACGCTCTCGTCTGGAACCTCGAGCGTCGATATCGACAGGACTCGTTTGGATTCCTTGCCCGCCTTGTTGCGCAGAATCATCGTCAAATCGACCTTGCTGTCGCCAAACCCACGGTCACTGCGGTCGCTGCGTGCGGCAATCTCAAAACCCTTCTCGGCCATCGGCCCGGTGGGTGCGTCAGCGGCCAGCACCAATGAGAGCGCCGCGGCGAAGCCAATGCTACTAAGCAGCTTGAACAACGGTTTGATCTGCATAACTTGTTTCTTCTTCCTTCTTGTATCCAATAAGCAATAGAGCGGGTAGCAGTAGAAAATCGACTGCCAATGCGATCACGATAGCGATCGCGGTGAGCAGGCCCATCTCGAAATTGATGCGGAATGTCGAAAAGGCCAACACGCCAAAGCCAAACGCCAGAATCAGGGAGTTAATGAGCAGAGCGCGCCCAACCATTTGAAACGTGTAACGGACGGCTTCCGGCCGACTGCAGTTCTTTTCGCGCCGCGCTCGCAAATATTTGGCGAGGAAGTGGACGGTGCTATCGACAACAATTCCAAGCGACGTAGCCGAAACCGTCGCCGCCGCCATCCCAACTTGTCCGACAAACACTGCCCAAATGCCAAAGGTCATCAGGATCGGCACTAAATTCGGGACTAGTACTTAGTTGCGTAAGTTAGAATATTTACTGGCGAGGGGACGAGGGGCGACGACGGTCTTGGTCCATTCGAACGGAGTAGCCTTGGAGTTGTAGACGCGGACGAAGCTGTCGATGGCCTCGCGCACCTGCCGGGGGGAAGTGAAACTCGCCCCCCGCAAGGCGCGGCGGCTCAGAATCGAAAACCACACCTCAACCTGATTCATCCACGAACTGTAGGTCGGCGTGTAGTGAAAATGGATGTTCGCATGACGTTGCAGCCAGCGGTCATTTTTGGGCTTGTGAGTGTTCAAGTTATCCAAGATGATGTGGATCTCGCGGCCTTCGTGGATGGCCGCGATGTGGTTCATGAAGTCGAGAAACTCGCGACGCCGTCGGCGCCAATAGTGTCCGGCGATGATGAATCCGGTAGCCACTTCCAGCGCGGCGAAAAGCGGCGTCGTGCCGTGCCGCCTGTAGCCGTGCGAGAAGCCCGTCAAGGCCTTGCCGTTGGGCAAGCGTAGCCAGCCCTGCGCTCGCTCCAAGGCCTGGATGCTCGGCTTCTCGTCGACCGCGAGCACCACGGCGTTTTCCGGCGGGCTGAGGTAGAGTCCGACAATGTCGGCGGCCTTGCGAGCGAACTCCGGGTCGGTTGACAAACACCAACTGCGCCGCCGCCGCAAGGACACGCCGAGCTGCCGCAGTACGCGCCAGACTTGATGCTTGCTGACGTCGCCGAGAGCTTCCGCGAGCAGTTCGCCTGTCCAAGTGGCGTGCCCTTCGGGCGGAGCTTCGTCGAGTTGGCAGAGGATGCGTTTGCGCGTCGCTTGGTCGTACCGCGCGGGCCTGCCGGAACGCGCTTGATCGCATAATCCCGCCAGACGTTGCTGGGCGAAGCGGGTGCGCCATTTCGACACGCGCGCCGCCGGGGATCCCAGTTGCCGGGCGATCTCGGCGGTCGAGGTAGCGGCGGCCGCCAGCAGCACAATGCGAGCGCGCTCCACCATGCGCCGTTCGGACTTGTGGCCGCGCACCCAGAGTCGCAGCGTCTCTTCTTCCTCGGCGTTCAGTCGAATCACCGTTGCCGGTCTTGCCATACCGACATTTTACAGTTAAAGGCCTTACTTTCGCAAGTTAGTACTAGGCTCATTGCCCCAATCGGCAGACTGCGCAGAGCCAGCATCATGATCATTGAGATCAGCAACACCGCGATCAAGTTGCCCCCCAACATGCTGCGAATATTGCGCTCGGAAATGTACGAGAACATTACCGATGCGCCGGTAGGCGATGCCCGCATATACTCCGGCGCGTTGTCAGCGAGCCACGCCTTCGAACGCTCAAGAAACTGCCGTAGCTGAACCGTAGGCAATTGCGCAACCGTGGCGGTGACACGCGTTGCCGACTTGTCGATGTTGATGCGGTCGTTGAGATCGAGGCCGAACGGCAGCGAGAGTTCAAACAGCAGCAGGTACTGCGCGGCGAGTTCGCGTTCCTCCGGTACGGCGTACCACGAGGCGTCATCGCCGTGCATATTCTTGTTGAGGCGCTTGATGATGTCGCTGTAACTGTAAACGTGAGTGACCTCGTTCTGCTCTCGCAACCAAGCGGTAAACCTCTCAAGGGTCGAAATATACTCGGGTTCGCTAATCGCCCCCGGCTCGCCTGCCTCCACCGAATATTCGACGACATAGATTCCGTTGAGATGTTTGATGCCAAATTCAGCGTCATTGCGGAACTGCACGCGACGATCGAAGTAGCGCACCCATTCGTCATTGAGATCAAGCGTCGGGACGAACGCGGCAAAGATCAACGTCAGCGCGGTCGTTACTACCAGAATCGGGCGGCGTCGAGACACTACGAACGTCGACATACGGTCAGGCCAGTTCTGCTTTCTGTCGGCCGTGCCCTTTACCCGAATCGGCAGCAAGCTGACGATCGCCGGCATGAGTGTCACCGAGTAGATTAGAGCCGAGAAAATTCCCATCGCGGTGATATTGCCGAGATTCCAAAATGGTGGCGAGTCGGACGAATTGAGCGCCAGGAACCCGACGATCGTAGTCGCGCTGGTGATAACGACCGGCAAAAAGTTGATGGTGATGCTTTCTTTCAGCGCTGCTATCTTGTCCTTTCCAGCGCGCATCAGGGTCAGCATCGACACCAAAATGTGGACGCTATCGGCGATCGCAAGGGTCAAAATTATCGTCGGCGCGGTGATCGCAATCGGATCGAGCATCAACCCTAGGTAGCCCGCGAGCCCGAGCGCGGTGGCCGTCGAAAAGCCAATAACCAGTAGCGTCGCAACCGTTGCGCTGAAGCTGCGCAAAGTAAAGATCATCACTACGATGAGGACGAAGTACATGAAGGGCACAAGCGTCATGGAATCCATCATTCCCGACTCCGCGAAGGCGTTATTCAGCATCGAGACGCCCGAAATCGCGACCGTTACCCCAGGGTATTTTTCCTTCAACTGAGCGGCGAGATTGCGAGCGTACGCTGCGCTCTCGGGAACCTCCATGAGGCTTTCTTCCGGGTACTGCAGTGTGACGTTCACGCCCGTGGTTCTTGCGTCTGGAGAAATCATGCTGCCGTTAAGCAAAGGTTCGGCCAGAGCGATGCGCTTGCGATCATCCAGTTCGCTTTGCGAAAGGTCTGCGCCACCTCGGATCAGGTCGTCGACGGTTAAGTCATCGCCTTCAGCCGAGCTGTGTTGAAAATTCGTGATCGAGTCCACTCGAATCGTATAGGGAATCTGCCAAGACTCCTCCGTTAGCCATTCAATGGCCCCCGCCATGCGCGGCGTGAAGATGCTACCTTCCTCCGGCTGAACAATAAATAGGATGTTGTCGTTCTTGGTGTATGTGTCCTGAAAATTGTCGAAGTTGACGAGGTCGGGATTCTTAGGACTGAAGTAGGTGCTGTAGTTGTTCGAAAACCCCAAGAAGCGCGCGCCGGAGCCGGCGGCAACAACGGTAACCAAGCAGAGTGCGATCACGAGCAATCGCCGCCTGATCACAAAATCGGCCAGGCCGGCGGCGAAACGATCAATTGATTGGTTCGACTTTGTCATACTTATTTCCCTTTAGTGTCGATCCAGAATAAACACTCTGAATTTCTGTGACAAAAATCCTTTCACTTACCTTCGAGGCCGCCTAGCGCGGCCTCTATGCTTTTTCTTACTGTCGCCATCTTGATGCCGACTCGAGCCATCACGGCAGAGCTCTGGGTAAGTGCCGCAAGATTCACGGCCCAGTCATCGACACAGAGTTCAGACGAAATATCTCCGTTGTCGTGGGCATTCTGAAGCGCCCGACGAAATACACCGACA
Source organism: Bryobacterales bacterium (assembly GCA_965205595.1). GTDB lineage: Bacteria > Acidobacteriota > Terriglobia > Bryobacterales > UBA6623 > CATQHP01. The sequence goes on along the minus strand of CBDBHI010000092.1, from coordinate 345,259 downwards.
AGTTCGCCAAACAGCTTGCGAATTTCCGCGGCGATCTCCGGGTCGTGAGGCGCCACTTCGACGGCCGTATTACAGATCATGCAGCCACGACCAGCAAGCATGCTATCCCCAAGCAACAAGAGCGTCTCGAAATACTCACGGATCTGCGCCAGCGAAGCGTCTGGTTTGCGGAGCTCCGCTTGGTAGTTGTGGATGAAGAAATCTGCGTACTGCCGAAGCGCTTTGCGAAACAGGTCTCGCTTGTTTCCGAAAGCGCCGTAGAGGCCATAGCGGCTAACGTTTGTGGCCTTGACGATGTCTTCGAACGACGTGTCTTCATATCCTTTTTCCCAGAAAACATGCAAGGCTTGCTCAAGAGCTTGCTCGGGCTCGAACTCTCGCGGTCTAGCCATAGTTTCAGAATACACATTCTGAAATTAACCCTCAAGACTTTTTCGCCGCGAGTATGGACCGTTTAGAATACTTACAGTGAGCTAGTTGTGTCTGTCACCAAAGTTTTTCTAGTTGCGCTTTGGGTCTTGCCGGCCATCGGTCTAGCCGCCGAGTCCGGCGAAGAACTATTCCGAAACACCATTCAGCCGACTCTCAAGCAGCAATGCGTGGGCTGCCACGGCGAGGGAAACACGTTTGGCAAGCTCGACCTGCGTTCGCGCGAGAGCGCGCTCAAGGGTGGTCAGCGGGGAGCTGCGATTGTCGCGGGCAACCCCGACGCCGGTACTCTAATCGCTGCCATCGAGCATGCGGGCGAACTGCAAATGCCTCCTGGCGACGACCAGAAACAGCTCCCCGCCGAAACGGTCCGCGCATTTCGTGCGTGGATCTCCGCCGGAGCACCTTTCATCACGGCATCGGCCGAGCACAACTGGGATTACGCCGAGCAAGACCTGTGGGCATTTCGTCCGCTCAGGAAAGTCGCACCGCCAGTCCTGGCGGGGCAAGGCCAGGGTATTCGCACCCCCGTCGACTCATTCATTCTCGAAAAGCTCGCCGAAAAAAGCATCGCTCCGGCCCCCGCCGCTGACAAATTAACGCTCATTCGCCGCGTGACGTTTGACTTAACCGGACTGCCACCGACGCCGGACGAAGTGAAAGGTTTTCTCCGCGACAGCAGCGAAGGTGCCTACAAGAAGGTCGTCGAGCGCTTGCTCTCGTCGCCGCGCTACGGCGAACGCTGGGGCCGCCACTGGCTTGACGTGACGCGCTACGCCGACACCTCCGGATATTCGAATGACTTTGAACACCCGACAGCCTGGCGCTATCGCGACTACGTAATTCGTAGCTTCAACAACGACAAGCCCTACGACCGCTTCGTCCTCGAGCAAATTGCCGGCGACGAAATATTTCACGACGATCCCGAAGCAATCTTGGCGACCGGCTTCCTCCGAACGGGTCCCTGGGAACACACGGGGATGGCAGTCGCGGCCGTCACGCGCCAATTGTTTTTGGACGACGTAACGCACCACATTGGTCAATCGTTCTTAGGGCTTACACTCGGTTGCGCGCGGTGCCACGATCACAAGTTTGACCCCATCCCGACCAAGGACTACTACCGCATCCAGGCGGCCTTCGCGACAACCGCCTTCGCCCGCCAGCCACTCGCCTTCCAGCCATATGAATCAACGGTCGGATTCGCGGACGGCAAAAAGTTTTACACCGAAACCCTTGTCGAGCTGGACCGGCGCATGGACCTGATGCACGAGCGCGCCCGCCTGCGGTTAGCCGCCGAAAAGGGCAAAGAAGTCGCGGAGAAAGCATCGAGCGGCGCACTGCAGCGTTACCTCGAGAAGGAAGAGGCCGAGACCCTCAAACTGCTCCGTAAACAGCAGACTCTGCACCAAGGCTCGGCCACCCGCTTTGACCCAGTTGCAACCGTCGTAACGAGTGGCCTAGTCGAACCTTGGAACGACATTGCGTCGGGCGCAAATAGCTACATGCAAAAGGCCGACTACGAGAACGCCAAGACCAACATTCTCGTCGGAGGCGACGTACAAGCGCAAGGCGAACCCGTGTCCCCCGGGGTGCTCGAGGCTGTTGGACGCTATTCGGAACTACCAGACGCCGTCCTGCCGGAAACCGTTTCCGGACGTCGGCGGGCGCTGGCCGAATGGGTTGCAGACCCTCGCAATCCGCTAACCCCGCGGGTGATGGTCAACCGAATCTGGCAGTACCACTTCGGACGCGGCATCGCAGCCAACGCCAATAACTTCGGCAAGATGGGTAAACGTCCGACCCATCCGGAACTGCTCGACTGGCTATCCGGATTTTTCATCGAGCAGGGTTGGAGCGTCAAGGCCGTTCACCGCGTGGTCTTGCTTTCCGAGGCGTATCAGCGCTCGACCGTTCACCCGGCGATGGATTCGCTGCTGCGATCCGACCCAGAAAATCTCTATCTCGCCCGCTACTCCCCGCGCCGCCTCGAAGCCGAAGAGATTCGCGACAGCATGCTCGCGGTCTCGGGTGAACTCAGCGACTCGACCGGCGGGCCAGGGACGTATCCGCAGATCAACGCCGCCGCCGCGCGTCAGCCTCGCCACGCGCAGGGCACGTTGCGCCCTGCCTACCAGGCAGCTCCGAAACGGCGCGATCGCAACCGGCGCTCGATTTATAGCTTTCAGCAGCGCAGTCTGGTTGATCCGATGATCGAAGTTTTTAACGGCGCGAACCCTGACCTCACCTGCGAAAGTCGCGAATCATCGACAGTGCCCACACAGGCCTTTGCGCTGCTCAACGCCGAGCAGTCACACGATGTGGCGCTCATCATGGCGCAGCGACTTGAAGCCGAGCGCAACTCCGCCGAGCAACGCATCGCGCGCGCATTCGAATTGGCTTACGGGCGCGGGCCGAGCAATGATGAACTCGCTCTTGCACTCAAGCACTACGAAAATATGAGGCAGCGACATGCTGACAATCCCGTCGAGCCTCGCGGTGAGGAGCCGACGATCGTCGCGATGATCACGAGTGAGTTAACGGGAGAAAAGTACCAGTTCACGCAGCTCCGCACAAAGGTCGATTACGAACACAATCCGCACCCCAGCGAAGTCGCCCCCGAGACCCGCGCGCTGGCCGACATCGCGCTATCGCTTTTCAATTCGAACGAGTTTGTTTACGTCTACTGATGCCCATACGAAACAAGGTCCACACAGCGCAACCGTCTAGGCGCGAATTTCTGTATCACTCCGGTATGGGCCTAGGGTCGCTCGCTCTGACCGCGATGCTCCAGCAGGAAAAGGCCCGTGCCGGTGTGCTCTCGCCAAAGCAGGGCCATCACGCTGCCAAGGCCAAAAATTGCATCTTTCTGTTGATGGAGGGCGGACCTAGCCACATCGACACATTCGATCCTAAGCACAAGCTCACCGAGCTTCACATGACGGAGTTCTCGAAAGAACGAACGAAGTTTGAAGCCGCGATGAACACCGGCAAGCGCTACTTCGTGCGCAGCCCGTTCGAGTTTCAGCGCGCCGGCCAACTGGGCATCGAGATCAACAAGAAATTCCGCAACCTAGCCGACTGCGTCGATGACATCTGTTTCTATCGCGGACTGCAAGCAACCTCAGTCAACCACCCCACCGCGCTGTACCACCTCAATACCGGCAACCGTTTCGGCGGCGATCCGGCCATCGGATCGTGGGTCACTTACGGCCTCGGCACCGAGAACCAAAACCTACCGGGCTTCATCGTTCTCCCCGACCTCGCCTATCCCCAGGGCGGCGCCAGCAACTGGTCGAACGGATTTCTACCCGCATATTTTCAAGGCACGCCGTTGCGAGCCCAGGGCTCTCCCGTTCTCGACATGAATCCGCCCGAGTACGTGAGCGACGAACAGCAGCGGGCCAACCTTGACTTCATCGGCGAACTCAACAAGCGTCACCTCGAGCGTCACCCCGCTCATGACGAACTAGCCGCCCGTATCGAAAGCTATGAGCTAGCATTCCGCATGCAAGCCGAAATGCCTGACGCCATTGACGTCGATTCCGAAGCCGAGGCCACCCGCGAACTTTACGGGCTAAACAGTGAAAACGCCGATGTCGTTTCGCTCGGGCGACGCTGCCTGTTAGCCCGCCGCCTAGTCGAGCGCGGCGTTCGCTTCGTCCAGGTCATGTCCGGCGGATGGGACTCGCACGACTACATTGAAAAAGCCCACGGCTCTAAGATGGATGCCGTCGACCAACCCATCGCCGCACTGCTCAAAGACCTTAAACGCACAGGCCTGCTCGATGAGACGCTAGTCGTCTGTGCCGGCGAGTTCGGCCGCTCGCCAGACAACGGCATCCGCGGCGTCGACAAGGCCTGGGGGCGCGACCACAACGCCACGGCGATGGCCTTCTGGATGGCCGGCGGTGGCGCCCCTAGAGGCAAAATTGTGGGAGCCACCGACGAAACCGGCCGAACGGCAGTAGAAACCGCGCACCCGATACAAAATCTTCACGTGACGCTACTGCACCTACTAGGGCTGGACGACACCAAATTAACCTACTTCGCCCAGGGCCGCGACAAGCAGTTAAGCCAAACCGGCGGCGAATTGATCCGCGAGTTGGTTGCGTAGTCAGTGGCATCGACCGATCAAATCGTGCAAGTTTCAAACTGCCCGGACGTCGGGAGGTCAGTTCTGGACAACGACAAAAATTCAGGTGACAAATCCGCTTTTTGGGCATAAACTGTTCGAGAAACCCACATGGACACTCAAGGCGACCAGGCGCTGATTCGGGTCTCCTCATTTGAGATCGACCTCGAAAGTTTAGAACTTCGAAAATCTGGTACCGCCGTGCCCCTCGGTGAGAGGCCGATGGATGCCCTCTTAGTCTTGTTGCATCGTCCGGGCCGAGTCGTCACTCGCGAGGAGTTTCGCGATCGGCTGTGGGGTACGGACGCCCCAGTCGAATTTGAAGAAAACCTCAACCAGGCCATCAAACGAATACGCGAGGCGCTCAACGACCACCCTAGAGAGCCACGCTTCATCGAAACCGTGCCCGATGTTGGATACCGATTTATGGCGGAAGTTGACGGTGCGGACAAGATTCAAGTGCCGACTACCCCGACACCTCTCGGCCGAATGCCCAGATGGGCGATACCTGCTGCCGCAGTCCTCATCCTCGTCGCCCTATGGGCTTTTTGGACTGCGGCATCTCAAACGCAGCGCCCGTCCGCCAAAAACGCGTCGCCCATATTCACCGCCAGAGAAGTCGTGAGCTAGATCACCTACATTTCTAACCATCTCACGGCGAGTAAAACCTTCCGGTCTGCTACGCAATCACTCTCGTTTTGGGCCTTTACTGCCCTCGCCGTTCTTTGTCATATGGTGCGCCTGTACCCGACGAGCCCATGAAGAACTTTCTACCGTCCTCAAAGGTGACGTCGCGACCGTTGGCGCGGTCCGAGCGGTCCTTCGCCCGGTAGCCATCGACGATGATTATCGAGCCTGGAATGATGGTGTCACGCTTGAGGCCACGACGCAGCAGGCTGTTCGGAGTGCCGCCTTCGACCATCCAGATTTCTTTCTTGCCCTCGTCGTTCGTGATTTCCATGTGGATCCACGTGTGTGGGTTGACCCATTCGACCTTCACAACCGGCCCTTTCAGAAGCACGGGCGCCTGCGGGTCGAACTCGGCTCCAAAGGCGTGATGAGCTTCAGCCGGCGCTTGCGCCAGCACAAATATGCCGACCGCCACGAGGCCTGAGAGAAGGACTGCCGCCGTGATACGAATAAGTGATTTGATGCCCATAGAATTCACCTTTCCCATTCTACCGGTAGTTGCTATTCGTCGTCGTCGTCGGATTTACCGAGGATGTCAGATTCGAGAATACGTGCGCCGCGTAGGATTCCGCCGAACGAATAGTTGCCCTCGTGACAGGCGTATTCATAAACACGGTTTTCGCTTGCCGGCCAGGTGTACTCGCCAGTCCATGGCTTGGTCCAAACGTTGGGGTCTTCGACGGTGAAGCGGTAGAGCAACGTGTCTTTGTCGATGCGCGTAAAGCGCTCGACGACATGCAGGTCTTTCGTCGCTCGATTCAGCGCGGGCCTGTCGTCAAAGTTGGTTGTGTCGACGACGAGCGTGTCGCCATCCCAGTGTCCAACCGAATCGCCCATCCATTTGCGGACATCCGGCGGGGCGTGTTCGGCATTCATGCGAACGATGCGCGCGTCGTGAACCATCTCGACGAAGATCATAACGTGATCTTTGGTCTGCACGATGCGTTTGAGATTGTTATAGAGAACCGGAAGCATCGGAGGGCCGCTTGTCGAGCCGAACCCCAGCAGGCAGCGCTCAGCCAGCGGGCGTAGTTCCGGATCATCGTAAGGGCCTACAGGAAGTTTCTCGTCGATCCACCACGCCCGGCCCTTGTTCATGTTCTTGCCGACATTCGATCGGAAGATCTCAGCGCGCTCTTTAGCTCGCTTCTTGGCGGCGGCGGTCATCGCGGGCCGTTGGCCGTTCGGCGGGTCGACGATGATCGAGGTGCGCCAAGTGCCGTCGACTTTGAATGCGCCGTTGCCGCGGTCGATCCAGAATGTGTTGTAGCCGCCGACGTTGCCGGCCGCACCTTCCGAGCCGTCTCCGCCCGCCGGTGGGGCTTCGCGGTTCGGGTCCGTCGCTGCATTGCGGCTTGCATTCCTCTCCGCCTCTTTGTGGGCGATCTCTTGCGCCTCTTCGTCGGTCAGCGTCAGCTTATCTCCGTATTGCTTCGGGCGCTGTAGCGGTGTCAACGTGGCAATGTCGTACGTGCCGGAGAGATCCGGGTGTCCGTCCACCGTACGCGGAATATCCGCGGCGGCCAGCGCGCCGATACCCGACACGATCACAAGAACAGCAAGAATTATGGAAGTGCGACACTGCATCGCGTATCTCCTTCAGCCCTGTATCCAGCCGGCTGCGACGATAGTCAACATCATCATAAACCGTTATTTGTCGTCTGTCTTGGCCGGCGCATCCGCCTCTAGAACTCTTGCACCGTTGAGAATTCCTCTGAACGAGTAGTTGCCCTCGTGGCAGGCGTATTCGTAGAGGCGCTGATCGCTAGCGGGCCAAGTGTATTCGCCTGTCCATGGCTGCGGTCCATACGGTGGGGTCTTCAATCGTGAATTTGTAGAGCAGCGTGTCGTTGTCGATGCGCTTGAAGCGCTCGACAACGTGCAGATTCCGCGATGCATTCGAGAGTGCCGGTGTGTCGCTGAAGTTGGTGGTATCGACGACAAGCGTGTCGCCTTCCCAATGGCCCACAGAGTCGCCTAGCCACTTGCGGATGTCGGGCGCTGCGTGCTCGGCGTTCATGCGAATGATGCGTGCGTCGTGGACCATCTCAACCATGATCATGATGTGGTTTTTGGCCTGAACGACCCGCTTCAGGTTGTTGTAGAGGACGGGCAAAATTGGCGGGCCACCGGTCGAGCCGAAGCCTAACAGGCAGCGCTCGGCTAGTGGGCGTAGCTCGGGGTCATCGTAGGGGCCGGGGTCGAGTTTGGCGTCGATCCACCAAGCTTTGCCGTTGTTTTTCCTTGAACGCCGGGCACGCTCGGCCGCCCTTTTCTGTGCAGCGACAGTCATCGGCGGGCGCTGTCCGTTGGGCGGGGCGATGATGATCGAAGTACGCCACTGGCCGTCCACTTTCACAGCGCCTGTTCCGCGGCCGTACCACAGCGAGTTGTAGCCGCCGACGTTCCCTTTTCCGCCCGTGGTGCCGTCTCCGCCCGCGGGCGGTGCTCCCCTTTCGGGGTTCGATGCGGCGTCGCTCTTTTTCATGAACTCGACTTCCGCCTGCGCGATTTCGGCCGCCTCTTCGCCGGTCAGGGTGAGTCTGTCGCCGAATTTCGCGGGCCGCTGTAGCGGTGTAAGACTGGCGATGTCGTAAGTGCCGGAGAGGTCTGGGTGACCGTCGGCCTGGCGCGGAATGTCGGCGGCTGTGAGTGGGCCGGCGACGAATGCGATCGCGAATTGGACAACGGCAAATCTATAGATCATGCGACTCTCCTCATTCGTCGTCGGTCTTGCCTACCACGTCGGATTCGAGAACCCTCGCACCGCGCAGGATGCCCTGAAACGAGTAGTTCCCCTCGTGGCAGGCGTACTCGTATACCCGCTGGTCGCTTTTCGGCCAGACGTACTCGCCGGTCCAGGGTGCGGTCCAGACGGTTGGATCGTCGACCGTGAATTTATAGATCAGCGTATCGGCGTCGATGCGCGTGAAACGCTCAACGACGTGCAGGTTTTTCGAGGCGCTCCCTAGCGCAGGGTTGTCGGTAAAGTTCGTCGTGTCGACCACGAGTGTGTCGCCATCCCAATGGCCTACGGAGTCGCCCATCCACTTGCGGACGTCGTCTGGAGCGTGTTCGGCATTCATGCGAACGATACGCGCGTCATGGACCATTTCCACAAGAATCATGATGTTGTCTTTGGTCTGCACGATTCGCTTGAGGTTGTTATAGAGCACCGGCAGCATCGGCGGGCCGCTGGTGGAGCCGAAGCCAAGCAAGCAGCGCTCGGCGAGCGGGCGCATCTCCGGGTTGTCGTATGGGCCGGGGTCAAGCCCGTCCTCGATCCACCAGGCGGTGCCCGTATTTGGCTTGAAGAGCGTGGCTCGTGCCGCGGCTCGCTGCTTGGCCTTGTCCGTGAGTGCCGGCTTGCGCCCGTTGGGCGGGTCGGTAATGATCGAGGTGCGCCAGGTTCCATCAATCTGGAAGGCGCCCTCGCCGCAGTCGATCCAAAACCAGTTGTATCCGCCCACTTCGCCGGCCGCGAAATCAAGCTCGGGGACTTCAATCTCGCCCGCGAAGCCCGATCCGCCAACTTTCGGCGCGGACCGATCAGGATTGGAAGCGACGTCGGCTTTTGCCGCCAGCTCCGCCTCTTTCCTGGCGATCGCTTGGGCTTCTTCGTTCGTGAGGGTAAGCTTGTCTCCGAGGGCTTTAGGTCGCTCTAGTGGAGTGCGGGTGGCGACGTTGTAGGTGCCGGAAAGGTCCGGGTAGCCGTCGGTCGTGCGCGGGATATCCGCGCCGACCAACGTGCCGACGCCGATCGAGAGAACGCCTACAACGGCTAACAATCGAGCGGTCATAAGGACCCTCCCTTGCTTATCGCTCCAACGGTTTGCGGCGATACTCGCCATAGATGAGTTCTTCGACGAACTCAACGCATTTGAAGTCCATCAGCCGGGCATCTTTTTCCATGCGGCGGTAGAGCGGCATGCTGATTTTCCAGGGCCTTGTGAAGACTTCAGGGTCTTCGATGGTTGCTTCGTATTGAATGTGGTTCTCGCTGACGAGCGTGTAGCGCTCAGTCACCTTCATCCTGTAGCTGTGATGCGTGCCTGAGCGATCGAGCCACGAGCCGTCGTGCAATCCCGAAACGTCGACCACCAGCGTATCGCCTTCCCAATGGCCGACGGATTGGCCCATCCAGGCATCCGTCTCTGCAGGTCCGACGTCTTTGAGATAGATTTCTCTCGTCGCGCCGGCAAACTCATAGGCAACGAAAATCGAACTCTCGTTGTGAAAAATCTGAAACGGAAAAGGCATGTACGTCGCGCGCGGCACGCCGGGCATGTAGCACTTAATTTCGGGGTCGCGGTCAATCCAATTCTTGCGGTTTTGTTCGCGCTTGGCGGCGGCTTCGGGGTTGTAGGGGATCTTCCCGCCCTCGACAACACCCATGCCGCCAGGTACGGCGCCAACTGCTCCAAGCCGCAAAAGCGGAACGTCGGGAAGCGGGCCATGAGGGCCTTCGCGCAGTTGCAACGACGCCCGTGCCATATGGCGTTCGAGGTCGTAGTTGGCGGTGTTCATCGACTGCCAGATTCCGTTGAAATCGGGTTTTCCGTTGGCCAAGCGGGCGGGTTCAAAATCCGATTGCGCGAGGCCTGTGACGCTGCTTGCTGTGAGCGCGAGCGCGACGGCACTTACAACTAATATTGATTTCATTATGGGATTCCGTTGGAAATAGAACCGTATTCGCGGTCGCGGATTAGACGGAGCTTTTCCAGGAATAAGATACCACGCGCAAGGCCTGTCAAACCGCAATTCTAGGCGCAGCCCCCTGATCTTGCCGGCTCGGGCTGAGGTCTACCGCCAGCCGGTTCCGAAGCGGCGTGCCTCGGCCCGACGAAGCCGTCGAAGCACTCAGCAGCAACGAGCAGGAGTAGCAGCACCGTCTCGAGGGAAGCAGCTACAGGAGAGTCAGTGATCGAAAGCGCGAACGGCACGGGGCTGGCGATCACGACAGCAGCTATACGCGAGACGCGATTTCGCGAGTACTGATAGATCAGCCAAACCGGCAACAACATCAAGGTAAAGTCGTACCACCAGGTATGCGGGGCGACTAGCAAACTTCCGGCCGTGCCTAGCGCGTAGAGGCGCCAAAGTTCGCTGCCGGCGGCCCGCAAGACTGCCGCCACGGCGAGAACGCAGGCAACGACGCTGAACGGCAGATGCGCTGCCTCGGGCAAGCCCCATGACAGCGGCATGCCCCACAGATTGGGCATGCGGTCGGCCTCGGGGTGGCAATACTCGATTTCGTTATTCGAAAGTAAAAGGTCCACGTAGTTACCGACGCCCTCCCAGCCTCCCAGCCATGCCGAAAGAGCCGCCAGTGCCAACCCAGTTACGCAGAAGCCGGCAAACAATCGAAACCGTTTCTGAGTAATCAGCAAGACAGGGAACAGCATCAACAGGTGGAACTTGGCAAGCACCAGGGCCAACGCCGCTCCCGCCGCGAAATGCCGCCCTCGCTCCGCAAGCAAATAAGACACGGTTAACGCCAGAAGCAAGAACACCGTTTCGTGTCCGATAAAGATGCTCATCGCGGCACCGGAGAACGCTGTCATTAGCATTGCGTCGGGCCCCCATCGACGCACGGCCAAGACGACCGTCGCGATCAACAGCAGCGAGAATGCGATGACCCAGGCCGCAAAGGCCGGGTAGGGAAAATCGAGCAGCCCTACCGGGCTAAGCAGCGCCGCGTAAAAATGTGGTCTGGCAAATGGTAGAAAGTCGGTTCTGCCGAGTGCCTGTTCGCGGGCTGAGAATACCGCCGGGTCGTGTAGTTGCGAGAGTTTGCCTTCGAGGGCCATCGTGGCGGCTACATAGAATCCGATGAAGTCCTGCTTGATGACGTACTTGAATCCGCCGGAGAAAAATGGTGACCAGGGCTATCGCGACCGCCGTCGATAGTCCGGTGCGCTGTTTGCGGTCAGAGTTCAAGCGGTCGATCCCGAAATGAGGATCGTCTTTGCTCGCCCGCGCGGGGTTGCGCGCAGTGATTTCTCCCCCAACAACTCAAGCAGATCCCTGCGCCGATGATACCCCAGGCTTCGGAATGCGATCAATCCAAATGCCGCTCAGCTCTTGCCGACTTCCCGCAGCTGTTTTAGGTATTGAGGACGGTGGCGGCGGGATATAATCGTCAATTCGCATGGCGACAAAAGCACCATTTCGATTAGACCGCCGAACGGCGCTAGTAACAGGCGGCGCCAGCGGAATCGGCGAGCAGACCGTTCGCGTTTTCGCGGCGGCGGGGGCTCGCGTGCTCGTCGCTGATGTGAATGAAGAGGCGGCCCAAAAGCTTTGCGAAGAAGTCGGGGCCGGGGCGCTTGCGTTAAACATCGACGTGACCGATCCGGATTCCGTGTGGGCGGCATTCGACCAGCTTGAAGGCCTCGACATCCTCGTCAACAACGCAGGCGTCGGGCATGTCGGCTCGATCGAGGAATGCGAGTTTGGCGAGTGGCGGAAACTGATGCGCGTCAACGTGGACGGCGTCTTCTTGGTCACCCAGGCGGCGCTGCCTTTGTTGTTGAAGTCCGACCACGGCTCGATCGTCAACATCGGCTCGGTGGCGGGTCTCGTAGGAATCAAACGACGATTCGCGTATTGCGCGTCTAAAGGCGCCGTTGTGATGATGACGCGAGCCTTGGCGGCCGACTATGCCGGGCAGATCCGCGTGAACTGCATTTGTCCGGGCACTGTCGACACGCCTTTCGTCGAGGGGTATTTGGAAAAGTATCACAAGCACGAGAAGGCCGAGATGCGCGAGCAGTTGAACGCGCGGCAGCCAGTAGGTCGGCTAGGCAAACCGGAAGAGATCGCTCATATGGCGCTTTATCTGAGCTCGGACGAAGCGGAATTCGTGCATGGCTCGGTGCAGACGATCGACGGCGGTTGGACCGCGTTGTAGGGGCGTGCCAAGCTGCCGCGTGTCCAATCTAGCTTTCGGAAAGGGGACTAGCAGCGCAGGAATGCCTTACACCGCCGGCGCCGCGGTCGAGCGTCGAACAAGTAGCTCGGGCTGCAGCAATTTTGTTATGTCCACGCTCTCCAACTCGGAATCCATTACCGAAAGCAACGCCCGCGCCGCCTGGCGCCCCAATTCAACTCGCGGCCAACTGATCGTAGTCAGATACGGGTCAGGGTGATCTTCACCCTCGATTGCCCCAGCCCCGACGACCGAAACTTGCTCCGGCACAGCCAAGCCCAATTCCTTGCAAGCCGTTACAGCCCCTAGCGCCGTCCGATCATTGAAAGCCGCGACGCCGGTAAAGTTAACGCCGCTAGAACAAAGCCGAAGCATAGCCTCGCGACCCTTGACCGTCGATTCACCGCCAACCGGGATCTCTTCAGACTGCGCGTCAACGTTTGCTGCTCGCAGCGTTTCGAGGAATCCGCGTGCCCGGATGATGCCCGGACTGATCCGCGTTTCCGCGATATACGCCAAGTTGCGGTGGCCAAGCTCCAGTAAATGAGCCGCCGCGAGACGCCCAACTTCATAGTCGTCAACGCGAACCGACGGTGCGTCTAGATTCTCGAAAAAGCGGTCGACTAACACGAAGGCCACACCATCGCGCGTCAACTTTTCGAACGGCTCGGCTGATCGAAAACCTTCGGCCGAGGCGACGATAAACCCACCTCCACGCGGCAGCCCAGCAAAGTGTCAATCTCGCGCTGTTCTCTAGCAGGCTCACCTCGAGAATGGCAAAGGAAAAGGTCGTAACCGGCCTTGTCGAGGATCTCCTCTACGCCCAGCGTAATCTGGCTGAAATAGCTATGCGCGATGTCAGGGAGGATGATCCCCACAACAAGCGTTTCATTGCTGACGAGACTCCGAGCCCAGCGGTTGGGCCGGTAATCCAATTCCTCGGCGCACTCCAACACCAAGGCGCGCGTCGCGCTGCTAACGTCCGGCTGATCGCGCATGGCGCGCGATACCGTCATCACCGACACTCCTAGTCGGTCAGCGATGTCTTGCAACGTTGAAGGAGCTTGCGTTTTTCGAGCCACGGGTTCATTCAGACGAGAACGTGGCGCTTCAGCTTTGACGTAACCACTGAGTCACAAGCATAGTCAGTTTCTTCACATTTGTATACCTGTAGGCTAGCCCGCCACCCCCGCTACGAAACGGCAAACAGCCCACTGTTTAAGTACATCAACTTCGCTGGTAGTCGGAACGATTGCTAACAGATGGTTGGTGGACGCTATCCTGCGCCACGGCAACTGGCCTATAATCGCCACAGGATGAAACCGCTAAGCCTGCTGCTCATTTTACTTCCCGCGCTGCTGCTTGCACAGAACACGACCGTCTACATCGGCCTAGGCGAAAACGCCAAAGCTGTGGAAGCTTGGGACGGCTCGATCAGCGTCTCCGGCGGCGAGCTAGTCTCGCTCGAAGACCGCCATTTCCTTGACAACGACAAGATGACCGGACCGAATCGATGGTCGGCCTCCACACGGGAGGAGCAGATCAAGGGATTCGCCCGCATGAACTATAACGAGATGAGCCCGGCGGAATTGCCTCCCACGCAGTACTCGCCGTTCGGCCTCTTCGCTACGATCCGTGATGGCGGCTCTGCCCGTGTCTCAGTCAAGACCAAGCAGGGCAATTTCCAATTTCGTGTCGGCGACCTCTCCTATGACGCAACTGAGTTCCTCGAAGGTCGTGCGAGTGCCGCCATTACACCCGCGGTCGAAAAACTTTCGAGCGAAGAATATGAAGATGACGAAGCCGCGATCATCCGAACATCCGACACATCGGTCGGTGCCGCCTGGGTTGCCTATAAAGATCGAGGCGACCGCATTCTCGGCCGCGTCCGAGAAAGCGGCGTCTGGCGCGATACGCAAGAAATCACTACCAAACCCGGCGACATCTGGCGCGTCTCGCTAGCTTCCCCCGAAGCTGACAAGGTTTGGGTTTTCTGGAGCCAACGCGACGGCTCGAGCTGGGATCTATGGGGCCGTTTTTGGGACGGCGATGCCTGGCGCGCGCCAGAGAAAATTAGCGCTGACGGCTCGAACACGTTCCACCGCGCCAGCGGAGTCGACGGCAAAGTTTTCGTCACTTGGCAAAGCACCCAAGGCGCCGCCGGGAAAGCCCAGAGCGACATTTATCTGCGAGTGCACGACGGCCAAGCCTGGGGCGATCCATTGCAGGTGAGCGAGTCCGAAGCTAACGACTGGGAACCCCAAATCGCAAGCGGTCCCAACGGCCAAGCCCACGTCGTTTGGGATAGCTACGACGCCGGCAACTACGACGTTTTTTACCGTGTCTACACGAACAGCAAACTCGGCGAGATCGAGCAAGTCACGAGCAGCGAACGCTTCCAAGCCCACGCCAACGTGGCAGTCGACAACGACGGTACAGCATGGCTCGCCTGGGACGAATCCGGCGTCAACTGGGGCAAGGACCAGGGCTATCTCATCACGCCGCCACTCTCGGCGCCGCTGCACCAAGAGCGCTCGATCAAGATCGTCAAGCGTGACGGCGCATCGTGGGTCGAACCGAAGACCGCGCTCGACCCTTTCTACACCTATCGCCTCTACCCCAACTTCGAGAACCCGCAGCTCGCTTTCGACTCCACCGGAACTCTCACGATGCTGTTCCGCCATTGGACTCGCCAGCGCACCCACAACATTGGTTCCCGCTTAATGTGGGAGACGTTTCTTACGCGTTTCAATGGCAAAGCTTGGTCGACTCCTGTTCCGATCAACCACAGCGAAGGCTCGATTGAAAAGCGCCCGGCGATGGCGCGCGTAGCCGACGGCAATCTCCACGCCGCCTGGATGACGGACAACCGCGACTACAACGAGATGATTCCGAAGAACGCTGAAATCTACTCGGCTGATCTCGGCAAAGCAACAAGCGCGCCCGACTACTCCGCAGGCAACTTCCAGCCCTACGTCGACCCCTTCGCCGAGGCCGTTCCGATCCACCCGTATGAGGTTGAGAATCTCAAAACGATCCGCGCCCACACCATCGACGCCGGCTCAAAGAAGTTCAAAATCTATCGCGGCGACATGCACCGGCACACCGATGTCTCGACCGACTTCAAGTACGACGGATCATTGATCGAGGTCTACCGCTACGCTATCGACGTCGCGGGATTCGACTACATCGTTCCGACCGACCACCAGTTGGGCTTTGATCAAGAGTTCACGTGGTGGCAGGACGAAAAGCTGACCGATCTTTTCCACGCGGCGGGTACGTTCACGCCAATGTTCGGCTACGAACGTTCGTTGACTTTTCCCAACGGCCATCGCAACGTGATCTTTGCCAAGCGCGGAACACGCCCGTTGCCGATTCCGCGAGACGAGGCCCGCGGCGAAGCTCGCGCCGAAAAGCTCTACGCCTACCTGCACGAGAACGACGGCATCTCGATGCCTCACAGTTCCGGGACCGCGCAGGGAACCGACTGGTTCAACAACGACCCGGAGGTCGAGCCGCTGATGGAAATTTTCCAGGGCTACCGCGCCAGCTACGAATACATGGGAGCCCCGCTTGCCGCCTCGCCGCAAAAACTGCGCGAGCAGCGTTCCGGCTTCAACTCGATCGGGTACTGGTGGGACGCCCTGCGCAAGGGTTACAAGATCGGCGTGCAAGCATCGTCCGATCACTGGTCCACGCACATTTCCTACGCCATGATCTTGGCCGAGGATTTCACGCGTGAGTCGATGTTCGCCGCGCTAAAAGCCCGCCACGCTTACGGCGCGACCGACAACATTGTGCTCGACTTCCAAGCCACCGACGAAAACGGAAACAGCTACATTATGGGCGACATCATCAACTCGCGTGAGGCCCCCAGGCTCAAAATCAAGGCGATCGGCACCGACAAGATCAAACAGTTCGTGATTGTGAAAAACGAAGGCATCCTCTACACACGTCACCCGAACGCTGACGAGTATAGCTTGCAATTTACTGATAAGGATTTTGTGCCCGGCTCGAACTACTACTACATCCGAGTCGTCCAGAATGACGGCCAGGTAGCGTGGAGTTCTCCGATTTGGGTGGAATAGATATTTCGGGTTGAAAGTAGCGCATCACCAGGTTTTGACGAATACTCGTCAGTAACCGATTTTCGCGAAGAGATTGATCCACAGACGAAGAATCCGCGTCGGACATGCGACAGGGAATAACACCGCAAACAGAGCCCTAATAAGCAAGGAAACGGGCGGCTCCGAAGTGGCGTCAGTAACCGCTTCAGCGCGCCGCGCGACCTAATAGTAGAAATGCCTCGTTTAGCAATCATTGCCACGCTACTCTCGACCTCGCTAGTGGCCGCCGACTGGCCACTGTTTCTTGGAAACCCCAATCGCAACGCCATTTCCTCCACGGCCCTCGACCCACCGCTCGAAGTTGCTTGGACATATGAGGCGCCTGGCGGCGTCGACTCAACCGCGATCATCGTAGACGGCACGGTCTACTTTGGCGAGATGGACGGCCGGTTTCACGCGGTTGACCTCGAAACTGGTGAAGCCAAGTGGGTGTATCAGGCGACCTTGGGAGTACCGTCGTCGGGCTGTGTCACCGACGGAGCAGTCTTCTTCGGCGACGAGGATGGCTACTTCCACGCAGTTGATATTGAAACGGGCAAGAAGCGCTGGGTCTATGAGGGGTTTGCGGAATTCCTCTCTTCTCCCAATTGTATTGACGGCGCCGTACTCGTCGGCTCTTACGACGCCAATCTCTACTCGTTCGATCCGGCAACGGGCAAAGTGAACTGGAAATACGAGACGGACGACCGCGTCAACTCCAGTCCCGCCATCGTCGACGGCAAAACTTTCATCACGGGCTGCGATGGAAAATTCCGAGTGATCGATGTAGCCACAGGCGAAGAAGACTCGTTTGTCGACATGAAGGACTACGTGGCCGCTTCGCCCTCAGTCGTCGGCGACCTCGCCTACGTTGGCACCTTCGGCAACGAAGTGCTCGCGATGGATTGGAAAAAGGGCGAGGTGCTGTGGCGCTATCACCATCCGACAACGCAGTTTGAGTTCTTTGCCTCGCCCGTCGTCCGAGATGGCCTGGTCGTCATCGGGGGACGCGACAAAAAAGTCCACGCAATCAACCAAGAAACAGGCGAACTGGTGTGGGAGTTTACGACTCGATCTCGCGTCGATTCGTCACCGGTCTTAGCCGGAAATGTCGTCTGGGTAGGATCGATGGACGGCAATCTCTATGCGCTAAACCACTCTGACGGAAAACTGCTTTGGAAGTTCGCCATCGGCGGCCGCGTGGTCGCCTCACCCGCTATTTCAGGCGACCGGCTGGTAATCGGTTCCCGCAGCGGGCAGGTGTTCTGTCTCAAGAAATAGCGAAGCGTCTTTGGTCGCTAAACCGGCGTAGGTTCTTTGGTTTCCTCGGATTCCGTCGCGGCCACTTCTTCTTCAAGTGCGGGCAGACCTAAGTCTGTCGGATCCATAGCTTCGATTGGGGGGCCGCCGCCATCGCTGACCTTCTCAGAACGACGCTGTTGCTTCTTTTCGTCCTTATCGCGACGCTTATTCGCCCGAGCCAATTCCTTCTGGCGCTTCTGGAACTTTGTATTTGATCGACTTGCCAATGGCCACCCCCCTCGTCCTGCGAATCGCCCGCGGCAAAGCCAAGGGCGGATGCGAGGTCAATTGTCTATTGTGACAGATTGACGCAGAGTCCCGCCAAAATGGTGGGTGTTAAGAGATGCCCGTAGTCCGTAATCGGCCGGCCTTGGGGCTGCTACGCAGCCGGTTCGAGCTCATCAACGGCGGCTGCGTTTTCCAGCTCCGCAAGCCCCGGCGCGTACACATCGCGGGCGATTCCGAGTAGCTCGAGCAAGCGAATCTGCAAGTAGCTCATGTCCAATTCGTGCCAGGCCACTCCGTGCCGCGCCGATACCGGGTTCGCGTGGTGATTGTTATGCCAACCTTCGCCGAAAGTCAGCAGAGCGACCCACCAAAGGTTGCGCGAATCGTCTGTGGTCTCAAACCGCCGACCGCCCCACATGTGCGTGGCCGAGTTTACCAGCCAGGTCGAGTGCAGGCCGACCACGACTCGTAAGGGGACGACCCAGAGCATCATTCCCAAACCGCCGATAGCCCAAATTCCAATACCCAATAAAGTCAAAGGCACCCAGTGCCATTTACTCAACGCGCGATAAAACTTATCCTTTTGAAGGTCTGGGGCATACCTACCCGCCAGCTCGGTGTTGTCGTGCATCGCCTCACCGAACATGATCCAACCCATGTGAGCCCAGAATCCGCCGTGTCGCGGAGTGTGAGGATCGCCGTCGGTGTCGGAGAACTGGTGATGACAGCGGTGCGTCGCGACCCAAAAAATTGGCCCACCCTCAAGCGTGAGGGTGCCGCAGACCGCCAAGAAATACTCAATGAACCTTGGGAGTTTGTAGCCGCGATGCGTATGGAGTCGGTGATAGCCCATACCAATGCCCCAGCTAACCGCGATCCAGTAAATCGCGGCGGCCACGATCAAGTTTGTCCAGCTGAAAAAGAATAAAGCGGCGATCGCCCCAATGTGGAACAGGCCCATCGCAATGGATGTGCCCCAATTTATTCTCGTCCTATCGCCAAATTTCACACCTTGAAGAGGTTCGTTCATATCGGTACTTCTTGTTGAGTTGCAGGCAAAAAAATCTCCCGCCGCACTTACGGTAACAACCGACCCGAGTCCATCGTGCGGCATCAATGTAATAGTTCGGTAATAGCTGTTTGGCGAATGATCGCTCTCCTAAGTGCTTTGCTTTACTACGCTTGTGAGCTGGCGTCAACGGGGTATACTTTCAGCTCGGAGTTGTTATGAACAATTCGGTTTCTTTCGAAAACTTGAGCCCGTTGGCATTCCTTGAGCGCAGCGCGCTGGTGTATCCCGGCAAGCCCGCTGTCATTCACGGCGATCGATCCTATAGCTACGCGGAATTCCACGAGAGGACCTGTCGCCTGGCCGGCGCACTGCGTGGGCTTGGAATCGATCGAGGCGACCGCGTAGCGATCTTGTCGCCGAACACGCCGGCGATGCTCGAGGCGAAGTTCGGTCCGATGCGTATCGGCGCTGTTTTAGTCGCACTGAATACACGGCTGAGTTCGCGGGAAACCGCCTACATTCTCAATCACTCTGGCGCGAAGGCGCTGATCTTCGATACGGATTTGGCTGACACCGTTAGAGGTTTGGTCGGGGATTGCCCAAACGTTGAGGCCTACATCCAAGTAGCCGACGTTGCGCCCGTGGTTGACGACATTGCGGGGAATGAGTACGAAGCAATGTTGGCCGCCGCAACGCCCGTCAAAGAAATTGTCGAGATCGACGAGCTTGAAACAATTGCAATCAACTACACCTCCGGGACGACCGGCTTTCCCAAAGGAGTGGTGTTTCATGCCAGGGGCGCCTATCTCAATGCGCTCGGCGAAGCTCTTGAGACCGGCTTGACGGCGGTCTCCGTTTACCTTTGGACACTTCCGCTATTTCACTGCAATGGCTGGTGCTTTCCATGGGGTGTGACGGCCGTCGGGGGAACCCACGTTTGCCTCCGAAAAATTGACCCCGCCGAGGTCTATCGGCTTATCGCGACCCACAAGGTCTCTCACCTGTGCTGTGCCCCGACGGTGCTCACGGCGCTCTACTCATCGCCGGCTGCCGAAGGCCGGCGACTCGACGGACTTACGATCACAACGGCCGGCGCCCCACCGGCGCCACATGTCATTCGCACGATGGAGGGCATGGGCGCGACGGTGCACCACGTGTATGGGCTGACGGAATGCTACGGTCCGCATACGATCTGTGCCGAGCAGCCGGGCTGGGACTTGCTCGATCCCGCTGAACGGGGGCGCGTCAAGGCGCGCCAGGGGGTCCCATACGCAATAGCCCACACCGGATTAGGCGTGGTCGATAGCGACTTAGTGGAAGTGCCCTGGGACGGCGAGACTCTTGGCGAAGTTTTGATGCGCGGCAACAATGTGATGACCGGCTACTATAGCGACCCCGAGGCCACGGCAAAGGCCTTTGCAGGCGGATGGTTCCACTCCGGTGATCTAGCTGTGCGCCATCCCGATGGCTATATCGAGTTGCGCGATCGTGCCAAGGACATCATCATCTCCGGCGGCGAGAATATCTCAAGCCAAGAAGTTGAGAAGGTCATCATGGACCACCCTGATGTCCTCGAGGTGTCGGTTGTCGGCGTCCCCGATGAGAAATGGGGAGAAGTACCCAAGGCGTTCGTTGTCCCCGTGCCGGCGAGCGCGTTGACCGGCGCGCAAGTGATTGACTTCGCACGCGAGAGGCTGTCGCATTTCAAATGCCCCAAGCACGTCGAGTTCGGTGACTTGCCAAAGACAGCAACTGGGAAAATTCAGAAATTCGTTCTGCGTGAGCGCGAGTGGGCAGGTCAAGATAAACGGATTCAAGGCTAGCTCACATTTCTCTCCCCTCGACCGCGAAAGCACGCGATGGGTGCGCCGGCCGTCGCCCGCCTCGTATTGACGCACCGCATACCCACTTTCCTGCGCCATGTGGTCAGAAATGCGGGCTGGATTCTCTTGATTGGGGCCTGCTATTTCATCGTCGGCATCGGGGCGTTTGTCGCCCGACGCCAGGCCTTGAGCCGGTCGTGCATGTCTCGGGTCTTGGCCGGCATCGCCTCGGCGAGATTCTTCTGCTCGCCGATGTCGTCGGCGAGGTTATAGAGTTCGAGCCCACCCGTTTCAAAGAACTCGATCAGCTTATAGTCACCAACACGAATCGCACCGCCGGGAGTGGTTCGCCACGCGCCGACTTCCCTGCGGCCTTCTAGATAGCCGGGAAAGTGCCAGTAGAGTGGCGCGCGCGAAGCAGCGGGCTCCGGGTCAGCGACTGCCAGCGACCAGAAGCTGGTGCCGTCAAGCTTGTGTTGCGGCCGGCCCTTCGTGGCCGCGATCTCGAGCAGCGTCGGGTAGAAATCGACACACATAATCGGCTCCGCGCTAACCGTACCCGCCGCGATATGCCCCGGATAGCGAACCGCCAATGGCACTCGGACGCCGCCCTCGTACAACATCCCCTTGCCGCCACGAAGGGGCGCGTTGTCGGTGATCTCGCGGGCGTTTACGCCCGCGCGCTGGTAGCCGCCTAGACCGCCGTTGTCGGAATAGAAAAATACAACGGTGTTGTCGGCCAGCTTGAGATCATCGAGAGCGTTTAGAATACGGCCCACCGCTCGGTCGAGTGACTCCACCATCGAAGCGTATGACGGGTTCTTCTGTCCCATCCACGTTGGCCGGTTTTGCCACTTGGCGAGCAGGTCCGGCCGTGGCTGGATCGGGGTGTGAACCGCATAGGGGGCGAAATATAGGAAAAACGGTTGGTCCTGGTTCGCCGTGATAAATCGCGACGCTTCGAGACCCATTCGATCCGTTAGGTACTGACCCTCGGGACCATCGGGTAGTTGTGGATTCTCAAACGGGCTGAAGTAACCCCCCCGCGGCGAACCGGACGAGTTCCCACCGATGTTCACGTCAAAGCCTTGATTCTCGGGCGAGAACTCATCAGTCCCCATATGCCACTTGCCCATGTGGGCGGTCGTGTAGCCGGCCGCTTTGAGCGCTTCGCCAAACGTCACTTCGCTCGTCTTCAGATTTGTCTCGTTCTCAACCGCAACCATCTTGCGGAATTTGTCGAGTCCTCGCGCGCCCGAGCCGACTGTATAGATGCCCGTGCGCGGGCTGTAGCGGCCGCTGATAAGGGCCGCGCGCGTCGGCGCACAGTTTGGGTTCGCGTACGCATTAGTGAACTTCCTACCCTCGGTCACCATACGGTCAATATTCGGAGTCCGGTAATAGCCACTTCCGAAACTCGACAGATCGCGCCAGCCAAGATCGTCGGCGATGATCAAAACAATGTTGGGCTTGGCCTGGGCGAACGCAGAGCAAACAGCCAAAAAAGCGAGGAGAAACAGTCGCATCAACGCGAGTGTGAACCATGTACGTGGACAAGCGCAACACCATTTGGGCTCCGCGTAGTCTATGCTGATGTCGATGAGATTCGCACTGCTGCTCGTATTACTCACGGTTTCGACCTTCGGCGCCACTGTCGAAACGGTCGCCGGTCTTGGCGTCAGCGGCGCCACGGGCGACGGCGGTGCCGCGGTCGCTGCGAAGGTCGGCAATCCTTACGGGCTGACGATCGGACCCGACGGCGCGCTCTACGTTTGCGAAATCGATACGCACCGCATTCGTCGAATCGAGCTAGACACCGGCCGCATCTCAACCGTCGCTGGAACAGGCAATAAGGGCTACACGGGCGATGGCGGCCCGGCCACGAAAGCGGATCTCAACGAACCCTACGAGATTCGCTTCGATCGAGCCGGGAACATGTACTTTGTCGAAATGAAGAACGCAATAGTTCGCCGCGTAGACGCCAAGTCGGGCATCATCGAAACGATCGCCGGTACTGGCGAGGCTGGATTCTCCGGCGACGGCGGCCCAGCCAAACAAGCAACATTTAACGACCCGCACTCGATCGCCCTTGATGGCAAGGGCTCAATGTTTGTCGCCGACATCCGCAACCACCGTATCCGTCGGGTTGACTTAAAAACGGGAAAAATCTCGACGTTCGCGGGAACGGGAGCGCAAGAGCGCACCCCAGATGGCGCCCCGATAAAGGGCACTCCCCTTAACGGACCCCGAGCTCTCTCATTTGACAAGAGCGGCGATATGTTTCTCGCCCTCCGCGAGGGCAACGCCGTCTATAAGCTGGATATGAAGAAGCGCCGCTTTGAGCACATTGCGGGCACCGGGGAAAAAGGCTATGACGGACACGGTGGTCCCGCCAAGAGCGCCAAGCTTTCAGGTCCAAAGGGAATCGAAGTAGGACCCGACAACGCCGTCTACATCGCCGATACCGAAAGCCATACGATCCGACGGATCGATCTCGAGTCAGGAATTATTTCAACCGTGGCCGGTGATGGCTCACGTCACGACGGGCCGGTCGGCGACCCTCTAAAGTGCGGACTCGCACGGCCCCATGGAATCTACGTTGACGCGCAAGGAACCCTCTATATCGGAGATAGCGAAAATCATCGCGTGCGGGTTGTTCGTCGCTAAAATCCGCGAAAATTGCCAAAACATTTCATGGCGAACATGATTTTCCCGTTACCACTACTAGGCTGTGGTGGTCATATGTCCCTTGTTTTCTAAGATATAGACTTGCTTCGCGCGGACGGATAGGCGATACTGAATTGTAGTTACCTCGTCCGAAACTTAGAATCGCTTTGCTGCTGTAGGGAGATCTTTTGGAGCTATTTAACGATTCCATCCGGCAAGAACGTCATGAACTTGTCGACGCTATTTGCACGATGTCTCAAGAGCCAAGCGAGCCTCACGCCCGCGGTTTTCTCGAAGCGCTTTCTGGCGACGAACTTCGCTACATTGCGGGCTATCTTGGGTCAAGAGTGCTTGACCCCTCTCTGGCAGCCGATTCCGAACTGAATACGGGAAATATCGTTGCCGGGTATACGGCCCAAAGTCCAAATCCGCCGTTGGACGCGACTCACAAAATGCTTTTGCTGCGGGATTACCTGCGGCTCAGCGGCATGACGGCAACCCAAGTGGCCGGCACCTAGGCGCGCATTCGTGCGCGGACGAAATGGCCGCGCTGCACAGCGAGGGCACTGACCGGCGTTACTGAATGGTCAACATTCGATCGATTGCAAGCTGCGCTTTGCCTGCAATTTCAGGGTCGACCGTCACTTCAATCTCGTCGTTCTCAAGCGACGCCTGTAGCTTGGCCAGCGTGTTCATCTTCATGTACTCGCAACTGGCGTCAGGGCTAACTGCGTAGAAAGCCTTGTCGGGGATCTCGCGTCGCAAGCGGTAGACCATGCCGAGTTCGGTCCCCACTATGAACTCCTTGGACGGCGATGTTTCGGCGTGCCGAATCATGCCTTCGGTCGAGAGGAAGAACGCCCGCTGATAGGGCGAATTTCCCTGCATGACTTTCGACATGCAGTGTGACGCGCAACCGCACTCGGGGTGAATCAGCAGATCCGCCTCCGGATAGCGATCAAACGCTTCGTCGAGCGCCGTCTCACCGATCTTGGCGTGGACGTGGCAGCAGCCATCGTAGAGATCGACCAGCGTCGCGTCGACGAGCTTGCTCTGGGAGATGGACACTGAGCCGAGGAACTTGTCAGGGAGGAATAGAATGCGCTTACCGGGGTTTTCTTTGGCTGCGTGGTCGAGTACTTTTGCCGCGTTACGCGAAGTGCAGATGTAGTCGCTGATTGCCTTTGTTCTTGCGTCCGTGTTTACGTATGAGATTACGATTCCGTCAGGGTTGCTTCCCTTCCAGTTAACTATTTTGGCGTAGTCGATCGAGTCCACTAATGAACAGCCGGGCCTGTCGGGCATATAAACTTTAGCCCGATCTCCAACAATCGTCTTCGCCGTCTCGCCCATAAACCATACACCGCAAAAATCAACCCGAGGGGTGTTCCGTTCAGCGACGTACTGGCTAAGCCCGAGCGAGTCACCGACTTCGGTTGCGATTTCTTGCAGCTCAGGGAACTGGTAATTGTGGGCAACGACCAAAGACTGCTTTTCGGGTATCAGCTCTTCGACTTTTCGGCCGGTCTCGACAAGCTCTTGGACAAAATCACGTGTGTAGCGCCCAGGGTAGAGGTCGCCGGCGTCACGGTTAAAGCCGTCGTACCAATCCTCGAATCGCAGTTTCTCCATGGTGATCTCGTTTTAGAAAAGTCTCAGTTTGACGCCGGCACTAGGCCCCTTCCTCTTATACCTGGAACGACTTACCGCAACCGCAGCTCTTCTCGGCGTTGGGGTTCTTAAAAAGAAACCTCTGCTCGAGAAGCGTTTCCATATAGTCGAGCGTCATGCCGTCCAGATACTCATAGCTTTTTGGATCGACACATAAGCGAATCCCGTCCAGTTCAATAACGCTGTCGGTGGTGCGTGGCTTCGACTCGTACTTGAATTTGTACTGTAGTCCTGAGCAGCCGCCACCGATCACGCCGAGACGCATCAATCCGCCGGGGTTCTCGCTATCGAGCATCCCGCGAATCTTACTCGTCGCGTTATCGGTGACGTCGATCATCTCTATGGCCAGTATACCCAGTTGATTAGATGCGCTTCGGGGTGGACCGGTTCCCGGCACCGACTCTCGGGCGGATTGACTCGCGGTTTAGCAATCACGCAAAAAAATCATCCATTTCGGCCTTGCCCCCCAAAACGAGTGGGGTGCGCTGGTGAATACCAGTGGGCACAATGTCCATCACAGGTCCCGAGCCGTCCGATGCAACGCCACCGGCTTGTTCGGCGATGAATGCCATTGGGTTGGCTTCGTAGAGCAAACGCAGCTTCCCGTCAGGCTGCGACACGGTAGGCGGGTACAAGAACACTCCGCCCTTGAGCAACGTTCGGTGAAAGTCCGCGACCAACGAGCCGATGTATCGGGACTTGTACGTCCTGCCGAGTTCGCCGGCGCGGAGGCGATGCAGATATTCGTTGTGGCGATCTGGAAACTCCTCGGCATAGGCTTCGTTGACCGAGTAGATACTGCCCTGCTCGGGCATTCGCATGTCTTCGTGACTCAGCACGTATGCGCCGACCGCCGGATCGAGCGTAAATCCATAAACGCCCTTGCCTGCTGTATAAACCAGAATCGTCGACGAGCCATATACGACGTAACCCGCCGCGATCTGCCGGGTTCCCGGCTGTAGTAACGACGAACCGCTTGCGTGCTCATTCGGCTCCTTGCGGAGGATCGAGAAGATCGTTCCCACACTGACGTTGACGTCGATGTTCGATGAGCCGTCGAGTGGGTCGAACACGACGAGGTACTTGCCCTGATCAGGCGCACGTTCGAACGTCACAGCCTCGTCATTCTCTTCCGAGGCGAGCACCGCTACGCTCTCTCGCACGCCCAGGCAGTGGATGAGCGCCTCGTTTGCATACACATCAAGCTTCTGCTGAGATTCGCCGTGGACGTTCGAATCTCCCGCATCGCCGAGGATATCGAGCAAGCCGGCCCGCCGGACCTTTGCTTGGATCATCTTGGTCGCCAACGTGATGCCCGAGAGCAGCCACGAAAACGTGCCGTGGGCGGCGGGAAAGTGCTCCAACTGCTGCTGCAGGATGTGTTGCTGGACGGTGACGATCATGTGGATTTCAATTCGAACCGCTATCGTACGACGAAGTCGGCTGCTGCGTCGAATGGAATCGAAATGCGGGCCACCAATTAAAACCCAACTTCGATCGCCGAGGAATCTTCCCTCACGCCGGCGCGGCTTCCGTTGACGGCTGTTTCCCCTTCTAGTCGCCGTGCATGCACAACCCACACTTCGCGGTCCGCGGATCCAGGATGGGACCCGTGTCACGGGATTTTAGGCTGAGCAGCGCGGGCGCAACTCAAGCGTCGAAATGTCCGGAAATGTCCGGAAATGTCCGGATTTGTCCGGTTTTCTCTAAAAATCGCTGGCAGGGGGCGACCCGCTATACTCACCATTTGTATCCCGTCAAACTCAACAGAGCAGAACGAGGAACTCCTCGCACGCTCATGCAAGCCAATCCCCAGTCCCTGTCGTGAATAGCGTCCATTGGCCGGATTTGGCAGGGCTTTGTGTAAATTTCGAGCCTCCTAGCAGGGCGTTCTTCGGCCCCCACGTATATTGTAAGGCCCGTGTGTCCGGTTTTTGGCCGACCGTATCGCTAGGTTGCTGATTGCAAAGGCAAAAGAAATCTCAAAATCGCGGGACGGCCGTTTGGGCGGGTATCGTCTTGGCCGTTGCGAGGCTCAATCGCGCTATTTTATTAACATTGAGATCGCTGGAAGCTGTTGATTCGTAATGGCTTTACGGCGTTACGTGTTTCCGGGCTCCCAGAACTCCTCGTTACGTTTGTTAAGGGCTTCGTCCCCTCGGCCCCGGTTCCCTCGGCCCTGTCCCCTCGGCCCCATCGATTGTGCCCTGCTGCCCTAATCGAGCTCCGAGTAATACAGATCGTCATCAGCTCGATTGGTCCGCGTGTAAACCAAGGACCGAGAATCTCTCGTGATCGACAGGAATTCCACCGCCACCGTCGGATCATCCTGATTCAACTCGGCGACGACTTCAGAGATCCCAGATTTCGGATCGATCAGCTCAAGCGTTACGACGTCCGATTCATGCTCGTTCAACCAGTAGACTCCATTCTCACTGACGCTCCACCTCCTATCAAAGTTCCGGCTACCACGGGCCACGACCTCGGAGGCGCCTCCTGCGACCAGGATTCGTCGAAGCTCCCTGTCGGGCGTCGAGAAATAGAGATAATTCCCGTCTAGCGATTGCGCGAAGTCGATAGCGCGTTCGGCGAGCGCCAGCACTGCCTCGCCGCCCTCGGAAGGGATTCTCCAGACCGAGCTAGGGCCGGTACCGTCGTTGACCCGATAGTAGATCGCGCGCCCATTACTCGAAAACGCTGGTCGACCTTCATAAACCTCGGGTGTATTCGTCAGGTTCCTTGGAGGGGCGCCCGAAACGTCGACGACCCAAATGTCCTGTCCTGATGGATCTCCTTGATGCGCGTCGAAAACGATTCGCTCGCTTTCAGGCGACCATCTGGGAGACCCCACAGCGCCAGCGCCTGACCCGATCCGCGTCAGTTGTATCGGATTACTCCCATCGCTTTCGGTAAGCCAAATCTCAGGGCTACCAGATCGGTTTGACATAAACGCCAGTCGCTTTCCGTCGGGCGATATCTCAGGGTCTTTCTCGGTACGAGTTGTCGAGGCAACCCGACGGGGCGTTCCGACTGGACGTCCCTGTTCGTCCAGTTCTAGTACTTAGTTGCGTAAGTTAGAATATTTACTGGCGAGGGGACGAGGGGCTACGACGGTCTTGGTCCATTCGAACGGAGTAGCCTTGGAGTTGTAGACGCGGACGAAGCTGTCGATGGCCTCGCGCACCTGCCGGGGGGAAGTGAAACTCGCCCCCCGCAAGGCGCGGCGGCTCAGAATCGAAAACCACACCTCAACCTGATTCATCCACGAACTGTAGGTCGGCGTGTAGTGAAAATGGATGTTCGCATGACGTTGCAGCCAGCGGTCATTTTTGGGCTTGTGAGTGTTCAAGTTATCCAAGATGATGTGGATCTCGCGGCCTTCGTGGATGGCCGCGATGTGGTTCATGAAGTCGAGAAACTCGCGACGCCGTCGGCGCCAATAGTGTCCGGCGATGATGAATCCGGTAGCCACTTCCAGCGCGGCGAAAAGCGGCGTCGTGCCGTGCCGCCTGTAGCCGTGCGAGAAGCCCGTCAAGGCCTTGCCGTTGGGCAAGCGTAGCCAGCCCTGCGCTCGCTCCAAGGCCTGGATGCTCGGCTTCTCGTCGACCGCGAGCACCACGGCGTTTTCCGGCGGGCTGAGGTAGAGTCCGACAATGTCGGCGGCCTTGCGAGCGAACTCCGGGTCGGTTGACAAACACCAACTGCGCCGCCGCCGCAAGGACACGCCGAGCTGCCGCAGTACGCGCCAGACTTGATGCTTGCTGACGTCGCCGAGAGCTTCCGCGAGCAGTTCGCCTGTCCAAGTGGCGTGCCCTTCGGGCGGAGCTTCGTCGAGTTGGCAGAGGATGCGTTTGCGCGTCGCTTGGTCGTACCGCGCGGGCCTGCCGGAACGCGCTTGATCGCATAATCCCGCCAGACGTTGCTGGGCGAAGCGGGTGCGCCATTTCGACACGCGCGCCGCCGGGGATCCCAGTTGCCGGGCGATCTCGGCGGTCGAGGTAGCGGCGGCCGCCAGCAGCACAATGCGAGCGCGCTCCACCATGCGCCGTTCGGACTTGTGGCCGCGCACCCAGAGTCGCAGCGTCTCTTCTTCCTCGGCGTTCAGTCGAATCACCGTTCAGTTGCCGTCGTTGGCCCGTATCGACCGCGACAGCATGGCCGCGCACCCGCCGGTCTTGCCATACCGACATTTTACAGTTAAAGGCCTTACTTTCGCAAGTTAGTAGTAGCCTCCATATATCCTGATCCGTTTCGGACTGGCTCCAAACGATTCGGGGCGCTGATCGAGCGATAGAGATTCTCCGGACTTCTCCACTGAAGCCGCGTATTCTCTCCGGGACTCCGTCCTCCACCGATGTCCGGAAGACCCGCCCCAATGAGGCGTAGAGAAGTTCCCGCGAGTCAGGCGTCCAGTACATCGTTGAGATGTCGGTCGAGCGAGCCGTCAACGGAGCCTCTACGCCCCCCGTCGCCGGCTTGATCCAGATTTCGTCGACCCGAATTCCACGCCGGCGCACAAAAGCGAGCCGCCTGCCGTTAGGCGAAAAAGTCGGGTGTGAATCCCCGAGGTGGGGTACGGAGTCCGCATCCAAACCGGGTGAGGTCAGTTGCCGTCGTTGGCCCGTATCGACCGCGACAGCATAGATCACATATCCTTCTGGCGAAGGTGCTCGATAGACAATCTCTCGTGAATAAGGAGTCCAGCCTAGCTGTTCCCTACCGACCCCGACGCGGCGGACATTGATGAGCCGACGTTCTCCGCCGCCGTGCGGCGAGACTACATACAGTGCCAGGCCATCGCCAACCTCACGCAGGAACGCAATGTAGCGGCCATCCGGTGACCATTCGGGAATGTAGTCCGGGGCCGGATCGTTCGTCACGCGATGCGGTTCGGCCGCGCCGATCACCTGAATGTAGATGTCGAAGTTGTCCTTATTCGGACCATGCCATTCGAACGCAACCTGCGTACCATCCGCAGACAGGCTCGGGGATCGCTCGGCACCCGAGTAGGCCGTTAGCGGTTTGGGCTGCAGTGTGAACGGCTCGGGCGTCGACTCGGGATCTTGTTTTAACCAGGCGAGCAACGCAACTACACCAACGACAAAGCCCGCCAGCGCCACGCCGAAGGCCCTGACAGTCAAACGCCTGGATGTCGTTGTGTCGACCGGCTGCTCAACCGCCGCGACAAACCGATACCCCACTCGCGGCAGGGTTTCGAGAAAACGTGGCGATGTGGCCGAGTCGTCAAGCGTTTGTCGAATCTTCTGAACCGCCGTGTTGAGGCTCTTATCGAATTCGACAAAGTCGTCGTCGGCCCACAGGCGCTCCTTTAGCTGCTCACGGGTGACGACCTCGCCGGGCTTCTCAACCAGCGCTTCCAGCACGCGGAAGGGCTGGTCCTGTAAGCGGACTCGTATACCCCGCTTTCGTAGCTCACGGCTGCCGAAGTCGATCTCAAACACCCCGAAGCGCACTACTCTGGAACTGCTTGATTCCACGGCTCTTCGACGCCAATTCTATCGCTCGACGGATAGGTGGCGTGAACAAGCGCTGCCACAAACGATGCTCCGAGAGCACGCCGAAACCCCCGCCAGAGGGCTCTAATGCCCTGTTTGAAGGGCTTCGAGCGGTTTCAAGGGGTGGTTGGCTCGCTTGAAAATAATTAACAATATCTATCCGTCGGACTGCTCAAATGGGCGCTCTCGACCGGTCCCGGGTCTTGATCCAGTCTGCAGGACGCTCGGTACTGCGGGGGAAACGGCTACCTCGGCAACGAATGCGGCACGCCCGAGAACTCGACTGGACGCGACGGCTAGCCAAAGGGGTTCGCAAGTAGGCATGCAGATTGGTTTCCACGACTCATGAGCCCTGCCGGAGTCCCACCACGACTCCAGCCATAAGCACGCTGACTCCGGCGACTTCTCCCGCGATCAACACGTACATCGACCACGTCGTTGTGAAGTTGCGTTCCTGGAACTGGTTCTCGGTGTCCTGTTTGACACCGTGCACGATGTAGCTCACGAGCGCCGAGGCAAACAGAAACAGAGTAACGCCCGCGGCCCACAGCTGAACCGTCTGCGCGAAGGTGCAGTGCTCCGCCAGAGTCATCAGCACAATGGAGGCAAAGCTATACCACAGCGCGGCTCGATGAGCCTGATCGACGTAGATGTGCGCTCGGTGGTCGGGGCGAGTCATCATGCCGTGATACTTCCAAACTCCGATGAGCATGCCGGTGAGCAAAAAGCTCCCGGCGGACAGCAAACAAAGGGTCATCGCGGGCGTCATTAGGAACTCTCCTTCGGCGTCTGGTGGAGCCGATCACGACGGCTCAATTCTACTGCGGAAACCCGGTAAACCCGGGGAAACCCGAGGGGAAACCCGCGGAGGAAACCCGGGAGATCCGGACGGGGAGATCCGGGGAGATCCGGGACGGAGCCCGAATTGACAGCTATGGCCGTTTGGCCGTTGGGGACAGCCACCGAACTCGAGCCAAGCCCTTCTCTTCGTCTCACAAACGACAAAAGACCCACCGGCGGGGACTGTCACATGCCACGACGCAGTCTCTACACCGTCATGAACCCTCGTGCTGACTGTTCCCTCCCAAGCTAAATCCCCCCGCCCCCCTTGACACCGCTGGTAGCCTGAGGACGAAACCAAGGCCCCTCCTTATGGCGACCCAAAAACAAATCGAAGCGAACCGCCGCAACGCCCAAAAAAGTACCGGACCACGCACCCGCAACGGCAAATTGCTAGTCCGCCAAAACGCCCGCAAAAACAAAGCCTACGAGTGCGAACCCCTCCTCCCAGGCGAAAAATCCGACAACCTAGACGCCCTAGTCAGAGCCTACGAGCGCCAATTCAACCCCCAAACTCCCATCGAGAGCGACCTCGTCTTCCAACTCGCCGCCACCCAGTACCGCATGCGCCGCGCCCTGCGCTTCGAGTCCTCTATCTTTGACTTCCATGTAAATGAGCGGATCGGCCATCTTGCCCGCCACGGCGATTCCGTCGACATCGACACCCTAGTAACCGAAACCGTCACGGTGGACGCTAGCCACAGCAACGCCCTCTCGAAAGTGTCGCTCTACGAGAACCGGCTAGCCCGCCGCTACGAACACACCCGCAAGCAACTCGAACAGATCCAAAGCCTCTCGAAACAGCAAACAAAAATCTCCAAAACGAACCCAATCGGAGACCTCGATGATTCCACGTTAATCATCGTAGATTGAATAACATGCGCGATTTACTCTAAAGATCTACGCGAGTGAAAAACAAACCCAAACAAACCCAATTTTTTCAGCCCCACCACACGCCCCAGCGACAAGTACGATAAGCACATAACGAAAGATTGGCGGTCGCCGGCTTGGTTCCGCCCTTGCGTCAGCGAGTGCGGCGATTGTTGTTTTGAGTCGGCGGCTGGTAGGGGGAGGGTCGGGCGTTCGGGTTTGGCGGGCTCTGCTGACCGGGGCGGGTTGGCGCGCCGTACGGTGTGGGTGAACCCTGCCCCTGCGTCGTGCCGTACGGAGTCGTGCCATACGGAGTTGCGCCGTACGGAGACGGCGCCCCGCTAGGCTGATACGGGCTATTTCCGACCGGTTGATTGGGATTATAGCCCCCTTGTTGTTGCTGCTGATAGGGGTTGTTCCCGCCGGGTTGGGCGCCATAGCCGTAGCCGGGCTGGTTGGGGTTTCCGGGATTCTGGCCCGATATACCCGCGGGGTTCATGCGCCCCTGTTGGCCTTGAGCAGAGATGCCGCCCACCATCCCAGGGTTCATACTCAAACCGCGCGCGGCGCTAGCGCCGGGCTGACCCGCGGCCAGTGACGAGCCCCCGAAGCCTCCCATTGCCATACCACCCGCCGCCCCGGTGTCTTTGCGGTAGTCGTAGACGAACTCCCATTCGTTATACATTTCGCGGCCTTGGTAGGTCATGACACCGTAGTCCTCGACCATCGAGGCGACACCGGCAATGCCTTCTTGAAACGCTGCCGCTCCGCCACCCGCCATTCCGCCTTGAAGCTGTTGGTTGGCGCCCTGCAAACCCGCCAAGCCACCTGGACGCGGAGTCGTGAGCAAGCGCTGAATGATACTGGTCGCGCCGGCGCCGACGCCCTGCTGTCCGAAGGCGGTTGGCGTGCCACCGATCCCTCCGGGCGGTTGTTGACCAGACATGTTGGCGAACTGCCCCTGAGCCGCGCCGGCCCCATATTGAGGCTGACCACCTTGGAATTGGCCCTGCTGCCCAAACGGCGCATTGGGGTTTGGCTGGGGCGGCTGGTTCTCGTTCATGGGAACCTGGCTCGGAAGCCTCCCGCTGTAATCTTGCTGCTGAGGAAGGGGTTGGCCGTCTGATCCGACCGCGGGTTGCCGCCCTTGTCCGTCGACACCGGGCTGCGCACCGGTGCTGAATTCATAGCCCTGGTTGTAGCGAACCTGGTCGGTCTGATCGGGCGCCCCGGATTGCCGCACGGCACGAGTTCTGGCGCCACCTTGAAACTGGCCCGGCATGGGCATCTGGCTCGGAGGCCGGTACTGCGCCGAATTCGAGCCAAACCCGGAAGAACCGCTTGAGTTTCCAAACGGCGAGCCAAAGCCGTCGCCCTCGTTCTCTTCGGCGAGGTCGTATATCAGAGAGTCTTTGAATCGGCCGTCCTTACCCATGCGGACGATGCGCCACTCGTCCTGGCCCGTTAGGGGGTCTTTGTAACGATTGCGCAAGTAACGCACACCATCGGTATCTTCGAGGTCGTCAAGCTCCTCAGGATACTTTTTGTGCTCGCGATAGTAGAGCATGATCGCGCGCTGATACTGCTTGCCGCGATAAATCAGCATCTCTTCTTTAACTCGTTGGGACTGCACCGCCATACGCGGCAGCGCAAGTGCGAGTGTCACTAGCACGACCGCGGACGCGGCTAGCAACGCAACGAGCACGTAGCCGCCGCGTGAGTTCCGCTTGCTGCTCGTTCGAGACATGGCGTCAACTCGGAGTCGTCAGCGAGAGAGTCTGCTCTTGTTTGAAATCCAAATCCTCAATCACTATCGATTCGAGCCCTATCCGTTTGATCTTATACCGCTTTTCAAAAACTTCGCCCTCGCCGCCAATGATGATTTCTTCACCGTTAAGCAAAAATCCGCGCCTCGTGCCCATTCCAGGCTTGCTCGCGAGACCGTAATACTTCCAGGTTAGCCGCGGCATCGTTGGCTTGCTCGGAGTTGAGACGGCCGGCTTGGCTTTCTGAGCCTCCTGTTGCCGTTTAATCTGTTCTTCAAGACGCTGCTGCGCGGCTCTCGTCTCGTCCTTGGAGGGAGGCGGAGGCGGAGGCGCCTTGCGCACCCCATAGTTGAAAATGTCACGCTCTATCGCCTCAAACGTCACCCCGCGGACCCCCGCTAGCAGATCGATTCGAAGAGTCGGATCGGCGGTTCTGGGGTCGGGCGGCGCGTCGGATTCAGAGCGTCCCATTTTGGGGCGGAAGCGCTCCCCTCGGCGAAATGTCTTTTTGGCCTGCTTCCGCACCGGCGCCGGTTGCGCGGCGACTGGAGTCGACGCCGCCGCTTGCACGGGAGCACTGGGCGTCGGCTGGGGACTTGGAACGTCGGGTCCGCGGAAAAACTGATAGTAGACGACGCCCACAAGCACGGCGAGGACGATGCCGAGTTGAGTGAGGCTCTTTTTATCAGCGCCTAGATTCACCTTCGGCATCTACAGATTCCTCACGAAGGTGTCGACGCGCATGTTGATTTGTAGTTCGTTTGAATCGCTGTCGGCCCTGGGAGACGCGCCGAGCGAGTGGATGATGAAAAACAATTCCGAGCGATCAAGAACGTTGAGTAGTTTGACAAGGTTCTCGTAGCGGCCGCGGAAGTTTGCGTTGATCGACAGGATGCCGTAGTTGTCGCTGCCGTCAACCGACTCAACTTCATACGCAGTCTCGCGAACGTCTACGCCTGATTCACCGGCGGCGCTGCCTAGTTCGCTCAGCAGAGCCGAAAATGCGGTGCGGCGTTCTAAGGTGATCTGATCGACAAGCTCTTGACCTTGCTCGTCGGCGCGGTCAAGGCGATCCGCGACCTCCTCGGTGGTCGTTAGATTTGCCCGCCGCGATTCGACTTGCCGCTCGAGAGCGGCAATGAGCACGCGTTGATCAGCTTCGCGATTCGCCAATGGAAAAACCGCAACAAAATAGAACACCAGATCGAACAGGGCGAGAACGGCCAGCGCGATGAGAACGTTTTTTGGCTTGATCCGGTCGGTCCACGGGGCCGGCGGCACCAATGGCGCCACGTTGTTAGAGTTCTTGCTCATAACTCACCGTGAGTTGATAGCTGAAAGACGGATTATTTTCGGTGGGCGGAGCGCTGCCGCGGACGTACGGGTACCCGAATAGCTCGGACTCTTCCAAGGCTAGGATCAGTTCAATAAAACCGTCGGGGGATTTTGCCCCCACGGTCATGTCCAGTTGAATCGTGCCACTGAAGGCGACCTCGGGCCGAATCATGACTGCTCGCACATCGGGCGGGAGAATTTTTTCGACGTCCGCGAATGTCCGGGTCCAAGAAATACCTTTACGCAGAAGAAGTTGGTTTAGGAATGTAGAGCGGTCGATAATTTCGACCCCCAGCGGTGTGTTTAGCTTCGACGTCGCCTGCGCCTCTGAACGAGCTAGCTGGGCTAATTCCGCCTGCAACTGCGTCTCGCGGACGATCAAATCTTCGGGCAGGTCGTTGCTCGTGACGAAGGTCCAAATCAGTGCGATCGCGAGCACGGCCAATAGGCCGCCGGCGACGGTTGCCAGGGTCCAAAAAGCGCGTTTTCCACCGAACGGCTTCGAGGCTAGATTCAGTTCGACTCGCATGATTCGGTCCCGCTACGCGGCCTGCAGATATCCCTCGATTCCAGCATCATTCGCGCCCAAGATTCCGTTTGGGGACCTTAGAGCTTCGACCTGGCAGCCGAGCTCTTCCGAAAAGTAGCCGGCAGCCGGATCAGTTAATTCACCGAAGCCGGCCAACAAAAGCTTGGAGACAGGCGCGCCCAAGTTGTCTTCAATGTAGACGAAGGTCGGATAGAGATCCGCCACAAACTTGGACAACGACGATTCCAACTCGACGTCGCTTGCGCCAGGTAACACTACGCTCCGAACCAGCCGTACCGCCGATTCGTCGATTGCCGCCATTGTCATAATGCTGCCGCTGAGCTTTGTCACCAGCGTCATTTCCTGGGCGGAGACCAGGTTCAGCATCGACGCGGACGAAAGCGAGATAAACCCAAGATGGAGTCCGAACTCGCGTAGCAGTTCCTCAAAGGGCCACACAGCTTCACCCGGCGTCGCCGCTACCAGCACCGATGGGGTTCGCCGGGAAGTTTGAACTTGGTAGCTAAGTCTGGCTGCGCGGACGTCAAACGGGACTGACTTCTTCAACCGAAATGCGATCAGAGAGCGAAGTTCCTGTGGCTTCGACGGCAGAGAGTCGAACTCCAGCACCGCTAGCTTCGAAGCAGCGTCAGGAAGTAAGAGCGCAGCCGTCGGACGGGGAATCGGCGCCAACTCGAGCAGTAGTTCCTCAAAGAGAGCGGCTAGCGCGGCAGTGTCGACGATCTTGACCTCAAGTGACGAGACCTCTACGATTTCTAGCGGTAGCTCGCGCCGCGCTCGCGCCTCAATGGTCGAGCCGGTACGCCTTACGCCGGTCAACAATCCGTCGCCGATCTCGAAAACGAGTGGCGGCGGTGGATCGGGCAGCAGCTTGTTGAGGAGTTGTAGCATGGCGAACCGACTAGTCGATAAAGGTAACCTTGTTAATCTCCTTCAGCGTGGTCAAACCGTCTCGGACGCGCTCTACCGCCGACTCGCGCAGCGAGTGCATGCCCTCTTCGCGGGCAACCCGGGCCACCTCGGAATTCGGTCGCTTGTCGAGTATCAACTCGCGAATCCGGTCGGACATATCGAGCAACTCGTGAATTGCCGTGCGGCCACGAAATCCAGTTCCCGAGCACTCGATGCATCTCTCGCCCTCGGTGAATTCGAAGTCAGCCCACTCCTCGACCGAGAGGTTCGACTGCTCTAGTACTTCCACGGAGTAGCGCTTCTTCACCTTGCAGTGCTCGCAAATGAGGCGCACCAATCGCTGTGCCAAGATGCAGTTCAACGCCGAAACGAAGTTATAAGCCTCAACACCCATGTTGAGAAATCGACCGAGCACATCAACCACGTTGTTGGCGTGCACCGTCGTGAACACCAGATGACCGGTCAGCGCGGACTGAATCGCGATCTGGGCCGTATCCGAGTCACGAATTTCACCGACCATGACCTTGTCCGGATCGTGGCGCAAGATCGAGCGCAACCCGCGAGCGAAGGTAAGGCCCTTTTTTTCGTTGACCGGAATTTGGGTTATTCCGTGAAGCTGATACTCGATCGGGTCTTCGATCGTGATGATCTTGTCCTCGTCGGTTTTGATCTCACTCAGGGCCGCATAGAGCGTTGTGGTTTTGCCCGAACCGGTTGGTCCCGTGACGAGCACCATGCCATAGGGCTCGCGAATGTAGTGGTCAAAGCGTTTTTGGTCGTGTGGAGAGAAACCGACGACATCGAGCGAGAGCTTCGAAAATTTCTCACTCATCGACTCCTTGTCGAGTACGCGAAGAACGCAGTCTTCCCCATGCACCGTCGGCATGATCGAAACGCGAAAATCAATGTAGCGGCCTTTGTAGCGAACCCGGAATCGGCCATCTTGGGGCACTCTGCGCTCGGCGATGTCGAGTTCGCTCATTACCTTGATACGCGAAATAATCGTCTCGTGCCAGTCTTTAGAGATCGGCGGCATCGCGTAGTGAAGGACGCCGTCGATGCGGTACTTGATGGCGACCTCAGCGTTGCGTGTCTCGATGTGAATGTCACTCGCGCGGCGCTCGAGGGCATTAAAAATCGTCGTATCGATCAGCTTGATGATCGGCGAAATGTCGGAGTCGCCTGTCAGCTTGTCGATCGAAAGAGTCTCGTCCGAATTTTCGTCTTCAACGACCTCAAGAACAAAACCCTCGGTGACCTCTTCAAGCACGCGCTGCGACTGTTCGGTCTTCTTCAGTAGCTCGTTGATCTGCGAAAGCGTCGCGACGTTGATCTGGAGCTTCTTGCGGAGCAGCAGCGAGATTTCGTCCAATTCAGGGAGCTGGCGTGGGTCGACGATCGCGATTTCGAGCGTGCCATTCTGCTCCGCCATGGGGACGAAGTTATAGCGGAACATGAGGTCAACAGGGACCGAGCGAAACAGTTCGCTATCGATGTGAACGTGAGCAAGGTCGACGTAGGCGTAGCGGTACCGCGCCGCCACTTCGCGGGCGTGCTGCACTTCGTCTTCGCGTGAGATGCGGATTGTGTCGTCGGTAGTCGCCATAGCTAAACGAGCCGACGCCATAGCGACACCGGCCCCTAATAGATAGGACGCCGGAACTCATTAGAGCGTTCAGGCAAGATTATTTAGCTGCGCAGCCTCCGAATTGGGCAACGTAGCGAGTTGATCTGGAATTGTCCGACGGCGGTGTGCCTGTTGGTGACTTATGTTCCGTAACGCATTGAGAAATGCGGCTGCGCGCTCCTCGACCTAAGGCTAAATTTGCTCGGCCAAGGTGAAGATCGGCAAGTACAGTGAAATTAACACGAAGGCGACAAAGATGCCCATGAAAACCATTATCGCGGGCTCGACCAGGCTCAACAGGGCGGCCATTTTCGTCTGAACCTCGTCATCGAAAAATTCCGCCACAGAACTCAGCATTTGCGGCAGCGCGCCAGTTGTCTCGCCGACGTGGATCATCTCAACTGATAGCGACGGGAATACCCCCGTTTCTAGGAGGCTCTTAGAAAGAGGCCGCCCCTCGCGGACCTTCTCGCGCGCCTCGGCCATGGCATCACGGATCAACGGCGAGCCAATAGACCGGCTCGTCGTTTCGAGCGTCTGCATCAGCGGAATTCCACCCTCAAGCAGCGTGCTCATTAGCCGCGAAAGTTGCGCGACCTGATATTTGATCCAAATCTGCCCGAGTATCGGGGCTCGCAGCTTGAAGCGATCAAGCGCGCGGCTGGCGGTCTTGGTCCTCATGCCCCAGATAGACACCGCGATCAGCACGAATAGAGAACCGAATATCAGCAACGCATGCTCTTGGGTTGTCACACCGACGGCAACGAGAACCTGCGTCGAATAAGGCAAATCCGCGTCCATCGAATCGTACAGCGCCGAAAACTCCGGCACGACGAACGTCACGAGAAACACGATCAACGCCAACACCAGGCAAATCAACGCTGTTGGATAGATCAGCGAAACCAAGATTTTCTTTTGAATCGCCAGTGCTAACTTTTGATACTTGACATAGCGTTCGACGACCTCGTCGAGAGCGCCCGACCGTTCCCCAGCAAGCAATGAGGTGGTGTAAATCGCGGGGAATATCTCACGCTTCGTAAAGGCTTCGGACAGCGGCGTGCCGGTCCTGACGTCCTGATGAATTGCCTCGATGTGCGCCGACAGCGTTTTGTTCTTGATATTCGCGGTCAGCAAGTCGAGCGATTTGAGGATCGGCAGACCGGCGCGGGTCAGCGTCACAAACTGCTCGTTGAAGATGATGAACTGCTCGAGATTTAATCGGCCGCCGCCGCCGCCAATTTGAATGTCGGTTAGCGCGCGTCGCGGTTTGATCGAATAGACGAGCATCCCGCGCTCGGTGAAGCGATCGCGCAGGTCAGTCTCGGAGCCCGC
Organism: Bryobacterales bacterium; assembly: GCA_965205595.1. GTDB lineage: Bacteria > Acidobacteriota > Terriglobia > Bryobacterales > UBA6623 > CATQHP01. The sequence continues at coordinate 305,520 of CBDBHI010000092.1, read as the reverse complement.
GCTCAAAACCTCTTCGTGGACGCCACCCTGGGGGTCGGCGTATTTTAGGACGTACTCCGCCATTGCCGTTCTAAAGGAAGACGCATCTTGGGCCCGAAACGTGCATGCTGGGCGCTTTTCTCAAGCACTGTTCTCATTGGCCGACGGTGCGACAGGGCGGCATGCGCCGAACATTTTCGCTCGGCGCGTGCTGAGAAGTACGCGCTAACCCGCCCCTCAGCCCAAGCGCGATCATCCGCGGAAACGGGTATGAAAAATCGAGGTTAAAACCCGATGCGAATCCCGAACTGAATTTGGCGCGATGCTCCAGCAGCTTGAATGCGACCGAATGTCGGCTGATCGGAGAAGCGCTCTGGCAGATCGAAATTTGTGTGATTCGACAGGTTGAAGGCCTCTGCGCGTAAATCGAGTGTCGCCTTGTCGGCGATGCGAAGTGTTCGGACCACAGCTAGGTCGAAGGTCGCAAATCCCGGGCCGCTCAAGATGTTGCGCCCAGCGTCGCCGAACGTTGCCGGGCCGGGCGTCTCGAAAGCCGCTGTGTTGAAGAAGTGCTCGGGAGTTGAGTCTCCGGCCGTCGGATCGCCTACGACGTTTGGTCTGTCCGCGCCAAAAATACTTCCGGTATTGCCCGTGTTCGAATTGTCGACGCTTAGCACTGGCGTAAACGGCCGGCCGGAGCCGAACGTACCGATCGCCAGCACGCGCCAGTTCCGCGCCAGCACGTTCCGAAACGGTAGATCGTATGTCGTGGTGAACACGAATCGATTCCGCTGGTCGAAGTTCGACAAACCCCGTTCCGCCTGAAAATCATTGCTGTTCTGAGGGAACGCCTGATCACCCCGTGAACCCAGGAACGCGGAAACGTCGTCAATCGATTTCGACCAAGTGTATGCGCCCGTGAATCCCATCCCGGCGGCGAAGCGCCGCTCCAGCGAAAATACACCGGAGTGGTAGACCGATGACGCGGCCGATTCAAACATCACCACATTTGCGAAACCCGCGATAGGACGTCGAGAGTTCACGTCACCCGCCGCGGGCGCCGGTTGATTGAGATCACGTCTACGCAGTAATTTCGAACCCTTCGAGCCAAGATACGAAACCCGAGCTACGACACCGCGGCCGAGAGCCTTTTCGACCCCGGCATTGAAATGCTGCGCATAACCGCTTCGAAAGTCCGGCTGGATTGCGTTCACCGAAGCAGGCGGGGTAAAGCCCACGCCCGGGAACGGGTTATCCAAACTCAACAATTGCGTCTGCGAAGGAAAGAAAATTCGCAGATCGAAAAACGGCGGATTGAAGTAGAGGCCCGAGTTCGCTTCGATAACGTTGACTTCGTGGTAAATGCCGTATCCGGCTCGCACGACGAGACTGTCGCTGGGGTTCCAACTTAATCCCACACGCGGAGCGAAGTTATTTCGATCCGACTGGTAGCCCGCGCGGCCAAGTGACGTGGTCCCGGCGGGAACGAGTTGTTGAGCCGCCAAGTCAAACTGCATGAATCGATCATCCGCGTCGACCGCGGGCGAATTGAACTCGTATCGCAAACCGAGGTTCAACGTAATGTTGCTCGTCACTTTCCAGTCGTCTTGCACGTACCCACTCCAGAAACCAGCTCGCTGCCGGAATGGATTGTCGACCGAGGTCTGGATAGTGAAAGTTGGCCAGCCTAACAACAGATCACCGACCGGGTTCTGCGAAAGCGCTCCCAGAAAATTAAATTGCCCACGCCCAAAGAGCCCTTGAATCCCATCAATGGTCACATTGCGATATTCGAATCCCCATTTGTAGGCATGTCGCTGATCCACGTGGGTCATGTTGGCGACTACGTGATAGGTGTTGTCTTCGCGGACGATTGGCAGCGCGACGTCATCGGCCAAATTGGAGAACCCAGAGACGTTGATCGCCGGAAACCCGGTGAATCGTGAATCGGCCGACAACCCCGGAATGCCCAGATTCCCTCCAATGTCGTTGCCCGCGTTCTGGTGCAACACCTCACGGCGCAAGCGGTTAAAGCCAAACCTTGTTTCCAGAATGGTAAACGGGGTGAACACGTGGGTATTCGACGCTACGAGATTCTGTCCACGATCAAGCGTGAAATTTCCAAACCCCGGCACGTCGCTATCGTCGCCGAACGGCTCAAGTGAGCGCGTGTGGCTCAAGTTGTAGCGAAACATCAGCGCATCGCTAGCGCCAATATAGTGATCGAGCCGGCCGTAGAGCTGATTGACCAAGCCGTCGCCGAGAGGCGTCGAGACAAAATTTTGGAGTGGGTCCGCGCGATTTGGGTCGGGCCAGCTTGACGCCAGGGTGCTACCGATCAAACTCTGTCGTTCAACCGGAATTGTGTTATTCGGGAATGGCGCTTGCGTAAAAATATCGATCACTGGCGCGGGCACAGCCGAAAAATCACCTTCGCGCATCGACCCGGTTGGGACCGAGGTAGTTCGAGTGGCGGCGTCTTTGATGCGCGTACCCTCGTAACCACCGAAGAAGAAAGTTTTCTGGTGGACGACGGGACCACCGACTGATAGTCCGAACTGATTGCGTCTAAAGGGCGGAATCGATTGACCGCTTGGATCGAAAAAGTTTCTCGCATCGAGCTTGTCGTTGCGCACATATTCGTAGATCGAGCCGTGCAGATCATTCGTCCCGGAGCGGCTCACGACGTTGACCTGGGCGCCGGCGCTGCGGCCAAATTCGGCCTGGTAACTCGAAGCATGCAATCGAAATTCACGGACTGAATCGAGCGGCGGGCTGACCACCAGCCGGTTGATGTAGAGATCGTTATTGTCGACGCCGTCGAGCAGAAAGTTGTTCGAAACCTCGCGCGCTCCGTTGACGTGCAGCCCGCTGTTGTTTTGGGTAGAAAGCTCGGAGCCCGGCGCATTCGAATGCGTTCCGCCTGATAGTAAGGCCAGCGGCAAGAACTCGCGTTGATTCAGCGGCAAGTGGGCTAGCCGTTCTCGAGGAATGACCGAGCCTACCGACGCGTTGCCGGTATCAATCGCGGGAACGGTCGACTCGACGTTAAGCTGCGTCAGGAGCCGTTCCGGGGAGAGCGTCAGGTCGACGGCTATGCGGCGTCCGACATTGAGCTGTACTAATCGGGCCGATGACACGAGATCGGTAGCCCGGGCGGACAGCTCATATTCTCCAGGAACGACTGCCGGAAAAATAAAGCTGCCATCGCCCGCCGCCATGGTTCTCGAAACTCGATCGGTCTCGACTTGGCGGAGCTGAATTTCCGTCCGGGTTACCACTCCACCCGAGGCGTCCAAAGCGCTGCCTAGAATTGTGCCGGTCTGCGATTGTGCCACGGCAGCAAAGACGGGTATCAGGCACAAAACAATCCCGAGATGTCCCCGCGGCACCATCAAATTCAGTATAGGGGTGTGCCTTTGCGGCGAAGTTGACCCAAATCCGTTCAGGCCGGCCTTCGATTGGCGGGCTGGAGCCTCGTTTGCTCGCCACGTGGTGTCAGCGCATGGCGCCCGAAACCGACCATAATGATGACGTGAAAGCCGCAACGCTAGCCCCCGTCGTCCTCGCTATGACAGCGAGTCCCCTTGCCGCTCAAGTCGCCAACCCTGCTTTTGCGCCAATTGAAGACATCGCTGGTTTACCTAGAGTCCTGCTGATCGGCGACTCTATCTCAATCGGCTACACCCTCGAAACGCGCGCGCTGCTCAAGGGAAAGGCCAACGTCCACCGAATCCCTACCAACGGTGGTCCGACTCCGAAGGGAGTCGAGCATATCGATTCATGGCTCGGCAAGTCCAAATGGGACCTCATCCACTTCAATTGGGGACTGCATGACTTGAAGTACATGAGCGACGGCCGCAAGCAGGTCGAAATCGACGTGTATGAGCGAAATTTGGAGCGGCTGGTCGAAAGATTGAAATCGACGGGAGCCAAGTTGGTCTGGGCGTCGACCACTCCCGTTCCGGACGCGAAACTCTCTCCGCCCCGGAAGAACTCCGAAGTTCAGGAATATGACGCCGTCGCGGAGCGCATCATGGCGAAGCACGACATCGGCGTGGACGATTTATACAGCTTCGCGCTGCCGCGACTCGCAGAGATCCAGCGAGAAGCGAATGTGCACTTCTTTGACGAGGGCTCGAAGTTGTTGGCCGGTCACGTCGCGTCGGCCATCAACAATGCGTTGACACACTAGCTCGCTAAAAGCGGCGAGCCATCGAATCGAACCCGTCAGAGCTTAGCTTTTTTCGCGTAGTTTCAGCGGATTTGACACTTCCGAACGGCCCAACGACTACGCGGAACCAGCCATCACCAAGGGATTCATCAAGCCTAGCCGGATAACCCTTCTGCTTCAGGCGACTCGTCAGCGCGATCGCATCTTTGCTCACGCGTAGCGCCGCGACCTGGAGATGCAGTCCTTTAGTTGCCGTCTGAGGAGTCGGCTTCTTTGAGACCGGCTTGCGGGCAACCGGTTTCGGCGCCGCGGCCTTCGGCTTGGCAGCCGGCTTAACAGCGCTTGGCTTCACCACGGCGGTCTTTGCCGCGGCCGGCTTCGGCTCGGGTCTGACCTCGACCACCGACTCTACCTTAGGAGGCTCGTCCAAAAGTGTTCGCGGAAGCATGCTCTCGGGCGGCCCCGTATCCGGGATTTCGCCCAGTGACGCCAGCTCGGTTGGCTCGGTTCTCTCGCCATGACCGTAGCCGATCGTGTAGCCCCAGAAGAAAAATATTGAAAAGAACGCGACGATGGTGAAGAACAAGCTCAGAAGGTGCTTGTAACCAATGATGAGTTCCACCTCATCTTGTTGTTTCCTGCCCATAAAACTATTTTACTGAATCTAAAACATTTGGGCTACGGTTTGGTTTTATTTTCGTCGCTCGCATCACCCTGGTTTTCGGCCCATAGGGCCAGACCTTTAAACATGTCAATCGGCAGCGGGAACACTATTGTGGTATTTTTCTCCGTTCCAATCTCGGTCAAGGTCTGTAGGTAGCGGAGCGTGATCGACGCGGGTTGACTGCTCAGTTCCTTGGCGGCGGCGGTCAGTCTTTCCGCCGCTTGAGCTTCGCCCTCGGCGTGGATGACCTTCGCGCGGCGCTCGCGCTCTGCCTCAGCTTGACGCGCAATTGCACGAATCATCTGCTCGGGTAGATCGACGTGTTTGACCTCGACAGCCTGCACTTTTATCCCCCAGGGCCCGGTGTGGCCATCTAGGGTCTCTTGCAACCTGGCGTTTAACTTCTCTCGCTCGCTCAACAGTTCGTCAAGTTCGGCTTCGCCCAGTACCGAACGCAGGCGCGTCTGCGCGAGCTGTGACGTCGCGTGCACGTAGCGCGCCACCTCTACAACTGCCTTTGTCGGATCGATGACGCGGAAAAACACCACGGCGCTGACCTTGACGGTTACGTTGTCGCGTGTGACGACGTCCTGGGCCGGCACTTCCAAAGTCTCGACGCGCAACGACATCCGAACCATACGGTCTAGAGGAGCGAATACGAACATCAGCCCGGGCCCCTTGGGCTGCGGCAACAGGCGTCCAAGGCGAAAGATGACGCCCCTTTCGTACTCCGCTAGGATTTTGATGCTGTTGATCAAGTAGAGAGCGATGATGACCGGAATGATCAGTGTGAATCCAAACATGTACTAGTTCCTCTCTTCTCCCACGGGTTCGACCTCAAGATTCAGGTTGTCAACCCAGACGACTCTTACTTTTCGTCCTTCCGCGATTTCCTGGTTCGCGAATGCGTTCCACAGCTCGCCGTGCACAAACACTCGGCCTCCGTCGCCGATCGCGGTCTTCGCAACGCCAACTTCTCCGATCATCGCTTCAGTCCCGCTGGCAGCCTTGTATCGAAACGATCGAGCGGCAAGTTGCAACAGAAAAACCGTAATTAGCGCGAATGGCAGCGTTACAGCGATCGCGGGCCCCAAGCCAATTTGTAACTCCGGAATGTCGGTCTCGACCAAAATCACCGCGCCGAGCACCATGGCGATCGCGCCTCCGGTTGCCAAGATTCCATTGGTTGGCGTGATCGCTTCAACGACGAAAAATACGATCGCGAGAACGATCAACGCCGCCCCGGCCCAGTTGATTGGCAGTACAGAGAGCGCCATCAGTCCAAGAATCGCCAGAATGCCACCCAGAACACCAGGCAGCACTAGGCCTGGATTCGAAAATTCTATGTAAACACCGAGCAGCCCGAGGACCAGAACGACCAGCGCAACACTCGGATTGATCAGCGGCAGAAGTACTCTTTGACGAAGGTTCAACTCCAGGGAGTAGGTCTCGGCTCCGGCGAGTTCGAGGACCTGTTCTTCTCCGTTGAAACGAACGACTGTCCGACCGTTCAGTTTTTCAATGAGCTCGTCCAAATCGTTGGCGATCACGTCGATTAGGTTCGCTTCTAGTGCATCTTCCTCGGTGAACGATTTGCTTTCACGGACAGCTAGTTCCGCCAGCTCGCTGTTTCTTCCTCGTTTATCAGTGATGGCGCGAAGCGAGGCGGCGGTGTCGTTTTCGACCTTTTGCTTCATTACCTGGTCCATCTCGCCGCCAGTTGCCAAGACCGGGTGAGCGGCGCCTGTATTCGTACCGGGAGCCATCGCGGCAATATCAGCCGCAACCAATATCAAGAACCCCGCTGACGCGGCGTGCCCCCCGCTTGGGGTGACGTACGTCACTACGGGCACCGGCGAGGCGACGATCGCCTGCACAATTTCTTGGGTCGCCGTCAACAGGCCGCCCGGGGTATTGATCCTCAGAATCACCGCGGCGTCGCGAGACTTGGCAGCTTCCTCGAGACCCTGAACGATTATTTCCGTCGTTAACGGGTGCACGACCTGATCGAGGTCTAGCAGCAGAACGCGCGGTGCGGCCCCGAGGGCCTCGACAGCCATCGGCAACAGCGAGCACATCATCAAGGCACTGAGTAGTCGCCGGATCATAAACGGTAGGGGAATCGGTATTAGTATAAGCCAGCAGCGTTCGACACGAGCCCTCATAGAGGTAGATTGAAAGGAACCCGGAGGGCGTCGAAGCGGTGACCCAACCTGCGTATATTGGCCGTGGATCCGTACAGCATATTCAGGAGATCCTGCAGTACCTAGCGGCGGATCGAGTATTCCTGGTGTGTGGCAGCCGCTCGTACGTGGTCTCGGGGGCGGCTTCAGCGCTAATGCCAATTTTGTCTGGGCGCGAAGTAACGAAGTTCACTGATTTTTCGATCAATCCGCAGTGGACGGACATTCTAAAAGGCCTAGAACTGTACCGCGAGAGCGGCGCTCGCCTAATTCTGGGGGTGGGCGGTGGTTCGGCGATCGATGTCGCGAAAACGATCGCCGTCTGCGCTATTCAGCCGTCGAAGCCGGAGGCGATTCTGCATGGTGAGGCGCCAATCGAGTACCCCAGCCGGCATGTCATCGCGGTGCCGATTACGGCCGGTAGCGGCAGCGAGACGACGCACTTTGCGGTCGTCTACGACGGCACGAAAAAATACTCGCTCGGCCACGAATCGATGCTGCCAACCTACTGCGTGGTCGATCCGGATCTGACAGAATCGATGTGGCCCCGGCTCACCGCCGTCAGCGGTGTCGACGCCCTGGCACAGGCTATTGAATCGTACTGGGCTGTGGACTCTACGGCTGAATCACAGGGCTTCGCTACCAAAGCGATCGAACTGGCCATCGAGTTTCTCCCGCGAGCCGTCCACAACCCCGACCGAGCCGCGCGCGAGGCAATGGCCCTAGCCGCGCATATGGCGGGAAAGGCCATCAACTTGACGCGCACCACGGCCCCGCATGCTTTGTCATATCCAATTTCAGTCGGCTACAACGTGCCGCACGGCCACGCAGTGGGACTCACGCTCGGAGAGACGCTCGTATTCAACGCAGGTGTTTCCGATGAAAGCTGCAACGACCCTCGCGGCGCCGAATACGTTCGAGCAAAGGTGTTGGAAATCTGCCGCCTGATGGGCTGCGACCACCCCGATGAGGCGCGAGTCATGCTGAACAATATGCTGGTCGATTTCGGTCTCACGATTTTTCTCGAGGCTTTTGGGATTGATAGCCCCGAGAAGCGCTCGGCGCTCGCAAGCGGCGTCAACGTCGATCGCCTGCAAAACAACCCGCGCCGGCTAAGCGCGACGGATGTCTTCGACCTGTACGAAGCAATTCAGTAGCACGATGTATTGGATACTTCTTGTTGCGGGATTAATCGCCTTGGCCTTCGCCCTGCGCTGGGGCGTCTCGGCGCTGTGGGTCGCGCTTATCAGCGACCGCTGGAACGAGTTCGACGGCGACGATCGACCTGACAAGCGCTAGCCCACACTTCTCACCACCTGACGACGAAAGCACGCGGTAGGTGCGCCACTACTTCGTTGCGCTCGATCGCGAGTGCTCGACGGACTGTCAAGTACGCCTGCACGCGCCAACCTTCGCCCGCCTCGTATTGACGCACCTCTCACGCACTTTCGCTCGCCCCGTGGTCAGAAATGAGGGCTAAGGCAGTTGCAATCGCGTGATTGAGATGCCGCCACCGAAGCAAACATCGATATCAGAACCCTCGCTGCGTCCCCGTTGCTGATAGCGTCCGGAATACGCATAGGCGCCGTTCTCTGAGCGATAGGCTAATTGAAGCGGCGATGTGTCGACGTGACACTCGACCACCCTCGGCTCGGCGGGGCCCGGCGCGGGGCACGGCAGGTTGATATTCCAGAAGACCCCCGCCTCAACCGGACGCGACAGCAGATCTTCTAGAATCGGTTGGATCCAACGGCCGGCGCGACGCCAGTCTTCTAGTGTCAGGCTGCGGTTTTTATAGTGCGAAATCGCGATCGCCGGGACACCGTGAATCGCTGCCTCCCTGGCGGCTGCGACAGTTCCCGAGTAATAGATATCGACTCCGAGATTTCCGCCGGAATTAATGCCCGCCAAAACCCAGTCGAATCTGTCTCGAAAATCATGCAACGCTATACGGACGCAATCCGCGGGCTCGGCGTCGACGACGATCTCGTTTTGCCCGCGGCGAGTCACTTGAAACTGCTGGTCGGTGGTGGTGGCGTGGCCCACCCCCGAACGCTGATCAGCCGGTGCGACGGTCAGCCTGCCCGCGTTGGCGGTGCTCACGCTGTGGGTCAGGGCCTCGAGGCCGGCCGCGTCGATACCGTCATCGTTGGTTAGGAGGAATCGCGTCTCGGAGAGCAGCGGCACGGCTTCCATTCTGTCAAACGCCAAGACGTGCGAGGGCAGTCTGCGCCCCATGCTGCTCAAAGTACCCCGGGTTCAAGACTGCGGCACCCGCGACGAGACGGTGAACGGCCGGCTAGGGCGCTGAACGCAAAAATGCGACAGAATAAGCGAAGTCGTGCGATTGCGCCCGATGTACCTTGCGGCAGTCTCGGTCTCCGCCTACGCGCTAACGATCCTTGGGTGCGGCGGATCGTATCGTGACGCCCCAGTTGCCGCCCCGCCGGTGGTGTCACCGCAACGACCTCAATCTCTACCCGAATCGAGCGCTCCGGTCGCGGTGCCTCCGCCCGCCCTTCAATCACGACCGACGAGCCCTTTGAAAACCGAACCGGCGCGGACTCAGCAGCCGCCCTTACGCGCCGGTAGTGGTCGATTAGAGCCCAATACTTACGTCTCCGAAGCCGGACAACGAGTTCCGTATCAGCTACTGACCCCGGCACGCCTCGAACAGACTCGAGTTTATCCGCTGGTGGTCTTTCTGCATGGGGCTTCAGCGTCGGGCAACGACAATCAGTTGCAAATCAAAGGCGCCGGAGCGATCGGGCTCGCGCCCTGGATCGATCGAGGAACGCAAGAAAAACATCCCAGCTTCGTACTCGCTCCGCAAGCTGCGCCCAAAAACTCCAATTGGGTCCGCCAGTGGGCCCGGCCCGAGGGCAGCGCGTCCGCTGACCGCGAGCCGCTGGAGCAGGTTATCGGGCTGATCGACAAACTGATTGATACGAAACCGATCGACCCCAATCGCATCTACTTAACCGGCCTATCGATGGGCGGCTTCGGAACCTGGATCGCCATCAGCCGCTATCCCGAGCGCTTCGCCGCGGCGATGCCGGTCTGCGGCGGCGGTGATGTCAACGCGATCGCTGCGACTCGAGCCGCGGTCTGGGCCTTCCACGGCGATGCAGACCGCATCGTGCCGGCAAGCCGCTCACGCCAAATGATTTCCGCACTCGAGAAGGCCGGGAAAAAACCGCGCTACACCGAATACGTCGGCGTGGGCCACGACGCATGGACGCGCGCCTTTGCGGAACCCGAGCTTGTTGACTGGCTGTTCAGCCAGACCTTGGCTCAACTGGATTCCGAGTCTACCCTGGGGTTAGCCCTCATTTCTTACTAGCCAACGGTGAAAGTACGCGTTAGGCGGGAACCAACTCTCGCGACCGAAAATATTCGATCGTCTCGGCCAAGCCCTCCTCCAGCGATACTGTCGGCTCCCATCCGAGCACGCGTTTCGCCTTAGAAATATCGGGCCTTCGCTGTTTGGGATCGTCCTTCGGAAGATCGCGCAATTCGATCGCGCAATTTGATCCGATGATCTGCTGGATGCGCTCCGCGAACTCGCGGATCGACAACTCGGTCGGGTTGCCGATGTTGACCGGAAAATGTTCATCGCTTTTGATGAGCCGGGTGATCCCCTCAACCAGGTCGGACACGAAGCAAAAACTTCGTGTCTGCGAGCCGTCACCGAAAATCGTAATCGGGTTACCTTGCAGTGCCTGGTCAAGAAAGGCAGGAACGACCCGGCCGTCGTTGAGTTTCATGCGCGGGCCGTAAGTATTGAATATCCGCACCAAATGTGTATCTACGCCGTATTCACGGTGATAGGCCATTGTTAGCGCTTCTGAAAAACGTTTCGCTTCGTCGTAGACCGAGCGCGGGCCGACCGGGTTCACGTTGCCCCAATATTCTTCGGTTTGCGGATGCTCCAGCGGATCGCCGTAGCACTCCGACGTTGACGCTTGCAAGAACGCCGCGCCATGCCTCCGCGCAATATCGAGCATATTCTTCGTGCCCGCTGAGCCAACCATCAGCGTCTCGATCGGCGCGCCAAGGTAGTCAAATGGGCTAGCCGGCGATGCCATGTTGAACACATAGTCGAATTTCACATTCGTCTCAAACGGCTCACAGATATCGTGCTCAAGAAAAGTAAACACTTCAGTCGAGGCTAGGTGCGAGATATTCTCTCGCCGGCCGGTAATGAAGTTGTCGACCGCGACTACTTCAAACCCGTCGGCCAGCCAACGGTCGCAAAGGTGCGAGCCGACAAATCCCGCACCACCAGATATAAGCACGCGCAAAGGGGGAGTCCTCTAACCAATCGTAAGGAATTCGCTGCTACCCGGGCAAGGCAGGTGCGCCTTAATTCGGTAAGAACAAACGCTTTAGAACTGCAACCGAGAGCAAGCCAATGGCGCGCGAAAATGACTACTTGCGCAAGTGGACCTCAACGAGAAATCATGAATGCACTCACGTTCACCAAGGGAGGCCCGACTATGGATCGACGAAACGCACTTAAGTGGATAACCGGCGCCGGGTTCGCAGCCCTTCCGGCGACTGCGCTGCCGCAGCCCACACCGCAAGAACAGCAGTCCCGCCGAGGACTGCCGGAGCTGAAGATTACCGACGTCAAGGCCATCCTTACGGCCCCTCCCGGTCTTCCGCGCACGGTGATCGTCAAGATCGAAACCAGCGAGCCCGGCCTCTATGGTTACGGCTGCGCGACGTTCACCCAGCGGGCCCGCGCCGTTGTCACAGCGGTCGACGAGTTTCTGCGGCCCTTCCTCACCGGCAAGAACCCCGATCACATCGAAGATATCTGGCAAACGATGTATGTCAGCTCTTATTGGCGCAACGGGCCCGTTCTCAACAACGCCATGAGCGGCGTCGACCAGGCGCTGTGGGACATCAAAGGCAAGCGAGCGAACATGCCCGTCTACGCGCTACTTGGCGGAAAGGCCCGCAACGGCGCTGATGTCTACCGCCACGCCTCCGGCTCGACTCCCGAAGACGTTGAGGAAATGGCTCGGGGCTACATCGCTGAAGGGGTGAGGCATATACGCATCCAGGTCGCCGTTGAGGGCAACGCAAACTACGGCGCGCAGTTCCGAGGCAACCGTTCGAATGGCTTTCTCAACGCGCCTTCCGGCGGCCCCCATAACGAGCGGATGTATGAGCCCACGCCTTATCTGCTGAGCGTCCCAAAACTATTTGCACACATGCGGAAAACTCTCGGAGAAGAGATCGAGCTACTGCATGATGTCCACGAACGAATTAGCAATGCTCAGGCTATGTGGCTGCTCAAACGGGTCGAAGAGTACAGACCCTTCTTCATCGAAGACCCGGTCTCTCCGGAGCAGATCGGCTACTTCCGCCACATGCGCTCGCAGACGACAACCGCGATTGCGATGGGCGAACTTTTCAACTCCCCGCACGAATTTACGGGACTGATCGCCGAGCGACTGATCGATTTTATCCGCGTCCACATCTCGCAGATTGGCGGGCTCACTCCGGCCCGCAAGCTGGCCGCACTCTCAGAGTGGTTCGGGGTCAAAACTGCCTGGCACGGACCCGGTGACACATCTCCCGTCGGGCACCTCGCCAATATCGCGCTCGATGTGAGTTGCTACAACTTCGGAATTCAAGAGGGCCGCACCTGGCCGGACTCCGTGCAAGAAGTATTTCGAGGGTGTCCGCGGCTCGAGAACGGCTTCTTCTTTCCGAACGAAAGTCCCGGCTGGGGCATGGAAATAGATGAACAGCTGGCCGCGAAGTACGACGTCGACTCGCGTTACGACGAACCGTTCGACTATAGCTGGGGAACAACTCGCCGCCGGGATGGATCGATCATCCGGCCTTAGCGTCGGTCGCGGGGGCTGACAGAATTTTAGTAGTAGTCAGCGCAGCTCATGTAATAACCGCAAGTGCGGCAGAATAGTTTGCAGCTCTGCTCCTCTAAACGCTGCGAACAGTTCGGACAGTGGCGCATCGCTTCTTCCCGGTCGAACTCTTCAACCTTCTCTTGAACTTTTGTGGTGGTAACTTCGACGGTCATCTCAGTCAGGCCCTCCTTGCCGTTAAGACGCGGGTTCGAGGGTAAGGTTTCACACTACACGCCGGTCTCTCGAATCACATCGAGCTTGTCGTCGCTCAAGTACGCATAGCGGTTGACCCAGTAGCCGTGTCGTCCGGCGTCGCGCGCAACCTCGAGCCGCTTGCGGAAGTCATCGAGCGGACCGTAGCCATGGGCGAGTACGTAGACCGGCGTCTCTCCCGCGTCGCGTTGGGCTTGAGCGATTTTTCGCGCTTGTGCCATGGGGCCGACCGCGTGCGGCACGTCGGGCCCCGGGTAGAAGTAGTCCTCGACCGTGTCGAGGCCGCCATCGTCAGCGATGTCGAGTAGGTTGACCAGCGTCTTCGCCAACAAGTGGCTCGATAGGCCGGGGTTGGCCGCAAGAATCTGATCGCCGTAAAAGCGCAGGATCATCGGCCAGTGCATGGTGTAGAGCTTGCAACTGATCGCGGTGGAGTAGCGCGCGACGCGTCGGAAGTCCATCCCCGAGGGAATCGTGAATGGCGGTGGGAACGCATTCGGCAGTAGCTCCATCTGCTCGGCGCCGGCCTGGTTCATCGTGCGGCGGAAACCGGCGATCATGTCTTCGACTAGGCGGGCTTTGAAACGCAGCCACGAACTGACGCCAGGATAGTCCGACATCAGGCGCAAAAGGCCGTAGCGACCGCCGTCGGCATCCTCGGCCCACGGTTTGAGATCGGCGTCGGTGAGGCCGCCGTGGATCTTGTTGTACAGCGCGCCGACGTCGCGCCGCATGCGCTCGAAGTTGAAACCCATGCGCTCAGCGGCTTTCTCGGCGTGATAGGAAAAGTCCAGAAAAACAGAGTCGAGGAAGTACGGCGGGTATTCAGGCCAGTCGTAGCGGATTCCTGTGAGGTCGGGGTAGTTCTTGATGATGTCGCGGATGAGGGCGTCTTCGTAGCCCAGGATCTGCGGGCTAGCGAGGCTGCCGTTTTTCGCCAGCCGCTTTTCGGGGATCGAGCCGTCGGGCCGGCGGGCGCGGTCTTCGTCGACGGGTCCACCGAACTGGACGCGGTAGCCGGGCGGAATGGCGGCTTGGACTTGGAAATAGACTTTGATGCCGCGTCTGTGTCCGGCGGCAATGAAGTCATTGAGGATGTGGCCTTGGCTGTGGGTCAGGTCGGTGGGTTCGGACGGTTGGTAGCGGAGGCCTTGGTAAAGCGACTTGTCGGGGACGAAACTCGGGGCGGTTTTCACCCAGACCTCGCGCTTGCCGAAAAGCGGGCGGTCGAGCAACCGGACGGCTCCGGCGTTGGCGTCGGCGGGGGGCTCACGCTGGCCGGTTTCTTCGTCCGCCTCCTCCATGAGGTAGGGGGACGTGGCGACAGCATTCGCGCCGATGCGTTCGAGGTTGTCGAGGACGCCGTCAACGCCCTCGCTTTGGATGTATTCCGGTAGGACGGTAATCCCTAGGAGTTTTTGATCGGGCATTTTGGGTGGAGTATATCAGGGGGCGTGGTGGCTCGGTCGAGGACGCGATGCCATCGGGTGCATAGGTGCTGTAGCGTGTCGGGTTAGGCTGCAGTAAACGAATGGGCTGTCTTGCCGGCGCCTGTCAGGAGCCTAGGGGGAATAGAAACGTTCTCTAGCCCTTGTCCTGAGGAGTAAACGTTTTCAGTACGGATTCAATTGCGAGCTTATTTGGGCTCGACGAATCGTGAGAACTGAGAAGACCAGAGTTTCCGAAAGCTACGAGTGAATCTACCAGTGTCGCCAGAATCGAATCTCGCTGATCCGAATTTAAGGCAGAATCGACTAAGGATGGAATGCAGTTAGCCACTCGTGCTCGGTGGAGGTTTAGTTCTTTCATGTGCATGTGGGCTTTCAGCGTTCGAATACAGAATGCCATTACAGTGCCGAGGGCAATCAACATCGCGAACCGAATTGCCGTGTGGTACAGTACCGTGCCGGGGGAGCCTGGGTCATCAAACCAGACGAGCGCAAAGAAACTAACGAAGACGGCCATGCTTGCGCCGCTCAGCTTAGTCAAGAGGCTGATCTGCGTGTCGTGGTGCGCCACACCGGCTCGGAACTGTGCTTGAACGTCCTCGATTGAAACGTTTCTCGCAGTTCGACGAGCGCGTCCCTCAATTTCAGACGCATCTGCCCGTGCTACTTCGAGCATTTCCCTCATATGTTCTTTGAGATTTTCGAGTGCTGCTGCCGTTTCGTGTTTTACGGTCTGTATCGCTTGAAGAGATGCCTCACGGATTCCCTCGTCCGACAGCACCCCTCGTGCCTCAATGGCGGCTGTCACGAATGGTGGCCAGTAAGTTTTGATGGATTCAATCCGGTTGTCGAGATTCGTAAGCACACCGACCTTGGCACCAATAAATTGCTGAGCGGGAAGTTCGGCAACTTTACTCAGCTGATCCCTGACACTATCGAGTTGCGTGATAATTCCGTCGACTTGTTCGTTTGGAACATTCAATGCGTATTCGACAGCAAAATCAGCTCGGCTCAGTAGCAGCTCGAGTTTCGGTCCTAACGTTTCAGTGAACGCTTCTTCTCCGAGATTCGGTCGATACAGCTTGTCGCGCTCTAGCTCACGAATAGCATCGCGAATACTCGTAAGTCTCTCGACTAAATCTTCCGAAGCCATGTTTAGCCACCAATGCCTTAGCTAGGACTTTATCATCTCGCTCGAACTGTGCCCTGGCGCGACCGTAATCTGATTGACAGCACCAATTGACGATCCTCGCGCGAATGTTCTACCACCCAGTGTTCATATTTCAGCATTGTTTTAAATGCAAGTGACGGTCACTACGTGGATGTCCGACACAAATTCGACCTTTACTCAATCCAAATGGGGCTCGACCAGGCGATCTGCTCGTTCACTTGTTGGACTCTGACGTAGTAATACGTGTCGCCGGACGGGGCGTCGTTGTCGACATACGTTAGGTCGACCTCAGTATCGAGATTCTGCACCGTGTGGATAAACTCGCCGTCGCGGATGATGTCGATTTGGCGAATCGGCGCGGTGCCGATGACCTTCACGATGATCTTCGGTTTACGTTCGGTGACGCTCGCAATGTCGCCTTGGATGTACTCCTTACCGTCAGCCTGCAGCCGGTAGTCGAGGACGATGTTGTCGGTCGCGCCGTAGCTGTGGCGCTTGCGCATGCCGTCTAGCAGACCTTCGCGGGTGAAGTCCTCGGCAATCGTGCAGGCGTAGGAGATGTGCGTCGACAGGTGATCGGAGCTTGCCTGAATGCCGAGCTTGTAGCCCTTCGCCCAGGCGTTCCAGACGTAACCGGCGGGTTGGTAGCCGCCGGCATGCGATGTCTCATCACCGGCACTGGCGGTCATAGGCGCACCGGGATGTTCGGCTGATACCCGGTCCCCTTGGAAGATCTCGACAAGCGGTTCGTACTCGCCGCCGTCGTCGCGCCAATCGGTGCCCATATTGGTAGCCGAGGTGTGCGGGATGGAGATGCCGTTGTATTCCTTCAAATAGTCGAAGAGTCCGACCTGTCCGCTGGACGTTTCTTTCTCATTGGGTTGGTCGGGGTAGGTCGGGTTGCCGCGTTCGGAAAAGAAGATGTTGCGGTGGCCGTTGGGGTATCCCGTTCCGCGCTCATAACCGTAGATCGGCGTAAAGCGGCCGGGCACGCTAAACACATCGACGCGCTGGCCCAGCAGCCAGTTGATGTACTCGATGTTCGGTCCGCCGCTGTTGTGGTGGTCGCTTAGCCCCAAGTAGTCGAGTGCGGCGACGTTCATCGCGTAGCGGTAGGTGTCGTTGATCGAGCCGTCGTTGTTTCCATCGCCCGACCACTCGGTGTGACGGTGCGTATCGCCGCGGTAGATGCGGTAGGTCTTACCTTCGGACTCGATCTTGTAGTCGCGAATGCGGGCGAGGTCGGCTTCCTCATTGGGGTGTCGATTGAAGATTCTGAGGTCTTCTAGAGGCGACATCGCTTCTAACTCGGGCACGGAGGCGCTACCGCCCAACTCGGGGATGGCTGCGAAAAACACCTCGGCCTTTTCAAACAGGTACTCGTTGTAGATGCGATTGTCGGTCGCCCAGGCGGCGAATAGGCGGCCCTCACTGTCGCGGGTGATGCGCGTGAGGTGGTCGGATCGTCCGGCGGTTACGGGAACGGGTAGCGGGTGGGTCCAGTCCTCGCCGTCTAGTGCGGTGACGTAGGTTTCCCAGGAAGCGCGGTGGGCGGCGGCGGTGTAGGGCACCTCGCGTTGGCGCAGATGACGGTGCCGGAAGACGACTGTCGGCCTACCGTTCGGATCGATTGTGATCGTGGGGTAGTCGTTGAAGCGCTGCAGGTCCGCGGGCAACGAGGCCTCGATGTCGGCGCTGGGTTGTTTCCATTCGCCATCGGCATAGGCAGCGACGCGCATCCAGCGTGACTGATATAACTGCGTCGAGGGGCGGCGGACGAGGAGTCCTGTGTCTTTGCCCCACTGCATGTCGCTCTCGTTCCAGGCGGCCCAAAGGCGGTCTTCGGCGTCGGTGGTGAGGCTGAGGTACGACTCGTAGCGCAACGAATCAGCCACGGGGCTCACGTCCGACCACGACTCGCCGTCGTGACGACGCATCAGGATGTCGTAGTTTCCCTTGTCGTATGTGTCCCACCCGACGTAGACGTTGCCTTTGGAGTCAGCGGCGACGGCGGGGTTCCAGTCGTCGGCGTCGGATGTCGAGATACGCTCCTCGGGCGACCACTGCACGCCGTTGAACTGACGCGCCAGGATATCAGACTGGCCGTCGCGAAAGCCCTGCCAGACGAGCCAGATCTGGCCCTTGGAATCGGTCGCCATCACGTGATGGATGTCGGGCCCCGGAGCCTCGGTCAATCGTTCAACCCGGGCCCACTGATTGCCATCGTAACGGCGTGCGTAGAGGTCGAAGTTGCCACCGACCTGGTTGGACCAGACGACCCAGAGCCCTAGATCGCCGGGGATCTTGCTGTTGGGGTCGCCGTCGCGCCCGATACGAGTCTGGTAGACGTCGCTACGGGAATCGCTGATGCGCAGCGGTTCTGTCCACGCTCCGGCCTTGCCTTGGCGGACCATCACGGAGTTGGCCCCGGCGTTGTAGGCGACCCAGGTGGCCAAGAAGCCGCCGGCTCCGTCGGACGCTAGGTCGGGAACGTCGTTTTGGGCCGGGCCACTGCTGATTTGTTCTGAGGGAGCGGCCTGCTCGACCATCGCCGCGCCCTCAAGGAAGGACAACGTGGCGGGCGCCGCTGCTTCGCCCAACCGGAACGAAAAGTCGCCGTTGACCGTCGAGACATCGATCTTGGCGTCAGCCGCGGTCTCGATCGTGACGATCAGGCCGACGATGTTGACGTAGTCGGGGACCGGCGTGGATGGCTCGGGTTCCCACGCACGATAGCGGAATTTTCTGCCCTCGGTAGTGGCGATTTGCCATCGCGTGCCGTCGAACGATTCGCCTTCACGCGGCCGCCAACTTCGTAGGTCGGTGACGGCCCCGCCGGCGACAGTGAGCGAGCCATTCCACGAGCGCGGCGCGTCGTCGGTCAACCCGAGTTTGATGCGGTAGGAGAAGGTCTCGGCTTGCGCAATAGAGCAGCAGAGTACCAACGCTAGCCAGGTGAAGCGAAGCATGTCTAGACGTTACCGCAGGTTGCTAGGCTCGGCGCACGGATAAAGCCCGCGCCACGTGGTGAGAGATGCGGGCTAGTAGTATCCGCGCGTAAGCCATTCGGCTACCACGACCGGTTTTGGGGATCCGTCGCGCTCGACTGTAATTCGCCAGGTCGTCTGAACGCCCCAGTCGTGCTCGTCGAAAGCCTGCACAGCGAAACGGCCGCGGAGCTTGGATCCCGACGGTACCGGCGCCGGGAAGCGTACCTTGTTCAGCCCGTAGTTAATGCCCATCTTGAAATTGCCCTTAACGCGGACGGTGTCGTGAGACATCTTCGACAGCATGGAGAGGCTCAGGAAACCGTGGCCGATGGTCGTCTTGAAGGGCGACTCTTTGGCGGCTCGCTCGGTGTCGATATGTATCCACTGGTGGTCGTCGGTGGCGTCGGCGAACTGGTCGATTCGATCCTGGCTAATCTCGATCCAGTCACCAATAGCAACCTCTTTGCCGACCAGACCAGCCATCTTTTCCACGGGAATTTCGAGTTTTGCCATGAACCAGAGTTTACTGCATTTGTGCATGCGAGCCCAATAGGCTGACGGTATGCGTGTGGGAAGATGGGGCTTCGCCTGGATCGTTTCGCTGGAACTCTTCTTTTGCCCGAAAAACCCAAACTCGGAGTCGTTGGAGAGACTTTCCGAGCATTCCGCTATCGCAATTTTCGCTGGATGTGGTTCGGGGCGTTCACCTCAACGACCGGTTTTTTCGTTCAGCAAGTCGCGGAGAGTTGGTATATCTACGAGCGAACCGAGAGGCCCGGTTTATTGGGGCTGACGGCCTTCCTGAACGGCTTCCCGATACTGGTGTTCTCGCTATTCGGTGGCGTCTTAGCCGACCGCATGGATCGCCGCCATTTGTTGATCGGCTCCCAGATCTTGCAGATGTCGGCGGCGCTGGCGCTGGCGCTGCTGTTCTTCACTGACCGAATCGAAGTTTGGCACATTATGCTGGCGGCGTTCACCGCCGGTCTCGGGCAAGCATTTGGTGGCCCGGCGTACCAGGCGCTGATTCCCTCACTGGTTCCGAAGAAACACCTTCCGAACGCGATTGCGCTAATGTCGATCCAGTTTAATTTGGCGGGGGTGATCGGCCGGCCGATAGGTGGGGCGGCGTTTAAGTACCTCGGGGCGAGTACGTGCTTTTTTGTGAACAGTCTGAGTTTTCTGGCGGTGATCTTTTCGCTGCTAATCGTACGCGTGAAGTTCGTTCCGAAGGCTGCCTATTCAAAAATGTTGCACAGCCTCGTCGAGGGGTTGAGATCGGTGTTCACGAATCCGCCGATGCGCTCACTCATGTTGTTGTCGGTAGTTACCGCGCTTTGCGGCGTGCCGCTACTGACTTTGTTGCCGGTGTTCGCGCGCGATACGTTCGGGCTTGATGCGAGCGGGTTTAGCGTACTTTCGGCGATCGTCAGTTTGGGGGCTGTGCTCGGTGCGCTGACGGTGGCGCGCCTTGGCGACGCGCCGGGCAAGGGGCGCCGATCGCTCCGGATGCAGATCGTACTCGGTGCGGCGGTCATGGTATTCGCGCTAACCGACAACGTGTACGTCGGAGCCGCGCTGTTGCTGCTGTGCGGTGGAGCAATCTTGGCCGTGTTCGCGATGATGAATTCCCTCGTGCAGCTCAACGCCGATGAAGATATGCGCGGGCGCATTATGAGCGTCTACAACACGGCGTTTCGCGGAGCGATGCCGCTAGGAAATTTAGCCTCAGGGCTAGTTGCCGATAAGGTTGGGGCCGCCAAAGTGATGGGGTTTAACGGCGCCACGCTAATTCTCATAGCCAGTTACTTCTTGGTCAGCAGAAACCGCATGAAGGAGCTGTAGAACGTCGCGGTTAGGTCGACTCCGTGACACGGTCGATCATTTCGTCGATCGTCACCTGTCGCGGGTCGGGAGCCGGTTCGGGTCGAGCGCGACGGCGTTCGCAATCAGCTTTTCGCCTGGCCATTCGGGCAGCTTGGCGGTACTCGTAGCCATCGAGCCGGCGGCTAATCTCGGCTTTACGCTCCGCGGCAGTTCTTGGACGCGCCGGGATTAATTCTAGTTGGCGTGCGATGCGCCCCATGAGGAGGGAAATCCGGCTGATATTATAGTCCGTCGAAACCGTAGCGACGGAATCGGACCCGCGATATACGCCGAGGTGCGAGGTGCCGGTGGAATTCAGATTCAGCGATCGAATACTGACCTTGGTGCAAGGCGACATTACCCAAGTCGTAGCCGACGCGATCGGTAACGCCGCAAACGCTCAACTTGCCGGGGGCGGAGGCGTTGACGGCGCGATTCATCAAGCCGGCGGGCCGTCGATCATGCGCGAGCTTGATGTGATTCGCCGCGAGAGCGGTGGCTGCGCGACCGGCGCTGCTGTAGTTACTAGCGCGGGCGAACTGCCGGCACGTTGGGTGATCCACGCGGTAGGCCCGATTTACGACGACGGGTCGCGCGGAGAACCTGATCAACTGCGGTCTTGCTACCGGCGCTGTCTAGAATTGGCGACCGAGCTAGGCGCCGGCTCATTGTCACTGCCGTCGATCAGCACCGGCGTTTATGGGTACCCGATTCAGGCGGCGGCGGACATTGCGCTCGGCACGGCTGGTGAATTTTTACGGGAACGCGAAACGTCACTGCGACGGGTGACGTTCGTCTTGTTCGGCAGGGCGGCATTCGACACGTTCGCTACCTCCGCGAACGGGCTGTTTGGCGGCTGAGCGCGTGGAACTTGCCGTTATCGGCCGCAGACTCTGCGAGCCTGCTACCGGGGTCGGTCGCTACCTCGAACGCCTATTGTTTCACTGGGGTCGAATGGACGTTCCGTTTGACCGGATCGTCGTTTACACACCGGGCGAGCCGGTGCTTTCGGAAGACATATTTCGTGGTCCGGTTCAGCTCCGGGTCGTAAAAAGCATCGTGTCGCCATTGGCGTGGGAAAATTTTGCCCTGACCGCACAGCTCGAAGCTGCTGATCTGATCTTCGGCGCCTACTCGGTACCCGTCGGTCGCGCGGCGGATGCGGTCGTAAGCAATCTTGGGATTTACGAATCCCGGCCGGACGACTTTTCACTTTCAGCCCGGCTTCGTACGACGCCGATTTATTGGAATAGTGCGCTCAATGCCAGACTGGTGCTGGCGAACTCGGAATCTACTAGGAAAGACCTCATCCGCTTTTTCGGAGTACACCCGGACCGAGTAGAAGTCGTGGCTCTCGGGGTCGATGGAAAATTTCGCCCGGCGGTGCCGTCGATCGATGCGTTACCAGCGGCGCTGCAATCGAAGTATCAACTATCGGCCGAGCCGTTCTTTCTCTTTGTTGGAAAGCTATCGAAGCGACGCCACATCCCCTGGCTTATCGAGGCGTTTGCCTCCTTAAAGTCTAAGTCGGGAAATCCGGAGAGGCTCGTAATTGTCGGGCCGGGGGAGATCGACGTCGGCAGCCTCGCGGCGAAATTTGGTGTTGAGCGGCTAGTTGATCACGTCCATCACGTGGCGGTTGACGACCTCAAGCATTTCTATCAGGCTGCTCGCGGGTTGATCCATCCGACGCTGCATGAAGGTTTTTCTTTGCCGTTGGTTGAGGCGCTAGCGTGCGGAACCGCGGTGCTAACGTTTGACCACGCATCGCTGGAGCAAGGACTGCGAGACGAGGTGCTGATCGCGGAGCCAACGCTAGTTGGGCTCTCGGCGGGCATCACAAGATTGCTCGACCCCGAAACGCGAGCGATCGCGAAATCGGCATCGGCACGCATTTCCGAGCGCTTTGACTGGCACGAAACAGCCTCCGCGACGATGTCACATTTAGCGCGAACGGTAGCTAACCGATTGTAGGAGCAAAGAGTCTAACTGATATAATTCCAAAAGGTTGCCATGACTATCGGAACCCGTACAATGTCGAAGTTCAGCGCGATTGCGCTGCTTTTTTCCGTGTCCGCCCTTTCTGCCGAGGGCGCGGCTGAAGACCGGGAATACAGCAAATCGGCGCCGGACGCGGTGAAGGAATCCCTGTCCACGCGGGTCAACGCCTTCTACGATTTTTTTCGAGCTGGAAAATTCAGAGACGCCGAGGCGATCGTGTCAGAACCTTCGCGCGATCTATTCTACGGTGCTAAAAAAAACCGCATTATGAGCTATCAAATCGAGAGCATGGAGTTTACCGATGACTTCAAGTTCGCCAAGGCTCTCGTGACCTGCAAGACGATCATTCCAATGATGGGATCCGAGCCTTTTAACGTCCCGTTGAGTAGTGAGTGGCGCTGGCAAGACAGCGAATGGTTTATGCACTTCGTACAGCGCGAACTGAAGTCAGATTCGTTTCAGAGCCCATTTGGGCCAATGAACTATAAAGATACTCCGAACACGCCAGGGCACACCCCAACGCCTCCACGGCCAACGTTGGACTCGCTGAAAACTATGTATCGGGCGGACCGAACGGAGTTGCGCATGTCCGGCAACGAGGCCGGCGAGCGTTCCATCTCGGTCCAGAACCAGGCGGCGGGCCCGCTTACTCTGAAGATGAACGGGCGTTTGCCTCCCGGACTTGAAGTTGAGATGCCGGAACCGATCGAATCCGGTGAATATGGCGAAGTCCGATTCGTTTTTTCGCCTGGTGAGATTCCAATTTCGGGCCGCTACCAGGTCGAGCTGATGGTGATGCCGATTAACCAGGTCCTGAAAGTTTTCGTAACCTTCTAACGTCGTTTGCACGCCGCCTCGACCAGCATCACCCAGGCTCGTTTCGGTTGAATTCTGGCGCCAACTGCGTAATATCGCTTGTCGACCGCTTAGCCGGCCTCCAGTAAACTGAAGGTCGTTCCCGTTGATTGTCGACACTCGATGGTTCCATCGTCCGCCATTTCCGATCCAATAGTCAGTCGGCAGCTTGTCGGCCGAGTTCAGCTTCTGCGAGCGGCTGTTGCCGGAGGCTGCTTCTTGCTGGCGCTATTCAGCGTATTTGGCGGGTCATCCGCCTGGGTGGTGAGCGGACCGGCATTGTTTGGGGCCTACGCCGCCGCATTGGGTGCCAAGGCCAAGCCGGCACAATTGCAGACCGGTTTCTGGCTGCTGTTCTACATTGACACTTCGCTCGTGACAATCGTGGGGCTGTCGGCCCTGCATCTTAACTCCTGGGTCCTCATCGGGTTGGGCTTGCTATTGCTCCAAGCTGCTCTTTTCGGCAACCCTCGCCACGTCGTCGCGGTTGCCGTCGGAGCGATGTTATTACTGGTCGGGAACTCGCTGGGAGCCTCACCGGAATTCGGCGGAGACCTGAATGTGGGCAGATTGCTAGCTATCGGGGCCCTCACCGCCGCTGCAGCTTCGTGGATGCGTCAGCGCCAGCAGTCGTTGGGGCTGGTGCTCAAGGACCTTGAAAGCGCTCTCGGACGTCGTGAAGACGAGGTGGCCGAGCTTGTTCGAGAGGCCCTGCGAAAGCTGGCGCGCGATGTGGGTTGCTCGCAAGCGCTATTTGCGTATTGGGATGAACCGGAAGATCGCTACTCCGTTTGCCAATACCCGATGCTTCGCGATAGTGTGCACGAAGGATTCGAAAGCGGTCGGCAATGGGTGTGCGTGCGCGGCAGGAAGCTTGATTTCTCCCTGAACTCGCTCCCTGGCTTGCGCACTGATTCCGGGCACGAAGTGTTGCAGGCTGATCTCGATCCAGAGCTCGTTGACCGCCTAGAGATTGAAAACCTGTTTAGTACGGGGTTGCTCGGGTCCACCGGTGATGCGAACCATCCGAAGGGCCGGCTGCTGCTCGTAAACTTTGGTGACGAGATCCCACCAGATTTGCGGCTTCGATTGACGCCCGTGGTGGATGCGCTGGAACGGATTGTTGCGCAGCAGGATGCAGTGCTACACGCGAAGAGCTTAGCGGCGGACGAGGAGCGGGCCCGTATCGCCCATGATCTTCACGACGGCGCATTGCAGAGCGTGATTAGTTTTGAAATGCGTCTCGGAATCATCCGTAAGCTTTTCGAGCGTAGCCCGGAAGAAGCGAATAAGGAAGTCGAGCAGTTGCACGGGCTGTCAAGACGGTTGGTGTCTGACGTCCGGACCTTTGTGCATCGCATGCAGCCGCTCGAATCAGAGGACGTTTCGCTCAGCGCTGGTTTGCGCCGCTTGGCCGAGACGTTCCAGAAAGAAAGTGGCATTCCCGTGACATTGTTGGGGCTCAATGATGGCGACTTGGCGATTCGAGGGCCACTGGGTGCTGAAGTTGTGCAGATTGCGCGCGAGGCACTGCACAACATTTATAAGCATGCAAATGCGACGCAGGTGGTTTTGGGACTGGAAAAAAGCATTAAGCAATTGCACCTCGCGGTCGGCGATAACGGCCACGGATATCGCTTTGCGGGAAAGTACTCTTTGGTCGAATTGGATACTCTGCGGCTCGGCCCGAAGAGTATTCGGCAGCGAGCTCGCGGCATGAATGCCGAGCTCACGCTGGAGTCGACGCCGGGCCACGGATCGCAGTTGAAAGTCACGATTCCCCTCTACTAGCCGGTTGCGCTCCATCCCAATAGCGCTGAGCTGCTTTTTCGAACATGAAGATTATTGGTATCGGCGAAATTCTGTGGGATCTGATCGGCGCAGAAGAATACTTGGGCGGTGCGCCGTTTAATTTCGCGGTGCACGCCGCGCGGCTGGGGCATGACGTGTCGTTCGTGAGCGCCGTCGGTAACGATGCCCGCGGCGATCGAGCATTGGCGCGGGCGGAAAAACACGGACTCTCGAGCGCACTGATCAAACAAACGGCTGAGAGCGAAACGGGGATTGTCGATGTCGTGATCGGCGAATCCGGGCAGCCCAGCTACACGATTCGCCGACCGGCCGCTTATGATTTCCCAGTGCTTTCAGACGACGAGATTGCCTCTCTGGCGGCCCAGCAACCGGACTGGATTTATTTCGGGACCTTGCAGCAAACTAGCCCAGACGCGCGGCAGTTGACCCGAAAGCTGGTGCAGGCGAACCCCGCGACGGGACGTTTCTATGACGTCAACTTGCGGAAGGATTGCTACAACGCCGAACTAATTTCGGATCTGCTCGGTATGGCGAGCGTCGTAAAGCTCAATGACGACGAGGCTGTCGAGTTGGCCGCGATGCTGGGACTGCCAAGCGATTCGCTAGAGCAGTTTTGCCTGGCAGGGAAACGGCTTTTCGGCTGGGCCGGCGTATGTGTCACGCGGGGTGAAAGAGGTTGTTCATTGCTGCTTGGCGATGAGTATTTAGAGCGGCCCGGCCAAGCTGTGAGGGTTGCCGACACCGTGGGAGCAGGCGACGCGTTTTCGGCGGCCTTGCTTCACGGAATGGCGGAAGGTTGGGATGGCGCGCGGATCGCTGATTTTGCAAACCGTGTTGGCGCTTTAGTGGCGAGCCGAGCCGGCGCTACTCCTGCTTGGGAATTGTTCGAGTTGCCCTAGGCCGCATTCCTAGCCAGCGGACGGCGGAGGCGCCCCTCGTTTTGGCGCACTCTTCACGCACGTTCCCTTGGCGTCTGAATCGGAAAGCGCGTTAAAGGGCCGTGGCGTTTTTTAGCGGCTTCGCCGGCGCCTCACATTCGAAGTTTGTTGCCTCGTTCGGGTCACCATTTCCCCTGTAAACCGCGCGCTCTGGGTGCACACAAAGTGGCCTGGTTTTCTCGATCATACCTTCGGATACGCGAGACGCGACAGGTTGT
Organism: Bryobacterales bacterium; assembly: GCA_965205595.1. GTDB lineage: Bacteria > Acidobacteriota > Terriglobia > Bryobacterales > UBA6623 > CATQHP01. The sequence continues at coordinate 279,123 of CBDBHI010000092.1, read as the reverse complement.
TGCGGTGCTTTGCCGCTCTCGACCCAGTCTTCAACTGCGCTAACCCAATCGACGCGGTCAGGACCGGGATCTCCGGCGCAATGAAAGACGCCGGGCATCATGAACAGTCGAAAGTAATTGCGAACGTTGGGATCGGACTTTTCAACCGCCTCAAAGTAATCGAGCGACCCGTAGGCGGTAAGGGCGGAGTCGACCCAGCCGTGCCAGAGGATCAGTTTGCCGCCCGCGTTTTTGAATGCCGTCAGGTCGGTATCGGTTGCGTCGGCTATCGAGGCGAGATTCCGTGAATCGCTCTCGAATGTCTCGAAATCGTAGCTACTGTAGTCCCAAGCAGCGTCATTGGCCATTAGATACTTGAAAGCCTGAGTGGCGAAGCCGAACTGCGAACTCGGTTCGCCATATGCTTTGCGTAGGCTGGCGCTTGGCCCGCTGATCCAGTCTCGCCAGGCGGGGCCTTCAGTCTCGCCGCCGAGTGGAAAACCGGGGTATATCTGCCCGTTTTGATTGCGCGGACCTTCGTAAATGGCCGTGATGGCTTCGCGTTGCGCGACGGTTAAGCAGTGGGCGGCGGCGGTTCCGCCTGGGCAAAGTGGCAGGCTCGAGAGCCTAAATCCGCATTCGCGCGGATCATTTAATACGCCGTCTTCAACATCGTCGAGCTTGTCGCATTGCTCCAATATCGTCGACTGCAGCAGCTTGCGGTTATCTGGAGTGATGAGCGGGTTTTCGAGGTCCTTCGGGTCTGGAAAGATGCGTTGAATGTTGTAGGTAAAGCCGGCCATGACGCCGCTAAAGTGGTGCGCCGGTGCGCCGGCGACGATGCCGTCAAAGTCTTCGGGGTAGCGCTGGGCTTCCATCATGGCTTGGCGGCCACCGTTCGAGCAGCCGTAAAAATACGAATGCTTCGCCGGGACGCCGTAGTACGCGCGAATGATTGCTTTAGCAGCTTCGGCGGTGCGATGGACGCCAAGGTAGCCGTAGTTGACTTGGCGCTCAAGGTGATTCTGCGCCCACTCGGCCCGAATGCCGGACGCCTGGTGGCCGGTGTCGGTGGCGACGGTTGCGTAGCCACGATTGACAGAAAATCGTCCTTGGAATCCGAGGCTTCCAACGAAGCCGCCGCCGCCACCCATTAGAAACTTACCGTTCCAGTCGTCGGGCAGCAGCAGTTCGAAATGGATCTCCTTGCTGATGACTCCTTCGGCGCGACAGTGCGGCACGATGGCTTCGCTGCGTCTCGATGGCACGCCCGGCGGAAGATTCTCGGCTGGTGCTTCTTCGCCCGTCGAAGCTTCCGCCTTCTCAATACGAATTCCCGGAAGTTCGAGACTCTCTAGACTGGCGCAGTCTCGACTTTGCGCGAATCCGCTTGTGAGGGTCGCCGCAATTGCTACGGCCATCACGAGTTTGAATTGGCTCATCGAAATTCCCCTATTCGGCCGTAGCCGCGATCACGAGCTTACCATCGGCCTTATTGAATATTCACTTATAGTTTCTGTTGTGATTGAAATTCGGCAACTTCACCCGGCACTCGGGGCGCAAGTCTCGGGAGTCTCGCTTGGAGAACTCGACGATGCACAGTTCGACCAGGTTCATTCGGCGTTTCTGAGCTATTCCGTGCTCGTGTTTCCGGGACAGGAGATTACTCCCGGTGAACAGGTCGCCTTTACGGAAAAATTTGGCCCGGCGCGCCCACATCCTTTGGGCACTCGCGTTCATCGAGAGGGCTTCCCGCAGGTCTTAGTTCTGGAGAACAAGCCGGGGCGGCCAGGGGCCCGGAACGACTTTTGGCATTCGGATATTTCGTTCGTGCCGGAGCCACCTAGGGCTTCGATTTTGTACGCCATTCGCATAACCGAAGGTGTTGGCGACACGTTGTTTGCCAGTATGTACTCGGCTTACGACGGGCTTTCGTCCGACATGAAGACGAAGCTGGACGGGCTGACAGCATTCCACTCGAGCGAGAAGCTCGCGCAGCGCGCCGCGGATTCGGAAGGGACAGATGCGCGGCCGATTGAGTCGATTCCCGACCCGGCGGAACATCCGGTTGTACGGGAGCACTCAGAAACTGGGCGTCCCGCGCTCTACGTGAACCCCTATTTCACGACACATTTCAGCGGAATGAGCCGCGAAGAAAGTAGACCGCTTATTGAGGAACTCACCTCTCTGGCGACGGTTGACTCGAACGTGTTTCGCCACCGCTGGCGACAGGGCGACGTGGTGATGTGGGACAACCGCTGCGCCATGCACTACGCCGAGTACGACTACGACGACAACCAGGCTCGCCTGATGAACCGCACTACGGCTGGCTAGTTCGGGCAAGGGCGGACGGCGACTACTGGTGAAATTTCAGACTCGGCTTGGGGTGCTACGCTACGGCCATGAATCGTAGACAGTGGATGGCCGCCGCCGCGGGATTGGCGGCCGCGAACGCGAGCGCCGCCGATGGCAAGATCGAGCGCGCTGTGTTGATCAGCATGCTCCCGAAGGAGCTGTCGTACCTAGACCAGTTCAAATTGGCCGTCGACATAGGTTTTCATTCGATGGAAGCACGTACGGTTGCGGACGACGCCGAAGCCAACGAGATCAAGGATGCGGCGGACAAAGCCGGATTGCGGATCCATTCCGTAATGAATATGTCGCATTGGAAGGACCCCCTTTCGAGTCCCGACCGCGCGCAAGTCGACGCCTGTGTTCGAGGAATGCGCGCCTCGATGCGGCAGGCGAAGATTTACGGCGCTGACACAGTGCTGCTGGTTCCCGCGGTTGTGCGCGAAGACACGACCTACGAGCAGGCCTGGGAGCGCTCGCAGAAACAGATCCGCAAGCTGATTCCGGAAGCCGAAGCGAATGACGTGATCATTGCGGTCGAGGAAGTTTGGAACAAGTTTTTGTTGACGGCTCGCGACTTTGCGCAGTATGTGGACGAGTTTAATCACCCACTCGTCAAAGCGTACTTTGACGTAGGAAATGTCGTTCACTATGGAGTGCCCGAGCAGTGGATTCGAACCGTGGGTAGCCGCATTGTGAAAGTCCATCTCAAGGACTACTCTCGCCGCGAGGGGTTTGTGAACTTGGGCGAGGGTGACGTGAACTGGCCCGAAGTTCAGAAGGCATTTGCCGAAGTTGGCTATGATGGCGCGGCCACCGTCGAATTACGGGCTGGTGATCGCGAGTATCTGACGGATGTTGGTGAGCGAGTCGATCGGTTGTTGGGGCTTTAGCAAGCGTCACTAAGGGGGAGTGTGTATGAATTGGCCTGGGGCAACTCATGGGTTGCTGAGGATTATTGCCGCATTAGTTCTGATTCCGCATGGCTATCAGAAGCTTTTTGGACTCGGGGAACGCGGGCCAAGGGACGACGTACGTTCGTTGGTTGCCGCGTCGATCGAACTCGTGTTTGGGACGCTCATTTTGTTGGGATTCCAGACGCGTTGGGCGGCGTTTTTGTGCTCGGGCCTAATGGCGTTTGCGTATTGGCTGGCACATGGTCCTCGGGCGTTTCTACCGTATCTGAACGGTGGCGAGCTTGCGATGCTGCTGTGTTTTGTATTTCTGTTTCTTTGGGCGAATGGCCCGGGCGATTGGTCGCTCGACGCATTGCTGGCAAAGCGCCGGCGGTCATCCTAATCGTTTAAAGCGCTCGAGGACGAACTCCATCGCGGAATCCCTGTCGCTTAGGTTGCCGTCGAGGTGTTCCTCTTCTACCATCGACAGGATTTCGCCGAACAGCGGTCCGGGCTTGTAGCCCGCGGCTTTTAGGTCTTCGCCGGTAATCAGCGGCGCGGGTGGTTGGGGTTGCTCTTTCTCTAGGTCTTCTAGCTTTTTGCGGGCGAATTCGTAGTTCGCCAGACTGCCGTGGCTTGACAGGCAGTCTTGGCGATGGAGTTCGAGGTGCTCGTCAAATTCCTGTTGCCAGAGAAACCGTTTGAGCTTAGCCGGCCGCATGCGTGTAATCTCCATGAACTTCATGTGGTTGGCAACGAGGGCTGAAATTTGCTCGGAGTCGGCGTTGGAGAAGCGCAGGCGGCTGCAGATTCGTGCCGTGATTTCGACACCGAGCGCGACGTGGCCATTGAAACGGATGCGGTCGGTTTCGGTGAACGTGCCGGGCTTGCCGACGTCGTGCAAAAGCGTTCCCCAACCGAGAGTGGCCGTTGGTTCTCTAAGCCCCTCAAGCATCATGAGGGTGTGAGTCCAGACGTCTCCCTCTGGGTGGAATTGAGGCGGTTGCTCGACGCCTTGCATGGCGGCGACCTCGGGTAGGACGCATTCGAGCAGCCCGGACTGGTCGAGGAGTTCGAAGCCTCGGCGAGCTCCGCCCTCGGTGAGTATACGGTTCAGTTCTTCCCGAATGCGCTCAGGTGCGATCTGCTCGATCTCTTGCGCGTGAGTCTGAATCGCCGCGAGTGTTTCATCTTCGATGCGGAACGACAGCCGGGCCGCGAAACGGACGGCGCGCAGCATACGAAGTTTGTCTTCGGCGAAGCGACGGCCGGGCTCGCCGATTGCCCGGATCAGCCGGCGATCGAGATCGCCGCGGCCGCCGACGAAGTCGAGAACGTCCCCTGAAATCGGATCTTGCAACATGCCGTTGATCGTAAAGTCGCGGCGGCGAACGTCGTCTTCGACCGTTGCAGTGAACTCTACCGTGGCCGGGTGACGGCCGTCGTGGTAGTCGTGATCGGTGCGGTACGTTGCGACTTCGACGCCGGCTTGGCCCTCTGGAACGAGAACCACGCCGAAGCTCGCGCCCACAGCCTTTGCGCTGGGGAAGAGCGCCATGACTTGATCGGGCTTGGCGCTGGTTGCAACGTCAAGGTCCTTTATCCGTCGGCCGAGGAGCCGGTCACGAACACAACCACCAACCAGGTAAGCCTCGTGTCCGTTCTGTCGTAGCCGATTGATAATTCCGAGTGCCACCGAGCCGGACCATTTTGAGTGTTGCACGACTCGCGGCGGCGAGGTTTCAGCTTCGTGAGCGTAGCCTGCATTCCTCAACACGTAGTGAGAAATGTGGGCTGGGGAGTCCCAACGCGGAGCGCCCGGAAGGCGCTAGCTACAATTTCGGGCGATAGCCGACGCGCGTCCTCACACGGTGGCGCTTGTGCTCTTCACCGACGAGTTCGACGCTGATGCTGCGCCAGCCACGGTTCGGGTTCGATTGCGGATAGTAGGTGACGGTGTAGGAACTTGCAAGTTCCTCACGGATCTGAACGAATGCTTCCGATTGGCGTTGCCAGGTCTTAGCGAAGTACGCTTTACCTCCAGTGCGCTGCGTGATGCGTCGGAAGGCGTTGCTCGAGATCGGGTCTTTGTTGAGCTCTTTCGTGCTGATGACGTAGATCGGAATACCTTCGTCTTCGGCAATCGCGCCGACATCGTCGGGTGCCACGGTACTGGCGTTGTCGGGGCCGTTTGAGAAGACGATGATAACTTTTCTACCGGAAACCTTGGCTGCGTCGCGGAGCGTCAGTAGCAGCGAATTGTAGAGCGCGGTCTCATCGCCGGCGACTGAGCGTCGCAGGCCTTTGAGGGCGTCGCCGTGAGCGTTGGTTAAATCGGTATGGCGGGTTAGGTTTCGGCTGAACCCATAAAAGGCGACCGAGTCGGCGCCGTCAAGTCCTCGAATGAAGTCAGCGATGGCGTCTTCGGCGTAGACAAAGGTGCGGTACATGAAGTTGCTGGTGTCAAACAGCACGAAGACATTGGTGCCCGCTAGAGAACCGCCTAGCGCCTCACTCACTGCGCCAAGCGCGTCTGACTCTGGCGTCACGTCGTTCGTGCGGGTTCGGATTTCTGAGATTTGTCGGGGTGCCGCATTGCCTTCGCCAAATGACGCGACCTTTTGCGCGATGCCGTCTTCGTGGATGCGGAAGTCTTCGGGCTTGAGGTCTTTGATGTAGCGTCCCCGTCGGTCGGTGACAGCGACGTTGAGCATCACTAGATCCACTTCGACTTCAAAGAGCGCCGTTGGTCCCTCGTCAAGGGCAGAGTCTTGGGCGTCGACCATCGGAACGATTGAACAGATCAGTAACGAGTAAAGGAAAAGGCTGAGGAGGCTCGGTAATTTGTGGGTCATTTGTAGTCTCTCGTAAGTCACTCTCCGCTGGAGGCCAGCGCGGCTTTCACTTCTTGGTCGAGTCTCGGTCGTGATTGTTCGCGAACCTCGTCCCCGATCAGTCTAAGTGAGCGCCACAACGCCGGCCAGTCGTCAAGATTGGTTGCGAAAATTCGCTCTAGGGAACGCTGCGTCCATTCAGGTATAAGCAGATTGAGCTGGGCCGGTGCGATATGAAGCTCGTCGGCAAGCGCGGCCCAATAGAGATTATTCGATTCCCAGCTTTCGGCCAAGATACGGCTGGAGTAGCCCATCATGGTTGGGAATAGCGGCAGGTTGATCAGCTCCAGCTTGTAAGATCGGGCCAGCCGCGGATGGGGCATGCCAAACAAGCTGCCCATTGTGGCGTAGCTATATTTTGATGGATCGTCACTGGCCAGCTTCTCGATCGAGGTGATGTACGGGTCGCCGACCTTGACGAGAAGATCGCGGTTTGATTCCCTCATACGCTTCGTTAGGTCGAATAGTTCGGCAGCCGTAATCATCGATACTCCGTCGCTGATCGCACCGTTCTTGAGCGCATCTTGGGCCTTCCACAGTCGGCCCGGTTCGACTCGCTGACCGAGATGCCGCATCACTTCGCCGGCAATGGCCGGATCGAGCGCCGATTGCACCAGCAGCGATTTCCCCAATCTCAAATGTAGGCCAACGAATTGTAATTGGTTGGGACTGACTTCCCACCAGCGAGGCACAGTCGCGCCGAGCATCATTTGCGGCGCGAGGTCTTGCCAGATCAGCGCTTGGCGCTCGGTGGGAACCATAAAGTTTTGTTCCGCCGAGGCTAGCCCATAGGGAAGGGTCATCAGCGACCCAACGATGCGGCCACCCGCGCTATTGGGCCAACCGAAGCCCTGGGTGCGTGCCCGGGACCAACCACGTCGGGCTTCTGGGCCCAGAAAATCGTGGCTTCGCACGAATAGCGGGTTCGCCTGAATTAGCTCGGCGCCAGGGGGCGAGTAGAAAACATACACCAACCCGACGAGAGAATCGCGAAGCATCGGCGCCAGGTCTCCGCGAATTTGCAAAAGCTCGTCGGGCTTGCCTTGGGCACGGTCAACGGCACGACGAAGATTCATCGTGCGCTGGTCGCGAATGTGGCGCTCGACCCAATGTCCTTGAGCAAATGCGTTCGACTCAGCGGACGACAACGTCGAGCGCGGAAGGCGAATTTCTGAAATATTCGCGGCTAGCCGATTCGCCATCGCAACGTTAAATGCTTCGCCGCGTGAGACACGTTCGAGATGGTCCGCCAAGTCGAAGATGGTCTTGATCGGTATCAGACGCTGCAGGTTGAATAGCCGACTCATGCGATCGACGATCTGTTGGTGGACGACATCTTCTCCGGGGCCGGGTTCGCCGGCAAGAAGCTCGATGAGTACTTCCTGCGGAGCCTCCGGCGACTCGTGACCGGCGGCCTTTAGCAGCGCGAGCACACCATTGCGCCCTGCCTCGAAGACCGCCTGTTGATTGCCGATCTGCTCGAATGGCGCGAGGAGCGCTTGCAATGAACTCTCAGCCGCTAAGGCGGGAATCGATCCGTTGCGGCGAAGGACCTGCCAGAGTCCGATGAGCGCCTGGAATGTCCCCGTAGCATCCGCGCGGCGCACATAGTTGTTGAGTTTGTCCAGCCTGGGCATCACGTTATGGTGAGCCATGATCGCCTCGTCGCTGATGTCCCGAGAATCGTTGTAGAGCGCGAACTGTTCTCCGTGCCTCGGGAACGAGAGGATCAGACGTTCAACCGTTGCGGCCGCGAGCGGCTTTGAGCGGTTGCGGTCAATGTCTGAAACGGCGAGGAAAATCTTGAGAGGCTCATTTTCAATAGCTTTGCGGCAGAGCGCGAACATCGCTTCGATGACGTCGTCGGACGACGCCCAGGTGTTCGCCGATTTCGTGAGTTTGCCATCGTACTTGCCGTGCGGATGTTTGATGAAGAGGTTTTTCCAGGGCTCGATGCCGCCTGGAAGATATGGGCTGCCGTCGTTGTTGAAATGGAGCCTCGTCGTAAGCAGCAGCAGTTCGGCGTTCGCGCGAAAGATCGGCCGGGCCGGGCCGGGACTCGTGACTTTTCCACGCACCGCCGCGTAGAAGCGCTGAAGGCGTTGCGGATCCGCCAGGTAGGTGAGAGCCGGGCCCTCGACTCTCGACAACGCGTCGAAATAGGCCGCGAGCCAGCCATCATCGAGTTCGATTAATTGTTGGAAGAATTTGCCTCCGTTGCCGACAGACTGGCCCGTCAGCTTCTCCCAAGCAGCTCGGGACGCGTCGCCGCCCGGAACCATGGCGCGGCCGTCGCGGATCTCAAGCATCGTCCCGAAGAAGTCGAGCACATTGGCGTAGTCCTTAAGGCGCTCGACCGGTGAGGCGGCCTTTAACGCTTCGGCTGTGGGGCGATGGATGCGGCTCAGCGCTACGTAGAGGCGCGCTAGACCGGGGTCGCCAAGAAATATATCCAAGAAGTCGCCCTCGGTTTTTTTGGCTCCACCGATCCAGTAGTCGCGATCAAACAGGATCGGCAATTGTGTGGCGCGGTAGTCAAGGTGGAACGCTTTGTCCGCCTGATAAGCGGCTTCTAAATCAGCAAGCGGGAACGCCGAATCGATCGAAAGAAACGCACGCGTCGGATTGACAGTTTCGAGAACCGCCGCAGCGCCGCACTCGCCGCGCAATCGGAAGCCGAGAATTTTGAGAAGCTGGGCCGTCTCCGCCGATTCGCATGCGGGTACATCGATCGAATTGTCGGGTCCGGCGAACTGATCGAGCTCGCGAGCCTGGGACAGATACTGCATGATGAGCTTCAAGAACTCCGTGGGTTCCATGCCCGCTGGTCCGCCGGTCGCTCGATATCCGCCGGTGACGATATTCTGGGCTAGCGCCGGGAAAAGATCTTCAAGCCGGGCGTCGGTCGAGAGGGCCGCCATGCGCAGGAAGGAATTCAGCGTTCCGGGAACCACGACGTGGCTGGCCGCGGTGCCTTTGAACAGCTTCGGCGGACTAACGGCACTTGCGCCGCTGGGCCAGATTGTAGGATCGTCACCGCGTAGCTCGTCGAGCGCTCCACGCGCCGACTCACTGTCTCCAGCGAGTAGCGCGGCCTTAACGAGCCCGCGTAACATTGCCCGGCGCTGCTCCGAGTCGGTGCTCGGCAGAGCCTTTACCGCATCGGAATAGGCCGCCGCGGCGCCCGCGTCTCCGTGGCGATCAAGAAAGTTAGCCCAGGCAGCTTGAACTTGGGCGTCATTTGGCGACTGGTTGATTAGCCGAGCTAACTCGACACGAGCTTCCAACGGTCGGCCCTGCTGCTCCAGGCGAAGCGCGTCTTCGACGGCTCCCACAAGAGGAGACTGGAAAACTCCAATTAAAGTCACTAACCCCGAAAGGACGAGTCGATTCACCCGAACACCCCCTTAACAAACGTCCGAACGCCACCGAACTGCATATCCCCATTTAACAACCGTTGCAACTCGAAAACAGGACGATTCCACAGAAGTTTACACCCTTCTGGCGATCCGATGCGTTGGCTGAGTGTAATCAGGCATCCAGAGGGCCTAAAGAGTCGTCGGTGCGAATTCTCGAAGTAGCTGCCAGACACGGGCCACGTAGTGCTCAGTTGTGCGCAGATTTCCGATCGCGACGCGGATGACATATCGCTCATTCAGCTTGGTATGAGACAAGAAAAACTCTCCGGTAGCGTTAACCGCGTTCAAGAGGCTTTCATTGATTTTGTCGGTCTCGGCCGGCGTTGCACCCGAGGGTCGATAGCGTAAGCAGACCAGCGAGAACGGCGTAGGCGCGACTCGCTCGAAGTCTTCGGATTCGTCGATCCAGCCGGCGAGTTGGGACGCTAGTCGAATGTGCTCACGGACATTCGCCGCCAGGCGTTCGCGGCCGTACAATCGCAGGATGTACCAGAGCTTCAATCCGCGAAAACGGCGGCCAAGCGGTATCGAGTACTCCATGAAGTTCACGGCGTCAGGATGTTCATCTGAGCTTAGGTACTCGGGGACTAGCGAAAGCGCCCGCCGGAGAATGTCGGGCTGCGCGGTGTAGAAGGCGGTCAGATCCATCGGCGCGAACAGCCACTTGTGTGGATTGGTGAGGAACGAATCGGCGCGCTCGCAGCCCTCGAAGTAGTGCCGCATTTCGGGTAGAATCGCCGCCGCTCCGGCGTACGCGGCGTCAACGTGGAGCCACAGCGAAAACTCTTCCGCTAGGTCCGCGATGGCGGGCACGGGGTCGACCGCCGAGGCGGAGGTTGTGCCAACTGTTGCGACGACAGCGATCGGGCAGAAGCCATTTTCTATGTCGCCGCGGATAGCGTCACGCAATGCGTCTGGATCCATTCTGAAGTTCGTGTCGCAGGGGATCTTACGGCAGGCGTCGCTGCCGCGGCCTAGCGCCGCCATCGTCTTTTCGATCGAAGAGTGCGCCTGCTTAGAAGCGTAGATAGTGATGCGGTTGAGGTCGAGTGAGCGTCCGCCGGCCTCCGCGGCTTCGAGCGCGGCTTGGCGCGCTGCAATGACGGCGTGCAAGCTCGCTGTCGAGGCGGTTTCGTGGATCATTCCGAACCAATCCGACGGCAGCCCAAGCAGTTGAGAAAGCCAGCTCATCGAGACCTGTTCGAGTTCGGCAAGCGCGGGTGACGAGCGCCACAGCAGGCCGACGTTGTTCAGCGCCGCGATCAACGCCTCGGACAACACACCGGCGCTGCTGCCCCCCGCGGCGAAGTAGGCCATGAAGCCGGGGTGATTCCAGTGGGTCACATGCGGCAAAATTTGGTTTTCGAAGTCGCGCAGGACGGCCGCGGACGAATCGCCATGCTCTGGCGGAAACTCCGGCAACTTGGCGCGCAGTTCGCCGGGTTCAACGGCTGGAAGCACGGCGTGCCGCTCGGGGTGTGCGACGTAAAGCCAGCTCATCGAGACCTGTTCGAGTTCGGCAAGCGCGGGTGACGAGCGCCACAGCAGGCCGACGTTGTTCAGCGCCGCGATCAACGCCTCGGACAACACACCGGCGCTGCTGCCCCCCGCGGCGAAGTAGGCCATGAAGCCGGGGTGATTCCAGTGGGTCACATGCGGCAAAATTTGGTTTTCGAAGTCGCGCAGGACGGCCGCGGACGAATCGCCATGCTCTGGCGGAAACTCCGGCAACTTGGCGCGCAGTTCGCCGGGTTCAACGGCTGGAAGCACGGCGTGCCGCTCGGGGTGCGACGTATTCCGCTATCCAATCCACCAACTCATGGCCAGCCTTGCGGAATTCTTCACTTGAGATGTCTCCGGGGCTCGATTTCTTGTCTAAAAGTCCTGTATCCTTAGTCACTTGTAGTACGTCCTATGTATAGCGGCCGAAGTTCAGCCCACACGGAAAACCAGAGGTTGATTTGCCGCTTGCCGCGACTAGGCCTCGCCTTGTCCAAATGGCCGTCGGGTGTTGTATGCTTATCTAGGGTAATAGGTACCATCGGAGGGATTTTTTGATGCAGATGAAGATGAATCGAAGCGCGCTTTTGGCGTTGGCTCTAACGGTGCTGTCGACTGCCGCACTGGGGCAAGTTGGAAAGATCTCTGGAAAGGTCACGGACGCGAACGGTCAGCCCGTCAAGGACGCGATGGTGTATTTCGACCGCACTGATGTCAAGGGCAATTACAAAGTCAAGACGAAAAAGAAAGGTGACTACTTTCACGCGGGTATCCCGCGGGGCGTCTATGACATCCGGCTCGAAATTGACGGCAAAGAAGTCTATAAGATCAGCGGTTACCGAGTCAGCATGAGTGACACCGACCCTGTGGACTTCGATTTGGCCGCGATTAACAAGGAAGCACAGGCGGTGCAGGCCAGCGGTGGCCCTTCAAAAGATCAGCTTTCCGCGATGAGCGAAAAGCAGCGCAAAGATTACGAAAAGGCGCTGAAAGACCGGCAGCAGCAGCTGACAAAGAATAAAGAACTGAACGCGGCGTTTAACGGCGGCATGGAGGCGCTGCGCCTTAAAGACTACGCGACTGCCGCAACGCAGCTAAAGGCCGCATCGGAGATTGACCCCAACCAGGATGTCGTTTGGGCTAACCTCGCCGACGCATATTCAAATCTTGTCGGGACGAAGACCGGCGACGAGCGTGAGGCCACATCGGCTGCCGCGATAGAGGCCTACCGCAAAGCACTGGCGTTGAAGCCGGATGCCGGTTACCACAACAACCTCGGGCTGGCGCTGATCAAGGCAGGTCAAGGCGACGAGGGCAAGGCCGAACTTCAAACCGCCGCCGAGCTGGACCCAGCCAACGGTGGCAAATACTACTTCAATCTTGGCGCGGTGATGGTCAACAGCGGTAAAGTGCAAGGCGCGATTGATGCCTTCCGAGCGGCAACGGAAGTCCAGCCGGACTACGCCGATGCGTACTACCAACTCGGCACAGCGTTGGTCGGCACGGCGAAGATGAACCAGGATGGCTCGATTGTACCAGCACCCGGCACGGTCGAATCCTATCAGAAGTATTTGGAATTGCAGCCGACCGGGGTGAACGCAGCCAGCGCTAAGGCAATGGTTCAGAGCTTGTCCGCCACGCTCGAGACCTCCTTTGAGAATCCCAAGAAAAAGAAGAAGAAGTGAAAATCCTTCGGGATTACTTTTTCGCTGAAGATTGATGGAACTCGAAGGGCGTCGGCGAAAGCCGACGCCCTTCGCCCGTGAAAGGAGGTATACAGAATGCGCGTCATCATGATGCTGCTATTGGCCGTTGTCGGCCTGGCGCTCATTCGTGGCATCGTACGCGACATCGGCCGAGCCGTGTCCCGAGCGATGGGTGGTTCTAACAAGAGGACGACCACGACTACTTCCGAATCAGCAGAGGGCGCTTCCGCCGACTCTATCGGAAAACTCGTTAAAGACCCGCAAACCGGTACGTACATCGATCCAGCGGCTGCAGTTACCGCAGACATCGACGGCACAACGTACTATTTCGAATCAACCCAAACTCGCGACGAATACCAACGCGCCCGCGGCTGAACACGGGCTCTAGCCCGCAAGAACGAGCCGGCTCGGAGCGCTACCATCTGTCTATGAGCCTGCGCATCGCTGATCGCGAATTTTCATCGCGCCTTATCGTTGGGACCGGAAAGTATCGCGACTTTCCAGAGATGCAGCGCTGTCACGAACTGAGCGGCGCCGATATGGTGACGGTGGCTGTGCGCCGAGTGAATCTCAGCGACAAATCGAAGGAATCTCTTCTTGACTACATCGACCGCGACCGCATGTTTATCTTGCCCAACACGGCGGCCTGCTTTACGGCCGACGAGGCAATCCGCACGGCGCGGTTGGCACGCGAAGTTGGCTTGTCGAACTGGGTCAAGCTTGAGGTGATCGGCGATCCGGATACGCTCTTCCCCGACAACGAAGGCTTGCTTGAGGCTACCCGTGTATTGGTGAAAGAGGGCTTTGTGGTGCTGCCCTACACGACGGACGATCTCATCAACGCCCGGAAGCTCATCGATGCCGGCGCGGCCGCCGTGATGCCGCTCGCGGCGCCTATTGGCTCTGGGATGGGCGTGCAGAATCCGGCGAATCTTCGAATCTTGCGCGAGAAAATCACAGCGGTGCCGCTGATCGTTGACGCCGGCGTCGGCACCGCCTCAGACGCCGCGTTTGCCATGGAACTCGGTGCTGACGGGGTGCTCATGAATACGGCCATCGCGCTAGCTGACGACGCCAAAAAAATGGCCGAGGCGATGAAACTGTCGGTTCAGGCGGGCAGGTTGGCATACGAGTCGGGCCGCATGCCGAAAAAGCTCTATGCCACAGCGAGCTCGCCTCTGGAGGGTATGGTCGCGTAGTCGCGCTTGCTAACGACGCGTTCGGCCGGCCCGGTCTGCTAAGGTTCCAGTGAATGAATCGACGGAAAGTTTTAGCAGTCGTGATTGTGTTCGCGGCGTGCTTTGCGTTGCAGTGTGGATCTAGCGAACCCCAGCCTCCCGCTGAGACAACGGATAGCAGGCCAAATTTCTTATTCATCCTCGCCGATCAGTGGCGAGGCGATGCGATCGGAGCGGACGGCAATACCTTCGTCCACACTCCAAACATTGATCGATTGGCGTCTGAGGGGGTTCGCTTCGCCAACGCGTATGTCGCGCAGGCGGTATGCACCCCGTCGAGAGCATCGTTGCTGACCGGCGTGTATCCGACGACGCATCGGCTCAACGACAATTCCTATGGATTCGAATCGGTGTTCGCGCTGCCCGAGTACGAGTTGCGCCCCAACTATCCGGAATTGTTTCGCGACGCCGGCTACTACACGAGCTACATCGGCAAGTGGCATTTGGGCGAGGGCGATCCGGAATTGTTCGACGAATGGGGCGGCTACAACTCGCTGAAGCCGCACTGGATGGGCGAGAAATATAAGTCGCCGTATCGCTCGGAAGTCGAAACCGAGCAAGCACTCGAGTTCTTGGACGGCAATCACGATGAGCCGTTTTTCCTAGAGATTTCGTACTATCCGCCACACACGCCTTACGAGGCTCCCGAGAATTTTCACGAACTCTACGAAGATCAGGACCTGGAGTTCATGGAGTACTACGCATCATGCTCGGCGCTGGACTCCTACATCGGCCGCTTACTCGCCAAGTTGGAGGAACTCGGCCTCGCGGAGAGCACGATGGTTGTATTCACCTCCGACCATGGAGAGGTTTTTCAGAAACGTCCGCTGAGTAGCAACAAGCGAGTTGGGTATGAAGAGAGTGCGCGAGTGCCGATGATCGTACGATATCCGGATGTGCTTCCGGCGGGGGTCGTTTACGAAGGCGGCGTCTCGACGCTTGACCTGATGCCGACGATGCTCGAGGCTGCAGGCCTGGCGATCCCGGAGCGCCTAGAGGGCAAGAGCAGAATCTCAGAGATACTCGCGGGCGACGTTGGTTGGAAGCAGCCGGTCTTTCAGCAAAACCGGACGCAGCCAGGTATCGACGGTGGGCCTCACGACGAGCGCATGGTGCGGCTCGGCGAATGGAAGCTAATTGTCCGGCGATTCAATCGCCCACGAACACCTCGGATGGATGAGCTATACAACCTGGTGGCCGACCCTGGCGAGCAGACGAACGTGATTTCCGATCGGTCAAACGCCGCGAAGGTACAGGAGTTGGCCGGCATGCTCGCTTCCTGGGGGCGCGACATCAACGACCAAGTCGCGGTCCAGCTAGGCGAGCGCTACTCGAACGAGTAACGCAATTGGTGAGCTGTACCATCAGGCCAACGTCAACGATCGGCTTGGTCATCGAATCGATACAGAAAATGTCGTCGTCGTTGAGCCGCCTGCCTACCTCGCGATCGGCCATGCCAACGGTTTCACAATGGCCAAGTTTGCGCTCGCGGGCGATGAGGCCGATGGCCCCGGCGCGTTTGCCGGACGCAACGTCGTTGTTACTGGCCTGGGTGATTCGGGCGAGATGCGCGAGGCAGCTCGCCGCCAAGTGCGCTCAGCGCTACGGCGAAAGAGAGTACGCCTATTCGTTTGACATCGGGACAGTATGGGCTTAGCCGATCCCAAGTAGCCGGCGCGCGTAGGCCATGTCGGCTGCCACATCGCGGCGTTCCTTCTCAACCGGGTCACCGTCCGGCGCCTCGTACGGCTGCCCTCCACGCGCTCGGGCTAGAAATCCTTCGTAGACCCAGGCCGGGACGTCGCGGTAATGCTCCCAGAATCTCGTGTCGCGCACCGCAAACTTGCGAGGCGACGCCAAGTTGATGATCTCGAGCGAAAACGGTAGGTCAGGGCGAAGTTCGCCGAAGCGCTTCGCCCACTTGTCGATCTCGATGTTGCCGTTGCCCATCGGGACCCACATCACGTTGATGCCCTCGTCGTCGAGCCAAACGCGTGAGTCGCGGATGCCTGTAGACAACGCGTAGGGCGCCAAAACTTCGAGCGTGTGAAGCGGGTCTTCCAGCGTCCAAGTGGCGTTGCCCGGGTCGAGCAGCGCCCCTACGTGGCCTTTGCCGGCTTCCTCTACTAGCTGCTTGAGTTGCAAGGCTTGCATGTCGCCGGCGTGGTTCTCAACGGCGATCTTAATTCCGTGGCGACCCTCATGGTCACGCAGCGATTTGCAGACCGCGATCGTGTTCTCGATATGTTTTTCGAACGGGATCTCGCCCTTGCGGTCGTCGGCGCTGCCGAGGTAGCAGCGCACAAACGGCGAGCCTAGGATGCGCGCAGCGCCGAACATCTCAAGGAGCTGTTCTTGGGCAGTACCCTTTTCGGCCGCGAATCGCGTCGATGTTGGGCAGATCGAACCAAAGCCGACTTCCACCGCCAGGCCGAGCTGGTCGGCGTGTTCGCGAACTCGCTTTAGGTGATCGCTCTCGAGGCTCCCTAGAAATCGAGGTTCGGAGAAATGCGCCGACGACGCGCCATTCTTCTTGGCGAAATCCAACAGCTCGAAAGCGCTCCAACCTTGCGAGCGCAGACTAAAGAGATCGAGTCCGAGTTCTTGCTTGGGCATGGAGGCTCCGTTGGCAACAACGGCAGTGGCTGCGTACAGCAGATCGCGTCGCGTCATGAATGGTCCGAAGTCAATGGTAGTTGATCGAGCCCACATTTCTCAGCTCCTGACGGCGAAGGCACGCGATTGGTGCGTCCGTACTCCGTCACGCTCGGTCGTCGTGCTCGACGGACTGTCAAGAGTACCGCTGGGCGCGCCAACTTTCGCTCGCCACGTGGTTAAAAATGTGGGCTACGCGGCACTCATTGCCAGTTCGATGAGTGTGCGAACCGCAGCCCCGCTGGGCCCTTTGGCGGCGTAGGGCTTGCTCTCTTCGTACCAGGCGGTTCCGGCGATATCGAGATGAACCCAAGGGGCCGGATCGGCGAATTTTTTGAGGAATGCGGCTGCGGTGATCGCGCCCCCCCAGCGTGGACCAATATTGGCGAGATCGGCGATTGGGCTCTTAAGTAACGCTGAGTATGAGTCGTCGAGCGGCATCGGCCACATCTTTTCGCCGGCCGAAGCCGCTGATTGCAGCAGCCGCTGTTGCCACTCAGGATTGTTCGTAAACACGCCCGAGTTCTCAAATCCCAGCGCGACTACGACGGCTCCGGTGAGTGTTGCGGCGTCGACCAGGTGAGTGCAGCCGAGCTGCTGGGCGTAGGTGAGCGCGTCAGCGAGTATCAGCCGTCCCTCGGCGTCTGTATTTAGCACTTCGATAGTTTTACCCGACATGCTCGTCACGACATCGCCGGGGCGCTGCGCGGCGGCGCCGGGCATATTTTCAACCGACGGAATGACCGCCGTCACTGGGATCGACGGCTTGAGCGCGGCGATCGCTTGCATTGCGCCGATCATCGCCGCGCCGCCGGCCATGTCGTACTTCATTAGGCCCATGTCGGCAGACGGTTTGATTGAGATTCCGCCGGTGTCGAAGGTGACCGCCTTGCCAACAAGACCGAGGTGGAAGTCGCTGTCGCTGTTTGGTTCTTCAGGACGGTAGCGAAGCACAATCATCACCGGAGGTTCGACGCTTCCCATCGCGACTCCCAATAGCGAACCCATTCCCAACTCATTGAGGCGCGCCTCGTCGAGGACCTCGCATTCGAGCCCGGCGCTCTCGGCCATGGCGGCCGTGCGCTCTGCCAGGACACGCGGCGGAAGGATATTCCCGGGCTCGTTGGCGAGCTCGCAGGCGAATCGTTGTCCGGCGGTGACGGCAATAGCACGGTCGAGCGCCGATTGTTGAGCTGCGTCCGCTAGCACCGTCACCGACTCGATGGAGAGGTCGGCACGGTCACCGGTTATGTAAGAGTCGGGCTCGTAGAGCGCCGCCGAGAAGCCCTCTACAACTGCCTGAACACTACTCGCATCGGGCGGCTGGATCACGATATTCTTCGATCCGGCGGTTCTCAACAATCGGCCGGCTACCCCGGCGCACTCGCGCAGCGCAACGCTTGAGAATTTGTCGGCAGGGCCGCAGCCGATAAGAACCAGTTGCGTGGCCACCATTCCTGCCGGGCGGTGAATCTTCGCGGACGAATGCTGTTTGCCCTTGAACTCACCGCGCGCGAACAACTCGCTGACCAAGCCGCCCGTGAGCTCGTCCCAGCTCGCAAAGGAGCCCGGAGCATCATCGGTGCTTTCGAAGATAAGTCCCACCGCGGCGTCAGCTGCTACTGTCGCCAATGATTCATCGCTGAGTTGATAGTTCATGGTCAAGAGTTCATTCTAAGTGGCCGCGGCTCGCAGCCGTCAGTCAGTCTTGACCGGCATCTACGATCTTGAACTTGCGGTAGATTACCGGTCGGATTTCGGATCGGGACGGCAGCATCGCGACCACGGTGTAATCACCGGGTTCGAGGTCGCCGGTCGCTAGCGCGGCCAGGTAGCGAATTCTGGCGGCCTCCGGCTCTGCAACGGTTTGGTGTCCCGTGGCCGGCAGTTGCTCGACGCGCTCGCGGCCGCGGTAGAGGGCCAGCTTGGGGCCGGGTGGATTGGATAGCGAGTGCTCCGCGGGGTTGTAGACGTCGTACAGCAGATAGATCGAATCGCCCCGCCGAAAGACTTTCTCAGCGGACGTGTAATAACGGCTGCCGGCGACCCGTAAGACGTCCTCGGTTGCGTTCTCCCCGGCCTTCCCTTTTGTGGTCGTGCCGATGTCGTCGATGCGGCTCGTTAGCAATAGTGAACTGGCCCCCAGCTTGCCGCTAAATTCAGGGACACGGAGCTGAGTTTGATAGCTGCCAAGAGCGCCCGATTGGTCGTCGCGGACGACGACCTTCCAGTCGTAGAGCCCAGGCCCAAGTGGCATCTGTGAACCGTAGTGAAGCAGCGCAATTGGGTCGCTGCTGAGCCGCTCAAACTCGGCGTTGGGCAGCGTCATCTGAAAGCGCCGCTCATCGATTGAGGGCGGTTGCTGATCCACATTTTCGTCATTGACGGGGAACGCTCGAGCGATAACCGTAAGCTTTACCGCCTGGCCCTTCTTAGTTGCCTCGGCGGGGAGATCGCTGGTGTGGAGCCCCACGCTATAGACCAGTGACTGCGAGCCCTTCGAGTCACGGAAAAACTCGTGGCCAACCTGGATCGGGAGGTCCGCGTAGGGCGTATCGAAAAATAGAGCTTGGTGCATGCGCAGATTGCGCTCAGACCGCGACATCCGCTCGAACGGGCGCTGCTCGTAATAGCCACGCTGATGACTAACATTCAGCCCCTTGTGCTTAACCCGCACCCGCAAGCGACGCAAGCGGCCGCGTTGCTCGGTGTCGTCCGGGTAATAACCGACCAGGTAGTAGTTGCTGCTCTCACGGTTGACAACGTCGAACACTTCGCCGAACTCGTTGTTGTTGAGTACGGCGCGGCCACCCGTACGACGCGCCAACTCGTAGAGGCCGTCTTGATTGTCTTGACGCTGTTGGGCCGCGTCGGCGAATCCGTTGTTTAGAGGGTTGCCCAGCAGAGACTCGAAATCTCCGCGCGTCTCGGCGTCACCACCTGGGGCAGCCGCGCTGAGTCGGCTGACATCGGAAACATAAAAGCTAACACGGGCGCGAGTCGCCTCGTCTTCGAGAACTTTCATGATGTCGAGGTTTTCCTCGTCGATGGGCAGCCCGGTTGCGAATAACACGACGAGTTTCTTGCCTGGATAAATACGGAGTGCCCGGATGAGATCGATGTACTCGTACATTCGCATTCGGCGGTAAAACGCCTCACGGTCGCCAATCTCCTCGACTTGCTCTTCGAATTCTTCGTTGGTGTCGGATAGCAGTTGATCGAGGTCGTCGTTGTATTCGACGTCACGAGCCAGGTCGACGGCTGGCGTGTCGACAAGACTACCGCCAGCGCCACGTCGTCCGGCGCCCCGATTGAGCATTGCGTCGAGCTCTTCGTAGAGCGCGCTCTTGCGAGAGGTGAACGCCGATCCCTCAAGCGAGACAAATACTCCCGGGCGCAGATTTTCGTCGATGAAACCCTTCACCGCGTTGAAGATATTGATGCGGTCTTCGCGGCGTCCGCGCGTCGATATATAGATGAAACTACTGCGGCGCAGCTCGTCGCGAGCCAACGCGCGTGGGGTTGCGGCAAGCAGCCTGGTAGGCGCCGTTACGCCTGGAGCCCCCTGTTGAGTTGATCCCGCTACAAATTCGAGAGTCGCGATCGACTGCTGTCGGCCATTCTCAAGGAGCTCGAAATCATCTTTCGTGAGACCCGAGACCGGCCGGCCACGGTCGTCGGTAACCCGAACTTCGAATTCCATCAAAGTCGTCTCCGACTCGAATACGGCGGGTTCTTGACCACAGAGGGGAAGGGCGAGCAGAATCATCAGCGCGGCGGCAGCGATTCCCCTCCAAATCGGCACATTGCCGACGTTCGATCGTATCCGCGAGGTGCTCGCCAAAATCCCAGCCGCTAAGCGTACAGACGGCGCTTTCCGCGCCTGCGTTATTGCCGAATCTTTGTTTTTCAAGAATCCGTGCCGTTGTAGGCGATCGAAACCAATCCCAGGTACAGCCCTAGCACCTCGCTGTCTCCCAGCGAAACGTCAAAGCAACTAACGACCATCACGGCGAGTGTCCCCGCAATGCCGGCGTGCAGTAAGAAACGCCGGTCGTCGCGCAGCCTCGGTCTGATTCGTAAGGCATGGGTCAAATCCCAGATGATCTTTGCGAACAACCACAAAACGATCAACGTAGCCGGAATCCCACGCTCGGCGGCGTAGTGGATGTAGACGTTGTGGAGATGTCCGTAGTAGGCGTCGGGCAGCTCGGTCACGTCTGGCGGCTGAAACTCGCTGAATCGTGGCCCAACTTGCTCGGGTCCGACACCGAGGATGGGGTGCGCCGCGATCATTCGCAGTCCCGTGCGCCACATGATGATGCGGTTCTGGTTAGACGAGATATTCATCGACGCTACCCGCTGCTGGATCGATGCAGGCGCTAAGAAATACACCGCTGCCAGGACGACAGGCACCAGAAGCAGAGCCCGTGGCCGACAAACCGCGACAAAGTAAACGCCGCTGATGACCAGCGCGAGCCAAACACTACGCGTCTGGCTCATTAGCACCAGCACCGCCAAAATGAGCGCAGCCAACCCCCACCAAGCTCGCAACCCCGGCCGTCGCTTCGCGAACAGCAGATAGCTCAGCAGCACAACGAAGACGATCAAACCAGCTTGACTAAACGTCTCCCAGTGGCTGAAGAATCCCGTGATGCGGGCCGAGTAGTAAGTCGTGAATTCCTCGCCCGATGCCGCAATCGTCACTACCGAACGTATGAATTGGAACACTCCCAATGATGCGGCGATCGACACAGCGACGAACCAGGCTTCCGCGAGTCGCCTAGAGCTGTCAACCGTGCGAAAGGCGCTGAACACCACCGGCAGCATCAAGAAAACGAAGAATTTCTTGAGCTGCGGTCCGGCAGCGCTTGGGTCAGACGAGCCAGCGGTTGAAGCGAGCGTCCAGGTCATAAACGCAAGTAGCGGCCATGCGATCGGCGGTATCCGTATCGCATCACGCCGGAGGAAAAGTAGCGCCGCGGATAGGCCCAGGCAGACGTGAGAAACCGCGATGGAGACAAGTCCGGCGACGGAAGCTAGAAACGCCGCGGCTGTGAAATACCGACGCCAGGTCTGCTCGCCAACAGTCAAGCGACCAGTATGACAATTCAGCGAGAACGCGACCGGCGAGAACGCATTTCTCACCACGTTGCGAGAAATATGGGCTAAGAACCACTGACCTGAGGGGGAGCAAGAGGAGCAAGGGAGCAAGGGGACGGAGCCCTTAACAATTACAGCAACATCAACTAAATCAATATGTTAGCTTGCTCCAGCCGTCTCGTTAATGACCCCGCCTCTCTGCGGACGAATGCGACTCCAGCCTGCCGGCAGACCCAAGTCCGCCTCGATCTTCCTCTGAAAGTTTTTGCCGCCGAACGGTTTTCCCAACTGTGTCGCCGTCCGAATGTGGTCCGCCGCCTGATCGTCTTGGCCTTGCGCAAGTCTTGCCGGCCAGTCCGCGCACCCGCCGAACTCCTCTAGGACGTGCCAGTCCAACAGGCCGCTGTCATCGCGTCCGCCGGCATGGGCGCGCGCGCTCGACCAGCGCCATGCCGTTGCCTCGGCCTTGATCCCCGCGCGTACCGGATTCAGGTCCGCATACAATAGCGCCGCGTCGAGTCGTGCGGGGTCCAAAGCGCATGAATAGAAACGACTTCGCCATAGATGACCGTCTCGCCGGCGCGTCCGATTGAACTGCCGCGCATACCCGGAGTGGACCGTTCGGATCAAGCGCGAGAGCGAGTCCTCGCGGCGCGGCACGGCGATCATGTGGACGTGGTTCGTCATCCAACACCAACCGAGCAGATTCACTCGGCAGGCGCGCGGATGCAGAGAAAGCAGTTGCTGGTAGCGGCGCCGGTCTTCGTCGGACACGAAGACATCTTGGCGATTGTTGCCGCGATGGGTGATGTGATGCGGCACATCCACCGCCACCACCCGCGCTTGACGGGGCATCGATTGCCTCCAGGATACTCCACGCCTTTGAGCGAGTTGTTAAGGGCTCCGTTCCCTCGCTTCCCCTCGCTCCCCCCTGGCTCCCCAGGGTGCGAGATGTATCGAAGGGTCCTTCGGCGTGGTCAGGATGTCATGGGTTGGCTGTCTGATCGTTCATTGCCTCAGCGGGTCTCTAACCGATACTATCGGTGAAGATTTGACGAGCGCAGACAGGTGCTGATGAAGTCCCAGCTACAACGTATCCTCGCCACCCCGGGTCTATCCCAGGACACTCACGAAATCGTCAGTCTGTCGCTGGGTTAGATACGGAGACCGCGCCAACAATGTCCAGCTCACAAGCCTTGTTGTTTGCCCTCCTCGCCGGCGCCATGGGGTTGTTCATCTGGGGTCGTTATCGCTACGACATCGTGGCTTTCGGTGCGCTCGTCATCGCGACATTGTTGGAGATTGT
Source organism: Bryobacterales bacterium (assembly GCA_965205595.1). Lineage (GTDB taxonomy): Bacteria > Acidobacteriota > Terriglobia > Bryobacterales > UBA6623 > CATQHP01. Next base: position 256,075 of record CBDBHI010000092.1, on the reverse strand, counting down.
GCCGGCGCCCGAGGCGTTCCTCGGTTTTGGCCACCCGGCGGTGATTACGGTCGCCGCCGTGTTGGTTATCTCGCGTGCTCTGCAAAACTCGGGAGTGGTGGATATGCTGGCAGCCAAACTAGAAGTTGCCACCCGCGATCCGCTCATCCACATTGGCGCACTCACCGGTCTCGCCGCGGTGCTCTCGGCTTTCATGAACAACGTTGGTGCACTTGCGCTATTGATGCCGGTCGCCTTACAAACCGCGGCGGCGACTGGACGTTCCCCAGCGCTGCTGCTCATGCCACTGTCCTTTGGCTCCATTTTAGGGGGGATGATGACTTTGATGGGGACACCACCGAACATCATTATCGCGAGCTATCGCCAGGAACTGACCGGTCAGTCATTCGGCATTTTCGATTTTTCTCCCGTTGGGGTGATTCTCGCACTGGGCGGGGTGGTTTTCATCACCTTCGTTGGCTGGCGGCTGATCCCAAAAGGGCGTCGGGGAAACAAGGCCGGCGAAGACTTGTTCGAGATCACCGACTACATTACCGAGCTTCGGGTGTTGGAAGATTCACCGGTGATAGGAAGAGGGTTGAGGGACCTAGTACTAACTTGCGAAAGTAAGGCCTTTAACTGTAAAATGTCGGTATGGCAAGACCGGCAACGGTGATTCGACTGAACGCCGAGGAAGAAGAGACGCTGCGACTCTGGGTGCGCGGCCACAAGTCCGAACGGCGCATGGTGGAGCGCGCTCGCATTGTGCTGCTGGCGGCCGCCGCTACCTCGACCGCCGAGATCGCCCGGCAACTGGGATCCCCGGCGGCGCGCGTGTCGAAATGGCGCACCCGCTTCGCCCAGCAACGTCTGGCGGGATTATGCGATCAAGCGCGTTCCGGCAGGCCCGCGCGGTACGACCAAGCGACGCGCAAACGCATCCTCTGCCAACTCGACGAAGCTCCGCCCGAAGGGCACGCCACTTGGACAGGCGAACTGCTCGCGGAAGCTCTCGGCGACGTCAGCAAGCATCAAGTCTGGCGCGTACTGCGGCAGCTCGGCGTGTCCTTGCGGCGGCGGCGCAGTTGGTGTTTGTCAACCGACCCGGAGTTCGCTCGCAAGGCCGCCGACATTGTCGGACTCTACCTCAGCCCGCCGGAAAACGCCGTGGTGCTCGCGGTCGACGAGAAGCCGAGCATCCAGGCCTTGGAGCGAGCGCAGGGCTGGCTACGCTTGCCCAACGGCAAGGCCTTGACGGGCTTCTCGCACGGCTACAGGCGGCACGGCACGACGCCGCTTTTCGCCGCGCTGGAAGTGGCTACCGGATTCATCATCGCCGGACACTATTGGCGCCGACGGCGTCGCGAGTTTCTCGACTTCATGAACCACATCGCGGCCATCCACGAAGGCCGCGAGATCCACATCATCTTGGATAACTTGAACACTCACAAGCCCAAAAATGACCGCTGGCTGCAACGTCATGCGAACATCCATTTTCACTACACGCCGACCTACAGTTCGTGGATGAATCAGGTTGAGGTGTGGTTTTCGATTCTGAGCCGCCGCGCCTTGCGGGGGGCGAGTTTCACTTCCCCCCGGCAGGTGCGCGAGGCCATCGACAGCTTCGTCCGCGTCTACAACTCCAAGGCTACTCCGTTCGAATGGACCAAGACCGTCGTAGCCCCTCGTCCCCTCGCCAGTAAATATTCTAACTTACGCAACTAAGTACTAGCCTGGGTGGGCTTCGTATATCTAGGCGCCGTTGGCAGCCTGCAGGTCATTTGGAGCCTCTCCGACACGCTTAACGGCCTCATGGCGGTTCCAAACCTAGTCGCGATTCTAGGCTCACTTGCTCTATTGAGGAAACTTATCAGCGAATTCTTCTCGAACGAACCTTCGTAGGTACAATCAAGCCTTATGCGCGGAGTAGTTCTGGCCGGCGGCCTCGGCACTAGACTCGATCCTCTAACCCGGATCGTGAACAAGCACCTACTGCCTGTTTACGACAAACCGATGATTTACTACCCGATTCAGGCCCTTGTCAATGCCGGAATTGAAGACATTTTAATCGTCACGGGTGGGCAGAATGCCGGCGACTTTTTGCGTCTACTGGGAAACGGCAAAAACTTCGGCCTCAAGCACATCGACTACACCTATCAAGAGGGCGAAGGCGGCATCGCCGAGGCCCTAGAGCTGGCGCGACATTTCTCTCGCGGTGAGAAACTCTGCGTCATTCTAGGCGACAACCTCATCGAAAAAAACATCGCTCAGGCGGCGGAAGAATTCCGCAACCAAGATCGAGGCGCGAAAATTCTACTTAAAGAAGTTCCTGATCCCGAGCGCTTCGGCGTCCCCGAGATCGACGGCGATCGCATCCTATCGATCGCCGAAAAGCCAAGCGAGCCAAAGTCTAACTACGCCGTCACCGGAATCTACATGTTCGACGGAACCGTATTCGACAAAATCGAGCGCCTGGTGCGATCAGACCGAGGCGAGCTGGAAATCACCGACGTCAATAACCAGTTCATCGAAGAAGGCACTATGACTTGGGGTGAACTCGACGGCTGGTGGACCGACGCCGGCACCATCGAATCCCTCTTGCGGGCCTCAAACAAGGTCGCCAAAACTGGCGCCAACCTGATCTAGAGCATTTTTACGATTTACGTAGACCGATTCTAGACACCGCTGGTTAACTGCCCTAGAAATTAATCTTTACCAACTCCTCGCCCTCGGCTTTCATGTTGTGCATGGCGACTTCAACGGCCAATTGCTTAGCGACCTCGAGAAACGCCAGCGACGCCGGCGCATCGGGATCATGCAAGACAATCGGCATCCCCCCGTCCGAAGTTTCACGAACGGTAGTCGCCAACGGCACCTTACCCAATACGGGAATCTTCCAGCGTTCGCTAAGCGTCTCCGCCCCGCCGGCCCCAAAAATATACTCGCGTTCGCCGCTCACTCGCGACTCGTAATAGCTCATGTTCTCGATGACGCCAATCACCGGCGCCTTCAACTGGTTGAACATGATGATTGCCTTCTCCGCCACGTTAACCGCCATCGGCTGCGGCGTCGTTACGATCACGGCGCCCGTTAGCGCCAGCCGTTGGCAAAGGCTAAGCTGTACATCGCCCGTTCCCGGGGGCAGATCGATGATGAGGTAATCCAACTCGCCCCACTCGACTTGATTGGTCAACTGCTCGACCATCTTCGCGAGCATCGGACCGCGCCAGACCACAGCCTGATCCTGTCGAATAAAGAATCCCGTTGAAATAATCGGTATATCGTGGGCAATTAATGGCATGATCCCGCGCCCGCCGCGCTGAGGCCCGGTCGAGGCTCCCATGATGTGCGGAATACTCGGTCCATACACGTCGGCGTCGAGGATGCCGACAGCCGCGCCAGTCTGTGCAAGCGAAACCGCCAGGTTCGCCGATACCGTCGATTTTCCAACGCCGCCCTTGCCAGACGCTACTGGGATGATATTTTTCACCCCGGGAATCGAGCCCTTACCGTCCGAGCCTGTCGGGTTGACCCGCGCCTCGACGCTGATCTCGGCGTTCACATCCGCAACAGATTCGATCGCCCCGACCGCCGCCTTGGCGCTCTCGAGAACACTCGCGGTTGCCCCGCCACCGGGCACCGTCGATTGAATCTTAAAATTGACTGCCGCGTCACTAACGCTGAGGTCACGGATTAACCCAAGCGAAACGACATCCTTCCCATAGTCGGGATGAACGATCGTTCCTAATAATTCTTGTATTTCTTTCTGACTAGCCATGTTTTGCTTCAAGCGCCGGTAAACTCGACGAGTTCATCGTATTCGTCAAGACCACTAGATTGTCGACAAACTTGTCCATTTCATTCTCACCACAAATCAAATCGCTGAGCGTTGTACGGCTGAGCAGCTGATCCACCACCGACTGCAGAGCCCGCCAAAGCGAACGTATCGAGCAATTGATCGAGTGCGTGCAAAGCTCCTCTTGCCCGGCGAACTTCCCGCAAAATTCGCCGCTAAACAAATCGCCGCCTAAAGTCGCTAAAGCCTGCTTTGCCGTAATCTCTTCCGGCGCCCTCGCCAGCCGATACCCGCCCGCCTGTCCGCGCTCACTGGTCACCAATCCGCCCTCGCGCAGAATGCGCATCATCTTAGCGGTGAGCGGTACGGATATCCCCTCGGCTTGAGAAATCTCGTTGAGCGTGACGCTCGCGCCCGCGCCCTGCTGCGCCAACCGCAAAAGGCAGCGCAAACCATACTCTTCTTGAGAACTAAATTGCATAAGGGGACCTCAAAAAAGATTCAGGGCCAACTTGGCCTCGTCGCTCATCTGTTCGGGCGTCCAAGGGGGCTCGAAAGTGATGTCGATTTCGGCCGACTCAACTTCCTCAAGACGCTCGATTTTGTACTTGATTTCCGCCGGCATCGTTTGCGCGGCAGGGCAGTTAGGCGCGGTCAACGTCATGATAACTTTGACCTTGTCCGGTTCCTCTTCCGTCACCGGGGCGTGGACGTGATAGATCAGCCCCAACTGATAAATGTCCACCGGAATTTCCGGGTCGTAGCACGTCTTCAACACAGCAACGACCTTCTCGTTCAACGTCGCGTCGGGTCCATACTCCGGCTCTTTCGGGGGCAGCGGAGACGTCAGCGGCATGTTCGAGTGCATGCTCGGCACGTACTCGCTGTACTTGGGCGCATTCGCCAGCGCGCCCACGTTGATCCCGCCGGACTCCGCCTCTTCTTTGGGAGGCTCTTCCTTCGCGGGCTCCGCCGCTTTGGACTTCGGGAGCAACTTTTCCAGACCAAGCTTAAGCAGTCCCATTAGGCAAAAATCTCCTTAGCGGTCTCGATCGCCGCCACTAAGTCGTCGATGTCTTCGCGTGTGTTGTAGAACGCGAGCGAGGCGCGGGTGGTCGCCGCAACCTTGTAAAAACGCATCACCGGCTCGGCGCAATGATGTCCGATGCGAACAGCCACGGCCTGCCGGTCCAGTATCGTCCCCAAATCGGCTGGATGAATATCATCCATCACAAACGAAATCACACCCGCTTTGTCGTCGGCCGTGCCAATCGGTCGAAGCCCGTCGATCGCACCGAGTTTCTGGGTACCGTAAGCCAGTAGTTCGTGCTCGTATGCGGCGACGCGATCCATGCCGACCGCTTCGAGGTAGTCGACCGTCGCGCCAATCCCGATCGTGTCGGCAATGTTGGGCGTACCGGCTTCAAACTTGTAAGGCACCTCGTTGTAGATCGTTTTCTCAAACGACACCGACGAAATCATGTCCCCGCCGCCCTGGTAAGGCGGCATCTGTTCGAGCAACTCGCGGCGCCCGTACAGCGCGCCAATGCCAGTCGGACCACACATCTTATGTCCCGAGAGTGCATAAAAATCGCAACCCAGATCCTGCATGTTCACTGGCATGTGAGGCACGGCTTGCGCCCCATCGATCACGCTGACCGCCCCTGCCTCGCGCGCCTTGCGAATGATCTCTTTGATTGGATTCACAGTCCCAAGGGCGTTTGAAACGTGGTTGACCGCCACGATCCGCGTACGATCCGACAACATTTGGTCAAACTCATCCATCAGCAACTCGCCGCGCTGATTCATTGGGATCACCCGCAGCTTGGCATCCATCTCATCGCAAAGCATCTGCCAAGGGACGATGTTTGAATGGTGCTCAAGCGCCGAAATGATCACTTCGTCACCGGCCTTGACATGCCTGCGGCCCCAGCTCGCGGCGACCAGGTTGATACCCTCGGTCGTTCCGCGCGTCCAAACGACTTCGGCCGACTCAGTCGCGCCGATGAACCGCGCGACCTTGACGCGGGCGGCTTCGTACTTTTCGGTAGCGCGCTGGCTCAGCTCATGAACGCCGCGATGGACGTTCGAGCGATCTTTCTCGTAGAAGCCGACGATCGCGTCGATCACCTGCCGCGGGGTCTGCGCCGACGCGGCGTTGTCGAGGTACACCAGCCGCCGCCCGTGAACTTCCTGGTTGAGGGCCGGGAAGTCTTCGCGCAGTCTGGCGACATCCAGCGCTTCCAACGTGTTCGTCGCAGTCGCCATCGTGTCCCTCCCTATTCCTCTCCCGCAAACGTTTTGAGTAGAAGGTCTTCGAAGTGCGCCTTCAACGGCTCGATCTTGATGCGGTCAAGCGCGTCCGCCGCGAATGCGTAAGTCAGTAAATTGCGAGCACGATCGGCGCCGATGCCACGCGATTGCATGTAAAAGGCCGCCGACTTGTCGAGCTGCCCGATTGTCGCGCCATGCGTGCACTTGACGTCGTTGGCGTCGATTTCCAACTGCGGCTTGGTACTGATGTCGGCCTTGTCGGAAAGCAACAAGTTCTTGTTGTTCTGAATGGCGTCGGTCTTCTGCGCGTCGCGCCGAACGAAGATCTTTCCGTTGAATACGCCTTTCGCGCTGTCGTCCAATACGCCCTTGTACAACTGATGCGAATTGCAGTTGGGGCTAGCGTGATCGATCACCGTGTGATGGTCGACATGCTGGCTATCTTTCACCGCATAGAGCCCGTCCAGTGCGCACTCGCAACCCTCGCCGTCGAGGCGGGTATTGATGTCGTTGCGGGCGATCGAAGCGCCGAAGCTCAGCGAAAACGTCGAGACGTTGCTCGACCGTTCTTGGACGGCCTGGAAGTAGCCGGTGTGGAAAGCCTCGGGTGATTCCAATTGGGCGCGGTAGTGATCGACTACGGCGTTCTCGTCGGCGTAAACCTCGGTGACGGCGTTGGTCCAATACTGCCCCGCACCAACATAGCTTTCGATCACGCGCACCTGCGAGTTGCGTCCGGCGACGATCAAGACTCGCGCAAGGGAGCCAGCCGAAGTCGCGGCGAAAATCAAGTGAATCGGCGTTTCGATAACCGCGTTCGGATCGACCAAGATCACCGCGCCATCTTCGAAGTACGCGGTGTTGTGCGCTGCCAGCGCGTGATCGTCGAACTTGGCATAACTCGCGAGGTGGCGCTCGAGTGAGTCTGGGTCATCGCTCAGTTGCTCGGCGATCGATCGAACGGTGACGCCGCTAGGCGGTTCGCCGTCCGTAGCAACCAATCGCCCACCCTCAAACCGCCGAGTTAGCCCGCCGAGTTCTCCGTAGTTCACGAGCGCAAGATCCGCTGCGGGAATCGCCGCGCCAAAGTCGACTCGCGACAGCGGCGCCAAGTTCGTGTACTTGTATTCCTCGTTCTTGGGGGTCGGCGCGCCGAGCGTCGAAAAGCGCTCCATCGCCGACTCGCGCTTACGCCGCAGCCACGCCGGTTCTCCCGCCGTGCGCTCCAGTACGCCCTCGAAACTTCGAAGGCAGGTATTCAAATCTTCCGCAACCGCAACCATCGACTAAGCTCCCACCAACTCGGGGTTCGCGGCCAATTCTTCGATCCAGCCGTAGCCCTTTTCTTCAAGCTCAAGCGCCAACGACTTATCGCCCGACTTGACGATCTTGCCGTCGGCCAAAACGTGTACGAAATCGGGAACAATGTAGTCGAGCAAGCGCTGGTAATGCGTCACGACAACGAACGAACGCTCGTCGGAACGCAGCCGATTGACGCCGTCCGAGACCACCTTCAGGGCGTCGATATCGAGCCCGGAATCGGTCTCGTCGAGAATCCCCAATGTCGGCTCCAAAACCGACATCTGGAAAATCTCGTTGCGTTTTTTCTCGCCGCCCGAAAACCCTTCGTTGACGGCGCGCTTGAGCATCGACTGATCCATGCCAAGCAGCTCAATCTTCTCGCGAACGACTTTTAGGAACTCGCCCGCCGAAAGCTCTTCCTCGTCGCGATGTTTGCGCATCGAGTTGAGCGCCTCGCGCAGGAAGTACATATTCGTCACGCCCGGAATTTCCACCGGATATTGGAAGGCCAAGAAAACGCCCTCGCGGGCGCGAATCTCGGGGGCCATCTCGAGCAAGTCTTCGCCCTTGTAGGTGGCTGACCCGGCGGTGACTTGATAGCCGTCACGCCCCGCCAGCACCGAAGCCAACGTACTCTTACCAGACCCGTTGGGCCCCATAATGGCGTGTACTTCGCCCTTGCCTACGGATAGGCTGATGCCCTTGAGGATTTCTTTGTCCTCAACGCTTACATGTAAATCTTTAACTTCAAGCATTTTCTTCGCTCTTCTTCCAAACTCTTTCAATGTCGCGGCGCCCATCAAGCACTCGCGAAACTTCGATTCCACCCTCGATCGCACGATAAAACACGATCAGACTTCGAACAGGAAGTCCGCGACATCCAATTTCCAGCTCGTCTCGTCCTCGACCGATTCCAGGCGCATTTGAGGCCGTGTCGATTGCCGAAAAAACGCGGCCCAACTGACGGTTCGCCGCCTCCCGACTGCCGTTTTTCGCGATGTAAATCCATAGTGCATCCAAGTCATCCGCCGCAGCGGGAGCAAACCGGACCAAGCTCACTTCTGCAGAGCCGCGCGATCGTTCTCCAAACGGTGCATACCGCGTTGTTCGATGCCGCGGGCCAGTTCGTCAAAGTCCCCGTCTCGGATTTCGATGTATTCGCCTCCTTCAATCTGTTTAAAGCCCTTCCGTACATCACGGCGAAGCTGATCCTGGGCTCGAAGCAGCTCGAATGCTTCCTCGACCACATCGCCGGCAGTTTCGAAGTGACCGTTGTCTAGCTGTTGCTTGACCAGCGCTTCTTGCTCCAACGTAAGCTTCACGTTCATCAGACGACCTCCTAGCCCACGCTGCCTTCCAAACTCACACCCAGCAACTTCTGAGCCTCAACCGCGAACTCCATCGGCAACTCCCGAAAAACTTCCTTACAAAAACCATTCACGATCATCGAAACCGCATCCTCGGTCTCGATCCCGCGCTGGTTCAAGTAAAAAATTTGATCCTCGCCAATCTTCGAAGTCGTCGCCTCGTGCTCGACCTGCGCCGTCTTGTTCTTCACTTCCAAATACGGGAACGTATGCGCCCCACAGCGGTCGCCCATCAGCATCGAGTCGCACTGCGAGAAATTCCGGGCACCCTCCGCCCCAGGCATGATCTTCACCAAGCCCCGGTAAGAGTTGTCCGAGACACCCGCCGAAATTCCCTTCGAGATGATTGTCGACGTCGTGTTTTTGCCGATGTGGATCATCTTCGTCCCGGTATCGGCCTGCTGATGGTTGTTCGTCACCGCTACCGAATAAAACTCGCCGACCGAGTTGTCGCCGATCAAGATGCAACTCGGATACTTCCAAGTGATCGCCGAACCCGTTTCGACCTGCGTCCAAGAGATCTTCGAATTCTTACCGCGGCAAGCGCCGCGCTTGGTCACAAAGTTGTAAATCCCGCCCTTGCCGTCTTTGTCACCCGGATACCAGTTCTGCACCGTCGAATACTTGATTTGCGCGTCGTCCATCGCAACTAGCTCGACGACCGCGGCGTGCAACTGATTCTCGTCACGCATCGGAGCCGTGCAGCCCTCCAGGTAGCTCACGTAGCTGCCCTCTTCCGCAACGATCAGCGTCCGCTCGAACTGCCCCGTATTCATCGCGTTGATGCGGAAGTACGTCGACAGCTCCATTGGGCAGCGAGTGCCTTTTGGGATGTACACAAAGCTGCCGTCAGAAAACACTGCCGAGTTCAACGCGGCATAGAAGTTATCCGACTGAGGTACGACCGACCCCATGTACTTCTTGACCAACTCGGGGTGCTCCTGCACCGCCTCCGAGATCGGCATGAAGATGATCCCGACTTCGGCCAACTGCGCCCGAAAAGTCGTGGCCACCGAAACGCTGTCAAATACTGCGTCTACGGCAACGCCGGCCAGCGCCGCCCGCTCTTCCAGCGGAATGCCAAGCTTCTCGTAGGTCGCCAGCAGCTCCGGGTCAACCTCGTCCAAGCTCTTCGGCTTATCGGCGTCGCTCTTCGGCGCCGAGTAATACGAAATAGAGGTGTAGTCGATCTTGGGGTAGTGGACATTCGGCCAGGTCGGCTCGTTCATCTTTTGCCACAGCGCGAATGCCTTCAGCCGCCACTCCAGCAGCCATTCCGGCTCGTCCTTCTTAGCGGAGATAAACCGGACCGTGTCTTCCGTCAGCCCAGGAGCTAGCGTGTCCTGTTCGACATCGGTGACAAAACCGTACTTATACTCTTGATTAGCAATGACTTCGAGTTCGTTTGTTGCAGTGCTCATAGTGCCCGTTCCAACCTAGCCCCACGAATGGGTGGTAGTCAATCTATACACCATTGTATAAATTGCTCCAAGTGCCAGATTAGCAATACTGTACGTTCCTGTCAAGATTGATTCGGGCCCCCTCAAGCGTTCTACCTCTTGACAGCCCTGCTATCGTAAAAGCGAATCGTCCAGATGCAAACTGCAAGCAAAAAACGGAGCGCTCGAACGCTGTCCACTCTTGACCCAAAAATGACCTATCCGTAAGCCATCTAACAAATCGCAAAGTAATAAAAAAATGCGAAACAAACCCAATTCCCCTACTGGAGTCAACGGCGTAACGTACACAAACTAAACCATTTAAGCTCACACTTCAAAACACGCCAAGCCAAAAAACAAAGCCAAAACAAAGCCAAAACAAACCCAATTTTTGGCCACCTTCGAGCCCAACAACCGACTCGAAGAAGCGCTACAATCGAGGATCTACAATGCGCACTCGACTCCACCTCTTAGGTTGCGTCCTGCTGGCCCTGGCAACCCTCGCCGCCAAAGACGAGCCCCATCTCGGCAAGACCCTAGCTCAGTGGCAGTCAGACCTCGCTTCGACTGAACGCCTCGACCGCTTAATCGCAGCCCGCTCAATCGGCGAAATGGCGATCGCCAACCAACCTGGAGCCGCCAAGGCAATCTTCGCCGCCCTCTCCCACGAAGACAGCGCGGTTCGCTACTGGGCCGTCGTAGCCGCCGGGCAAATGGGCTCTCGTGCAAAACCCGCCAGTCGCTCTTTGCAAGCGGCACTCTCCGACGACACCCCCGAAGTCCAAGCCTGGGCCGCCTTCGCGTTGGCAAAGCTGGGCCGCGGCGACGAGGCAATACCCGTCCTAGCGAAGCTGCTCTCACACCCCAATCGCGCTGCCCGCCTGCAAGCCATCCACGCCCTAGACGCGCTTGGTCCCGACGCCGCGGCAGCAACTGAAGCACTCAAACAGGTCCTCGACGACGAATTCGACTACGTTCAGCGAGTCGCTCGCCACGCCCTCTGGACCCTCGGTGAAAGGCCGTGCCCCTACCGCGAATGTCAGTAACAATGAAATCCGTCGTCCTGTTATTCACAGGGCTCGTGCTTACGGCTTCGGCCAAGCCGCCTAACATCTTGTGGCTGTCGATCGAAGACACCGGCCAAGAAGTTCAGCCATACGACACCTATGCGAAAACGCCCAATATTGCCCGCCTGGCGCGCGAAGGCGTTACGTTCCTAAACGCTTACTCGCACGCGCCAGTCTGTGCGCCGACCCGCTCGGGAATCATCACAGGCATGTACCCGACCTCCATCGGGACGCAACACATGCGCTCCGACATGGTGCCGCCCGCCTTCGTCAAAGCCTTCCCCGAATACCTCCGCCGTCTGGGCTACTACACCACCAACAACGCAAAAACCGACTACAACTTCCAGACACCGATAACCGCATGGGACGAGTCTGGCCGCCAAGCCCACTGGAAAAATCGCCCCAATAAAGACCAACCGTTCTTCGCGGTCTTCAACTACAACAGCTCTCACGAAGGCTCGGTCAGACGCCAATTCGCCGCCCGTGCCGCCAACGCCGCAAACAAAATTCACGACGCCTCGCTCCTACTGTTGCCGCCCTACTACCCCGATACGCCGAAAGTCAGGGAGGCCTGGGCGGCCTACTACGACGTCGTCACGCAGACCGACGTAACCATCGGCAAGATGCTCAAAGAACTCGAAGATGCCGGCATCGCCGACGAAACCGTAGTCGTTTTTTGGGGTGACCACGGGGTAGGACTCGCACGTGCCAAGCGCTGGCCCTACGACTCGGGGCTAAAGGTTCCGCTAATCGTTCGCTGGCCCGAAAAGGTCAAGCCGGGCACCATCCGCACGGACCTCGTCCAGTTTCTAGACCTCGCCCCGACCATGATCGACATAGCCGGCGGCACTCCGCCGGACCACATGCACGGCCGCATCATCGTCGGCGACAACCAAGGCCCGAAGCCCAAATATCTCTACCATGCCCGTGACCGCATGGACGAGAAATACGACATGATCCGCGCTGTGCGCGACAGCCGCTACCTCTACTTGCGGAACTTTGAATCTCACAAACCATGGGTTCAGTTCATGCGCACACCCAGCCAGGGCCCGATCTATCAAGAGCTAGGCCGGCTTAAGGACGAGGGCAAGCTTGACCATCTCACGGGTCCGTTCATGGCCGACAGCAAACCCCATGAGGAGCTCTACGACGTCCTGGCCGACCCGCATCAAATGCACAACCTGGCTGCCGACAGCCGCTACGCCGCAAACCTCAGCGAGCTGCGAGACGAACTGATTGCCTGGATGAAGCGAACCAACGACCACGGCCTGATCCCCGAGCCTGAGTTGAACCGCACGATGTACCCAACTGGTGAGCGAGAGACCGCCGCAAGACCGGTGGCTAAAAAGTCACCGAGTGCGGACGGCGCGATCAGTGTCACGCTAAGCTCCGAAACCGAAGGTGCCTCGCTCGCTTACCAGATCGCCGAGGGTGATCACTGGCTGCTCTACGACGGCGCTGTAACCCTAAAAAAAGGGGAGAAGCTAAAAGCCATCTCCGCCCGCCTAGGCTACAACGACAGCGACGCGATCACCATCGCCAACTAGACAACTCCCAGCGCCAGCATCGCGTCGGCAACCTTGACGAACCCTGCTATATTCGCGCCGCCGACATAATTCACGTAATCACCGTCGCGCCCGTGACGCGCGCACTGCCGATGGATTTGTTTCATCACTTCCTGCAGCCGTCGATCGACTTCCCCGCGCGACCAGCTCAAGAACATCGAATTCTGCGTGCGCTCGAAACCTGATACCGCGACACCGCCGGCGTTTGAAGCCTTGGCCGGCCCGTAGAGTATTTTTGCCTCGAGAAGCACGTCCATGGCGTCCGGCTTCGTCGGCATATTGGCACCTTCCGCCAGTCCGATCAGGCCGTTCGCCACCAGCCCTTCCGCGTCCGCTCGATCGATTTCGTTCTGGGTCGCGCAAGGGAATGCGAGATCCGCCGGCACGCCCCAGGGGCGTTTCGCGGCATGGAACTCGCAGTCGAACTGCTCCGCGTACTCGCCAATCCGTCCACGTCGCTCGTTCTTTAGCTCCATGATCCAGGCAAGCTTCTCGGCGTCAATGCCGTCTTTGTCGTAAACGAATCCTGAGGAATCGGACATCGAGACGACCTTCGCCCCCAACTCGTTGAGCTTTTCGACCGTGTACTGTGCCACGTTTCCCGATCCTGAAACTAGGCAAGTCTTTCCATCCAGAGTGTCACTGCGTGTGCGCAGCATCTCCTTCATGAAATAGACCAACCCATATCCAGTGGCCTCCGTCCGTATCAAGCTGCCGCCGAACTCAGCTCCCTTGCCGGTCAATACTCCTTCGAATGTCCCGCTGAGCCGCATGTATTGCCCATAGAGGTAGCCTATTTCGCGCCCGCCAACTCCAATATCGCCCGCCGGCACGTCAATCGTTTCACCGATATATCGGTGCAGCTCTGTCATGAACGACTGGCAGAACCGCATCACTTCACCGTCGGACTTGCCCTTCGGGTTGAAGTTCGCGCCACCCTTGCCGCCCCCCATCGGCAGCGTGGTCAGGCTGTTCTTCAGAATCTGCTCGAATCCAAGGAATTTTAGAATGCCGGCATTAACCGACTTGTGGAATCGCAGTCCGCCTTTGTACGGTCCAATAGCATTGTTGAACTGAACGCGATAGCCGCGGTTCGTGCGAATATTGCCCTCGTCGTCTGTCCAGCAGACACGGAAACTGATACTGCGGTCCGGCTCGGTAAGCCGCTCGAGGATCTGCGCATCGCGGTACTTGGTGTGCTCATGCGTATACGGAATTAGATACTCCGCGACTTCGCGCACGGCCTGATGAAACTCGGGCTCGCCTGGATTGCGTCGAACGAGGCCCTGCATGAACTGGTCGACTTCAGCGTGATGTTCGGGAGAAAGATTTAGCGGCATAAAGAGCGAGGACCTCTGCGAAATAGCATATCGGGCCAGAAGCCGATCTGCATCAACGGGCTAGAACTGGCGCACCTGCTCCATATAGCCTTCGTAGTTCCGACGTGTTTCTCCTAGCGAATCGCCGCCAAACTTCTCCAGAAACGCTGACGCGATAACGACCGCGACCATCGCTTCGCCGATGACTCCGGCGGCGGGAACCACCGCCACGTCCGACCGTTCGTAAGCAGCCGCCGAAGGCTCGCGCGTCTCAAGATCGACGGACTCCAGCGGACGGCGCAAGGTGGAGATGGGCTTGAGGAATCCGCGCACGACGACATCTTGGCCGTTCGTCATTCCGCCTTCGAGTCCGCCAGCCTTGTTCGATCCGCGATAAAACTTGCGCTCGGTCTTGTTGTAGTGAATCGTGTCCTGCACTTCCGAGCCCGGCGATGCGGCCGCCAGAGTCGCGAGGCCGACTTCGACGCCCTTGACCGCCTGCATCGAAACGATCGCTTGCGCCAAACGCCCGTCGAGCCGAGTATCCCAGGTGATGTGTGAACCCAATCCGATCGGGGCGCCATGAACCACGACTTCGAAGATGCCTCCTCGCGTGTCGCCGGTTTTATAGGCGTCGTCGACGATCGCCTTCATGCGCTGCTCGATCTCCTCGTCGACGCAGTTCAGCAGCACCTCGTCCTTCGCCGCCAGCACCTTGATCTCGTCCCAAGACGCCTTGCGCCCAAGCTTCACGTCGCCGAGTGCCACAACGTGACTGAGTATCTCAATCCCAAACTCGCCCAAAAACAGCTTCGCGAGCGCACCAACCGCGACCCGCGAAGTCGTCTCGCGGGCGCTTGCGCGCTCGAGCACGTAACGCGCCTCTGGGAAATTGTATTTGATGCAGCCCGCGAGGTCAGCGTGCCCCGGACGCGGGCGGGTAATAGGTTTCGCATTGTCACCGGCACCGTCGGCGTCTTCGACCGGTAACGCCTCGGTCCAGTTCTTCCAGTCACGGTTCTGAAGCAGTACGGCAATCGGGGAGCCGATCGTTTTGCCGTGGCGAACACCGGAAACAATGTCAGCTTTGTCGGTCTCGATCTTCATACGCCCGCCACGGCCGTAGCCTTGCTGGCGGCGCCAAAGTTCGCGGTTCACGCGGTCGAGCACAACCGGGACACCGGCCGGAAGCCCGGTCAAGATTGTGACGAGAGTCTCGCCGTGAGACTCCCCCGCAGTTTCAAATCGGAGCATGCAAATCCTTCTAAATCAACGTGATTCTCTATCATAGCTATAGCCCGCTTTTCTCCACGGGTGACAAGAAAGAGAGAGTGGGAGGTGCGACATTACGAGGCGAGCGCAACGACGGGGTGGCGCGCCTAGCGCGCGAACGGCGGGTTACGGGTTATGAGGCGCTTGATCGGAATTCACGCGGTCGAAGCGGCTTTGCGAGCAGGCACGGAAATCGACCGCGTAATCGTCGCTCAAGGCGCGAAGAACCGTCGCTTGCAGCCGCTCATCGACGAGTGCCGCAAACAGAAAGTCCCGCTGCGCTTTGCGGCTGTTGCCGGCCTCACCAAGCTCGCCGGAGCAGCCAATCATCAGGGAATCGTTGCAATCGTTGCCGAGGCCGAGTACCGTACATTGACCGATGTCATCGCCGAACTGGGTGATCGAGCCGTGATTGTTGTGCTTGACGGAGTTGAGGATCCTCACAACCTCGGGGCCATCATTCGAACAGCAAATGCCGCGGGCGCCGCGGCGGTAGTCATCCCTGAACGCCGCTCCGCCGGCCTGACTGAGACGGTCGCAAAAGCCGCCGCCGGAGCGCTTGAGTTCCTGCCGGTTGTGCGCGTCAAGAACATCGGCCGCGCGTTGGATGAACTCAAAGACGCCGGATTCTGGCTATATGGGCTCGACGAAAAAGGAGAGCACCCCCACCACCAGATCGAGTACGACCCTCGATGTGCCCTAGTCTTGGGGAGCGAGGGCACCGGCCTACACCAAAAGACGGCCGAGCGCTGCGACTTCTTAGTACGGATAGCGCTCGTCGGAGAAGTGTCGTCGCTCAACGTTTCCGTCGCTGCCGGTGTCGCCCTATTCGAGGTAGCTCGCAGGCGCCCGGACACCCCATGACTTTCGGGCCAGGACTGGCACATGCGATCTCGTGATTTCTCCACATTGACGAATCTAGTGCTGCCTGTCCGCTATGACCTAGCGTTTCTCCCAGGACCGATGCGGCCAAGGCCTGTTACGGAAGCAGTCCGCCGTCTACGTTCCAGCATTGGCCCGTCACATTCGGTTGTGTGGCGAAGTAGACCGCCAACGCGCCCATGTCTTCGATTGTTTGCGCTCGCTCTTGCGGAATCATGCGTTTTTGCGCCCGCAGCCACGACGCCTCGCGCGACTCGTCGGGACCGGCGTGATGATCGGCGAGCTGTTCCCACATGTAGGTCCAAACGATTCCGGGACAGATCGCGTTCACCGTGATGTTGTCGAGAGCAAGCTCCTTCGCCAGCGCGTTTGTAAATCCATTAACCGCGTACTTCGAAGCGCAGTAGTGCGCTGTGCCGAGGAAACCACACTTGCCGGCGACGGACGAAACGTTGATGATGCGCCCGGCACCACGTTGTTTCAAGTGCGGAATGGCGGCCTTGCTACACAGAAAGACGCCCTTGACGTTGACTGCCAGGACTTGATCGAAATCCGCCTCGCTGAGTTCTTCCACGTTTGAAATACTCAGCACCCCAGAGTTGTTCACCAAGATGTCGAAGCCGCCAAACTCGGCCACCGTGCGGTCGATCAGGGCCTGCACCTGATCCGCCTGAGTCACATCGGTGGCAACCGCCAACGCCCGGCGTCCGCCCGCGCGGACCTCCGCCGCAACCTGTTCGCACTGCTCCGCGTTGCGCGCCGCGATTACGATGTCCGCTCCGGCGTCTGCAAGCGCGCGAACGATGCCCACGCCGATCCCCCTGTTGCCGCCGGTAACGATCGCGACCTTGTTTTCCAATTGCATAGCGATCAAGAGTCTACCAATCCCTGTCTACGCTAGACTAGCCCTCTGAGGAGTACGACGAATGGCCGATCAATGGATGCTTAAAGGTGTCGAGTACGGAAACTGTAATTGCGACTACGGCTGCCCATGTCAATTCGGCGCACCGACCACGAACGGAACATGCGAGGCCATCGTGTGCGGACGCATTGACGAGGGCCACTTCAACGACGTCAGCCTCGACGGCCTGAAATGGGCGATGGTTGTCGCCTGGCCCGGCGAGATCGCTGAAGGCAACGGCCGCCAGCAGGCCATTATCGATGACAGCGCTGATCCGGCTCAGCGCGAGGCGCTGAAAACGATTTTGCATGGCGGATCGACGGCTCCGGGCGGAACGCATTTCTTTGTTTACAACAGCACGATGTCAGAAGTCCTCGAGACGCTCTACGCGCCTGTCGACCTTGAGATTGACCTCGCCGCCCGCAAGGCTTCATTGAATGTCGCGGGAGTAGTGCAGTCCAGGGGTGTACCAATCATCAACCCGCATTCCGGCGACGAGTACCTCGCGGAAATCCGCCTGCCGAACGGCTTCGAGTACACGGTCGCTCATATGGGATCGGGAACGACAACGGCCACGGGAGCCATCCGGTTGGACCTCTCCGACAGCTACGGCCAATTCAACGAACTGCACATGAATCAAGACGGCGTGATTCGCTAACTCCTTTCGTCTTCAATGTCTGAGCCGAGTCTGCCGCGGCGGGACCGCCGTGTGATTATCGCTGCGCTCGTAGCGCTAACGGCGCTTTCGTGGGTGTACCTCGTCTGGATGGCGTTCGCGATGGACATGGGCTCGCCCGCATCGATGAGCGCCTCCCAAGTCCTCGAAATTAAGCCCTGGAGCGCGGGCCAGTGGATCATGATGTTCCTCATGTGGGCCATCATGATGGTCGGCATGATGGTGCCTAGCATGATGCCGATGACCTTGATCTACGCGCAGGTCGCACGCAAAGCCGCCGGTCAAGGCACAGTCCTCGCACCAACCGCCGTATTCGTCAGCGGCTATCTTGTCATCTGGACGCTCTTCAGCGCCGCCGCCACAGTCGCGCAATGGGGCCTCGACCAGGCCGCATTGCTTTCGCCGATGATGGTCGCGAGCAGCCCGGCTCTCGGCGCGGCACTGCTCATCGCAGCGGGCATTTACCAAATGACGCCATACAAAGACGCCTGCCTAAAGCATTGCCGCTCACCCGTCCACTTCATCGCCGACCACTGGCACGCTGGAACCGCCGGAGCATTCTGCATGGGCCTAGTACTAACTTGGGAAAGTAAGGCCTTTAACTGTAAAATGTCGGTATGGCAAGACCGGCAACGGTGATTCGACTGAACGCCGAGGAAGAAGAGACGCTGCGACTCTGGGTGCGCGGCCACAAGTCCGAACGGCGCATGGTGGAGCGCGCTCGCATTGTGCTGCTGGCGGCCGCCGCTACCTCGACCGCCGAGATCGCCCGGCAACTGGGATCCCCGGCGGCGCGCGTGTCGAAATGGCGCACCCGCTTCGCCCAGCAACGTCTGGCGGGATTATGCGATCAAGCGCGTTCCGGCAGGCCCGCGCGGTACGACCAAGCGACGCGCAAACGCATCCTCTGCCAACTCGACGAAGCTCCGCCCGAAGGGCACGCCACTTGGACAGGCGAACTGCTCGCGGAAGCTCTCGGCGACGTCAGCAAGCATCAAGTCTGGCGCGTACTGCGGCAGCTCGGCGTGTCCTTGCGGCGGCGGCGCAGTTGGTGTTTGTCAACCGACCCGGAGTTCGCTCGCAAGGCCGCCGACATTGTCGGACTCTACCTCAGCCCGCCGGAAAACGCCGTGGTGCTCGCGGTCGACGAGAAGCCGAGCATCCAGGCCTTGGAGCGAGCGCAGGGCTGGCTACGCTTGCCCAACGGCAAGGCCTTGACGGGCTTCTCGCACGGCTACAGGCGGCACGGCACGACGCCGCTTTTCGCCGCGCTGGAAGTGGCTACCGGATTCATCATCGCCGGACACTATTGGCGCCGACGGCGTCGCGAGTTTCTCGACTTCATGAACCACATCGCGGCCATCCACGAAGGCCGCGAGATCCACATCATCTTGGATAACTTGAACACTCACAAGCCCAAAAATGACCGCTGGCTGCAACGTCATGCGAACATCCATTTTCACTACACGCCGACCTACAGTTCGTGGATGAATCAGGTTGAGGTGTGGTTTTCGATTCTGAGCCGCCGCGCCTTGCGGGGGGCGAGTTTCACTTCCCCCCGGCAGGTGCGCGAGGCCATCGACAGCTTCGTCCGCGTCTACAACTCCAAGGCTACTCCGTTCGAATGGACCAAGACCGTCGTAGCCCCTCGTCCCCTCGCCAGTAAATATTCTAACTTACGCAACTAAGTACTAGAGCACGGCGCCTTCTGCCTAGGGTGTTGCTGGGCGCTGATGCTCTTGCTTTTTGTCGGAGGCGTGATGAGCCTACTCTGGATCGCCGGCATCACCCTTTTCGTACTTCTAGAAAAAGTCCTACCGGTAGGCGCCAAGGGCGGTCGCTGGGCCGGCGCCGCGATGATCGCGGCTGGAGCGCTAGTGCTCGTTCGCGTCTAGTCTCGGCGGACCGCCGAACTTCGCAAACCAATCGATAATTCGGCCGGATACGTCCATCTGGAATTTCGGCTCCGTAGGCCCGTGCGGCGTGCGGGGATAGACGACCATCTCTGTCGGCACGCCTATTCGATCTAACGCCATAAAGAACTCGCGGCCCTGATCGAACGGAACGCGCAGGTCGTTTTGACCGTGAATCACCTGAGTGGGTGTCGTGATCTCGTTCAGCCGGTACATCGCGGAATGTTTCTGGTACGTTTCATAGTCCTCCCAAAGTTCATTGCCGCCCATATGGGCCACAAGATATTCGGGAATATCGGTGCTATAAACCATGCTGACGAGATTCGGTAGGCCGGCACCCATGCTTGCAGCCTTGAACCGTGCCGTCCGAGTAACCACGTACGACGTCAGGTAGCCGCCGTAGCTCCAGCCCATGACGAACAGTCGCTCCGGATCAGCAACGCCATCGGCCAGCAATCGATCGACACCCGCCATGATGTCTTCGTAGTCACCCTGGCCCCAGTCATTCACGTTCGCGTAACGAAAGTCTTTGCCATACCCGGTGCTGCCACGCGGATTCGGCCGTAGGACTGCGTAGCCCAGTTGAGCGAACACCTGTAAGGGATAGATGCTAAGCGCGCCGGTAAACGTCTGTCCAAATTTCCCAGCAGGCCCGCCGTGAATCAATAAGATCAACGGGACTTTGTCCCCAGCGCGGTAGCCGACAGGCGCTGTTAGCAACCCTTCGACTGCCGTGCCGTCGCTTGACTTCCAGGTCACTAGCCGTGTGTCGCCCATTGGCGGCTTCGGCACCGATCTGTTGATTGACGACAGGCGCTCGGCGGTTGCCGCTGCGGCCCGCCGTGCGAAAACCTCTACCGGGTCATTGAGAGCTGAATAGGCATAGGCCAACGTTCTTCCATCGCGGCTGACAGATGCACGACTGACGGTTCCGCTCGGCGCGATAAGGTCTCTCGCTTCCGCGCCGTCCGCCGGGAGTGCCTGGATGCGGCTTAGGGTGCGAATCGCTTCGCCGACGATGACGTCTTTGCCGGCTTCGGTCCAGCCGATCAACGAGGGCGAGCGATTGTAGGTCTCGTCGAGCTTGCGAGGTGTCGCCCCGGCCCTGGGTTCGACGACGTAAACATCGCTCAATCCAACCGGTTCCAGACGCGCGCCGCTAGACAGGAATGCGATCAGGCTTCCGTCTGGCGAAAAGACGGGGTCCTTGTCCGATCCCGGATTTGTAACCAGAGGAATAATCGTTCCACCGTCGGAAGGTATTAGCGAAATATCTCCGGACGTACGAGCACTGTTGATGAGCGGATCATCTTGAAACGCAAAGACGACCGTCTCACCGTCGGGAGACCAGTCGAATCCAGTAACGTGAAATTCACCGTCGGTCAGGCGTTGCGGTTCGCGCTTGCCGCTCGCGTCCGGCTCGACCGGGATGCTGTAAACGTGCGCGTACTTGAACTGCTGGTGAACAAGAATGACGTCGCGCTTCTCCTTCTTGTCCGCTTCCTCTTCTTTCGTCGGTGGGTCCGGCATCAGGTAGCCAATACGAGAGCTATCGGGCGACCACCGGACGCTAGTAATATCTGCTTTTGCCTCGGTGATTGCCTCTGCCTCACCGCCGCCCACGGGCATCACCCATAGCTGTTGTTTTGATTCCTTGTCGCCGGTCTTCGCCCGAAATGCCAGGTGCTTACCGTTAGGTGAAAACCTTGGGTTTGACGCTGACAGATCAGGCCGCGTGTAGCGCACATCCCTCGACCCATCAGTAGCTGCAACATAGATTTGGTTGATGAATTCCGATTTTTCGCCTTCGACGCGCGGGTCGCGAACGACGTACGCGACAAGCCGGCCGGCCACGCTGACCGCCGTGTCCCCGATCGAGCGATAGCGCAACGAAAGCGCAGGTGTCCAACGGCTCCAGTCAGGTTCTTTCGCTGCAGCCGGCTCGTTCTCCGCAGCGAACGAAACAAGCACCAGGGATAAGAAGGCTAGCAGTCCTCGAGCGAAGAAATTCATGCCACGAGCTTATACTGGAAAGGCACCCAACACAACCGCTTTGCCGTGAGCAGGCGAAGGTCGAGGGCGGCAGCGACGGTGCGCGAAGGCCTACCAGGCGCTCTTCAGTTTCCACGCATCAAGGCGTACGACTCGCGCCGTGCCACCCTCTGAGTAAAGCGACCAGCCCTTGCTCGCCGGGTCTGGAAAGATGCGATCGGTAATTGTGACCTTGCCATCGCTGCCGAAAACCTCAACCGATGAACGGTCGACGAATACGTGAAGCTTCAAGATGCCATCGGGTGCCGCCAGCCGCGCGGAATGACGGCCAGAAAAATCGTCATGGAAATCCGTCGCGCCTGATTCCGTGCGATCGACGAAGAGGTGTTGGAGGGAGGGAGAGTATCCGATCGGCGTGCGTTGGCCCTGACCGTTGTCGCGCACGAACAGCCCAGCCTCTGTCGCGTCGTTAAGTTTCAACTCGAGTTCGATTTCAAGCGTGTCGGAGTCGAAGTTTCGCTGTTGGATTTTTCTCGTCGCCTCCTCGACCGACACATCTCGCTGCGACAGATGTTCGCCGCGAAGGAAACGCACCTCACGAATCGGAGTCTGCCGTAGCCGGATGCCCTCGGGGTAGCGCCGCAGCGAGACCTCCCGAGCCAACGTCATCGCGCCACGCCAGGGCTTGGTTGGAATCTCCCGGGCGTAGCGCCAGTTATTCATCCAGCCAAGAATCAGCCGGCGACCATCGGCCTTGGGGATATCCGACCAAGTCTGGCCGGCGTAAAAGTCTTTACCGTGATCCACCCAGAGCGCTGTCTCCGGTGGATTGTCGTTCGCAAAGCGCTTGCCGTCAAAACCACCGACAAAATATTGGCACCCCGAACCGCCCGCTGGGTGACCGTCGCCGGAGTCAACCTGCAGCACCCACTTAGTCTCGCCCGGCACGTTTTCTACGGGCAGTTCGAATATATCCGGGCACTCCCAGTTCCTCACTTGAAAAGCACCCGAAGGGCCGAAGTCGCTGAGGTGTATCCAGTCCTTCATATTCTTTGAGCCAAAGAATCGAATCTTCCTTTCATCGGCGAGCACGGTCAGCATGATCCACTGCCCCGTTTGTTCGTGCCACAGAACTTTCGGATCACGAAAGTGCCGCAGCTTGCTTGGAATTACGGGGTTGCCGGAGTACTTCGTCCAGGTACGGCCGCGGTCGTTTGAGTAGGCGATGCTTTGGTGCTGGTGCGTCGCCGTATGCCCCGTGTATATCGCGATCATCGGCGGCTCGCCGCCCTTGCCAAAATTGGTCGTGTTGTTCCAATCGACGACGGCGCTGCCGGAGTACATCATGATGCCGTCGGCTTCGGGTAACGCAAGCGGCAAGTGCTTCCAGTGCAGCATGTCTTCGCTTACCGCGTGCCCCCAACTCATGTGGCCCCATAGATCGCCAAATGGATTGTATTGGTAGAAGAGGTGGTACTCGCCTTTGAAGAACACCAACCCATTCGGGTCGTTCGTCCAGTTCTTGGCCGGGGTGAAATGAAATTGCGGCCGCTGAGGCTCGCTGTAGTCTGAGATCGCCTGCGCGAAAACCGGCAAGACAACGAGCGCTAGAGCGCAGGCGGATCGGGCGAGAAGATGCACGAACGCTAGCTTACCGCGATCCCCAGGCGAGATGGCCTAGCTCGCGAAGCGCGGTCTCTAATTGACTGGTATTTCTCACCACGTAGTGAGAAATGCGGGTTACCCGTCGAGCGCCTTTTTCAAAAGCTCGTTGACGACTTTGGGATTCGCTTGCCCACGGGTAGCCTTCATCACGCCGCCCACGAAGAATCCGATCACGCCGGTCTTGCCGCCGCGATATTGCTCGACCTGCGGCTGTGACTTTGCGAGCAGATCGGCAATGATCGCCTCCAACTCGCCACTGTCGCTGATTTGCTTTAAGCCCTCGGCCTCGATGATCACCGCCGCCGGCTTGCCGCTCTCGAACATCTTTGCGAAGACTTCCTTAGCGAGCTTGCCCGAGAGAGTGCCATCGTCGATGAGCTTGACCATCGCACCAAGTTCTACAGCGGCAATCGGCGAGTTTTCGATTTCTTTGCCGGCGGCATTGAGCGCGCCCATCAAATCGCCCTGCACCCAGTTCGCGGTGGTCTTGGGATTTGCAGATTCTTCCAGCGCCGTCTCAAAGTAGTCCGCAGTCGCCTTAGTTGCCGACAAAATGCGCGCGTCGTACTCCGACAAGCCGTATTCGCCGATGAACCTCTGTCGTTTGGCGGGCGGCAGCTCAGGCATGGCATCGCGAATCTCCGTCTGCCAAGCTTCGGAAACAATCAGCGGCGGTAAGTCAGGCTCAGGGAAATAGCGGTAGTCGTGCGCTTCTTCTTTGCCGCGCATGCTCGCGGTCATGCCCGTCACCGTATTAAAGAGCCGGGTTTCCTGTGACACGGTCCCGCCCTCTTCAACTAGTGCGACCTGCCGAGCGATTTCGTAGTAAATCGCTTGCTTGACGAATCGGAACGAGTTGACATTCTTGATCTCGCAACGGGTCCCGAGTTCTTGCTGCCCGCGAGGCCGCACAGACACGTTGGCGTCGCAGCGGAGCTGACCCTTTTCCATGTCACAGTCCGAGGAGCCGGTAAATTGAATGATCAGCTTTAGCTCGTTCAAATAGGCAACCGCCTCATCAGAGCTTCTAAGATCGGGTTCGCTGACGATCTCGCATAGCGGTGAACCGGCGCGGTTGAGATCGACGTAGCTGTAACGATCCGAATCGCTATAGCCGTCGTGAACCGTCTTGCCCGCGTCCTCTTCCATGTGCAAGCGGGTGATGCCGATTCGTTTGGTGTTGCCGTCTACGTCGATATCTAACCAGCCTTGTTCCGCGATCGGCTTGTCGAACTGCGAGATCTGATAGCCCTTCGGCAGATCGGGATAGAAATAATTTTTCCTGGCAAATTGCGAATACCCGTTGATCTCGCAGTTGATCGCCATCGCCGCGCGCACAGCTAATGACACCGCCTCGCGATTGAGCACGGGAAGCGCGCCCGGAAGCCCCAGCACGACCGGATCGGTCTGCGAATTCGGCGCGTTGCCTGCCTGGTGCGAGCTCGCGGAAAAGATTTTGGTGTTCGTCTTGAGCTGAATATGAACTTCTAGCCCAATCACCGACTCGTAATTTGCAATAGTTGCCGCGTCGGCAAGACCGGCATCGATTGTGGACATATGGTTTCAATGGCCCAGCCGGGCTCGGAACTCGAATTATATCAGCGGCTTGCTCGGAGTCACATCGACGATTGGAACTCGAAGGCAACGAGCGTGGCGCTACGAGACAATAGGAAGATGTTCACTTGGATCTGTCCGAAATGCGGCAAAGAGGTCGACGTTGCTCAAAAGAGTTGTCCGCACTGTGCCACTCCCGAAAAGCCTGTTGAAAGTGCGCCGAACCTAGCGCCGCCGGCGGCGTCAAGCCGGCCGGCCGCGGCGGACGCCGCACAGGCGCCGCCCACGCCGCCTCGAAGTTCGATGGAGGTACGGCCGGTCCATCTGTTGATATTCGTCGGCGTCATGATTTTGGCCATTGGCGGCGCCGTATGGGTGTCGCAGCCGGATCTGCTCAGCTTTGAATCGGTTGAGGAACCTGACGAGGGGATGGTTGAGACATTCGGACGAGGCGTCGAAGGCCCGTTTGAGGTCGCCGGCATTCGGACTTACTATACGGACGACTACCAGACGAAAGTGAAGGCTTTCGTTGTCAATCATTCCGATCAGGCAGGCTCCGTAGCGCTACGGGTCCACCTGAGGGTCCAGCGAGCCACCGAGAGCGCACCGCCGCTGGCCAGCTTCGATGTCATCCTGCCAGAGCCTCTCGACGGAAACGGCTCGCTCGAGATCGACACGGGGCTGGATGCAATGGGATCACTCCAAAGCTTGCCGCCCTGGCGAGAAATTAGAGTCGATATTGAGCCTAAATAATTGTTCTATAAATTCTCGTGTTAGTAAATCGAGTTACTAATATTCAACGCTCCCGTGGCTTCGCAAACTGTTTCCCCGGCACCGTGTAATGCCCGAGGAACAGATTGCGAGTCGTCGAGCGGCAACGCGCGCGGAACCACTTGGGAGACGTTGATTCGACAATTGAGGAAGCTCGCGCCCGGCGGTGTTCCGAACGGAACAACTGCTAGCGAGTGCTGTCTCAAGTGTCCATACGCATTTCGACGTGTGGCGCGTTACGAAATATCCCAACAGTTCGAGTCGGGGTAGCATTTCGAGAACGTGTCGATATTGTCCATTCCGAGGTCGGCGCGAGCGATGAAAAGGGACAGGACGGCGGCGGCAAGCAAAAGCATTTTTTTCATGGTAAATTTTCCTTCTGTGGTCAAATAGGTGGAATTCAATCAATCGATTCACTATCATGGTAGTACGACTTAAGTAATACATTTCGTAATTGTTCTATAAAAGAACATTCCTGTAGAAATTGTTTTGCGGGTCGGCTAAAAGTCGGCCGCAGCGCCATCGCGAACGCACGGCAGGAGCACTGCGTTTAGCTAAGAGCTGTGGGTCGGGAGGATACGCGTACTTAGAGCCCGAGATGAGTCTTGCCGTACTCGAGGCACTTCCGATTGTTTTCTTCTTCGATGCGGAAGCGTTCTTCCCAAGGCAGATGTTCCACGCGTGGAAGTTTTGACGTAGGGTGTTTGCGGACGGTGTCGATCATCCGCGCTAGGTCGCGGCCCGGTAGGTCTTCGAGCGCTACCCAATACTGATCCGTGAAGTAGGGAATTTTCAACGGGTCGCGCGTGATCATCTCTAGCGTGAAGTTGATGTTCGGCTGTTCGGCTCGAATCACGTCGACAATCGCTTTCAGGTCTAAGAAACCTTCGCCGAAGGGCACTTCCGAAAGCATAAAGCCATCGTCATACGGCTCAACGCCCATATCTTTGAGGTGTACGGAATTGGCGTACGGGGCAAGCGCTCGAGCGACCTCGACGGGATCTTCCATCAGCGAGATGTTGTTCCCGGTATCGAGCGTGACGCCAATGTACTCGCTTGAAATGCGCTTGAGTATATCGAGCATGTCGTCGATGCGCCAATCCTTGTGATTTTCTAGCGCCAATTTGATCTTGCGCTTGCGCAGGATTGGCTCAGCATGTGCGAGCGACTTCCAGCTTTGTTGGCGAAAACGCTCCCATTCATCGACAGTCCGGAACGACTCGTAGCGTCGCCCTAGCAAGTTGCCGGTGCGAATAACCGTCGCACCGGCATTGGCGGCGGCTCGGACGGTTTTTTGAAACAGCGGCAGGTCGCTATCGTCCTTTGGTAGACGCGCGGTGACCTCGACGTACATGCCATTTTTAGCGGCTTGCGAGCGGACCTTGCCCGGGTAACCCCCTTCGATCGACGAAAGTCCGGCTTGAATGCCGGCGGCGCCTAGCTTGTGGCAGTGATCGAGAAATTGGAGGGTTTCGCTAAAGGGCGTCTCGCTGCGGGTTTCTCGGCCGCGTACGCCCGCTGCATGTACGACGCGGTACCGACGCCCATGCGGTAGGCCTGCGCGCCATGGGCGGTGGAAGATTGGGCGGCAGCGTATGCGACGGCGACGCTGAGGAACTCTCGACGATTCGGCATTTTGCTCGTAGTTTCTCACACTCCACAAAATGCCCCGCCATCGCGTCTTGTCCAATACAAGATGAGCCTGAAGGGGAGGGCGATTCCAATACAAGATGAGCCTGACGGGGATCCGTTGGGTGGTCAGGAACAGAGCAGCTGCGGGCGATGGGAGTCGCCGTGCAGCAAGCCGAATCGCTGAGTCTGGAGCAGATCGAGTGTTTTCTCGACGGGTGCCAATCCGTCGCCTTCGAGGGCGGCAATCGAAGCGACAAATATGCGCTCGTCGAAAGCGTCTTGAAGCGGCATCACTATGCCGACCAGAAGCGCTCCGTCAAGGGTCTCCTGCGGCGTTATCTCGCTAAGCTCACGGGCTTAAGCCGCGCGCAACTCACCCGCCTGATCGGACAGTTCTTGCACACGCGTTGCGTCCGTCCGAGGGCCTATCGGCGGCGCCGTTTTCCCAGCAAGTACACACGCGCCGACAGCGTCTTACTGGCGCACGTCGATCGAGTTCATCAGCGCCTCTCGGGGCCGGCCACCCGCCGCATTCTCCAACGCGAGTTCCAGATCTACGGCCGCAAAGAGTTTCGACGCCTGGCCGAATTGTCCGTGGGCCAGCTGTACAACTTGCGAAAAAGAGCCGTCTACCAACGTCACAGTTTGCATCTCGACAAGACCCGTCCCACGCCCGTGGCGATCGGCGAACGCCGCCAACCCGAGCCGCGAGGACGTCCGGGCTACCTGCGCATCGACACCGTGCACTCGCCCGAACAGGAAGGCGAAAAAGGCGCCTACAGCATCAATGTGGTCGACGAAGTGACGCAGTGGCAGGCCGTCGGCTGCGTCCAACGCATCAACGAAAATCACCTCATTCCCTTGCTGGAAGGGCTTTTGGAACAATTTCCATTTATCGTTCGCGGCTTTCACTCCGACAATGGCAGCGAATTCGTCAACCATCAAACCGCTAAACTGCTCGAGAAGTTGCGAATTGAATTTACGAAGTCTCGCGCGCGCCGTTCGAACGACAATGCCTTGGTCGAAACCAAGAACGGCGCGGTGGTGCGCAAGTGGATGGGCTACCAGTTTTTGCCCTCGGAAGCGACGCAGGCGATCGACACCTTCTACCGCCAGTGGCTCAACCCGTACTTGAATTTTCATCGCCCATGCGCTTTCGCCAGCGAGCGCCGAGACCGCCGCGGCAAGTTGCGCAAGGTGTACGCCGAGTGGAGCACGCCGTGGGAAAAGCTGCTCAGCCTGCCCGCCGAGCAGCGCGGCCTGCGCGCGGATCGCTCGCTCAAGAAGCTCCAAGCGCGAGCGGACACTTGTTCCGACACCGAGTTTGCCGAGCAACTCGACGCTCAGCGCAACGAACTGCAACGCGTCTGCAAAGACCTCGCGATCTGCTGGCGCACGCGCTAGACAACGCCCCGACCCGAGGCGTTGTCGGCTCCTCCGGCCCACGTCCGAAGACGGCCGTGGGGTCTCGCCTGGGATGGCTGCAAAGGGGGACTGGGGCTGCCGCCCCTTCCCCCTTATGCAATCCCCCTCACCCCGCCCTACGGGCCCCACAACGGGCTTCAACCTCAAGCCCCAATCCGAGCTATAATCCCTCCTGCCCACAGCTACCTTCGCCTGCCTCCTGCAGGCTCATCTTTCGATTGGAAAAGAGGATCGTTGCCGCTTTCGGTACGCTGTCTTGAGGCCCCGAGGT
The DNA here is from genome assembly GCA_965205595.1 of Bryobacterales bacterium. Taxonomy (GTDB): domain Bacteria; phylum Acidobacteriota; class Terriglobia; order Bryobacterales; family UBA6623; genus CATQHP01. Next base: position 227,013 of record CBDBHI010000092.1, on the reverse strand, counting down.
TGAAGGTTGTACGTTGGCGAGCGGGCCGACGCGAGGAGAAAAATATGAGCGATTTAGTCATCCATAGCCGCACAGGCAGCGTCGGGGTCATCACGATCAACAATCCGCCGGTCAATGCGCTGAGCCCCGGCGTGCCGCAAGGCATTCTCGATGGAGTTGAGAAATTCGGCGAGGACGACGAAGTGCGAGCCATCGTAGTCATCGGCGGCGGCCGTACTTTCATCGCGGGCGCGGATATCAAGGAGTTTGGCAAGATTACGTCGGGCCAAAAGAGGACTGGCCCGGGTCTCCAGAGCGTAATTAACGGGCTCGAAGGTTCGTCGAAGCCTACGATCGCGGCGATTCACGGTACGGCTTTTGGCGGCGGACTCGAGACGTCGATGGGCTGCCACTATCGCGTCGCCCTTTCTTCAGCGAAGGTTGGACAGCCTGAAGTGAAGCTGGGCATCATTCCGGGTGCGCAGGGGACGCAACGCTTGCCTCGTTTGGCGGGAGTGGAGAAGGCTCTTGAGATGTGCGCAATCGGTGACCCGATCTCGGCGACGGCGGCGCACGAGCTGGGGATCATCGATCGCCTGTTCGACGGCGCGGGCTACGACGATCTGCTGGCCGGTGCGATTGCTTTCGCCGAGGAAGTCGGCTCGAACGCCGGCGCCTCACCGAAAGTGAGTGAACGCAACGAGAAGCTGGGAACGCCTGAAGAGAACGCGCCGATCTTCGCCGCGGCGCGGGCGATGGTTGCGAAGAAGCGGCGAGGCTACTTCGCTCCGTTGAAGAACATCGAGGCGGTTGAAGCTTCGACTACTCTGCCATTCGACGAAGGCGTCAAGCGAGAGGCGGAGCTGTTCCAAGAGTGCTTATTCTCCGGCCAATCGAAGGCGCTCATCCACGCATTTTTTGGCGAGCGCGCGGTGCGTAAGATTCCTGACGTTCCGAAGGATACGCCGATCAAAAAGATCGCGTCGGCAGCGGTCATCGGCGCCGGAACGATGGGTGGCGGTATCGCGATGAACTACGCCAACGCGGGGATTCCAGTCATCATCAAGGAAACTTCGCAAGAAGCTCTCGACTGCGGGATGAACACCATCCGCAAGAACTACGAGCGGTCGGTGAAGCGCGGTCGCTTTACACAAGAGTTGATGGATCAGCGGATGGCGCTGATCACGCCACAGACAAGCTACGACGGCTTTGAAAGCGCGGACATCGTCGTCGAAGCGGTGTTCGAAGAGATGGGTCTCAAGAAGGAAGTTTTCGCGGAGATCGACAAGATCGCGAAGGCCGACGCGCTGCTCGCGTCAAACACTTCGACGCTAAACATCGATGAAATCGCGTCGGCAACGACGCGGCCCGAGCAGGTCATCGGCCACCACTTTTTTAGCCCGGCGAATGTTATGCGTTTGCTCGAGATCGTACGCGGCGAGAAGACCAGCAAGGAGATTGTCGCCACCTCGATGCGTCTGGCGCAAACGATCGGCAAGGTTGGCGTGCTAGTCGGCAATTGCCACGGCTTCGTTGGGAACCGCATGTTCGGCCCGTATCGGCGCGAGGCTCAGTTCCTCGCGGAAGAGGGTGCGAGCGTTTCTGAGATCGATCGCGTGATCTACGAATTTGGCGCCGCCATGGGGCCGCTCGCGGTCGGCGACCTAGCCGGACTTGACGTTGGCTGGCGCGTCCGCAAGGGCAACCCCGGCCTCTTCCCCGAAGGTACTCGCCGCCCGTTGGCCGAGGACTCACTCGTCGAAGCCGGCCGGCATGGACAAAAGACAGGCGCCGGTTGGTATCGCTACGGCGAAAATCGCAGCCGCCACGAAGACCCCGAGGTCGCTGCCCTGCTGAAAAAGCTTTCCGCCGAAGCCGGCATTGAGCAGCGCGAGATTTCCGACGACGAGATTCGCGATCGCATTATTCTTTCGCTCGTCAACGAAGGCGCGCGAATCCTCGAAGAAGGATTTGCGTTGCGGTCAGTCGACATCGACATCATCTATCTATATGGCTACGGCTTCCCGCCGTTCCGTGGCGGACCGATGTTCTATGCGGACGCGGTCGGCCTCGATAAAGTGCTGGCGCGGATTGAGGAGTTCCACGCGGCCCATGGTCATTGGTGGCGCCCGGCACCTCTACTTAAGGAACTGGTTGCGGCCGGGAAGACGTTCTCTGACTGGGACAAGGAACGAGCTTCGGGCGGTTAAAGCGGTGTCGCGGGCTCTGGCCTCCCGACTGCGCTAGGTCATCTGCTAGGTAGGGGACAGGCAGCACGAGGGTTCCTCAAGGCGGAGAGATTACGAGAGCGCACGTACGAGTCCCCGCCCGACAGTCCTTCTTCTTCCGATTGGCTTAGTGCGCCGTCTGTGTCCTAGCCGCGACTATTGGGTTGAAGTTTCAGGTTAGCGGGGCCACAGCCCGCCTTGGTTGGGCGGATCATTCAAGGGTGAAAGTTTGGGTTTCGGGGGAGTGTTGGAAGTTCGCGGTACCGAGCCGCGCCGCCGTGCGGTGCGGTCCGCACGTCGTGGGGTGGACCGCACCGCACGGCGGCGCGGCTCGGTACCGCGAACGGTTTATTCCAACAAGCAGTTTAGTTGGCAGCTTGAAAAATCAAGTTTCGGGGCAGCCGCACCGGTTTAGACCATGCCGATTCGGCACTCAAAACGTTGCGATCGGGTTGAAGGGACTGCCCGTGCCCTTAGTTACCGCCATCGGCGCGGCCGTCACCAAAAACTCCCAGCGGTTTAGGCGGGCAGCTTGCTTCCCTACGGCTTCGAGATCGAGGTTGTCGAATATCGGCATGCCCATCGCCACCAGCACCAACTGGTGAATCGGCTGGACTACGCCTTCGACTCCCGATGGCATGACATCACTGGCGGCGTCGCTGCCCAAGACGGCGGCGTCGCGGTCTTTGAGCCACTTGGCGCTCGATGCATGCAATCCGGCCGAGTTCTTCGACGCGCCCCACGGGCCGTTCTTGTCTCGCAGAGCCCAGCGGCCGGTGCGGATAAGCACGACGTCTCCGGGCTGGACCTTGATACCGGCTTTCTTTTCCCAGGCGTCAAGGTCCACCGGATAGATGGGCGTGCCCGGTTCCAGCGATTCGACTCCTTTTAGCCGCGCGATATCCATCAAGACTCCGCGAGTGAAGATGCCCTGCTTGTAGTTAGTGATGGAGAGCTTGGGAGCACCATCCTCGGTGACATCTGCCTGAGGAAATCCGTTATATGACTTGCCGTTGAAGGCCATATGGCACAGCGAATCCATATGCGAGTGGGCGTAGCCGTGGTAGCTCACCTCGTATGTGTCTGAGACGAATTGGCCGGGATTGTTGAGTCCGACGTTGTTCATCGTGTGTTTGAACGGCTTCGGGTTGTCGACAGCCACCATTTTTTCGACATCGCGGGCCATCGAGACAGAGATCCCTTCGTAGACCAGCTTGACGGCTTCGAGACGCTTCTTGGGGGTGATGAGGTTGTACGTCCCGAGCTGGTCGTCGTCGCCCCAGCGGCCCCAGTTGGAGAGCTCGGTCATCCAAGCGTCGACATCGGCCTTGGTGGTTTTCGGCTGGGCGGAGAGACTGAACGTGCAGAGGATGGCTAGGCTGATTATCTTTTTCATTTCGTTAATAGCTTAGTCGATGATTGACGAATAGACCAACTCTGCAAATTTCTGACGAAGCTTGAGCTGCCTAGCAGGACGACGGAAACTAAGAATGCAGTTCGATATCGAAGGGGCATGGCGGTGTGTGAAAACAGCACCGCTTGCGCTGGACTACGATGCTTTTCCGCTGACCTTTTCTAGCAAGTCGTAGAACTCCGGGAACGAGACCGACGCGGCCTCGGCATTGGCCATCGTGGAGGGACCTTCGGCGGCGAGGGCGGCCACGGTGAACGCCATGGCGATGCGGTGATCTCCGAAAGAGTCTAACCGCGAGCCCTTGAGTTTGGCGCCTCCTTCTATGTCGATGCCGTCATCGTACGTCGTGACGTTAGCGCCCATGCGGCGCAGATTGTCGGCTACCGTTGCGATGCGGTCAGTTTCTTTGAGGCGCAGCTCGGCGGCGTCGCGAATCTTCAATCCGCTCTGAGAAACTGCACCGAGGACGGCGAGCATGGGCACTTCGTCGATCACTCCGGCGGTGACAGAGCCGGCGATTTCGCCGCCCGTGAGTTGAACGCCACCGCGTATGACCAGTGTTCCGGTTGGCTCACCGTCGACAGGGTCAAGATGAATCTCAATATTCGCTCCCATTTTGTTCAGAACATCGAGAAGCGCCGTGCGGGTCGGATTGAGCCCGACGCCTTCGATACGAAGTTCAGATGCCGGCAGCAACAGCGCCGCCGCGATGAAGAACGCCGCTGACGAAAGATCAGAAGGAACTCGCAAGTTTCGTGCCAGCAGTCGCGGGCCGCCCTCGATGGAGACGGCTCCGCCTTCTACTGAAACCTGAGCGCCGAACTGGCGAAGCGCAATCTCGGAATGATTGCGAGTCTCCAGCGGCTCCACGGCGGCGGTTGTGCCGTCGGCAAAAAGGCCGGCGAACAGCACCGACGTCTTCACTTGGGAGCTCGCCATCGGAAGCTCGTACCGAATTGGACAAACCGATCCGCCGCGAATCGTCAGCGGTGGGTACGTTCCTTCACGCGCGTCAATCCCCGCGCCCATCTGCTGTAGCGGGGTCATGATGCGTTTCATGGGACGCTTCGAGAGCGATTCGTCGCCGCCAATCGTTGTTTCAAAAGGTTGCCCGGCGAGGATGCCGGAAAGCAAACGAATCGTAGTGCCGGAGTTGCCCGCGTTGAGCGGCACAGCGGGCGGCCGCAACCCGCGCAATCCCACGCCGTCGATGGTAACCGTTGTTCCGTCTTGTGTGTAGGGAACCCCCATCGCGCCCATGCAAGCGAGCGTCGAGGCGCAGTCGGCACCGGTCGAATAATTCATGATCACGCTGCGTCCCTCGGCCAGAGAGGCCAGCATGGCGTAGCGGTGCGAGACCGACTTGTCGCCGGGAAGTTTGATCGTGCCGGACATGCGCGCCACCGGTTGAATCTCGCGGTTCATGAACTTTTCATCTTAGTTGGGGCCGCCGGTGGTGCGGTTTCGCACGAGTCGGTGAAACGGGGGGTATAGCGCTACACGTAGCAACCAATGGGGGATATATTCTCATGGCGTTAAGGATTTCGTCGTTGGCGGCGGTTGTTGGGTTGCTGTTTGGCGGCCTCGCGATTTATAGCAAGACACTCGAGCCCGCAGCGTCTCGGGAGTCTGCCGCACTCGACTCACTCAGCGGGACATACCTCGATAATCTCGGCGGAAAGCTGCACGTCGAAGTAAATGAAGCCGGGCGACTAGAAGGCTTTTACGAACACGGCGCGACGTTTGGTGAGGTGTACGGTCGCATCGAGGACAAGACGCTAACCGGGTTCTGGATGGAGAACGATTCCCCGATGACTTGCGCGAGCGAGCGACACGGCGCCGCAACCTGGGGCCGATTGAAATGGGCCTTCACTGATGACTCCGCCTTCGTCGGGATGTTCAATTACTACGGCGCCGAACCCAGCACGCAGAAGCCCTGGAGCGGTGCTAGGATCTCCGCCCGCTAGCCCACATTGCTAACCACCTGACGGTTGCCTCAGTGATTCGTTAGTTCGTTGCGCTCGATCGCGGGTGCGCAGCGGACTGCCAAGTACGGCTCCGCGGGCCGGCGCGCCGCCGACGTGACAAATATTACTTCCTCATTGCGGCCCAACTAAACAAATCGGTCTTGCCGCGCGTCATAAGCTCTCAGAAAGCACACGGTGGCCACCGGCGTTTTCGTCCAAATTTCATTGAGACGAAGAGGAGATCGTGATGCGATCACTAGTTGTTGGCACGGTTGCGGCCGGGCTTCTGGCGTTCACATGGAACGCGTTTGTACCCCACACAGTTGAAGGAGCGTCGGAAACGGCGCCAGAGATCGTCGACGTTCGACACCCCGAACCGCCGGCGACTCAATCGAACCGCACTCCCACGGAGGCGGTGAAAACAGGAATCGAATGGCTAGTGTCCGTCCAAGGCAACGACGGCGGATGGGGCCAGGATGGCGGCGAAACGTCATACGTTCGCCAGGGCGAAAATCTCGAAACCAGCGGCAATGATGTTGCCAATACCGCCGTCGCCACGTTGGCTCTGATCCGCTCAGGCCATACGCCAACGGAAGGCAAGCACAGAAACCATACAGCGAGCGGAATTGAATTCATCCTACGTTCAGTGGAGGCAAGTACCGAAGACGGCCTCGCCGTGACGAAGGTCACAGGCTCCCAGATTCAGCGCAAGCTGGGCCCCTACATCGATACGTTTTTGACCTCTCGCCTCTTAACTGAGATTGAAGGCAAGATGGGCTCAAGCAAGATGAATCAACGTGTCCACTCGGCGCTCGAAAAGTGTCTCCTCAAGATCGAAGCGCATCAGCAAGAGGACGGCAGCTGGAACATCTCCGGCGGCTGGGCGCCGATTCTCGGCACCTCACTGGCATCACAGAGCTTGGCGCTGGCGAAAAAGCGCGGCTTCCAAGTCGACAGAGATGTCCTAGCCAAAGCTGACAAGTACAGCGAAAACATCGCCGTCCAGTCCGCCGGCGGAGTTGCCACCGGGATCGCCGGTGGGATATCCGGACGAGTCTATTCGAGTCGACCGGTCGACGCCGGTTCGGCGGGTGTTGATCTATACCGCGACTCGCAGATTCTCGAACAGTTAAGCCGCAACAAAGATAGCCGGCGTGAGAATGCCCCGGCGCTGCGGAAGATCGAAGCGAAGCTTGCCGATTCGAGCTTTCAAGCCGGCTTCGGTTCTATGGGTGGCGAGGAGTTTTTCTCGTACCTAAATATTAGTGACAGCCTGCACCGATCCGGTGGCGACGAGTGGAAAAAGTGGAATGGCAATATCACGACGAAGTTGACCCGCTTGCAGAACGGCGACGGCTCGTGGGCCGGCCACCATTGCATTACCGGGCGAGTTGCCGTCACGAGCGCGGCAGTGCTCACCTTGCAGGTCGAAAAACAAACGGTGGAGGAGCTGTAATTGCTCGTCCGACTGTTTCTAGCGGCGTTTGCCGCGTTTCATCTGGGCTGCGTCGCGAGTTCGACGCAGCCCGAGACTCATTCTCCGAAGCTGACTGTCGTTCGCGCGGTCGACTATCTATGGTCGATGCAGGGGCCGGACGGGGCGTGGCGCAGCAAGACCTACGGCTTGCTCAACGGCGGTGAGTCGATGACCGCGTTCGTGTTGAACACGCTGCTCGATAAGCCGTCGAGTGGGCACGAGGCCGATATCGATCGGGCTTTGGACTTTCTGGAATCACGAATGAGCGTCGATGGAGCGCTGGGAATGAGCGACCTCGCGATGCCCGACTACCCGAACTACGCAACGGCGATGGGGCTGCGCGCATTTCTGAAGGCCGGGCGAGATGAGCATCGCGAGCGCATGGTCCGCTGGCTGCTGGGTCAGCAATTCACTGAACAGAACGGCTGGTCTCGCGACGATGCCGCCTACGGCGCATGGGGCATGGGGGGCGCTCGGCGACATCCGCCTCATGCCGGGCACGTTGATCTTTCGATGACGCGGCACGTCTTAGAGGCTTTGGCGGCCGCCGGAGTTTCAGCCAGTTCAGAATCGTTCTCGAAGGCCCGCCTGTTCGTCGAGCGGTGCCTCAATGAAGACGGCGGCTTTCAATTTTCCACCGTCGTCGATGAGGCAAACAAGGCCGGTCCCCGGCGGAGCTACGGGACCGCCACTGCCGACGGTCTACGGGCCATGACTTTACTAGGTTCCGCTGACGCCTCGCGAGAGTGGCTGTGGGATCATCACGTGCCGGGAATCGTCTCAGGCTTCGAGCATCATCCCGATCGGCGCTGGCAGCATGGGCTGTGGTTCTACTACGTAGGGTCGGCGACCGGGTTGCTGCCTGACGCGGTTGCCGAAGAGGTTCGGCAAGAGCTTCGGATGCGCCAGCGGGCAGACGGGAGTTGGTCGAACGATGAGCCTTTGGTAAAGGAGGATGATCCACTGATCGCGACGGTACTTGCGTTGCGGGCGATGGGCGGCGTTGAAATTGCCAGCCCGAATTTCTCACCACGTGGCGAGCGAAAGTGGTGAGAGGTGCCGGCGATACCGTTGCCAAAGCAAGCGTCTTGCCGCGAACTGCAACCCGTCCCGAAATTTGTGCTCTCACTAACCGTGCGCAATCCACACTGGCCTTGTCGCCTTTCCCATTCTGAAGAAACCTGTCAACAGGCAGACTTGAGGGCTAACGCGTTGTCGGTCGTTTCTCGTTCTCTAAGGCGGCCGGTAGGGTAAACCGGAAACGCGCCCCGGCACCTGGTTCGGAATCCACCCAAATCGTTCCGCCGTGGCGTTCGATCGCCTTTTTGCAGATCGCTAGTCCAATGCCGCTGCCCGCGTATTCGGTCATTCCATGCAAACGCTTGAAGGGCTGGAAGATCTGGGCCGCGTACTCGGGGGATATTCCGATACCGTTATCTTGGACACCCACAGTCCAGTTCGAACCGTCTCTGGCGGCACTCACTTCGATGCGTGGCGCGACACCCGGGGCAACGAACTTCATCGCGTTGGCGATCAAATTCTGAAACGCAATAGACAGCAACATCGGCTCACCCAAGACATCGGGTAGAGCATCGGATTGGATTGAAGCGGAGGTTTCTTCGACGCGTCTGGCCAGGCTCTCGAGAGCCGCGTCAAGACAGCCCTGCAGCGACACTCGAGCGGGTTGCATTGGGCTGCGGCTCGTACGCGAAAGCTCAAGCAAATCGGTGATCAGGACCTGCATCCTGTGAGCGGCTGCTTGGATGTGGTCGATATCCGTCCGCGCGTCCTCGCTAAGGTCGTCCCCGATATCTTCAGCAAGTAGCGTTCCATATGAGATCAACGTTCGAACGGGTTCTTGAAGGTCATGCGACGCCGCGTAAACAAACAGCTCGAGTTCTTTCCGCGTCGCTTTCAAGGCATCAGCCTTCTGTTCCGCCAGCATCTTCGCCCGAAGAGCCTCATCCCGCATGACACTGTGGGCCTGAATACGGTGTGTCAGGTCAGTGACGTCCTGAATCGCAAACAGCGCCCAGAATTCGGTCGAGCCGCTCTGCGGAAGCGCCGTGACCATCGCCTGCTGAATGCGCAGGCGTCCGTCCGACAATACCGACGGGATGATCTGACCGTGGAGTTGGGACGAGAGGATGAGCGGGGCGCCCGCCTTAAAGACCGCTTCGAGTCGCTTTTGGTATTTCGGCTGGCGCAGCGACTCGAAGCGATCGCCGAGAGGCCGACCGACAATGTCCGCGCGAGCGATTCCCGTCCAATGCTCCAGGCAGCGATTCCACTCGGCCACGATTCCGTCCGAGCGTAAGACGAATACCCCCAAGGGCAAGTGATCCAATACCGCGAAATGCTGAGTTCCGGTCGGCTCCAAAACACCCTCCCTCTAGACAGGAAGCTCCGCGTTCATCCGGTGGATGCGTTCTATCAGGAGTTCAAAAGAACCCATTCCGAAGAGCAGAGTTACGTCGCCCTCGATCTTTTCCGTCTCTAGCGAGATGTGGCTCTGTCCCACCAGGAAATGAGTCTGTGCCAGCATGACTGCTGCATCCGCCTGCGAAAGCGTCTCTTTGAGGTGGTTGTCGGGCGTTTCATCGTGATAGGTCGGAATATCGTAGCTGATGCTCTGCCCCAGCACGTTGGTGATTGAGCCCATGACCCCGTTCAGCAGGATGTTCCCGACCTCCGTGAGGACGCTGGCTCGCAGACTGTCCAGGTCCGGCGTACCGAGTTCCTCGCCGGTCAGCATGGAGACGAGCTTAGAAGCGCTGTCGGCGGGAAACACGAGTGTAGCGGTCCCCTGGAGCTTCCCCGAAAAGGGCAGCCGAACTGCCGCCAAATTTTGCCCCTCGATCGATCTCATGATTTCTCCGAGGTCCGCCGGATCAACGAAGCGAACGGATGGTACGCGGAGCTCGACATGCGCGCCGACCATGTCGTTGAGCGCCCCGGCAGCTCGGCCAACGCCGATGTTGATGAGCTCTCGAAGCGCGTCGATGGCGTCAGCCGAGACTTGCGTCATGATTTCACACGCTCGACGGCCAGTGCGCGGGCGAGGACGCTGTGGAGTTTTTCTTCGCTTGGCGGCTTGTGGACGACGTCGAACGCCCCTAAATCCATACAGCGTTGCAGCGCCGTCTCTTGAACGTCCGCCGTCAGCACGACTCGCGGAATCGGGCATTTTATTTTCAGAAGCTGCTCAAGTACCCCGAAGCCATCGAGTTCCGGCATGAGCAGGTCGAGAGGGATGACGTCCGGCGTCTCGTGTTGTAAAACGGCGAGCGCGGCCAGTCCGTCGCAGGCCTCAATCGTGTCTTCGGCCAAGGGGCCTAGGACACGCCGAATCAGGCGTCTCTGGAATGAAGAATCATCAACGATGAGAATTTTGGGCATCGAGTTGGCGTTCTGCGGCACGTCTCTCGGCGGCTCCGATACTACGTAGACTGATCGACCAGCGAACTGAAAAGCTGAAGCTTGCGGGCGCTAATGGCGAGAGAAAGAGAGACCGGGGCCATCGAGATCGTCCGAAGTACATATCTCCGCGGCCTGCCGGTGTATTGTTCGGTTTTCGTCCCGCATAGATCGAGTGCCAAACCCGCATTTCTCACCAGCCGGCGGTGAGAGCGCGCTTGAGTCAGATCCTTCAGATCCGGCGTGAGTTACATCGAGAAGCTCGAAGACCGCGAAACATGGCAAGTCCGTACGTACGCGAAATACCGATGGCACGAGACCGAACCGATTCCGTTCACCAAGTCGCTCAAGGTGGGCATCGAGCGCGGGCATAACAATAGCGCGCGGAGCAGCCGCTACACCAGCGTAGCCTCCTGGTGCCGGCAATAGTCGGCCCGACGCGATGACCAGTGCAATTCAGTGTGCAACAGAGCGTGCAATGAAACTCGATTGTATGATCACAACTGGTTCATTATCAATATTTTGACATGTAATATTGACTGCGTTACGGTGGTCTGCAAGGATAGTTGCAGTGGCCATCTCATATACTCTCCCGCAGCGCTGGATCGGCTATGCTCTGGGCCCTGTCTTCCAGCCGCTGGTAGAAGCGAGGAGTGTCGTCGAAGCGCTTAAGACAACTCCGTTTCAACGCGATTGGGTGCATGACCTGCAACGGCTACAACTCAAGATGGAGGTCTCGGGCACCTCCCGCATCGAGGGAGCGGAGTTTAGCGAGCAAGAGCTCGACGACGCGCTTACGAAGGACGTCGACTCGCTATTTACTCGATCGCAACGTCAGGCGAAGGCAGCGGCGGAAACGTATCGCTGGATCGCAGCGATTCCGGACAACCGGCCCGTGACGGTCGAACTGATCCGCGAGATACATAGTCGCATGGTAACTGGCTGCGATGACGACCACTGCGAGCCGGGAGGCATTCGGCGACGCGATCACAACGTGACGTTCGGTATCTCGCTCCACCGTGGATGCGAAGGCGGCGAGGCTTGCGAGAAGGCGATTGCATCACTTGTTCAGGCTCTCAACCACGAGTTTCGCGATCACGACCCCTTGCTTCAGGCAATGGCGCTGCACTACCACTTCGCCGCGATGCATCCGTTTGGCGACGGCAACGGCCGAACGGCCCGGGTACTGGAGGCGCTGATGCTCCAACGCGCCGGATTACGGGACACGGCGTTCGTCGCGATGTCGAATTTCTACTACGAGGAGAAGCACCGGTACCTCGAAGTCATGGCTGAGGTGCGCGCTCTTGGCCATGATCTGACTCCATTCTTTCGATTCGGGCTTGTTGGAGTCGTATCGCAATGCCAACGGCTGCTTCGCGGCGTCAAGAAGAAGATCCAGAAAGCCGTGTTTCGCAACACGATGTACGATCTTTTCGGGAAGCTGCTTAGCCCGAAAAAGAGAGTGGTTGGCAAGCGACAGATTGAAATACTGAAGCTCTTCTTGGAGCACGATGAGTTGACATCGGTTCGATTTGGTCAGGCGGTCATGCCACTTTACGACGGCCTGCGGAATCCTCGTAGAGCGATAGAGCGCGATCTGGGCATGCTGCTCCTCCTACGGGCCTTGACTGGTGAGAAGGTCGATGATGACGTTCTCCTAAAGGTGAATGTTCAATGGCCTGAAGACATCGACGAGAAGGTATTCCTTCAGCGGATTCAGGAACTGCCCAAAGCGAAAAGCTATCAGTTCCTACAGCCCCCGCCAGCGCGCTAGATTAGGGAGATCCGGGGAGATCCGGGACAAAGCCATTATGAATCAACAGCTTCCAGCGATCTCAATGTTCATAAAAAACAGGGCGTTTGAGGCTCGCAACGGCCAAGACGAAACCCGCCCAAACGGTCGTACCGCGATTATCGCGGTAGGGATGCCGGTCGCCCGGCACCCCCCGCACAGATCCCAGCGTGCACTGCTAATGCACTGGGCTCCTACCTCGGATGATTGGCGTAGAAACGCTCCGGCGGATAAGGATGCAGAACGCGAGGGCGAGGAATCCAGCGGTCCAACAGTCGGTTGAGTCTCTTCCAGGACTTGCGTCCCTTCTGACTGCGACGAAACAACACGCGTCGCCACAGCATGCGCAGCCGGTATTGGAACAACGCCAGCCGATCCGAGTTGCCCGGAACCGCGTGGTATTGGTAAAAGCCCTCGACGACCCGCTTCAGCCAGGCCCCGACCAGCGCCGTCGGCTCGTGCATCCGGCGACGCAGAACTGCCTTCAACTGATGCAGCTTCGCCACCATCCGCCTCTTAACCGTCTTGCGCCAGACGGTAAACGTGCCCGTCTTCCTGCGCTTCCCACAATAATGCGTGAAGCCCAAGAAATCGAAGGTCGCCGGCTTTCCCTCGCCCCGTCTCGTCCGGTTCTGGGCGGCGAACCGCCCAAACTCGATCAACCGCGTCTTGCCCGCATGAAGTTCCAGACCGAACTTGGCGAAACGTTCTTGAAGCTCTCTCCGAAACCGTTCCGCTTCCACCCGGTGCTCAAAGCCCACCACAATGTCGTCGGCGTAACGAACGACGATCACGTCGCCCGTTGCCACTTTCTTGCGCCAGGCTTCCACCCACAAATCGAAAACATAATGAAGATAGATATTCGCTAATAGCGGTGAAATCACCGCCCCTTGCGGAGTCCTTACCTTGGTCTCCAACCATTCGCCCTCCTCGGATATGCCCGCCTTCAGCCATTTCTGGATCAGACGAAGTACCCTCGAATCGGCCACGCGGTGCCGGATGAACTTGTCCAGCCATTCATGCGACACCGTGTCGAAGAACGACCGCACATCACAGTCCAACACCCAGTTCACGCGCTTGGATTCGATCCCCACCGACAGCGCATCGAGCGCCTGATGCGGACCGCGTCCCGGTCGAAACCCGTACGAAAAGCCCTTGAAGTCGACCTCATAGATTTGATTGAGGATCGTCACTACGGCCTGTTGGACGATCTTGTCCTCCAGCGCCGCAATGCCCAACGGACGTTGCCGCCCGTCGGCCTTCTCGATATAGACTCTCCGCGAGGGCTGCGCCCGATACTTACCCCGATGCACCCGGCTGTGCAGATCGACCAGTCGATCCTCAAGCCCGGTCTCGTACTCCCGCCACGTCACGCCGTCGACTCCAGGCGCGGCTTTTCTCTGTAGCGAGTAAAAGCTTTCCCGTAGTTGATCCACGTTCAGATGGTGGAGCAAAGCGCTGAACCTTTCCTGCCTCCTCTCTTTGGCTGTTCGACGCACACCTCCAAGTCCTTGGGACACTCTTTTCCCGCTCCGTGTCGGGCTCGTGTAGGACCCTTCGCTGTTCTCCTTGGTCTGCACCCTTCCCTCCCCGGCCTCCGCCAAGAGTTGCCTCTCTTTGTTCGGTCGGTTCACAGGTACTACGGCGCAGTCAGACTCCTCTGGAGCGTACATGCCCGCCGTTCGGCTTAGCGCCTTCTCGGACCGGTCTCGATCAGCTCGAGACACTCCAGAGGTCTCCCGGTTCTCGTGCATGTTGTTTCTCGACGTGCTCAGGTTCTCAGACTACGCAGGGCCGGACGTCCACTCGCGAATCACGCGAACGCCCGTGTTGCCTTCCCATCTTTCAAACGTGGTCGGCACCCTGAGACAAGAATTTTCGAAGCTCAATAGCCCGGCCCGCCGGCACCCCTGTTTACGCTTCGACCGTCGCCTCGCGACGCCGTCCGCAAAACTCGGGGCCAAGGTGGCTCGCTAACTCCTTCCTTGTAGGACTCTTTCATTCCCAACAACATGCCGGTTTATCCCGGCGCTCTTGAAATTTCTTTTGCCTTTGAAATCAACAACCTAGCGATTCGGTCGGCCGGAAACCGGACACACGGGCCTTACACTATACCTGCAGGGTGCGGAAAGCCCTGCAAGGAGGCTCGAAATTTCACAAAAACCCTGCCAAATCCGGCCACGGCGCGGCAATGATGTTGGCGACTGAAGCGATCCGCGCGGCCTGACGGCTGGAAGCCAAAAATGGCCAGGCAGGATTGAAAAAGCTCGCTGAATGGTAGGAGGGCGTCCTCGCCCTTCGCTAGAATGTAATATTCCCTCAAGTCCCCACACAAAAAGGAGCGAGCCCACCATGGCCTATTCGGTACCTGATCTTCCCTGCGCATTTGACGCGCTGGAACCCCACATTGACGCGCGCACGATGGAAATCCATCACGACAAACACCACGCTGCCTACGTTGCGAAAGTCAACGCGGCCATCGAAGGCACGGAGTTTGATGGCGTCGACATCGACGCCCTGATGCGCAACCCCGCCGCCGTCGCCAACGGGGCGATTCGCAACAACGGCGGCGGGCACTCCAACCATTCGCTATTCTGGACCGTTATGAGCCCCAGCGGCGGCGGCGCGCCCTCGGGCGATCTAGGCGACGCGATCAACGCCGCCTGCGGCAGCTTCGACGGATTCAAAGAGCAGTTCTCGAACGCCGCGGCAACGCGTTTCGGTAGCGGCTGGGCCTGGCTCAGCGTCGATGGCGGCAATGTTGTCGTCGAGTCGACTCCGAACCAAGACACACCACTAATGGAAGGGCGTACGCCAATTCTCGGCCTCGACGTGTGGGAACACGCCTACTACCTCAACTATCAGAACCGCCGCCCGGACTATATCAACGCGTTCTACAACGTCGTTGACTGGAACGCCGTAGCCGCGCGCTTCGCCGCGGCCAAGTAGCTTAGATTCGACGAATCGTCAAAGGTGGGCGACAGCGCCCGCCTTTGACGCGTTTTAGCGAGCCGTAGATTCAGGCGCGGAGTATCCCTCGCTGATCGGCCGAAATCTTTCCGGTCGAAAAGCCGTGGCACCAGAATCCACCTTCCCGCTAACAATTTCTTCCGCCAACAGCTCTCCCGTCAGAGGCCCAAGCTGAATCCCACTGCGAAAATGCCCGGCGGCAACATAGACGCGGTCGTGTCCAGGCACAGCGCCAATGACCGGGTTCTGATCCTCGCAGCGAGGCCGAAACCCAGACCAAGTGCACTCGACTGCGAGCGTAGCCAAGTCTGGGAACAGCGACTGGAAGTCGGAGTGAATCGCCTTAACAACCGCATCGTCCACGCCACGTTCAAACCCGATGTCGTGCTCTGACCCTCCCCCGGCAATCGGTCCGCAGGCCAACTGCCAGTAGTAAAAATGTCGCCCAAGAACCACCGAGCGTAGTGTCCGTGGCGCTTGAACGGGGTATGAAATCAGAGTCCCGCGAATCGGGCGAATCGGCGGTTCCCACCCGAGCAAGCGGGTTATCAGGGGCGTCCACGCGCCGGCGGTAACGACGATCGTCCGCGCGGAAATCGCGCCTGCGCTAGTCTCCAGGCGGCCAGTCTCGATCGAAGACACTTCGCAATCGAGGCACACGCACACACCGCAATCGCGCAGGTATCGCACAACCGAAGCCGCCAACTTTGCGGGGTGAATGGACCCATCACCCGGGAAGAAATACGCTCCGCCGTGGTAGTCGAGATTCGGCTCAAGTTCTTGAATCTCAGATCCCGAAATCCATTCCGCCTGAAAACCCGCACTGCGCGTAACTTCGATTTGCTTTCGGGCCTCGACCTCGGTTGCCGAGTCGTCAGGCTCAAGCAATCCGCCCTTTGCAAAATCAAGGTCAAACTGTTCGTCGAGCTGCGCAAACAGCTCTCGGCTACGAGCTGCGTGCATCGCGCCGACGCGCCCGCTAAAGCATTCATGGGCGAGCCAAATGCCGCCAGCACTCGCGCCCGTCGACTCTCCACAAATCCCCCCACGTTCGACGATGACGATGTTTTTGACGCCGCGGCGGACCAAAGAAAGAGCACTACAAAGCCCAATGATGCCCGCGCCAACGATGACAACATCCGCCGTTCGAGGCAATTCCGAAGACTCTTGCAACGCGTCGCGAGCTTCACGCGACAGCGTCCGAAACCAGATCGAATCAGGCAATCGCCCATCGTAACAAGCGCTGCATTGTCGATTGCGACTTACAGGCGTATGTCTACGGCCCTACACGCGCTACCTCGATGGTTTAGCTATTAGTACTGGTAGATTTCCTAAGTCTGGGCGCAACATACTAGTCAAAACCAGTACTCCAATACCCGTTCAGATTGAACCTCTAGGGCTATTGGCAATGGCTCCACTTAGTGGCATTATTGATCTCGTACCAGGGACGACGCACTGGAGTCGCAGGGGAACAGGATTTCAGTGTTGTCGAAGGCCGGTCCGGAAACGGGCCGGCCTTCTTTTTTGTAACCATCAACAAACCATTGAACTTCTAGTTGACTGCTTCCGTATTCCCTAGTCTAAAGGAGGCAGCGACACATGATCACTGCTACGCCCCGTTCCACGAAGTTTCTATTCGTATTCATTTGCCTTGCGGTCGCGGCCGCGCCATTGGCGGCGCAAGCGCCCTGGATCCACATCGACGTCGTCGAAAGTGACAAAGACGGCGCGCACGTTAAAGTCAACCTGCCGCTCTCATTGGCACAGGTCGCAATTTCAATGATGCCCGAAAAGATTGAGGCCAAATTCAACAAGGCCGAACATGGCATCAGTTTGGCTGATCTCCGCAACCTCTGGCAGGCGCTTAAAGAAACGGGCGACGCCGAATTCGTAACCGTCGAGTCAGAGAAAGAGAACATACGCGTTGCCCGCGTTGGGGATCTGATTCAGATCCGCGTGACCGAGGCAACTGATTCAGAGGGCGTTGAGAATAAGGTTGAAGTCGACGTACCAACCAGCGTGTTCGAGGCACTACTCGGTAGCGACAGCGAAATGCTTGATGTCTCAGCAGCGATAAAGCAGCTTGAGGCAAGACGAGGCGACATCGTGCGAATCAACGACGGCAAGAGCAAGATCCGCGTCTGGATTGACGAGCAGAGCTAGACCGCGATGAAAACCGTCCTATCGATTGTCGGAGTCCTACTCCTCGTAGTCGTTATCACAATCTTTTCGATGGATTGGTTCATCGTGAGCGTCCACGAGTCGGATGCGGACGGCGCGCGGATTTGGATTCCGATACCGATGGCGGCGATCCGTTTGGCGGTCTGGGCTGTCCCAGACAATATTTTCGACGAGGCCGAGACCCTCTTTTCCAATTGAAAGATGAGCCTGAAGGAGAGAGGCGAAGCAGCTGCGGGTTGAGGGGGATTATAGCGTGAGTTGAGGTCGGCGGCTACAGCTATTTGTGGCTTCGTAGGGCGGGGTGAGGGGGATTGCATAAGGGGGAAGGGGCGGCAGCCCAGTCCCCCTTTGCAGCCATCCCAGGCGAGACCCCACGGCCGTCTTCGGACGTGGGCCGGAGGAGCCGACAACGCCTCGGGTCGGGGCGTTGTCTAGCGCGTGCGCCAGCAGATCGCGAGGTCTTTGCAGACGCGTTGCAGTTCGTTGCGCTGAGCGTCGAGTTGCTCGGCAAACTCGGTGTCGGAACAAGTGTCCGCTCGCGCTTGGAGCTTCTTGAGCGAGCGATCCGCGCGCAGGCCGCGCTGCTCGGCGGGCAGGCTGAGCAGCTTTTCCCACGGCGTGCTCCACTCGGCGTACACCTTGCGCAACTTGCCGCGGCGGTCTCGGCGCTCGCTGGCGAAAGCGCATGGGCGATGAAAATTCAAGTACGGGTTGAGCCACTGGCGGTAGAAGGTGTCGATCGCCTGCGTCGCTTCCGAGGGCAAAAACTGGTAGCCCATCCACTTGCGCACCACCGCGCCGTTCTTGGTTTCGACCAAGGCATTGTCGTTCGAACGGCGCGCGCGAGACTTCGTAAATTCAATTCGCAACTTCTCGAGCAGTTTAGCGGTTTGATGGTTGACGAATTCGCTGCCATTGTCGGAGTGAAAGCCGCGAACGATAAATGGAAATTGTTCCAAAAGGCCTTCCAGCAAGGGAATGAGGTGATTTTCGTTGATGCGTTGGACGCAGCCGACGGCCTGCCACTGCGTCACTTCGTCGACCACATTGATGCTGTAGGCGCCTTTTTCACCTTCCTGTTCGGGCGAGTGCACGGTGTCGATGCGCAGGTAGCCCGGACGTCCTCGCGGCTCGGGTTGGCGGCGTTCGCCGATCGCCACGGGCGTGGGACGGGTCTTGTCGAGATGCAAACTGTGTCGCCGGTAGACGGCGCGTTTGCGCAAGTTGTAGAGGTGTCCCACCGACAGTTCGGCAAGGCGTTCGAACTCCTTGCGGTTGTAGATTTGGAACTCGCGCTGGAGAATGCGACGCGTCGCCGGCCCGGAGAGACGTTGCTGTACTTGGTCGACATGCGCCAGGAGAACGATGTCGGCGCGGCTGTACTTGGTGGGGAAGCGGCGCCTTCGATAGGCTGTCGGCCGAACGCACTTTTCGCGCAAAAACTGCCCGATGAGGCGAGTCAATTGGGCGCGGCTTAAGCCGGTTAGCTTGCTCAGGAAGCGTCTCAACAATCCTTTAACCGAGCGCTTCTGGTCGGCATAATGATGCCTCTTCAGGACGCCTTCGACGAGCGCGTATTTATCCGCTCGACTTCCGGCCTGGAACTCGACGGACCCACACCCGTCGAGAAAACTCTCGATCTCATCGAGACTCACTGATTCGGCTTGCTGCACGGCGACTCCCATCGCCCGCAGTTTGCCTGTTCCTAATCGACCTTGCCCAAATTACCTCCAGGCTCATCTTGTGTTGGAATCACCCCTCCCTTCAGGCTCATCTTGTATTGGACAAGACGAGACCGACGTGCCTGAGTTCGCCGAGTACCAAGACGTATTTCGCGCGATGATTGACGAGCTTGAGAAGATGCCCGACGCCGTGCTGGTTGAAGTTACCGAGGGCAGCGAGCATGTCGTCATCAGTAAACAAGCTGACGTGTTCGTGATCGACGTGAAGGACGACGAGGAGGAAGTCAGCGTGCGCGTGCCGGTGGCGTCGCTGCGCTACATTGCCGACGCCTACGACGGTCGGCGATTCGATCCGTTGAAGATTATGGAAATCGTCCACGAGCTCCCGTATGGCGATTTCGTTCAGGTCCGCGAACCCGGCACCGAGGTGCGTCTTGCGGTTTGGTAGCCAAGTCAGCGCGCAAACCAACGACGATGCATGCCGTCGGTCGTCGCCCCCCTAACCCTCATATGAAAATGCTCCAGCTGCCCAATTAAGGACGCATTTCGTAAGCCGCGTCGGGGTTATCGATGCTCTGCGGCGTGTAGACGAACATCTCTACGAAGTAGTCGTGCAGGCCCTCAAATATCATGCGCTGGAGCGTCCACGTGAACTGCGGATGTTCCAAGTCACGGGGGTGAATTTCGAGATAGTAGGTGTGAATGTTGGCCGGCTTCTGCTTAAGATCGATGACAAGTTCGAGACGGCCACCTTCAGTCTCTTGCGCGCGGAAATCGAGCAGCGGGTGGACGTACTTCTTCAGTTCTTTCTCGATCGTCGCGAGAGCCTCCGCGTTTTCGCTCATTGACGGCCAGAATAGCAGCGCAAGGTCCGAGCGGTCGGCGCCATCGGGGCAATATGCGTCGCTTCCCACGTCCGAGCCCGCATTTCTCGCCACGTGGTGAGAAATGCGGGCTAGCACATCGGCGAGTAAACTAAAATAACCGGGCAAGCGCCGATGGAACAAGCCAAAAACATTCTTCCCGACCTTTATCGTCGGGGCGCCGATCGGGACCTCGAGGAATGGGAGTTAGTTCGCGCTTACTGGACCGAGGCTGTGGGACGGCGTATCGCGATGCACACTCGGCTCGTGCGCCTCAAGGGGCGCACTTTGGTCATTGAGGTCGACGATGAAACTTGGCGAGCGCAAATAGAAGCAATCCGGGGGCGCATTATCGAAAGCCTCAAAACCGAGCTTAACCGTTCAGTCGTGCAAAAAATCGAGCTGCGACCGATGTTGCCCGCCCGGCGAGAGCCTGGCCAGGCCGC
The DNA here is from genome assembly GCA_965205595.1 of Bryobacterales bacterium. Taxonomy (GTDB): domain Bacteria; phylum Acidobacteriota; class Terriglobia; order Bryobacterales; family UBA6623; genus CATQHP01. The sequence goes on along the minus strand of CBDBHI010000092.1, from coordinate 206,597 downwards.
GTCGGCATCACCACAAAGCTATTCCCAAGTCCGGCGTCGGGCTGACGGCGAATAGTTTGCGGGGTCGGCCGGGGCTCGAATCACTAACGCGGATACTGTCATGAAAATCACCGAGAAAGAAATACGTCACATTGCCGGACTCGCCAATCTAAACCTGAGCGATGACGACATCAAAAGGTACTCCGATGACATGGAGCAGATTCTTGGCTACGTCGACAAACTGAGCGAACTCGATACATCTGAAGTGGAGCCGATGACGCAGGTCTTGTTTGACGGCGATCCGACGGGCACCCTGCGGGCCGACACCCTTGGCGCTAGCTATAGCCAAGACAAGGCGCTACAGTCGGCGCCAGTGGCGGGATCGGGGCACTTCAAGGTGCCGCTAGTGATTTCGCGCTAGTTCGGATGCGCCCAATGGACAACTACCGCGAACTTACGATTGACTCGATCAGCGACGGGCTCGCTAACAAACAGTTCAGCGCGCGCGAGCTGGCGCAAGCGGCGCTTGAGGCGGCGCAAGCTGAGAACGACTCGTCAGGCGTGTTTCTGAGCTTTTGCGAAGAAAAGGCTCTAGCGGATGCCGATGCGACGGATCGAAAGCTCGCAGCCGGTGAACCGGTCGGCGCACTCGCGGGTGTTCCAATCGCCGTCAAAGACGTGATCATGAGCGACGGGCTCAAGACCACCTGCGGTTCCAAAATCCTTGAAGACTATGTCGCGTCCTACAGCGCGACGGCGGCGAAGGCAATTGAAAATGCCGGAGCCGTGATCATCGGCAAGGCCAATTGCGATGAGTTCGCGATGGGCTCGTCAAACGAAAACTCGGCGTTCTTTCCGGTACGCAATCCAGCCGCCCCCGATCGCGTGCCAGGCGGGTCAAGCGGCGGCTCAGCCGCTGCCGTCGCCGCCGGCTACACGCCAATCTCGCTGGGGTCTGACACGGGCGGCTCGATTCGGCAGCCCGCGTCATTTTGCGGAACCGTCGGTGTGATGCCAACCTACGGTCGAGTTTCGCGCTTCGGTTTGGTAGCGTTCGCGAGTTCGCTCGACCACATTGGCCCGTTCTCGCGAACGGTCAAAGATTCAGCTACCGTTCTCGGCACGATTGCCGGTCGCGATCCGAATGATTCGACGTCCGCTGATATTCCCGTGCCGAACTACGCGGGCGAGTTGACTCCAGATGTGGCCGGTCTGAAGATCGGAGTTCCCAAAGAATACTTCGCCGCCGGCTTGCAGGCCGAAGTCGGCGCGAGGATCGAAGCCGGCATCGAAAAGCTTAAAGGTCTAGGATGCGAAATCGTCGATATCAGCCTGCCGCATACCGAGTATGCGATCGCCAGCTATTACCTGATTTGCACCGCCGAGGCCAGTTCCAATCTGGCCCGTTATGATGGCGTGCGCTACTCTAAACGTTCGCGGCAGTCGGAATCTCTTTCTGAGATGTACCGCAACTCGCGGGCGGAAAACTTCGGCGCCGAAGTGACGCGCCGGATCATTCTCGGCACCTACGTGCTGAGCGCCGGCTATTACGACGCCTACTACCGCAAGGCCCAGCAGGTACGCACTCTAATCGCCAGGGACTTCGCGGAAGCGTTCGACAAAGTCGACGCGATCGTTGGGCCAGTTTCACCCTTTCCAGCGTTTAAGCTCGGCGAAAAGAGCGACGATCCGCTGCAAATGTATCTTTCCGACATCTATACGATTAACGCCAGCTTGGCCGGAATCGCCGGTATGAGCGTCCCGTGTGGCGCCAGTTCCGAGGGATTGCCGATCGGCATGCAGATCCTAACGAATCACTTCCAAGAGCAGACGATGTTCAACCTCGGCCACGCGTTCGAAAAAGCGGGCGGGTTCTCGGGCTAAGCAGTGCGTTAGCCAACAGGTAAATGCGTTCAGCTTGATAGACTGGGTAGCTTGGGGTGCCGTGTCTACCTTCTCGCAGCTTAGCGGCGCGAATTTACGACGCGCGTGACGTTAAGTCTTGTTCAGGCCAAGCCGAGTTATCGGGGTGATGGCCGCGGCGTTTCTGACGCTCGCGGCGCCGCTCTCGTATGCCCAGCAAGACAGTTGGGAGTCGACGATCTCATCCGGACGGCGCTCGCTCGCTAGTCATGACTTAGAACAAGCCGAGACGCAGCTGCAACACGCTCTGGCCCAGGCACGCGGCTTTTCTGAAAACGATCCGCGCCGGGTGCAGTCGCTGATGGAACTCGCCAAGCTGCACCGCGCCCGCGGCGACTATGCGCGTCCCGAAACGCTCTACCGCGAGGCCGACCCGATCGCGCAGCAGGCCTGGGGAACCGAGAGCGCTGAGTACGCGAGCATGCTCAATGAGGTCGGCCGATACTATCACGTTCGCCGCAAGTATGATCTAGCCGAGCGTTTCTACAAACAGGGCTTCGCCATCCGCGCGCGCCTGCTAGGGAAAGAACACGCGGACGTCGCCGCCAGCATCAACAATCTCGCGATTCTTTACGAGAACCAGGCGATGTATCCAAAGGCGGAAGTGTACTATCAAACGGCGCTTGGCATTCGCGAAAAAACGCTAGGACCCGATCACTCCGACACCGTTCTTTCGTTGGAGCACTTTTCTCGGATGCTCCACAAGCTATCGCGGCCTGATGAAGCTGAAGCATTCACCGCACGTGCCCGTGCGTATCGCGATGCCATCTCTGCCCAGCGAGAGACCGTCGACCTGGGCGAATTCCCAAGCGGTGTTCGAGCGGCCGAACTTGTTGATCGTACCGAGCCCGACTACACCGATGAAGCCCGCATAGCCCGCCAAGAAGGCACTGTGCTGCTCGACGTTGAAATCGACTCCGAGGGTCGCGCCAGAAACTTCCGCGTTGTACGCCAGCTAGGGCTAGGGCTCGACGAGATGGCCATCGCGGCCGTCGAGCAGTGGAAATTCCGCCCAGCCCGTTCTCGTGGCCGCAGAGTCTCCTCTAGAGCTCGGCTGGAAATTTCCTTTCGTCTGATGTAACAGCGCGGAAGCGGCTTGGGTCCGGTGGTTGCCGGCATCTCCAAAATAGTGCTTTAATACGTCCTAAGGTTTTTACCTTACGACTCGTAGGCCATCGATTCATCGATCCGTCCCCCGCGGCCGATGAGCTCGAAAGGTCAGTACCTTTCTTGAGCACTATGAATGACGCAAAACCGTTGAGCGGAATCAAGCAAGCCACCGCTACACTGCTGTTTCTCACCGTTGCCTTCTGCGGCTTCTTTTGGTTCGGCTATTGGACCGCCGAACGCACAAACGAAGGTCCTCCGCTCCCGCGGGAAGCATCTATCCCAGAGTTAACACCAACTTCGCCGGAAATCCCACGGCTTAGAACGCTCTGATCCCCGCGGAGATCGAACATTCGATGTTCGGCCTGTCGAAACAGCGCACAGCCCTTATCGGAATCCTCTAACCTGTACCGAAAACTATGGCCGCAACCCAGCCGGCACAAACTTCTGAACCCGCAGATTGGGAATTTCCGTCGTGTAAACGGTTCCGTCAGGAGTCACGGCGAGGTGGTGTGGACCCAATCCCAACTCGCCCGGCATTTCGCCTTCTGATCCATGCCTGCCGAGAATCGTGCCGCCATCGTTCAACTTGAAGAATTGGTGCCCACCGGCGTCGCCGATAAAAATCGACTGATCCTCCGCGATATCAATTCCAAAGGGTCTGCCGACGTCTGTCCATAGCCGCAGGAACTTCCCGTCCGCGTCAAAAACTTGAACGCGGTCGTTATCACGATCGCAGACGTATACGAGCCCCTGCCGGTCGACTGCAATGCCGTGTGGAAGATTAAACTCTCCCTCACCTTCACCAGACCGGCCCCACTCGTTGATGAACCGTCCCTCGCTTGAAAACTTCACGATGCGCGCATTGTTTCCGTCCGCGACGTAAAGCTCACCCGCCGGGCCGAAACCGATATCAGTCGGACCGTCGAAACGGTCACGCGCCTTGGCGGCAAAGCCATGCCGGCCGAGCACCATCAACACGCGGCCCTCGGAATTCATCTTAATCGCAACGTGGGAGCCATCGTCAATGCCCCACACGTTTCCGTCAGCGTCGATGCGAACGCCGTGTGGGTTGGTAAAAAGATCGTCGCCGAATGCTCTGACGAACTCGCCGGCGGCAGTGAAGACCAGAACGGGCGGCTCGACCCTTCTGAAGATATAGACGTTTCCAGCGTGGTCGGTGTCGACTGAGGCCGCCGGACCGAAGTTCAAGCCACGAGGGAACAAGGGCCAGCCGGCGTCGACTTTGTAATCCAGCTCTGGGGGCGGCCCCTGCGCCAGCGTGGAGTAGGCTGCTACAAACAGCAATATGCCTAAAAAATATTTCATGCCGGCAGCGGAGTCAATCGCAGCACTATTGTAGATACATACGGGGTCCGGTATGCTGCCCAGCCCTAACTCTGAGCAGCTGACGACCAAAGCATGCGATTACTCAGCGCGATTCGCGTCAGACTTCCCAGGCTTCGCTGGAACTAAATTTAGGCCGCGAAGCTCACGCTCGAACGCGCTCGCAATCGACCGATTGACCCAGGGCCGCCAATGTCCGCCCGAGTGCGGATTCGGCAGCGGCGTGCCCGGCACGGCCTTTATGACTGACTCCACGCGCGGCCACCAATCGGCGAATTGAATGTCTTGCTCGCCCGCTCGCGCTTTGAGCCAGCTGTACGAGCGGCCGGGCGCGGCCCAACTCACAATTAGGGGAGCGCCGTAGTCAAGACAGGTAGCCCGTATTCGCTCGATAACTTCCCACGATTGCTCCGCCGCGGACGGGGAGTTCGGCTCGGCTGCAACCGCATCATCGGCGCCAGCCCCCGCGAATATCTGTTTCCGTCGAAGTAGTGAAACTGCAATCTTCAGTCGCTTGAAAAGCTCAAGCCGAGAGGCCCACAGTATCGGCTTGACCAGCCGGCCCCACTTGGGGCTGCCCTCTACGACTTGCTCGTGCCGATACCCCGCACGAAATAGAAGATCGTCACTGTAGTCGTTCTCGGCCCCAAGGTACAGGCAGGCTCGCGGCGATCCAAGGCTCTCGGCGTAACGTCGCAACGCGAGTAGCGACTGTTCACCTCCGAAAGCCGCGAGACCCAAATTCACGATCGCGTAGCGCGGTACGTAGAGCCCAGACTCGTCCTCGTTCAAGGCAAGGTCCAACTGAAACGGGTATGCGGCATCGGCGAGAAGACCGGTGCCCTGAGTGTAGGAGTCACCAAGCGCAAAAATACGGATCGGGTAGGATTCGAACGACTCCTGAAAGTTGACCGTGCCGAGTGAATTTACCCAAACCTCTTTGAGATAGTCGCTGCTCTCCCACGCCCGCCCGCCCGGCCGCAGGCGAAGTCCCAGTTCGCGATCAAACTGATATGTGCTCTGTATCCCAGCCAGTCGAATCGGCGCTAGCCGGCGCAGAACAACTTCGGCGATCGAAAAGCAAACGCAGAGAATCAGCACCGACGAGAACAATTGGTGAGCCCAAGACTTGGAACCAATTTGATTCATTACAGTGACCACTCAACCGCCGACGCCATGCTTCACGGTCCCCCGCGAGTCGCGCGGCTCGTGAACAAGCTTCACAGCTCGTTTGCCTGCGAACGAGGGGAGAGGCCGGGTAATTGAGTAGCTTAACCTGAAGCCGCCGTTGAGATCACTGCGCCAGTTGTCGCGCTTAGGAAACGCCGTGCGACAGCCTGATCCGAGCCGGAACGCCCCACAGCGGAAGTGAGGCGGCAGGTTTCGGTGTTTATATCACACTATTTAGGCGTTTCTCAAAACGACGTCAACTATAAAGAGCCTCGGTCGGCTTACAATTGACATGCGAGGTGAGAAACCTCGCTGGCAGCTCCAAGGTCATATCGAGCTGTCAGATAACGCCGGCGGATTCCAGGCCGCTGCGCGCGCCCGACTGCATTTCAAGAGAGCCTTTGACAACCAACGGCCACAAACGTTTCGGCGCCACTGAACAGCTTAACGACAGTAGGGCTGCTCGCGACAGAATTGACCCTGCCAGACTGGAAGTCGAAAACAAGATTCTACGGTGGCGATTGGAACTTCTAACCGGGAGTCCGGGCTGGCGGATGAATCGCGGATATCGCAGATGGCTCAGAAATTCCAGTCTCGGCCGGGCACTCAGTCGACCGCTCGCTTGGTTGCTAAAACGCGTTTCCGGCCCTTCAGGCGTTGCGCACGGTAAAGAACCTTTATCGGGCACGGATTACCACTCCGGAATCATCAATGAATCGATTCTTTACGAAAGTATGTCTGGGGGAGACATCGTTATCGTTTGCGAATTTCCAGCGGAGCTCGCGCGCGTTCCGTTGGTCGGAAACACCCGCATCTCAGGGTGGGCTGTGGCCAAACAGGGCATTGCCGCCGTCACCGCTTCCATAGATGGCGATCAAGAAATAGCGATAGATTTCGGTCGGCGGCGTCCTGACATCGGCATGCATCTGCCAGATTATCGAGGATCGTCGGATGCGGGCTTTCTCATCGATCTCGACTGCGCGAAATACGCGAGGGGCGATCATCAACTCTCCATTCTGGTGCGCACGACAGACCATGGGCAGGCGACGTTGAAGCACTCAATTAAGATCGAGCACGGGTCGCCGTATTCCGTCTGGATTCAATACCACGAAGCTCAAGCGAAGAAAAACAAGAACGCTACGAGGGAGCTCAGCGGCGCGGCGGCTAGCTCAACGATTCTTGTCGTCATGGAACTCAACGCATTCCGTCCACAGGTTTTGCGAGCCCAAATAGACTCTGTTTTCAAGCAAACTCACACCAACTGGGAGCTCTGTCTGAGGCTGCCCGCGACCGCGGGGGACGAAGCCAAGGCTACAGTGGAATCGTATGCGAACAGGGACGCAAGGGTCAGCATTGACTTCTCGAATCCCACGCAGGTAAGTGCCGGCCATTGCGTCGAAGCCATTCGACACTCGAACTGCGGCCTGTTAGCTTTCGTATGCGATTCCACGCTTGATCCCAGCGCGCTGAGTGAAGTCACGCTCGCCTTCGATCGCAAGCCATCACTCGCTATTGCCTACGCTGACGAGGACCGAGTTTTGGATGACGGCACCCGGGAAGTACCTTTTTTTAAGCCCGACTACTCGCCAGAGCTGCTGCGAGGATTTAATTACATCGGCAATTTCTTCGTGGCGCGCCGTGATGTTGTTGAAAAACTTTCCAACGTTCAAGATTCGCCAGATGTGGACCCGATTTACGACTTCATTCTGCGCCTATCTGAAATCACATCTGACGTGGAAAGAGTCGCTAAAGTGTTGTCCCATAGAGTCGGACGCGACGACGGATGCCTATCGAATCCAGCATTAATGAACGGGAGAGCGAGCGCCGGTCGTCGGGCGATTGAGGCTCACTTTGAGAGAACGGCAACGTCGGCGTCGGTAGAAGCTGTCGCGCCATCTTCGTTTCATGTGCGCTATCTACTCGACTCCAACCCCGAGGTGCTGATTGTCGTTCCAAGCGCCGGTCGAGATGGCCGGCTGAAGATGGCGCTCGAAAGCGTGCTTCAAAAAACCGAGTACTCAAACTTTAAGATCCTCGTCGCCGACAATTCCGACGGCCACGAGGTTGCGGAGCTAGTTTCGTCTCTAGCAACCGACGACAGAGTGACGCTCAGGGACTTTCGGTTCAGGCCGTTTAATTTCTCGCGACTCTGCAACCAGGCTGCCGGAGGTTCATCGTCCCCCATAATGCTGTTCTTAAATGACGATGTCGAAGTGATCACTCCGACCTGGTTGGGGTCGATGGTTGAGCATGCGAACCGTAAAGAAATCGGCGCGGTGGGAGCACGGTTACGATTTCCAGACGGGACGCTTCAGCACGCGGGCGTCGTGATCGGGATTGGCGGCCTGGTTGGAAGCGCATTCCGCGGTTCGCTAGACGGCGATAACGGACACGTCGATTTATCCGCTACAACGCGCAACTGCGCGGCCGTCTCGGCTGCCTGCCTGATGACTCGACGCAGCGTTTTTGAGGAGTTGAACGGTTTCGATGAAGTCAATTTGCAAATCTCGCTGCAAGACGTCGACTACTGCCTGCGCGCGCTTGAAAAGGGATATCGAACGGTGTACGATCCGCACGCGGAGTTGACGCACTATGAGTCGGCGTCTCGCGAGCAGGCCGGCTTGCTGACACATCCGGAAGAAGATCACTACTTCCGCGAACGCTGGGCCGATTGGATCAAGGACGACCCATACTACAACCCGAATCTCACTCGCTCGCAAGATAACTTTGCTATTCGGCTCACTACGTAGGGAGCATTTCTCTAGCATGGTACGGGACAGGCAACACGAGGGGTCGTCAAGGTGGAGAGGTTACGAGATCGCATGTGCCAGTCCCCGCCCGAAGGTCCTTGGGGTTGAAGATGCACGTTAGAGCGGGCCGCTGAGCGATTGGTAGATTCTGGAAACTTCGAGTCTGACTGTGCTGCGATTGCGAGATTCGATGCCGGGGAAATGGCCGTAGTTTGCGAAACTTATCTCGGCTCCGGCCTGCTTCGCCGAGCGGCCCTTTTTGCGAAGAGCCGCGACGTCGTCGATGTAGCGGCGGATATAGTCCTGGCGGACCGCGATTTTCTTGGGGTCTCGGACCAGCGGGCCGTGGCCGGCAACGATCACTTCGAATTCGATTTTCTTTAGCGCTTCAAGAGTCGTGATGAACTCTTCAGGGAAGGAATCGCCTAGGTAAGGCGCGCCGTCGTAGAAGAGGTCTCCGGTGAAGAGGACCTTCTCGCCGGGCAAATAGACCACAAGATCGCCGCCAGTGTGACCGCGACCTAGATGCAAGATCTGAATCTCACGCGCGTCGCGGAAAAGGCTCATCTTTTGAGTGACCGTGATGGTGGGCGGGGTCGGCTCGATTTCGTCTAGGGATTTGATGTGACGCTTGAGAACGTTGAGCCTTAACTGCATGGCTTCGCGGTCGCTCGCCGGCGCCGACGACAACTGCGACTCGACCGTATCGGCGATCTTCTGCTGTGCCGCCGGACTACCCATCACCTTGTATGTCGGTTCATCTAGGACATCGCCGAGTAACTTTTCTCGAGTGTATTCGTGTCCGATAATCTCGACGCCGTCGGGGAAAGCTTGGTTGCCGTGAGCATGGTCGAAATGGAAATGGGTATTGATGAGATAGCGAATCGGCTTGTCGGTTACAGCTTTCACGGACTTCATCAGGGCGCGAGCCGCGTCCGGCGTGATGTGGGAATCGACCACGACGACGTCATCGTCGTTGACTACGACCAAGGCGTTGCTCGCGGTGTGGACGGGGCCGCTGCCCGATGCGAAATAGACGCCCGGTGCTACCTGGTCGAATACGTGGGTGTCGGAGACTTGCTTTGAAGCGGCCTCGATCTTTGAGCCGCTCTCGATTGAAACCACAGCCCAACCTAGAACGAGCGCGACCGCAAGCGAGGCTAGTAAAGGCCGTCTGGGGATACTGTTTTTGGAGTCCATCGCCCATCCATGATAAGGGTTGGGAGGAGGGTGTGGGGATTTCGAGGGCTTATTTGGCCGAGCCGCAGGCCAGATTGATCGCGTGTTGTTGATCGACGCACGCCGAGCGCGTGATCGGCGGAGGGGCTCAAATTGGGCTCAAATTGGGTTTGAATTGGGTTTGTTTTTCTAACTACTATTGATTCTAAACAGCTTATTAGCTTTGTTCTGTGTTTTTTATCTTCGCTGTTGCGTCGTTCTTAGCCTCTTTTCCAATTGAAAGATGAGCCTGAAGGAGAGAGGCGAAGCAGCTGCGGGTTGAGGGGGATTATAGCGTGAGTTGAGGTCGGCGGCTACAGCTATTTGTGGCTTCGTAGGGCGGGGTGAGGGGGATTGCATAAGGGGGAAGGGGCGGCAGCCCCAGTCCCCCTTTGCAGCCATCCCAGGCGAGACCCCACGGCCGTCTTCGGACGTGGGCCGGAGGAGCCGACAACGCCTCGGGTCGGGGCGTTGTCTAGCGCGTGCGCCAGCAGATCGCGAGGTCTTTGCAGACGCGTTGCAGTTCGTTGCGCTGAGCGTCGAGTTGCTCGGCAAACTCGGTGTCGGAACAAGTGTCCGCTCGCGCTTGGAGCTTCTTGAGCGAGCGATCCGCGCGCAGGCCGCGCTGCTCGGCGGGCAGGCTGAGCAGCTTTTCCCACGGCGTGCTCCACTCGGCGTACACCTTGCGCAACTTGCCGCGGCGGTCTCGGCGCTCGCTGGCGAAAGCGCATGGGCGATGAAAATTCAAGTACGGGTTGAGCCACTGGCGGTAGAAGGTGTCGATCGCCTGCGTCGCTTCCGAGGGCAAAAACTGGTAGCCCATCCACTTGCGCACCACCGCGCCGTTCTTGGTTTCGACCAAGGCATTGTCGTTCGAACGGCGCGCGCGAGACTTCGTAAATTCAATTCGCAACTTCTCGAGCAGTTTAGCGGTTTGATGGTTGACGAATTCGCTGCCATTGTCGGAGTGAAAGCCGCGAACGATAAATGGAAATTGTTCCAAAAGGCCTTCCAGCAAGGGAATGAGGTGATTTTCGTTGATGCGTTGGACGCAGCCGACGGCCTGCCACTGCGTCACTTCGTCGACCACGTTGATGCTGTAGGCGCCTTTTTCACCTTCCTGTTCGGGCGAGTGCACGGTGTCGATGCGCAGGTAGCCCGGACGTCCTCGCGGCTCGGGTTGGCGGCGTTCGCCGATCGCCACGGGTGTCGGTCGAGTCTTGTCGAGATGCAAACTGTGTCGCCGGTAGACGGCGCGTTTGCGCAAGTTGTAGAGGTGTCCCACCGACAGTTCGGCAAGGCGTTCGAACTCCTTGCGGTTGTAGATTTGGAACTCGCGCTGGAGAATGCGACGCGTCGCCGGCCCGGAGAGACGTTGCTGTACTTGGTCGACATGCGCCAGGAGAACGATGTCGGCGCGGCTGTACTTGGTGGGGAAGCGGCGCCTTCGATAGGCTGTCGGCCGAACGCACTTTTCGCGCAAAAACTGCCCGATGAGGCGAGTCAATTGGGCGCGGCTTAAGCCGGTTAGCTTGCTCAGGAAGCGTCTCAACAATCCTTTAACCGAGCGCTTCTGGTCGGCATAATGATGCCTCTTCAGGACGCCTTCGACGAGCGCGTATTTATCCGCTCGACTTCCGGCCTGGAACTCGACGGACCCACACCCGTCGAGAAAACTCTCGATCTCATCGAGACTCACTGATTCGGCTTGCTGCACGGCGACTCCCATCGCCCGCAGTTTGCCTGTTCCTAATCGACCTTGCCCAAATTACCTCCAGGCTCATCTTGTGTTGGAATCACCCCTCCCTTCAGGCTCATCTTGTATTGGACAAGACGCGGCACCAAGAAGCGAAGCTCCTTGTGCGGTGTCAACGAGTGAACGACGAAAAACACAGCGATTCCACACGCCACCGAGCGCGAAAAACGATCTCCCCAGCCGCGCTGCATCACAATCGCGAACCAAACAAAGAACAACGGGTTGAGTAACGCCAAGCTGCCCGCGACGAAGTACCACTCGACCCCGGAAACCCCGAAATAACTTGCAACATCCTTGACGACTTGATCTTCGAAGTAATTCCAGGGCGCCAACTCGAACCGCCCATACCCCCAACTGTCGACGACCACCATAGATGCGCAGACCGCGACGAACGCGATTGCCATTTGTCCAATCGAAAGCCAATAGCGCTCGCGCCGTCGAAACGCTAGGCCTGCCACAAACCAACCGACAAAGAATATCCCCGTGTGAAAGCGAGCCCAAAACGTCAATCCGGCAAGCGCGCCTGCAACCGCTGGATAGAGGCCCGAGCGCGTCTCACCCCGCTCCCAAAGCCACAGAAACCCAACCAGCAATACCGCCGCCAGCCCCTCGGACGAGTGTCGCAGCGCGAAGCTAGTAGTAACTTGCGAAAGTAAGGCCTTTAACTGTAAAATGTCGGTATGGCAAGACCGGCAACGGTGATTCGACTGAACGCCGAGGAAGAAGAGACGCTGCGACTCTGGGTGCGCGGCCACAAGTCCGAACGGCGCATGGTGGAGCGCGCTCGCATTGTGCTGCCGGCGGCCGCCGCTACCTCGACCGCCGAGATCGCCCGGCAACTGGGATCCCCGGCGGCGCGCGTGTCGAAATGGCGCACCCGCTTCGCCCAGCAACGTCTGGCGGGATTATGCGATCAAGCGCGTTCCGGCAGGCCCGCGCGGTACGACCAAGCGACGCGCAAACGCATCCTCTGCCAACTCGACGAAGCTCCGCCCGAAGGGCACGCCACTTGGACAGGCGAACTGCTCGCGGAAGCTCTCGGCGACGTCAGCAAGCATCAAGTCTGGCGCGTACTGCGGCAGCTCGGCGTGTCCTTGCGGCGGCGGCGCAGTTGGTGTTTGTCAACCGACCCGGAGTTCGCTCGCAAGGCCGCCGACATTGTCGGACTCTACCTCAGCCCGCCGGAAAACGCCGTGGTGCTCGCGGTCGACGAGAAGCCGAGCATCCAGGCCTTGGAGCGAGCGCAGGGCTGGCTACGCTTGCCCAACGGCAAGGCCTTGACGGGCTTCTCGCACGGCTACAGGCGGCACGGCACGACGCCGCTTTTCGCCGCGCTGGAAGTGGCTACCGGATTCATCATCGCCGGACACTATTGGCGCCGACGGCGTCGCGAGTTTCTCGACTTCATGAACCACATCGCGGCCATCCACGAAGGCCGCGAGATCCACATCATCTTAGATAACTTGAACACTCACAAGCCCAAAAATGACCGCTGGCTGCAACGTCATGCGAACATCCATTTTCACGTAATCATATACTTGACACAAGGTCATCATTGTAGTACACTAGTCTTGTGAGTTGGTTAACTTCTTTTCTTTCAGTTCTTTCGAGTCCTTCTCATGAGCTACTCTGTGAAGCTCCTCACGCGCCTTCTTCGGGAAGATCCTTTTCAGGGCTTCTTCCGTTGTCAGATCCTTCGCTGGTTTCTTTCTAGGCATAACTATGAGCACTGCCAATATCGACTTAATGACTTTGATGGACCGCTTCCACTCCGAGGAAAAGTGCTTGGAGTATTTAGAAGGTCTCCGCTGGCCGGATGGCGTCCACTGTCCCCGTTGTGACTCTGATAAGATTTCACGGATTGTAAAACGTGCCCAATACGATTGTGATTCATGCCGCTACCAGTTCTCCGTCAAGGCAGGAACAATTTTCCATGACTCCCACTTGCCACTGCGTAAGTGGTTCGCCGCTGTCTATTTGATGTGTGAGGCACGCAAAGGGGTTTCGGCTAACCAGTTGAAAAGAACGTTGAAGGTCGCCTACAAGACCGCGTGGTACCTCTGCCACCGTATTCGAGCAGCACTGAAGGATGCTGATACCAAACCTCTTGACGACACTGTTGAAGTTGACGAGACATTTGTTGGCGGAAAGATCAGAGGTAGGGGACGAGGGTACCGCGACAACAAAGATATGGTACTTGGTGCTATTGAGCGTGGCGGCTCTATCCGGCTGAGGGTTGAAAAGAGAAGGGACCGAAAGACACTTCACAAATTTATTGAGGATACTGCCCCAGATGCTAAACGGGTGTTCACTGATGACTTTCCAGCCTACAAGGGCATTGCTGACGAGAAGACACAACACGAAACGGTGAACCATTCGGCTGACGAGTATGTCCGTGGTGATGTCCATACGAATAGCATTGAAGGGGCCTTCTCGCTCTTCAAGCGGTCGATTGTAGGCGCTTACCATCAAGTCAGCACCAAGCACCTTCCAGCGTACCTAGACGAGTTTGAGTTCCGGTTTGACAATCGTGATAACCCATATCTGTTCCGGGATACACTGCTGCGGTTGATTGGATCTGAATCTCTGAAGTATGATGACTTGGTTGCATAACACACTCTAGGGTCGCCCAGATTTTTGATCTTCACCGCCGAAGCGTCGTCGTATAGCATCCATTGGAATTGATCCTTTGATGTTTAGACCCCACATCCGCTCATCAAACAAAGTTGTTCCAGGCTCACTTATTAAGTAGAATCTCTGCATCCAGAAATTGGCTCCGTCCACAACCCTGGAGTATTGGAGGACAACTCGCATTACCCTTGTCCCTCCTGGTCCGCTTGGATCAGTAATCACGGTATTCATCTGGCGTAATACATTACTGCAATCGACAGTAAACGACTCCCGTTTCTCACTAGGAAGGCTAGAGATTAGATACTCTTTGAGGCTTATACTATTTGGAAGTTTTAGCACAAGTCCATCAGCGTAGCTTGCAATGATACAGTGTGTTCTAATTCTTATATCTTTCAAGTCAACAAGTCCAGAATTGAACACTTCTAGCCTAAATCGTCCTACCTCTTCATCAAAATCAACTCTGGACTTGGACTCTATCTTCACAACCGGGGGCGTAAGTGCCCTCAAGCGATCAATCTCAGTATTGGCGTTTACTAGATCCCCCCTCAACGTGGATAGATCAGACATCAACATGGAGTTTTGCTTTTTCTCTTCGGTGCTGATCCTGGCTGGAGTTACAAGAAATAACACCCATACAAAGACTGCCGCCGCCGCTAAGAGAATGTACTTTCCAGTTCTCTTCCAAGCATCCAGGGAAGTTCGTTTTAGTTCTTTCATGCCTCCCTCCCGAAATGCTGTGGCAACATAAATAATTGCGACAAAGACGAAAGCAAGCAAAGGCTTGTCCGCTGCAATTGACCAAGTAGATTCAACAGACTTTTCAATCGCCAACTTCCAATAGGACAGCCAGTCAAAGAATGACATGTTCGCAAGACTATCACCCCATCTAGCCTTGCGTCAAGTAGATAATTACGTTTTTCTGATAGTCCCAACGCGGGCTGGGGGCTGGCCGAGGCATTCGGTCATCTCGATTCCGCCGGCTGGGAGGGTCGGCTGCTACTGCTGACCGATCCGATTTGGGGCACCCCGGCGGACGCCGCCTTTGCTTACGTCAACGGGCGCCCTGGAATTGAAGTCCGCGAGGCCTGGTGGATCGAACAATCTCGAACCGAACCGTTGTTGCCGGCCGCTCAAATTGAAGTGTGGCGATCGCACTATCAGCGGGTACCCGACGGCACTATCGATATGCGCGACTTTGCTCGCGTTTACTATCTCACCGTGACGAATTATCACTCTCGCGATGAGGTGCATTCCCGAAGTCCGCAGGCGACGCTCGAGTTTAGCCACCCGAAACCGGGTGGGCGGCATTCGCTTGATCTCTGGCGCCTGCGTTAATAGCTCGAGCGCGACTGGTGCGCCACTAGTTCGATGCGCTCGACGGATTGGAAGAGTACCCCTCCGCGCGGTACGTTGCACCGGGTCGTAGTGAGGACCGCACCGCGAGGCGGCGCGGCTCGGTTCAGCGAAAGGTTTCGTCCAACCGGTAGCTTGGCGGGCAGCTTGAAGGATCATGGGTATGGGACAGGCAACACGAGGGTTCGTCAAGGTGGAGAGATTACGAGATCGCATGTGCCAGTCCCCGCCCGAAGGTCCAATAGATAGCGCGCATTTTCCGCCACGTGGTGAGAAACGCGGGCTGGCGCTACCGTCTCTTGCGCTCTCTGGGGTCCGCGCCGTCGTCGGGAGCACCTGTTCCGGAAGAGCCCATAAATAGCTGGCGGCCGTCGGGGAAGGTGATGTCGCGTCCGCTACCCTTGCAGTTCGGGTCGCATCGGGCGTCTTTGCTTTGGTAGCCGCGAACCGTCACTTCGGTGCCGGGTAGCAGCAATTTCTTGGTGAGCCCTCGGCGGATCAGGGTGTTTGGAGTGCCGGCCTCGAGTTCCCAGGTCACGTCCTTCGCCTGGACGTGAACCCAGGCGTGGGGATTGATCCAGTCGACCTGCACGACTTTTCCGGTAAGCGCAATGGGCTTATTGGCGTCGAACTCAGCAGAGAAGGCGTGGTGAGCGTCCGCGAACGGCGCCGTCGAGACGAACGCAAGCAAGAACGTGAAAATTGTAATCCGACGCAGCATCTTTGATTGCCCTCCTAGCTGGGTCTTACTGCCTACATGATATAGAGAACGAGGGGGCCTGTCTCAAGAGACTGAGATGCGCTTGGTGCTGGTTCTCGCGGCGCCGCAGTTAGCGCAAGGCATCTTGCGCCCCGATTCCTAGGCATTTGTCTGGTCGGCGGCTTGGCTCACGGTCACGCCGGCGGCGGAGTCTTCACTTCGCAGCAACTCCAACCGAATGGAGTCGCAGAGCGCGTTCCAGCTCGCTTCGAGGACGTCGTCGGATACTCCTACCGTTGTCCAGTTGGTCTTGTGATCGGTCCAATTGATGAGCACGCGCACTTTGGCGGCTGTCCCTTTGCCGGGTTCCAATACCCGGACTTTGTAGTCGACCAGCCGAATGTCCTCAATGGCGGGGTAGACCTGTCCCAGGCAGCGACGCAGCGCACCTGCCGTAGAATCAAACGGACCGGACGCGGTAACGTCCGCTTGCCGCGCTCCGGCCGGGGTATCAATCGTCATCGTCACCGTGCACTCAGAGCGGTCTTGGCCAACCTTCTTGGTGGCCATATCCATGCGAACTAGCTTGAAGAAATACTTGTCGGGGGCCAGCGCCTGGCGGATCAGCAGTTCGAACGAACCGTCGGCCGACTCGAGTTCGTATCCCTCGAATTCCATCTGTTTGATTTGGGCCAAGACCCGTTTGCGAGCTTCGGCGTCGAGCTTTTCGCCCCAGCCTTTTTCTTCCAATTTGAAGGTGATGTTGCTGCGGCCTGAGAGATCGCTCACCAGTACCCGTCGCTCGTTGCCGACAGTTTCGGGCTCGACGTGCTCGTAGGTCGAAGCATCGCGAAGCACCGCGCTGACGTGAATGCCGCCCTTGTGTGCAAACGCGCTCTTGCCCACGAATGCGGCGCCGTTGGCGAGCTGTAGGTTCGCCATGTCGGCGATGTAATTTGCGAAGCCGGTCAAGTTCGCAACGTTCTCGCGGCCGATTGTCGTGTGGCCCAGTTTGAGTTCGAGGTTGCAGAGGACCGGGAATAGGTTGCAATTGCCACAGCGTTCGCCGTAGCCGTTCATGGTGCCCTGCACGTGAGTCGCGCCGAGTTCGACCGCGGTCACGGCGTTCGCAACCGCTAATTCTGAGTCGTTATGGGTGTGGATGCCCACCACGCCATCGAAGTTCTTCCGGACGTCTGCAACGATTTCCGCCAGGCGGGCGGTAAGCGTACCGCCATTCGTGTCGCATAACACGAGGGCATCGGCGCCCGCTTTCTGCGCGGCTTCAAGGGTGCGCATGGCGAAATCGCGATTCGACTCATAGCCGTCGAAGAAGTGCTCGGCATCGTAGATTACCTCGCGTCCCATCGATTTGAGATAGCCGACGGTCGACGAGATCATCTCCTGGTTTTGCTCTTCGGTGACACGTAGCGCGCGCTCGGTATGCAGGCTCCAGCTCTTGCCGAAAATCGTGACGACGGGCGTCTCGGAACCGACCAGCTTTCGGACGTTATCGTCGTCCTCAGGCTTGTTCGCTACGTGTCGTGTTGAACCGAACGCCGCCAGCCGCGCGTGCTTGAGATTGAGTTCGGACTTTGCGCGCTCAAAAAAATCTTCATCGCGCGGATTCGATCCTGGCCAGCCGCCCTCAATGTAGTCAATACCGAGATCGTCTAGCTTCCTGGCAATTGACAGCTTGTCGTTGACCGAGAACGAAACGTTCTCGCCCTGGGTGCCGTCGCGCAGTGTCGTGTCGTAAACGAATACTCGCATTGTTCTCGTCCTTTGCTCGTTGTTCGGCTGAAATTGCGGACGCGGTTTCCCGCGCCCGCGAAAACGCCCGCCTACGAAGCCATGGGCGTCGATTCGGGTTTTTCTTTCTTGAGGAATGGCATCATGGCGCGCAATCCACCGCCGACTTCCTCGATGAGTTGTGATTCTTGAGCCTTGCGGGTGTTCAAGAAACCTTGGCGTCCGGCACGGTTCTCGGCCATCCACTCCTTGGCAAATTGCCCAGACTGAATTTCAGCCAGAACTTGCTTCATGCTCTCGCGCACCCTGTCGTCTACGACGCGCGGACCACGCGTGTAATCGCCGTATTCGGCTGTGTCGGAGACGGAGTAGCGCATGTAGCTCAGCCCGCCCTCATACATCAAGTCGACGATGAGCTTCAGCTCGTGGAGGCACTCGAAGTACGCAATCTCCGGCTGATAGCCGGCGTCAACGAGTGTCTGGAAGCCGGCGCGTACCAACTCGGCGGTTCCGCCGCAAAGCACGGCCTGCTCGCCAAAGAGGTCGCTCTCGGTTTCCTCTTTAAACGTGGTACCGATCACCCCGGCCTTTAAGCAACCTAAGCCGAGCGCATAGGCCAGCGCCTGCTCTCTCGCCTGGCCCGAAACGTCTTGCGCGACGGCAACGAGGCCGGGTACGCCGACGCCCTCGACAAACAACTCACGGACACGATGACCGGGAGCCTTGGGCGCGATCATCGAAACGTCAACGTTGGCCGGAGGTGCGATCTCATTCCAGTGAATCGCAAAACCGTGCGCGAACATCAGCGTGTCGCCCGCATCTAAATTGGGCTCGATCTCAGTTTTGTAAAGATCGGGCTGGATGTGATCGGGCAGCAGAATCATCGAGACCTGGGCCGCTTTTACCGCATCGGCGACGGTCATCACTTCGAGACCCGCTGCCTCGGCCTTGGGCCAAGATTTCGATCCTTCGTAGAGGCCGACAACGACGTCGAGGCCGCTTTCTTTCAAATTCAACGCATGGGCATGGCCTTGGCTGCCATAGCCGATAACCGCAATTTTCTTGCCCTTCAACAGGTCAAGGTTTCCGTCTTGTTCGTAGTAGATAGTTGCTGGCATTTTCTTTCGTTAAGTCCTTTCAGAAATCCGTTCGTGGGCCGCTAGCGGGCAGAGTTTAGGCCCCCACCGTCTCTTTGGCCGGCTCGGAGATATCGACATCACCGAACTTCGGGAGCGGCAGTTTATTCCGCTTTGCGCGCGCCATGGCCATTGCGCCCGAGCGAACCATTTCCACCTGTCCATAGTGGTGGAGTAGTGAAATCAGAGCATCGAGCTTATCGGGCGAGCCAGTAACCTCGAGCGTGTAAGAGCTAGGCGCGGCGTCCACGACGCGCGCCCTGAAAACCTCAGCTTCTTTAAGCAGTCCAGCTCGGTTTTCTTGCGAAACGTAAACCTTGATCAGCGCGAGTTCGCGGCGAACTGCGTGTGAATCGGACAGGTCGACGGCCTTGATTACATTCACCAAGCGCGTGATTTGCTTGATCAGCAACTCGCGGCCGGCGTCGTTAACGTTGGCGACGATCGTCATACTCGAAAGCGTCGGATCAAGCGTCTTCGCTACGGTCAGACTCTCGATGTTGTAGCCGCGCGAGGTCAACACACCGGTCACGCGCATCAGCGCGCCGGGTTGGTTGTCGACGAGAAGTGAGATTAGTTGTTGCATCGTTCGTTCCCTTTCACTTCTCGGTTAGTCGGCCGCAACCAGCTCTGTCGCTGGTTCTTTCGGCTGCAAGAACATTTCGTTTACCGCACCACCTGAGGGAACCATCGGATAAACGCACTCATCCGGCGTCACGTTCACGTTTAGCAGGTACGGTCCCGGCTCCAAGAACACTTCGTTGAGCGCGTCACCCAGCTCGGCGGGCTTGTCGACCGTACGGCCCGGAATTCCAAACGCGGCGGCGAGCAGCTTGGCGTCAGGGAACGAGGCGATCTCCACCTGGCTGTAGCGCTTGTTGAAGAACAGCTGCTGCCACTGACGAACCATCCCCAGTGTGCCATTGTTCATGATGATGATTTTCACCGGCAATCCATTCGAGGCGATCGTCCCCAACTCGGGCAGGGCCATCATGAAACCGCCGTCGCCGGCAATGCAAATCACGGTTTTGTCTGGGCACGCAACCGCCGCGCCTAAGGCGGCCGGCAAGCCAAAGCCCATCGAGCCCAACCCGCTGGATGATTGCCATAACCGCGGGTGGTTGAAGCGAATATGCTGCGCCGCCCACATTTGGTGCTGGCCGACGTCTACGGTCACGATCGCCTCGCCCTTCGAGATCTCGTCAAGCTTTTCCATTAGGTACTGTGGCTTGATCTCATCGAGAGCCGGCGTATAGCTGAAGGGGTGCTCGGCCTTCATTTCGTGGATATGGGTCATCCAAGCCTGACGAGCCGCGAGGTTCTCGCCCGCCCGTGTGGACTTCGTGTCCGTGAGTCGCTGATTCAGCATGTGAAGCACGATTTTGGCGTCGCCAACGACACCGAGGTCGGCGCGCCTGTTCTTGTTGATCTCCGCTTCGTCCACATCGACGTGCAGCACGCGCGCATTGGGAGCAAACGCATCCAAACGCCCGGTGACACGGTCGTCAAAGCGAACCCCTAGGCCGACGAGCGCGTCACACTCGGTCACGCCCATATTCGCCGCGTAGCCACCGTGCATGCCCAGCATCGATATAAAATTCGGATGCTCGGTCGGCATCGCGCCTAGCCCCATAACGGTATGAGCTACCGGAGCGCCCAATATTTCGGAGAACTTTCGCAGTTCTTCATGAGCCCCAGAAGCAATCACTCCGCCGCCGGCATAAATATACGGGCGTTCCGCTTCCCACAGAAAGTTAACTGCGGCTTCAATCTGATCCGTCTCAGGCGTCAGACTCAACGAATATCCGCGCAGCGGACGCATTTGCTGCGCCTCTTCGTAGTGGGTTTTGGCGAGCAAAACATCTTTGGTGACATCCACAAGGACCGGCCCCGGACGACCAGTGCCGGCGATATAAAACGCTTCGTGAATGACCTGCGCGAGATCGGCAATATCTTTGACGAGATAGTTGTGCTTTGTAGCCGACCGCGTGATGCCAAACGTATCCGCTTCCTGAAAAGCATCGCGCCCAATCAGCGACTGTGGAACCTGCCCGGTGATAGCGACAATCGGGATCGAATCCATTAAAGCGTCCACTAGTCCGGTGGTCAGGTTTGTGGCGCCAGGCCCCGAAGTAGCCATGCAGACGCCGACCTTGCCCGTAGCCCTCGCAAAACCTTGTGCCGCGAACGCCGCGTTCTCTTCGTGCCGCACTAAGACGTGCCGCAGCGGATGGTCATAAAGAACGTCATAAATCGGGAGCGTCACGCCGCCCGGATAGCCAAATATCACCTCGGCGCCTTCGCGCGCGAGGCTTTCAATCAAAATCTGTGCACCACTCATTAATGCCATTGTTTTTCCCCTACAGTACCCTTCGGCATAGTCTTGTGTATCAATTTTCCATTCACGTTAAAGCGGAGGGTCGGGACAAATAAAAAGCCACCGACCGGGTCTTCGTTTCCGCCCCGGCTGGTGGCCTCTAATCTCGTTTAGTGAGAGAGGCTCAACCGGGGCCCGGTACAGCGACGATAATAATCGAGCTACCGATCTGTACGACCGCTACAGGCGCCACATTCGGCTCAATGGAACTCGGGCTGGTTACTAGCTCGGGAACTGAAGGCTCGGCCACGGGAGCAACCGCATCCATTCGTGGACGCGAGCACGCCACGACACTACTCGACCCACGAGCCGAACAGCGATAAGCCCTACCGGCCTTCCAGCCGCTTGCCTGTCGCGATGTCATATCCCGAAAACCCTGGCAGGAGGGGATGGACTCCCCTTACCTTCGAGTTTACCCGCCAACCCAAGCCGCGGTCAATAGGAATCGGACTTTGTTTGTTTCGCGGGTGCATTTTGTGGTCCGCTCAACCGTATCCAGTTATGCCACGGCAGGCTCCGTCACGCTTAGGGGGTGTGAAAAGACATCCACCGGCACTGCGAGCGTCGGAGGGTGCGACATGTCGCACCCCTACAACGCTGATAACAAGCAAGTTGCTCGTAGGGTCGTAGCTTGCGATGGATGCGGATAGACGGATCTGGGAGAAACCGCCCGTCGGCCCGAGACAGGGTAGAGTGAGGCGATGCGGTTTATCTATTTGCTGGCGGTCGTTGTTGGTTCGCTCGGGGCACAGCCGGTGGTGGTTGAACTGTTTCCCGATGGCGCGCCTGGTACGCCTGGGAAATTCTCTGAAGAGGTTTGGAATGAACGCGGCACCGGGTATGTCGACCGTAGCGTAAAGAATGTTCACCACCCCACGATTGCGGTCTATCGGCCGGTCGCGGATATTGCTAGCGGCGCAGCGGTGATTGTTTGCCCTGGAGGCGGCTATAGTCACCTTGCGATCGACAAGGAAGGTCATGATGTTGCCAAGTGGATGCAGTCGCTCGGTGTGGCGGGGATTGTCTTGAAGTACCGGTTGCCCAACACCGATGGGGCCGGGTATTCGCTCGAGACGCCGCTGGATGATGTTCGGCAGGCTATTCGGATCGTTCGTGAGCGCGCGGATGAATGGGGAATCGATCGCGACAACGTTGGCGTAATGGGCTTCTCGGCCGGTGGTGATTTGGCTGCGCGGGCCTCGATGCGGTTTGACGCGGGAGAGGCGGCCGAGATGGCGCCGAATTTTACGATTCTCGGCTACACGACTCTGCGCGAGGCGATTGAAATTAAGAAGGCGACGCCGCCGGCGTTCATGGTGCACGCCGATGATGATCGGGTGGATTCGCGCCATAGTGTGAACTACTACCTGGCCCTTAAGGATGCGGGGATTTCGGCCGAGTTGCACGTCTATTCCGAAGGCGGCCATGGCTACGGGTTGCTGAATAACGGGCTGCCGATTTCGGGCTGGAGTTTGCGATTGAAGGATTGGATGGGGCGGCAGGGTATTATCCGGCGATGAATGGCGCGGCACTACCGTGCGATAAACTTAGAGGACTGTGAGTAAGCCTCGTACACTGTTTGAAAAAATCTGGGACGAGCACGTTGTGGTGCATGAAGCCGGGTCGCCGGCGGTCCTCTATATCGACCTTCACTTGGTGCACGAAGTGACGTCACCACAAGCCTTTCAGGGTCTGAGGGACCGCGGCATCACCGTGCGGCGCCCGGATCGGACGATGGCGACGGTGGACCACAGCATTCCAACCACGGATCGGACGTTGCCGATTCTGGATCTAATCGCGGCGAAGCAGGTCGAGCAGTTGCGAATCAACTGTCGAGAATTTGGGGTTCCGTTGGCCGACATGGGCATGCTGGATCAAGGGATTGTCCATGTGATCGGCCCAGAGTTGGGGCTGACTCAGCCGGGATTTACGGTGGTGTGCGGTGACAGCCATACTTCGACGCACGGCGCGTTTGGAGCATTGTCATTTGGCATTGGGACTACAGAAGTGGAGCACGTGTTGGCTACGCAGTGCTTGCTTCAGAACCGGTCAAAGACCTGCGAGGTGCGCTTCGACGGGATCGCGCCGAAGGGTGTAGTAGCCAAGGACTTGATTCTGGCGTTGATCGCCAAGATTGGCATTGGCGGCGGCACCGGACATGTGCTTGAATACACCGGCGAGGCGATCCGCTCGCTGACGATGGAAGGGCGCATGACGCTCTGCAACATGTCGATCGAGGGCGGCGCGCGGGCCGGAATGGTTGCTCCCGACGATGTGACTTTTGAATTTTTGGCGGGTAGGCCGAAGGCGCCGCGGGGGGCGGATTGGGACGCGGCGGTTGAACGCTGGCGCGGACTGCCGTCGGACGAGGGTGCTGAGTTCGATCGTACAGAAACCGTCGACGCGACGGATTTGGAGCCGATGATCACGTGGGGCACGAACCCTGGGATGGGCGTCGGCGTGACGCAGCCCGTTCCCGAGGCAAATGGCAATGCGGGAATTCGCAAGGCTCTCGACTATATGGAACTCGAAGGCGGCAAACCGCTGCTTGGTCAACCGGTGGATGTAGTTTTTGTGGGCAGTTGCACGAATTCACGGATGTCAGATTTGCGAGAAGCGGCCGAGTTGCTTAAGGGCCGTACTGTGAATCCACGGGTGCGGATGATGATTGTGCCGGGTTCGGAGAAGATCAAGGCGCAGGCCGAGGCGGAAGGGTTGCCCGAGATTTTCAAGGCCGCCGGGGCGGAGTGGCGCGAGGCCGGTTGCAGCATGTGCATCGCGATGAATGGCGATCAATTGACTCCAGGGCAGTACTGCGTTTCGACTAGCAACCGCAACTTTGAAGGACGTCAGGGTAAGGGCGGACGGACGTTTTTGGCTAGTCCGATGACGGCCGCTGCTTCGGCGGTTGAAGGCGCTGTGGCCGACGCACGCCGTTATCTGTAGGCGCGGCATCGATAAGGACGGGGAGACAACATGGAATCGGTTACACAGTTCTCGGGCAAGGTTGTGCCCCTGGCGGCGACGGATATTGATACGGACCAGATTATCCCGGCGCGGTTCTTGAAGACGATTGAGAAGCTAGGCCTGGCAAAGAATTTGTTTAACGACTGGCGATACTTGGCGGACGGCAGCCCGAACCCGGAATTCATCATCAATCAGCTGCGGGCCCAGGGCGGATCGATTTTGCTGGCCGGTGATAACTTTGGCTGCGGAAGTTCGCGCGAGCACGCTCCTTGGGCATTGATGGGGCACGGGTTTCAAGCGGTGATCAGTACTTCATTCGCGGACATTTTTCGCAACAACTGTTTGAAGAACGGATTGCTGCCGATCATCGTTGACGCGGCGACGCACCAGGAGTTGTTTGCTTTGGCTGCAGCGAACGATGATTTGCAGTTGTCGGTGGATCTGGTGCGGCAGGTGTTGGTGTTGCCCGACGGGCGCGAGGTTGAGTTTCCGGTTGATGAGTTTTCTAAGAAATGTATTGTTGAGGGCGGCGATCAGTTGAGCTATATCCAGCAGAAGTTAGATGCTGTTTTGGCTTACGAACAGGTCTCAGCGAACGCTTTGAATACGATTTAGTCGGCGAGGGTTCGTCAAGCGCCGTGTTTGGGGTGGGTGCAGCCTTGGAATTCGGCTACGGCGGTGTTGCCTACGTACCGTAAGTCGTCGTGGATTCCGATTTTGGAAGTGTAGTAGCCGTCGATCGTCATTCTTTTTAGGGGCGCAAAGAAGCGCTGGATGGCGGTAGCGGGGTTGCCTTCGTTTTGTGCCATGGCGTTGAGCATCCCGCCTTGTTGGTCGGGCGTTAGGCCGTTGAACGGATTCTCGAAACGCTTGTTGCACTCGGCGTCTACGGCTTGAAGGCCTTGGCGCCATTCGGTCTGGGCGGACGACGAGGCTTCTGACAGCATGACGTCGATGTAGGTGCTTACTTTAGCCGCGGAGGCTCCGCCGGATTGCTCGTCGGTGGGAATGATCAGATCGCTGAGGCGATCGACGGCAGCGAATTCGGACGCCGTGAAAAACTGCGGTTGAGATGCGGCGGCTTGCAGCGGTGCGAGCGAGACCAACGAGCTTCCGGCGTCGAGGCCGGGCGCGGCAAAGCCGGCTGCGATGAGTTTGAGGACTAGACGGCGTTCCATGCGCTACTGCACGTATAAAAAGGCGTTGAGGTTGAACATCGCTAGGGCGAATTCGCTCAGCGGTTGTTCTTCGAGAAAGGCCCGGGCCGCCGTCTGCTCGCGATCGGTGGCGACGCGTCCCGCGCTCAGGAGGTAGGCGCGGTCGATTTGTTGACGATGGTCGTCGCCGACTTCGCGGCGCAGGCGATCGGCAAAAGAAATGGCTAGGCGATTTGAAATATCGCCGTTGAGTAGCTCGAGCGACTGCGGGGCGTGCGTGCTTGTTTCGCGGCGCGCGCACGTCGTGAGCAGAGCGGGTTGGTCGAAGACTTCCATGAATGGTAGCCGCAAGTTGCGCTTGGCAATGAGGTAGATCGAGCGGCGGTTGTGCTCGGCGGGGTCGTTGGTGACGCGCCACTGCGTGGGGTCGTAGAGCAGCTCTACTAGAGCGTCATCGACCGGAATCATAACGCTACGGCCGCCTTGGCTGCTGTTAAGCTCGCCAGAAACGGCAAGCATCGAGTCGCGGATTTCCTCGGCGGTCAGGCGGCGCGACAGGCCGTGCCAGAGGAAACGATTGTCGGAGTCTTTCTCCATACCGAGCTTTTCTAGTTGGGGATTTTTTGATGCCTGGCGGTAGGCGTTGCTCAACAGGATTTGGCGATGTAGCGGCTTGATTTTCCAGCCGCCGTCGACGAGTTGGTTCGCCAAGTAATCGAGCAGCTCGGGGTGCGTCGGACGTTCGCCCATGAAGCCAAAATCGTTGGGTGTGTTGACGATGCCCTTGCCGAAGTGACTGAGCCAAATGCGATTGGCCATGACGCGCGAGGGCAGGGGATTGTTGGGCTCGGTCATCCAGTCGGCTAGCTTCGAGCGCGGGTCTTGTACGTTGGCGGGGAGCGTCGGCGCGTCCTCGGGCAGCAGGATTCCGGGCGGACGCGGGTTGACGGCCTGCAGCGGCTTGGTGTGGTCGCCGCGCGCCAGGACGTGAATCGGCTCGGGGTATTCGGGGTCGTTGCGGAGGGTTGAAAGCGTGGGCGGCGGGTCTGGCAGTCGCGCTTCTAGTTCGTCATGCTCGGCTTGCAGCTTGGCGCGGGCGTCGCCATCGGCCAGACTGATCTGGCCCCGCAATTTTTTCATTTTGCCGGCGATCTCTTTGGTGTTTTTCTGCCAGTCTTCGATGCTCAGGTCACCTTCAAAGACGACGTTGGTTTCGTAGGCGGGTCCGAGATAGGCTTGCAGGCGGTAGTAGTCGACCTGCCGGATGGGGTCGAACATGTGGTCGTGGCAACGCGCGCAGCCTACCGTCATCGCCAAGAAAGCGGAACCGATCATATCGGTGCGCTCGGTAAGAACTTCGTTGCGGCTGGAGGCGACTTCTTGGTTTCCGGCGTTGCGGCGAACCGCGCCTAAGCGATGCAGCCCGGCGGCGATTTGGGGCTCGCGATTGTGTTCCGCGTTCGGGTCGCCGTCGATCAGTTCGTCGCCGGCGAGTTGTTCGCGGATGAATTGGTCGTAGGGTTTGTCTTGGTTGAACGACTCGATAACGTAGTCGCGGTAGCGCCAGAGGCCGGGCAGATAGCGGTCGTATTCGAAGCCTTCGGTTTCGGCGTAGCGCACGACGTCGAGCCAGCGCTGGGCCGACTGTTCGCCGTAGTGGGGGCTTGCCAACAGTCGATCGACGACCTTTTCCCAGGCTTCGGGAGAACGGTCGGTGACGAAATCAGCGAGTTCGGAAGGAGTTGGCGGAAGGCCGATGACGTCGAAGTAGGCGCGGCGAATGAGGTCGGCTCGGTTCGCGGCGGGGGCCGGACTAAGGCCTTGCTGTTGAAGTTTTTCGAGGACGAAGGCGTCGATTGGGGTGGCGATCCAGGCGGAGTCGAGCTTTGGCGGTTGGATCTGTTGGCGCGGCTGGAAGGCCCAGAATGCGCGTTCGCTGTCGCGGTATTCGGCGGCCGGGAGTGCGGCGATGAAGGCGCACAGGGTCAGGAGTATTTTGAATTGTCGAGAGCCGCGCATTTCCCGAATTGATTTTAGCGCACGCCGGGCATTTGATGGCCGCCGGAATCGCTAGGTTTTCGGAGCGCCTAGTAGAATGCTCGCCCAGCGCGTTTCGGGGTTGCTCTCAAGAGCGATCTTGACGGTGATGGTTAGCGGGATCGACAGCAGCATGCCGACTGTTCCCAGTAGCCAGCCCCAGAAGACTAGTGACAAGAACACGACTAGTGGCGAGAGCCCTAGGCCTTCGCCCATAAACTTAGGCTCGATGAAGTTGCCGATCACGACATTGACCAGGGCATAGCCGATAGCGGCGAGCAGCGCGGTTGCACTGCCGTGCTGAACGAAGGCGAGCAAAACAGCCGGGATCGCCGCGATGATTGAACCGATGTTAGGAATGTAGTTGAACAGGAATGCGAATAGGCCCCAAAGAATGGGGAAGTCAACTCCGAGTACCCAGAGCCAGACCACAACGATCAGGCCGGTGAGAAATGACACGGCGGTCTTGATGGCAAGGTAGTGCTTGACTCTTTCGGCGAATTCGGTGAACCCGATGAAGGTTGACTCGGCGCCTCCGAGGGCATCGTCGAGCTTGGCACGAAAGCCGGACGCTTCGAGCAGGATAAAGATGACTGTGAGAAGGATCAGCAACGTCTTCGTTACAAAGTTGCCGAGCTCTTTTAGGGTGTTTCCAGCGAGATCCATTGCCGCGCCAGGGTCAACGACGTCCCGCAACGCGTCGATCGAAACGCTGATTCCGTAGCGCTCGAGGCCGAGTTGGTTGACCCATGCCATGGGCTCTTCAAGTTCCACTCGCAGACGCTGCTGGTAGGCCGGGACGCGCTGAGTGAAGTCATCGATCGACGTGCTGACGATTCCTCCGATCAGCACGCCGACACCAAGGACGCCGAAGATCACGAGAAGCACCGCGATTGCTGTTGGCACTTTCCGACTGGTTAGCCAAAAGACGGGCGGTCCGCAGAGAACGGCGATGAAGGTGGCGAGTAGACAGGGTACGACGATGTCGGCCGCAGCCTGGATGCCGGCAATGACGACGACTAGCGCCGCGGCGACTAGGATCCCATTTGCGGTGGTCGAGCGGTCTTGGGGCATGGTGGCCATTCCAAGACTAGCAATTGAGGGCCGAGTGAGCGGTGCGGGTTAGAGCTCGATCCCTACTAGTTTGGCGAGTTCAGGTATTCGCGGATTTCCGTAGTAGGCGCCGTCGATCTCAAACGTCGGGACGCGGCGCTTGCCTTCGTTGTGTTCCATGACGAGGCGAACCGCTTCCATGTCCTGCTCGATGTTGATTTCTTCGAATTCGACATCGCGCTCGGAGAGGAAACGCTTTGCCCGCCAACAATCTCCACACCAATTGGTTGTATAGACTTTGACCTTCATCGGCTGGGGTTACGCCGCGGCGGCGGTCAGTTGATCCGCCTTGGCCCGCAGCGCTTGGATCGGAAGCGCGCCAACTGCTTGATCGACCATTTCACCGTTTTCATACCACAAGAGCGTTGGAATTGAGCGAATTTCTAGCCGCATGGCGGTTTGAGGATTTTCATCGACATTTAGCTTTGCGACCTTGAGCTTGCCGACGTATTCATCTGCAAGCTGCTCGATCGCCGGCGCGATTGCCCTACAGGGGCCGCACCACGCGGCCCAGAAATCTACGAGCACAGGAACGTTGCTTTTTAGAACTTCGCTCTCAAAATTCTCATCGGTTGCGTTCATGTAGGAGTGAGTGTCCGTCATGTTGAATTCTCCTTTTCGTTCTGTCAATTGGATGCCGGGACAGTAAGAAAGGATGCAAAATCGGACGCTACGCCCAGCGGCCTAAGACCGGCAGCCAGCCTTTTCGGGCTAAGAGCTCAACAAGGTTTAAGAGAATCGCGAGCGCTAGGAGTAGCGGCCAGAGGTCCATCCAGCGCTCGACTGACTTGCCTTGTGCGTCGAAGATCTGTTCTGGGGCCGGGTTGAATCGCCCACCAGTTGCGGAGGCGATTGTGCGTAGTAGTTCAATATCGGAGCCATACTCGGTGAGCTCGGAGTTTTCGCGGTAGTGCGCGACCTCGGGGAATATCGGGTCGTCCGCGACGGGTCTAATCCGGAACAGTCCGAACCTTCCTTCGATGGGGAAGCGCGCAATATAGCCGTCGGCATCGCGCTCGGGTGTGCGCGCTTCGCGGTAACCGTCCGGCCCCAAGGCATATAGCTCAGGCGGCGTCTCGGCTAGCGCGGCCTCGGAGAGGTAGCGGACTACGATTTCGTCAGCAGCGGCGTCGTATTCGGTGACCGCTTCGGCTGGGGACGCCCGCGGCAAAATGTCGCGAATCACATTTGCCCAAAAACGATCGAAACCGTTCCATGCGACCCAATTTGCGGCCCAGCGGTCTTTGGCGTCAGAGGCAAATACGACTGAGCGCCCTAATCCGTATTGCCAGCGAATGAGCAGCGGGTCTTCATCGTCGACGCGCATGATGGTGTCGGCCTCGGGCTTGGCCTCGAATTTGACCCACCCGAGCAATGGCCCTGGTTCGGCTAAGTCAAGATCGGAAAGAATCTCGAAGTCGCGGTCGACGATGGGTCTGAATTCTTGCTCAGTAACGGACGATCCGGTGTGCTCCATGACGTCCTTGAGTACGATCTGCTCCAAGGCAGAGATGTCGATCAGGAAGTACGACCTGCCCGCGGCGCTGGTGGCCACGCGTTCGAGGTACGAGCGATTGACGTCTTGGCCCAAACCAATAGTCGAGATCGTCACCTCGTTCATTGCGGCCTCCTTGGCTAGAGCGATGCTGTCGCCCTCTTCGGAGATGCCGTCGGTCAATAGCAGGATGTGTTTGTAAACCGCTGCTTGCTGCTTAATCACGCGGTACGCTTCGTGTAAAGCAGGAGCGATCTGCGTGCCCCCGTCGGCGATAATGCCGCTGATCAGTTTCTTCGTGGCCGCCGGGAACTCGTTACGCCGAAGCGCGACATTCCACTCAAAGGAATTGTCAAACGCCAGAACGCCGACGACGTCGATCGACCGAAGGTTCTCCACGACGCCCAGCGCGGACTGCCGGGCCAACTGCATTTTCTTGCCTTCCATCGACGACGATTTGTCGACGACGAGCACAACCGCGGTGCCTTCAGGTGTGCGCGGCGGCGCTAGTTTGGCCGGTAGCATGGCCTGGAAGATGTCTCGCTCGGTTTCGTCCGGCTCTTGGT
The DNA here is from genome assembly GCA_965205595.1 of Bryobacterales bacterium. Lineage (GTDB taxonomy): Bacteria > Acidobacteriota > Terriglobia > Bryobacterales > UBA6623 > CATQHP01. The sequence goes on along the minus strand of CBDBHI010000092.1, from coordinate 176,063 downwards.
AGAGATTGCGTTCACCGGCAATCAGCAAGAATCCACCGCCATCGCGAACGAATCGCTCGGCCGCTTCTTTGGATCGGTCAGGCCAGGCCTCGAAGTTCTCGTTGCCTGCGATGATGACGTCGTAGCTGGAACGCGCATCTTCATCGAGTACCTGGACTCTAGTGGCGCGATCAAGTTCAAAACCGGCGGAATTAAGCACGTCCGCAAGGGGAGCGGTTTCCGCGGCACTGTCGCTGGTGATCAGCAGAGCGCGTGGACTTCGTAACGATACGGTTGCGGCGAATTGGACTTCGCCGTGTTGGGCGGACCGCAAAGAGCCTTCGATCAGTGTCGCGCCGGCAACATCCAGCCGGGCTCTGACGGTTACAACTCCTTCACCGGCGGGCAGCCGGACGCTGGACTCGCCTATCGATTTTCCCTCGGCGCGCAGTTCGACCATGGCGGTGGAAGCCGAGGGGCTGCGAACGGTTAGCTCGATTGGAAAGCGCTCACCGACGAATGCCTGGGCGGGTATGGTTACCGCCGCCAAGCTTAGGTCCGGGGCCACTCGGCCGGTAAGTGCGACCGTATCGATTGGAACGCCTTGCCGTTTTGCTTCGAAAACAGCGCGTTCAACGGCGCCGGCATTGGCGAGTCCGTCGCTCAATAGAACGATACGCGGAACCCGATCGGGCGGCAATGCGCTGATCGAGTCGCGCAACGCGGATTCGAGATTGGTGGAGCGCCGCTCGGCATCGCCCTCGAGTGAGCGCGCGGCTTTGGCACCGAATTCCATCGGTCGGAGGCTATGTCCTCCAGCGGCAGCGCGGGCGCGGCTCACGAACGCCGCTTGTTGGCCGCGTTGCTCCTCAGGGATGCTCGCCGAAACGTCGCTGAGGACGGCGACGGCGGAATAGGTCTCGGCGATACGGCGGCGTGGCTCGGCTAGCGCCAAGATGATCGCGATCAATGCTGCCGTTTTCAGTAGCAGTCCGAGACGGCGGTAGCTGCGGCTCCATTCCCAGGCGCACCACGCCATCGGAGCGATCGCTAAGACGAGCAGCCAGTCTCGGGCGAAAGTCACTGCAGGACCTCGTCGCGCTCGCGCGTCTCTTGCTTAACTTCAGCCTCGAACGGCTCGTAGCTGGTGTAGGCCGGAGTCGAGGAGTCGGTCACGAAACCCGAGCGGCCGCTGCGGCCGAACCATACCCAGTCGAGCAACAAAAGGAGCGCCGCTATGAAAGCCAACCAAGGCCAGAGAACGATGCCGGCCACGCTTGCGGCGCTCGCCGGTGGCACGCCGCGAAGCACATCTTCACCGGGCTCCCAAGTTTTCACAGCGATTTCGGGCAGACTCAGGTGCAAGGTGGCGCGCGAGTCGGGGGTGGCGACGCGGTACTGTCCAGGGCGCCCGGCATAGAAACGGACCGAATCGTCGGACAAGATCCACGGGACCGGCTCGCCGTCGCTCGAACTTACGGCGACCTGTTCGCGGCGATATCCCGGCGCGTCGAAAGAGATTACGCCGGGCGAGCGCGCCTCGACGGTGCCACTCTGGAAAGCGCCGGGTTCGAGCCAGGCGACAGCGTTGGCGAACAGCAGCGGCGCGGCGAGATGATTGCGCACTCCTTGATCGGCGAGATCGAATCCAAACACGACAAAGCGCTGATCCGCAGTTGATCGCGCCACGATAACCGGGCCGGCGGCGGTGCGGGCGATCACCTCGTCGCCCGCGGCGGGTTCGAAGATCGAGACAGTTTCCGGCGTCAAGTCGCGGTCACGGATTCCTCGTGCCAGCGGGTGTTCAGCGGCCCATTCGGTGATTGGTTGCGAATTCGAGACGCGACGCACTCGCACCGGTGACTGCCCGCTGTCGGGCGCAATATAGATCGCCCGGCGAGAAGAACTGCCGGCCGCGCCGCCAGCCCAGACGTGAACGGCATCGGGGGACAGTTCGGCTTGCGTCGAGATGTAACGAGGTTCGACCCGCGCGCCCGCGGCAAATAGCGCCTCGAAATCGATAGCGCTGCCGCCGATGACTTCCACCGCGCTGTGAGCGGCTACCGGAAGGTCTATAGATGCTTCGTTATTCGGCGCGAACTGATCGCCGTCGGTTATACGAGCAACTAGACGTCCAGGACGCTCGCTACGAATGCGGAACTCTAGTTCTCCGCCCGAGTTTGCAGCGAGCGGGAGCTTGCGATAGCCCAGCCGCCCGTCGTTGAAAAAGAATTCCAAGTTGGCCTGGCGGTTCCCGTCGGAATAGTTGTCGACTCCGACGTTGACGTCCCAGCGGTCGGCCTCGAGCGGGTTTGGCGTCGCGCGCAGCGAGCGAAATCCGAACGTGTCGACGGGCGCATCGGTGCCGATGAAGCGTAGGGCCGGGAGTAGGCCGACGCTTACAGATTCATCCGCTAGCCGTCCGGGGCCCACGTAGGCTACCTCGCCGACATCGTCGCGATTGGCAAGTTGGGCATCGGAGGCGTCGAGCGCCAGGCGCAGTGTGCCCGCTGCTAGATCGTAGGCGCTCGACAAGTCGAGTGCCGTGAATGCCGGCTGGGCGTTGGAGATGCCGTCGCGAAGTTTATCGCGATCTTCAGTGAAAGCGACTTTAACCGAGGGAGCGCCGTCGGCCTCGATAAGTAAGACCGAGTCGCCCGCCGGCAAGGCCCTTAGGTAAGCAAGCGCCCGCGACTTTGCTTGGTCCATCAGCGTGATGCCGCCGTCGGACGCGGCAGCCATCACCGCGGAGGTGTCGAGGATAATTACGTGTTGCCGGGCGGGTCCGCCGAAAGCGTCGGGTCGTGGGTCGGCAATCGCTAGCAGCAGGAGCAACATAGCGACCAACTGGAGCAGCAGCGAGAGTGGTTGCTGAATCGTTTTGTGACGCCGTCGTATTGCCGGCGCCGGCCTATGCGGCCAGAAACGCAAGGTCGACACGACTACGCGACGGCGCGAGCGGTCGTAGTAATAGAGCGCAACCAACAGACCCGCTAGGGGTAAATAGAGGCCTAACAATTGGCCGAGTGCGAGGTTCAGCAGTCCCACAAATTACCTATTGCATCGAAATTGCGCCGGTGGCGGGCATTGAGCTGAATAGCACGTCTTCAAGAGGGGTTGCGGTCGAGAGGTGGAGGTAGCGCGAGTCCGAGCGTTTGGCGAGACTTTCAAGGGCGGCGCAGAAGTCGTCGTAACCTTGGCGGTACTCAGCGGCGGCTTCATCGTCGACGCTGACTCTCAGTAGCTGGTCGGACTCGGCATCGTAAAGTTCCAGCTCGCCTCGCCAAGGCGGCTCGCGATCGGCGGGCCCCGCGACGTGAACGAGCTGGACCTCGTGTCCAGCCATCGCCAGGTATTCGAGGGGTGGTTGATCTCCAGACTCGTCCATAAAATCGGAGATGACGAACGTCAAACCGGGAACGAGGAATTTCGTTAGATAGTCCCTGATCGAACGGTTGATGTCAGACGATCCCGAAGTTTCAAGGTTGCTTAGGAATCGCGATGCCATGGCGTAGCGCTGCCTGCCGCCCTGCGCTCTGAAGTCCTCACCGACGCTGTTGGCGAAGGGCTGCAAAATTATCGTTTCTAAACGCACTAGGCCGATGTAGCACATGGCCGCCGCAAGCCTGCAAGCGAAGGCGAACTTCGCTTCGCCGCTGCTCGTCTGGCCACACGCCATCGATTCGCTGGTGTCGATCAGAATGCGCACCGGCGTTCGCGGTTCGGTGCGAAACATTTTTAGGAACAGGCGCTCTAGGCGCATGTACGCGCGCCAGTTGATTGCTCGCAGGTCGTCGCCGCGATGGAAATGGCGATGATCGAGAAACTCGTGGCCGATGCCGGCGTAGCGCGAGACGTTGTTGCCGCCTAGCAGACCGTGAAACGACCGATTCCAACGAATCGTCAGTCGTTCCAGGCGTTCAAGCGACTTGTTGTCTAGCAGCTCTGGCGGAGCGCGCATCGATTCAGGGTATCAATCAGGGGGCTCCGAGCGGACTCTTGTTGCGATTTGTTTGGGGACGGGATTGGTAGTGCTGAAAGTGGAAGCGTTGGGGATTGCTGATTAGTCCGAGCAGGTGAACTGGCATAGTGCCGTAACCCGTGAGCTTTTTGATAGTGCGTGATAGCCTGAGAATTCTTTGCGATGAAGATCATCGACATACTAGGCCAGGGCAAGCCTACGGTCTCTTTCGAATTTTTTCCTCCGAAAGACGACCAAGGCTTTAGCGATCTGTTCGCCACGATCGCAGCGTTGCAGCCGCTACGGCCTAGCTACGTTTCAGTGACTTACGGGGCGGGCGGCAGTACTCGCCGCAAGACTGTCGATCTGGTCAAGCGCATTAAACACGAGATTGGCATCGAGGCGATGGCCCACCTGACTTGCGTGGGCGCTACCAGTGATGAAATTGCCTCCGTTCTCGACGACCTCAAAGGAGGTGGTATCGATAACGTGCTGCCCTTACGCGGCGATCCACCGAAGGGCAGCGCAGCCTTCGAAGCGGTTGAGGGTGGATTCCGATACGCGAATGAACTTGTTGAATTTACACGGGCACGATATGATTTTTGCCTGGCTGGAGCTTGCTACCCGGAGATGCATCCGGAAGCTCTGAGCGAAGCAGCCGATTTAGACAACCTCAAGCGCAAGGTTGATGCGGGCGTCGATTTCCTCATCACGAACCTTTTCTTTAACAACGCCGATTTCTATCGCTTTCGTGAGAGGGCGACAGCTGCCGGCATTCAGGAGCCAATCCTGGCGGGTATCATGCCGTTGCGGGGCGTCAAACACATTAAGCGCATTGCTCAAATGTGCGGCGCGACGATTCCCGCTGATTTGCTAGCGAAGATCGAGCCGGTCGAGGACGACAGCGAGGCCGTTCGCTCGCTTGGAATGATGCATGCAGCGCAACAATGCGAGCAACTGCTCAGCGAAGGGGTCGCCGGGCTTCATTTCTACACTCTCAACCGGTCGACCGCTACTCGCGCGATTTTTCAGCACATCAAGGGCCAATTGAACTGGTGACTCCGTTGGCGGGCTGTTAGCAGCCCGTGGTAAAAGTCACGCAGGCCGCGTGACGCGCCTATGCGGTGGATTGAGAATTAGACGAGTGTCTCAACGAATCAGCATTCAGATCGCACCAGGAATCTTTGAATGGCGCGTAACCCGTTGGGCGGCAGGCACTAGCGGCCGTCGGCTTTGTCATTCGTCGGAGGCGATCGCCCGGATCGCCGTCCTCCTCACTCCGCGCCGATCAGCCACAATTGCCCGCCGCGCGACCTACGGGACTTTTACCACGGGCTGCTAGGGCGACACGATAAACTAACGGGCTCCGGTTGCCGACATGGCTCGAAAAACTACTAGGGCGCGCGGCCGCCCACCCGAGCCCGCGGTAGCAGGAAAAGATAGGTCGATCGCGAGCCGAGCGGCAGTCACCTCGTCCGTAGTCGGTATCAAACAGCAGATCGTCTGGACGCTGCCAATTGCGTTTATATACGCGCTGATCGGCACGTGGGGCCATTTCGATTTCAGTCCGTTAATGGGTTACTACAACATGCTGGCAGACGCGTTTCTGGCCGGAAACCGGCACATCGCGATCACGCCGGACGAGTACTATCTTCACGACATGATCCCTTACGAGGGGAAATATTATCTGCAGTGGGGGCCAGTTCCGGCGTTGTTCCACCTTGCTTGCAAGCTGGTTGGATTCACTCTCACCGATCGGGTCGCTTGCATCCTGACTGGGTGGGGCTGTTCGCTTGTATTTTTGTCGATCTTGATGCGCGTACGTGGCCGCTTCTTCCCGGAAACGGATCTCGAGGCGTATCGCTGGCTGCTCTATGCGTTTGCTCTGGCTACGCCGACCGCGATGGTGTCGCTGCGGGGTTCCGTTTACCACGAGAGCATCGCTTTCGGCGGCCTATTCATTTTGCTGGCGTTCTGGGCGGTGCTGCGATATCTCGAGGAGCCGGTCTGGAAATGGGCGCTGTTGGCCGGCATCGCGATTGGCTTGGCCGCGGGTTGTCGCGTGTCGCTCGTGCTCTATGGCTTGGCCCCGGGGCTGTTGATCATCGCCTACTTTTGGACGAGTAAGGTCGCGATTCGCTCCGCGCTAGTGCACGTCGCGGTGCTCTCGCTTCCGGTGGTCGTCTCGGGACTTTTGCAGATGGGCTACAACGATGCGCGGTTTGGCTCGCCGTTTGACTACGGCAACGGCTACTTGCCGGATGCGACCGGCCAGGCGGCGTTTAGTTTGACTTACGTTTGGGAAAACATCGCCCAGTACATCCTTGCGCTCCCGGAGATCAGCGCCGATTTTCCGTGGATCGCCCACAATGGTTGGCAACCGATTGAGTACCTCACTCGCACGGAAGATATGTCGTCGATGCTGCTGATGTCACCTTTCGTCTTGTTGAGCTTGGCGTGTTTCCGGCTGACACGCGGCGATGACGACCAACTGCGCCTGTTCGCGGCGTCGGCGGTTGGCTCGTCGGGACTGATGTTGCTTGTGATGCTGTGTTTCGCCGCTGCTAGCCGGCGCTACATGCAGGACTTCATGCCGGTGATGATGATCGCGTCGGGAGTGGGACTTGGCTACATTGCCCAGCGAGGTCCGCGGTTGTGGCGCAAATGGCGGGTTGTTGGGTGGGCCGTAGTGATCGTTACAGCCTCGCTACACGCTCAGCTTTCGTTTTTCCAAGGGTTCGTCTGGGAGCCTCCCGATCCCAATGTCGTCAAGACGTTCGTCGCTTGGACGCCGAGCTTGTTGCGGTTTTTGCCAGGGCCGAAACTAGCTGAACAAGCAGCCATGGCCGGAAATGACTTGGGAACGCTTTATCTGCGCCAGGGGCGCGTCAAAGATGCCTACGAAGAGTTTGAGCAAGCAGCGGAGTTGATGCCCGAGTCGCCGCTAATAAGAAGAAATTTGGAGCTTGCTCGTAGGCGTTTGCCGCAGGGGCCATGAGCCTTCGTGGACGGACGGATACGGCCGGCCGAGTTCGCTGCGCCGCGAGGCGTCACTTTAGCGAGAGCCCGCCGTCGACTGTTAGCGTCTGACCGGTTATGAAACTTGGTCCGGTGAAGAACTGAGCGACCGCTTGTGCGATCTCTTGGCCGCTGCCATGGCGTTGCATCGGCGTTGTCTGGACCAGACGTTTGATGTCGTCTGGCATGCTCGATTCGAAATGAATGACGCCGGGTGCGATGCAGTTGACCGTGATGCTTGGCGCCAGCGCCTTCGCCAGGGAACGAGTGAGCATGATCACGCCGGCCTTGGACGCTCCGTAGGGAATATGGCGACTCCAGGGCCTTATGCCCCCGAGCGAGCTGATGTTGACGATCGTCCCGGCGCCGTTTTCTCGCATGATCTTGGCCGCATGCTGGCAACAGAAAAACGTCGCTTTTAAATTGATTGAGTGAATCTCGTCCCAGTCATTCTCTGTGACGGCGAACACGTCCATCGCGCGGTAGCGTGCGGCGTTATTGACCAGCCCGTCTAGCCGCCCGTACTCCGCGCGCACTTCGCTAAATAGGCGCGCGATCTCATTCACCTGAGCTAAATCAGCTTGAAACGCGCGGCCGCCGCATTCACTTGCCGATTGCTCGGCCTCGTCCGTGGATGTACGGTAGTGCACGGCGACTCTCGCTCCACGGCCCGCCAGTTCCAATGCGATCGAACGTCCGATGCGACGGGCGGCACCGGTCACGACCACGACCTTGCCATCGAGACTTCTCATTGCTTCAACCACTTTATCGATAGCCCGCTATGCGCGCTCGTCGGCGGTGGCACTAAAGAGTCGCGAAGAGCGCGGTCTTCCAGCCGGAGTGAACCTCGAAGCCGTGGCGCTCGAAAAACTTGGGCTCGCTTGACACCGCTAGAGCATATATGATTTAGGTATATACATATCCGCAAGAGCGGAAGTAGTTCTCGCATTCGCTTGGAGAGATGGTTTCGAGGAGTTTTCCAATCTCCTCCCAGAGCGTCTCAACAGTTCGGCGAGCAGCTTTTCTGAGCAGTGCCTTGAGCTTAGAGAACATCTTTTCGATGGGGTTTAAGTCCGGTGAGTAGGGCGGTAAATAGCGCATCGTTGCGCCTTTGGCCTCGATCGCTTCTCGCACTCCCACAACCTTGTGGCTGGACAGGTTATCGGCGATGACGATGTCGCCAGGCGTAAGCGTCGGGCATAAAAATGTGCGTACGTAGGCAAGGAATGCTTCGCCGTCCATGGGTCCGTCAAGCACCATCGGCGCGCTGATTTCCCCCACTCGCAAGCCGGCGATGAAGGTTGTGGTTTGCCAATGTCCATGCGGGACCGAGGCGATGCACCGCACTCCTCTGGGTGCGCGTCCGTGGGTCCGCGCCATGTTCGTCGAGGCTCCGGTTTCGTCGAGAAACACAATCCTGGCAGCGTCGAGTGTTGGTTGCTGTTCGACCCACTCACGCCGCGCTGCCTGCACGTAGTCGCGCTCTTGCTCGCTGGCGTGCAGGGTTTTTTTTAAAGGTCAGGTTCCACTTGTTGAGCTGATGCCAAAGGGCCGAAGGCTTGATTTCAATCCCGTGCTCGGCCAGACGCTCACACATCTGAGCCAGAGTCATGTCCTTTTTTTCTTTGATCCATTCACGCAGGAGCGGCTCCTTGTCCGCGAGTCGAGAGCGCCGATAACCGCCCATCCGTAGGCTGTCTCGCTGACCTGTTTTCTCAAAACGGTTGTGCACCTGATAGACCCACACGCGGCTCACCTCATAGCGTTTTGCAATATCAGTTGGTCGCTCCCCGCGCTCCAACGCACCCAGCACTCGATCCCGTAAGTCTCTTGAATATGCACGCATCGCTCGCCTCCTTTCCGGCGTCGATACGATACCACAAATGTCTATACTTAAATCAAATATGCTCTAGTAGCTGTTTCACCCCGCGCTTGCGGGCTCGCTCACGACATTGTTCGACGAGCCGCGCTGCGATTTTTTGGCCACGGTGGCGCGGGCTGACAGCAAGACTGCGGACTTCGGCAAGTCTCTTGGAATACACCTGAAGAGCACAGCAGCCGACGATTTCTTGCGCCTGCACCGCGACGAAAAACGAGGGCAGGCGGGGTAGGTCGTCCTGCACGAGTTCGTCGGGGAATTTTGCAATGAGGCCGCGAATCGCGGGCATTTCACCCCGTTTGGCCGGTCGAATCGTTACGCGGCCGCTAACCGGCATTTCTCACCACCTGACGGCGAAAGCACGCGATAGGCCCGCCACTACTTCGTTGCGCTCGATCCCGAGTGCTCGACAGACTGTCAAGTACGCCTCCGCGCGCCAACCGTCGCCCGCCTCGTATTGACGCGCCCCTCACGCACTTGCGATCGCCACGTGGTGAGAAATTCGGGCAAACGCCGTCGGAACGGCTCTCTAACATTCACTCCATTATGTCGATAAGACAGATGAGATGTCAGGCCGTCTGGGCAGTTGGCTGAAAGCTGTGGTGGGCGGACTAAGATTTCGTCGTCAGTCCGGCGCTAGCCAACGGCGCTCGTGGGATGAAATGCGTCGCGGCGAGGTGCGCCGAGACGTTCAAATAGACGCGATCATCGAATGGGTCGACTGGGAAAACCAGCTCGTTAGAACGCCAGTCGTGATCGAAGACGAATCAGTCTTTGGGTACCGGATACGTCTAGGCCAAAGTTTGCCGGCGGGTAGGACAGTCTGGATTAGTAGCGACTAGATTGCGGGTACCAAAGCCGTCGTGAGGCACTGCCGGCCAGACGGTGATCGGTTTGTAGCAGGTCTGTACCAGATCAAATCCGAGCGTCGCCGCGACGACCGTGTGCCGATGCACGACGCGGCGGACCTTGTATGGGAGCGCGGCGGAACGCGTCGACAATCGACCGTGATCGTGCTCGATAGCTCCGCCGATGGAGTTCAGGTGGAGCTTGAGCAAGCCGTACCCGAGGAGACAATCGCGGAACTCTCTTTTGGTGTTTGGCAGAGATTTGGGGTCACTTGCTACTGCGTTCCGAAAGTAGAAAAGTTTCTTGTGGGGATACACTTTACGGGTCCCGCGCATCATAAGAACGCGTTGGAATTTCGGGGTTAGCCCGCGAAGAGTTCCTCGGGATCGCTGACGGGCTGTTGGCAGACGTAGTCGCGGCAAACATAGGCGGCCGGAGCGTCGTTGACAAGAGGTTTGTCTCTTAATAGCGGGAGTCGGTCGAGCGCCGCTGCGATATTAGGCGCTGACCCCGCGACTACCTTATTGGGGCGGTAGCGCTCCCAAACTTTTGACAGTAGGCGCTTTGTGCGGGCATCGGCGGGATCGCCGACGATCGCGATTTCGTCGTGGCCACGGTGCCAAGCGTCGAGTGCGCAGAGCAGCCGCTCTTGCTGGAAAACGGTTCGCAGCGAAGTGTCCGTGAAGAGCTTCAGAATTTGTTCCGCACGTTGTTTATAGTCGTCGCGGCCTAGAAGAATCGCGAGTTTTTGTAACTCGATCGCCATCGTCGAGTTAGCCGAGGGTGTGGCGCCATCTTGCACGGTTTTGGTGCGGACAAGGAGCTGTTCGTGGTCGGATGCGGTGAAGAAAAAACCGTCGCCTTTCGCGTCCCAGTAGAAGTCAATTAGCGTGTCGGTAAGGACCTCGGCTTCATCAAGAAAGGCCACATCAGCGCTCCACTCATAGAGCGCAATGAGACCCTGGATGAGAAATGCGTAGTCGGTGCTGTAGGCGGTTAGTCGCGCTTGTCCCTTGCCGTAGCCGGCAAGTAGCCGGCCGGCGATGCGAACCTCGCTCAGTAGAAAATTTGCCGCTTTGTCGGCGGCTTCACCGTAGGCCGGCTCGCCCAGGACGGTGGCGGTCTTGGCGAGCGCGGTGATCATTAAGCCGTTCCAGCCTGTCAGAACTTTGTCGTCAAGCCCGGGTCGGACCCTGGTTTCCCGATAACTCAGAAGCTTGACCCTTGATTCGGCCAGTGACGCCTCAACTTGGTCGGGCTCAACACCATCAAGCTTTGCGATAGCTTCGACTGAACGCACGATTTGGAGAACGTTTTTGGGGCCCGCCGGCACATGGGCGTCGCCGGGATGCATCCAGTTGCCGTATTCAGACACGTCGTAGTGCGAGGCGAATATTTTTACGGCCGGCTCGCCTAGAAGCTCTTGCAGTTCGGCGAGGGTCCAGATATAGAATTTGCCTTCGAGCCCCTCGCTGTCGGCGTCTTCGCTCGAGTAGAAGGCGCCTTGAGGGCTCGTCAGGTCGCGTAAGACGTAGTCGCAAATACCTTGAGCTCTTGCCGCAAACAGTTTCTTTCGCTGCGAATTATCGGAGGCCTGGTAGGCGTCGATGAAGATGGATGCGACTAGACCTTGGTCATAGAGCATTTTTTCGAAATGCGGTACGAGCCAGTTTGGGTCGGTGGCGTAGCGGTGCAGTCCTTCTCCTAGGTGGTCGTAAATTCCGCCGTTGGCGATGTGCTCGAGAGTGATTTCGACGGCGTTTCGATAGCGGCTGTCGCCGCTTGCATCGAAGGCGTGGAGTAGTAGCTCCATCGAAATGCTTTGCGGAAACTTGTTTGAGCCGCTGGTGATTCCGCCCAGGGTCAGGTCAAAGGCGCGATAGATCGAGTCGGCCGCTTTGATGACGTGATCTTGGCCCGGCAGATCGCTCGCTTCGCCGCTCGAGTGGATGTTTTTGACGGCGTCAACTACGCGCGAAGCATCGGTCAGGAGGGAGTCGCCATCTTGCTGCCACTTTTCGTGAATCAAGCGCAGCAGGCTTTTGAATCCCGGTCGACCGTAGGCGTTATCTTTCGGGAAGTATGTGCCGGCGTAGACAGGCCTGAGGTCGGGCGCGAGAAATACGCTCATGGGCCAACCGCCGTGCCCGCCGGTGAATAGCATCGTGGCGGACATGTAGATCTCGTCGAGATCGGGGCGCTCTTCGCGGTCGACTTTGACGGCCACGAAATCGCGGTTGAGCGCGGCGGCGACTTGGTCGTCCTCAAACGACTCATGCTCCATCACGTGGCACCAGTGGCAGGCTGCGTAGCCGATGCTGAGGAAAATCAGCTTATTTTCTGAGCGCGCCTTGGCGCGGGCTTCTTCGCCCCAGGGGTACCAGTCGACTGGATTGTTCGCGTGCTGCAACAGGTAGGGGCTGGCTTCGGCAGCGAGGCGATTGGGCATAAGCTGCGATGGTACCAACCGCTTTTTGGAGTATTCGCTGGGGGGCTCAGGTTGCCGTTGCCGGCGGGCCTCGGGACTTCGCGACGGCTCAAGATTTTCTTCGTCTCGCGATTGCGGGGATCGATCTTGTGTTCGCCGCCGGCTGGCTGGTGGCGTCGCGGCTAGGTGTGGAGCCGCTGGGATTCGATGAACCGATTGTCTTACTTGCGGCTGTTCATTTTCACTTTGCCGGCTTTGTGACCGCCGTGATGGTTTTGGCTTGCGTCTACGGTTGGGGCGAGTACGTTGGCGCGGAGCTGATCGACATCCCGCAAATGGCTCGATTTCACGGTACGCTGAACTCGTTAGGATTCGGATTCTGTGGCTTACGCGCGGCTAGATTGATCGCCGGCCGTATGCCGACGTCCGACGCACGCCGGCTCGGCGGCCTATGACTGAACCTCTGCGAATTTCTCTGGCTCGAAGTGCGGCTGACATGATTGCGGTGCGCGAGTTGTTCGTTGAATACGCGGCGGCGATTCAAATCGATCTTGGTTTTCAGCAGTTCGATGAGGAATTGGTCACCCTGCCCGGCCGGTATGCGCCGCCCGCCGGCGAGCTTCTTTTGGCGTTCTCCGGCGAGGACCCGGCCGGTTGCGTCGGCATGCGCGATCTAGGCGAGAGCACGGCTGAGATGAAACGCCTGTTCGTCAGGCCGGCTTACCGTAGTGCCCGGCTCGGTCGGCAATTGGGGGAGCGGATCATCGAACTGGCGAAAGAACGTGGCTACCAACGAATGAGACTCGACACGCCGGCCTCGATGGAATCCGCGATCGGACTATATTGGTCGTTGGGATTTATCGAGATCGAGGGCTACTGCCACAACCCGGTCGCGGGCGCGCGATATTTCGACCTTTCGTTTTGAGGGTTGTGGGCTATGCGATGTCGGCGATTACGGGCGCGTGGTCGGATGCGGTAAGGCCCTCTTTTTTCTTGCGGAACTCGCGGTCGATCTCGACGGACTTTAGGCGTTCGACGACACTATTCGTTCCGAGTAGAAAATCGATCCGCAGGCCCTGCTTGCGGTGAAAGGCGCCACCACGATAGTCCCACCAAGAGAACTGTTGCTCGCCGGGGTGCTGCTGTCGGAAGAGATCGTGGAAGCCCCGGTCGAGAATGGCCCGATAGCGTTGCCTTTCGCCGTCGGTGTGGAAGATTAGCCCAGCGTGGCGGTCTTCGCTCCAGCTATCAATCGGCTCGGGGACGATGTTGAAGTCGCCGCACAAAACGGCGGCTTGGTCGGCGTTGTGCGCGGAGTCGAGGTGTTTGCGAAGTGATTCGACCCAGCGCAGTTTGAGCGGGTAATCGGCGTGTTCGATGCTCTTGCCGTTAGGGAGATAGATCGTCGTGAATGAGATGCCGCCGACATCGGCGCTGATTAAGCGAGACCCAAATTCTTCCTCTCCCGGCAGGCCGCGCTGCGTAACGGCGGCCGGCTCGCGGCTCAAGATCGCGACGCCGTTCCAGCTTTTCTGTCCATGGGTGAGTGCGTGGTAACCCTCGGCCTCAAAGAGGCCGTGCGGGAACTGCTCGTCAGTCAGCTTGAGTTCTTGCAAACCAACAACATCGGGTTGGCGCGCACGCAGCCAGTGCAAGACGAAATCGATGCGGGCCCGCAGGCCGTTGACATTCCAGGTAGCAACTCTCAAGCCGGTATTAGAGCATGGTTGGCGGGGCAGATATAGATATCCCCCTAAGGGTTTTTATGTACTACCCATGTTACGGAAGGTTCATCTAAAAAGGTACTCAAGATCAATTGCCGCTAGGTGACAAACGAGAGCATAATTAACCCATCGGGAGCCAGGGTTTCATCGTGACTTCCCCAACGCAGAACGACAGGAAGGGGCGTTCGAGATGAGTTATATAGTCAGCGCGACTTCGCGGGTCGTTTACGACATTCGCGGTTTCGCAATTCGCACTTGGAAGGATGAGTGCGGCCAGGACATGACCGAGTACGCACTGGCCGCAACGATTGTCGCAATTTCTACAATGTTTACGGCGCCGTTTATTTTTGAGCACATCGAGACGATTATGGATACCGCAAAATCGTTGCTCAAGGAGATAGGTCAGTAGGGCCTTTGTCGCCGGCGTGGGCTGCCGGTATCGACGAAGGCCGCATTGTTTTAGGCTGTCTTCGAGTTGATTCGGGTTAGCGCCCCGGTCCGAGTCAACGTCTCTCCCGATTGATGGCCGTTAGCGGAGTTGCACGGGATCGATGATTGCAGAATTGCGTCAGCCTCGATTGATCTCCGCCCCGACTGCAGCGCTCGGGGTCTCGACCCAAGAGCGCTCGTAGCTGGCCAGTACCCTCGTTTGCGCTCCGATGAGGTCTCTGAGTTCAACATCAATAGGTCGTAGCCCACGTTACTTACCAGCTGACGGCGATTGCCGGCGATAGATGGGCCGCTACTTCGTTGCGCTCGATCGCGGGCGCTCGACAGACAGCCAAAGTACGTCTCCGCGCGCCGGGAGTTGCCCGCTTCGTATTGACGGTTTACGCTCGACTTAAGCTAGTAGTGAGAGGATTGGCACGATGGCGACGACTTTAGCAGCGGCTGGCGCGCGGCTGGCTGACGAACTCAGCGACTACAGGTCTCAACTTGATGACTGTGTAACGCAGGTTGAGAGGTTGACGGGCGACCTGAGCGAAGCGGATCTCAACTGGCAGCCGGACCCAAAGAGGTGGAGCGTTGGGCAATGTCTTGACCACCTAAACAAGGCGACTGAAACTTATGCCGCGGCACTGCCCAACGTGATTCGACGGGCACATGAGCGGGGGCTTACGGGTGAGGGCCCGGTTCGGTATGGGATATTTGGCTCTGTTTTTTTGAAGCTTACAGAACCGCCAGTAAAGCTGCGCGTGGCTGCGCCCAAGCCGTTTGTTCCTAGTAGCCGGCTGGAACGCACCGCGCTTCTCGAAGAGTATCGGGAACGGCGGCAGAAGATGGCCGATCTCATGACCGATGCAAACGGCTTGAATCTTGGGCGCGTGAAGTTGAAGTTCCCCCCGGCACCGCGATTGCCCTTTCGGTTGGGAACTACGTTTGCGGTTTATCTGGCGCATGAGCGCCGTCATATCTGGCAGGCGGAGAATGTGCTGAGGGAGTTGCGCGGGTAACGGTTCAATTAATAACCGGGATCGGGCCGGCTAGTCCAACTTGCGGAGTTTCGTCACCCTACCTATTTCGACCCACTCGACTACGAAGATGTTGCCCTCGGTGTCGAAGCAGGCTCCGTGGGGGCAGACGAATTTTCCTGGTTCGAAGTGGTCGCGGGATTTTTCGCGGCGGGCTCTCCAATCGGCCTCGTCGGTGTGGCCTTCGCCTAGGTGGACAATGACTTCGTTCTTGCTGTCGAGTAACGTCACGCGCGCGGCTAGGTCGGGGATGACTAGCTCGCCGTTGCGCTCGTGAAAGTGACAGGGCAGACCGACGCCATAGTCGAAGCCTAGATGCTCACCTTCGAGCGAAAAGCGCTGAATGCGGCGGTTCTTGCGGTCGGCCACTAGCAGGATCGGGGTCTCCGCGCGGGTGTCACACCAGATTCCATGGGAACACAGTAGGCGCCCAGGCTCGGCGCTCTCAGCTTCAGTTACGCCCGCTCCGCCGAAGGTGCGGATGTAACCGCCGGCAGCGTCGTACTGGATAACGTAGTTCGAGCCGTATCCATCAGCGATGTAGAGGTCGCCGTTGGGAGCAACCGCGACGTTTGTGGGGCGGTACTTGATGGGCTCAGCGGCGTAGGGTTCCGACTCGATTGGGTATCCCCGCGTATAGATTTGTTCACCGTCTAAGGTTGTCTTCACGACAATGTTGCGGACGTGGTCGGCTAGATACAGATACTCCGTGCCGTTTTCGACGTTAAGGTGGAGACCGTGCGCGCCGGCCTTGAAGTCGGGTCCCCAGCTTTTGACGAACTTGCCGTCGGCGTCGAAGACAATCGTCGCGTCTTCGCTTTCACTCGTCGCGTGGACTGTGTGATGGATGTAGATTTGGCCCGCGGAATCGATGCAGACACCGTGACAGTTGCCGTAGCGAAAACGATCAGGCAGCTCGCCCCAGTCGTGGATTACTTCGTAGCGATGATCGCCGGCACCGACGATAGGCAGTGAAGACATCGAGGCTATCGTAGTCGATCGAGGGTCACTCTATTCAGCTTGGCTTTCAATGTGCCAGTCCGGGGTGCTATTTACGTCGCGTTGTTGTTGTTTTCGTTGAGTTGGCTATGGGCGGGCGGAAATCCGTGGGTTGTCGGACTCACGCGCTCCGCGCTCCCTCAGTGATTTGCCGTTACCTGTCCTAAGGCGCCACTGCATCGATCGCGTCGGTCAGCTCGGCGGCGCTGAGGGCGCCTTCTAGTTCCGACGAGGCGATGCGATGGACGGCTGTCCCGGTGCGATCAAACACGAGTAGCGCGGGCAGTCCGTCGACGCCGATTTTGGCCAAAGCCATGCTTATAGGCCGTTCCCATTTGTAACTATCTAAAGCGGTGGACTGGGGCGGGCCGGCCGCGGAGACGTCCTCGCCTGGCTCGACGACACATACCGTCGAGGTCTTGACGGCGTCGCGGCGCTGCTCCGATAGCCGCTCGAAGGCCGGCATGAGTGCGATGCACTCCTCGCACCACGGAGCCCAAAACAATAGCGCCGTCGGTTGCGTGGTCGACACGAGCTGATCGGGGGTCCAATCGGCGGGAGTTTCGATGAATCGGGCGGGGGGCGGGTCGGATGCGCAGCCGAGCGCTAGAAGGATAAGAACCCAACTGGATCTTGTGGGCAACGGAACGGCGGTTAAGTTACCGACTTGAGCTTGAAGTTGTAGATCAACTCCGTGCGCTCGTCAAAAGTCGAAATGGTTCGGGTCTTCGATTCTTTCCCAGCGGAGATCGCCTTGAGCTCGTAGTCGACGTTCAGGTCAAGCCCGTGGAAGTAGAACTCGCCGGCATCATTGGTGTGAAAAGATTTAACCGCCAACGTCTTGGTGTTCTTGAGCTGGACGACGGCCCGCAGGCCGTCTTCAGCCTCGTCAGTAATTGCGCCCTTCACCGAGCGGGTAGGCTTCTCTTTCTTCTTCTTGCCGCCGAAGCCAGGGAATTGGGAGTAGGCGCTCGGTGCAAGAATGCCGATGATTGGCAGGATCGCGAATAGATGGCGGCGAGACAGATTCATTACTCCTCCTATTCTAGTTCGACGGCCGAACTACTTCTTGGGTTTCAGAATGAGGTTGGCCGTTGCTTGTTCCAGGTCGTAAATCTTTACCGAGCGCTCGGCTTTTTCGAACTTGCGGGCAGAGCCGATGACGATGTAAGTCCCTTCGCCCGCCGGAACGTGAATACGGTATTCGCCGCGATAGTTCGTGACGGCTTTGAATTTCTTTTTTGGAGACGCCTCGTTGTAGGCGGTAACAGTCGCGCCGGGGAGCGACAGACCGGATTCTCGAAAGACGGTTCCAAAGATAATCGCGTCGAACTCTTGCTTCTGCTTCTGCTTGTCTTTGCCCAGCAGCGAAAGGGCCGGGATTAGAAGTAGGAACCGACGCGAGACGGTGCCGATACAGCTCATTCCTACTTAATTTCGCACAGTAGGCGGCGCTGAGCTACCGACGGTCGCCTGTCCATGCCGCTTGCACGCGATCGAAGCCGTTTGTGAACGCGTCGCGAAAATCTTTTGGGGCCGTTGCCGCCGCCACCCGCGCCCCATGCAGGACCCAAGGAGCGAGCTTCGAATCGGCCACCGTCCGCGAAGTGCTAGCGAACGGCGAGAAGGGGATCACCACGAGTAACACTGCGCCCGCGACGAGCATTCCCCGGACCAGGCCGAAGGCTCCGCCGAGTAGGCGGTCGAACCAGCGTAAACCGGTGATGCCCCAGAGTTTGATCAGCGTCCAAGCAAAGGCGGTACCAGCTACTAAAGAGCTGACGAGTATCAGCACGAACGCCGCACCGGCAGCCAGGCGAGGGTCTTCGATGAAGGGCTGCAATTCTAGTGCCAAGCGGTCATACCACCACATGGCCAAGAAGATTCCGACCGCTAGTGAAGCGATCCTGAGGATCTCTTTTGTAACCCCGTTGCGAACCGCGCCCAAGACAGAGACGAGTAGAATCACACCGATGACGATGTCGAGCCAGTTGATATTCATACCGAAAGACCTACGACTTCCGATAGGCGGGGTTACGGAAGTTCTGAGCTGGCCTGGTTGGCCACTGCACGTGAGTATAGCGAAAGCGGGTTCGATGGCACGGCTGGCGTCTTGTCCAATACAAGATGAGCCTGAAGGGGAGGGCGATTCCAATACAAGATGAGCCTGACGGGGATCCGTTGGGTGGTCAGGAACAGAGCAGCTGCGGGCGATGGGAGTCGCCGTGCAGCAAGCCGAATCGCTGAGTCTGGAGCAGATCGAGTGTTTTCTCGACGGGTGCCAATCCGTCGCCTTCGAGGGCGGCAATCGAAGCGACAAATATGCGCTCGTCGAAAGCGTCTTGAAGCGGCATCACTATGCCGACCAGAAGCGCTCCGTCAAGGGTCTCCTGCGGCGTTATCTCGCTAAGCTCACGGGCTTAAGCCGCGCGCAACTCACCCGCCTGATCGGACAGTTCTTGCACACGCGTTGCGTCCGTCCGAGGGCCTATCGGCGGCGCCGTTTTCCCAGCAAGTACACACGCGCCGACAGCGTCTTACTGGCGCACGTCGATCGAGTTCATCAGCGCCTCTCGGGGCCGGCCACCCGCCGCATTCTCCAACGCGAGTTCCAGATCTACGGCCGCAAAGAGTTTCGACGCCTGGCCGAATTGTCCGTGGGCCAGCTGTACAACTTGCGAAAAAGAGCCGTCTACCAACGTCACAGTTTGCATCTCGACAAGACCCGTCCCACGCCCGTTGCGATCGGCGAACGCCGCCAACCCGAGCCGCGAGGACGTCCGGGCTACCTGCGCATCGACACCGTGCACTCGCCCGAACAGGAAGGCGAAAAAGGCGCCTACAGCATCAATGTGGTCGACGAAGTGACGCAGTGGCAGGCCGTCGGCTGCGTCCAACGCATCAACGAAAATCACCTCATTCCCTTGCTGGAAGGCCTTTTGGAACAATTTCCATTTATCGTTCGCGGCTTTCACTCCGACAATGGCAGCGAATTCGTCAACCATCAAACCGCTAAACTGCTCGAGAAGTTGCGAATTGAATTTACGAAGTCTCGCGCGCGCCGTTCGAACGACAATGCCTTGGTCGAAACCAAGAACGGCGCGGTGGTGCGCAAGTGGATGGGCTACCAGTTTTTGCCCTCGGAAGCGACGCAGGCGATCGACACCTTCTACCGCCAGTGGCTCAACCCGTACTTGAATTTTCATCGCCCTTGCGCCTTCGCCAGCGAGCGCAGAGATCGCCGCGGCAAGTTGCGCAAGGTGTACGCCGAGTGGAGCACGCCGTGGGAAAAGCTGCTCAGCCTGCCCGCCGAGCAGCGCGGCCTGCGCGCGGATCGCTCGCTCAAGAAGCTCCAAGCGCGAGCGGACACTTGTTCCGACACCGAGTTTGCCGAGCAACTCGACGCTCAGCGCAACGAACTGCAACGCGTCTGCAAAGACCTCGCGATCTGCTGGCGCACGCGCTAGACAACGCCCCGACCCGAGGCGTTGTCGGCTCCTCCGGCCCACGTCCGAAGACGGCCGTGGGGTCTCGCCTGGGATGGCTGCAAAGGGGGACTGGGGCTGCCGCCCCTTCCCCCTTATGCAATCCCCCTCACCCCGCCCTACGGGCCCCACAACGGGCTTCAACCTCAAGCCCCAATCCGAGCTATAATCCCTCCTGCCCACAGCTACCTTCGCCTGCCTCCTGCAGGCTCATCTTTCGATTGGAAAAGAGGCTGGGCTGTCGGCCAGATCCCTAGAGCCCACGCACTCGAAAACGACGGCTGGAGGAATATTTCGCCACACTATCGTTGAATCGACGGTTTTGAAGTAGCGGTTTAGAAGTGCTCGAACATTAAAGTAGACCAGCTTGCCGTCTGCGAGTCTAACTCGGGAGCCGTACTGAAATTGCGTTATGGTGCTGCTTTCGTCGAGGAACGGTACGAGACCTCTAAAGATCGAGTCGATGATCTCTTCACCCATCAACGTGATGCCTAGCGACGAGATGACGCCGTCGACGTAGCTGATGCCGCGTTTTCGAAGCTCTTCGGGAGCAGTTTCCGCTCCGGCCTGGACGATTTGTAGGCGGTCGTCAATGATCGTTTCGCTCAGATGCTCGACAAAGGCCGGACTGATTTCGAAAGCCAACAAGGTAGCATCCGATGGCAGCACGTTTAGCAGTTCGCGAGTCATAACGCCGGTGCCAGGACCGAATTCGATTGCTACTTTGGCGTTCTTCCAGCGCAAGGGCTCGACCATGGCGCGCCCCAGGTAGCGGGAACTCGGGGTAATCGCGGCAGTTGTCTGGAGATTTGCTATGGCTTGAGTGGCAAATGTAGCGAGGCTCATGGGCGGATGTCACCGGGGTCGCAAACTGCACCGACCCCCTGGCCGAGTCAATGATAACACCGGTCAGCCGGGCCTACTCGCTACCGAAATCCGTCCCTGGCTCGCATTTCGCACCACCTGACGGCGAAAGCGCGCGATAGGTGCGCCACTACTTCGTTGCGCTCGATCGTCGTGCTCGACGGACCGTTAGGTACGCCTTCGCGCGCCGACCGTCGCCCGCCTCGTATTGACGCACCTCTCAGGCGCTTTCGCTCGCCACGCGGTGAGAAATGCGGGCTTGCGGGGGTTCATGACAAGCGCTCGCGCGTGGTGTCATCACAGTATCCGCTTCGAGACGCCAACTATACTGCCGTGTAATGGGCTTTTTTCGAATATTCACTCTAGCCTTGGGGCTCGGATCCGTGCTGCCGGCGCAAGCGCCGCCAGGACCTGGGAATGTTGCGCCTTTCTACCCAACGCCTATGCAAGTGGCGGTGAAGATGCTTGAGGAAGCGGAGCTAAAGGCGGGTGAGTTGCACTACGATTTGGGGTCGGGTGACGGTCGGTTAGTGTTTCTGGCGGCGCGTACCTTCGGCGCGAAGTCAGTTGGATTTGAGATTGACGCTGAGCTGGTTCGCTCCAGCCGTCAACAGCTTGAAAAGTTGGAACTTGGGGAATTGGCCGAAATTCGGCAGCAAGACCTGTTTACCGCAGATTTTTCCGAAGTTGATGTGGTGACGGTCTATCTGCTGCCTCGGGCTCTCGCGCGGCTGAAGCCAATGCTGGAGGCGTCACTAAAACCGGGCGCGCGAATCATCTCGCACGACTTCTCGGTTGAGGGTTGGGACCCCGAAAAGACGCTAACGGTCGACAACTATGACGATCCGGTCGACAACTGGCTACATACGGTTTACGTGTACCGCCGGGCTGCTCAGTGAAATGACGGGTAGTCGTTGGCGCCCTTCAGCTGTTCTTCGAGAGCGTCGAGGCGGGTAAGAAGTTGTTCGATCTCTAGACCTCTGTAGGAATAGTCGAGGGCAATACGGATCGCGCTGACGCGGGCGGTCGCCGGCGCTTTCTGATCTTGAATAATCTCGGTCAGCGTGGTGGCGGCGTCGGTGGAGGCTTGCTGTAGACGACCTGTGGTCTGAGAAACGAAATCTACCCGGGACTGCCTCAGGTAGGCTTGGAATGCCTCGTTGTCGAGCCAGCGGTGAACGGTTTTTTCGGAAACTCGCGCCGCTTGCGCCGCGGATTGGGCATCGCCGCTTGAGATGAGATGAAAGACGGCACGTTTCTGTCGAGTGGAGATTTGTTGCTGCATATCTGTCGCTTACAGAATACAGGCGGGTGTTTCGGTTTTAAGTGCTGGGTTTTCGTAAGTAGTTTAGAATCAGCAAATATTTTTTCAGAATCGCGGGACGGCGTTTTCGGTGATACCCACTTTTGAAACGTCGCCGGCACCGAGGACCTAGTTAGCCGTGCCCCAAGACGGCGATCGTTTCGACATGGAAGGTCTGGGGGAACAGATCAACTAGCGTCAATGATTCGAGTTGGAAGCCGCCTTCGACGAGGGCTCTGAGATCGCGACCTAGCGTCGCGGGGTCGCAGGAGACCAGATGGAGATGTTTGGGTTTCAGCCGAATGAGCTGGCTTGTGACGGCTCCACCGAGTCCGGCTCGGGGCGGGTCGGCTACTCCCAGGTCTGGAGTCTCGTGGAGATCTTTGAGGGATTTGTCGACATCGAGATTCGAGATGTGCGCTTCTAGGCCGGCTCTGTCGAGATTGAAATGTAGGCTGCGGGTGGCGGGCGGGCTAGCGTCGACCGCGATCACGCGCTTATAGCGCCTTGCAAGCGGCAGGGTCATCAAGCCGACGCCGCAGTAGAGGTCGACGGCGAGTTCGCCCGAGGCGTCTCCCACTGCGAGACGTGACAGCTCGTGTGTCAAGAAGCGGTTGACTTGGAAGAATGAGCGGCTACCGACTCGAAACACATCGTCGCCTACTTTGTAGTCGATGAAAGCGCCTTCCGCGAAGCCGTCGATCCGCTCGGCGCACCATTCAAAAAACTTTTTTGCAAGCGGCTGCTCGGTCTTAAGGACGTTGACTTGAACTTGCTCTTCGTTCGTAAAACACTCGATTTCGCGTAGGAACCTAGGAAAGGGCTTTTCGGAGGCCATTCGGATCAAGGTCTGTTGCACCTCGTTGAGTTTGGGCGAGTTGATCGGACACTGGTCTGTGGAGATCAGCTTGTGGGAGCCCGCGGCGTGGAAGCCTACCCGGGGCTCGCTGTCGCGACGTTGCACCCTGAGTTGCGTGCGATTACGGTAGTTCCAAGGCTCGGCGGAGACGACATCGATGTCGTCTTTCCATTCGACGCCGCCGGTACGGAATATCGTCTCGCGCAGAATCTTTTGCTTGGCTGCGAGCTGTTGCGCGTAGCTGATGTGTTGGTAGTGGCAACCACCGCACTGCGCAAATACCGGACACTTAGGCTCTTGGGGTCGGGGGAAGTTTTCTTCCAAGAACTTGGCAACGCTCGCTGGATCTTCTTCGCCCCATCGGGTGGCGCCAGATCGACAATTTCACCTGGGATTACGAATGGAACGAAGATCACGCGGCCATCGTGGCGCGCCAATCCCTCGCCACCGTAGACGAGCTTTTCAATTTGTACCTTCACAGCTACCTCTGCCTATTGTCTCTCGGGTTGCTTCGGGCAAGCGTGCGCGGCTACGGTTAAAAGTTCATGGCGAAGACGGCGTTTCTATTTCCCGGGCAGGGTTCGCAAGCCCCTGGGATGGGTAAGGATCTTGCTAGTGAGTTTCCGGCTGTGAAGGCGGTGTTCGAGGCTGCCGACGAGGCGCTCGGATTTCACATTTCGAAGCTGTGTTTTGAAGGCCCGGCTGATGACCTTAAGTTAACGGAAAACACGCAGCCGGCGATCTTGACGACGTCGATGGCAATGCTGGCGGTAGTTCGCGAGGCAGGCATCGAGGCGGACTATGTCGCCGGGCACAGCCTGGGTGAGTACTCGGCGCTAGTTGCAGCAGGTGCGCTGGAATTTGGCGAGGCCGTGCAGCTCGTTCGCAAACGCGGCCGATACATGCAGGAAGCCGTCCCAGCCGGGGTCGGTGCGATGGCGGCGATACTCGGAATGACTGGCCGGCAGGTCGACGAAGTTTGCTCGTTGGCGGCACAGGGACAAGTTGTCTCGGCCGCAAACCGCAACTCCCCTGGTCAGGTGGTGATCGCCGGCCACGCCGAGGCGGTCGAACGGGCCGTTGAACGCGCTAAGGAAGCTGGAGCGAAACGGGCGATTGTATTGGCGGTTTCAGCGCCGTTCCACTGTGCTCTGATGACTCCGGCGCAAGCAAGATTGGCTCCCGATCTGGACGCCATTTCGTTCAACGATCTATCGATTCCGTTGTTGAACAACTGGCAGGCGCGAGAAGTATCGTCGGGTAACGAGGCGCGAGAGGGGCTGAAGCAGCAAGTTCCCAACCCAGTGTTGTGGGAAGACTCGGTAAGATATCTGGCAGCGCAGGGAGTTGAACGCTTTATCGAAATCGGACCCGGACGGGTGTTGAGCGGCCTGCTGCGCAGCATCGATCGTGAATTTTCAGCCGAGAGCGTCCGCGATCTCGACAGTTTTAGGAAACTTACCGTATGACAGCGCGAGTCGCTTTAGTAACAGGAGCTAGCCAAGGCATCGGACGCGAGTGCGCCAAAGCATTGGCTGCTCGCGGTACGAGGGTGCTGGTCGGCGCGCGTCAGCAGGACAAACTGGCTTCACTGGTTGGCGAGATTCAAGCAGATGGAGGTCAAGCTGAAGCCGTGGCCCTCGATGTTTCGTGCGCGGATTCGATCGACGGCGTATTCAAACAATACGGCGGCGAGGTCGACATCCTAGTCAACAACGCCGGGATCACGAGAGATGGCCTGGCGATGCGGATGAGCGACGATGCCTGGGACGCGGTGATTCAAACGAATTTGACCGGTAGTTTCCGCTGCATGAAAGCGGTGATGCGGCCGATGACGAAGAAGCGCTGGGGGCGGATTATCAACATCTCGTCGGTCGTCGGACAGGCGGGCAACGCCGGGCAGTCTAACTATGTGGCGTCAAAAGCGGGGCTGATTGGCTTGACGAAGTCG
The DNA here is from genome assembly GCA_965205595.1 of Bryobacterales bacterium. GTDB lineage: Bacteria > Acidobacteriota > Terriglobia > Bryobacterales > UBA6623 > CATQHP01. The sequence goes on along the minus strand of CBDBHI010000092.1, from coordinate 151,292 downwards.
CTGGCGCAAGAACTGGCTAGCCGCAACGTGACGGTGAACGCGGTTGCCCCGGGCTTTATCGCCACCGCTATGACTGAGGGACTTGACGAAGCCACTAACGAGAAGATACTCACAAAGATTCCGCTTGGTCGGATGGGCGAGGCGAAAGAAATTGCCTCGGCGGTGTGCTTCCTGGCGAGTGAGGACGCCGGATACATTACCGGACACGTGCTCAATGTCAACGGCGGGATGTATATGTAATGGCGGAGCCTCGAGTCACCGAGCTTTCAATTCTCGACCAAATTATCGTTCGTAAGCGGGCCGAACTTGTGGCCGAGCGGACGCTGGTCAAGCAAGAAGAGCTGGAGAAAAAACGGAGCCCGGCGAGGCGCGGATTTCGGAAGGCGCTTGCGGCGAAGCAGCCCGCGATTATCGCGGAGATCAAGAAGGCATCGCCATCAGCGGGTGTGATCGCGGAGAATTTCGATCCTGTAGCGATCGCCGGACTCTACGAGCAGGCCGGTGCGGCCGCGCTATCAGTGTTAACCGATAAGCAGTTCTTCCAAGGCTCGCTGGACTACCTCGTCGAGGCGCGCAGTGCCACAAGTCTGCCGGTTTTGCGCAAGGACTTTACGCTCGACCGCTATCACCTATTGCAGGCCTCGGTTAACGGAGCGGATTGCGTCTTGCTGATCGTCGCGGCGCTTACTGACTTCGAGTTGGAGGATTTGCTCAAAGCCACGCGGGAATTCGAGCTTGACGCCTTGGTCGAAGTGCATGACGGCGAGGAGCTCGAGCGAGCGATCGCCGTTGGCGCGGACATGATCGGCGTGAATAACCGCAACTTGAAGACGATGGGAGTTTCGATTAAGACTTCGCTGGAACTGGCGGGGCGAATCCCCGACGGTGTTTTGAAAATTAGCGAGAGCGGGATTCGCTCGCACGAGGATGTGAAACGGTTGACTGACGCCGGGTATGGAGCGTTCCTGGTTGGCGAAAGCTTAATGCGGCAGGACGACCCTGGTAGCGCCCTTGCGAAGTTGCTTGGAGGCTAGGCCGTGGCCGCCCACGCCGACGGTTCGACTGGCGTAGCCGCCAAAACCGCGACCGTGCTCGAGATGATCAAGTTCGAGCACTCGGTGTTCGCTCTGCCATTCGCCATGACCAGTGCGATGTTGGCGCTTCGCGGGCAGGTGATTTCTATTTCTGAAATTGCCTGGAAAATTGGTTGGATCGTCGTCGCGATGGTAGCGGCGAGGTCCGCGGCAATGGCGTTCAACCGCGTGGCCGATGCCGCGATCGATGCGCGTAATCCACGTACGAAGGCACGTGCGATACCGGCGGGTTTGGTTTCGACGCGATTTACCTGGGGTTTTATCGCGGTCGCATGTGCCTTGTTCATCGGGGCCGCCGCAATGCTCAATCCGCTTTGCCTGCAGTTGAGTCCACTAGCCCTGGCAATGGTTCTGGGGTACTCCTATGCCAAGCGAATCACAGCATTAGCGCATTTGATTTTAGGACTCGCGCTGGGCATCGCGCCGGCGGCAGCCTGGATCGCGATTCGGGGTTCGCTCAGCGGCGACATTTTGTTTCTGACAGCCGCGGTGATGCTCTGGACGGCCGGTTTCGACATCATTTACTCGTGTCAGGATGCCGATTTTGACAGGGCCCAGGGGTTGCACTCGATTCCCGGCCGACTCGGCATTGGTGCGGCCTTGTGGGTGTCGCGGCTGTTGCATTGCGGCATGGTAGCGCTGCTGCTGGTGCTTTGGTCGAGCATGGACCTGGGGATTTGGGGATTGATTGGAGTTGGCGCGGTCGCCGCGCTTTTGATCTACGAACACTCGCTTGTACGAGCGGATGATCTCTCGCGCGTTGACGCGGCTTTTTTCGCAGTGAATGGCTGGGTTAGTGTCTTGTTCTTCGCGTTTTGGAGCGCGGATGTGTTGTTCACTCGATCATGAACAATCCTGTCTCCGTGGTATCTTGAAACTCCCGAGTTTTCGCAATGGGTCCTCGATTTTCCGATACAAAACTGCAGCCGGTTGCCGAAAAGGTTTTGGCCGGCGAGCGGCTGTCGTTCGACGACGGCGTGGCGCTTTATCAGTCAAGCGATTTGCTTGGCGTGGGGTATTTGGCGAATCACGTTCGTGAGAAATTGAACGGCAACGAAACTTACTTCAACGTCAACCGCCACATCAATCCGACCGATGTTTGCGTGGCTGCCTGTAAGTTGTGCGCTTTTGGCAAGCAGGCAAGGGACCCCAGCGCCTACACGATGTCACACGAACAGGTGTGGCATACGGCGGGCGTCGGCTATACGGAAGCCGTATCGGAATTTCATATCGTCGGCGGCCTGCACCCTGAACTAGGTCTTGACTGGTATTGCCAAATGTTTAGCGGGCTCAAGGAGCGTTTTCCGGCTGTCCATCTGAAGGCGTTGACGATGGTCGAGATCGGGTATCTGGCTCGGCGCGAAAAGATTTCGATTCGCGAGACGCTCGAGCGCCTGAAGAATTCCGGGGTTGACTCGATGCCCGGCGGAGGAGCTGAAGTTTTTTCAGAGCGTGTGCGGCGCATTATTTGTGACCACAAGATCGACGGCAACGAGTGGATAGAAACGGCGCGGATTGCCCACCAGATCGGTCTGAAGTCGAACGCGACGATGCTATACGGGCACGTCGAAACTGCCGAAGACCGCGTCGACCACTTGATTCGGCTGCGCGAGTTGCAGGGCGATACAGGCGGCTTCCAGACTTTTATCCCGCTAGCCTTTCACCCCGAAAATACGCCAATGCGGCACTTGCCCATGACTTCGGGATTCCAGGATGTGAAGGCGATTGCGGTTGCGCGATTGATGCTCGACAACTTCCCGCACATCAAGGCTTACTGGATCATGATGACGCCGAAAATCGCACAAGTTGCTCAGCGATTTGGCGCGGACGATCTCGACGGTACCGTGGTCGAGGAGAAAATCTATCATGACGCCGGCGCGACAACATCGCAGTCGCTGCGGCGCGACCAGCTACTACGGCTGATCAAGCATGCCGGACGCGAACCCGTGGAGCGCGATACGCTGTACCGCCGCGTGTCGCGCGATGAAACGACGTTTAGCGTACTGGTTTAGACCAGCTCGTCACTTCTTCAACAGCGCGAGGATCTCGCGAAGTTCTTTCTTTATGTCGGCCAGCGCTTGCGCGTCCACTCGGGTCTCGGGCTCAAGCAGGCTTGCTTGGCGAGGCTTGGGTGGCGCGGTTCGCTTTTTCTTGGCGCGCTCCTTGAGAGCCTTGCGCGCGCCGGGAATCGTATACTCCTCGTCCCACAGCAAGCGCTTGATTTCAAGCACGACTTGAACATCTTTGCGGCGGTAATGGCGCTGACCATTTGACGCTTTTTTTGGCGAAAGGGTCGGGAATTCCCCTTCCCAAAATCGGAGCACGTAGGTTTCTACGCCTGTAAGCTCACTGACGTCGCCTATTCGAAAAAATAGACGGTCCGGGATCTCCGGGGTTTTGGATTCTACCCTCTCTTCTTCCGCCATCGAGTGCAAGTTATCGTATCAGAGCGTCGAAGCCAAAACTGACAGTGTGTGATCCCCTAGGCAGCATCACGGTGAAGTACGACTTTGCGGTCAGCACAATCGCCGAATACGGCTTTTCGTCGATCAACACTTGCCCCGGTCGGGTGTCGAGCCGCGCGATTGCCCTTGATCGTGAATGATAACGCAACAGGATGGTTTCAGAATCGATCTCGGCGGCCAGCAGATCCCCGGTGAATGAGAGCACTCGCGGACCCGACTCCAGTTCGCTTGCCCGCACCTGATGATTGCCGGCAGGCAGCCAGACCGTTTCGCCATTGAGTACGGGCCACGGTTTGCCGTTGACCGTCGCCGATCCTTTGTGCCTCAATCCGACAGGATGTTTTGAATCTACGATCCCGGTCGAAGGGTCGAAATTTCCCGTAGCGGCGGAGTGTGGCAACAGCGGCCAGTCGGGCCGGCTGATGGAGTGCTCGAAGTACAGCAGCACACGATGGAACGCCTCGGACGCCGCGTGAACCAATTGGAATAACTCCACGCCGACTTGCTTTCGCGTCGGATATACCTGCTGATAGCGCTCAACGATATTGATGTCAATCGCCAGGCGGCTTGCGTCGGTTGTGAGCTCGGCGTAGCGTCTACCAATTTCGCTGTAGCGCTGGGGCCCCAGGTTCCAAATTGTCGCCGGGTCTTCAATCGCAATCGTGAAATCCAATTGCTTTGCGAGCGGGATGAGCGCGGCCGTGTCGGCTCCAAGGTATTCACGCATGCGCGTATCGAAGCGGTCGTCGATTTGCGTAACTACAATGTCGGCCCCGGGCACGACGCCGGCAACGCGGCGGATTAGGCGTGCCTGAAGATCAAGCGCAAGCTTGGCGCGGTAGTCGGCGAACTCCCCCCATTGCTTTGGGGAGCGGCTCCAATGACGCTCGCAATTGTCGTCGAATAAATCGGTCGGATTGAACCCTAGTTTGCGCTCGGCGTCGGCGCGGACCCAGCCGTTCATCGGAGTAAAGCGGGCCGGGTTCGACGGACCGTGGAGGGATTCGAAATAGAGTTCCGCGAGGTTGACGCCGTCCCAGTCGAATCTCGTCAGCAGATGGTCGACCTCTTTTGCGGCAAGTTCGAAGCAATGCGGGTCGGCTAGGTTGACGAGTTTGCGCCAATCGAGGCGGGCGTCCGCACCGGAGGCGGTCTTCTCGCGACAGCCGGGGTAACGCGACCAGAAGCCATCGCTGACGTGGGGGAGTTCCAGCCAAGCGTAGGCGAGAACTCCCTCGCGGTGCCAGGCTTTGATTAGGTTCGCGAGATAGCGGTCACGGCTTGAATCGGGCTCGTGAAAATGCCAGGCCGCGACGTGCACGGCGGCCACACCGCCGCGACGCCATCGACGCGCTAGGTAGGCGGGGTCGGCGCGATTGCGGTAGGAAGTGTCTAGAAAAACCCACAAGCGATTTCCGAGCAGACGCGGCTGGGCCAGTTCCCCGTTCGCTTGGTCTCGGACGATGGCTTGCGCCAGGTAGGGATAGCGCTCATAGCCTCGGTCACCGGGCTCGGCTGCAAGCCACAGCAGGTTGCCGACCGATGCAGCTAGCGGGGCGCGGCTGTGCTTCTCCCAGGTGTGGAGTTGCGCGCCGGCAGGGAGTTCGTAGATCGGCAGCGTCAGCGGCTCTTGCCAGAGGATTTCGAGTTCGGGATCGTGCTCGTCGACGAGCGAAGCGACCGTTATGGTTTCGAGAGTGGCTCGAATACCGACTGATTCCGCTCGCGGATGTTCGCCAATGATGATTGTTCGCTGCGCGGGCGCTGTAGTGGCCTCGAGCGATAAGCTTTCCAAAATTGGCTGCCAACGCCCTGGCTCTTCAACCTGGATTCGCTGGGCGGCAGCCGAAGCAGAGGCGATCAGCGACGCGAAACAGATTGCGACTACTTGGCGACTGAATACCACACGCCTACCCGTAGGTCGAAATAGTTCGGGCGGCGCGGGTTAAATTCGTTGCGAAGATGCACGCCGCGTAGCACGCTGACAGAGAAGTCCATCGCGGGTTTGACTCCGGGGACGCGCAGTTTAATCCCGGGACCGACCTCGACGAAATTTGCCCAGTACTGGCGCTTAACGTCTGCTGTGACATTGAAATTCATGAACAGTTGGGCGCGTAGCAAACCCTTGGTTGGCAAGCGATATCCCGGCCGCAGCTGCCAGTAGCCCATCACGTTGTCGTCAAAGCGGCTGATATAGACGCCATCGAAGTTAGTTTCGATGAATCGTCCTGACTCGTCGGAGCCCAGAGTTGGCCCGCGATTTCGCGCGAAACTCAGTCCGCCACGATAGTCGGGCGCAGGGCGGGGCACGCCTGCGGGGCGCTCGCCGAGGTAGCTGATCGCTTGCCCCGCCTCGGCCCACAGCGTAACGCCTCGGCGTGTGGGCGTGCGCACTCCGGCGGCCGCTATGAGGGAGCTTTCTGAGAGAAACTGGGGCGCCACGCCGCCCGAGCGTCGGCGCGCATCGCCCGCCAAGCGCGTCGATAGATAGGGCCTGAACGGCAAGCGATCGACGCGAAACTCGGTTTTGAACTGGGCGTAGCCAAAGACTGAGCTCCAGCGGCTCGAGAAGAACGGGTAGGCCCAAAAGTTGTGAGTGACGCGACGGAACTGCGGTGCAAGATTTTGATAGGAGCGCATCGCCTGCGTCGAAATCTCGGGATCGGCGCTTGCGGACGCCACCCTAAACCAGTCCAGCGCCTCGCGGTCTTGCTGTAGCAAGTTGTTGACGATGCCGAGTTTCAGGGCAAGAGAGTGGTCGTCGGGGCTTAGCCGATACGCTTCAGAAAAATAGCTGCGCGCGTCTTTCAAGTAACTGCTGCCGAGGCTCTTTTCTCCCATCGCACGCGAGGATCCTGATCGCTGCTCGCGTAAGCCTTCGAGCGCTTCGCCGGCGCGCTTCGCAACCCCTTCGTCTGAGCTACCCCGGGCGCGCTCGAGCAACTCGGCGGCCTCGTCGGCGCGATCTTGCTCAAGATAGAGAAACGCCAACTGCGCGGCCGTTAGCAAGTCATCCGGCTGGCGGGCGAAAACCTGTTCGAACTCGACGGTCGCTTGATCGATCCATCCAACCTCAAGTAGCAGATAAGCGAGATCCCGCCTGAGCCCGACTTGCGACGGATCGAGATCTAGCGCGGCGCGGTACTCGGAAGCGTAGGGGTGGCGCGCTGGGAGTTTCTCTTTGGCCTGCTCGGCGATTCGGGTCTCGGTGGAGCGCGGTGCCAGCAGCCACGCTCCGGTGGCGCCGTTTGCGTTATTTGAACCGGCGCGTGTGCGCGCCAGCGAAAGGAGTATCTCTTCGTGACCCGCCCCGGGAGGGAGAACCCAGGCTGCGAGATAGCGAAGCGCGGCTTGTTCGGGTTCAGAATGCTTTTCATACAGGCGCGCAAGTTCAAGTTGGGCCGATCGATTTAGGGGATCGCGTTCAATCTCCTGTTTCCACCTTTCGATCTCGATGGAAAGCTCATCATCGAGCTTTTCGAGTGTTGCTGATGCTTTTCCCGCAACGGCTGAATCTTCCGAATCCGCTAGCGTCTGGAAGAGCTCGAATGCCCGGCCGTGCTGCCCGGTCTCGTGCGAAAGGAACGCAATTTCGAGAGCGGTGTGATCATTCGCCGGGTCGGCTTCGAGTGATCCCTCGAAAGCCTGTAAGGCTTGCTCGGACTCGCCGGTCTTTAGGTACGCGTAGGCCAGTTCCTTGCGGAGATCCGCTCGTTGCGGCTCGACGGCGCTTTTCTCCTCGAGTTGCTCGATTGCTCGGTCTAGGTCGTCGATTTCTAAGGGAGCCGCGATCGTCTGGCCTGGTGAATTGGCCGGCGCTGCCGGTGTCAGCAGCGCTAGCTCGGCGCGTGCCTGCTCGTCGCCGGGCTTCGCTTGCAGAACCTCTTGAAAGACCCGGACTGCATCGCCCTTCCAGCTCAGGCGGAGGTACGCGTATGCGAGGTCTTTTGCGATGTCGAGCCGATCGGGCGATACCTCGTGAGCTTGCTCGAAATAGGCTGCCGCCAGCGAGTCGTCCCCTGACTGGACGGCTTCGTAGGCTTGGACTAATAGATCGTAGGCAGGATCTTCTCTCTGCTGGGCCGCCTGTGAGGACAGTAACAATGACCCCACCAACAGCGGCAGTTGAACGTTTCGCATGCCGGCATTAAGAATGAGTTCTATCTCATCACAATTTTGCCTGTTTTAATACAGCTATGGGCCTTAAGATTTCGCAAATTGATGCGTTTACGGACCGGCCGTTCGGCGGCAACCCGGCGGCAGTGTGCCTTTTGCCTGCGTGGCGCGACGAGAGTTGGCTGCAGGCGCTCGCGGCGGAAATGAATCTTGCCGAAACGGCGTTTCTGGTTCGGCGTGGGGACGATTTCGAGTTGCGCTGGTTTACGCCCGAACTTGAAGTCGACTTGTGCGGTCACGCGACGTTGGCTAGCGCTCATTACCTGTGGGAGCACGGCGACCTGCAGACCGGCGAAGAGGCTCGTTTCCACACCAACAGCGGCGTTCTGGTTGCGAAGCAAGACGGCGGGGCGATCGAACTCGAGTTTCCGGCGACGCCGGCCTCGCCGGTCGATCCGCCGGACGGCCTCGCCGCGGCGCTAGGCGCTGAACCTGTCTCGGTTGGCCGCAACCGCTTTGATCTGTTGGTTGAAGTCTCGAATGAGCAGGAGCTACGGGCGATTGAGCCGGATTTTCGATCACTTAAGAAAGTTGACGCTCGCGGAACGATCGTCACGGCCGTCAGTGATGGGGAGTACGACTTTGTGTCTCGATGTTTTGCCCCTGCTTTTGGAATTGACGAAGACCCTGTGACCGGATCGGCTCATTGCACGCTGGCGCCGTTCTGGGCGAGTCGATTGAACAAAACGCGGATGCGCGGATATCAGGCTTCGAAGCGTGGCGGTGAAGTTCGGGTTCGCCTGGTTGGTGATCGAGTTGTGCTGATCGGTCGGGCCGTTACTGTTTTTGACGCTGAGCTTGCGGCTCGGGTCTGACCAAAGAGGGGACCCCCGTCAAGGCCTCTGGTTCTGGGTTTCGATGGATTTAAGGCTCTGTTCCGTATAATGAAGACTTCCTCCTGAACGGTCTATGTCTCTGCATCCAAAAATACGCTCAACGACCGTTCTCTGTGTACGCCACGACGGCAAGGTTACGATGGCGGGTGACGGCCAAGTCACCATGGGCTCGGAGGTCTTGAAAGGCTCAGCGCGTAAGATCAGGTGGCTCTACAACGAACAGATCTTGGCCGGGTTCGCCGGATCCACCGCCGACGCGTTTGCGCTGTTCACTCGGTTTGAAGAAAAGCTGCAGGAGCACAACGGCAATTTGAGCCGCTCCGCCGTGGAGCTTGCCAAGGACTGGCGGTTGGACAAGAGCTTGCGTCATTTGGAGGCGCTATTGCTTGTCGCTGACAAGGACACCACGTTGCTACTTAGCGGCACTGGAGACGTGATCGATCCAGACAAGCGAGTGGCGGCAGTGGGCTCGGGCGGCTCGTACGCCGTGGCCGCCGCTACAGCGCTGCTCGACCATACGAAATTGACGGCGCGCCAAGTGGCGGAAGAGTCGATGAAGATCGCCGCCGAAATCTGTATCTATACCAACGAAAACATCATTTACGAGGAGCTGGGTTAAAGCCCGATGGTCATCTATCTACCAGGGCAGTCCGGCTCGGACTTGCCGGCACTCGACGAGCTCACGCCACGTGAGATCGTCCAACAACTCGACAAACACGTCGTCGGCCAAGCGGACGCCAAACGCGCGGTTGCGATCGCGCTGCGCAACCGTGTCCGGCGGCAAAAGCTCGACCCGGAAATGGCCGAAGAGGTGATGCCCAAAAACATCTTGATGATTGGGCCTACGGGCGTTGGCAAGACTGAGATTGCTCGACGGCTGGCGCGCTTGTCGAATTCGCCGTTCGTCAAAATTGAAGCGACGAAGTTTACCGAAGTTGGCTACGTCGGCCGAGACGTCGATTCGATGATCCGTGACCTTGTCGAGATGGCGATCGAGATGGTGCGCGAAGAAAAGTTGGATCTTGTCACTGACCGCGCCGAGCAAAACGCCGAAGATCGTCTGCTCGAAATACTAATGCCGCCCCAGCCACCGGATGAGGGCGGGGGCGAGGACAACACTGCCAAAACACGAGAAAAGCTTCGCAAGCAGTTGCGCGAAGGCAAGCTCGACGACCGCATGGTCGATATTGAGGTGCGCGACCGCAACACGCCGATCGAAATCATCACGAATCAGGGTAGCGAAGAGATGGACATCAATCTCCGCGACATGCTGCCCGGACTGTTTGGCGGCCAGAATCGTCGACGGAAGATGCGCGTGATTGAAGCGCTCGACTATTTGGCTCAAGAGGAAGAGCAGAAGCTGATCGACATGGATCAGGTGGCGCGCCAGGCGGTTGATCGCGTTGAGCAGTCGGGAATTATCTTCCTTGACGAGATGGATAAGATCGCCGGGCGCGAGGGTGGCCGCGGGCCGGACGTAAGCCGCGAAGGCGTGCAGCGAGATATTTTGCCGATTGTGGAAGGCACTTCCGTCAACACCCGCTATGGCATGGTGCGGACGGACCACATCTTGTTCATCGCAGCCGGTGCTTTCCACGTATCGAAGCCCAGCGACATGATCCCCGAACTGCAGGGTCGTTTTCCGATCCGAGTCGAGTTAAAGTCGCTCACCACCGAGGACTTTATACGCATCCTCACTGAGCCCAGGAACGCGCTCACGAAGCAGTACATTGCGCTCCTAGAAACCGAAGGCGTCAAGCTTAAGATCACCGACGATGGAGTGGTAGAGATTGCTCGAACGGCGATGCATGTCAACGAGCAGACCGAAAACATCGGGGCGCGCCGCCTGCACACCATCATGGAAAAGATCCTAGACACGGTCTCTTTCGACGCGCCGGATCTGAAAAAGAAGTCCGTCAAGGTCGATGCCGCATACGTGGACAAGCAACTTGCCGACATCGTGAAAGATCAGGACTTGAGCCGCTACATCCTCTAACGGTCAATGTTTACGGCGAAATCGCGCGATCGGTGCGCCACTACTTCATTGCGCTCGATCGCCGTGCTCGACTCACTGTTACGTACGCGTTCGCGCGCCGACCGTCGCCCGCCTCGGATTTACGCACGTTTCACGCACTTTCTCTTGCCACTTGGTGAGAAATGCGGGCTTGCGATCGCCGCCATACTATTGGCCGGCTGCGGCTCGATCGGTGACCCTTTGCCGCCGATGGCGAACATCCCTCAAGTCGTGGACGATTTGGCGGCGCTTCAGGTAGCTGACGAAGTTATCATCTCGTGGAGTTGGCCGCTGCTGACTACGGAGGGAGCCACGGCCCGGCGGGTTCGCGACTTCACGTTGGTGGCCGTCGACGTCGATCTAAACGTAATCGATCTGCCTCCCGAGGTGATCGCGGAGCACGGCCGGAATCTGAGCGTAATTGACGAAGCTCAGCTCGACGGCAAGGCCCCGGGAAATCGGTTTGAGCTGCGAGTGCCGCTTGCCGATTGGAAGCTAGATCAGCAAGTAATTTTGGCGGTTACTGCAGCCAATCGGTCGGGGCGGAGCGCGGGATACTCCAACCAAGTACGCCTGCAGCCCGTCACGCCGCCCGCAGCCGTAACGATCGCTGCCCCGATCGTGAAAGCCGACGGTGCCGAGCTTAGCTGGAGCGCAGTTTCAACGGCTGATGTCTACGCCGTCGAGCGGCGATTTTTAGGCGAAGACGAGTTCACGCGGATCGCTCGCGTTGATCAACCGGTGTTTCTTGATCGAATGATCGAATGGGACCGGCCGCACGAATACCGCGTTCGATCGATCGCAACGACTGTAGCCGACGAGGCGGAGGGCAAGTTGTCCGAGGTGGTCACGGTGACTCCCACGGACACATTCCCGCCGACAGCGCCTAGTGGGTTGCGCGCGGTATCGACCACGAGTTCGGTCGAGCTTTCGTGGGATTCAAACCGAGACCCCGACCTCGCGAGGTACCAAGTGTTTCGAAACAGCTTGCGCATTGCCGACGGAATTGAGCGCGCGAGCTTTAGTGATACGACCGCCTCGCCGGGCCAGGAATATAGTTATTCGGTGACCGCGATCGATATGGCTGGCAACGGAAGCGGGCGATCGGAATCGGTGATGGCGACAAGAGCGTCGCGTTGACACTTTTGGGTTAGGTGAGCCATCAACGCGTACTTTCCGTCCGCGGTTCTGTTTTTGGTGGTTTCAGTCGGGTGAATAGTTCGCCTGCAATATCCTAGAGCGTAATGCGCTCACTCCTTCTCGCCGTTATTTTTATTTCGTCGCTGGTCCCCGCTGTCGCGGCTGAAAAACCTAACTTCGTCATCGTCTTCGCCGACGACATGGGCTATGGCGACCCGCGTGTATACAATCCGCGCTCGCGGATTCCCACTCCCGCCATTGATGAGCTGGCGTCAAAAGGCATGCGCTTCAGCGATGCCCATACCGCATCTTCGGTGTGCACACCGTCCCGCTACGGCCTGCTCACCGGCCGCTATCCGTGGCGTTCCCGGTTACCCGTGGGCATTACCCAAAGCTGGGGACTCCCGGTCATTGCAGGGGACCGTTTGACGCTAGGCAAGCTGCTGCAGCAGCAGGGCTATCGGACCGCGGCGATCGGCAAGTGGCACCTCGGTTGGGACTGGCCGCTTGAAAATGGCCGCTACGTCTCGGACGAGCTGGAGACCATCAACCCCGGCGCGGATGCGCGCGAGCCTCTTGGTGAGCGAGTTGATTTTTCACGGCCGATTCGAAGTGGTCCAACCGCTCGTGGTTTCGATTATTACTTTGGCGACGACGTGCCGAATTTCCCGCCCTATATGTTTATCGAGAACAACCGGGCGTTGGGCACCCCTCGCGAGCGTATGCCGCGGCATAAGAGCCAGCGGGCCGGTCCGATGCTGCTCAATTGGGATTTGTGGGCCGCCCAGCCTACGATCTCCGACCGGGCTGTGGCATGGCTGCGGGAGCGGACGCAGTCGGACCAGCCGTTTTTTCTCTATATGCCACTACTTGGACCGCACACGCCGATCGTCCCATCGGCGGAGTTTCGCGGAGTCAGCGATGCAGGCCCGTACGGCGATTGGGTTGCGCAGATGGACTCGATCTTACGCCGGATCGTTGACGTACTCGAAGAGAGCGGAAAGATCGACAACACCGTCGTTATTTTTACGTCAGACAACGGCTCTCCGGCCCGCAGCGGGATCGGAACAATTGGTCAGACGCACACGGTGACTGAACTTTATTCGCACGTTCCTAATGCGCCCTGGCGTGGGCTCAAGGCGGATGCTTGGGAGGCGGGCCATCGAGTGCCGTTTATCGTGCGCTGGGATGGCCGCGTCGAAGCCGGTGCCAATAACGACGCGACGATCTGCTTGACCGATGTCTACGCATCGATCGCTGAAATCGTGGGAGCCGAAGTACCGCACGACGCCGCCGAGGATAGCTTCAGTTTTCTACCGCTGCTGCTTCCCGACGGGCGCGGTCGTTATCAGCGGAACGAGGTCATCCACAGCAGCTCGAATGGGACGTTTGCGATCCGCAAGTCTGGATACAAACTGATACTGAGCGATGGGAGTGGGGGGTTCTCGAGCCCGCGCGGCGCACGAACGGAGCCCGATGGCGTCGGCCCAACGCAGCTTTACTTGTTGAGCGACGATCCGCAAGAACGTCGCAACCTCGCGGGCTCGCGGCAAGCCAAAGCTGAGGAACTTCGCTCGGAACTGAACCGTATACGGGCTGCCGGGCGGTCTCGACCTTAGGTATGGGCTAGTCGAGGTGGAAGACTTCTTCCAGCCGCAGGAATCCCTCGTCGGGCCGGCGGTCGTTTAGTCCTTCGAAAAAGTCGGCCATCTCGGCCTGCCAACGCGCGTTGACTTCGCGGGCTTCCATTCCTGCAAGTGCAGCTTCGAGGTCTGGAGTCTCGAAGTATCCAACGAGCAACCCGTCATCGCGGAGAAAAAGCGAATAGTTCGTCCAGCCGGTTTCGCGCAGCGCGACCAACATGTCAGGCCAGACCTCGCCGTGACGCGATTTGTACTCGTCCAGCCGGTCAGGTTTCACCTGCAGTAGAAATCAGACGCGTTCCAAATGAGTTCCTCTAGACCGGACTGTATGGAGGCTCGGTCCACGGCTTGTCTATCTGCCAGTCAGACAAATTCTCGATCCAATTCTCGCGTTTTGCCCGCATGGCGTCCAGCGTAGGGCTGTGGTCCGGCGACCCAACTAAACTCGTCAATTCGCCCGGGTCGGCGGCGAGGTTGTACATCTCTTCGTACGCGGGCTCGGCTTCGGGAAACACAAAATACTTCCAGTCGCCGCTGCGCACTCCTTCGCTTTTTGGGACCCGTGGGTGCTCAAACAAGTGCTCGTAAAACCACTCCTGTCGCCAGGCGGGGTGCTGCCCTTTGGCTAGCGGCATCAGATCGCGCCCATTGACGGATTCAGGAAGATCAAGGCCGGCGGCGCTCAAGATCGTCGGTGACACGTCGATGTTGAGTGTCATCTCATCTCGCGTCGTGCCGGCGGTTTCGGGAATCCGCGGATCGCTAATGATCATCGGCGTCCGAATAGATTCCTCATGCATGTACCATTTTCCGGCCCAACCGCGCTCGCCCAGGAAAAAGCCGTTGTCACCAGTGAAGACGACGACCGTATTGTTGAGCCGGCCCATTTCCTCAATCTTGTCGAGCATGCGGCCGATTTGCACATCGACTCCGTAAATCAGCGCATAGTGCCGCTTAACCGACTCGTCCCACTTCTCACGTGTGCCGAAGCGGCGTTCCCAGCGAATACGGCTTTCGGTATCGTCCTTGAGGAATTCGGGGAGTCCGTCGTAATACTTCCCGTCCATGTGCGGAAACGGCGGCAGTTCTACGCCATCAAACAGGTTGTCGTAGGCGGGATCGTTGATGAAATATGGCGCGACGTTGTCTTGCACGTGTGGCGCTTTGAAGCTGACGGATAGGTTCCAGGGCTGTTCCGGCGACGAGCCGTCGAGGAATTCCAGGCACTGATTACCTAAGAACGCGGTCATGTGTTCGCGGCCTTCAACCAGATACTGCCCCTGGCCAGGGAAGCCCTTGAAGTAGTCGTAGCGACTCGCCGCGTCATCGATATGGTCGGCGCTACCTACTCCATACTTGCCAACGAATCCCGTTCGGTAGCCGGCCTTGCGGAGCCGCACCGGATAGCTCAGCTCGTGCAGTTCGTCGCTCAACGGCGTCACGAAGCCGTGAATCCCGTGGCAGCGGGAATACAGGCCGGTAAAGAAGGAAGCCCGCGAAACGGCGCAAATCGACGTGGTCACGAAATTGTTCGTGAACCGCACTCCCTGGCGCGCTAGACGGTCCATATTGGGCGTGTTGATTATGGGATTGCCGGCGGCTCCGAGCATGTCCCAACGTTGGTCGTCGGTCAGAAGGAAGAGAATATTGGGCGGCGGCACAGGCGGTGGCGGAGGTACCTGGCCACAGTTGATTCCTGCCGCGGCTGCTCCTCCGAGGGCGGCTAAAACTTCGCGTCTTGTGATATCCATCGGCATGTAGGGTACCAAGCCGCACTACGGCGCCGCGAGTGCGTCCCGCGGTGTCGATTCTCTCCCGACGACACAGGGCTGACCGTAACCCGGTGCTAACCTAAACACTGATTTCTAGATGAGGTGCGTTAAACATCGGGTCGTTTTGAGCTTTGTAGCGGGTTTTTTGTTCTGCTCCACGTTGAGTGCTCAGACGCTGACGCCCCCGAAATCAGGTCCCGTCGAGATCCTTCCGTTGACTGAAGTCCACAAGGGCATGAAGGCCACGGCCTGGACGGTTTTTGAGGGCTCTACCGCCGAAGCCGTCCCCGTTGAAATTCTTGGGAAGCTCAAGAACGCCTGGGGACCGAAGCAAGACATCATCCTCGCGAAGCTGGGCGGACGTGCGATTCGCACGAACGTTGCCGCCGGAATGAGCGGCAGCCCGGTCTACTACGAGGGCAAACTGTTGGGCGCGATCGCGCTGCGCTTTTCGACATTCTCACCCGATGCCATCGCCGGCATTACGCCAATCGAGCTGATGCTAGAGATCGACGAACAAGATCGCACGCTCCCGATGAAGTCAGCTATGAGCTTTCCGGCCGCGCCGCCAACGGACGTGGCGTTCCCTGAAAATGTGAATCTTGCACAACAAGTCTGGGACGCTCGCGACGCTCAGCTCCCGGCCGATAGCCACATTACGGCGATCGAGACCCCGCTGACGTTTTCCGGCGTCTCAAGGCCGGTGATCGACCTCTTCGGGGGCTACTTTCGGCAGTCCGGAATCGTTGCCGTTCAGGGCGGCGCCGTGAGTGGGTCGGCCTCGAGCGTAAGCTCTTCCGCCGGGTCGATGAACCCTGGCGAGTCGATTGCCGCGGTGCTAATGAGCGGCGACATGTCCGCCGTCGGTCTTGGCACTGTCAGCTACAACGATGGCAAGCGCGTGCTCGGCTTTGGTCACGCCATGTTCAACTCGGGCCCCGTCGAAATGCCAATCGCTACGGCGGACGTTCTGCTGGTGCTGGCATCTCAATTTTCTCCCGCGAAGATTTCGAATGCCGCGAACATTGTTGGAGCCCTCAGACAAGATCGCCACTCGGGCATCATGGGTGTGCTTGGCGAAACAGCGCCGATGATCCCCGTTGAAATTACTGTAAGGAGCTTTTCACCTGACGACACGGTTGTCAGCGAAAAGACATATGAGATCTCGATCTTCCGCAATCGCCAATGGGCTCCTCAACTGCTGATGCTGGCTGTCTACAGCTCGATTTTCAATGTCAACGAGGTAGCGCAAGAGACTACATATCGACTCGATGCTACGGCGTTGTTTGACGATGCTCCAGCGCTCAAACTGCACACGTTGCAGTCGGCGACTGGCGGCCCGATGCCGCCGCCGTTGCAGCTAGCCGCCACATTCGCCGGCAAGGTTCGACAGGTGTTGAACAATCCGCTCGAGAGGCCAGAGGTTGACAAGGTTCGCGTCGTCGTGGATATGCTCCCCGGCAGGCGCGTCGCGGCGATCGAGCAAGCCTGGATCGAGCAGTCGGTCGCCAAGCCGGGCGACACGATCTCAGGCAAGGTGTACATTCGCCGCTACCGTGGCGAGCGCGTAGAGGAAAAATTTTCACTCAAAGTTCCGCTCGGCACTGCCAAAGGTCAGCTCAAGATCACGGTAGGGGACGCAAGCCTCTTCAATAGGGTCCGCCGGACGGCGTCCGCGCGCAACGGTCTGATGACTTTGGAAGACACCGTCTCGCTGCTCAACCGCGAGCGGCCCAACGACGCAGTCTACGTCACGCTGAGCCGGCGCGGGGTAACCGCTCATGTCGACGACCAGTCGATGCCCAATATTCCAGTGTCACTACTGAACGTCATGCGACCCGGCATGGGGCGACGTTTGTTGATCGAGCAAGAGACGCCTCTCGCCGAGGCCTCAATTCCATTCGATTCGATCATCAGTGGGACGCAATCGCTCACATTAGAAATCCAGTGAAACATTCGATAAAACACTTGACCGTGCTCGGTCTGGCGCTGGCGGTCTGCCCCGCGCTCTTGTCAGAAAAGACGCGCACCTGGCACCAGACCAGCGGTGCCGACTTCGAGAAGGGAACGGCGGAAGGCGTCGCGATTAGCAGCGACGGTACGCTTTCGCTTGCGCCGAAAATCGCGGAACTTTACGAATCTCCAGCCGCCTATTTAGGCGCAATCGCCACGGACTCGAAAGGAAACGTCTACGTTTCGGGCGGGCCCGACGCTCGGGTCTATCGCATTCCGGCGGCGGGCGACGCGGGTGAGCTGTTTTTCGAGGCGGATGCAGTTGATATCCGCGCTTTGGCTTTTGACGCGGACGACAATCTTTACGCCGCTGTTTCACCCGAGGCGAAAGTCTACAAAGTGACTCCGGACGGAGAGTCGGAGGAAATCTACGAGCCTGGCGGCGACTACGTCTGGGCGATGGCGTTTGATTCCCAGAATCGACTATATCTCGCGACGGGTGACAAAGGAGAAATCCACCGCATCAGCACCGAGGGTGACGGCAGCCTGTTTTTCGAGACCAACGAAACCCATGTTCGATCGCTGCTGGTTGACGGCAACGACGATTTAATTGTCGGCACCGACCCGAGCGGATTAGTGATGAGAGTTTCGATCGGTGACAGGTCTGAGCCCGAAGGATTTGTACTCTATCAATCGTCGCGTGCCGAGATTACGGCCGTGGCGCGGGGCGAAGACGGCACGATCTATGCCGCCGGCGTCGGCAACCGAACAACTAGGCCCGCCCGTCGAACGCCCACGCCCGCTGCGACGCCTCGACCGGCTGCTCGAACAGCTCCAGCCGGAGGCACTACCACCCAACAGCAATCGACGACGCCGGCGCCAACTCGCACTGCGCCGGCGGCCTTACTTGCGCGCGTCATTGGCGGCAGCACAATCTATGCGATTGCGCCGGATGGCGAGCCGCGAGAGATCTGGAGTTCCGGTCAAACAATCGTGTATTCATTGACAGTTGACAGCGCTGGTCGGCTACTGGCCGGAACTGGTGACAAAGGCCGGCTGATCCGCGTAGATAGCGCGGCGCGCTCGACGATTTTGACTACGCGGGCCTCCAAACAGATCACAGCGCTGGCGTTGTCTGGACAGCGGATCATTGCGGCCACTAGCAATATTGGTTCGGTCTTCGCAGTCGGTCCAGAGCTTGAAGAAGAGGGAGTTTTCGAATCCCAGATCCATGATGCATCTCGGTTTTCGAAGTTCGGGCGCATCGAGTGGAAGGGCGCCGCTGCGTCCGTGTTGGTTCGTAGCGGAAACTTGAATTCGCCCGAGCGTAATTGGTCCGACTGGTCGGCCGCTTCCGACGCCAACGCAGGTGTCGCTGGTATTCCGGGGGCGCGCTTCGCCCAGTGGAAAGCTGTTCTCCGCGCCGAGGGCGACACTGCTCCAGAGCTGCGATCCGCGACTCTTTATTACCAACCAAAAAACAGCGCCCCAAGAATCAGCGCGGTTGCCGCCACTCCCCCAAACTACCGATTTCCACCCCGCACGGCGACGGCCCGTACTGTGAATATCACGCTTCGCCCACTTGGCTCGGACACGACCGCGGGACGATCGTCAACGACTCGCCAGGTGGAGTCAATGATGCCCGCGCCTGGGCATATTGGTGTGCGCTGGAAGGCGGAAGACCCGAACAGCGACGACCTATCGGCACGTCTTGAAATTCAAGGCGAGTCTGAAACGACATGGATCGTTCTAGAGAAAGAGATTACGGGTTCTCATCACAGTTGGGACTCGACCGCATTCGCGGATGGCTGGTACAGGGCTCGCGCAACTGTCACTGATCAGCCCTCGAACCCAGGGCCGGACGCGATGAGCGATTCGATGACCAGCGAACCGTTCTTGATTGACAACTCAGCGCCAACCGTAACCCAGCTTGCCGCATCGATCGGAAACGAGCGTGTGCGTGCGAGCTTTACCGCCGCGGATATTGCATCGAAAATAGCCGAAGCCGAGTATTCGTTAAACGGCGACGACTGGAAGCTGCTCTTGCCCACGAGCGGCCTATTCGATTCGCCACAGGCTGAGTTCGAGTTTGACGCCGGTCCGGCGGGCGCCGGTCAGCACGTCGTGGCGGTGCGAGTTCGCGATAGCCAAGGCAACGTCGCCGTCACGAAGACAACCGTTAGCGCGGCCGAGTGACTACTGTTTTCAGTTAGGCCGGCTCGGCGGAAACTCGGCGGTGTAGCCACACGAGGGCGGCGACTAGTATTGTTAGCTCGGCGGCGAGTTCCAGCCCATACCCGGTGATGTAGTAGGGATCTTCAAAGCGAAATGGTATCTCGACCGACGTGCCGTCGTGGGTCAGTCGGTAAAACCAGTCGCCCAAGTTTCGTGGGCCGTCGTAGTGAATCGATGCGTGCATGTCAGCGAACCATTCGCCGGCGCGTTTGAACGTATCGGGAAGATTGGCGAACCACGCAGCCGGATACCAAAGCCAGTGCGGAGAATCGCGTCGATACCAATAAGCGAGGGCGGTAAAGAGTCCACCGAAGATGAATCGCGGCAGCCAGGTGGGGTCGGCGACGAGCAGCGTCTGCGACAGCATGAATAGGGAGAACACGCCGACCTCGGTACGCCCGCGGGCCAAGCCTACAACTAGCGGCGCCAGGCAAAGCCCAACGAGCACAAACGTCAGAATCGCGGCGTTTTCGTGACCGATGCCCAGCCGATATCCGAGTGGGTAGAAGCCCTCGAAGTGGAAGATGAAATCGAGCCGAAAATGTGAGAGGAACGCCGCCGGCAGAACATAGTGGGGCCGCCGCAGTTTCACAGCGATCAACGCGCCAACTGCAGCGTGCGTGGCCGGGGTCATTCTTTAAAGCACTGTCCGCGAAACCGCCGCGGAGCCCCTAACGTTACTATAAGTAGGGCTGAAATCACCCGTTTCCCGTTCGAATGCGCGCGAAAATTATCGCAGTTGTGGTCATCCTTACGAGCCTCGCGACATTGGCCGACGCGCAGCGGATTACGCTCTATTTGAGCGATGGCGACAAGATCGTCGTCCGAGAATACAAAACCGAAGGTGATCGCGTGCTGTATTTCAGCATCGAACGAGGTCAGTGGGAAGAGATTCCGAAAGATTTGATCGACTTGGAACGGACCACCGAGGTCAACAAGCGTATTCAAGATGCAGCGCGCGTTCGTAAGGAAGAGACCGACCGCGAACGCCGCGCGGAACGGCGAGCAAGAACCGAGCTACACCAGGTGCCGCTCGATGACGGTGTCTACCACCTGAGCGGTGACGAGATTGTACCCATCAAGCAAGCCGTGTTAGCGATTAACAGCAGCAAGAAACGAACGGCCCTAAAAATCCTTTCTCCAATTCCTGTTGTCGCCGATAAAGAGACTCTTGCGCTAGAAGGCCTTAGCGCCGAGGTTGTCACGGCTGCGCCCAAGCCGATTTTTTATATGCGCCTCGAGAAGTATGCGCGGTTTGGAATCGTACGTGTTAAGCCGGAGAAAAAGCGTAAGCGCCGAGTGGTGCAGGTCATTCAAACGGTTCCCCAAAGCGCCGAGAAGTTCGAACAGCAGGAAGAGGTTGAGATTTTCCGTCAGCAATTGGCTCCCCAGGTGTATAAGCTTTGGCCGATGCAAGATCTGCCTCCTGGGGAATACGCCTTGATTGACTTTACCCCCGGCGAGTCGAACCTGCGGGCGTGGGATTTTTCACACGCGCCGACCGCGGCGAAGAGCGGCTCCTAACGGGCGACTGCGAAGGATGCTCAGGCCGGTCATTTCCGTCGTACTCTCGTTAGCGGCGCTCGCAATCGCGGGTTGTTCGAATGGCCCCGAGAGCTTTGATTCGATAAAATCGGAGCGGCGCGATTTGGCGAGCTATCTCACTACGAATGGTCGACTGCAAGCGCTAAATCAGACAGCCGTGCATGCCGAGGCCGCGGGCCGCGTCGAGTTACGTGTGGAGAAAGGCGCCACGGTGCGAGCCGGCGAGGTGCTGGTGGTTCTGTCAGCCAGCGGCGCTGCCTCCACACAGTCACGGGCTCAAGCCAAGCTCGATGCCGCGCGAGCGGAGCTTGCCGGTCTAGATAGAGGACCTACGCCGGCGGAGCGTGCAGCGCTGATTTCTGAGATCGAAACCGCGCGTTTGGAGTTAGCGCGACTCGACGTTGAGATTGCGCGCGTCATGCGGCTTATCGAAAAACAAGCCGCCGCCCAAAGCGAACTCGATGAGCTGCAAGCTGAAGCCGCGAGGTGGAGGCACGATATCGATACGCTCGTAGCGAAGCTTGCGGGGCCAGTTTCGAAGGAAAGGCGCAAGGTGCTCGGCGCAGTGGTTCGCGAGGCAGAGGCTGCGGCAAAAGAAGCGGACCGGCGGGTGGCCGCGCTGCAGATCCGTGCGCCAAGAGTAGGCTCTGTGTATTCACTGGCCGTCGCGGACGGAGATTTCGTGCAGCCCGGCGATTTGATCGCACGCGTTGGCTCGCTAGAAAACATACGAGTGCTGATCTTTATTGATGAGCCGGAACTAGGCCGGGTAGGTGAGGGGAGCAAGGCGGCTATCACCGCGGATGCTTACCCCGACGCGTCATGGCCGTGTACGATCGATCGCTTGGCAACCGAAGTCGTCGCACTAGAGACTCGCCGCGTCGGAGAAGTATCGTGCCCGGTCGAAAACTCGGACGGGCGCTTGATCCCGAATCTCACAGTCAGTGTGCGGATTGAGGCAGGCGCGGTAAGCAATGCGCTTAGCGTCCCCAGGGATACGGTAAGACGGGACGGAGGAGAGCCTTTCGTGTGGATTGCCAATAGCGGCAAGGCTCACCGAAGGCAGGTGGAACTTGGCCTGCAGGGCCTCGCATTCGTCGAAATCACCGCGGGCTTGACGGGAGCGGAGGTGGTGTTAGTGCCCGGTACATCAGCGTTGAGCGAAGGACAGCCCGTTGCCATTCGAGGTGAGGCCGGAAATGACTAGAGCGATGCTATTGCTATCGTTCTTGCTCGCGTTGACACGGGCGGTCGGGGCGGGCTCGGCAGCTAGTGCCCATGAGGACGGCATCCGCCACTTCGTCGCCGAGAACTACTTGAAGGCTCAAAAGTCGTTTGAGCAAGCGGTCCGCGCCGAGCCTGAGAATGCTGACTACCACGTCTGGCTGGGGCGCACATACGGTCGCCGTGCGGAACGCAACAGCGGACTGAAGATTTTTCCCTCGTATGGGCTCGCTCGAAAGACCCGCAGCTCGTTCCAGCAAGCAGTCGAGCTTGACCCCAAGAACTTGAACGCCCTTGAGTCACTGTTTGCGTTCTACCTCGAGGCACCAGGCATCGTTGGTGGGGGGTCCTCTAAGGCTCGACAAATCGCAAACAAGATCGAGAGCGTCGATGAGGGAAGAAGCGCGAGAGCCTGGGCCGCGTACTACGAATCGCAGCGGAAATTCGACGATGCCGAGGCTGCGCTCGAAAAGGCGCGCGAGCTTGAGCCGGACGACATCGGCCACCTGTTGAGCCACGCGTCGTATCTTGCTAGGCGTGGCTGGTCTGAGAAATCCGACGAACTATTTGAGATTGCGCTCGAAAAACATCCCGACAACCCGGCAGTGTGGTTCTCTCGCGCCAAAGCCCTGATTCGGGCGGACCGCGAATCGAAGTACGACGAGGCTCGCGAGCTTCTCAAGCGATATCTAGCGACGCCGCTCGTCGAACCCGACGCCGAGCCTTACTCGAGTGTGCGAAAACTCTTGAAGGAGATATGAGGTCCCATCGGACCATTTCGCTTGGAGAAACCTTTCGGTTGGCATTTGCCGAATTACGGCGGCAGCGCCTGCGTTCGCTGCTCACCGGTATGAGCATGATGATCGCGGTCGCCTCGCTGATTATCGTTGTAACCGTGGCCCTAACCGGCCGCGAATTCGTCGTCGCCCAGATCGAGGGCGTCGGCTCAAACCTGATCTATGCCTATTACGAGGCAGGCGGAAACGTTTCCGCCGCGGAGGCCGACTACATTGACCTCGCCGATATCGACGCCGTGCGCGACCGGCTCGCCGGGCTGATAGAAGCCGCGGCCGGAGTGATGAGCACTTGGGATTCGGTCTCAATTGACGGTCGTCAGAGACAGATTAGGGTGCTTGGATCGACCGCCGAGTACCGCGACGTCCGTAACCTCCAGGTGCTAGCGGGACGGTTTTTGGATTCTGGGGATCTGGCCACGCGATCGAAAGTCTGCCTGCTGACGCCCGAGACGGCCGAGCAACTCTACGGTTCGTCCGAGGCGGCCATCGGCGAAACCCTCAAAGTGCACGATCTCGAT
The DNA here is from genome assembly GCA_965205595.1 of Bryobacterales bacterium. Taxonomy (GTDB): domain Bacteria; phylum Acidobacteriota; class Terriglobia; order Bryobacterales; family UBA6623; genus CATQHP01. Next base: position 127,880 of record CBDBHI010000092.1, on the reverse strand, counting down.
TTCCAAGTCGTCGGAGTATTCCACGAGGGCGTGGAAACCTTCGGGCAGTCGGAAGTCGCCGCCAACTCGGTGCTCATTCCAATCACCGTGATGCGCTACTTTCAGCAGGTCGAGCGCGTCGATCCGTTATACGTTTCCGTGCGTTCGCAAGATCAAGTTGAAAAGGCGGCGGCGTTGGTGCGAGAAACACTTGAGTCGCGGCACCGGCCAGGATCGCTATACCGTGTGGACAACCTTGCGGGCATCCTCACTGCCGCTAAACAGATCTCCTCGGCACTAACGGTCGTGATGATTCTCGTTGCAGCGATCACACTCGCAATCAGCGGAATCTTCATCATGAACATTCTTTTGATTTCGGTTAGTGAGCGCACATCCGAAATTGGGTTGCGCATGGCCGTCGGAGCGACGCGGCGGGATATTCGCCGGCAGTTCCTCATTGAAGCGATCGCTCTTTCGCTAATCGGCGGACTTTGCGGAGCGCTGCTTGGAGTTGCTGCTCCGTTGCTGGCGGCGTGGCTGTGGCCCCACCTGCCGATCCAAATTTCGCCTGTCTCAGTCGCTGCCGCGATCGTCGTGGCCGCAACAGTCGGCGGGGCATTCGGATTGCTCCCGGCCGCCCGTGCATCGAAACTCGACCCAGTGGAGGCTCTTCGCCATGACTAGACTATTCTGCTTCGTATTGGCGATCCTGCCCATTACTTCAGTCGCCTCGCAGGCACAATCAATGCGGGAAATCACTCTGCGTGAAGCTATTCGACTCGCAGTCCAGCAGAGCCCCGAGACGCATCTCGCGCAGCTCGAAGTCGAACAGGCCGAGCGCGATGTCGCATTGGCGCGCGCTGAGCGAACGCCCCAGCTATTCGCGGGTTCCGGCCTCGGCTACACCGACGGCATTCCCCAAAGTGTTGAGGGGGCGACGCCCTCAGTGGCGCAACTTACCGCGAAACAGCCGCTATTTGACGCAGGCCGAAAGCAACGCATTCTGCAAGCGCGCGAACTATCTGACGCCGCCACGCATTCAGCGGAAAGCAAGCGCGATCGGGCTGTCTATCACGTTGGAATGCTTTACTTGGATTTCGAGCTTTCGTCACGAAGCATTGATCTGATTGAGAGGCAACTCGATCACTTCCGTCGAATCGAAGGTGCGACCGAGGCCCGCATCGAGGAAGGCCGCGAAATTCCGACGGCACTGACCCGAGCGCGGCTTGACACCGCGAGGGCCCAAGAGCGCGTGAGAGCGACCGAAGCGCAGTTCGGACTGCTGGAAGCCGACCTCCGGCGGAGATTAGATCTTGGCGCGGACGTCCGACTGCGGCCCGTCACGGCTGAGTCGCTTGGTCCGCTTGATCTTCCCGAGACTCAAACAGAAACGCGGCGTCGAGCTGTCGAGGACCACCCAGATCTTGCCGCCCTCGACGCTCAACTTCGCTCGAAAGGTTTCCAACAGAAAGCTGCCGCGGGCGACCGCTACCCCAAGCTAGACCTCGTCGCGCAGTACGTGTTGTTGGCGAAGTTCAATAACTACGACGAATTTTTCAATCGATTCCAACGCCACAATTGGCAGACTGGAATTTCGTTCCAAGTCCCGCTATTCGCGGGCAAAGGCGTCGGTGAGCGCATCGCCAAAGCTAAGCTCGAAGCCCGCGAACTTGAAGTCAAACGAAAGGTCAAGCAAGCTGACATTGAAATAGAAAGTTTGCGGGCGTATGAGTCGGTGCGAGAAGCGGAGAGCCAGACGAAGCTTGCCCGCATGGAGCTCGATTACGCGCGCGAGAACCTAAGCGTGCTGCTCGCCCAATTCGAAGAAGGCCGTCTGGCGATCGACCCTGTTGAACGTGCTCGCGTTATCGAGTCGTCGGCGTGGCAACGGCTTTACGAATCTCAATACGAACTCCACAAGGCGACGCTGGCTCTACTTCACACGACTGGCGACCTTGTTGAGGCATTTGCCGATTGATTCTCGTGCGGCCACTTTTGCACCAACTACTATGAGGGTTCAGCCTGTCTGCCCGTGACGCTCCTCCTGCTTCGCTATCGACTTAGAATCTTCCTGCGTCTGCTGCGGGATCATTTTTTTACGCTGTTCGTTCTCGCACCGATGATCGTCGCCGGAGTTCTCTACACGATTCAGCCCGGCGTCGAGATGTTTCTCGCGGCGGTTCGAGCGCCGGACTGGTCTGTTCCTGAATCGGCCGTGATGATCGCTGTGGGGGTCGTCGCATGGACCGCGCTCTTTTGGCCAAGCGCCGTGAACGAAGTCGCTCCTACGCGTAGCGCGGAAAACTACCTCGACGCGCTTCCTGTCCCGCCGTTTGGGCGCTTTCTAGTTGGCTTCATGGGGCAGACCTGCCGCAACGCTGTTTTGGGCGTCGTTTTGCTCATAGCCTGGTCGCCCGAGACGCTAAAGGCACCGGCGCCCTATCTGTTTTCGGCGCTCGCCGCCGGGCTGCAGCTCGCGCTCGTTCTGCTCCATCGCCGTTACGGAATGTCTGCAAGCCGAAGTTCATCATCGAGGGTTGGTAATGAAACTAAGACCGCGAAGCCCCGGCGGCGGTCTATCCTCACCTTGCCCCACCGCATGGGTGAAGTCCGCCCGCAACTCGAACGCGATCTGCTGCTAACCCGACGCCTCTTTTCCCCCGCAGTGCCCTTCGCCTTGGCCGGGGCCCTAACGGCTATGGCGCTTGCCTGGAGCGTCCGCGACAGTGCCGGCCCACGCTGGGCGGCCGAGATCGTTCTCTCGGGATGCGCCGTCGCCACACTGGTGCTGAGCTCCCTGGCGCCGCTACTACTGCGCTCACAGGTTCCTCGGTTTTGGCTCGAACAGACGTCCCCGGTAGATCCTGATTCTATCTGGAGAACGAAACTCTGGTTCGCCGCGATAGTCTCAACTCCGCCGCTGCTAATTTCGCTTCCGCTGCTTTCCGCGCTGCCTGGTGAGGGTTTTGCGGTCCTGGCGTTGCAAGCGCTTGTCGTCACGCTCTCGGTGTCATCGATGGTTGGTCTTCTGATGTTTGAGGTTGCGGACCGCCCGGTACTCGGGCTGACCTTGGCCGGCCTGCTCGGAACGGCGTTCGCGGGCACTTACGTTCTTTTCTGGGAATACACGATCTGGATGGGGGTGCTGCACGCCTACGTAGCCCACCAACTTGCCGGCCGAGCCCGGGAGACCGCCGGGCGGCTCGGAGGGCCGGCCCTGTGAGCTCGCCGACCTTATCGATCGAAGGCCTCAGCAAGCGCTACGGCGACAACGTTGCGGTCGACGACGTCTCTTTATCGGTCGACGGCGAAATCTTCGGGCTGCTAGGGGCCAACGGCGCCGGCAAGTCGACATTGATCAAAGCCGTTCTGGGATTGGTGCGGCCGGATGCCGGCGCAGTCGCGGTAGCCGGAATCAACCCCGCCAGGGAACCTGTCGAGGCCAAGCGCAAGATCGGTTACCTGCCTGAGGAATTGATTCTCTACGAACGCTTGACGGGCCGCGAATTCCTGGAATTCGTCGCCGGAATCAAGGGCATGACTGATCTCTCTCAGATCGAATCCGATCTCGCATACTTCGCGCTCACGGACAAGGCTGACGATCTCATCCGCGAATATTCGCTAGGCATGCGCAAGAAGATTGGGATCATCGCAGCCTGGCTCGGCAACCCACAGCTTCTGCTACTCGACGAACCGCTAAACGGGCTCGATGCCGAAAGTATGCGCCTAGTTCGCCTGCGCTTGGAGCAGCTACTCGCCGGCGGTTCAACCGTCGTTCTCAGCTCTCACTTGATGAGTTTCGTCGAACGGGTCTGTGAGCGCTGCGTAATTTTGCGCGAGGGGGCGATCGTCGCGAAGGGCACGCCCGAGGAAATCCGGATGGCGGCCGGCATGGCGAACGAACCCTTCGAGGATGTCTTCTTAAGTCTGGCTCTCGAGGGATGACAGCCCGCCGAGGTAGCCGCATTTCTCGCCACGTGATGAAAAGTGCGGGCTGGCGTTTCGCTACCCAAACCTCGTACCGTAAGGCCTATGCGGTGCGTGATTCTAGCGTTCTTAATCTTTTCCGCCTGCTCGTCGGCGCCGGACGCAGTCGAGCAACATGCCCGCGAGGAAGCATTCTCCGAATCGATGCAAGGCGTCGTTCTCGAAGGCAGTTTTACTATCACGGGACGCGAAGACCGCACGCCTCGCACTGAGCGTTATGAGGTCGAGAAAGTTGTCAAGCTGGGGGGAGATATTTGGACTTTCCACTCGCGCATTCAATACGGCGACCACGACGTGACCTTCCCGGTTCCCGTCAAGTTGCTTTGGGCCGGCGATACGCCGATGGTTAGCTTGACCGACGTCAGCATCCCGGGACTGGGTACTTTCACCGCCCGCGTGCTGTTCTATCGAGACCACTATGCCGGCACTTGGTGGCACGGCGAGGTGGGTGGCAATCAGTTCGGGCGGATCATCCGCCCGGGTGACTAGCTGGCAGTGATGGCGTGTTAATCTAGGAAAAGACGGACGGATGGCTGGTCGTTCAATGGTAGGACACGGGCCTTTGACGCCCGCTATGGAGGTTCGAATCCCCCCCGGCCAACCAATTTTTATTGGTCCGTCTTCGTATCCGCTCACTGCCAAATGATAAAGGTCGGCCTAACCGGCGGCCTTGCGAGCGGAAAAAGTTTCATCGGCTCTGAGCTCGGACGTCTCGGTGCTCACGTACTCGAAGCCGACAAACTCGGCCACGCGATTTTGATGCCCGACGGCGAGGCGTACGCTGACGTGGTCAAGCTTTTTGGAGCCGATATTCTAGCTGCTGACAAAACGGTCGATCGAAAAAAGGTCGGCGCGATCGTATTCAAAGATCCCGAAAAGCTCAAACAGTTGAACTCCCTCGTCCACCCGCACGTATTCAATAGGCAGAAGCAGTTTTTCACTCAGCTTGAAGCTTGCGACCCCGATGCGGTCGCGGTCATCGAAGCGGCCATCATGGTCGAGAGCGGTAGCTACAAGAACTACGATCGGCTGATACTGGCGGCTTGCCCGCGTGACGTCCAAATCGCGCGGTTTGTCGAGCGCGAGAAGTCCACCGTCGAGGAAGCCGAGTCTCGTCTAGATCGACAAATGCCGCTCGAAGAAAAACGCAGGTACGCCGACTTTGTTATCGACACGGCGGGCACTAAGTCCCAAACATTGGCCCAAGTCGAAGACGTCTACCATAAGCTGAGAAGCGAGGCCCAGAGGGTCCAAACGGAGGTCTGCTAATGGCAATCAGTGAATCCCGTTCCGTCGGCTGGCGCCCGGTGATCCTCGCCGTGCTTTTCGCCGCGGCATTCGTGGTTTGGACCACGGCGCCCGATCTGTTTTCATTCGGCGACGCTGACGTGTCTCCGTTGCATTCCGACGAACCGTTCTGGACGGAAGCTGATTCGACGCTCACCCGCGAAGAAGTCTCGAATATCGATATCTATAGCAGGTCGTATCCGGCGACGGTGCATATTACCAGCACCGTTCTCAATCGCAACTGGTTTTTGGAAGTGTATCCCTCATCCTCGACGGGCTCCGGTTTCTTGGTTGATGCCGAGGGACGCATTCTCACGAACTACCACGTCGTCCAGGGTAGCGCTCAACTCGAAGTTACCCCGCTTACGGACGAAGCCGAGAGCCCGCGTTACGCGGCTAAAGTGATTGCCACCGATCCGCGGAATGACCTCGCACTGATCCAGATCAGGGCAGAAAAACCACTCCCATTTTTGCCACTCGGTAAATCGGACTCTGTTCGAATCGGCCAAAAGGTGCTCGCCATCGGCAATCCGTTCGGTCTCGAAGGCACGCTGACCACCGGAGTGATCAGCTCCGTCGGCCGCTCAATTCAAGACCGCTCCGGCATCTTGAGAGATCTCATCCAAACCGACGCCGCGATCAACCCCGGCAATAGCGGCGGACCGCTGCTCGATTCCAGTGGAAATGTCATCGGCGTGAACACGGCGATCTACGGGCCTGGCGGAAATATCGGGATTGGATTCGCCATGCCGATTAGCCGGGCACAGCCCCTGCTTCGTTTCGTGAAGGGCGCCGCCGAACCTCCAGAAGCACTCGGCACCGAAGGGTTTTTCGTGCCAACGCGATTCGCCAGAGCACTGAGGCTGCCTGCGTCGGGACACCTCATAACCGACGTCGCCCGCAGCTCTGTCGCGGCCGAAAACGGTTTGCGCGGCGCTCAGGAGGAAATTAGGGTCGGCAACTACCGCATCCCGTGGGGAGGGGATTTCATTGTCGCCGTCGACGGCCGCCCGATCGTAGCCAAGAGCACGCTGAGCGAGGCGCTGGCTTTGAAGCTGGCCGGCGACACCGCCAAGCTGACGATTATCCGGGAGGGTCAAGAGTTGGAAGTCGAACTAACTCTTCGAGCCCGCGCCAACGCTTTTCGACTGTAACCGCCCGGTATACTCTTAAGCGGCCATGAGACTGTTCGCGCTAGCCCTCGCGCTCGTAACCCCTGCATTATCTGAGCCGCTGCTGTGGTACGACCAGCCGGCAAGCCAGTGGGTTGAAGCGTTGCCGGTGGGCAACGGGCGCTTAGGCGCCATGGTGTTCGGCCGTATTGAGGACGAGCGCATCCAGCTCAACGAAGACACGCTCTGGGCGGGTGCCCCTCAAGAGCGCGATATCAAGGGCGCCTATCAGCATCTACCGAAAATCCGCCGGCTGCTTTTTGAAGGCAAATACGTCGATGCCGAGAAAATGATCGAGGACAAGATCATGGGCCGGCGGATCTACCCCAAGGGCTATCAGACGCTCGGGGATCTCCGGATAGAGTCAGATCCTCCGCAAAGCCCTCGTGACTACCGCCGCGAATTGGACCTAGAAACGGGTATCGCCCGGACAGAGTGGATCGGGCGTGGCGTAACGTTTAGGCGCGAGGTTTTTTCGAGCGCACCGCACCAAGTGCTCGTTGTCCGAATCGAATCCGACCAGCCACGAGGACTCTCGCGCCGTATCAGACTGAATCGTGTGGTTGATGCGACTTCAACCGCCGAGGGTGACGAAATCGTCATGACGGGGCGCGCGAGCCACGGCGGTGAGCAACTTGGTGTGCGATTTGAAACACGGTTAAAGGCGCTGGTGGACGGCGGTTCTATCCGCGCGGACGGTGGCTCACTCGTTATTGACGATGCCAATTCCGTCACGCTGCTCGTTGCGGCCGCGACGGACTATCGAGGCCGATCGCCGGCAGGCACGACGACACAGCAGCTTGCGGCAGCGGCAGGGGTTCGCTACGCCGAACTCAAGAAAGCTCACGTCGATGATCATCGCACGATCTTCCGTCGCGTTGCTCTCGATCTTGGCGGCGAGCATGAGCGGCGCAATCCTACTGACGCACGCATGCGAGCGATGCGCGCCGGCGCGCGCGACCCAGATCTATTAGCGACCTACTTTCAATTTGGGCGCTACTTGTTGATGGGCTCCTCGCGACCGGGCAGCATGCCCGCGAATCTGCAAGGGATCTGGAGCCACCACATCGATGCGCCCTGGAACGCGGACTATCACATCAATATCAATGTCCAAATGAACTACTGGCCGGCTGATGTGACGAATCTTTCCGAGATGCAGGAGCCGCTGTGGGATCTGCTCGACAACTTGCGCGTGAGAGGCCGCAAGACCGCGCGAGATCACTACAACGCCCGCGGATTTGTTGCGCATCACACAACTGACGCCTGGTGGTGGACCAGTCCGATAGGCAACGCCCAATACGGCATGTGGCCCACCGGAGCGGCTTGGACGTCGCGGCACCTGTGGGAGTCGTACCGTTTCAACGGGAATAAGAACTTCTTACGCGAGCGAGCCTTCCCGGTCCTCAAGGAAGCCGCCGAGTTTTTCCTAGACTGGCTTGTCGAGAACCCCGAGACCGGCAAACTTGTCAGTGGGCCGGCAACTTCGCCGGAAAACGTGTTCCTCACCAATGAAGGCGAGCCCGCTCGCATGACGATGGGGCCGGCGATGGAGCAGCAGATCGTATGGGATCTGTTCAGCAATGTTCTTGCGGCCGCGGACGTCCTTGAGATCGACGATGAGTTCACGGCCGAGGTGCGCGAGAAGCTGGGAACGCTGGCCGGCCCTCGGATCGGCGGCGACGGGCGGCTGATGGAATGGCCGGAGGAGTTCGAAGAGCAAGACGCCGGCCACCGCCATATTTCTCACGCATTTGGGCTGCACCCTGGCCGGCAATTCACACTGCGCGGGTCGCCGAAGCTTGCCACCGCGATTCGCAAGTCGATTGAGCACCGCCTGGCAAATGGCGGCGGCCACACAGGCTGGAGCCGTGCCTGGCTGATCAACCTCTGGGCTCGGCTCGAAGATGCCGAGCAGGCCTACGAGAATCTCGAGCTGCTACTCACCAAGTCGACGCTCGATAATCTCTTCGACAATCATCCCCCCTTCCAAATCGACGGCAATTTCGGAGGTACCGCGGCGATCGCCGAGATGCTGTTGCAGTCGCACGACGGCGAGGTCCATCTGTTGCCGGCGTTGCCCACGGCTTGGAGCCGTGGCTCAGTGAAGGGATTGAAGGCGCGCGGTGGGTTTGAGGTTTCGATGGAGTGGGCCAACGGCAAGCTGAGCAGCGCGACAATCCTGTCGCGATTAGGAAATATTTGTCGGGTTCGGGTTGCCGGCTCTGACGATATCCGTACAATCGCGACGGAACGCGGCCAAACGTATTCGGTGCTCAGCGCGGAGCCGCTGACCGAAACCAATTAACCCTTAATTCTCACCAGCCGACGGTGAAAGTACGCGTTACGCGCGCCAATACTTCGTTGCGCTCGCTTGCCGTGCTCAACGGACCGTCAAGTACGCCTGTGCGCGCCAAGTGTCGCGCGCCTCGTAATGGCGCACCTTCCACGCACTTTCCCTCGCCGCCTGGTGAGAATTGCGGGTTAAAAGGCGATCCGCAGCAAGAACCGAATCGTTCGACCGTCGTTCAATGTATTTGTGATCTGGCCGAAATTATTGGCGGTGAGATCCCGACCGGGTTCCGCGAACTGCGGGTGATTCGTAAAGTTGAGCGACTCCGCGCGAAACAGCAGTGAGCGGTCTCCACCCAGCGAAAAGCGCCGCGAAACGGCGGCGTTGATGTTGAAAATGCCATCTTTGCGGAATGTGTTGCGACCGAGGTTTCCGCCAATGTCCGAAGCTGCCATGAAGCTGAGCGCCGTTCGCGGCAAACGAGCGGCTGAAGTATCCGGGTGGTCTACGTGTGCACCCAAAACTGATGTGTCCTCGAGGTTCGGACGGTCACTGGTTTGGCCGTCGACGTTGCCGAATCCGGGCGCGTCCGAGCCAGAACGCACGGCGAAAGGCGTCCCCGATTTGAGCAATACGATCGAGCTCAATTGCCAGCCACCGAACATCTTCATCCAGAGTTGCCCGCCACGCATCGGAGGCAGTTGATAGTTCATCCGCATGAGTGCGGCGTGCGGCTGATCGAAATCGCTAATAGACTTCATGTCCTTCCAGATTTCGAATTCACTCGGGCTGCGCGAATTGCGGGCGTCCTGACCGAACGCGGTATTCGTGTAGTCGGCCCCGAGGTCGATAGCTTTGCTGAACCAATACGACACCTCACCTGACAATCCTGCATGCTCCGGGATTCTGAGCGTGACCTTGGCTGCGTCGTAGTAACCGATGGAGCCGTTCACTGTGTGCTGCACGTCGAAGACGGTTGGGTCAGGTCGGCGCTCATTCACCGTCCGGACCTGCAGATCAATTCCCTCCACCGGCCGAGCGCGGTTATTCCAGCGTGTCTGCAACAAGCGATGGGAGCGGCTGCCGACGTAGCCGAGTTCTAGTGTCCAGTCCTGATACGGTTTCATTTGCCAGGTGAAGTTGTACTGATGGGAATATGGAGTTGAGAGCTCTGGATCGAGACTAAAGAAGGCACTCCGTGTGTTGGGATCGATATTCACCAGGTCAAGGCCCCTTGCCGGATCAGTCAAATCTGGAGCACGGACGTCGAGTGTAATCACCTGCGGCCGATTAAATCGCGTCTGCATAAAGGTCGACGGGAATATCGCGCCGTAGTGCAGCCCGTAGGCCATCCGAAAGACGCCCCATCGATCGTTCGCCCGGTACGCCACGCCAAACCGCGGCGCGAAGTTATTGCAATCGCAGTCATACGGGACGTCGCTGAATCCATTGACCTCGACCGGAACGCTGACCGGCTCGAAACGCAGCCCTGCATTCAGCGTCAACCGCGAGCTGACCTTCCACTCGTCACCCACGAAAAAGTTTAAATCCCAGTTGCGAAAGCCGCGGTGAGCGTTACCGAGGGCGACGATATAGGTGCTCGGAGTTCCCGCGAGCAAGTTATCAACGAGAGGACGATCGAAATCGGGCCGAAAACGAAACTTACCGCGGTGCTCATTGCTTTCGGAGCCATTGAGTTGTCGGCGCATGCCAGTGAAACCGAGTTTCAGCGAATGCGAGCCGCTGATCTTTTCAGCACGCCCGGCATATCGGAACAAGTTCTGCGCCCGGTCTATTGGGATGCTGCCGTTTGGACCAATCGACTCGACGATATTTGCGAACAAGAAAAACGCGCCTAGCGAGGTGTCGTCGGGAACTAGCAATGAGCCCACACGGTCGAAGCCTACTGAAAAATCGGTCGTGGTCGAAGGATTCCATGCTCGATTCCATGTCAGACGAGCCTGATGATTTCGCGTCGTCGTGTCGGGGTTCTGCCCGCCAACCAGTTGGAATGCCTCGACGTTCTGTAGCGTAAGACCGTATCGCGCTGTTAGGCGATCTTTATCGCCTTGTAAGCGATCGAGCCTCACTGAAAAGCGGTCGTTATCAATATTTTGACGCCCGTTAGTATTCAGCGCCCGCGGGTTAATGTCAGTCCGGTTGGGCAGCTCGTTGGGGAATGCGCCGAGGATGCTTTCGACAATCGAGCGTGTCTCGGGGTCCGTCGCCGTTGGTGTGCGTTCGTCGGCCGCGGGAACCAACACATTACCGTTCACTTGACCCCGCAAGCGGCGCTGATTCGCGTCGATCGTGAGCCCGGTCTTCTTGCCCAGGGGCAATCCTATCTTAAAGCCAAAGTCATTAGTCCGAGCTGGTTGTACAGTGCCGACCTGGAAGAACGAGCGCGCGCTAAACAGGCTGTTGTTATGGCCCCAAAAAAGCTCTCCGTGGACGGCGTCGGCCTTGATCGGGCCAACGTGCAGCGGCTCGGAGACGCTGCCGCCGAACTCCTTGCCGAAGTAATCGCTCTCAATCTTGAACTCGGGAGCGATTGTGGCTGTAGCACCGATGCGGGTGTTCAGCTCCTTGAGTACGTTGTTGTCTATGAGCGTCAGCCTGACGTTTTCATTGCGGCGGCCCTCGCCTTGCTCCGAGTCGACCTCACCCAGCAGGTTAAGCGCCGTGCGATCGCTGCTCGCGGCGGAGCCTGCAGTGGCGCTCTCGGCAGAGTCGACGTTTTCTGGAACAACTGGAGTTGCATCGAGTTCCGGAGCAGCGTCCTCTCCGGACGACTGCGGGTTGTCCGCCGGGGAACCGAGAGCTAGCCCAAGGGCAAGGGTTCCAGCTAGCAACAAAGCCGGAAATAAATTGGGAACCAGGGCGAGTCTCCTGGACTGAGTTTAGCGATTCCGCGCGGAATCGCACTAACGGCCTCAGCCGATCGACAGAATAGCCTTGCCGCTAACCTTGCGGTCCGCGAGGTCGCGAATACCCCGCGGCGCCTGGTCCATCGGATAGCTAGCGCCGACGGGGGGATCGATCTTGCCATCCATATATAGCTCGATAAGCGCACGATGAAGCGACTTCATGTAGCCAGGGTGTTCGTCGCAGTAGCGTCCCCAGAAGGCCCCAACAAGTGACATATTTTTTAGCAGTGCTCGATTAGCAGCCAGCGACGGGATTCGTCCGCTTGCGAAACCGATGACCAGCAGGCGCCCTTGGGGAGCGATGACCTTCGACGACAGATCGAATACATCGCCGCCGACCGGATCGTAGATGACGTCGGCTCCGCGCTTGGCGGTTACTGCCTTGACGGTATCGATCCAGTTCTCGTCACGATAGTTAATAACATGGTCAGCTCCCTGATCACGGCAGAACTCGAGCTTTTCCTCGCTGCCGGCGGTAGCAATCACTCGAGCGCCCTTAGCCTTACCGATCTGGATCGCGGAAACCCCAACACCACTCGCGCCGGCATGAACCAGTAGCCACTCGCCGGCCTGCAGATTGGCCCGCTTGTCGAGCGCGAAGTAAGACGTCTGATAGACGACCGGTAGAGCCGCCGCTTGTTCATGGCTCATGCTGTTGGGAATCGCAAAGGTTCGCGAAGCCTCGGCAAGCGTACTCTCGGCGAATCCGCCTCCTCGCGGCAGCGCCACGACGCGGTCGTCCACGGCGATTCCCTGCACTCCGGGGCCGACCGCCTCAACGGTGCCGGAAACCTCAGCCCCAATCGTAAAAGGAAATTCCGGCTTGGACTGATACTTGCCCTGGCACTGCAGGAGGTCGAAAAAGTTCAATCCGCAGGCTGCGTTTTTGATAAGAACCTGCCCATCGCCCGGTGTCGGAGTGTCGACATCGGCATAGGTCATTTCCTCGGGCTCACCGTAGTGAGTAACTTGCCAGGCTTTCATTCGCAGTAGGGTATCAAACCGCGATTGTTGACGGAGCTCGGCCGTGCACCGATTGAGTGACCGAGCAGCTTCTAAGTGGCATCTTTCTTGGTGATGATCTCGTCGATGAGTCCGTAGTCCTTAGCCAGCCCAGCTTCGAGAATGAAGTCGCGCTCGACATCGAGCTCGATCTGCTTAACGGTTTGGCCGGTATGCTTCGAAATGATCGCGTTGAGGTTCTCGCGCATGCGCAGGATTTCCTTTGCGTGAATCGCGATATCGGTCGCCTGGCCCCCGAGGCCTGACATCGACGGCTGGTGCAGCAGGAAACGGGAGTTGGGCAGCGCGTACCGTTTCCCTTTTGCCCCCGCGGTCATCAGGACCGCAGCCATCGAGGCGGCCTGCCCAATGCAAACCGTCGTGATGTCGGGGCGCACAAATTGCATTGTGTCGTAGATCGCCATGCCGGCAGTAATCGAGCCGCCCGGAGAATTGATGTAGAGCCAGATGTCACGTTCGGGATTTTCGGCCTCAAGAAAAAGCAGCTGGGCGGTAATCAGGTTCGCGATTGTGTCATCGATCGGGAAGCCGACGAAGATGATATTGTCGCGAAGCAAACGCGAAAAGATATCGTATGCCCGCTCGCCTCGGCTGGTCTGCTCGACCACCATCGGGACAAGATTGGCGTGGGGTTCGTGAATTTTCGACATGAATTTATTCGGTGCTTTCTTCCGCGGGCACTTCGGCGTCCACAGCAACTTCGGGCTCGCCGGCCGGCTCTTCAGGAGGATCGACCTTTTCGGCTTCGTCGAATAGAAAATTGAGCACTTTCTCGTTTTGATAGAAGGACTTCATTCGATCGAGTGTGCCGTCTTCCGCAAGTTTCTTACGGGCGCCACCCGGAGTCAGTTGATTCTGCTCGGCGTAGCGCTCGATCTCGGCGTCAATCTGCGAATCGTCTGCCTTAATGTTTTCGACGTCGGCAATCCGCTCCAGCAGCAGGCTCGCTTTGACGTCGTGCTGTGCCCGTGGGCGCTCCGATTCCCCGATCTTCTGCCAATCAACATCAAGGCTTTTGACATCGATTCCCTGCTGGGATAGCGAACGCAAATTATTTTCGAGGCGGGTGCCTATCTGTTGATCTACGAGTTTTTTTGGCAGCGGGAAGTCGTGCGCCTCGACCAATTGATCGACGAGCTTGTCTTTCGCCTGCTGCGAACCGGAGTTGCGACGCATGTCGAGCATGCCTTCGCGGATGCGGGTCTTGAGGGCATCGAACGTCTCGAACTGTGCGTCGACATCCTTTGCAAAGTCGTCGTCCAGCTCGGGCAGCTCCTTCTCGCGAATCCCTAAAACCTTGGCGTGAAACGGAATGGATTTGCCCGCCAGATTCTCGCTCGCAAAATCGTCCGGGTAAGTCACCTCAAAATCGACTTCGTCGTCCGGGCTTTTCCCTCGGAGCGCATCGCTGAAATCCGGCAGCGTTGCGTCGGCGCCGATTGTCAGGGTAGTCTCTTCTTGATCGATCGCCGGCGAATCGTCTACCGATTCACTCTTCAGCGAAAGTACGGCAAGGTCGCCATCGGCGAGCGGCCGCGGGTCAAGATTGCGATAACTTGCTTGGCTTTCCCTGAGTCGCTCCAACTCGGCGTCAACGTCAGCGTCCTCGACGACGGGCTCCATATAAGGCACTTCGAGCCGACGATAGTTCCCCAATTCATACTCTGGAAAAACCTCGAATACGGCCTTGAACTTGACTGGCTCGTTGTCTTCAAAGTGCAAGTCCGAGAGGTCAGGGCTGCCAACCACCTTGAGGTTATCGGCCTCTGCTTTTTCCCAAAAGTACTTCGGGAGCAGGCGCTCGAGAACTTCACTCTTGATCTCGTCCTTAAAGCGCATTTTGAGGACCGATTTGGGTGCCTTGCCCTTCCGGAACCCGGGCACGCGGACTCCTCTTGACAGACCTTTCAGCGCCTTGTCAGACTCTTTTTCTACTTCTACCCAAGGGATCTCGATGTCGAGTTCGCTCGTGCAACTCTCGGTAGCAGCCAATGCCAATTCCCCCGCTCTAGAAACTCGTTCGTCGTTTCGCTTTGGAATGTTTCATCTTAGCGCAGGGTCCATAATTTCAATGGCGACGGCAAACCCCCGGGCCGCGCGTTCAGCGACGCCTCGCCTACGCTCGTCTACACTGGCAACTTGCCCTCCAAACCGAAGCTTGGCCAACACTATTTGGTCGACTCCAACGTTCTCGCTCGCATCGCAGAGACCGCCGTTCCGACGCCGCAAGAGATTGTGCTCGAGATCGGCCCAGGCAGGGGCGCGCTCACTCGACACCTCATCGAAAGAGCACAGAGGCTTATCGCAATTGAAGTCGACGCCGGCCTGGCCTCCGCCTTACCCGGGCGCTGCGATAACCCCGAGCAGCTGGAGGTCATTCACGATGACTTCTTGAACGTAAATCTAGCTGCCCTGATCAGAGAGCGAACCGCGGAGCGGATTACTCTCGTCGGCAATTTGCCCTATTACATCACTTCGCCGATATTGCGAAGGGTACTTGATGCACGCGAGGTCTGTGCGCGGGCCGTATTCCTAATCCAGGACGAAGTCGCTGATCGCATCGTTGCAGGGCCAGGTAGTCGCGACTACGGCTATCTCAGTTGCATCGCTCAGGTCTGTGGCAAACCTAGAAAAGAGTTCATAGTCGGGCCGGAAGCGTTCCAACCGCCGCCGAAAGTACATTCAGCCGTAATTTCGATCGAGATCAACGCAGATCCTCCGCCGCCAGGACTGTTGCCGTTTCTCAGCGACTGCTTCCGAGCTCAGCGAAAGATGCTGCGAAACAACCTATCCGGTAGATTCACGTCAGAGGCATTGGCTGCCGACCCTGCCGGAAAGATGCGAGCGCAGCAGCTAACCCTGGAGGAACTATCGGCGATGTGGCGACGCCTTTCTCCCTAAACTGACTAGCCCGCAATTCTCCCCAGCTGACGGCGAAAGCACGCGCTAGGTGCGCCACTACTTCGTTGCGCTCACTTGCCGTGCTCGGCGTACAGTCAAGTACGCCTGCGCGCGCCAAGTGTCCCACGCCTCGTATTGACGCACCTTTCACGCACTTTCCCTCGCCACCTGATGAGAAATGCGGGCTATCCCTCGGCCCGCGGACGCAACAGCTTTGACCGGATCAGCGGCCAGCATAGCGACAGCACCGTGGCTACTAAGAAGAACAACGCGATGGGACGAGTCAGCGGCCCCACCCAGTCACCGCGACTAATAATAAGGGCCCGTCGCAAGTTCGCCTCCATCATGGGGCCGAGGATCATCCCCAGCACCAATGGCCCGAGTGGGACTTGGGCTTTGCGGAATAGAAATCCCACGATTCCGGCAACGAACATCGCCCACACGTCGACCAGAGCATTGCTGAGCGCATACGCTCCGACGGTCCCGAAAAGAATGATCCCAGCCCACAGCCAGGGGGCCGGGATGCGCAGGATTCGGGCCAGCGGCTTGGCGGCCAGCAGACCGATCAACATGATCAGCAGAGAGGCGAAGACCAATAAGAACACGATCGAGTAAACAAACACCTGATTGTTTTTGAACAGTAGGGGTCCCGGCTGTATTCCGTGAATCAGTAGAGCCCCGATCAGAATGGCCGAGACTGCATCACCGGGAATGCCCAGCGTGAGCATCGTCGTCATCGCGCCACCGATCGCACCGTTGCATGCGGCGCAGCTGGCAGCGAGCCCCCGTAGCGATCCCTTGCCAAATTCTTTCTTGTCGGGTGAAATGCGGCGCGCCTGCTCCCACGCGATGACCGACCCGATGTCGCCACCGGCTGCGGGAATTGCGCCAACTACAGTGCCCAACGCCGCGCCACTCAGTACTGACGGCAGCATCTTCTTCCACTCCGACAATCGTGGCAAAATGCGCCCCAGCGTGGCGGCCGGGAGATCGCGGATCGAGTGCCGCTCCGAAATCTGCACCAGTACTTCAGCTAATCCGAAAAGACCGATCATCACAGGGACAAACGAGATCCCGTCCAGGAACTCCGACATCCCGAATGTGTATCGCGGGTACGCCGTCATCGGGTCGAGGCCCACAAGCGCGAGCGCCAGTCCGAGCATGCCGGCCAACAGTCCCTTAAGTACCTGGTTCCCGGAGACTGCAGCCATCAAGCTGATGCCGAATAAGGCCAGCCCGAAGTACTCGGCTGGACCGAATTGCAGGGCGAAGTTTGCGATTGGGAACGCAAATATCGCAAGAAACAGGATGCTCGTCAGTTGACCGACAGCCGACATCAGAGCATTGATCCCGAGGGCGAGCCCGGCTTGTCCCTTTTGAGCGAGGGCGTAGCCGTCCCATGAGGTGGCGATTGAAGCCGGCGTTCCGGGGACGTTGATCAGAATCGCGGGAATCCCGCCGGCGGGGATCGCGCCGCAATAGATTCCCAGCAACATCGCGAGCCCTTGCTCGGCTGAAACCCAGAATGTGAGTGGCGTGAGCACCGCGACGCCCATCGTGGCCGTTAGCCCTGGTAGCGCTCCGAAGATCGCGCCGAGGGAAACGCCGATCGCTAGGAAGCCGAGCACCTCCCAGTCCAAGACCGCTGACAGACCGGCCAGTAGCTCAGCGCCCAAAGGTCACTCCCGCGGATGCCTCAGATGCTTGTCCGGTTGATGCGCCGATCGAAACCAGCTCCCTGGCGGTCGCGGTTTTGGTGTTTGATTTCGGCGGCAATTTCATCACTTGAGGTGGCCACTACTCCAGTGAAACATTCAATCCGTACTGAAACGCGGCGGTGACGACAGCCGTCAGCGTCACGGCTACGCCGCCGGCGGCAGGCCAGCCTTGGCCGAGGAATCTTAGCAACAGCGCAAGGAATATCGCAGTCCGCAAGGGGAAGAAACCTGTTCCCCACAAAGCCAAGTAGACGAACACCATTCCCACGGCGCCGGCGATCTGCCGCGGGTTGTTGAGCGTAAAACTTGCGGCCTCACTTTGCGCACGCGATTGGTACAGCATCGCCAGCGCCAGCAAGACTATGAGCGAACCGATCACACGCGGAAAGAATCCCGCGCCTGGCAATGCGCCAACGCCTGTCGGGAATCCTCCGCCACTAATCACCAAATACGCGCCGAGCGCCAGAAAGAAAGCCGCGACGGTCGTATTCACGCGGTCCATCTAGTCGTCCCCCAGGCGAACGAGTTTCGGGATAACATCGGCGAAGAATGCCTGCTGTTCGAGCGCGAAACGATTGAACTGCTCACTGTCGAGATAAAGGGACTGCATTCCCCGTTGCGCGCAGAGCTTTTCCCACTCAGACGTCTGAAACGCCGCCTTAAATGCAGCGGCCAACTTCGCCACAGCCTGCTCCGACATTCCCCCAGGGCCGAAAAATCCACTCCAAGCGGGTGCCCCAATCTGGTATCCCAACTCATGTGTCGTTGGCACGTCGGCGAATACGCTCGAACGGTTTTTGTCGAACAGCGCCAGCGGCCTGAGGCTGCCGGATTCGACATGCGAAACGACTTCACCTACGCCCGCGATCGCAGCGTCGGAGTGCCCGCCAATCAGCGACACCAACGCCCCGGAAGAACCTGAGTAGGGTAAATGCGTAAAACGCACTCCCGTACCCTGCTCCATCAACAAGACGTTGAAGTGCCAGATTGACCCAATACCGGAGTTCGCCATGATGATGTTCCCGGGCTCTCGACCCGCGGCGGCGACGAAGTCTTCAAAGGTCTCCCATGGTGAATCCGCGCGGACAACGAGCGCCGGCGCTGTCTTCGAAACCATGCAAATCAGCGAAACGTCGGACGGTCCTATATCGGCGTAGCCCAGCGAGCGAACGATGGCGAGTTCAATCGGAGCGTGCCCAATCGTGTAGCCGTCCGCCGGCCGGCGAGCAACGTATGAGAACGCTAACGCTCCACTCGCACCGGGCTTGTTTTCGCAGACGATTGGCACGCCCATGTCGGCCTCGGCAAGGCTGGCCATCACCCGTGAAACCGTGTCGGACGTCCCACCTGGCGAAGCCTGTACGATCAATTTGATTTCTTTCGAGGGGTACGGGCCGTCTGCTGAACTACAAGCGGCGAGCCAAATTAGGGTCGCGACGAGCAGGGACCGCAGCACCCCGCCAGCATAGTGAATTCACGCAGCCAAAGCAATTCGGTAGACCAGTCGGGCCGGGCCCCCGGAATGGGTCCGGATAGAATGGAGATTGTCCAGCCTAGATATCCGAGCTGTCTTGTTCGACTTTGACGGCACGCTGTGTGACAGCGAGCACCTGCACCACGAGTCCTGGCTCGAGGCGGCCGAACCCTGGGGCGTCGACCTCGGTTGGGAAGAATACACGCAACGTTTTGTAGGGATTAGCGATCGCGAGGCAGCTCGAATGTTCCTCGAAAAATCAGGCCAAGAGGCCACCGAAGAACTCATGACCGCCGGTTGTTTACGAAAACACAATTGCTACCGTCGGCGCAGTGCGAACGAGCTAAGGGTCGATTCACGAGTCGTCGAGTGGGTGCGGTCCGCGTCGCCGAAAATACCAATCGGCGTCGTATCGTCGAGCGCGACGCCGGACGTAGTTCCGATTCTCGAGAAACATGCGATCGCCGATGCGATGCAGATCATCGTGTGTGGCGAGCACGTCACGCGTCTCAAGCCTGACCCGATGCCATATCTGTTGGCTCTAGCCCAGCTCAGAGAAATCGTAGATATCGATCGTGCCGGCGATTGCCTAGCATTTGAAGATTCCACCAGCGGAGTTGTGTCAGCCAAAGCGGCCGGACTTACGGTGCATCAACTCGATGAGCCCGCCCAACTGGCGGATGCTCTGGGCCACTTGGAGACAAAGATCAGCGCTTTGCAGGGGTGATGCTGCTAAGGGCCGTCTCAATTGCTGGTTTGAGATTCTCGATACGCTCCGCGGACGTTTCGAAATCTTCAAGTGGAAGTTGCTGGATAACGTCCAGGATGGATCGATCGAAATCCTCAACCCGCAAGACGCTGTAACCGAGACGATCCGCAATCGCCGTCCCGGCGGCGACCAGTGAAGGGATAATCGAGTCGCTAGGCTCCCCTGAGTGGTGGGTCGAAATCGCCTCCACAAAGTCTTCCGGAAGCTTCCACTCGGTTGCTAGTATTTCGCCGGCCGCGCAGTGATCGATTTCAAAGAGCTCGCGCTCGGCTTCGAGTTCGTCGAACGAATTCTCTCTCGCCACTGAAAGCATGGTTCCGTACTCAGTTGGGTAGCAAGAGAGTATCGCGAGCCTACCGATGTCGTGCAGCAGACCGGCAGTATAAGCCCGATCCTTAGGTTCACCAAGCATAGTCGCCAGGTCTTGGCAGACTAGGGCGCAGGCGACGCTGTGGTCCCAGCACACGCGCAAGCTGCGATCTTGCAGAAAGGCTCCGCAAAACCGCCCCAGCGAGATCGTCAGGGCTAGGCGCTTGACCGTTTCGGTTCCGAGCACGACAAGCGCGTGAGCGACGTTGTCAATCTCGCGGCTTACACCGTACATTGCGGAGTTTGACATTCGCAAAATCTCCGCGGAGATTGCCGGGTCTGCTCGGATCAGATCGCTGACGGTCTTCATCGAGACATCGCCCTCATCCAACAGGTTGAGCAACTTCAACGCCACGCCGGGAAACGGTGGCAAGTCTCGAAAGGCCCAAGGCCGTGTGCCGGCAATTCCGTTGGGCTTGATGGAAGAAATCTGGCTTCCCTGCACGGGTGCCTTGGAGTGAGTGCTCATCGGGATCGCCCTAGGCTTCCTATCGGCTTGCCGGCTCTAACTCATTACGATCGGCCCGTCCGCTATAAAGAGGCCGGATTTGTGGGCCGATTCTCTTCTCTTGGACAAGTTCCGTTTTGCGGAGGAGACCCGAATGGCTGACATCGACGTATATCGAATCCTGCACGAATTGCGAACCGAACGTGACCGGCTCGATCACGTGATTCGCACAATCGAAGCGCTTTCGACTGGCCAACGCCGTCGGGGACGCCCTCCGAAGTTCATGTCCGCCGAAAGCGGTAGACCCTCGCGTATCTGCGCGAAGTCAGGCCGCCGTTAGCAACGCTAGCTCGCCTCGAGGCTACGGCCCGGATATTGCCGACGGGGCAAACTTGCTAGTCCTAGTCGTGTTGGCCGCTCACCCGAAGCATGAATTTTCGAGTTGCCAACACGAGCTGCTTGTTGGACGAAGCCGTTCGCGGTACCGAGCCGCGCCGCCTCGCGGTGCGGTCCTCTCTGCGACGTCTGCACCGCACCGCACGGCGGCGCGGCTAGGTACTGCGAATCGCAACGTCGCCGCTCTGGTATCTCAAGTTTCGCCGTTGAATGATCCGCCCAATCCATGGTGGTGGTGGCTGCGTCTTGTCCAATACAAGATGAGCCTGAAGGGAGGGGTGATTCCAACACAAGATGAGCCTGGAGGTAATTTGGGCAAGGTCGATTAGGAACAGGCAAACTGCGGGCGATGGGAGTCGCCGTGCAGCAAGCCGAATCAGTGAGTCTCGATGAGATCGAGAGTTTTCTCGACGGGTGTGGGTCCGTCGAGTTCCAGGCCGGAAGTCGAGCGGATAAATACGCGCTCGTCGAAGGCGTCCTGAAGAGGCATCATTATGCCGACCAGAAGCGCTCGGTTAAAGGATTGTTGAGACGCTTCCTGAGCAAGCTAACCGGCTTAAGCCGCGCCCAATTGACTCGCCTCATCGGGCAGTTTTTGCGCGAAAAGTGCGTTCGGCCGACAGCCTATCGAAGGCGCCGCTTCCCCACCAAGTACAGCCGCGCCGACATCGTTCTCCTGGCGCATGTCGACCAAGTACAGCAACGTCTCTCCGGGCCGGCGACGCGTCGCATTCTCCAGCGCGAGTTCCAAATCTACAACCGCAAGGAGTTCGAACGCCTTGCCGAACTGTCGGTGGGACACCTCTACAACTTGCGCAAACGCGCCGTCTACCGGCGACACAGTTTGCATCTCGACAAGACTCGACCGACACCCGTGGCGATCGGCGAACGCCGCCAACCCGAGCCGCGAGGACGTCCGGGCTACCTGCGCATCGACACCGTGCACTCGCCCGAACAGGAAGGTGAAAAAGGCGCCTACAGCATCAATGTGGTCGACGAAGTGACGCAGTGGCAGGCCGTCGGCTGCGTCCAACGCATCAACGAAAATCACCTCATTCCCTTGCTGGAAGGCCTTTTGGAACAATTTCCATTTATCGTTCGCGGCTTTCACTCCGACAATGGCAGCGAATTCGTCAACCATCAAACCGCTAAACTGCTCGAGAAGTTGCGAATTGAATTTACGAAGTCTCGCGCGCGCCGTTCGAACGACAATGCCTTGGTCGAAACCAAGAACGGCGCGGTGGTGCGCAAGTGGATGGGCTACCAGTTTTTGCCCTCGGAAGCGACGCAGGCGATCGACACCTTCTACCGCCAGTGGCTCAACCCGTACTTGAATTTTCATCGCCCATGCGCTTTCGCCAGCGAGCGCCGAGACCGCCGCGGCAAGTTGCGCAAGGTGTACGCCGAGTGGAGCACGCCGTGGGAAAAGCTGCTCAGCCTGCCCGCCGAGCAGCGCGGCCTGCGCGCGGATCGCTCGCTCAAGAAGCTCCAAGCGCGAGCGGACACTTGTTCCGACACCGAGTTTGCCGAGCAACTCGACGCTCAGCGCAACGAACTGCAACGCGTCTGCAAAGACCTCGCGATCTGCTGGCGCACGCGCTAGACAACGCCCCGACCCGAGGCGTTGTCGGCTCCTCCGGCCCACGTCCGAAGACGGCCGTGGGGTCTCGCCTGGGATGGCTGCAAAGGGGGACTGGGGCTGCCGCCCCTTCCCCCTTATGCAATCCCCCTCACCCCGCCCTACGAAGCCACAAATAGCTGTAGCCGCCGACCTCAACTCACGCTATAATCCCCCTCAACCCGCAGCTGCTTCGCCTCTCTCCTTCAGGCTCATCTTTCAATTGGAAAAGAGGATCGCGCTGACCCGAAACCTCAACTCAATAGCTGCGGCAACACACAGACTACGCCTATCCGGACGCGAAGTTCGGGAATTCCATTCGAAACTTCTTGATTACGCGACGGGCGACAGCTCGCTCGGCGGGGCCCTCGTTACGGCCTTGCGTTCGCGCTCAGTTGCCATACGCAGCCCCTGCAACGCCAATTCGAACCGGTCGCGAATTCCGGTTTTTTCAAATATGTGCATCAAGTGAATTTTCACGGTGCCTGTTGCTATGCCGAGAGCCTCGCCAATCTCGCGATTCTTCATCCCCTTTGAGACAAGCTCGGCGACTTCGCGTTCCCGGGGTGTTAGCGGGCGATTGCGCGGTTCGGTCAACTGGGAATCCGATTGAAATAAAGATTCTCTGTCCACAGCTCTCGGTTGGCAACACTTCGGAAGCAGTCGATTATTATCTCGACCGACGCCGTTTTTCTGAGAATGCCGAGCGCGCCGGCCTGCAATGCGCGAAAGCACTCGACATCGGTAATCGACGAGGCCCAGACGATCACTTCGGTCTCAGGACATTGTTGTTTGAGTTTGCCGATCGACTCAATCAAAGCGTGCATGCCGTAGGTGCGGTCGATAACGGCGACAGTGGGCTGGGTCTTAATGATGCCGGAATGACCACGCGTCAGTTCATCGCTGTAGCCGGCAAGTTCGACGTCGTCGCATTTCTTGAGGACGCCCTGGAGTCCGAGATGGATAATCGGCTGCGGGTCACACAGGTAAAGCGAAATCACGGTAGTTTGTCCTCCTAAGGCGCGCGACTAAGAGCCGCGATTCCTTCCGTCAAGGGCTAGATCGACATACACCTCCGACTACTTGAGGGCCGATCGGGTGGCAACGTGTTCGCTCCGTGGCGAGATACGCGGACTCCCGTCGCATCGACGAGGTCTCGCCAATCGGCGCCAATTATTTGGCGAATCTGCTCTAGATCCGCCGGTGGCATCCGATATGACACTCGATGGACGGGCCACGTAGACCATGCGCGCTCCGAATGACTCTTGAGCCTGTGGCACTGAGTTATCCATCGAAATTCATAACAAATCGACCTGATAGGAGACTTAATGAAAGACAAGCTCAATCTGATTGCCGCTAGGATTCGCGTTCTTGCGGACGACGTTGAAGGCCAGGATCTCGTGGAATATGCATTGCTCGCGGGGTTTGTGGCTGTTGCTGCCGGCGCGTTGCTGCCCGGAATCAGCGCAAGTATCAGCACCATTTTTTCCCGTATGGGAAGTGTGTTGACTCTCGCTGCCGCCTAATCGACGCGACCGACGGAGGGCTAGGGTGGCGGGCGTTTGGCCGCCACCCTAGCCACTTCGTCGGCGCCAAAGCGTCAAGGAGGACTTCTATGAAACTCATCACCCGTCTCTCGTTGCGATTCGACCGGCTACGTCGAAGCGAGTCAGGGCAAGACCTGGTAGAGTACGCGCTACTCGTCGGCCTCTTGGGGGTCGCCGCGGGACTGTTTGTCCCTGATCTGTCAGAAAGCATGAAGGCGATTTACCTACGCGTCGCCGAGAAGCTTACTCAAGCCGCGGCATAGCAGGCATCGCTCTCTACCCTGAAACCGCGCGCCACTCGCCACTCGTACCGTCTACTATTGCCTGAGCGAAGATAAGGTCATGAGGGCAATGTCATGGCGAGTGGCGTTCAAGATCCGCTAAGTACATCGATCGGAACAGGCGTTAAAGAACGGGTCTCTAAGATCTACGCCATCGACGATTGGGGGTTCGGCTACTTCGGCATCAACTCCCTCGGCAGGCTGCAAGTCTGGCCGCACAAAATTGCGGAGCTGCCCATTGACGTTTTCGAGATCGTTAGTGAATTGGTCGCGGGTAACCAGCCATCTCCTTTCCTGCTGCGTTTTCCTCAGATCTTAGACGAACGCCTATCGGCCCTCCACCAGGCATTCGCCCATGCGATCGCCGAGTTCGAGTATGGCGGCGGGCATCTGGGGGTTTATCCAGTCAAAGTCAATCAGCGGGCCGAAGTCGTAAGGCGTCTGGTTGAGGCGGGCCGCCGCTACAACTATGGTCTTGAGGTCGGCAGCAAAGCGGAGCTACTGGCGGCTTTGTCGATGCCGCTCGCTGACGGCGCGTTAATCACGTGTAACGGCCTCAAAGACCAGCTCTACTTGCGGACAGCGATACTGGCCGAAAAGCTCGGGCGCCGAACCATCATCATCGTCGAGGACATCGAGGAACTCGAAATGGTGCTTGCGCTGGCCGAGAAGCTTGAGTTGCAACCGGACCTGGGGATCCGTGTCAAGCTCTACGCTCGCGGCAGCGGCAAATGGGAAAACTCCGGCGGCGAATTCGCGAAGTTCGGCATGCGCACGATCTCGCTCGTCAGCGCCCTCGATTTGATCGAGAGCCGCGGCGCTTCGAACTCGCTCAAGATGTTGCACTTCCACATTGGCTCGCAGATCAACGACATTCGGCGCGCGAAACAGGCTTTCAAGGAAGCGGGCCGAGTGTACGCGAAGACTCGCCAAATGGGCTTCGAAGTCGCTTACCTCAATGTTGGCGGCGGACTCGGCGTTGACTACGACGGTTCTAAGACGGCAAGCGAGTTCTCGATGAACTATTCCGTACAGGAATTCGCAAACGACGTCATCCACACCGTGGGCGAAGTGTGTTCCCACGAAAAAGTGTCACCGCCCACAATCGTGACGGAACATGGCCGAGCGATGGTTGCGTATCATTCCATGCTCGTCGCCGATGTCCGCAAGGTGATTAAACCGGGCGCCGTTGGAAATTACTCGATTGAATCGATCGAGTCGGAGTCCGCGCCGGTTGTCGAGTTGCGCGATATTGCGGTCGAAATCAACGCCAAGAATTTCCGCGAGTACTACCACGACGCGGTCGAGCAGAGGGCCGACCTCATCTCGCTGTTCGAACTTGGCTATTTAGGGCTTGTAGACAAAGCTAAGGGCGAGTGGCTGTTCTGGCAGATCTGCCGGCGGGCTTCCCAACTCTCGCGCTCAATGAAGCAACGCCCGATTGAGTTTGAGGAACTTGACCGCCTGCTAGCGTCGAAATACGTCTGCAACTTCTCGATGTTCCAATCGCTGCCGGACTTCTGGGCGTTTGATCAACTCTTCCCCATCTTGCCGATTCACAGACTCAACGAGCTCCCGACCGAGCGTGGAGTACTGTGCGACATAACATGCGATTCCGACGGCTCCGTCGACAAGTTCGTCGACACAAAGACTGTGAAGGAATCGCTAGAGCTCCACGCACTTATCCCGGGCGAGCCCTACTATCTCGCGTTCCTCATGCTCGGCGCTTACCAGGAAACCCTAGGGGACTTGCACAATCTCTTCGGAACGGTCACCTCTCTCAGTGCCTTTGTGGACCCGGACGGTAAAACGAGGATCGAACAGGTTGAACGCGGCGACAAAGTGCGAGACGTCCTCGCCGATACGGGTCACGAGGCCGAGCAGCTTCGCGAGGCGATCGCACGGCAACTCTCAGAGCGTAAGGATCAGGGCTTGATCAGCGACGAGGATGAGCACGAAGTGCTCGCGACATCGTCACTCATTCTGGACGACTACACCTATCTAGACTAAACGGCCTCGATCGGTGCAGTGCCGTTCGCGCCGCTCAATGTCGCAGTTTTTTGACCTACTAGCGTCGCTCTCCACACCTGCGTAGCTCCATTTGGTTACACTGGTCGCTTCCGGGTCACGGGAGATTTTAGTCATGGAAGAAACGCAAAAGCCATTTTATGGTCCTTGGATCATCGCAGCTTGCTTTGTCACGTTCGGGTTATCGACGGGATTTCCGTACTACAACATCGCGTTCTTCTTTGACTACTTTCGCGACGGGCACGGCTGGACTCAGGAGCTAGTCACAACCGGCGCGCCGATCGCTGTGCTGCTGACTCTTTGGGTCGGCCCCGTGATAGTCCCGAAAGTCAGTCCTCGAAAACTAATAATCGTCGGCACCGGCCTGACGTTCATTGCGTTTCAGTGGTTTTCGCGGCTGAGCGGCAACGTCTACGAATACTACGCCTGCTGGTGCATGTATATGTTCGGCTACTTCCTAGCTGGGCCAATTCCGCACCAGATCATCATTGCGAACTGGTATCACAAGAAGCGCGGAAAAATGATGGGCATCGCCTACGTTGGCGTTGCAGTCGTTGGTGCGCTTTGCAACCGGTTGGCGCCCTACCTCTCGGCGAGGATGGACTACACCGAGTCCCTGCACTATCTCAGCTTCCTGCTTCTGATCGCGTGGCCGCTCGCGTTTTTCGTGCTCAAGGACAAACCACAGGACATCGGGCAACTGCCGGACGGTGCGTCGAATATTGAAGAGATTGAAGCGGAAGCGAAGGCGAAGGCTCCTGACGTAGAACAGCCCAAGAGCTTTGCGAATTTGATGAGCAAGCCCTCATTCTGGTTCCTATTAGTCGGTAGCGCAGCGTCGATTGGGTCGATCGCGGCCGTCAACTTCTTGATGAAGTTTGTGTACGAAGAACAGGGCTTCACCGTGCAGGCAGAGCGCGACGCGATTTGGGCGAATGCATCTACGTCGTACTTACTATCAAGCATCGCGGGCAGGTTGCTCGCAGGCTATCTATCTGACAGATTGCCTCGCAAGTACGTCATGTTGGTGACCTACGCGATTGTCGCGGCTGCGATCCCGCTGTTGTTCCTAGTCACGCCTGAGCAGCCGAATATGGTGTACGTTTTTGCTATTGTTTTCGGCTTCGCAATGGGCGCCGACTACATGTTGATTCCGCTAATGGCAGCCGATGTGTTTGGTCTCGCCTCGCTAGGCAAGTCGATGTCGGCGATTCTGCCGAGCGACACGATCCTGCAATTCTGGACACCGCGCGTGATCGCTTCGCTCGCGACGAGTTGGGCCGGCTATGGCAAGGCGCTTTGGGCCGTGTTCGGACTAGCTGCATTCGGGGCAGCCGCCATTGCGCTGCTACCCAAGCGAGGATCAAAAGACAGGACCTAGCAGCCGGCGGCGAAGGTCAGGCGGGCAACTATCATCGCCTGCTGTATCCTGGACTGCAGCTATGCGTTCATTTCTGATAATCGCGGTACCGGTTTTACTTTCAAGCGGCCTCCCAGCCGCTGATCTCGTCCCGCTGCTCGAAGGCGACTCCCTTAGCGCCTGGGTGCAGCCCAACGGCACGGGTACATACAAGGCGGTCAACGGTGAACTCGTCGGGACCACCGTAAAAGGCAGTCCCAACAGTTTCCTGGGACCAAAGCGCCCCTACGGCGACTTCATCCTCGAGTTCGAGGTTCTTGCGGACCCGCGTATGAACTCCGGCGTCCAGATCCGCAGCCACCAGTACGCCGAAGAGACAAAGACGATCATATTTAATGGTGGCCGGCGCGAGCGTACATTCCCTAAGGGCCGAGTCCACGGCTACCAAGTCGAGATTTCCAACGAAGAACGCGCTTCATCGGGAGGTATTTTCGACGAAGGCCGCCGCGGCTGGATCGGCCGCATCGTCGACGACCCCGTCGCCAGCAGGGCATTCAAAGACAACGAGTGGAACCACTATCGTGTCGAAGCCATCGGCGACCGCATCCAGGTCTGGGTCAACGGAGTTGCCTGCGCCGACCTAGTCGATCCGCTCGACCAAGTGGGCTTTATCGGATTCCAGGTGCACGCGTTTAATGATCCAAAGCCGGCGACTGTGCGCTGGCGCAATATTCGCATCGCCGACCTCGGCAAGCATCACTGGGAGCCCATCTTCGACGGTAAGTCGCTTGGCGGTTGGCATCACGAGGGTGAAGGGAAAGCGGCACTCGAAGACGGAGCGATCCGTCTCACCGGCATCAAAGGAGCAGCGGGCGGCGTGCTGCTAAGTGACGCGACCTATGGCGATTTCACGCTTCGCCTTAAGTACAAAATGCTCTCCGGTAACAGCGGCGTCTTCTTCCGCTGGGCCGATGAGCGGCCGGCGGCCGGCGAGCCCCGAGGCTTTGAAATTGAAGTTGCGCCCGACAGCGCCGGCGGCCTGCAGGAACCCGGCCGTAGGCCCTGGGTCGTCCAACCCAGCGCTGCGGAGATGGAGCACTACTATCGCCCGGGCGAGTGGAATGAGCTTGCCATCAGTGCCCACGCCGGCCGCATAGTCGTCCACGTGAACGGCGAGCGGACGGTCGACCGCAAAGACGAGCCTGGCCGGCGCGACGGTCGACTTGGCCTACAGATCAATTCGCGCCGCGATAACGTTGACGTCTGGTACAAAGACATCGAACTTCTGAAACCTGAGTAGAGGCAACCCGATTAGCTATGTCCGCCAACCCTCCAACCGATCTAAGTGGCAAAACCGCTATCGTCACCGGCGGCGGGCGCGGTATCGGACGTGCCATCGCGCTGCATCTAGCCTCACGCGGAGCAGCCATCGCCGTCAACTACCGTGCCCGAGCCGACGCCGCGAATGAAGTCGTCGAGAGCATTCGCTCCGGCGCGGGTCAAGCCATCGCTGTGCGGGCCGACGTCTCCGACAAGCAGGCCGTAGAGACAATGGTCGCAACCGTTGCCGAACAACTCGATGCCGCCGACATATTGATCAACAATGCTGGATTGTTCCTCACAGGTGCTCTTCTGGGCTTCGAGGATGACGACTTCGACCGCATGTGGCGCACGAACGTTAAGGGTGTGGTGAATTGCGTCACCGCAGCCGCGCCCGCAATGATCGACAAGGGCTGGGGCCGCATCGTCAACATCGCGTCCAACGCCGGTATCGGCACCGCCCATCCTGGAACGACGCTCTACGCGGCGACCAAGGGAGCAGTACTCACGTTGACGAAGCGTATGGCCTACGAACTGAGTCCGCAGGGAATCGCCGTCAATGCGGTTCTACCGGGTTTCACCAAAACCGATATGGTTCTCGCCGATAAGTCTCCGGACCAGATCAGCACGCTGATTCAAAATATCTCCGACAAATCGATGCTGGGTCGGGTCGGCGAACCAGAAGACATCGCCGAAGTTGTAGGATTCCTCTGCTCGCCACAGAACAGCTTCATGACCGGCCAGTTTTTGCTGGCGGACGGCGGCCGCCAAGACTATCTAGCCCACGTCTAATCGCTCAGCCGGTCTAAAATATACTCGCGCAGCGCAACCGCGTTGTTATAGCGTTCTTCCTTGGCCCCAAACAGAAACGTCGCTCGCTTACCTCTGACTGCCGTGAGTGCGTCCGCCAGGTCCGACTCGTCGAGCTGCCGATGGAACCGCTCTCGAAAGTCATCCCAGCGAGCCGGGTTGTGATCGAACGCTTTCCGCAATTCATTACTCGGCGACAGTTCCTTCCACCAGGCATCCAACCGCGCTGACTCTTTGCTGATTCCGCGCGGCCAAATGCGGTCAACGAGAATCCGTAAGCCGTCGTCGTCAGACGGCGCTTCGTAGATACGTTTGACGCGAATTTCGGTCATGAATCCTCAGCGGGAGCCTCTTCAATTAGGCCGCGGATTGTATCCGGAACCGGCACTCCGCGCAATCCCCCATCGCTATCTTTCTCGACGCACACAACTGTGATCTGCCCGCGCGCTACAACCTTGCCCTCGTGGCGAAACACATGCCCGTACGTAATCGACTTGCTCCCGATCTTGCGCACGAGCAAGTGGCAGTCGAGCCAGTCTCCGCAGGTCACGGGCTTGATCATGTCGCAAGATGCCGCCACCCGGGGCAACCGCACCGAGTGATCACCGCCTCGATGGAACTGCCCCGGAATTCCCATTGAGAAATAAAACGCGATCTCTGTCTCTTCCATGTACCGGAAGTAATTCGTGAAGTGGATAATCCCCGCCATGTCTGTATCGACGAATTGAACCATCCGTTTGTAATGAAACTCGTGTGCCATGTGATCTATTCCATTTGACCTTCGTAGAGCGCCAGTGTCTCGTCGGCCATCCGTGCCGAGTGAAATCTTTCCTCGACGGCCGCGCGGCCCCGCTCGCCGATTTCGCGAGCTCGCGTTCGATCGTCCATGAGTAACTGCAGTTGCGCGGCTAGATCGCCAACATCCGCCGCTTCGAATAGAAAACCACCGCCGGTTGCTTCGATCAGCTCTGGAAAGACGCCGATCCGCGGCATGACGACAGGAACATTCGCCGCCAGCGCCTCAAGCATATAAAGACCCTTCGAGGCGCCGTAGATCACCGGCACGGAAAAAGCGTCGAGCGAGGCGAGAAACTCAAACTTAGCTTCGCGCTCGAGATAGCCCATATCTTCGAGCTCCACTCCATTCGCGACTCGGGAGAGGTAACGGCCTTCTTTCTCGCCGCGCCAGCCGGCCACACACAGTCGAATCTTTTTCGTGGGATTCGCATCCCGCAACTTCGCGACCGCCTGTGCCAGCAAATGCAGACCCTTCTCTTCGGATATCCGAGCCAGATACCCAACGACGAATTCAGATTCGCTCGAATTTCCGCAAGGCTTGAATCCGTCGAGCGAAATACCGGACAACACGATTGCGATCTCGTCAGCAGCCACCCCCAACAGAGGAGCTAGCGCCCGTGCATGTTCGCGGCATGGGGAGACAAACCGATCGACATCCGGTGCGTAGCGTTGCAGCATTTCGAAACATTGGCCTCGATAGGGGTCCGGAAGATGAGACAGGAAGTAGTCCTCTCCCTGCAGTGAACAAACTACCGGAATGCCCAGCTCACGTCGGATCGGCCCCGCCATGCAGACGAACATCGAATTTGTCAGGTGCACGATGTCGGGCCGAAAATCTCGCAGCACGGCGATGAGCTTTTCGATTTCGCGCGCGTGCGGTCCGTCTTCACCCTGCATCGTCGCGAGCGTCATCGTGCCCAGTACTTCGGGCTGCGTATCTACGCCAAATTTTGAAGCCCAAGCCAAAAGGCCGGGGTGATCGAGAATCCAGTCGAACAAACGGCTGTCGCGAAAAAACGAGTAACGGCCTTGCAGGTACATGTTGATGCCGCTGAATACCACGCGTCGGTCGCTAACATCGGTCTCGTCGGTACGGATCGGCGTGTAAGCCGGTAGCAGTAGCACGTCGTGGCCTGCGTCCATCAGCGCCGACGCGAGTGCATTGTCCTTGAGGCAATTTCCGCAGATTGTGCCTGCAGCCCCCGCGGTAATGTAAGCGATTCTCATGTCGCGATTCGCGGTCCGTCAGGTCGGAAAAAACTTGGCAACCCTCGCCGCCGAGGGAGCCTTGGTCAGTAGCGAAACCAAACCCAGCGTTACGGCCGACGCGGCAAATATCGTCGCCACGGGCATCACACCGGCAAACAAGTAGCTAGGGTTTGCGCCATACTCACCGGCGCGAAATAGCAGCAGCCACACTGTCGCGGTGACGACGATGCTCGCAATCGCGCCCGCCGCGGTCGCGCGTTTCCAGTAAACGGCCGCCCACACTATCGGGAACAGTGCCGTAAACCCGCTGAAGCACCACACGCCCAACGTAAACACACTCCGGGGTTCAAATAACGAAAGCAAATACGTGATTGCTACGACGCCGACAACGAAGACTCGACCCAGCCAAACCTGGCGTTTGTCTGAAATGCGCTCTTTTCCGAAGTAGTGCATCACGATGTCGTTCGTAAACATTGAGCCCAGCGCTAAAAATTGCGAGTCAAGCGAAGACATGATCGCCGCCATGATGCCGGCGCCGAGTATCCCGCCTAGCAGCGGTGTCGTCAACCGCTGCACCATGATCGCTAGCTCCGTATTCGGAGCAGAACCGACCGGGACAACCGCTGAACCGTCAGGCATCAAGGCCGATGTCGCCCAAACCCCAATGAGTACGCAGGGCGTCCAAACCAAGATGATAAAAATCGGATGAAACACCACCGTCAACTTGAATGATGCAGCTGAACGCGCTGTCAACCAATGCTGAAATAAATGCGGAAATACACCCGCTGACAACGGAATCAAGCAGTAACTAAAAAAGTGCGGCCCCGATATCGCGTCGCCACGAATTAGCTTTTCAGGATGTGCCGTAAGCACCGCCTGAGAGGCAGCCGTGAGGCCACCAAGCTTCGACGAAATCAGGGCGAACGAAATGAGCCCCGTAAGCATGAAGACAACCGTCTGAAACGTGTTGGCCCAAGCCGCGCCGCGTAGCCCGCCGAAGAACACGTACATCAGGACAACTCCGCAGATCACGAGACCCGTCAGCCACGCAGGAATGCCGCCTCCCGTCGAGGCAAACGTATCCGGAAACGCACCGCGGGTCAGCGAAACACCGACGCTACCCGCCCCCAAGAGTCCGGTCAATAAGTAAGGGATCACAAGTCCAACCAAGATCGGGAACAGCAACAGCCCCAGTAAATTTGAATCGTAGCGGTCACGCAAAAACTGGATCTGCGTTAGGTACCCATAGCGTTTGCCAAAGGCCCAAAGCCGAATTCCGATAAAGAAAAATACTCCCGCGTGTACGAGACCCGCCCAAGAAGCTGCCAGCCCATATACACTGATGCCCGCTCGATACGACTCGCCCGTGCTGCCTATCAGCGCGAACGCTGTCATCGTCGTCCCGAACACCGACATCAGCAGCATCACGGGGCCAATCGAGTGACTGGCGGCAAAAAAATCAGTCGCCGTACCGCGAAACGCCCGGCCGCTCAAAAGACCCAACCCAAGCAGCAAGAAAAGGTAGCAGACAATGACGATCAGCTGGGTCACGCGCCGTCGTCCTCTGAATCGTCACCCGAATCCGCGAAGCGCACGATCTCTGAGGGCCAAGCGTAGTTTACGGCGAGATACCAAAGCGCGGCCGTAGCCAGCGTGTACACCACGTGAAAGGCCAGCCCCACCGGCAGAAACCCAAATAGCAGCGTCGGGTCATCCCAAAGCCAAAAGTCGTGATGCAGAATCAACAGACTGATGATTCCGAGATAGACTGCAATCCGTGGCAAGTGGGATAGGGTATCAGTTCCCGACGCGCCGACTAGGCCAGCGCCTTCGTGACTACGTTGCCATGCACGTCAGTCAGCCGGAAATGCCGCCCCTGATACTTAAATGTCAATTTCTTGTGATCAACACCCAACAAGTGCATCATCGTCGCGTGCAGATCATGCACGTGAACCGGGTCCGTCATCACGTTGTAGCTAAAATCGTCGGTCTCTCCGATTGTCGTTCCAGGTTTGATGCCCGCCCCGGCCATCCACATTGTGAAACAGCGCGGGTGATGATCGCGCCCATATGATGTGGTGGCCAGATTGCCTTGACTGTAGACGGTGCGGCCGAATTCGCCGCCCCAAATGACCAAGGTGTCTTCGAGCAAGCCGCGTTGGGCCAGGTCGGTAATGAGTGCCGCGGAACCCTGGTCGGTATCGGCGCACTGTTTCGGGAGCTGCTCCCGCAGATTCGTGTGCTGGTCCCAGCCTCGGTGAAATAACTGCACGAAGCGAACGCCGCGCTCGACTAGCCGCCGCGCGAGCAAGCAATTCCCAGCGTAGGTGCCGCGCTTGCGGGCGTCGTCGCCATAGAGTTCGTAAGTGCTCTCGGGCTCGTCGGAAAGATCAGTAAGCTCCGGAACTGACGCCTGCATGCGGTACGCCATCTCATACTGCGAGATGCGAGTCGAAATTTCGGGATCGCCAACGTCCTCGTGTTTGATCGTGTTGAGCTTCGCAAGATCGTCGAGGTAACGACGCCGTGCCGGGCGATCAATTCCGGGAGGATTCGAAAGGTAAAGCACCGGGTCGCCGTGCGAGCGAAATTTAACGCCCTGATAGCGAGTCGGCAAAAAGCCGCTACCCCAAAGCCGGTCGTAGAGCGGCTGGCCATTACGCGCGGAGCCGGACGATACCATGACGACGAATCCAGGCAAATCCTCGTTTTCACTGCCGAGCCCGTAGGAGAGCCAAGCCCCAATCGAAGGTCGTCCCGCAAGCTGCGCGCCGGTCTGGAAAAACGTCACGGCCGGATCGTGGTTGATCGCCTCGGTATGCATCGACTTGATGAAGCACAAGCGGTCGGCAATCTTCGCCGTGTGCGGCAACAGGTCGCTGACCCAGGCTCCGGATTTGCCACGCTGTTTGAACCCGAACGCCCCGGGCGCAATCGGAAATGTCGCCTGCGTGGCCGTCATGCCCGTTAAGCGCTGGCCCTGACGAATCGAATCCGGCAATTCCGTGCCACGATGCTTTTCGAGCTGAGGCTTGTAATCGAACAAGTCAATCTGCGACGGCGCACCCGACTGGAACAGATAGATAACCCGCTTGGCCTTTGGTGCATGATGCGGCAGTCCGGCCATTCCGGCCGCGCCTGCTTGACCTGCCATCAACTGAGACAGTGCGGCGATTCCCAGACCGTGAGCGCTTTTCCCAAAGAAATGTCGTCGAGTTAGATCCATGAAAGTGGGCCCGGTGTCATTATAGCTCCGATGTCCATCAGTTAGACTGACCGCTTGGGTGTGTCACGACTCGCTATCAACGGAATCGTCGCCGTCGCCATCGTTGTGCTTGATCGCTGGTCAAAGCTAGCAATCGCCGATTGGCTGCCGCTCTACTCCTCGAAAACGATCATCGAGGGATTTTTCGACCTCGTCCATACCCGCAATACCGGAATCGCGTTCAGCCTGTTCGCCGACGCCGGGCCGGTTGTAAAGACCTTCATACTGCCCGCCGTCTCGATCGCCGCCATCGGGTTGATTGTCTACATGTTTGCCAAGTCACCGAGCGCGGGCCCTATCTCGACGCTGGCACTGACGCTCGTACTCGCGGGCGCGGTCGGAAATCTCTACGACCGCTTCGCCTACGGCTACGTCGTTGACTTCCTCGATGTCTACGTCGGCACCCACCACTGGCCTGCATTTAACGTCGCCGACAGCTCTATCTCGGTTGGAGCCGTTCTCCTTCTGGTCACGTCGTTCCGCGAACAGCCGCCCAATTCCGGCAAAGCTGCCGCGAGATAGCCTAGCAGTCCGTGGGAAAAGTCCCGTAGGTCGCGCGGCGGGCAATCGTGGCCGATCGGCGCGGAGTGGGGAGGACGGCGATCCGGGTGATCGTCTCCGACGAATGACAAAGCCGACGGCCGCAAGTGCCCGTCGCCCAACGCGGCCTGCGTGACTTTAGCCACGGGCTGGTAGGGGCAAGGCCGATCGGGGCGCGTGACCGGAGCCGACCACCCCCCTCCTCTTTTCCAATCGAAAGATGAGCCTGCAGGAGGCAGGCGAAGGTAGCTGTGGGCAGGAGGGATTATAGCTCGGATTGGGGCTTGAGGTTGAAGCCCGTTGTGGGGCCCGTAGGGCGGGGTGAGGGGGATTGCATAAGGGGGAAGGGGCGGCAGCCCCAGTCCCCCTTTGCAGCCATCCCAGGCGAGACCCCACGGCCGTCTTCGGACGTGGGCCGGAGGAGCCGACAACGCCTCGGGTCGGGGCGTTGTCTAGCGCGTGCGCCAGCAGATCGCGAGGTCTTTGCAGACGCGTTGCAGTTCGTTGCGCTGAGCGTCGAGTTGCTCGGCAAACTCGGTGTCGGAACAAGTGTCCGCTCGCGCTTGGAGCTTCTTGAGCGAGCGATCCGCGCGCAGGCCGCGCTGCTCGGCGGGCAGGCTGAGCAGCTTTTCCCACGGCGTGCTCCACTCGGCGTACACCTTGCGCAACTTGCCGCGGCGGTCTCGGCGCTCGCTGGCGAAAGCGCATGGGCGATGAAAATTCAAGTACGGGTTGAGCCACTGGCGGTAGAAGGTGTCGATCGCCTGCGTCGCTTCCGAGGGCAAAAACTGGTAGCCCATCCACTTGCGCACCACCGCGCCGTTCTTGGTTTCGACCAAGGCATTGTCGTTCGAACGGCGCGCGCGAGACTTCGTAAATTCAATTCGCAACTTCTCGAGCAGTTTAGCGGTTTGATGGTTGACGAATTCGCTGCCATTGTCGGAGTGAAAGCCGCGAACGATAAATGGAAATTGTTCCAAAAGGCCTTCCAGCAAGGGAATGAGGTGATTTTCGTTGATGCGTTGGACACAGCCGACGGCCTGCCACTGCGTCACTTCGTCGACCACGTTGATGCTGTAGGCGCCTTTTTCGCCTTCCTGTTCGGGCGAGTGCACGGTGTCGATGCGCAGGTAGCCCGGACGTCCTCGCGGCTCGGGTTGGCGGCGTTCGCCGATCGCAACGGGCGTGGGACGGGTCTTGTCGAGATGCAAACTGTGACGTTGGTAGACGGCTCTTTTTCGCAAGTTGTACAGCTGGCCCACGGACAATTCGGCCAGGCGTCGAAACTCTTTGCGGCCGTAGATCTGGAACTCGCGTTGGAGAATGCGGCGGGTGGCCGGCCCCGAGAGGCGCTGATGAACTCGATCGACGTGCGCCAGTAAGACGCTGTCGGCGCGTGTGTACTTGCTGGGAAAACGGCGCCGCCGATAGGCCCTCGGACGGACGCAACGCGTGTGCAAGAACTGTCCGATCAGGCGGGTGAGTTGCGCGCGGCTTAAGCCCGTGAGCTTAGCGAGATAACGCCGCAGGAGACCCTTGACGGAGCGCTTCTGGTCGGCATAGTGATGCCGCTTCAAGACGCTTTCGACGAGCGCATATTTGTCGCTTCGATTGCCGCCCTCGAAGGCGACGGATTGGCACCCGTCGAGAAAACACTCGATCTGCTCCAGACTCAGCGATTCGGCTTGCTGCACGGCGACTCCCATCGCCCGCAGCTGCTCTGTTCCTGACCACCCAACGGATCCCCGTCAGGCTCATCTTGTATTGGAATCGCCCTCCCCTTCAGGCTCATCTTGTATTGGACAAGACGGGCCCGGCAGGACTATGCGCTGTCGGGTGCTAGCGCTTTCTGGACGAGAGCAGCCAGATGGTCGGCAAGCTCAAGTGCCAGGGCTGCTCTGTGGGCACGTTCAGACATCTTGCCCCACGTACGGCGAACGATGTTTACGATCTTCTGCTCGTCGTGTTTTTTAGCAAATTCGTCGAAGTAGTGTTCGAGAAAGACTAGGCATGCGACATCTTCTAGGATCTGAGCCGAGGGGATTGACTTGAGCCGCTCCTTCTTGAGCATCGAGCTGATTTCGTCGATCACCGCGTCCTCGTAGCCGTGGTCGCGCATGACCGCGCCTGCCGTTTCGGCGTGAAAGGCGCCAAGGTCCTTGCGCCATTTGCGGTAGCCTTCACGGTTCATCGGGTAGTCGTCGCGAGGGATTTTCCAACGACAAATATGCTGAGCCCTGACGGCTAGCTTGACGGCTTCGTCAGCGTCGGGGGCAAATTGCGCAAGGCGCTCGGACATGCGGCGAGCGTATAGCAATTCTTTCGCAATGGGTCCCTCCGGGGGCGCTTCGACGTTCGGATCCTCGGCGTTGAGAGCGTCAAACGCTTCAATCGAGCGCCGGAATCGTAGACTATCGGCCGCCATCAGACGCATTCCCCTCGATGCGGTAGTTTCGGCAGATTGCGGCAGCGGAAATTGCGGCGGTCTCGGCTCGCAAGATTAACGGTCCCAATCCGGCGGAAACGATCCCGGAGGCTTTGAAATGATCGCGCTCTTTGTCGCTCCATCCACCCTCCGGTCCGATGAAGAACGTCAAAGGCCGACTGGCCATCTCGCGTTGGAGTTGCGGTGATTCGATGTCGAAGACGATGGTTTGATTCGCTTCGACGGTTGCGAGCGCATCCCGCAAACGCCGAGGTTCATTGACGAGCGGAGCCGCAACCCGGCGCGCTTGCTGGGCGGCTTCGTACACAACGCGTCGCCAGCGCCCAAGACGTTTGTCCGCCGCGGCGCCCAAGCCTTTGTCTGTGTGTTCGGCAACGATGGGATCAATCGAATGCACCCCGAGTTCCGTTAGCTTTTCTAATGCCCACTCGAATCGCGCGAATTTGAAGATTGCTATTGCGGCCGATAGCTGCGGCTCAGGGGGCGGAGTTGCGAGCTCCTCAATTACGCTAAACTGCACCGCGCTACCAGAACAGACAGTCGTCATCGCGGAGAACACTCGGGACTGATCAGACAGCTCGACGCGCTCGCCCGGGCGGAGTCGGACCACGTGGCAGAGGTGATGAGCGCGCGCGTCTGTCACGCCCGCCACGTGGCCCTCGATGGAATCTACGAAAATTCGGCGCGGTGGCATTGCTAAGTTTCAAGCTTACTGCGAGGGACCGCGCAACGCTCCGGCGGTCGTGCTCGATAGAATTAGAGGTTGAACGACGGAATACACGCGGCTTCGGTGGTTGACGGCATCGCGGAAACGATTCGAACTGAGTTGGAACCGCACTTCGCGGAGTTGGCGCGCTGCCAGTCGTCTGAGGAACTTGAGGCAAATCCGCTATATCAGCGGCTGCGGCCTCACGCCGATCGGGTACTTACGACACCGGAGACCGGTGATTTTTCAAGGGGCCCAGCAGAAGAAAGGCGCCAGTACCGCATCGTCGCGTGGAACCTCGAGCGCGGCATCGAGTACGACGGTCAACTCAAGGAATTTCAGTCGCATCCATACCTGACGTCGGCTGATGTGTTTCTACTAACCGAGACCGACGTCGGGATGGCGCGGTCGGGCAATCGCAATATCGCACGCGATCTGGCTCGCGAGTTGGGGCTGCACTACGCATTTTCGCCCTGCTACCTCAACCTCGCCAAGGGAGCCGGTATCGAAAACGACGCCGCCGGACAAAACGAATTAGGTCTGCACGGCAACGCGATATTGAGTCGTTACCCGATCAGAAACGTGCGGCCGGTTTTCTTGAAGAACGGCCGCGACAAGATGCGGGGACGCGAAAAGCGTCTGGGCCGGCAGACTGCCGTCGTCGGCGAGATCGAGTTCCCGAACTACAGACTGGCGGTTTGCTCGGTGCACCTTGACGCGCAGTCGCGGCAGCAGCATCGCTGTGCTCAAATGCGCGATGTGCTTGACGGTCTTGGCGGCAGTGGTCTTGGAGGAGACGGGCCGGCGATCGTTGGCGGCGATTGGAACACGACCACCTTCAATTCCTCCCGCGCGTTCCCGGCGATCATGGGGTTTTGGCTGCGCGTGTTTATGGGGCCCGACAATGTGATCAACAATCACTTTCTGCGGCCCTACACACGATTTGAGCGCGATTTGTTCGAAATGCTTGAAGCCCGTGGGTTCGACTGGCGGCGCTCGAACTTGATCGACGAGCACACTACTTCCTACGACGTCGACGACGTCAAGACGCACAAGAATCTCAGGGAATGGGTTCCAGCGTGGTGTTTCGACTTTATTCGCTGGTCATTGCGGCATCACGACGGCAAGTGCCCGCTCAAGATTGACTGGTTTGCGGCACGTGGCGTTGAGGTCAGCGACCCGGTCGTGATGCACGAATTTCGCGAGGGGCGTACGCCGCTTTCTGACCACGATGCCATTGGGGTTGACATTGTAGCCGCGCCTGCCCCGACAGCGTCAAACCTATAATGGAAAGGCTCCATGGCGACGGCTGAAGCAATTCCTGGCGCGGCGTTCGTTCCCGATGTTCTCCGGCGCGGCGATCACCGCATCATTAGCGAAATTATCGACGATGAATCGAGCGTACTCGATTTGGGCTGCGGAGAAGGCGATTTGCTGGCCTGGCTAGAGGAGCGCAAGTCGGCAAAAGCTCGTGGCGTTGAAATTTCGCCGGAAAAAGTAAGGCGCTGCGTGGAGCAGGGGCTGTCGGTATACCAAGGGGATATCAGCCAAGGTCTTGCGGACTATCCAGACCAGTGTTTTGATTATGTGATTCTCAGCCAGACATTGCAGGTCGTCAGCGACCCGCTGAATGTCCTGCACGAAATGATGCGGGTTGGACGGCAGGTGATCGTGGCGTTCCCAAACTTTGGGCATTGGTCGGTGCGACTCTCGCTGCTGTTGTCCGGGCGGGCTCCTCGAACGAAGCACCTGCCTTATGAGTGGTATAACTCGCCGAATATTCACGTTCTTACAGTGACTGACTTTGAGCAAATGGTTGCCGAACAGGGGATTACCGTCGACAAGGCGTTTTTCGTGCGCGGGGGGCGGCGGGTGCGGGTGGTGCCGAATTTGCTGGCGGACTCGGCGGTTTATTTGTTGCGGGGGTAGCCGTCGCTACTCGAAACCCTCGACCAGCATCAGGTCGGCTTTGTAGACGACTCCCATGCCGCCTTGGCCGAGTTTCTCCAGGATGCGGTAGTGCGAGATGGTTTGGCCAACCATGGCTAAAGTTCAGGCGAAGCCCGGCTTCGGTGGCGCGAGTGTCAGTGAGTGCGTTGGCGAAGATGCCGCTTGGGACTGATCGTACGTAGCCCTACTGAGTGTTTTAGCAGGGCCCTCGTTCAGTGGAGTCACGTTACTGAGTCGGCCAACGCACTCGCTGACGCTCGCGCCACCGAAACAACGTTGCATTCAAGTATTCGCGAAGATGCCGCTACCGTCTAGGTTTTTAGGAGTTGGTTGATCGCCTGAACCACTGTGTCGGGCTGCACGGTTAGAATGCACTTGGGTTCGTCGAAAGCGTAGCAGCGGTCGCCGGGGCAGGGTTTGCAGTCCCAGGGGGTTTCGACTACTTTGTATGGCGTTTTCCAGGGGTGCCAGATGGCTGAGTTTGAGGAGCCATAGATCACCACGCTGGGGACCTGGAAGGCGGCCGCGATATGGGTCGGGCCAGAGTCGTTGCCTACGAAGAGTTTGGCTCCGGCTAGTAGCGACTTGAGGTCGCGCAGGTCGAGTGGTCCGGCGCACTCAAAATCGGCGAGTTCGGCGAAGATCGACTCTTCGCCGGGGCCGGCTATGAAGACGGGGTCAAGATTGTGTTTGTCACGAATCTCATTAGCTACGGTGCGGAAGTGTTCGATGGCCCATTGCTTCGTGAATGTTGCGGCAGTCGGGTGGATTACAGCGTAGGGTTTTTCGCGGGTTGTGGGTTGCGCCGCTAGCGTTGCGGCGGGGATGCTTCTGCCGTTATCGTCCGGCAGCGGCGCCCCTAGAAATATGGCTCCCGCTACGTGGTGCTCGGCGGTATGGACTGTGGCCTCGTGGTCGCGGTGCAGGACTTCTTGGGCGCGCGGAATTCTCACGTTGTAAGCCCAGGAATTTGCGTAGTGTCCGTAGCCCACGCGGAACGCCGCTCCCGAGAGCACCGTCAGCCACGCGCTGGTCGAGCCACCGTGGACGTTCCAACATAGGCTCGGTTTGAGGGAGCGGATGCGGCAGATGAGGGCGAATCTCTCTGCGAACGAGGCGTTGTGGTCAATCGTCAGCAGACCGTCAATATCGGAGTGGTCTTCGAGAACGCCGGCGAAGCGCTTTTCGATGACGACGTGGATCTTGCCTTGCGGAACGGCCGCGCGCAAGACCCGGATCGCGGGGGTTGTGAGGACGGTATCACCTAGCGAACGTAGGCGGATGAGAACGATGGAAGCGCTGGGGCCCAGCCGCTCTAGAACGGACTGGCGCATGCGCAGACCTTACGCGGCCGCGCGGTGGTCGGCTACGACTTCGAGGAAGGCCTTGGCAGCGTTCTCGATTTTGGTGTAGTCGCCGCTGTCGAGCGAGGCGCGGTCGACGAGTTCTGATCCGACGGCGACTGCGCTGGCTCCGGCTTCGAGAAACGCTTTCGCATTCGCGAGCGTGACGCCGCCGGTTGGCACCATCAGGATTTGCGGCAGCGGTGCCTTGAGGGCTTTGATATAGGCTGGGCCGCCGACTGTGCCTACGGGAAACACCTTCACCATGTCAGCGCCCGCTTCCCAGGCGTGAACGGCCTCGGTCGGGGTCAGTACGCCGGGCAAGACACATTTGGAGTAGCGCATGCACATTTCGATCGTGTTGACGTTGAGCGCGGGGGTGACGAAGAACTCGGCTCCGGCCAACATGCAGCTTCGGGCGGTCTCGGCGTCGAGCACCGTTCCCGCGCCCAGGATCATTTCGTCGCCGAACTGGTCGGAAACTTTTTCCAGAACACGCAGCGCGCCGGGAACGGTCATCGTGACTTCGAGAATGCTGATACCGGCCCGGTGGACCGCCTCGGCGGCACGGATCGCTTGCTCGGCGGTATCGGTGCGGATAATCGGCACGATGCCGGTTTCGAGGATGGATTGTAGCGCCCGTTGCTTTGACATGATTGGCCTCGAAGTCCTTGGACTACAGTGCTTCGGGAATTGTTCGGCTGGGTAGGGGACAGGCAACACGAGGGTTCGAGGCGGCAACTAGATTTCGTGATCGCATGTGCCAGTCCCCGCCCGGATGTTCGTACCTACAGCCCAAAAAATCACACTACCAAACTTTTACTCGTCTCTTAGGCCGAAGACAAACAGGGAGTTGCCCGCTGCAATTGCGACGAACTGGTTGCCGCCCGCCTCGAACGACATCGGCGATGCCGCAATGCGGCCGCCGAGATTCGTTGTCCAGAGTTTCTCGCCGTTGTAGGAATCGAGCGCCATGAAGTAGCCCTCCATGCTGCCCGAAAACAGTACGTCGCCGCCGGTGACCAACAGGCCGCTTTCGCTGACGCCAGTCATTTTGAACTCCCACTCTTTTTCACCGGTGTCGGGTGACAGCGCGCGAATCGCGCCGTAGCCTTGCTGCTCCTCGGCGTCGGCCATGGTGTTCGGGTAGACGCCTCGTGGCAGGCTGCCGACGTAGCGGTTGCCCCGCGTGTACGTGGCGTCGCCCTTGTGATAGATGCTTGAGTATTCCCAGCTCGACACGTAGAACAGGCCGGTTTTTTTGTTGAAAGCCGGCGCGTACCAGTTGGTCGCGCCTTGCACGCTTGGGAAGACGCGTGTGCCTTCGCGGCTCGGTCCCATGCCCTTGATCTTGATCGGCCTGCCTTTCGAGTCGAGGCCGCTGGCCCAGGTCACTTTGACGAAATTGTTGCCGTGCAGAAATTCGCCGGTCTCGCGGTCGAGCACGTAGAAAAAACCGTTGCGGTTGGCCCAGAGCATCAGCTTGCGTTGCTTGCCCTCCCACTCCCGATCAACGAGGACGGGTATCTGGACTGCGTCCCAATCCCACTCATCGTGCGGGGTGAATTGGAAGTACCATTCGAGCTTGCCGGTGTCGGGATTAAGCGCGACCACCGAGTCGGTATAGAGGTTGTCGCCCATGCGGACGTCGCCGTTCCAATCGGGAGAGGGGTTTCCGACGCCCCAATAGACGAGGTTGAGGTCGGGGTCGTACGAGCCGGTGATCCAGATAGACCCGCCGCCGCGCTTCCACGATTCGCCCGCCCACGTCTCATGCCCGGGCTCGCCCGGACCAGGGATCGTATTGAAGCGCCAAATTTCCTCACCGGTCTTCGGATCGACCGCGAAAATCACGCCGCGGATACCGTATTCGCCACCGGCCGCGCCC
Source organism: Bryobacterales bacterium (assembly GCA_965205595.1). Classification (GTDB taxonomy): domain Bacteria; phylum Acidobacteriota; class Terriglobia; order Bryobacterales; family UBA6623; genus CATQHP01. Next base: position 84,031 of record CBDBHI010000092.1, on the reverse strand, counting down.
ATGATGATCTTGTCCTTGACGACCAAAGGGGCGACGGTGAGCGAGTAACCTCCCTCGGGATCGACCATTTGCTTGGAGAACAACACCGAGCCGGTTTTGGAATCGAGAGCGATTAGCTTGCCGTCGATGGTGCCCATATAAAGCGTGTGGCCGAGGATCGCCAGTCCGCGATTGATGCGGCCACAGCAGACGTTGACCTTTTCGGGGATGTGATCGTACTGCCAAAACTTGCGGCCCGTCGCAGCGTCTAATGCGACAACATCGTTGGGCATCTGGACGGTGTACATCACACCGTCGACGATCAGCGGCGTACTCTCAAATTTCTCAAGCGATTTCGCCTGGAAGACCCATTTGAGTTCAAGGTTTCCGACATTGTCCCGCTTAATCTGGTCGAGCGGGCTGTAGTGGTTGCTGTCGTAGGTGCGCGAGTAGGTGAGCCAATTGCCGGGTTCTTTGTCGGCGTTGAGGATGCGCTCGTAGGTGACCTGCGCTGAGAGCGCAAGAGAGCAGGCGAGGAGAAGTCCGATGATTCGCATGGTTTGGCGTTCCGTTCGTAGTTACTGTCCGCGAAGGCTCGCGAGATAGGCGATGAGGTCGTCGAATTCAGTGCCCTTGAAGCTGCCCTCGTAGGGGGGCATGCTTGAGTTGCGATCGATTTCAAAGCTGGCAAGATCGGCCTTGTTGAGCGAGATGAGGTTCTCGCTGGTGTCGATGAGCTGAATGGAGAAGGTGTCTTCGTTCATGCGTATGCCGCTGACGTTTTTGCCGCTCTTGGTGGTCGCTTTTACGGTCCAGTGATTGGGCAGAACGCTTTCGTTCGGCTTGTTGACCGCTGCCTGGAGATGACCCAACGAGCGCCTGGCGCCGATCTGGCTCAGGTCGGGGCCTTTGCGGCCGCCCTCGCCATTGACGAGGTGACAAACGCTGCATTCCTTCGCAGCGTAGACGGATTGCCCCTTAGCCGGGTTGCCTTTCGCTTGCGACGCCGCGTTGCCCTCGCTCAAGGAACGCACGAATGCGACGATCTGCCACATCTGACGCCCGTTGTAGAAGGTGCCGGGCATCTCCGTGCCGGGGATGCCCTCGGAGATCGTCTTATAGAGATCGCTATCGCTGGGGCCGTGACGGAACATCCCGGTTGTGAGAATCGCGCCACGTCCGCCTTCGCCCTCGATTCCGTGGCAGACTGCGCAGTGCGAACGGTAGATACGTCCACCGGCGGCGGCGTCCTCCGGCGTCGAATACGGGTTGTTTAGCGTGTCAACGCCATGTTGCGCGGCGGCTGGAATGACCGTAGCCGCTGCCAGCAACAGGGCGGGAATGATTCGGATTCTCAAGGCCCCTCCTAATCGACCGCAGTCACCTTATCGGAAAATACGCGGTCCGGGGCTATCTTAGCGTACTGTCGCCGCCGACGAAACGCAGTCGAGACCGCGGCTGAACCCGCTCGGCTCGCTAGTTTGCCACGGTGACGGTTGAGCGGCTTCGTAAGATGATAGCCGGGCTTGCGGAGACGTTGCCTACGATAAAACTAAATAGGTAAGTCGAATCAACAGATACTTGGCTGCCGCGCACTTTTGTCGCGTCAGACCAAGTGGTTGTGACGTTGATGTCGGCGTCAGCGAGCCCGATGGCGCTGTCTTTCACTTTCGTTCCGATGGCAGCGTCTGCAATTGGGTTTGCTTCGCCATGAACCATCGCGTAACGAGCCCCCTCGCGAGTCGCGTGTGAGAGTGATGACCATGACCACATCAGCCGGCCTCCCTCTACGGTTGCAATAAAAAAGACCATAAACAGGCCAAAGGCCAAGCCAAACTCGACCATCGCCGCGCCGCGCCGGGGGTTGCCGCTTTTGCCACGCATGTATCGGGATTGTGGACGTTTCATAGCACTCCCTCTGCTAGCGGACACGCATGTATGCCTGGCGCTTGACGGTTACGCTCGGAAGCAGAGACAGCCCCGAGAATGATCCGAATGGCTCTTCCACTTCGACTTTGACGTAGGCGCGAGGGACACCGTACGTGCCACAAGTCGTCTCTTGATAGAGTTGGCAATCGAACTCCGCCGCACCGGGACACTGGCACATCTGGGTGACGGTCGGGGTGACGGCGCCCACGTCGTCTTGGGCGTCGTCCTCGGCCCGTTGACCGATCCTGGTAAAGTCGCCGGCGCGGATGTTGTCGTCCGCTCCGTAGAAGGCCGCTGAGCCGGCGGAATTGGCGACGGCGATTCCGTCATAGAAGATCGCCGCGAAATCGGCGGCTCCGAATGCAATCAGCATCAGTAAAGTTCCCGATAGCGCAAGTTCGACGACGGCACTGCCGCGTTTGTGATTTCGATTTGGTGTTGCCATTTGAGTTCTCGATTCTGTTGGGGGGTCTTGGCGCGCCGTGCCGCTATTCGACCAACGCGATTGTTGTTAGATCTTCTGTCCTACCGGCACCGTCGTAGTCGACGCTTAGCAATGGATTGCCATCGATCGTGATCGTGTCGGCAATGACCATGCCGAATGTCTCACTCGTCTGATTTCCACCGAAACGCAACTCGGCGTTCGGAAAGTACATCGTGCCCTCAAAGGTCGAATTGGCGTTGCCGGTTAGCTTCGAGTCGGTAGTTGAGAGCGAGTAGAAGAGAATATTTTTCCAATCGCCCGAAGTCGGCGCGCTGAGCTGTACGTCGACGGTACCTGCGATGTCGATACCTTGGAGCGGACCGGGACCGCCGAGGTCGATGATCGTGACGCCGGTTCCGCGCAGAACGACGTTTCCGGAAGCGTGAAAGCCGTTCACGAGGTATACGCCCGGGGCAAGATCGAGATTGATGGTGACCGTTGACGCGGGCTTGATGCCTAAGTTGTAGTAGCCCGGCTGTAGCGGGCTCAGGGAACTGACGTTGCCTTCGTTGACGACGACCATCGTGTTCGACTGCAGCACGTAATCGGCCGGATCGGGGGCAGTCAGGTACGCATAAGGGTCGGCTTCGGGAATTGCCTGTCCGGCCGGGTAGGGGTTCAGGCAGTTACCGCCGTTGGTGATGGCATTGCCGGGCCCGACAAAACCGATCGCCTCAGCGGTTATACATCCTCCACCGTTGGCGGTTATCGAAGACGGGCTGTCCGAATTGGACATAACTTTGCAGCCGGGGGCGTTGAGAAAGCCAGTGCCGCTGATGGTGAGAGCCCCAGGCACTTCCTCATTAAGCGCCAAAACGCAGGGCGGCGCGCTGTCCGGCACAATTCCGGCCACCGCGCGGGCCGCTACCGTCGAATGGTTCCTCGAGAAAATCCTGAGTAGCGTCGTTGGGACAGTGTCGGTAACTGTGACGGAGACGAAGTTGGTGTTGTAGCCGGTGGGGCCAATGACGGCGACGACATCGGTGTCAGCAGCGTCTCGGTCGTAGCCGTTTAGAAAGGCGTCCGTCCCGGAGGCCTCGTCGACATCGGCCTGTGCGGTGTTGCCTCGGAATAACTCCAGCGCGGCTGAGCGAGCGCCGGCGTCGGCCGCGATTTGGGCATGGCGACGCTCGAAGTAAAGCCTGCCACCGTCCAGTGCGAGCCCCAAAATCGTGAGCAGCAAGGGCAACGCCAAAGCCAGCAATACGAGGACCTGACCGGCCCCACTGTGCCGAAGCGAGCGCCCGTTTGTTTTGGAGTCGTTGCTGCAGGGGACATCTGCGTTCATTCCATAGCCTCCTTGGGGCACTGGCCGGCAGCAAGTTTCAGTCTGCTGCAGCAGTACCTGGGTACTATCTAGAGGTCAAATGGTTTGGGTCGCAATAAGGAGAAGTCCCTAACCCGAATAAACGATAGTGCTACTGCCTCGTTAGGACTATCGGTTCAGAAGCGCGGGGGGTGATTGTCGGCAGATCGCTTTTGGCAACTAAATCGTTGACTCCACAAGGGTCCGGAACTTGAACGACTACTGACTGAAAGCCGGCGGTTAGAGTCTGGGTGTTTCCCAAATTCTGGAGTCTGTAACTACCGCCGTGGACTGCAACACCCATTCGGAGGCGCGGCCACAACGTCAGTCCGCAACGCACTTGCCGACGCGTGCGCCACAGAATCTACCGAGCCAACTGGAGGGTATAGCGGATTGCCCGACTCAACGTCCGCTGATCCGTAACGAGGCCCCCTCCCGAAATGTCGGCACCCAGAGCTGATCAAACCCTGGGGTACAAAAAACGCCCGCCTTTTTATTCCAAGATCGTCGCGGCCGATGCGACATCTTAGAAGGCGGGCGCTACATCGCACCGGAAAGAAATAGGAAGAGATTCTCCGTGAGAACCCTCAGTAGGCGACCGGAACCGTTGATTGGCTGCGCAGTGTGATCGTCTGGCTGCCCGTAACCCCGCTCACGATAAAACGAAAGGCGTAGGTCGAATCGACCGCGACTTGGGTGCCTCGGGTCTTGTCTACATCCGCCCAACTTGTAGTCACCGAGATATCGTCGTCATCGAGGCCGATCGCGTTGAATTTGACTTGTTCTTCGATCGTGAGTTCGTCGCCGGTTAGAGGGTTCGACTCGCCGTGAACCATGGCGTAGCGCGCGCCTTCGCGAGTGGCGTGCGCCAGCGAGGCCCAAGACCACATCAGGCGACCGCCTTCTACCGTTGCAATGAAGAAAACCATAAAGAGCCCAAACGTCAGTGCGAACTCGACCATCGCGTTTCCGCGGCGCCCGGAACGAAGTCGGCCTGCCTGTTTCCTCGATGCCGAGTGCACGTTTTTCATTTTTCAATCGCTCCGGTCTATTGAACTCGCATGTACGATTCTCTCTTCACCGTGATGCCGGTGAAGAGCCCTGAGAGCGACTCGTAGACGTCTTCAACTTCGACTTTGACGTATGCCCGCGGAATACCGTAGGTGCCGCATGAGGTTTCTTGGTAAAGCTGACAGTCGAACTCCGCGCCGCCGTCGGGGCACTGGCACATTTGGCTGACAGTCGGCGTAACGGTGCCGAGATCGTTCTCACTGTCATCTTTGGCTTGTTGGCCGATCAAGTTGAAGTCACCGGCGCGGACGTTGTCGTCAGCGCCATAAAATGCGGCTGAGCCGGCCCCGTTGGCCACCGCGATGGCGTCATATAGCACATGGGAGAAGTCGGACGCCATGAAGGCGATCATAAACAGCAGCGTTCCCGCGAGCGCAAGTTCGACGACGGCGGTTCCACGTCTGGAGCGGAGTTTGTTATTGAACATTCAAATGTCTCCTTCCAATGGTTGGTTTCTCGAGCGACTCATTCCACCAAGGTGACGACAAACAGGTCCGCCGTTCGATTGGCCGCGCCATAGTCGACGTTCAGCAGAGGCGTGCCGCCAAAGGTAATGGTGTCACCAATAATCATCGAAAAAGTTTCTGTCTGCTGGTTGCCCCCGAAACTGATATTGCCGTCTGGGAAGTACATAACGCCCTCGAAAGTTGATTGAGCGGTGCCGGTAATGTCGGCATCACACGCTGAATAGAACAAGATGTTCTTCCAAGGGCCTTCTGTGGGCGCGCTGAGGTAGACGGTCGCCGTACCCTGGATGTCGATTCCGTTGAGCGAGCCGCCGCCGCACATGTCGACAATGGTGATGCCTTCGCCGGTAACGGTTACGTTGCCGGTCATCTGGAGGCCGTTGACAAAATAGACGCCCGGATCCATATAAACAGAAAACGCCGAGACTAACGACATGAACTGAATCCCACCGTAATAGATGCCGGGCTGTAGCGGACTCAGAAACGTATAGTTGCCTTCGTTAATCGTTACCTTGGGGTGCGAAATGGTCGGGTAAGCGCTCATATCAATTTCATCGATTGGAGTCAAGTAGGCGTAGGGGTCTTGTTCAGGGATGGCCTGCCCGGCGGGCTGGGGGTTCAGGCAATTGTTGCCGTTGATCGCCGCGGAACCGGGCCCCACAAACCCGATGGCGTCGGCCCAAACGCAGGGGCCGCCGTTGGAGACGATCGAGTCCTGGTGATCTGAGTTCGACATGACTTTGCAATTCGCAAAGAGTTCGGTCGATGCGCCGCTGAGCCTGATCGCGCCCTCGGTCTCTTCATTTAAAGCCAAAACACAGGGCGGCGCGAGGTCCGGCACGGCGCCGGCCACGGCGGTGGAAAGATCTTTGCCAAAAATCTTGAGCAACGTCGTGGGCACTTCGTCAGTGATGGTCACCCTGACGAAGTCGTTGGTGTAACCCGTGGGTCCGATGACGGCGCTGACACTAATCGCGGCGTCGTCGTTGTCATAGCCGTTCAGGGCGGCATCGGTTCTAGAGGCTTCATCGACTCGAGCTTGCGTAATGTGACCGCGGAACAGCTCATATGCCCCGCCTCGCGCGCCCGCGTCGGCTGCAATCTGGATATGGCGGCGCTCGAAATACAGCCTACTGCCGTCGAGCGCCAAGCCCAGCATGACCAATAACAACGGCAGCGCCAGGGCTAACATTAAAAGTATCTGACCCCGCGTGCGCCGATGACGACCGCCGTAGTTCTTGTTCTCAATAGTCCGGCGGGGCGGCGCTTCTTGCATCATCCAGTCTCCTCAAGTCGTCGGCGAAATCATTAGCAGTCTTCCTGGTCGCCACGGTACTTGAATACCATTTAACTACCCAAAGTCCTCCACGCCAATTAGGGAATTTCCCTAACTCCCCCAAACCAATTGGCTACGATTCGAGTAGCACTAAAGATCCATTGACACGCTTGGCTACGGGCGCGGGACCGCTCTGGCGGCTTAGAATTGCCGCCGAGTCGATCATTCGAGCCCCGCGCGGAAACCGATTTCATTGGATTTCGCCCAAACCAGAGAGCGATTTGATCTCAAGATTGTTTGGGGCGGTGTTGCTGATTTAGATCAGGTTTCTTGACCCTACGCTAGGCGATTCGCAGTGCGGAAGTTTCGCCGGGACTAGTCCGTGTGAAAATCGCGGAACCAGCGTCGAAGGGCGCGACATGTCGCGTCCCTACCTGGGTCGTCGCAATATCTGGGACTCGCCCGTTCCGGTTGAAGGGTTTTCACCCCGACGTAGCCCGTATGGGAAGAACTCTCGGGGAAGGGCGACGGACGTTACAGTACAAAGCCTCAGTAGGCGACCGGAACCGTTCATCGGCTGCGCAGTGTGATCGCCTGGCTACCCGTGACCCCGTTCACAACGAAACGAAAGGTGTAGGTTGAATCGACCTCGACTAGGGTTCCACGGGTTTTGTCTACATCCGCCCAACTTGTAGTCACCGCGATATCGTCGTCATCGAGGCCGATCGCGTTGAATTTGACTTGTTCTTCGATCGTGAGTTCGTCGCCGGCTATGGGGTTCTGCTCACCGTGAACCATGGCGTAGCGCGCGCCTTCGCGAGTGGCGTGCGCCAGCGAGGCCCAGGACCACATCAGGCGGCCGCCTTCCACGGTTGCAATGAAGAAAACCATAAAGAGCCCAAACGTCAGTGCGAACTCCACCATCGCGTTTCCGCAGCGCCCGGAACGAAGTCGGCCTGCCTGTTTCCTCGATGCCGCGTGCGCGTTTTTCATTTTTCAATCGCTCCGGTCTATTGAACTCGCATGTACGATTGTCTGTTCACCGTGATGCCGGTGAAGAGCCCTGAGAGCGAGTCGTAGACGTCTTCAACTTCGACTTTGACGTATGCCCGCGGAATACCGTAGGTGCCGCATGAGGTTTCTTGGTAAAGCTGACAGTCGAACTCCGCGCCGCCGTCGGGGCACTGGCACATTTGGCTGACAGTCGGCGTAACGGTGCCGACATCGCTCTCACTGTCATCTTTGGCTTGTTGGCCGATCAAGTTGAAGTCACCGGCGCGGACGTTGTCGTCAGCGCCATAAAATGCGGCTGAGCCGGCCCCGTTGGCCACCGCGATGGCGTCATATAGCACATGGGAGAAGTCGGACGCCATGAAGGCGATCATAAACAGCAGCGTTCCCGCGAGCGCAAGTTCGACGACGGCGGTTCCACGTCTGGAGCGGAGTTTGTTATTGAACATTCAAATGTCTCCTTCCAATGGTTGGTTTCTCGAGCGACTCATTCCACCAAGGTGACGACAAACAGGTCCGCCGTTCGATTGGCCGCGCCATAGTCGACGTTCAGCAGAGGCGTGCCGCCAAAGGTAATGGTGTCACCAATAATCATCCCGAAAGTTTCTGTCAACTGGTTGCCGTTGAAGCTGATATTCCCGTCAGGGAAGTACATAACGCCCTCGAACGTTGAATCAGCGGTACCGGTAATGTCGGCGTCGCACTCTGAATAGAACAAGATGTTCGCCCATTCGCCGGTTGTAGGCGCGCTGAGTTGTACGTCAGCCGTGCCCGAGATAAAAATGTCGCTTATGGGTCCCCCGGTGCACAGGTCAACAAAGGTGATGCCGGTGCCGCGCACGACCACCTGGCCCGCCATTGAGAGGCCGTCGACGTAATAGACGCCGGGATCGAGATCCAGATAAATGGTAACTGTCGATACGACCATAAGGCCGCCATTGTAGACGCCGGGTTGTAGAGGGCTCAGAAATTCAACATTACCTTCGTTAACGACTACCGGGGCCATCGAGATGATCGGCTCGTCGCTAAGGTCCATGCCGGTAATCGAGGGGAGATAGGCGTAGGGATCTTGTTCAGGGATCGCCTGGCCGGCGGGCTGCGGATGCAGGCAATTGTTGCCGTCGATCGCCGCGGAGCCGGGCCCCACAAAGCCGATCGCGTCGGCCCAGACGCAGGGGCCGCCGTTGGCGACGATCGAGTCCTGGTGATCTGAGTTCGACATGACTTTGCAGTTCGCAAAGAGATTCGTCGCTGCACCGCTAAGCCTTATCGCGCCCTCGGCCTCTTCATTTAAAGCCAAGACACAGGGCGGCGCGAGGTCCGGCACGGCACCGGCCACGGCGCTGGCCGCGACGGTGGAAAGATCCTTGCCGAAAATCTTGAGCAACGTGGTGGGCACTTCGTCGGTGATGGTCACCTCGACGAAGTCGGTGCTATAACCGGTGGGTCCGATGACGGCGCTGACACCAATCGCGGCGTCGTCGTTGTCATAGCCGTTCAGGGCGGCGTCGGTTCTAGAGGCTTCATCGACTCTAGCTTGCGTAATGTGACCGCGGAACAGCTCATGTGCCCCGCCTCGCGCGCCCGCGTCGGCTGCAATCTGGATATGGCGGCGCTCGAAATACAGCCTACTGCCGTCGAGCGCGAAGCCCAGCATGACCAACAACAAGGGTATCGCTAAGGCCAACATCACCAAGATCTGGCCTTTGGAGGAGTGAAGACGGTCCTTGAATTGTTTCATCTGACTGATTCCTCTATCTTGTTTTCGTTCGACTGCCAAGTTGCGCTGACGACTCAAATGGGTTGACAGCTATCGAAGAAGCATTTTTAGACTTACAATCGATATCTTTCGGCAAGACAGCGCGCCCCAGCAATCGGTCTTGAGACCCAGCGGGCGCAAACGATAGTTCCGGTGCCTAGCGGGGTACGCCTAGGCCCATTTTGAAACGAAAGTACTAGCCCGCATTTCTCACCACCTGACGGCGAAAGCACGCGTTAGGTGCACCACTACTTCGTTGCGCTCGGTCGCGAGTGCTCGACGGACTGTCACGTACGCCTCCGCGCGTCAACCTTCTCCCGCCTCGTAGTGACGCCCCTCTCACGCACTTTCGATCGCCACGTGGTGAGAAATGCGGGCTAGGGGGCCGTCCCGGAGATTTCGTTATCGAAGGGTGTCTTGCGTTTGAGCCGCGCCCGTTGGGGGCCGTGAAAGATCTGCTGTCGTACAGGCGGCCTGGGCGGAGTAAGCTGTGGCCCCGGCGTCTCGGGACCTCCTCGAATATCCGTCAGTCGAATGTAGTTCACTACCGCAAGGCGCCCCGCCGAAATTGCAGTTGGTAGTAGTCATTGGTACTAAAGTTATTCGGGGTCTACGTAGGCGCGGGCACCTGCTAGGCCGACCCCCAATTTCCCTTCTGCCGCCAAAACCATAGAAAATAAGCTAGCCCTTGGGATACAAGCTTTTAATACAAGAGAGAAATGAGCAAGAGGAGACAGAAGATGAGAAAAGCAATGTATAGTTTGACGGTGACGGCCATGTTGTTGGGGGCCGCCTTCTTTGTAGGCGGCGTACAACGCGCCGAGGCGCAAGGCGGCGGTGACGCTTGCATCGCGGAAGTTCTGGTGGATTTCCAACCGTGCTTGGATTCCGGAGCCGGCGGCGCCGCCTGCAACGACATTCTCTTTATCGGTATCACCGGGTGCACGCAACAGTAGGATACGCGTAGGTTCGCCAACGCAATCTTTGATCTCGGAGGCCGCTGGATAGCGCGTATGGGCGAGTCGCCCCGCACTATCCTCGCGGCCTTACTCCGTTGTTGACCGGCAACTTACGGGCCGAAGCACTCGTCCGATATCATTTCGGAAGAGCCTGAAATGAAATTGCGCTGCCGATTGTTCCAACCAGTTGTCCGTTGGTGGTTGTTCCCGCTGGTGACGTGCTTGGCGATGGCGATGCCGTCGCGCGCCGCCGAAAAGGGAACAGTCGAGCGGATTGAGGTCCGCGGTCATAGTCTCGAAGGGAACCTGTCCAGTGACTCGCCCGTGCGGGATGTCGCGGTCTACCTGCCGTCTAGCTACGCGGCCGAGCCCGACAGACACTATCCCGTCCTGTACATGCTGCACGGCTTTACCGACAGCGTGAAGAAGTGGTTCAGCAAGGAACACTGGATAACCCTGCCGGACGTGCTCGATCGCGGTCTGGCCCGCGAAGATACGCAAGACGTCATCGTTGTAATGCCCGACGCCTTCACCCGATTTCACGGTAGCTTTTACTCAAACTCCGTCGTTACCGGCAACTGGGAGCGATTTGTCAGCGACGAGCTAGTTGCGTATGTGGACTCGCATTACCGGACGATTCCGAAGCGTGCCGCGCGCGGTCTCGCCGGCCATTCGATGGGCGGCTACGGCGCGATGCGGATCGGGACGAAGCACCCCGATGTTTTCGCGGCGATTTATCTGCTCAGCCCGTGCTGCATGCAGCCACGGGTTGTGCCAACGGGTGCGCCCGCCGGACCGCCGGCATGGGAGTCTGTCCTGACAGACGATGATTTCGCGAAGGCGGGCTTTGGAACCAAAGCTGTGATCGCCACAGCGGCGGTTTGGGCGCCCAATCCGAAGAACCCGCCGTTTTATTTCGATATGCCGACCAAGAATGGAGAGCCGCGGCCGAGCGTCGCGGCGAGGATCGCTTCGAACGCGCCGCTGGCGTTTCTCGACCAACACATCGACGATTTGCGCAGCCTCGAAGGAATCGCGTTTGACGCCGGAGACGCCGACCGATCGATCGCCGCCTCGATCCGCGTTCTCGATCAGCGGCTCGATGACTACGCTATAGCCCACGAATTCGAGATTTACGAGGGCACCCATACCGACGGTGTGGCTTCGCGAATCGAGACGAAAGTGATTCCGTTTTTTTCGAAAAAGCTGTCGTTCGAGTAGCGGGCGTTCGTGCATTTGCCCGCTACGCTTGCATCCACTCAGGGCATTAATTTGTGCTTCGCCAAAAATGCTCGTATCGTCGAATTGATCTTCCCGACTTCGTCCCTCTTAAACCCGCCGTGCTTGCCGCCAGGGATGGTCAGCAACTCGTTCATTACCCCAACGCTATCGAGCTTCTTGTGCAAAATGACTGCGTGTTGGTAGGGCACGGTCGGGTCGGCGTCGCCATGAATCGTGAGAATCGGCGGCAGCCCTTTTCTGACGTAGTGAATTGGCGAAACGCGCTTGGCGATCGCGTCACGATCCGGCTGGCCGCCTAGCCATGAAACGGTATACGACTTCTCATTCGGCTTTCCAGCCATCAAGTCGTTGACGTCTGTAATGCCGTAGTAGTTGATCACCGCGGCGACCTTGAGATCTTCGCGACCGTGGCATTCGTAGTCGAGTCCGGCGGACTCAGGAAGGATACCGGTCGTCAACGAAAGATGGCCTCCGGCGGAGTTGCCGGTAACGATCAGCCGATTGGGGTCGAAGCCGTATCTCTCTGCGTTGGCAATCACCCAGCGCAGGGCGCAACGACAGTCTTCGACCGCGGCAGGGGCACGCGAAACGCGTCCGAGGCGATACTCGACGTTGACAGCCGAAAAACCCATTTCGAGATAAGGCGCGAGTGAAAGCGCGCTTGCTTCCTTGGTGCCGCCGACCCAGCCACCGCCGTGGATGTAAATGACCGTCGGATTAGGGCTGGTGTCGCCTCGGCGGGCGTAAACGTCGAGTTTCTGTTCGACGTTGTTGGCGACCTTGTAGGTGATATTCGGCGTAATTCGATACTGGCTGCCCACCCAGGCCGACCAGTCGGCGGAATCGCCCGCTAAGAGCGGGAAAACGAACATCACGGATAGCAACAGATAACGCATGGCATGCTCCTTTTTGCGGCGCCAACGGCGCACCCCATATAGTAATCCCAAATGCTAACTTGGGTGCTTGACTCCCCGCGCCCTGCTGCAGCACTTCAAGAAGGAGGGCAAGCCCGCCGCGGGCTACCTCTTCCTTGGCGCCGAACCGTTTTTTCGCGACCGCTGCCGCGCGGCAATAAAGAAGGCGGTGCTCGGAGAAGCGGCTGACCCCGAGGGCCTCATCGAGGTCGACCTCAAAGAGCAATCACTTAGCAACGCGGTCGACGAGGCGCGGACACTTTCGCTGTTTGCGACGTCTCGCCTGCTACTCGTCAAAAATGCCGAGAACGTTTTGCCCCGAGGCGGCGTTCGTTCGAAAGGAGACCCCAGCCAAGCGCTGCTGAAGGCCTACTTCGCGGACCCCACGCCGGGCACCGTGGTCGTGATCGAAGCAACGCGTTTTGAGGGCCGTGACCGCGATGACAAAGCGAAGCTCGAGCGCATCGCGAAATTCTTTTCCGCCGTGCCCGAGACCGTCGAGCTGAAGCCGATCACGATGAATGATGCGGTCAAAGCCGCTGACGTTCTCGCCCGGCGACTCAATCTTTCGATTGAGCGGTCGGTTTTGGTCGAGCTCGTAGAGATGCTCGCGGCCGACGTCGCAAAGATCGAAAACAATTTAGAAAAGCTGGCACTTTACGCGACTTCCGCTGGCGACACCGCTGCAACGCCGACCGTCATTACCTCACGCGATATCGAATTGCTCGTCCCAGAAGCGCGCCAAAGTGGACTCTTTGAGTTCTCAGACGCTCTGGCACATCGCGACCGGACCCGCGCGCTGGGAGTGCTCGACACCATGGCAAAGGCGGGCACGTATTGGCCGATGCAGCTCAATCTAATTGCCGGGCTGTTCCGCCAAGCGCTTGCCGCGAATGAGCTTCGCCTGCGTAGCGCCGGCGCGATCGGCTCAAAGTTGGGCTCTTACGGACTGCGGCTGTGGCCCGCGCGCTCAGCTCAGGTGGCCGAGATCGCCACGCAGTTTAGCCGAGGCGAACTCGAGCGAGCGTTAATCTGGCTATTTGAGGCGGACCGCGAATTGCGGAGCCCCAACCCAGATGACCGAATTATTATGGAGCACCTAACGGTGCGTTTAACTAGCTGACTCGACAGCCGCCGACTTGCGGGCTGCCCGCGTTAGCGCCGATTTTGCCCTTGCCGCTTTATTGGCGTGGACGACACCGTTTTGCGCGGCGCGATCATACGCGCTGACCGTCACAGCAAGCAGCTTGTCGACTTCTGCTTGGTTGCCCACTTCGACCGCTTCGTGAAACTTCTTAAGGTCGGTGCGTAGTGAGCTTAGCCGGGCGGTATTCCTCGCGCTGCGCTTCTCGGTCTGCCGGGCGCGCTTGATCGCCGATTTGTGATTTGCCATTAATTACTTTCTCTTTTGAGAATAGCGGGCCTCGTTAGGGGTGTCAACGTGCCCCGGTTGAGCTAGACGAACCCGCGGTGCCCACCCACCTATCGCAACATTGCGAGACCGTAAAGTCAGCCGATCCTGGTACGTGGCGACCGCTAGGGCTCGACGATCACAGCCGATGATCTGGCTTGCAAATTAATCGATGAAGGGCCAAACACCAACCCCCCAAACATGACGGGCATAGGGTACGAAGCCGTAATCGACACAACGTCACCGCCGTCGGTTCCGTCCCATACGGTCGTGACTGTAATGTCGTTGGCCGGGATTCCGATCGTTCGGGCCTTGATGATATTTGAGATGTTGGTGTCCGCACTTGCGTTGTCGGCTTGCATGATCGCCAGCCGCGCACCCTCACGGACTCCGTGCTGCAACGTGGTCCAGGTCCAGATTAGTTTGCCACCTTCCATGACGGCGAAAACGAGAAGGATAAACAAGACGAACGACAGCGAGAATTCTACCATCGCCGCGCCTCGCCGACCTGACTTTCGGGAATTTACCAACTTTTTTGCGAATATCATCTTATCCTCATCCATGTGGTCTGGTCAATTGTTGTGCTGGTAGGGATGCCAGGCATCTTGATAACTGTTGTAAAGTCGTTGGTCACATTTACCTGGATGTATGCCCTCGGCGAGCCGTATGCGCTGTTGCAGGTGGTCGCTAGAAACTCGCTGCAGGGTATCTCCGTCCCGTTTGCCGTGCCGTTGCCGGATGGGCAGGTGCAGTATTGGGCGGCGGTTACGCTAATAGAGCCCGCGTCGATTGCGTCGTCTTCAGCCAGGGCTGTCATCCCGGCGACGTCGCCCGAGCGTGCAGTTTTCTGTGAGCCATAGAGAGCGGCGGTCGCGGAGCCGGATTTCACAGCGATCACCATCGTGAAGATCCGGCCAAAGTCGCCCGCGCCGGCGGCAAGTAGCAGCAGTAGGGTTGCCACGAGTGAAAATTCGACGAGCGCCGCGCCACGCTTTCGGTTTCGTTGTTCAGAGATCATGTCTAGCTCCTTCTATTCCACAAATGACACACGATTCGTCGTTGGGGTCCGATCCGGGTTTGAGTAGCCGTAGTTGCCGCTGAGTTGGGCCGTCCCGTGAATGTTAACCGTGTCGCCGATGATCTGGGTAAAGAGGTCCAGCGTCGTGTCTTGGTTCCCTCCGAACTCCACTTCGACGCTCGGAAAGTACAGCACGCCCTCGAATGTAGACGCGCTGTCGCCGGCGATCAAGACGTCGTAGGGATTCTTCCCCGTCTCAATATCCCGATCGTTATAGAACAGGATGTTGTCGTAGTCGCCCCCGGTATTCGACGGGGCGCTAAATTCAACGTGAGTACTACCTGTGATCTGAATGTTTCGCAATCCATCACCGGTATTAAAGAAAGTGACCCCGTCTCCGTACACCGAGCCCCCTGAAATCTCCATCCCGCCGATGATGTACGTGCCTGGCGCGAACGTGTAGGGTCCGCCACCCGTGATCTTGATGCCGCCTTCATAGATGCCGGGAAGAAATGTTTCGGCGCCATCAGTGGGGCCGCGCGTAGTCCTACTTGTGGCCCGAACGACGTGTTCCGCCAGGGTCGGCTCGGGCAAATACTGGTACGGGTCTTCGGGGGGGATGACGCCCATCGGCTCCGGGTCGACACAGCTATTCAGGCTTGACGCACCGTTGTAACCGCCACCCGTGCCATAGCCGATGTAGGCCGCTGTTATGCAGGGTGAACCGTTGAACTCGATGGCCGTAGGATCGTTGGAACGCGCCATGATCTCGCAATCGGGCACGTACATGTCGACCGTACCCGCAAAGGTGATGGCGTCTGTTATCGTCTCGTTTAGCGCCAGAATACACAGTGGTCCCCAGTCCGGGCCGACAGCCGCAACCGCGCGCGCCCGAACGATGCTGTTGTTATTCGCGACAAGCTGCATCAGCGTTGTAGCGACTGTGCTCTGCACGATTACTTCAACGGCGTTGTTGTCACCGGCGGCTGATCCTGTCAAAGGCGGGTTGTTGACTGTAACGACAATATCGGCGTCGTCATCGTCAAAGCCGTTCATCTTGGCGTCAGCTTTTCCGGCGTCGTCCACCCATACGTCATTGTTATGTAACAACTCCAGGGCACCACCGTAGGCGCCTGCGTCGGCCGCCGCTTGTGCGCGCCTGCGCTCAAAGTAGATGATGCCTCCATCGACTACGAGTCCGAGAAAGAGCAGAAGCAATGCGAATGTAAGTGCGAAAATGGGCAAGATCGTGCCTCGTCGCGACCATCGGGCATTTTTTAGTTCGGCTAATAATTCCTGCATAGACGATGTCCTATCCCCCCGAATCTGTTCGGCCCTAGATCCGCAAGGCGGCCCAGTCAGCCGGGGTAGAGCGCCGCGGGTCGGATTCGGCAAGGAAACCGGGTGCCGTAGTGCTCCGTTGTAAACGAACGTATCCCTATCGGCCCCACTAGGAACACTAGGTGTAGTCCTTAGAAACCCTAGTACTCCTCTCTTAGTGAATTTGCCTAGCAGTCGGGCCTGACTGTAAGGGCTGCTCCTAGGTTTTGAGCTACTTCTGCGTGACCGGAGCGGCGAGTTTCGCGGTTCCCGCGAAATTCCATTGCCGTAACTCGTTGAGAAACTAGGAGATGCCCTTAAGAGACCGGAACGCGGAACTGACGACCCGCGCCGCTCGTTGGTATCCTTAAAACTGCGAGCAGTGAATTTAGGCGTCCAAAACGGCAGAAACTCGACCCGGGCAGGGGGCGTAGTACTTTGCGTCATTGTGGGCGTGTTCGCCTATGGTGGCTGGCAAATTTTCGAAAAACAGCGCCAATCCGGCTGCGCGGCCTGCGGACGAGCGGTCGACGGACATGCGCTCACGATCGCGGCGGTCGACGGCGAGGAGCAGCGATTCTGTTGCCCGGCGTGCGCTTTCTCGGTCGAACGGCAGTCGGGTTCGACGGTGCGGCTAGTCAGTCTAAGTCACCACGACGGCGGCGGGTCGATCGATCCGTCGGAAGCGTTCGTGGTTGTAGGTAGTTCGGTAAATCATTGTTTGCGCAGCGAACCCCTGGTTGGCTCGCAAAAGCGCTTCAGCCACCTGGAGTACGACCGCTGTTCACCGAGCATGATGTCTTTTGCCGATGAGAGAGCGGCGCGCGCATTCGCTACTCAGTACGGTGGCAAAGTCACGATGGGCAACGACCTCCCAAGACTGGCTCAAGCCGATTAGGAGTCCGTCCGGTGCTTTGCCGGCGGGCAGTTAGCAGCGCGGGCGCGGCCAGAGCGGTCACGGATTTCATCGCTGCAGATATATTTCAAGTTAGAGTGGTTCGATGGACCCCAAAGACCTTAACCCCGTCGACCAGGCAATCCGGTCGCGTCGCTCGGTTCGGGCGTTTCGACCAACCGCGATCCCGGAAGAAACCATCCGAGAGATCCTCGAATCGGCGGCACGAGCACCGTCGGGAACCAATACACAACCGTGGCGAGTATATGTTCTGCAAGGGGCATCGAAACAAGAACTTTCGCGGCGCATCGTCTCCGTATATAACGACCCCGAAGAATTGGCCAAGCACAAGCAGGAGTACGCCTACTATCCGATCAACTGGGCCTCGCCATTTATCGAGCGCCGCCGCAAAGTCGGTTGGGATCTCTACGGCCTACTGGGCATCGAAAAGGGCGACAAGGCTGCGATGCACGCCCAGCACTCGCGCAACTACGAGTTCTTCGGCGCGCCAGTTGGACTGATGTTCTCGATCGACCGCATTCTGGAAAAAGGCAGTTGGCTCGACTACGGCATGTTTCTCGAAAACATTATGGTCTCCGCCCGAGGCCACGGTTTGGACACGTGCCCGCAGGCGGCGTTTACGCAGTTCCATCGCATCATCGGAGAGTTTCTCGAGATGCCTGAAAACGAAACGTTTGTGTGCGGCATGTCGCTGGGCTGGGCGGACAACTCGAAGATCGAGAACACGCTGGTCACCGAGCGCGAGCCGGTTGACTCGTGGGCGACTTTTTTGAGGTAGCAGCCGGTCCGAACCTGAATCGGCTGGGATGGGACGGTCCACACGTGGGTTCGCTTTCTCGGCATAGATTGCTCGTCTCATGGGACAGTCCCGCCCGGGGGACTTTTATCGGGACTTGTATGGTCCGAAAACGGCCTTGACTCGCATCGACTCGTCTGAATCCTCGAGGATCAATGCGCTGAAAGTGTGCCCGCCCGGTTCGACTCGGATGACGATATGGCCTTGCGTGCTCGGCAGCTCATCGAGCAGCGGCCCGATCACCTGGCGGTTCGCGACGGGCATATTCGTGGCCAGGACGAAGCGGTCGTCTGGGTAAAGCCGCTTTGACAGCATGCGCGCCAACACATCGTGACCAGGATGGTCGGACGACCATACTTGTAGTATCCAAAGCGTCGGGCGCAGGGACTCCACGAAGAACGCGTTTATAGAATCGCGGTTGCCGTGATGGTTGGCGGCCGCGATTTCGACCGGACCAACGGCTTTTGCGACCGGCGTTTCGACATCCATCCAATGCGGCTGACCCGGCTGCAACTGACCGGGCATGTCTCCGCCGGTGTAAAAATCGAAGGCCCCGTAGCTAATGCGCAGCGCGGCACTGCACTGGTTCTCGCTGGGCCAATCTTGTTTCGGCAGCCGGCGATAGTTTTGGGGAAAATGGTGTCGGGTGTTTTCAGCGAGGCCGGTCCAGACCTCTCCGTTGGCCGCGATGTTGCGGACTTCGAACTGTGGGTACGCTCGGCGGTCGCGCAGCAAGACGATCTGGTCGTTGCTTCCCGTGCGGAATCTCTCGACTTGGAGCGTTCCCGCTTTGCTAGCGCGTTTCAAGAAGGCGATGTGGCTAGTAGCCTCGGAGTTGCTTTCTACCGGGGCCGGATAGTCGTAATCCGGCCAGCCACGATCGAACATTTTTCCGATCGGGATGTTCGCGCCGAGATCCTTGAAACCCGCCATGTGGTCGCTGTGGAGATGTGTAAGGAAAGCATAGTCAATCTTGGGTTTGGGGTCGTGGGCTAGCGCTCGAGCCGCGTAACGCGCAAGCCATTCGCCGGGCGGCCGGGAATCGTTCGGTTTGCGAACGACGCCACGTGGCGGACCCTCGTCCCATCCCCCGTCGCCGGCGTCCACCTGCAGGGACGTGCCATCGGGGAAGACGAGCAGCGCGGCGTCACCGCGCCCTGTGTTGATGAAGTGGATGTCAAGATGGCCCGGCGTCCAGCCCGGCAAAGGCTCGCCAACGGTCTGCCCCGTCACGAGGCCCGAAGAAAGCGCGGCTAGGCAGCAGCAGATTGCGATTTGGTTTCGAGGCCGCCGTCGCGGATTCCGATTGGACATGGAACAATGCTACAAAATCGATCGGTGTTCACGGATACGGGTAGGGGCTGCGGCAACGTGTCGATACGCTTGGGTTTGATGGCGTAGCCGTGCGGGAACGACCGTAAGAAGTACAGTTTCCCAACTAGCCCGTACTCTCGCCGAAAGCGTGGAGTTCCATCCACGCGCGAGTTCTTGACTCCGGACGGTGTTGTCGAAAGATTCAGGGGCTAGAATCAACAAGAAGCGGGCCTGAGTTGACCCGAGTTCGACCGGCCTCGGAGGCCGATCGGAAATCCCGCTACCTCTTTCATTTACACGACACGCTTCAATGACCGGACGGTTTCTCAGCAATCGGCGCAATCTCGTCGTAATCTTCTGGTCGATCGCGTTGCTGCTCAATGGCTTCCATGCATGGGTCGCGCGGCATTCGACAGAAATGGACGGCGTGTCGTACCTGGATATCGGAGACGCGTACCTGGCCGGCGATTGGGAGACCGCGATCAACGCCTACTGGAGCCCCGCTGTACTCGTGGCTGCTCGCCGGCGCGCTCTGGCTCGTGGAGCCCGGACCGTACAACGAATTCGCGGTCGTGCGGGGCGTGAATTTTCTAGTGTTTATCGCATGCCTCTCTGCATTCCATTTTTTGCTGATGCAGTTCGTAGGGGCGGCCCGCGACGAGCGAAATCCAGCGGAAATTGCGGAGGGTCTGCCCGAGTGGGCCTGGCTGGCCGTTGGGTATTCGATCTTCATTTGGTGTTCGATGACGAGCGTCAACGTTGTGCGAGTCACTCCCGACCTATGTGTCGCGGCATTTGTATTCTTGGCGGGCGGCCTGTTGGTACGGCTGAATCGAGGAGCCGGGGGGAGGAGTGCTGCCGTCCTGCTGGGCCTCGTGCTCGGCGCGGCTTACTTGACGAAGGCGGTGATGTTCCCCGTCGGATTGGTGTTCTTGGTCGCGTGTCTGATCACGCCCAATGGTTGGCGTAACGCTCTGCCGCGGACCGCTCTGGCGGCGCTGGTTTTCTTGATTGTTGCGGCCCCGATGATCGGGGCGCTGTCAATGCGGAAGGGGTGTTTGACAATCGGCGACACAGGAAAGTTGAACTATGCCTGGATGGTCAATCGCGTAAGCCAAACCCATTGGATGGGTGATCCGCCAAGCAGTGGGCAGCCCGTGCATGGCATCGGCAGGATATTTGAGTCTCCGGACGTTTTCGAGTTCGGCACGCCCGTCGGCGGCACGTACCCAATTTGGTACGACCCATCGTACTGGTATGAGGGTGTGCTGTTGCAATTCAATTGGAGCGACCAACTTCGCGTATTGGAGACGAGCCTGAAGGCGTATTTTCGGGTCTTTGCCCCGCTGCTGCCGTTGATGATCGGCCGCCGACGCTCTATTGGATTCGGCGCGATCGGCATGGCGTGTGGCGCGATTTAGTTCGCCAATCCGCATTAGTTCTAGCGCCAATGGCGGCACTGGTTCTCTACACTTTGGTTCACGTCGAAGGCAGGTATGTGGCTCCGTTCGGCGTACTGCTGTGCCTTGCCGGGCTCGATAGCGTACGGTTGCCGGACTCGCGACGCTCCAGACGAGCGATCGCAGCCGTGGTTGGCCTCGCTGTGGCCTCGTTGTCGTTTCAGGTTGGCGCGGCCACTCGGAATATTGCCTCAAGGTCGGAGACGTACATCGATCGCGCGACCTACGACGTTGCCGCGGGACTCACGGAGCTGGGTATCCGCCCGGGTGACCGGGTTGCCTATTTCGGGGCCTGGAGTCCTTCGTGGGCGCGGACGGTGCGCGTGCGGATCGTTGCTGAAATGCTTTGGTGGAACGACGAAGATACGCAGTTCTGGGCGCTCGATGCAGCAGCCAAGCGCGAACTATTTGCGGCCGTCGCCCGCAGCGGAGCGTCGATGATCGTTGCGCAGTATGGCCCCGAAGCAGCGCTGGGGCAAGGATGGCGGCGGGTCGGGGAGACTCCGTACATGGTGTATTTCTTGCGGTGAACCAGCTGATGTCTATTCGTTAGCCCGCGTTACCGATCGTCTACGATAATTTAATCGCCCAGTTGGTGCGGGCATTAAGGAGAACTGGTGACTGCTAGACGGAAAATACTCGCCGCAATCGGAGGTTTCGGACTTGCCACGCTGGCTGCTTTCAGCCAGCGGCCGCCACTACCGCAGCGCAAGCCACCAAAGAAAAAGAAGGTTCCTCCGCACCGTTTTGGCAAACTGCGAGCGGGCGATCAGGCCCCGGATTTCGACCTCAAAGTGCTCAAATCGGAAGAGCGTGTGCACCTGTCGAGTTTGTTCGGCAACGTGCCGGTGGCGTTAGTTTTTGGATCGTACACTTGACCGGATTTTCGGCATGAGGTTCATGCCCTTAACACGATGTACGAGACCTACATGGATCAAGTGAAATTTGTCTTAGTCTATGTGCGCGAAGCCCATCCGAATGACAGTGGCCGCCCGGCAGCCCGGCCCAATACGCTCGAAGGGATCGATTTGCAGGCTGCGGCGAGCTACGAGCAGAAAGAGGAATACGGCGCACTGTGCGTTCGCAAACTCGACATTCATTTCACGACCGTAATTGACGGCATGGATGCCAAAGTTGAGCAAGACTATACTGCCCTTCCCGATCGCATGTATTTGGTCGACAAGGCAGGAAAGATTGCCTACAAGAGCGACCCGGGTCCGCATGGATTTCTGCCGGAGGAGCTGGAGCTGGCGATCAAGAAGGAGCTTTCGATCTAAGGGACGCTTCTACTTCGCTAGAACCTCGGTCGTTCTGTCCACTCCTGTCAGAAAAAGCGCCCTTGACGCCGTGGTCGGAAACGTCAACGCATCGGAGCGATAGTATTCGACTTCGTTGCGCCAACGCTCCCTCAGAGCTGCTCTGGCCGCTTGCCTGTGCACCGGCTCTCCGCCGCGCAAGAAATAAATGGGATTGCTATGGGCCTGGATGGCGGGCTCACCGTCGAACGATTGCGCCGTCACTCGCGCGGCGATCCACGAGCTTTCTGTTAGTTCGATTTCGAAGTCCAGCGGGATCTCTTCAACCTGCCCGTTACCACGTTGCTGAGCGACGACTTCGCCATTGCGGATGATTTCGACGACTTCGATCGGACGATGGTAGGTCGCAACCGCACGACCCCCAACAACCGCTGAATCTCCGCTCCACGAAAGAGTCGCTCCCGATCGTTTGCCGTTCGCCGAAAACTCGAGCAGAGGGCCGTTTGTGAGTAGGACCTCTCCGCGTCGCACGCCCTCGGCCCACGCTGCATAGGCCGACTCACCCGGTTCAGCTTGCACTAGCGCGCGCTCGGGCCCTAGCAGCGGCAACACTCGCGGCCATTTTTCGAAGCGCCCAAGGTTCGCCGGAAAGTCGCTGCCGGCAAGACCGACTACGCGAAATCCGGCATTGAGAAGTTCATACCATTCGGTCGTCTTGAGAACCCCAAACTGGAACACCTCCACGAAATCGAGCGTATCGTGGGCGAGGTTCATCAGCAGTGTCGAGTTTGGCTGGCTTCCGTAAAAGTGAGCGAAGCCGGTGAGCGCGCCAATCTTCCGGCCCAGCTCGAATAGAACCATCGGGTACGGATAGGCCTCGGGCGAATTGCCGTATTCCAGGCCGATACTAAGCGGCTGGATCATGCGCTCGGGGCCGAGGAAGAGTGTGTGGCCGTAGAAGCGGCTGCGGGATTCGTGTCCGGAGCGAATCGAGTAGCCGGCATCCCTTGCTTCCGACCCTTCGCCGAAACCCCACTGCATGGCGGCGTGCTGTTGGCGTTGGAGTTCCAAGAAATTCCCGACCGCCAGATCCTCGGCCTTCATCCAGCGCAGGAACAGCGAATCGTCTTCGGCCGCTCGCACCAGATGGATGTGATCGTCGGCGGCCAACCATTTACCCTGCGATCTCGGTGCGATTGGTTCGAGACGGAGCGTGATTTCTTTCGATGTTCCGACCTCCAACTTGAAGCTCTCAACCGCCGGGCGAAAGAAGGTTCCGTGATAAGCCTCAACGCGGTAATCGTCTGAGGCGGGAAGCTCGAAGGTGGCCTCGCCGCTAAGCAGTATGAAATGCGAGCGGTCATTCTCGGTGATCTCTAGGACGTTTGAGGCAGTGCCCCTGCGCCAGATTCGCTCGCGGTAAAACAGGTCCGGCCGCAGGGGTAGCATGGCATCGACTGGGCTGAGGCGAAACTCCCGATCGCCTTTGAACAAATAAACCCGCGCCGGTAGCTGCTCCGCGGTGTCGGAGCGCTCGATGGTCAGGGTCAGAGTGACCGCCGACTGGGTTGGCATCGAGGCGTCTCGCTGGGAGTACGACACGACCGCCGCCAGGCCGAGGCCGACGACGAAACATGAGCGGACGATGACTGCCCGATTCATTCGAACCGGCCTCCTTTCAACGTGACCCGTTCGACAAACGCCGCGACGCGATGACGACCTTGCATGCAGGTATTCTATGCCCATGAACGTCGTCGACACGCATGCCCACATTTATTCGCCCGACGAGCAGACTTATCCTCCGATCGAAAACCCGCGCCGACCGCCTGGTGGAAAAGGGTCGCTTGAAGACCTGCGAGCTGAAACCGAAGCGGCCGGCGTTGACGCGGCATGCATCATCCAAACGTCGACGTTTTATCGATTCGACAACCGATATATCCGCGACAGCGCATTAGGCGCTCCCAAATGGACCGCCGGCGTGGTGACGCTTGATCCTGATGACCCGACGAGTCCTCGGCAACTGCGCGAACTCGCTCGCGAGCACGGCATCAAAGGCATGCGCTCAAACCCTGATCGAAGCGGCGCCATCGACAGCAAGGGAGTGAGGGCGCTGTGGACGACCGCTGCCGACGAAGGCGTCGTTGTGAACATGCATATTCAGCGCGACAACGCCGAAGCCGCCTCTCGGATTCTTGGTGATTTCCCCACGCTGCCGGTCGTGCTCGATCACTCGCTCTATCCCAAGGTGGGCCCGGATTTGGACGACACTTTGCGGGCGGTTCGGACTCTTGCCGGGCGCAATAACCTTCATGCCAAGCTGAGTTTCGTCGCCACGGGAAGTCTCACGGGCTATCCATGCGAGGACATGCATGAGCCATGCCTGGCGGTGATCGCCGCATTTGGCGCGCAGCGCTGCATGTGGGGTAGCGACTTTCCCTGTGAGCTTTGGACCCCAAAAGTTAGCTACGCCGAGGCGCTAAAGATCTTTTGCGAAGTGCTGCCCTTGTCGTCGCGAGATCGCGCAATGATTCTGGGAGGCACGGCGTCGAGCCTTTGGTTCAGTGAGTAGGCGTTGCACCACGTCCGGCCGGAAGCAGGCACTGTCTTGCATTGGATCAACCGAGATGTGACGGAGGTCGACGCTTTGAAGCTTGCCTTTGATCCGCTCGCGCGGTGTCATCACAGTATCGGCGACGAAACGCTAAGCGCTAGCCCGCCACGCTCTTGGGGGTGACTACTCACAGTGTTCTATTCAGGCTTGGGTGGTAGATCGCGGGCTTCGGCTATCGACTCGAAGCCCTGACCATTGTGCGTGCCGTCGCAGAACGGCTTGTTGGCTGAGAGACCGCAACGGCACAAGCTGATCGCCGTACGTCCTCCTAGGCCGAATTCCGCCCCTTCGTGTGCATGGAGGGTAAACTCGCCTTCGAGTCGCAAGGGACCGTTATTAAGAACTCTGATTACCGTGTTGGCCACTGTAGGTTGCTCCTGTCCAAATTAGCTTAGATCGCTCTCTGTCTTTATCGATTGTATTTGACAACTAGGAGTCTGTCCGAAAGCGCCGGGATAAACCGGCGGAGAGTAGGGGATGAGAGAGCCCTACGGCGAAGGAGTAGCGAACCACGCTGACCTCGAGTCATGCGTCGGCGGGGGTGACCTGGCGGGTGAAGCGTTGACAGAGGCACTGGCGGGCCGATTATTGAGCCGCGAAAGAATGAGATTCGGGCGCCGACCCTGTGGACAGAAGGGGAAGGCTACATCGCTAGTTGCGCTTTCGCGAGCGGCCAACGAGCCCGGCGCGGTCGGTAGAACCCGCGCACGCCAGGAAACTCTCCGCGCGAGAACCGGGAGACCTCGGCAACGCTCTGCCGCACGGCGGCAGGCCGCTGGGGGAAGGCGCAAGCCGCACGCCCCACGTGTACGTTGGCGAGGAGTCGGACCGGGGCGTAGCACCTACGAAGGATCCGAACAAGGGCGGCTCGCCGTCACTATCCGAGCTAGGAGATGAAATGAGGAGGCCCGTCAGGGGAGTGAGTTAAGCTCCCCGCAAAGGGCGTCGCCGCAGGGCGGCGATCCTGGATTGTTGTAAGGACAAAAGGAGAGACGAGCCATGAAGAAACAGAGCAAGACCCTGGTAGTGAGATCGAAACAAGAGATGATCGAGCGCGGTATGAATGCCGTAGCCGGGCTCGACTTGGGCGACAAGCACAGTGTTGTGACGGTGATGGACCTCGACGGCGAGATCGTGGAGCGCAAAAAGATTGCGACTAGCTTGGCCGGGTTCGAACGTTATTTCCAAGCCTGGGTCCAGATGCGAGTGGTGTTTGAAGCCGGCACTCACGCCAACTGGACCTACCGCTTGCTCGAGCGCTTGGGACACGCGCCGTTGATGGCCGACACGCGCCGTCTGGCGCTGATCACACAATCGCTGTCGAAGGACGACCGCAAAGACTCCGAGCGATTGGCGGAGTTGGGACTGCGGATGCCTGAGATGTTGCATGCGGTCGAGCCGTGCTCGTTGGAAACCCAGAACGATCGCGCGGTATGGAAGGCCCGCGAGGCGCTGGTGGAAGTACGCACGAAGCTGATCAACAACATACGCGGCACGCTGAAGAGTTTCGGGCGGCGGCTGCCGGCTTTGACTTCCCCCGCGTTTGCCAAGAAAGCGGGTCCGCTGCTGCCGGTTGAGTTGCGAGACGTGCTGCATCCCCTGCTGCTGCTGATCCAGCATGCCACGGACGAGATCCGCCGCTATGACAAGCGAATCGAAGAGCTTGCAAACAAGAAGTACCCACAAACGAAGCGGATGCGCTCGGCCAATGGTGTGGGCGTGATCACCTCGCCGGCCTTCGTGCTGAATCTGGATAACGACCCGAATCGACTACGGCACAGCCGGGACGCCGGCGCGCGAGTCGGACTGCGACCGAAGCGACGCGATTCGGGGGAGCGTTCACCCGAGCTGGGCATCACCAAGACGGGGGATCCGATGATGCGGCGACTACTGGTGCAATGCGCCCAGCACATCTTGGGTCATCGTGGAAAGGATTCGGCGCTGCGACGTTGGGGTTTAGGGTTAGCGGCTCGTGGTGGGACCAAGAGCGCCAAGCGCAAGGCGGTGGTGGCGGTGGCGCGCAAGCTGGCGGTGCTGCTGCACGTGTTGTGGCAACGCGACGTGGACTTCGACCCGTTCTACGGCGTTGACGATGTTCCCGAAGCCGTGCCACAAGCAGCATAGCTCGACTGCACGACTTGATTCGAGCGTGATGGATTGAAGGCAACGGAGACGAGACGAGCAACAGCGGCAGGAAATGTCTGACAACGAGTTCACGGTGACTGCGGGCATACGGCCGGCCCTCGAGGCCGTCGATGGAGCGGGCAGCACCGTCCAGAACCGAACTTCATAGAGCACCGCATCGAAGAACCGATGCCACTGAGAGTGCGGATGGAAGCCCGGTCGGACTATTTTCCAAGAAGCTGAAGCTTATTGAGACTCTTTTGCCCTTGACAAAGCGAACCTCCTCATGGAAGCCGTATGAGTTGAAGCTCACGTACGGATCTGTGCGGGGGGCGTTGGGCGACCGAAGTTGTGCAACAAGATTTCTGGCAAATGGTGGGTGCTCACGGTTTTGATGTGCGTGTTGCCGGCTCCTGGAAGCGGGGGCCACAACCGCGAGCCAAGAAAGAAAAATGGCGCAGGGCATCACCATCGTTGCGCCAATTCCAATCGCTGATCGATTTCCATTCGAGCGCAACGCCCAGTTGCTTGCTCGAAGTAAGGTGGGCTTTCACTCGTTTGTGCCCTGGGCTCATCTGACAATTTGCGGCGTCGTAGCGTTTGAAGAAAACGAGCTGAGCGACGAGCAATTGGCGACGCTCGAGTCTATCGCTACTGACGTGGTGGTTCGGATCTTCAGCAAGAGGCAGGCCTGGAGGGTGGCGTTTAATCGGGTAGAGATTGAGGCGGCGGTGCTTTGGGGTGGAAAAGTCCGGAAATGTCCGGTTTTCTCCGGTTTTCTCTGAAAATCGAGTTGACGCCGTACGGTGGATGTGGGTTTTTGGGCTCAGGATTGGCGGTCATTCCTCTTTTCCAATTGAAAGATGAGCCTGAAGGAGAGAGGCGAAGCAGCTGCGGGTTGAGGGGGATTATAGCGTGAGTTGAGGTCGGCGGCTACAGCTATTTGTGGCTTCGTAGGGCGGGGTGAGGGGGATTGCATAAGGGGGAAGGGGCGGCACCCCAATCCCCCTTTGCAGCCATCCCAGGCGAGACCCCACGGCCGTCTTCGGACGTGGGCCGGAGGAGCCGACAACGCCTCGGGTCGGGGCGTTGTCTAGCGCGTGCGCCAGCAGATCGCGAGGTCTTTGCAGACGCGTTGCAGTTCGTTGCGCTGAGCGTCGAGTTGCTCGGCAAACTCGGTGTCGGAACAAGTGTCCGCTCGCGCTTGGAGCTTCTTGAGCGAGCGATCCGCGCGCAGGCCGCGCTGCTGCGGGCAGGCTCAGCTTTTCCCACGCGTGCTCCACTCGGCGTAGGCGCAACTTGCCGCGGCGGTGGCGCTCGCTGGCGAAAGCGCATGGGCGATGAAAATTCAAGTACGGGTTGAGCCACTGGCGGTAGAAGGTGTCGATCGCCTGCGTCGCTTCCGAGGGCAAAAACTGGTAGCCCATCCACTTGCGCACCACCGCGCCGTTCTTGGTTTCGACCAAGGCATTGTCGTTCGAACGGCGCGCGCGAGACTTCGTAAATTCAATTGCAACTTCTCGAGCAGTTTAGCGGTTTGATGGTTGACGAATTCGCTGCCATTGTCGGAGTGAAAGCCGCGAACGATAAATGGAAATTGTTCCAAAAGCCCTTCCAGCAAGGGAATGAGGTGGTTTTCGTTGATGCGTTGGACGGCCGACGGCCTGCCACTGCGTCACTTCGTCGACCACGTTGATGCTGTAGGCAACCTTTTCTGTTTTTGGCAACTTCACTTGGCCCACTTCGGCGGTTTATTTTGGCCCCCCTGTAACGGGCCTCTAAGTCATTGATTCCAGGTCTCCTTTCGTTTTTGGGGACGTGGTCCGGAGCGGAGCCCGAAGGGCGAAGCGCAGGACGGTCCCCAAAAACGAGCGCCCTCCTTGCTACCGCCCTCGCTTCTTCTTCGCCAGCGTCCTACGAAAGCGGTAGGACTCCTCGCCCGTCTCGATGATGTGAGCGCGGTTAATGCGATCCAACAGCGCACTAGCCGAGCGGGAATCACCTTTGTCCACTCGGAGAACGGCAGGTTGGTCGTCAGCATCCGCCTTTTCCGCGCGATCAGCTGACTTGGAACAAGAACTCTGCTCCCACCTCCGCCAGCGGCACGTAACCCACTTCGTCGATCGCGACTCAGCTCGTAGCGCGACCAGCGTGCGAGCACTCGACTCAGCTGCATTTGCTGCTTGGCTTCGACGAGTTCGTTGACCAGCGCCGACGCCGTGGTGAAGCGCACCCGCCGTTTCTGCAGGCAGGCCGCCACGCACAGGCCCGTCATCAGGTGGGTCTTGCCCGTGCCGCAATCGCCGAGAAACGGATCGGTTCCGAACTCTCGATGAGCCGCCTTCGGCCAACTCGGTTAGCTGCGGGGCCGAGACCGCCTTCGTCTCGGAGAAGTCGAACTCCTCGAGCGTCTTCATGCGAGGCAGCCGCGCTTCGCGTAAGCGACGATCCACCGTACGTCGCTCGCGCTCTTCCAACTCCGCGCTTAGCAGCGCTTCGAGATAGCCGACCGGCGTTTGTCTCTCGCGTATGGCTTGTTTGGCCAACGTCTCGAATTGCGCGCCCACCGTCGGCAGCCGCAGCAGCTTGCACTGTTGTTGGATGGCCTGCACCGCCAGGCTTTCGTTGGGGGCGCTGGATTTGCGGGCGCTCATTGCACCGCCTCCGCCGCCAGCAACTGATCGTAGTTCGTCAGCGTCGGCAAGGGCCGCTCAAAGCGTTCCAGCTCCGGCGCCACCAGCGGCGGCTGAGCTAGCCGTTCGAGGCACTGCGAGGTCAGCAAGTAACGCACCGCCGCCTGATCGCAGCAGCCGCACTCGAGCGCTTTCTCGATCGCCTCGCTCAGCTTGTCCCAACCGTGGCGTTTGCCCTCTTGCAACAGCTCGATCATCTGTTGCGTCCCCGCTTGCTTGTCATGGCGCTGGATCAACTTCGCCCATAACGTGTCGTAGCTCGCCGGCCAACGCCCGGCTTGGCGCCATTGTTCCAGCGGCGTCGAGCCCGCCAGCGCTCCCGGCTTGTGGGCCAATACGTCGAGGTAATGCTCCAAATTAAAGATCTTCTGCTGCCGAGAGTAGCTGCGCTCATGTCGCGCGATGCGACGACCTTCGTGCCAGACCTCGACCGACTCGGCGTAGATCTTCGCCTGCGCCCTGGTTCCCGGACGCAGCGGCGTCGAGTAGAAGTTCGTGCGCACCTTGACGCAGCCTGTTCAACCTTCGGGAAGCTCGACACTTCGATCTCAAAGCCTTCCGCCGCCAACCCCAACAGCCGCTCGCGTTCGATCAGCATTCCCTCGCCGACCGTTTGCGCCCGTCCGGCGACCGTGCGCGCTTCGTCTTCGCGGCAGCCTTCGAGCAGCTTGCTGTTGAGCTCGTCCAGCGTCTTGGCTTCAGGCAGCGGCACCCAGTGGTTGCGGCGGTAACGTTCACCTCGCCTTCCACGCCCCCTTTCTCGTTGCCTTTCCCCGGCGTGCAGAACTCGGAGGCGAAGCGCCAATGCGAACGAAAAGCCACGAAGCGCGCCGTCTCCTCGCGTCGCGCGCCGCGCAGAATCCGCTTCACCGCCGAAGAGAGATTATCGTACCTCAATGTCCGAAACACCCCGCCAAAGTAGGCCAAGGCCAGCTCGTGCGCTTCCAGAAACGCCTGCTGCGTCGCGCGCCGATAGGCGCGATGAAAGGCCGCGCCGCTCGCCATCGAGCGCATCGTGAACACTTGCAGCTTCGCGCTCGCCGTCCATCTCGGCCCACGACTCGTACCAGTCCACCTGCGCTTCTTGGCCCCAGTCGTAACGAACGTCTCGCGCTTCTCCAATCCCAACTCGCGCTTGCGCTCTTGAACGTACTGCCGCACCGTGCGCTCGGCCACTTCGCAACTGGTTTCCTCCCGTATCCGGTTCCAGGGTGCGCCGTGTGACGCTGCTTACGCGGCGCCTTGCGGTCCTCTTTGAAATGCGGTCGATGAACCCCACCGCCGGCGCCAGCTTGGCGCGCCGTCGCGCCGGCTTCTTGCGCGGCGGCGGCAGCGCGCTGGCTACCGCCTCGCGCACCATCCGCCGGTGCACGCCCAGCTTGAACGCGCCACCCCGCAACTTGATCGTCCCCACGCCGAATTCGTACTCGCGTCGAATCTCTTCGAATAGTTCCACTTTGCTCCTCCAGTCCAATTCGTTCCTCCGTTGCGGGCGATTCCCGCAAACAGAGTATCCGTTGATTGTTCTAGGGGGGCCAAATCAGGGCGCCGAAAGGGGCCAATTCAGAATGCCAAACTCACCTTTTTCACCTTCCTGTTCGGGCGAGTGCACGGTGTCGATGCGCAGGTAGCCCGGACGTCCTCGCGGCTCGGGTTGGCGGCGTTCGCCGATCGCCACGGGTGTCGGTCGAGTCTTGTCGAGATGCAAACTGTGTCGCCGGTAGACGGCGCGTTTGCGCAAGTTGTAGAGGTGTCCCACCGACAGTTCGGCAAGGCGTTCGAACTCCTTGCGGTTGTAGATTTGGAACTCGCGCTGGAGAATGCGACGCGTCGCCGGCCCGGAGAGACGTTGCTGTACTTGGTCGACATGCGCCAGGAGAACGATGTCGGCGCGGCTGTACTTGGTGGGGAAGCGGCGCCTTCGATAGGCTGTCGGCCGAACGCACTTTTCGCGCAAAAACTGCCCGATGAGGCGAGTCAATTGGGCGCGGCTTAAGCCGGTTAGCTTGCTCAGGAAGCGTCTCAACAATCCTTTAACCGAGCGCTTCTGGTCGGCATAATGATGCCTCTTCAGGACGCCTTCGACGAGCGCGTATTTATCCGCTCGACTTCCGGCCTGGAACTCGACGGACCCACACCCGTCGAGAAAACTCTCGATCTCATCGAGACTCACTGATTCGGCTTGCTGCACGGCGACTCCCATCGCCCGCAGTTTGCCTGTTCCTAATCGACCTTGCCCAAATTACCTCCAGGCTCATCTTGTGTTGGAATCACCCCTCCCTTCAGGCTCATCTTGTATTGGACAAGACGCATTCGTGGGTACCTTCGCTGGGATGGGACAGTCCACACGTTGGTTCGATTTCGCGGTCCAGATTGCGTTGTCTCATGGGACAGTCCCGCCCCGGGGAATGCGCCGCCCCGCGATGCAGTTCCCCCTGCGCTGTTAGTTCGACGGGACAGCCTAGGTGAGACTGTCCCGCCGGTTGGTTTGCCTGCTGATTACAACTCGACAAACCGATAAAATGGGAGCTCCCAAGTTGCTAAACCTCCGTGTACCAGCGACGTTGTGCGGGCAAGCTTCTTGACAGCAACGCCGGGTTGCTAGGTTGTTCTTTTCCCCGAGGACAGCCAGGACCGAAACCTCGTTTTTGTGATGTTGCTTTCGCAACACCGGATGGATGGTCTCATCTTTCGCTATAGCCAGCAAACTCCATAGGCATGTGTGCTTGTACTTTGCACGCCCTTAGGAACCTGTTTCAACCCTACACCCCCGTGTCAAGTTTTTAGGGGTCTGGCGGGGCCTTGAAACGGCTATGTTGTTGAATCTTCACGTTTAAAAAATATTTCAAAACCCCGGTACGGGTGTTTTGAGTGGTTGTTGGGATGCTGCGTCGAGTCGTGCGGTTCGCGGAGTAGCACCACAAATGATTTGCACGAAATATTGATCGCGGAGTAAGATTGTTTTCCAAAAATTCAGATCTCTGCAAAAGGATGAGTCCGCTTTATACCCTGATCTGCTTATATGCCCAGCAGTCACGATAGTCCCGAATGGACGCACTTCGATCGCCGAATTGGCCGGATTTGGCCGGTTCTGGCCGGAAAACGCCATCGTGTCAAGGGATTCTAGGGTAGAGCGGGTGGGGAACGCGGGGCCCGACGCACGGATAATTTCACGCGCGCTATTGCGAGGCTGGAAGGTGTGAAAAAATCGATTTCGGCGATCTCGCGATGTTGATTCTAAAAGACTTAGATTCGCTAAAACGCGTCGATTTCGAATTAATTCACAGCTTCCTGTCCCGGATCTCCCGGGTCTCTCGGGTCACTCTAGTGGAGCTCCGCGAGGGCGCTCCTCAGGATCGAGGTCTCAGTAGCCGACAGGCCGAGGCAATCCCCGACTGCTCGATCCAGCGTCGCACCAGCGTCTTCGTCGGCTCGGCTAAGCGTCGCCGAATGCCAACAGGCACGCGCTGCTGTAGCGACGGCTTGGTGTGACGGATTTCCGACCGTATACTCCGGAATCGGAATCCTTTCTAGCACGTGGGCAGAGATCCCTGTGGATAGTGCATAGGAGCGGACTATGTAGTCGGCTATGGACGAATTAAAGAAGCCACAAACAAAAAGCGCTTCCTCCATTGAGGTACAAGGAATCAAGAACAACTTGTGGTCGGGTATAGTGACCTTCTCAACGTCGTTGGGGAGCTTCGTCTCTGTCACAACTGCGGCAAGGGTACCGGTCGCCATCTCTCTCCACACAACTTTGCAGGGGGCGAACGTAGCCTCCAAGACGCTGTACAGCCCATGCCAGTGCTCTCCCGTCGGATCAAAATTTCTAAACTTCTTTCGGCGTTCCAATTTTTCTCGGAAGTTCGTGAGGTACTCTTGCGTTTTCAGTGGTAGAGAGGACAACGGGAGGGGTACCGACGGGCGAACTGCATCATGAGGCATGACGATGAATCCAGAAGGTTCTGCGACCCACCTTTGAACATCCCTTCCACGCAAGAGCGGATACACAAAATCGGCCTCTATCGATTGCTCCACCTCAGGGATGGCCGGGTCAACGCCCTCGGATCTTAGGTTTTTCACAAACAGTCGGTGCCTCAGCATCCTAGCGTGGGCAAAATACACTCCGTTCGCACCACGAGTATTAACCCCTTCACGCGCGAACGAGGAATAAGGTGATCGCCCAATATACTTGCCTACACAGTAAACTGCTTCGGCATCGCCGAAGAGCCACGGTGACTTCAGTTGGTTCCTGTCAATCGGCGTAGCGATCCAACTTCGCTTTTCTATCTTGGACATTGCCACGTCATAATCGTCATCCTCTGAAACCGTTTGTTTTGCTACGCAAGATACCCAGTCAACCGGATACTCAGTCTGTCGCCCCTTGAGAACGAAGAATGTACACGTCAGATTCGCAGCCTGTCCACGAAAAGGCTTAACAGCGTCAAAATCGAATACTCGATCCACACGGATCGGCACACCGCCTGGCAGCGAAAACTCTCGAAAATGCCAACCGCCAAGTTCAGACTGGAAGACGCTGCGGGTAATGACGAAACCCAACGCGCCACCGTCATTTAACAACTTGTCGCAACTCACATACGTCATCAATATTGAAACATCTGTTTTGGATTTGTCCGCTTGTTGGCGACGCTTCCCAGGCACTTGCCCGACAAGTCGATAATCGTCCCAAATACGCGCACTCAGGGTTCGATAATCGGATGGTAGGTGTTCCCAATTGACCCAGGGGGGATTGCCGGCCACAAAATCGAATCGACCCGCAAACAGCGGTGCAAACGCATTCTCGATAATCCTTGCCCACAATCCGTTTTTATTCGCACGCTCAAGTTTGATCAGTTGATTAATCAGCTCTACGTGACGTTCTCTTTCGCCAATCGGCAGACCCTCATCGACGCACAGCCTCACGAACTCGTCACCCGAACTTCCAACACGCACCCGTGCTCCAGAAGTCGAGCATACGTTGCGACGTGCTCGCTCGTGGCTGCAATTTCCTTGGGCACGAATAGATATGGTGGTCTTACAGCAGAACAAGGGACTCTTGCGACACTCCCAGCCCCAGAGAACAGGTCTCCGTATTCGGCAGGAGTTGCGACACTATCACAGAGATAAATGGGGATTTCCACCCGGTCTACATAGCGGAGCAAATCCCTAATTGCAATCAGGTAGTTTGTCCGCGCAGCCATCACTGCGAGAGGATTCAGGTCGAATCCAACCACATTTTTCAGTAACGCGTCACAGATATCTCCTTCAGAGAGTCCACAGTCTTCACGATTCTCGTCATGCCATCGTCGGATCCGATTAATAGCCATCACAAGAAAAGTACCTGAACCACATGCCGGATCAAGCAGTCGCAACCGAGGGTCACCCTCGTACCCAAGTTCTTCTAAAACGTGATCAGCCAACCAGCCCGGCGTGTAATATTCGCCGAGATCGTGCCTAACACTTCGAGGAAAAAGATGATGGTAGAGCTTTTTCAGGAGATCTCTGCTCTGAAGAGGATCTTCTGATAGCGTCCCGGGATTGTAGTCGTCAAGAGCCGCCGTCATCTTTCGGACCAGATCTTCAACTTTAACTGACCAAGCGGATACGTACCATGCAAACAAATCGCCCTCAAGGAAATTCGTGATATTTAGATGACGAAAGATGCCACCAGACTCCAAATCTTTCAATTCTCGCTTGAGCTTCGCACTCGTGGTCGCCTTGATAAGCTTTTGAAGAGGAGAAGGCAGTTCGTGAAAGAACGCAACAATCTCCGCTGCCAGCAACTTCATGAATATGGCGTAGTAGGTATGTAGCGCAAACAATAGCTCGGCAGGGCGCAGATCATTCTGATCAATCTCGTAGGACTTGGCCAAACAGAGCATCTTGTTGGAACGATCATCTACCTCATAGCCACAGACTTCGCTAAACATAATGCGCCACTGATCAAACAATGTGTGAGCCCGGGCGTCGCTAGTTGTTGTAATCGACTCATAGAGTGCCCGAATTCCGTCTTGTGCCATTGAAGATTCAGCACCAAAATCTGATGAAAGATAGTCGGGAGTGAAGGGTTTTCCACGGGTGCCAAGGTTGAACAGTGCCCGGATAAACCGTTCCGCACTCCTATGATTAAGCTCAACTGGGTGCTGGACTTGCCATTGGCGTTCGCGAAATCGAACGAAAACGATTCGGCGACCATCCAGGCCCACGCCTAGAAGAGAGTTCACTGGCTGACCATAGTCTGCTACTAAATCACCAAGGCGGTCTTTGATCTGTGCGACTACTTTTTTTGTGCCACCCGAGCCGGTTTCTGAACCGATCTGATCAGCTCTGCTGTGCGGGTTCTTGTATTCGATCACGACTCTGTCATACACAGAGTCGGCGCGTCCACTAGCGACGGTGAATTCGTGGCGACCGTCGAGAGTTATATTGGCGTGCTGTTCAATAAGTGCGAGCTGTCGCTCTGACTCGATGCGGATGTCTTCCTCTGTGTGGGATCTCGAAACTGCCTCAGCCATCGCCGTGGCGTAAGATCGCGCGCGCTTTACGATTACGTCTTCAAGGCCTTCAACATCCATTCGTCGGGTTCCTTCGAAGCATCGACTGCGGAAGAAGTTTCCGGCCAACCGATTCGGCAGAGTGTGTTTCTGACAGTCTACTCGACCGAAGACATTCGATGCGAAAATGCGGCGAGGCGAAAGCGCCGGGATAGACTAGCGAGGAGTAGGGGATGAAAGAACCCTACGGTGAAGGAGTAGCGAACTACGCTGAAGTCGAGTCATGCGGCGGTGGATCGAGCAGTATCGCGCTAGCGGCTGATGGAAATATTCCAATTCCATCAGCCGGCGGGGCAGGGGGGAATCCCGGCGCGTCGACTTTGAGTGCCGGGTTGCACGCTGGGCTAATACAAATGCCACCCCTAGCGGGGTTCAGCTTCCGCGGCTACGCGCAATCCAAATTGTTCAGAGCTTCCCGCCTCCACGCATGCCAACGACTGATTATTGCGCTTGCTTGGCGTCTTTTACCATTTCTACTAGGACTTCGCGGGCTTGGTTGGCGTTGCGGGCTTCGCGCTTGAATGCGATTCGGCTTCCTCGCATGCCTTCGGCGGTCTTTAGGCGCATGTGGAAGCCTAGGCGGTCGACGGCGGTCATTTGGGCTTCGGTGCCCTCAAGGCCGGAATGGGCGCGGGCTAGCAATGAAAGCGAGTCGGTGTGGTCGGCGTTCATGTGGCTCAGTATGCGATCGGCGGCGTCCGCTAGCGGGTCGGGCTCGGCTTTGGTGTAGTCGTCGGCTGTGACCCAGCCCATGACTCCGAAGCCGCCTACGAAGTAGACGTCCTTCACGGCCAGACGGTAAAAACTGAAGTCCTCGTAGTCGACCCAATATTTGGCGTCGCGGTAGGCGAGGAGGTAGATTTCGCGGACTTCGGCTCGGTCGGCGTCCGGCAGTTTGCCGGCTTCACCGATTAGCGTCAGGCGCGCTGCTCCTAAGACGTCGGTCGCTCCGGGGTCTCGCATCACTAGCAGCGAGGCTCGGGGATCGGCTTGAAGATTTTGGGTGTGCATGGCCATGTTGCTGATCAACAGCAGCGGACGGCCTTGGGAGTCGACTCCAAAGGGCATTACCGATCCGAATGGGAAGCCGGGTTGCTTGCGCGATTGCGTCGATAGCGTGCCGACTCGGCCTACGTGCATGAGGGTGCGAGCTTGCTCGGCGTGAGTGGGAGTTGGGACGGCTGGGGTTGAGGGGGCTCCGGCACCGTGCTGTTTGCTTGATGGTTGCGACATTCGATTGAGTATGTCTCATGGTAGGGGAGTGGGGTTTGTGTAGCGCCCGGTGGGGTCGGGGATCGGCGAATTTGGTTGGGCTGAGCGGTTGTTGCGCTTGCGGATTCGACTGGTAGCACGCATTTCTTTCGACTTGGTTAGCGAAAGCACGGGGTCGGTGGCGACGGGTTATCTGGGTGAGCTGTTTCGGGTCTTTTTGAGGACTGATCAGCAGGACCCGATTCAATGTGCTCCAGAAATCTCCTGCGCCACCGCACTTCCTAACGGTCGCGGCACTGAATTTGGCCGGCAGTTCTCGCCACCTAACGGCGAAAGCGCGGGGTAGTCCGGGGATGCAGTCGTTTAGGGTCAGGCCGAAAAAAGTCGCCGCAAAAGGACAGTCAGGTATTGAAAGTTCGAAGCATTCTCACTCGGGATTGATCAATGACATTTTTCCCTTGGAGAAAGTTATGAGTTGTGATATTATTCACGACGGAATGCGACGAACAGATGACGAGCCCGAGGACAAGGCAGCAGAAAGGATGCGCCAATATGACGATGCGCGGCGTCCACAGGTGCCCGATTTGGAAGATGACGGGGGTTCGGACGCCGTAGATTCGGACGAATCGCCCCAAAACCAGGAAGGAGACGCCGGAAATGAAGACGGAGATTGACAGTACAGAATTGTCCGCGTCAGCGGCCGAGGGGAGCACGGCGACCACGGCTGGCGCCGAGAGTAAAGTATTTCGACGGCTGGAATTGTTTGCGCTGCAGCGGGGGTATCGTGTCGATACCGAGCTAGCCGAGGCGCTTGGCACTGCTCCCGAGGCGGGATTGGCGTACGCAAAGCCCAAGAGTGGCAAAGCGAAAGGGAAGGGGGCAAAGAAGAGCGCCGCGCCTGACGCTTCCGACGCGGCCGTGGCACAGATGTATGTCGACGCCTGCGCGGCGTTGCCCGGTCCCGGAGCGGACGCACCGAAGGGAGCCTCGCCGCCGATCGAGACTACGCGTCGGACCGGCTCTGGGCCGCACTGGCAGCTCATCGGCCCACGGTTGGTTCCCGAGGGCCAGACATACGGGTCGGGTCGAGCGGATGTCTCGGGACGGGTCTCTTCGATTGCGATCGATCCGAGCGACCCTTCACATATTCTTTGCGGTTCGGCGGGCGGCGGAATTTGGGAGAGCCGCAACACCGGCAGCACTTGGTCCCCTCGAAGCGACCATATGCCGACCCTGACGACGGGCGCCCTGGCGTTTGATCCGAGTTCGCCGAACATAGTCTACGCGGGGACGGGCGAGGGAGACGCGATGGCCGGACTCGGTGCCGGACTGATGCGCTCGACGAACGGCGGTACGACGTGGAGCATGCGCGCGACGGCGCCATTTGTCGGGGCAGGCTTCTACTCGCTCGTTGTGAACCCGTCGAATGGACAGCACTTGCTCTCTGGGACCCGAATTGGGCTGCATGTTTCAACTAATGGCGGTGCGACTTGGCAACGACGGCGAACGGCGAGAACGTGGGTCGTGTCGATGGCCGGCGGTGGCACATCAGCGGAAATTCTGGCCGCCTGTTCGGACGGACTGTTCCGCTCAACAAATGGAGGCACGTCGTGGAGCCGCGTCAATCTGCCGGGAGCTCCGGCGACTTGGAGCCGGTTGGCAGTCGATCATGTCGCGGGGGATAGCCGCATCGCCTACGCTTTCGGCGCGGGTGGCGGGGCGGCGTTTCTCTATCGGCGTAGTGCATCGGGAACCTGGAGTCGTATTTCGACTCCCTCTAATCTAGGCACGAACCAAGCTTGGTATGACTGGTATGTTGCCGCCGCACCGGACAGGACAAATCAGGTATATGTCGGGGCGATCAATGTATTTCGGGGAGATCGGTCGGGTTCGACATGGACCTGGACGGCGCTTTCGGCGAAAACTTCGGGAGACAGCATCCACCCCGACCAGCACGCGATGGCGTTTCACCCGACGAACGCGAACATCATCTACGCCGGCAACGACGGCGGGCTCTACCGATCTACCAATCGTGGGATCAACTGGACATCGTTGAACACGGGCCTGGCAATCACAGAGTTCGAGTACATCGACCACGACCCCGGTTCGAGCCGCTGGCTAATGGGTGGAACGCAAGATAACGGCACGAATCGGTACCACGGAAGCACTATTTTGGACCACATCGCGGACGGCGACGGCGGAGACTGCGCGGTCAACTATTCGAACCCGGATACGGTTTACCACTCGTTCTACCGAATGGGAATCGAGCGTTCGGACGACCGAGGGAACATGGGGACATGGCAATGGATTCCGTGGGCTTCGCGCGACACCAGCATTTACCGGCAATTGTTCTACCCTCCGATGGAGTGCAACGGCAATACGGTCGCTCAGGCGGGCGAGACGGTCGTTGTCTCGAGAAATAGCGGCAATAGCCCGGTGCACGTAGACTCGCCTGGTCGGCCTTGGGCGAGTGCGATGCACATGCCTTCGCCGAATCGCATATACGTCGGCATCACTTCGGGCCGGATCTACCGCATTACATGGAATGGGTCGTCTTGGAGTTCCGCGGTCGCGCTGTCGACGCCGAGATTGAACGCCTGGGTGAGCGATATATACGTTAACCCGTCAAACACGAATCGGATGTGGGCGACCTACACGACGATCAACGGCGGGCGGGTGTTCCGATCAGACAACGGTGGCTCGTCATGGAGCGACCGAAGCGCCGGACTGCCCGCGTTGCCCATCAATTCGATCGCGGTGCACCCAACCAACCAAAATCGAGTCTGCGTTGCCGCTGATGTCGGCGTTTACGAGTCGCGCGACGGCGGCGCTAGCTGGAGACCCTTTTCGAGCGGGCTGCCGAATGCGATTGTTAGCGATCTGCGCTATCACCAACATTCGAGACTGCTCCGTGCCGCCACGAAAAATCGCAGCATTTGGCAGATCCACGTAGACGGAAAACTTAGGCAGCCGATTTGCGGGAGACAGTTTACGGGCACTGTGCCGGCGAATAGCACCCGACGCTGGTTCACCCACAGTTGGCCCGCACCCTGGCACGTCATCTGGACTGTGATGCCGACCACGATCGAATCCGGCGCTCGGCAGTTGAAATGGAACGTTCAGGTTGAGCGCGCCAACGCCGAGTTTGCGACCTACTGGATCTCGGTCACCAATCGAACGGGACGCGCGGTCAGTTTCGAAGGCCGCTATTGCATCACAAGTTTCGCCTAGTTAGAGAAAAGTAATTGCGAGGAAACCGCCATGAGATCAGCAGTTCAGTTCACGGGAACCGTGCAAGCAAACCAGACGCGACGCTGGTTTACCCACAGTTGGCCGCCGGCTTGGCACGTCGTTTGGTACTTGATGCCAACGTCACCACGCTCCGGCGCGGCGCAGCTTGACTGGGATATCGAGGTCGAGCGAGCCGCGTCAAACAAGGTGACCTACTGGATCACGGTGAAGAATCTGACCAACCGGACTGTCCAGTTCGAAGGCCGCTACACGGTTATGAACTAGCCGATGGGCGAACAACTAGAAGGACGAAGAAGAAATGCGAATCATCATCGAAATTGACGAAGAAGCCCGTGGCGCGACAGGCGGTACGGGGGTTGAGGTGCGTCACGAGCTTGCGGCCACCGCAGCCGCTACCGCGGACGGCAGCGACGAAGACGTGGATGGCGGGCCGGCGCCGGGTTCGGAAGACGGTGACGAAGATATCGAACCGGCGGCGGGACCTGACGGCGTGGAAGCGGCGGGCGCCGCTCCGGAACTTGGCGACGGAGAGGAGTAGTCGGAAATGTACTCACTAACGCGCAATTTACCGCTAAAGAGCCTGGCGGCCGAGCAGCTTCCGGCGCTGGTTATTTCGATGTTCACGGCCGAGCTGTTCTTTAAGTGGCATAGCTTTACTTTGGAGTGCGTAGGGTTTTTGGCGACTTGGTATGCACTTGATCGAGCCCGGGTCGCTGTGCTCAGGTTGCGCCAGCGCTCGGCGGAGTAGGCTTCTGGGGTTGGCGTGGCCTGGGGCCGTGTTGGATCGGTCCTGGGAGAAACGCGTTAGGTCATCTGCTTGGTAGGGGACAGGAAGGTGTGAAAAAATCCCGGATCTGGTCGTTAGAGCGTTATTAACCCCTTTTGAATCAGTGCCGACAGTTCGGCCAAGGCTATTTTTTCACACCTTCCTGGTCCCCAAACTCCCGGTTGGTTTTCGCCGAGCTTGTAGTTCGGCTAGTCGCCAAATTGGGTAACTGTACGCATCATCATGAAGAAACAGAGCGCGAACGACACAACGACGAGCCAAACTACAACCGGCCTCCAGATCGTTGTCCAGTAGAACTTATAAATGCTGTCGCAGAGTAGTGGACCTCCCACAATAGAAAACGCGCTCCCGAGCACACCGAGGACAAATAGCCTCGGATAGGTGAATCCCCACGCGCCCAAAAAGCCCGCGACGCCCGCTATCAACAGAGCCTTGCCGAAAATTCCGAGCAAGTCCTCTTGTCCGATTTCTGAGATTACTGCGGGCCCCGTTGTGGTAAATGCATCCACGCCCTCTAGACGGAGTGCCGCATGGAGGGCCACTAGCCCGGCTAGGAGGAAATAGATGCCGAAACCGATCGTGCTTTCGCGGCTAGTCGGTTGGCCAGGTATTTGGTTTTCCACTGCAACTTCCGTCTGGATGCACCTCGCCTCACGGCGACGCGAGCCGACGGCAGATCGAGCCCTGACGGTCCAACTCGCGCGCAAAGCGTAGCACATCTCTTGTGCTTCCAATGCGCCACGAGATTTCTCCACAGAAATGGAGGAGGCCCGGATCGATCCGGTTTTTGCGCCGATCGATTCTTTCACAGCTTCCAGGCAACACGAGGGTTCGTCAAGGTGCGGAGATTACGAGATCGCATGTGCCAGTCCCCGCCCGGGGGGCTATCCCCAGAGTTCGTGGACTGGGGCGTAGACTGACTCTTCGCTTAGCGGGACGTAGTAGAAGCCACGCCCTAGGGGGTCGTCGGTGCGAACGGTGGTCCAGTCTATTCCGAGGGCTGAATAGATGGTCGCCTCGATGTCTTCGGGGCGAATGTCGCGGAGTTGAGACCAGCCGGGATCGATCGTGAATGAGCCCGGCCCGCGGCCTCCCGTGTCGTTGGTTGATCCGATGACCGTGCCGCCCTTTACGCCGCCGCCGGCAAACGTATAAAACATTTGCAGATAGTGATCGCGGCCCTGGCGGCCACTCGAAAGCCGGCCCGGCGTGCGGCCAAATTCACCGCAAACCGCAACGAGTGTTTCATCAAGCTTGCCGGCGGCATCGAGGTCTTCGATTAGCGCGGCGAATGCGGGATCAAACTCGGCGGTTTGGTTATAGATGTTGCGTCCCGGTCCGTCGTCGTAGATCGTTCCGTGGTGGTCCCAGCCGTTTGAGGTGATCTGAATGAAGCGCGTCCCTTGATCGGCTTCAATTACCTTGCGCGCAGTGAGTACGGCGTTGCCGAACGCGGTGCCTCCGTAACGGTCGCTCTCTTCATCGGTATAGCTGAAGGCATTTGTCACCGCCGGATTGAACATTAAGCGGCGAGCATTTTCGTACAACTCGCCCATGCCCGCGGCCTGCTTACCGAACACCGAATTGGCGCCCCGCAAGCCTCCGTCCATCTGTTGCAGTAACTCCCAGCGGGCGTCGAAAGTCTGTTGGCCTAAAGGGTGACTGGCATTCGCCAAACCGACCCCGGTGGGTGCTGTCTTGAACGGGCCATACTCTACGGGGAAATAGCCGGCGCCGGGGGCTCCGGACGAGTTGAGCGCGATAAAAGCGGGAAAGGCCTGGTCGGGACGCCGGTCCGGCTCTTTTTCGATCGCGACAACGCTGCCGATATGCGGTGCGATTCGACCGGTCGCCGAGGTTGGGTTGCGGCCGATCTGCACCCAAGTCTGCGCTAACGGATGGGCTCGCGCCCAGGCAAGGCCCGAACGGACGATCGCAATCTTGTCGATCACACGCGAGGTATTTCCGAGCAGCCCCATCGGAATCGTCACACCGTTGAAAGTTTCGGGCGCGAAGTCCGCCGGCGTCACACCCGGCAGATCTTTGAAATCGAACAGATCGACATGGCTCGGGGCGCCCCGTAGGAACAGAAAGATGACGTTCTTGGCGGTCCCCTTTGGTTCGACCGAGCCCTGGGCGCGGGCCTCACTGGGGGCAAACGTATTCGCTAAGCAATAGCCGCCGACGCCGCTGGCGAGGTTGCGGAAGAACTGACGCCGTGTGGCGTGTGGACGGGCAAAGAAGGAGTGGTGCTCGTGCGGAATCTTGTTGACAATTTTTTCGAAGCGATCACGTTCGTTCATTGTGCGCCTCCTTTGCTCTCTAGTAGTTGAAGTAAAAGTCGGTCTTGTTGAGCATGGCCCACATCAGGTTCGACGCCTGTGTGCCGCGATCACCGCTGTTCAGCGTCTGCACGCCAAGAGCAATTTCTTCGGGTGTGGGCATGCGGCTCAGCACGCGCAGATAGAGAGTAGTCACGAGCGTGTCGTCGGGCTGAGCGAGGATGCTCGAGAGCGTACCGCTGCCACTGGAAGGGTTGATTCGAGCGGAGACAAACGCGCTGTTCATTAGCTGCAATGCCTGTAGCGGACTGCCCTCTCCACTGCGCGGAGTCTCTTCGCGGTCGCCGGGGAAAAATGCGCTTAGAAATGTACGCATGCCCTCAAAGCGTCGCGCGGGCGGCATGTTTACCACGTCGGGGAATTTCATCGCCGCATTCACGACGCCGATACCGCGCGAGACACCGTACGTCGCGCCGATACCGCTGGCGGCGGTGACGGCATCGTGCATCTGCTCGGTGGTCAAGCGCTTTACGTTGTGGCGCACGAAATATTTTTCGTTCGTGGGGTTAAACGCTCCATCGAAACGGGATGAGAGCTGATAAGTGCGAGAATTTGTGATCTCTCGCATTAGCCATTTCAAGTCGAAACCGTTTCCGATGAAACCGTCCGCGAGTAGTTCGAGCAACTCGGGGTGTGAGGGTTGGATTTC
Source organism: Bryobacterales bacterium (assembly GCA_965205595.1). Classification (GTDB taxonomy): domain Bacteria; phylum Acidobacteriota; class Terriglobia; order Bryobacterales; family UBA6623; genus CATQHP01. The sequence goes on along the minus strand of CBDBHI010000092.1, from coordinate 39,919 downwards.
CCATGGGCCGGCCGGCGGATTCGTTGGGTCGAGGCGCGCAAGGTCAAACTGGTCAGCCGGCTCGACGATGCCGCGCGAGAAGAAATCCTTCCAGATGTAGTTCACAGCCGCGCGAGCAAACTGTCGATCGGATGTTAGGTACGACGCCAATTGTTGGCGTAGCGGGAGACTTTGCGAGACGGCTGTCTGTGCCGCGCTATCGAGCGCGAAGGGATACGCCGGCGATACGAATTGCGAGCTGTGCACGCGGTCGGGCCTGTTGCCGCCCTCGGTTTGCGCGAGGTAGTCGCCAGCCAAGTCACCCTGCCGCGTTACCTGCCGGCGGCCGGGCGCGAGGTCTTGGATTAGATAGTAGTTCGCTCTTACCCGTCGCCCATTCGCCGGATTGGTGGGCAGCAAGCGACCTGGCGTGCGCCACGTCTGGTAGCGCGGGATATCGGAAAAGAACGCCGCCATGCTCCAGCCTTCGAGGCGTTTCGCCGCCGTCCCCCAAACACTCAGCGCGTCGAGGTGGCCGCGGCCGTCGTGGCAGAGTATGCAGTCCATCTGGCCGAGCCCTATGAAATCGCGTGCGCTGAAGAAAGCTAGGGAATCGTAGGTGTCTTGGATCGGCCCGCCGGTGGTTCGGCCACCGACGATGTAGGCAACTGGCGAGGGGGTAACAGGGTTGGCCGCGTAGTTCCCATTCACCTGCTGAAAGTGCTCAAAACTCGAGTAGGTCTCGGGGTACTGACGGCCATCGCTATAGCCGGCCGCCGAGATCATCTCGCGAGCCATTTGGTCGTAGGGCTTGTTCTGCTGTAACGACTGGAGCAAGAAGAGATGAAACGAATCGCGGCCATTCGGATAACGATTGACCTGGGCCGTGACCCTCGTGTTCTTGAATAGGTCGCCAAAGAACATCGCCCAGCGGTCAGCCCACTGCGGGGTGTTAAGCAGTTGTTGAACGACGTTTGCACGCTTGTCAGCTGAATCGTCGCCGATGAATGCCAAGATTTCGTTCGGCGCCGGAATTCGGCCGGTCAGGTCGAGCGTGACGCGGCGTAAGAACTCGGTGTCGGTGGTGAGGTCCGCCATCGGGACGCCCGCCGCCGCCGCGGTGCGCTGAATGCAATCGTCGATGCCGGCGCAGGGCCCAGTAGGAGGAGGATTATTTCGAGCCCCGAATAGATCGCCACGCGTGCGCGGCCCCGAGCTACGAGTTGAGCCCATCGAGCGCATGACGCTGCCCGTCAAGGCGGCGCGCTGCTGCATGCGCCGCAGGTCCGCGGCGAGGCCTACGCCCGCATATTTTTCGCGGTCGCGGCCGAAGTAGGCGCAATCGCCGTGCGCTGGGAACGACCCGTCGAGAGCTTCATCTTCGCCGCCATCAATCACGTCAAGATTGGCGGCCAGCGCGGCCGGCTGCGGCGCATACGCGAGTACGAGAATAAGTATTAGTGCGAAGGCCGGCAGAGCCATCTTCCAACGTTCGATCACTGTGAGTCCTCCCAGCACGGGGTCAGTCGGTTCATATTAATAGTGCTCACGAGATCAACTTGTTGCCCAATTTGGCAGCAGACTAACCCGTCCATTACAGTTTTCGAACCCGGGCTGTGCAGCAAAGTTGCGCGGGCGACGATGATGAATCTGGCGGATCCGCCTCCAGGCTGCCACATTCGCCCCCAAACCCCATAGCTTACAATGACTTTGACAGCCCCTTGCGAGTATAGTCGGAACGCAACTTCGACGGTAAATTAGGGTTGTATCTTAAGACTATCCGGCGGCCTCGTGCAGAGGCCCTAGTGCTACTCGTCGATAAGCCTTTTCGATCACTACTGGAACTTCAAACGCTATGAAATATTTCCTTCACGTTCTACTCACCTCGCTGCTCGTAGGGGTAGGGTTTGGTCAGCAGCTCGACAACTCGGCCCTAACGGGTGACTACGGTTTCGTCCAACTCGCCGGAGACGTCGACGGCATCGGCGCGCTGTCGAACGTGCAGACAATCGGCGGCACAATTTCATTCGACGGCAATGGCGGATTTACATTTGCCGCGCAGTCAGGAGTGGGCGGCGGGTCGCTCCAAACGGTTAACGGCAGCGGGACGTATGTGGTCGAGTCGTCTGGAATCCTGACGCTTACGAATCCGCTGGACAGCAGCGCCACGCTCAACGCTCGCATCGGCGAGAGTGCGGAAGCGCTGACGGGTTCGAGCACGGAAATCGGCAGCACAACCGAGGATTTTTTCGCCGCGGTCAAGTTGCCAAGCGGCGCGACCAATGCACTCTTGAGCGGCGACTACATCGCGTCGTCTTTGTCGCTGCCGGCGGGATCTGTTCTGGACGTGGCGTCGGCGCTGATCGAGCTCTCAAGCGACGCGGCCGGCGTTCTGACCGCGATGCAGGTCAGCGGGCATAGCGCGGCATCAGGGGATCAACCGTTGTCTGAAACAGTTGCCGGGTCGACCTACGCGCTGACGGCGAACGGAAGCGGTACGGTCGAGTTTGGTACTGGCTCGACTCTGATCGGTGGTGCCTACAACGTCTTTGTTTCAGAGACCGGCAATTACGTGCTCGGCCACTCTAGCGCCGCCGGCGGCCGTTCGATCGTCGTCGCTGTACGCAGCCTTGGCAGCAGCTCGAGCGATGCCGACTTTGCGGGGAATTTCTGGTATTCAGAATTCAACCTCGAGCTGGATCGCGACAAATACGTGGCCGGGGTAAGTGGGCTGCGAGCTAACGGCGACGGACTGGCCACGGTCGCGCGTCGCACTCACGAGTCGACAGCTACAGGATTTGGAACGTTTGACGACGGGCTGCTGTTGAGCTCCGCGATCGACTCCGGCAGTACGGGCTGGTTCGGTTTTCTTGACGACCGCGCAGGCGACAACTTCGGCATCGGAGCCCCCTCCGGAGCGTCGACCACGTTGGGCGTCGGCCAAGGCGTGGCCCCCAACGGCTTCGTCAGCGCTCAGGTAAACAGCGCCCGGCTGGCTAAGGTGCACGGAATTCTGTTTGGCATCCGGACGCCTACAACCCAGCCCATCGGCGACGTTGTTCTGTTTCCACAGGGCGTGCTCAACGCCGCCGCATTTGCGCCGACGACGTACCCGGTGTCGCCCGGGACGCTACTCTCGCTGTTCGGCGCCGGCTTGGCCCCGGGCACTTCGGTTGCGGGATCCACGCCCTTGCCGACATCTCTTTCGGGGGTGTCAGTGACCATCAACGCCGTGCCTGCTCCGTTATTTTTTGTTTCGGCCGGGCAGATCAATCTTCAAACGCCGTTTTCGCTGAGTGGCGGACAGGCTTCGATTGTCGTCACGAACAACGGCACGCTGTCAAACGAGGTGTTGGCGCCGGTTTCTGAAACGAGCCCTGGAGTCTTTTCCGTGAATACCTTGGGCATCGGCGACGGCATCATTACGCATGCTGACTTTTCGCTAGTCAGCGAGAATAATCCGGCGGCACCGGACGAGTTTGTCATTATTTTCCTAACCGGTCTCGGCGCGGTAAGCCCACCGTTTGCCGACGGCGCGCCCGCCCCTGGGGCCGAGCCCTTCGCGCGCACGGTCGACCAAGCGATATCGGTCGAGTTTGGCGGCGAGGCCGGCAACGTGATCTTTTCCGGAGCCGCTCCTAATCTCATTGGCCTTTACCAGCTCAATGTACAGATTCCGGGCACTATATTTGTTGGGCCGGCGATTCCGGTTGCCATCATTACGGGCAACGCGTTTATCGACTACGTCGACATCGCGATCGGTTTATAGCAGCAGAGCCCAGCCCGCATTTCTCACCACCTGACGGCGAAAGCACGCGATAGGTGCGCCAGTACTTCGTTACTCTCGATCGCGAGTGCTCGACGGACTGTCAAGTACGCCGCCACGCGCCGACCGTCGCCCGCCTCGTATTGACACACCTCTCACGCACTTGCTCTCGCCAAGTAGTGAGAAATGCGGGCCAGGTCTGTTAGGCGACATTTTCGCGATCGCCATCGTGATACATTGATTGCGGTGCGTCGCGGGGTTACGTTGTGCTTGTCTGCACAATGAATAGCGAGGATCGGCAGACGGTTGGATCCCGACAGGCCGGCGACACGTCGTACGGGTAGATGGAGTTGCGAATGCGCGAAAACCGATTTGTCGCTCGCCGGCTCGTCCGGACCGTGAGTGTTCCGGCACTTGGTCTGGCCCTTGCAACGGCGGTTTTTGCGCAATCTAATCTCGTCGACCCGCGCAGCATTGCACCCAACGTTCCGGCGCCCTGGGAGGTTGTCGACCGTATGCTGGCGCTAGCCGATGTTTCCGCGGACGATGTCGTTTACGACCTTGGTTCCGGTGACGGCCGCATCTTGGTTCGAGCCGCCAAGAACTTTGGAGCTCGCGCGGTCGGACTCGAAATCAATCATGCTTTGGTCGTCGAAAGCGAATCGGCGATTCAGGCGGCCGGAGTTGAAAACCTGACCGAGGTCCGTGAACAGAATATCTTCGACGCGGATCTACGGCCGGCAACAGTCGTTACCGTATATGTTATGAGTTCTTCGTACGAGCAACTCAAGCCGAAGCTCGCTCTTGAACTGCGGCCGGGAACTCGGCTTGTGTCCTACGGGTCCACGATTCCAGGCTGGAATGCGGTAAAGACGGAAACAGTTTTGGCTAGCGGCAAAGAGCGGAAGATTTACTTGTACTTGCTCGGGCAACAGTAGTAGCCGCGCCGAGATCGGCGGACTGCAAGATTACGCCTGCGCTTTTCTCGGGCTCGATCAGCAGGGCAGGGAAGAAATCCCCGCCCGTCGTCGGCTTTTGAATCCCAGGGTTGCACCCCGGGCTAATTCAAACGCCACCCCTACGGGGTTCAGTTTCCGCGGCTACACGCACTGTCCTACGCGCAACCTCTGTTTCTTGGCCCCGAATGATGTTCGCCGTTCGCAGTGTGGTAGATTCATGGCAACTCAAATGGTTGCTCACGCAGCCGACCAGGAAACGGCGCTTTACTGGTTGGCTCTGCACCTCCTTCCGGGCCTTGGTGGCCGGAACGCTCTCAAACTTATTCAGGCATTCGGTAGTCCCGCGGCGATCTTTCACGCCTCGGTTTCGGAGCTTCGATCTGTAGGGATCCGAACAGCGGTCGCGCAGTCAGTCCATAGCGGCATCTCGTTCGATGACGCGGCGGACGAGCTGCGAAAGGTCGAGGCGGCGGACGCGCAGTTGGTTTTCTATGGGCACAAGGGGTATCCGGCCAGGCTCAAAGAAATTACCGATCCTCCGATACTGCTCTACGCAATTGGAAATACCGACCTGCTCGAAACTCACCAGATAGGCGTGGTCGGCACGCGGCGTCCAACGCAGTACGGCCGGGCCGTTGCTGAGCGAATATGCAAAGATTTAGCGCTTGAAGGCCTGACGATCACCAGTGGGATGGCGAGGGGCATCGATTCGAAGGCGCACCTTGGCGCACTCGAAGTGGGCGGATCGACGATCGCCGTGTTAGGCACTGGGGTCGACGTCGTGTACCCCAAGGAAAACGCAAAGCTGTGGGAGTCGATCTGCCGGGAGGGCTTGGCAATTTCCGAGTTCCCAATGGGGGCGACGGGCTTCCCTCAAAATTTCCCCATTCGAAACCGCGTTATTAGCGGCCTTAGTTACGGCATTCTGGTCGTCGAGGGTGCTCAGTACAGCGGGTCATTGATCACCGCCAGACTCGCGATGGAGCAGAACCGCGAGGTGTTGGCCGTGCCTGGAAGTATATTTTCGAAGCCCAGTTGGGGCCCGAATCTATTGATCAAAGACGGCGCAAAGTTGGTTCAAGAGGCGAGCGACGTGGTGGAAGAACTGCCCCATGATGTACGCTGCGCTTTGAGTTCGATCAGGAGCGAGGCGATGCTTGAAGCCGTGGGAACCGCCGATGACGAAGACGCGCAGAAACCGCTGTTTGGCTCGGTTTCTACTCTCGCGCGAAAGATATTACCGCTGCTTCGCGTGGACGAAGCCACCCAAGCTGACGATCTTATCCGTAACCTCAACGGCGCGGGAGCCGCCGACGTACTTTCGGCGTTGAGCGAGTTGGAGCTTTTCGGAGCAATCCGGCAGTTACCGGGCAAAACGTTCGTGCGGGTCTGGACGAACTAGGACCAGCCACGTAACGGCGATTTGTGGAAGCTGTTATATAGAAGGGGTACATGGCTGAGGAATCAAAACTACGAACGTTGGTGATCGTTGAGTCGCCCACGAAGGCGCGCACCATCACTAAGTTCCTCGGGGACGGGTACGTCGTGAAGGCCTCGAACGGTCACATTCGCGACTTGCCGAAGAGCGCGTCGGAGATCCCGCTCAAGCTCAAGAAAGAGCCCTGGGCGCGAGTCGGGGTTAATGTAGACCACGAATTTGAACCGCTATATGTGATCCCGGCCGAGAAGAAGGCGCAGGTCAAGGAACTTCGCGCAGCCGTCAAAAACGCCGACCAGATTTACTTCGCGACTGATGAAGATCGCGAAGGCGAATCGATTAGCTGGCACTTGCTCGAGGCGTTAAAACCCAAGGTTCCGGTCAAGCGACTGGTGTTCCACGAGATTACGAAAGACGCTATTCAGCGCTCGTTAGATAGTCCTCGCGATATCGACGAAAACTTGGTTCGGGCACAAGAAACTCGGCGCGTCGTTGACCGCCTGTTCGGCTACGAAGTCAGCCCGTTGTTGTGGAAGAAGATGGCGCCGAGACTTAGCGCCGGCCGGGTACAGAGCGTCGCGGTCCGCTTGTTGGTTGAGCGCGAACGAGCGCGCATCCGATTTACTGAAGCTTCGTACTGGGGCTTGAAGGCCGTCTTCGCGAAAGGGGGAAAAGAGTTTGACGCAGAGCTAACGCACGTTAGTGGAAAGCGCGTCGTGATCGGAAAAGACTTCGATCCCGATACGGGGCAACTCAAGGACGCCATGGCCGGCGTTCGGCTCGAAGAAGCTGCAGCATTGGCGCTACAGAATCAAGTCCGCGAAGGCGCGGCACGGGTATCGTCCGTCGAGCAGAGGCCGTACACGACGTCGCCACAGGCACCGTACGTCACCAGCACACTACAGCAAGAGGCCAATCGCAAGCTTCGTTTCTCGGCGCGGCACACGATGAGCGTCGCGCAGCAGCTCTATGAAAACGGCTTCATCACGTACATGCGTACCGATTCGACCACGTTGTCTGACGAGGCAAAGGTCGCGGCGCGCACACTAATCGAACGCGAGTTCGGGTTGGAGTATCTCTCTGAAGAAGTTCGCTACTACCGCACCAAGGTAAAGAACGCGCAAGAAGCGCACGAAGCGATTCGTCCGGCCGGCGAAGAATTTCGAGCTGTCGCGGATGTTCGCCGCCAGCTCGGTCCCGAGGCCGCAAAGCTTTACGAGATGGTGTGGCAGCGCACCGCAGCGAGCCAGATGAAGGACGCGCGGGGTACCAACTCGGTTGTACTCATCGATTCGGGCGAGGCGCGCTTCAGAGCAACTGGAAAGACTATCGAATTCGCAGGATTTCTGAAAGCGTACACGGCATCCGCGGCTGACCCGGAATCAGAGCTTGGAGACAAAGAGCTGATTCTGCCCACGATGGCGCAGGGTGACGCTCTAGTGGCGCGATCCGCTGACGCTACAGAACGCCACACGCAGTCACCGGCGCGATATACCGAGGGCAGCTTGATCCGCGAACTCGAACGGCTCGGAATTGGGCGCCCCAGCACTTGGGCGACGATCGTCGAACTGGTCCTGTCACGGTCTTACGCCTTTAAAAAGGGCAGCGCTCTAGTGCCGACATTTACGGCAATGGCTGTTGTTGGTTTGCTCGAAAATCATTTCACGTATTTGACTGACTACGCATTCACGGCGCAGCTCGAAGACCAGCTCGATGCGATTGCTCGCGGCGAGTTGGCGCGTCTGGACTATCTCAAAGGTTTTTACTTTGGCAATGGCCACGCCGGCCTACAGGCGCTGGTACGCTCAGGCGAGTCGGGCATCGACCCTCGCATCGTTTGTGGGCTGCCGATCGGCACGACCCCCGACGGCACGGCAATCGAGGTCCGGATCGGCCGATACGGGCCGTTTTTGACCGACGGCGAGAATCGCGCCAGTGTGCCCGATATGGTTGCGCCTGACGAGCTTACGATCGAAAAGGCCGCTGAGCTGGTGGAGATTGCTCGGCGAGGTCCGGAGCCACTGGGATCGGATCCAGAGACAAATTTGCCGGTCTACCTCAAGAGCGGCCGGTTCGGTCCGTACGTACAGCTCGGCGAGGCCAGCGACGACGAGAAGCCCAAAATGGCATCGTTGCTCGCCGGCAAGAGTCCTGAAGAGGTCGACCTCGCCTACGCTCTCAAACTGCTTTCGTTGCCGCGTTCTCTCGGTAAGCACCCGGATGACGAGCAGGATGTCACCACCGCAAACGGGCGCTTCGGGCCCTACGTCAAATGGGGAGAGGAAATTCGCTCGATCCCGCCGGATGTCAGTGACCCACTCGAAATCGTGCTTGAGCAGGCAGTCGAACTGTTGCGACAGCCCAAGGGCCGGCGGCGGGCAGTGGCCAAGATTGAAACCCTTAAAGAAGTCGGTAAGCACCCGATTACCGAGCTCGATCTCAAAGTTCTTTCAGGCCGCTTTGGACCATATGTAACAGACGGTGAGATCAACGCTTCTCTGCCACGTGGTCTACAGCCCGACGCGCTTACGCTTGACGACGCCGTTGGGTTGCTTCAGGCTCGCGCCGAACGAATCGCGGCCGGAGTGGGTGTCAAACGCACGCGCAAGAAGGCGGCCAAGAAGAAAACCACCAAGCGCAAGAAGGCGGCCAAGAAAAAAGTCGCGTAGATTGAGGCGGCCAAGCGCCGCGCTCCGATTCGATCGCACATGAACGTTCTGGCATTCGACACGACTCGTCGCGAGGGTAGCCTTGCGCTCTGGCTCGGGGATGCGATTGCTGAAGCTGTCTTGGTTGAAGCCCCAGATGGATTCGGCAGCGTGCTCTATCAGCAGATTGACGCATTGCTCGCTAGACACGAGACAACGCTTGCCGAGATGGACGGCTTTGCGGCGGCGTCAGGTCCGGGCTCGTTCACCGGAATTCGCGTCGGCCTGTCGGCTGTTAAAGCACTTGCCGAAATTCACGGCGAACCAGCCGTAGCCGTTTCGAATCTCAAGGCGATCGCTGCCGCTGGTAGTGGCGAGCTGAGAATCCCGCTGCTCGACGCCCGTCGAGGCGAAGTCTTTGCGGCCGGCTATGACGGCGAACTGCGAGAGGATTTCGACCAGACGGTTTGTGGCTGCGCTGAGTTGGTCGAACGGTTTCGTGAACAATCGCCGACATACATTGCGACTGATCCGATGATATTCGACGGTGGTGGGGCGGCGGAGGCGGCCGGGCGGGAGAAGAGAATCATCGTGAGCCCGGCGATCGCTCGAGGGGTCGCTGAGATCGCCGTGAAAGAGTTAGCCGCTAATCGTGGGCAAAAGCCGGAAGAGATCGACGCCAATTATATACGCAGGCCCGACGCCGAAGTGAACTGGAAAGGGCTTTAGCCCGCTAGGCAAGACGCACGGATAAAGCCGCGCCGCGGCATCGAGGTTAGGTAACCGCCGGATGGTGGCCGACGCCTCTTAGCCGGAAGGTGAACACTCATGCCAAGCAGCATTGATTACACAAGAAGAGATCTTGGGAAGCTTTCGCTCGGCGCACTGTCGGCGGCTACACTGCTCGCGAAACCCGACTCAAATTTCGGCGGCGTCCATGTTGGAATCAACGCGCCGTACAGCTTTCGGCGGGTGGCAAACACGGCCGACGAAGTTCTCGACGCGCTCGTGAAGCTTGGGCTGAGCACTGTTGAGTTGCGCTCGCAACCTGTCGAGCTGTCCCTCGGTGCGCCCGAGGATGGCCGCTCGCAGCTTGCTCGCCGCCGCGCTGCCGCTGCAGCCGCCTCTGGGCAACCGCGAGGAAGGTCCCGCCGTCGGCGACAACTGACTCCCGAGGACCAAGCGGTGCTCGATGCGGCTACCGGGGATATTCGGCGCTGGCGTCTCGCGGCCTCAATGGACGGATTCAAGACGTTCCGCAAGAAGTACGAAGATGCGGGCGTGACCATCGATATCGTCAAGTTCGATTCAGTCGACAAGATGGTCGACGACGAGCTGGATTACATGTTCCAAGTTGCAAAGGCCGTCGGCGCGCGGTTCATCACGTGCGAGCCGCCTTTGAGCACCACGAAGCGAATCGGGGCATTCGCCGAGAAGCACAAACTCGTTGTCGGCTACCACGGTCACGCGGCTATAGACCGCCCGGAGGCGTTTGCTGCTCCTCAGAGTTGGGAAACGGCCATGTCGTACTCGAAGTACAACGGCGCGAATGTGGACATCGGCCACTTCACCGCCGGCAACGGGTACTCGCCGGCGGAGTTTATTAAGAAGCATCACAAGCGCATCAGCAACATCCACGTGAAAGATCGCAAAAAGGATCAAGGGCCGAATATGGCTTGGGGCGAGGGCGACACGCCAATTAAAGAGATCCTGCAGCTCATGAAGCGAGAGAAGTATGACTTCATGGCCACGTTGGAGATGGAGCACCCTATCCCCGAGGGTTCCGATGTGATGACGGAATTGGCCAAGTGCGTCCAGTACTGCAAGGATGCGCTGGCGTAGTTTCCTGATTCTAGGTTTGCGGTCTTGCCCCAACACGGGAGTGGGGCGCTACGCGTCGGGGATAGCCTTCCACCCACCAGGCGCGCGCCGCCACCGCTGCCGCCGGCCGAAAGCGCCGTCATGTGGAGGGTTTTCGTCAGCAATGGTCAGATGCCGCCGATGTCGTGAAATTGGGTGGGATTGGTCTGGTAACTGCCCGAGATGTAACGGATCCGGTTGGAGCGATCCACGTTGCCTATTGCTGTCTGTTTGGTAATCGTCGCAGCTATCGTGCTCGTAGTAGTGGTCGCAGTTTGCCGTGTACGCTAGCCGGGAGACGAAAACCGCGTCTCTCCGGTTTCCTCACAACGCTTGACAGGGCATCAAGTGTGTCTGTACATTTGTATATACAAACGAAAGAGTGGCCTTGTACGAATGGGATCAAGACAAGAACCGGAAAAACCTATCTGACCGCAGCTTGAGTTTCGAAGATGCGGAGGCGGTGTTCGCCGGTCCGTGCGTGACGTTCAAAGATACGAGGCTGGACTACGGCGAGACGCGATTCATCACGTTCGGCTTGCTTGAAGGGCGGTTAGTCGTCATTGCCCATACGTCGCGCGGCGAGAATATCCGCATCATTTCAATGAGAAAAGGAAATGACCGTGAGCAAAAAACCTATCAAGAGCGACTTAAAGCGGCTGGACGCGATGAAGGATGAGGAGATCGACTACAGCGAGATTCCAGAGTTCGATGAAGAGTTTCTGCGCCAAGTGGAGATGAAGGTGTCGCCGGGGAAAAAGCCCGTATCCCTGCGCCTGGACTCAGACGTGCTGGCGTGGATGAAAGGTCAGGGCAAGGGCTACCAGGGCCGGATTAACGCTATCTTGCGCGCTTATTACGAAGCCCATCAGGGCGATGCACCGCGATAGCGGCCTACTCGTTGAGTTGAAACAAGTAGGCGGTTACGGCCGCGTACTCCTCGGCGCTTAGGCTGTTTGGCGCGGCGGGTGGCATGGTTTGCCTGACGGTATTGAGGAGATTGGCCGTAGGGGAATCAGCCCAGCGGGATCGGAAGGCCTCGCCGATTACCGGCGGCGCGGCGCTGTGCCCAGTTGCCACCCCTGGCTTGTCAGAGTGACAGGCGATACAGGCGCGGACAAATACTTGGCGCCCGAGCGTTGTTTGCGACTGTGTTACGCTACCGCCGCCGCCCGCGCCTTCGGGCAGCGCGAACGCGATGAGTTCGGGGGGAGAGCCGCCGATGGTCAGTGCGATGTACTGCTTGCCGTCGAGCATGTAGGTCATCGGCGTGCCGATTGCGCCGCGTGGGAGATCCACCGAGGCCAGCTCCGCACCCGTCGCCTTGTCATAGGCAACCAGGCGCGCAGCGCCGCCGCTGCCGCCGGCCGAAAGCGCGGTAACCAGGAGAGTCTTCGTCAGCAACGGTCCCCCACGGCCGTCGCCGCCGAGGGGCGGCAAATCGAGATCGCGCAACATGGGATGATTGCGGATCCGATCGCCGTTCCCGAGTGGCGTCATCCAGGCATGCTCGCCCGTATTCATGTCGATGGCGGTCATGCGCGAGTACGGAGGTTTGAGCAGCGGCAGGCCGTGCGGCATGCTCGGCGTGGGTCGCCCGGCTCCGGAGAGCCGTTCGGCCTCCGGGGCGCCATGGGTATAGCTGAGAGTTCCGCCTTCAGGCGTATAGAATGCCATCACGCCCGGACTGTTGCGTGACGGCACGTAGAGCATGCCGGTCTCCGGGTCGACAGCGGCGCCCGTCCAACTGGCCGCGCCGCCACCCGTCGGCCGGAACAGAAGACCTTTCGTCGTATCATCCGGAAGCATCATCGGCGTGAACAGCGGGCCGAGCGTGAAGCCCTTGACGGCCTCGAGGGCCATCCGCCGGATCTCGGGGGTGAAGTCCGCCAGGTCGTCTTCCACCACGCCCTGGTAGTCGAAGGGCGCGGGCCGGGTGGGGAACGGTTGAGTGGGCGCAGGCTTCTCGTCGGGGAAATTGGTGTCGGTCGGGACCGGCCGCTCCTCGATCGGCCAGATCGGTTCGCCCGTCACCCTGTCGAAAGCGTAGAGGAAGCCCTGCTTGCTCACCTGCGCCAGCGCTTTGATCTCTTTGCCGTCGACCGTGATGTCCAGCAGATTCGGGGCTGTTGGAAAGTCGTAGTCCCACAGCCCGTGATGGACGGCCTGAAAATGCCAGACTTTCTTGCCGGTTTTAGCGTCAACGCAGACGATGCTTTCTGAGAACAGATTATCGCCAGGGCGGTGCCCGCCGTAGTAGTCGTTGGTCGCTGTGCCCGTCGGCAGGTAGACGTAACCGAGCTCCTCGTCGGCGCTCAAGTAGGTCCAGACGTTGTTGTTGCCGGAATTGCGCCAAGAGTCGTTCTCCCAGGTTTCCACGCCCTCGTCTCCGCCCTGAGGCACGGTGTGGAAATCCCACAGGTGCTCGCCTGTTCTCACGTCCCAGGCCCTGACCCAGCCCGGCACGGCCTCTTTGTTGATGATCCGGTCAGCGACGGAGGAGCCGTGGATCACCACATCGCCGACGACAATGGGCGGCGATTGCACCGAGTAGAGCATGGCATTGAGATAGTCGCGCTTTGAGCGTTCGGCGCGGGGCAGTCGCTGGGTGAGGTCGATCCGGCCGTTCAAGCCAAAGTCCTCACACGGGTGACCGGTCTTGGCGTCCACGCAGATCATATCGCCGCCGCCGGTGCCCCAGAGAATCCGCTCTTTGGGGCCATTGGAGCTATCAACGCCGTCGTCTCTCCAGTAGGCCACCCCGCGTTGGCGCCAGGCGGCCGTCATCGGCGTCGTGCCTTCCTCGTAACTCTTTGGGTTGAAGACCCACAGGGTCCTGCCCGTGCGAGCGTCCACCGCCACACCTTGCGAAAGCGGCGTATTGAAATATAGCATCCCGCCGATCATCAGCGGCGTGGCCTGAAAACTCGACCAATTCGGCGTGAACTTCTCGCGATAAAGATTCGGGGACTCCTGCTCCAGCTGCTCGACGACGGCGTCGCGGGATGCGTGCCACTCGCCGCCGTTGGCCGTGCTCTTGCTCAGAAAGCCGTCAACGGACTGCCAGCGCCAGGCAATTTTGAGATCGCTGAAGTTGTCGCGATCGATCTGATCGAGCGGCGAGTATTTGGTCCCGGCCTTGTCGCCGCCGTAGACCGGCCATTCGCCGTTGGCGGTCCCTTGGGCTCGGGCGGACGCGACCGAAATGAGGGTAATGGCTAAACAGGCGGCTATTGAAATGATGGGAGCCACGGCGCAATTGTAGCGCTTCACGGCTTGACGAGGGTTGAAGGCGAGAACGGAGTTGATGTTCAAAGCTTTTCAGTTACCTTCATCAAGATCAATCTCGAATGTCGTCGACGAGGCCTTCTTTTGGACTGGAAGCCCGCCCGTAGGCCGGATTTGGCAGGATTTCCGTCAGATTTCTAACCTCCAGGTGGGGTTTTCCGCAGCCTCCCCGTATAGTGTAAGGCTCGTGTGTACGGTTTTCGGCCGGCTGGATCGCTAGGTTGTTGATTTCAAAGACAAAAGAAATTTCAAGAGCGCCGGGATAAACCGGCATGTTGTTGGGAATGAAAGAGTCCTACAAGGAAGGAGTTAGCGAGCCACCTTGGCCCCGAGTTTTGCGGACGGCGTCGCGAGGCGACGGTCGAAGCGTAAACAGGGGTGCCGGCGGGCCGGGCTATTGAGCTTCGAAAATTCTTGTCTCAGGGCGCCGACCACGTTTGAAAGATGGGAAGGCAACACGGGCGTTCGCGTGATTCGCGAGTGGACGTCCGGCCCTGCGTAGTCTGAGAACCTGAGCACGTCGAGAAACAACATGCACGAGAACCGGGAGACCTCTGGAGTGTCTCGAGCTGATCGAGACCGGTCCGAGAAGGCGCTAAGCCGAACGGCGGGCATGTACGCTCCAGAGGAGTCTGACTGCGCCGTAGTACCTGTGAACCGACCGAACAAAGAGAGGCAACTCTTGGCGGAGGCCGGGGAGGGAAGGGTGCAGACCAAGGAGAACAGCGAAGGGTCCTACACGAGCCCGACACGGAGCGGGAAAAGAGTGTCCCAAGGACTTGGAGGTGTGCGTCGAACAGCCAAAGAGAGGAGGCAGGAAAGGTTCAGCGCTTTGCTCCACCATCTGAACGTGGATCAACTACGGGAAAGCTTTTACTCGCTACAGAGAAAAGCCGCGCCTGGAGTCGACGGCGTGACGTGGCGGGAGTACGAGACCGGGCTTGAGGATCGACTGGTCGATCTGCACAGCCGGGTGCATCGGGGTAAGTATCGGGCGCAGCCCTCGCGGAGAGTCTATATCGAGAAGGCCGACGGGCGGCAACGTCCGTTGGGCATTGCGGCGCTGGAGGACAAGATCGTCCAACAGGCCGTAGTGACGATCCTCAATCAAATCTATGAGGTCGACTTCAAGGGCTTTTCGTACGGGTTTCGACCGGGACGCGGTCCGCATCAGGCGCTCGATGCGCTGTCGGTGGGGATCGAATCCAAGCGCGTGAACTGGGTGTTGGACTGTGATGTGCGGTCGTTCTTCGACACGGTGTCGCATGAATGGCTGGACAAGTTCATCCGGCACCGCGTGGCCGATTCGAGGGTACTTCGTCTGATCCAGAAATGGCTGAAGGCGGGCATATCCGAGGAGGGCGAATGGTTGGAGACCAAGGTAGGGACTCCGCAAGGGGCGGTGATTTCACCGCTATTAGCGAATATCTATCTTCATTATGTTTTCGATTTGTGGGTGGAAGCCTGGCGCAAGAAAGTGGCAACGGGCGACGTGATCGTCGTTCGTTACGCCGACGACATTGTGGTGGGCTTTGAGCACCGGGTGGAAGCGGAACGGTTTCGGAGAGAGCTTCAAGAACGTTTCGCCAAGTTCGGTCTGGAACTTCATGCGGGCAAGACGCGGTTGATCGAGTTTGGGCGGTTCGCCGCCCAGAACCGGACGAGACGGGGCGAGGGAAAGCCGGCGACCTTCGATTTCTTGGGCTTCACGCATTATTGTGGGAAGCGCAGGAAGACGGGCACGTTTACCGTCTGGCGCAAGACGGTTAAGAGGCGGATGGTGGCGAAGCTGCATCAGTTGAAGGCAGTTCTGCGTCGCCGGATGCACGAGCCGACGGCGCTGGTCGGGGCCTGGCTGAAGCGGGTCGTCGAGGGCTTTTACCAATACCACGCGGTTCCGGGCAACTCGGATCGGCTGGCGTTGTTCCAATACCGGCTGCGCATGCTGTGGCGACGCGTGTTGTTTCGTCGCAGTCAGAAGGGACGCAAGTCCTGGAAGAGACTCAACCGACTGTTGGACCGCTGGATTCCTCGCCCTCGCGTTCTGCATCCTTATCCGCCGGAGCGTTTCTACGCCAATCATCCGAGGTAGGAGCCCAGTGCATTAGCAGTGCACGCTGGGATCTGTGCGGGGGGTGCCGGGCGACCGGCATCCCTACCGCGATAACCCCGGTACGAGCCTCCGGGAGGGCTCTGTCTTGGCAGCGGCGAGAGTTATCGTCCTAATTTAGTGAACATTGAGATCGCTGGAAGTTGCTGATTCGGCTTTACGGGGTTACGTGGCTGTCCCCGATCTCTTCCCGATCTCTGGATCTGAATTCGGGCTCCGTCCCGGATCTCCGGATCTCCTGTAGATCGGCGGGTCGAAGTCGGTTAGATGGTCGGGGCTGTCAAGGGCGGAGTAAATTTGGACCACTTCGGCGGAGCAAAAGTAGACCAGTTGGTGAAGGGGTAGCGGTTTTCGTGGGACGGCTGGAACGGAGCCTGCGGTCGCCCTTTAGGGCGGCCCAGGCGTAGTGGAGGCCGTCCCACGAAAACCGGGCGAGTGGCCGGTGGGTCAGCCCAAAGAGTGAGCCCGCTTCTTCTTGCTCTGGATCAGACGGAAGCTTTCGCCGTTCAGCTCTAGAATATGAACGTGGTGCGTGAGGCGATCGAGCAGGGCGCCGGTCAGCCGCTCGGAGCCGAAGACCTCCGTCCATTCGTTAAACGGCAGATTCGAGGTGACCAGCGTCGAGCCCTGTTCGTAGCGCTGGGAAAACACTTCGAACAATAACTCCGCTCCGGTCTTCGATAGCGGCACGTAGCCCAGTTCATCGACGATCAGCAGATCCTGCTTGGCCAACTGCTTTTGACATCGCAGCAAGCGCCGTTCATCTCGGGCTTCGAGCAGCTCATTGACCAGTGCCGCCGCTGTTGTGAAGCGTGTTCGATAGCCGCGCTGACAAGCCGCCAGTCCCAACGCCAAGCCGATGTGCGTTTTGCCCGTGCCGGAATTACCCAGTGCCGGCACGTTTTCGCGGCGGTCGATAAACTCACAGCGCGCCAGTTCCAGCACCAGCTTCTTGTTCAACGCCGGCAAGGACGGGAAGTCGAAAGTGTCCAGACTCTTGGTCACGGGAAACTTCGCGGCCTTGCTGCGGCGCTCGGTGGCCCGCTGTTCACGGTCGAGCAGTTCCAGCTCGCAGAGTTGTTGCAGGAAGCTCCTCGAATCCAAGCTCTCGGCGGCGCATTGCCGCGCCAGTTTGTCGTACTCGCGCAGGAAGGTTGGCAGCCGCAACGCTTTCAAATGCGCTTCGAGCAGAAGTTTCGACCTCGCCATTACCCCCCTCCTTGTGCCGGCAGTGCCAAATAGTCCGCAGCGGAGGTTTGCTCCACCTGGGCTGCCGGCAGGTGCGGATACTTCGTCAAGTCCAAGCGCGGCGGCCGTTGCTCGATGCGGCACAGCACTAAGTGCCTGACTGCATCCAAGCCAATCGCTCCCAACTCGCAGGCTTGGCGCACCGCCGCGGCAACGTGCTCGAATCGGAAGTCCTCCAGTCATCGCAATACCTGCACGTACTCGCGCTTGCCTGGCTTTCCCAACCGTGCCTCGAGCAAACGTCTCAAGCACGGGAACTGTTCGGGCAGCTCCCAGCCCGCCAACGGGGCCGCTTGATCGAGCGCGTTGGTCTTGCGTTCCAGCAGTGCTAGGTAATGCAGCGGATCGAAGATCAACTCTTCGCGTTCGTAACTGCGCCGGTGGCGCGCGATCTCTTCGCTGCCACAACAGATCACGATTTCATCGACGTAGCCTTTCAGCAACACCTGGCGATGTCCGTAGCGTGTGGGCACCGAGTAGTCGTTGGCGCGATAGCGCACCAATGACAGCGACGTCACCCGCGTGGTGCGTTTGTCGCAGGCGTCATAGGGCGTGGGCGGCAAGGGCAACAACGCTTGGCGGTCACGCTTGAAACGTTCCTCAATCGTTTCGGTGTGCCGCCGCAAGCGCCGCTTACGATTGTTGAGGCACTGCGCTTCGAGCTGCTCGTTGAACGCTTCCCAGCTTGGAAACCTTGGCGCCGGCACCATGAAGTTCCGCCGGGCATAACCGACCAGTCCTTCCACCTTTCCCTTGTCGTTGCCTTTGCCCGGACGCCCGAAACGATCGGAGAATAAATAGTGCGACTGCAGTTCACTGAACACCCTGGTCCGCTTGCGCCTGCCGTCGCCCAGAATCCTCGCCAGCGCCAAGGTCGTGTTGTCGTAGAGGATGCTGCGTGGCACGCCGCCGAAGTACCGAAACGCTGCGTTGTGCCCCTCGCAAAACGCTTCCGTCGTCGCGGCCGGGAAAGCTTTTACGAAAGCGTCATCGCTAGGCGGCAGATCGACCACCAAGTAGTGCGCCTTGCGCTGTACGCCGTCAATGACCACCAGAGCTTCACCGCAGTCGGCCTGGGCATCGCCCGCCGGATGCACCAGCGGCACGAACATCTCTTGCCCGCCGAGCTTCTTGTCGCGAACATAGTCCTTGACGATCGTGTAACCGCCGGTGAAATCGTACTCGTCGCGCAAGCGGTCGAAGATGCGTTTTGCGGTGTGGCGTTGTTTCTTCGGACGTTCCTGATCGTCGATGAGGATCTGATCGACGATTCCGGTGAAGGGATCCAGCTTCGGCCTCTGCGCTGGTTGGCGCCGCCGATAGCCCGGCGGAGTGGCGTAGCGCAACATCTTGCGCACCGTCCCTCGCGCCAGGCCAAACCGTTTGGCGGCCTCGCGCTCACTGAGCCCTTCGACAAAGACACTGCGCCGTACTTGAGCGTATAGCTCCACGCGATACATCCCTCTCGTGTCCCACAAACACCACAGGAATGTTCGCTGGACCACTCGGACGGTCTACTTTTACTCCGCCCAAAAGCAGCTTCGATTCGCCGCTCTATGGTCTAGTTTCGCTCCGCCGTTCTCAATCTTTCAAGTCAACAAGTCCAGAATTGAACACTTCTAGCCTAAATCGTCCTACCTCTTCATCAAAATCAACTCTGGACTTGGACTCTATCTTCACAACCGGGGGCGTAAGTGCCCTCAAGCGATCAATCTCAGTATTGGCGTTTACTAGATCCCCCCTCAACGTGGATAGATCAGACATCAACATGGAGTTTTGCTTTTTCTCTTCGGTGCTGATCCTGGCTGGAGTTACAAGAAATAACACCCATACAAAGACTGCCGCCGCCGCTAAGAGAATGTACTTTCCAGTTCTCTTCCAAGCATCCAGGGAAGTTCGTTTTAGTTCTTTCATGCCTCCCTCCCGAAATGCTGTGGCAACATAAATAATTGCGACAAAGACGAAAGCAAGCAAAGGCTTGTCCGCTGCAATTGACCAAGTAGATTCAACAGACTTTTCAATCGCCAACTTCCAATAGGACAGCCAGTCAAAGAATGACATGTTCGCAAGACTATCACCCCATCTAGCCTTGCGTCAAGTAGATAATTACGGTCTAAAGAGTCTAGGGGCTGGTAAACCTTTATTTATCTGGTGTTTAGCGAATTTCCGTACGGTCAAAACTTGCGAAGTGTACGGCCAAAGCTTGCGGTAGCATCTCCAAGTCGTGCAGTCCGTACGGTCAAAACTTGCAGTCTACTTACCCAATGTGTGCAGGTAGCTAGCTCAAGGTGTGCTCGGATTCGTACGCTCAAGACGTGAACTTGGCTGCTCAAAGGCGTGCACCCTGATTCCGGGGGTTAAGTGTGAGTTTGGCATTCTGAATTGGCCCCTTTCGGCGCCCTGATTTGGCCCCCCTAGAACAATCAACGGATACTCTGTTTGCGGGAATCGCCCGCAACGGAGGAACGAATTGGACTGGAGGAGCAAAGTGGAACTATTCGAAGAGATTCGACGCGAGTACGAATTCGGCGTGGGGACGATCAAGGGGGTGGCGCGCAAGCTGGGCGTGCACCGGCGGATGGTGCGCGAGGCGGTAGCCAGCGCGCTGCCGCCGCCGCGCAAGAAGCCGGCGCGACGGCGCGCCAAGCTGGCGCCGGCGGTGGGGTTCATCGACCGCATTCTCAAAGAGGACCGCAAGGCGCCGCGTAAGCAGCGTCACACGGCGCACCGTATCTGGAACCGGATACGGGAGGAAACCAGTTGCGAAGTGGCCGAGCGCACGGTGCGGCAGTACGTTCAAGAGCGCAAGCGCGAGTTGGGATTGGAGAAGCGCGAGACGTTCGTGCCGCAAAGCTACGACTGGGGCCAAGAAGCGCAGGTGGACTGGTACGAGTCGTGGGCCGAGATGGACGGCGAGCGCGTGAAGCTGCAAGTGTTCACGATGCGCTCGATGGCGAGCGGCGCGGCCTTTCATCGCGCCTATCGGCGCGCGACGCAGCAGGCGTTTCTGGAAGCGCACGAGCTGGCCTTGGCCTACTTTGGCGGGGTGTTTCGGACATTGAGGTACGATAATCTCTCTTCGGCGGTGAAGCGGATTCTGCGCGGCGCGCGACGCGAGGAGACGGCGCGCTTCGTGGCTTTTCGTTCGCATTGGCGCTTCGCCTCCGAGTTCTGCACGCCGGGGAAAGGCAACGAGAAAGGGGGCGTGGAAGGCGAGGTGAGACGTTACCGCCGCAACCACTGGGTGCCGCTGCCTGAAGCCAAGACGCTGGACGAGCTCAACAGCAAGCTGCTCGAAGGCTGCCGCGAAGACGAAGCGCGCACGGTCGCCGGACGGGCGCAAACGGTCGGCGAGGGAATGCTGATCGAACGCGAGCGGCTGTTGGGGTTGGCGGCGGAAGGCTTTGAGATCGAAGTGTCGAGCTTCCCGAAGGTTGACGCGACAGGCTGCGTCAAGGTGCGCACGAACTTCTACTCGACGCCGCTGCGTCCGGGAACCAGGGCGCAGGCGAAGATCTACGCCGAGTCGGTCGAGGTCTGGCACGAAGGTCGTCGCATCGCGCGACATGAGCGCAGCTACTCTCGGCAGCAGAAGATCTTTAATTTGGAGCATTACCTCGACGTATTGGCCCACAAGCCGGGAGCGCTGGCGGGCTCGACGCCGCTGGAACAATGGCGCCAAGCCGGGCGTTGGCCGGCGAGCTACGACACGTTATGGGCGAAGTTGATCCAGCGCCATGACAAGCAAGCGGGGACGCAACAGATGATCGAGCTGTTGCAAGAGGGCAAACGCCACGGTTGGGACAAGCTGAGCGAGGCGATCGAGAAAGCGCTCGAGTGCGGCTGCTGCGATCAGGCGGCGGTGCGTTACTTGCTGACCTCGCAGTGCCTCGAACGGCTAGCTCAGCCGCCGCTGGTGGCGCCGGAGCTGGAACGCTTTGAGCGGCCCTTGCCGACGCTGACGAACTACGATCAGTTGCTGGCGGCGGAGGCGGTGCAATGAGCGCCCGCAAATCCAGCGCCCCCAACGAAAGCCTGGCGGTGCAGGCCATCCAACAACAGTGCAAGCTGCTGCGGCTGGCGACGGTGGGCGCGCAATTCGAGACGTTGGCCAAACAAGCCATACGCGAGAGACAAACGCCGGTCGGCTATCTCGAAGCGCTGCTAAGCGCGGAGTTGGAAGAGCGCGAGCGACGTACGGTGGATCGTCGCTTACGCGAAGCGCGGCTGCCTCGCATGAAGACGCTCGAGGAGTTCGACTTCTCCGAGACGAAGGCGGTCTCGGCCCCGCAGCTAACCGAGTTGGCCGAAGGCGGCTACATCGAGAGTTCGGAACCGATCCTGTTTCTCGGCGATTGCGGCACGGGCAAGACCCACCTGATGACGGGCCTGTGCGTGGCGGCCTGCCTGCAGAAACGGCGGGTGCGCTTCACCACGGCGTCGGCGCTGGTCAACGAACTCGTCGAAGCCAAGCAGCAAATGCAGCTGAGTCGAGTGCTCGCACGCTGGTCGCGCTACGAGCTGATCGCGATCGACGAAGTGGGTTACGTGCCGCTGGCGGAGGTGGGAGCAGAGTTCTTGTTCCAAGTCATCGCTGATCGCGCGGAAAAGGCGGCTCTAATGCTGACGACCAACCTGCCGTTCTCCGAGTGGACAAAGGTGATTCCGAACGCTCGGCTATGTAAGGCGCTGTTGGATCGCATTACCGACCGCGCTCACATCATCGAGACGGGCGAGGAGTCCTACCGCTTTCGTAGGACGCTGGCGAAGAAGAAGCGAGGGCGGTAGCAAGGAGGGCGCTCGTTTTTGGGGACATCGTCCTGCGCTTCGCCCTTCGGGCTCCGCTCCGGACCACGTCCCCAAAAACGAAAGGAGGTGACCTGAAATCAATGACTTAGAGGCCCGTTTACAGGGGGGCCAAAATAAACCGCCGAAGTGGGCCAAGTGAAGTTGCCAAAAGGGCGGCAATGTACTTGATTTCGTGGCTCACATGGAAGGCTGCTCGGTACGCGATGCAGCCCTCAATTTGAACCACTGGTTCAACGTCCAAGACGATCAGGACGACTTGACAACCGTAGCAACCGAAACTGCTGTTCGGCGGCCGCCGAGTCGGAAGCAAGGGAAGAAACTGGCTGCAAAAGAGAAGAGCCCAGAGGGGGAGAGTGAGGGCGAAAATAAGGTGTTGGGGTTCGAGCTCAAGGGCATCGATTCTTCCCATGCCTACCTGAAGACGAGGGGAATCAAGCCAGAGACAGCGGATCATTTTGGGGTTGGATTCTTTCCCGGTAAGGGCTCAATGAAGGGGAGAGTGGTCTTTCCGATCCGAAACCCTGCCGGCGAGCTGGTCGGCTATGCCGGCCGATCCATTGACGACTCTGAGCCACGATATAAGGTGCCGGGAGGGCTGAAGAAATCCCTGCTGCTCTGGGGCCTCGATTCGGCTGTCGCTAGTCAGAAGGCTAGGGGAGCCGTCGTCGTGGTCGAGGGTCTCTTCGCTGCCATGAAGCTCCATCAGGCCGGTTTTGAGCAGGTGGTGGCCCTGATGGGAACGACACTCTCTGAAGATCAAGAGGAGCTGTTACTCGAGCATTTTGACCGAGTCGTCCTTCTTCTTGATGGCGATGAGGCTGGCCGGTTGGCTAGCCGAGAGATAGGCGGCCGTTTGTGTGAGAGGGGATTCGTCCGGGTGGTTCCGGTGCCGGAAGGCTCCGATCCAGACCGGATGTCTTCCGAGCAAATTCAAGGCCTTCTGGCTGAAGTTCTTTGATCTCGGGTACTCAAAAACCCCCGTTTCGGCGGGGGTTTTTTCATCTGTTTATAACGCCTATAAGCGGTTCACAACATTGGTTATTCTTCGTCGGCATCGGCGAGCTTTTCCAGGAAGAACCGCCGAACCTCTTTGGCACTCTTGCCGTCGAGCTCCTGCTGGAGATGTAGGATTGCCTGCCGGACGATAAACGACCGGCTGGCCAAGGGTAGGCCTTTTTTGAGGGAGCTGGCGGTCTGTTCTACCCAGGCGACCTCAGTCGGGTAAAGACTGTACCCGACAACCTGCACATCGCGCTTAGGGGCTTTCTTGACGCCCGCATGACGGGCGGGACTCTGCTTTGCGGTTCGTTGGTCTGCCGACTCAGACGCCAGTTGGGCGAGGTTTGATCGTTTAGCCATGATTGAAAATTGCCTCCTGGGCGAGCGCCTGATAAGCCAGCGCGCCCTTTGACTTGGGATCGAATGTGTGGACATCCGTCCGCGCGATTTGGGCCTGATTCACGGGCTCACTCTGGGGGATTACAGTGGTTATAATTCGGGCCTGCCATCGGGACAGGGCCTGTGTGATTGCGTTGTTGGTGACGGACTTCCGGCGGTCGTATTTCGTTCGCAGGATGTGCCAGCCTTCGAAATCGCTTCCTTTGATGATTGACACGAGATCCAGAAGGTCAACTAAGGCGTCCGCGGTGCGAGCTTCCATGAGGCAGGGGATTAAGATGGAGTCAGCCGCATTGATGGCGTTCTCGGTCAAAGAACCCAGCGATGGCGGGCAATCAATCACCACATAGTCGTAAACCCCAAGCGCCGGATTGAGGGCCCGCTTCAAAATTTCCTCCCGGCGAGGCCTGCTGTAAATAATGTGCGCCGTCCGTTCCAGACGGATATCCGAAGGAAGAACGTCAAGCAACGGCAGATGGGTTGGGCGAATGACCTTGTCAATCGCTACCGCCGTGTTCTCCAAGACATCGCGCAGTGTTAGGTCGCCGCTCTCTACATCCACACCAAGCCCAAGGGTTGAGTGGGCTTGAGGATCCATGTCTACTAAAAGAGCCTTTCGCTCGGTTCGAGCGAATGCTGAAGCCAAGCCCATTGCCGTGGCAGTCTTGGCTACGCCTCCCTTGTGCTGTGCGATGGTGATGATCTTGGCCGGCATGCTTGATGGAAACCGCTTTGAACAGCTCAAAGCGGTTTATAACATCAAGGTAACCAATCCGAGCGGGGGAGTCAAGGGTTGCGATTTTAGGGGGAAGGCGACTAGGGTTAATCTAAGCGAAAGTCAGGTGCCCCCGCGCGCGATAGGGGAATAAATGGAAATCGCCTGGAACGTAGTCGCCATAATTGCAGCACCGTTGATTGCGTTATTCGTAGGCGCTGTCCTGAATCGCGCCATCGAGAGCCGCCCTCGCCTTGTCACATACTTAGGGCACGTCTCTGCCCACAGGCTCAAACGAGAAGACAATACCCCTTACGATATCTTCACCCATTCGGTAGTCCTAAGGAATTCGGGCCGAAGGCCGGCTACCAATGTCAGACTCGCCCATCCATACCTCCCCGATTTCAACGTATTTCCGAGTGTTGGCTACCGCGTCGAAAATCTGCCGGGCGGGGGGAGAGAGATCGTGATGCCCACTCTTGTCCCAAACGAGCAGGTCACGATTTCCTATCTCTACTTCCCCCCTACTACATGGAAGCAAATCAACGGACCCGTCAAGTCAGACGAAGGCCTCGCTAGGGTGTTGCAGGTTCTACCGACTGAGCAGTATCCAATGTGGTTCAATCGACTCGCTGCAGGTCTCATACTCATTGGGTTGATCGCCCTCGTATACGTTCTCTTTGTCATCATGGGCCGCCTTCTGGTGTAGGGGGGAGTGCCGCCAAACAAGACCTCGGCGGCTGGTTGATGTTTATAACCTATGACAGATGATATAAACAGTTATCAGTGGTTGACAGCACGAAAAGGGCCCTCCTAGAGGGCCGTGGTCGCGTTGCTGGGGGTCGAGTGGGCCTGAAGTACCCCCGGATTCTAGGCGGTCAGAAACTTCTCGAGCTTGGCTTCGACGTCAGAGCGGTTCCGGCTGAATCGTTGGTGGCTGGTGTTGATGATCCGATCCCTCCGGTTTTCGTTGCCGGTGCGGCCGAATGGGGGAAAGGTGCTTATCAAGCTCGGTTCCGCCGGCTGACCGGCAATCAGAGTCCGCAAGTACGCCTTATAATCCCGTAGGTTTTGCAGTTCACTGGCCGGCACGATCAGGTTGAACTGCTGCTCAACACTCTTGGGCCCCTCACCACTAAAGCGCCAACATTCTCCGCCGATAACACGTCCAAACCGCCAACATTGGCTGGTTCGTCGGCGCGAATATCCATCTCTCCGACCACTGACGTGAAGCCGTTCTGCAAGATCGACATGTCAGTACCGCAAACGAGGAAGCGCGCCCCGTGATCCTGCGCCCGCTTGAGCATCTTGGTATTCCCAAAATGGACGCCTGGAGCCACACCGACCTTGTTGCAAGCATCGACCATACGATCGAACGCCCTCCAGAAAATCGGGTTCTCGAAGTCGCCAGGGATTCCGAGCGAGACCGAAAGATCGAACGGCCCGACCATCGTCGCGTCTACGCCTTTGACAGCGACCATCTCGTAGATAGCGTCGACGCAAGACTGGGTTTCCATCTGGATGATCACCATCGACTCCTCATCGGCGGATTTCATTTCGGCGGCGGCGCCCTTGAAATCGAGGTCGGTGACGATGCTACGTAGCCCATAACCACGCCGTCCCTTGGGGGGGAATTTCATGAACGAGACGATCTTCTCGACTTCTTCTACCGATTCCGTTCGTGGATTGATGATGCCCATCGCGCCGCAATCGAGTGTTTTTGCCAGAAAGAAATACTCCGACTGCGGCACGCGAACGAGCGGAACGACACCGCTCGATTTCGCGACGCGAACGAAATTCTGCACGTCGCCTAATGTCGTACGCGCGTGTTCGCCGTCGATGAAAAAGAAGTCGAGGCCCGCAGCTTTCACGACGATCACGATTTCTGGGTTGAGGCAGTCAGTAATACAGGTGCCGAGCACGCTTCCGCCAGCTTGCAAAGTGGCTTTGATCTTGTTTCTTTGCATGAGTAATTGAAGTTGTACCACACGTCTGGCGGCCGGATCATCGAAACGACTAGGGTGAATTTCAGTGGCTACAGCGAGCTCAGAAGGCACTGGGTGCTGGCTCGCTAGCGACCTGATTCTGGACTAAAAAGAAAAGGGCGGCGGCTTTCGCCGCCGCCCCCTCGGGTTGAACCGTGCGAACAGCCTTAGAAGCTGACGCGAATACCGAGCTGCTGCTGACGCGGCAGACTATGAGTTCCGGTGATCTTTCCGACGTCCGGGCTCGAGAAGTTCGCGTTCGGCGTCCCGTACGACGGATGGTTGGTGACGTTGAAGACTTCCCAGCGGAACTGCAGCCGCACCCGCTCGGTGACTTGGAAGTTCTTCATCAAACCGACATCCCAGTTGAAGATGCCGCCTTCTTGAAGTGCGTTGCGCCCCAGGTTCCCGAATGTCGGGTTGCCGTTGACGTCCAACGGAGTTTCGAACGCCGCGGGGTTAAACCACAAGTTAGGCGTCGGATTGCTCAGCCGGTGATCGCCGATGACGTTCGGACGCCAGGAGCCCACGCCGTTCGTGCCGAGATTCGCGGTGGGGTTGGCCAGCGTCAGGTCATAAAACTGACCCGCCTGCATGCTGAGGATGCCGGTCATCTGCCAGCCGCCGAAGATGGCGTTGAGCACACCGCCGCGACTTAGGTACTTCTGTCCGCTGCCGAACGGCAGGTCCACGATATAGCTGTTCACCCAGCGGTGATTGGTGTCGTTGGTGGAAGGTCCGCGCTCGCAGGCCAAGCAAGTGACATCCTGCGCGGTGGTGTTATCGCCGCCGACGAACAGCTCCTTCGTCTGGGCTATCGAGCGCGACCAGGTATAGGCGCTGGTGAACATGAAACCCTTCGAAAAGCGCTTCGTCAGGGTTGTTTCCAGTCCGTGATAGGAGGCGTGCGCCGCCGGCGTGCGGTAGGTCACCCCGTTCAACGACTCGAAGAACGGCCGGCGTTGGCGTTCGGTGTTCGACGGGCCGATTCCCGGCGCGTTGATGTTGTAGGAGTACTGGATGTTCGTCGAAGACGAGCCCACGTATGCCGTCGTCAACACCATCGTGTCATTGAGCTGACGCTGCACGCTGAAGTTCCACTGGTACACCTGCGGCATCGGGAACTCCTTCGACCAGGTGCGCATCACCGAGTTACTCGGCAGATCGTCCACCGAGGTGACGGGCGCATTCAGATCGCCCAAGAAGTCGGACGGGAAGCCGTCTTGAAGCAAAAAGACGGGAGCGGACCCGCTGCCTCGAGCCGAGACGGCAGCCACGAACGGGAAGTTGCGCAGCATGCGCGCGCTGGCCCCCAGGCCCTGCGAGCCGCCGTAGAAGACGCCGCCGCTCGAACGGACCGTCCAATTGGCGCCGGGCTGCCAGGCGAAGCCGATGCGCGGGGCCCAATTGTTCTTGTCGAAGCTGATCAGCGCCCGATCCGCCGTGCCGCCGCCGAGCTCTCCGGCGCGGATGATTCGGCCGAAGTCCGAACCGGCGTCGAACTCGACCCGGTTCATGCGGTCGTCCTGCTCGACGTAGGGCGTCGTCAGCTCGTAGCGCACACCCAGGTTTAGGGTGAACTTCGGGGTGATCTTCCAGTCATCCTGGAAGTAGAACATGTAACTGTCGAAGTTCATGTTCGCGTCGATCGTCGTTCCCGACTGGCCCCGGTCGACCCAGCCGAGCAGACCGTCGCCGAGCGCGATGCCCGTGTAACGGCCGTTGAAGCGAAACGTCCCGGTGGCCTGCTGAGAGCCCAGGATGTCGGCGAAGTCGTGCCGCAGATCGGCCCCCATCTTCAGGCTGTGGTTGCCCCGAATGACGGTGAGGTTGTCGACGAACTGCCAGGTCTGGCTGACCTTGCCGTTCGGCAGGTTGGGGCTGCCGCCCAGACCGGCGTGGGCCAAACCTCCCGTCAACTGGAAGCGCGGCAGTCCTAGGATCGACGGATCTTCGTTGAGACCGTTGAGTCCGAACTGGGCGTTGAGCTCCGATTGTGGAGGGGCGTCTTGAACCTTGTTGACCTTCAACCATTTGTAGCCCACGCGTACTTCGTTGATCATTGTGGGCGAGAAGACGTGCGTCCAAGAAGAGGCCAGGTGATCGCCGTCGTTGTCGTCTAAGCTGCGGTCGTTACCGACGCTGCCCCTCGCGAGCCCCGGCAGCGGAGCAGCGCGAAGGTTGTCGTAGCGGTAATGGCTGTAGCGCACGAAGAAGTTGTCGTTGGCCGAGAAGGTGTGGTCGTAGCGGAAATCGAGCTGATCCCGGTCGGTCGTCCACGGGGGGTTGTTGACGAAGTTCCGCCGGGTGTTGTCGGCGAAGTTCGGGGCTGGGTACAAGTCCGCCAGTTGGTTAAACGATGAATCAAACCGCGCCGACGGGATCGTCTTATTCGCGAACGGGTCGCCGAGGGGATCGTTGAGATTGCCCAAGTTCGCCGTCTGGCTGAAATCGCCCGAGCGTTCGGCCTGGGTCGGCACGATCTCGAAGTCCGACTGCGCCTTGCGCAGCTTCCAGGCCTCCCAACTGGCGAAGAAGAAGGCCTTGTTCTTCTTGATCGGCCCGCCGAAGGTGGCGCCAAACTGGTTCTGGCGTAAGACCGCCGGATCGGCCTTGCCGTCGCCGTCGCGGTCGTTGCGCCCGAAGGCTTCGCGGGCGTCGAAGAAGTCGTTTCGCATGAACTCGTAAGCGCTGCCGCGGAACTCGTTCGTACCGCCCCGAATCGTCACGTTGACCACCGCGCCGGCGTTGCGGCCGTACTCGGCCGAGTAGTTGCTGGTTTGAATCTTGAATTCCTGGACGGCGTCCATCGACGGAATCATCGCCTGGGCCTTGCGGTCTTGCTGGCCCATGATCGTCGAGTTATTGTCGATACCGTCGATCAAGAAGTTGTTCTGGCCAACCTGCTGGCCGTGGCTCAAGAAGCCGCCGCCAAGCCGCGAGTCGCCCAGAGGTCCCCGGTCGCGCCCGCCGATCTCGGGGACCACACCGGCCGTCAGTTGAGCAAGCGATTGATAGTTGCGGCCGCTGATCGGCAAATCCTCGATCTGCTGGCGCTCGACGGTGTAGTCCAAAGTCGCCGATTCGGTCTGCAGCAACGGCGTCGCGCCGGTCACCTCGACCACCTCAACCAGGTTCCCAATCTCCAGAGCGAAGTTCAGGCCGATGCGGTCTCCTGCGTGAATCTCGACACCGGATCGAACGGCCGTCTTGAAGCCCTCGGTTCCCACTGAGATCTCATACATCCCCACCTTGAGGGGCCCCGAGACATAGGTGCCGCTGGCGTTCGCCTGTTTCTCAACCGTGATTCCGGTATTCATTTCCCCGATCGTAACCATCGCGCCGGGGATAACCGCCCCGGTGGCGTCCGTAATCGTGCCCGTGATAACCCCCTGATCTTGCTGAGCCAGGACGGGAGCAGCCAAGAAAAGCAGCGCCGCAAACAACGCCGCGACCAGAAATCGCATTAGGAAACTCCTTTTGTAATTAGGTACTTACCCCGTGGACCGCGCGTTGAACAGCGCTGGCCTTTGAAACACAAACGAGCACTAGTTGCTCGCCCGGGTCGCAGTATAACGCAATCGTCTCTCTAGCGACCGAGGCAGGGCAGGGACCAAACCCATTACCGTTCACTATCCCCAAGAGGTTCGCGACCAGCTCAAAATTCTGGCTGTGGAGCAGGGGACTACGCTTCAGGCGCTAGTCGGCGAGAGCCTCAATATGCTCTTTGCCAAATACGGCAAGCCCGAGATCGCGCCGACCGAGCAGAAGGCCTAACGTTGTGGACAACTGCAATTCACCCCTAGCCGCGAGCCTTTGCAGCTGGCACCCTTGAACTTCACGTTTTCCCGTAAACCAAACCCCCGTCAGGCGGCCCTGTGGATCACATCAAGGGGCAGGTCACGTGTGCTACGAGGTGCGCAAGATGATCTCATTGCTGTTGAAGGGCAACCCGAACGTATTGTCTCTTCTCTGGATTGACGACAAGCACATCATTTTCGAGAACAGTCTCGGTAAACTTCTTAGATCCCATAAGCGGATCTTCGTGTCCAAGAAGGTCTATCACTCCTTTAGGCAGGAGCTATCATACCCAATGTGCGTACATTGGGCTGGCGAGGGGGCGCTGCGCTCCCCCTTCGAACCCCCGGCGGCGCGCTCACCGTCTTGCCGCTGCTATCATTGCTCCGCACAGCGTTGCCGCCGGGCGGCGACGCCCGCGTCTGGCGCCCGCTATAGCGCCCTTCCGACGATAGACCAACCCGTGACCGAAGGCAGCCTGACGAAGGCGGCGCTTGTCGAGGAGGTGGCCCACGTCGCCGGTCTCACGAAGAAGCGCACCGAGGTGATTGTCGAAACCATGTTCCGTAGCATCGCGGAGGCGGCTGCACCAAGGGGAGAAGGCCGAACCCCGCGGCTTCGGCAGTTTCCGTCTCCGGCGCCGTGGGCCGCACAGAGGCCGCAACCCCAGGACCGGCGACCGGGTGGACGTGCCGTCGAAGCGCGTCGCTTAGGACTCTGACGGAAATTACCTTACCGCATACCAAGCGGGCGCTGAAGCTGGCAAGTCTATATCGATCAGTATCCTTGGAGGATTCGGCCTGCGTGCCATGCAGTTAAATCGATCACCGAAGTGCGAAAGGTAGCCGAATGCAGGCGACGTTGACGTGGCTCGACCTGACGGCGAGCGATCGGGACAAGATGCGGCGCGTGCTGGATCTGTTCAAGGAGCAGGGTACGCTCGACGAGATGGGACTCGGGAGCCTGCGGGACGTGCTTTCGGATGCGCTGTTTCCCGGCACCTCGTCTATCCAGACCCGACTGCGGTACGTGCTGTTCATCCCGTGGATCTATCGGCGGTTGGAAGATCGAAAGGTCCGGGCCGCCGAGGTGGAGCGAGCCGCTCGGAAGGCCGAGGTCGATCTCATCGGCCCGCTCGAACGGAACCCGGACAACGCGGGGATCATCGGCCAGAGGGCTCGGGGCTCGCTCGTACGGTTGCCGAGTTCCGTCTATTGGAGCGCGCTCACGCGGTGGGGCATATTTCAGCCCCAGCAGAGCCTGGGCTGGTACCACTCGCGCTTCGATGCGCTCGTGGATGGACGCGGCGTTGTCGGGCGAGCGGACGATCCGGGCGTGATCTGGAGCCAGCAGGCGCATTGGCATCCGCGGCTGCCCGAGCCGCCAGCGGGGTTCCCCTGGGAAGCGTCATTCGCGTTGACCCGTGACGAGGCCGACTTCTTGCGCGGCCGCATGGAGGAACGGTGCGCGGGCACCCTGCTGGCATGGCTGGTTCGGAACGGATCGGATTCGCCGGCGGAGGAGGTCTGGGAGGATCCCGATGCGCTGCGCGCCCCGGAGAGGATTCGAGACACCCTGGAACTGGCGCGGCGGTTCTCGCTCCACGTCGAGGGCATACCGTTGCTCTACAACCTGCTTGTGGCGGAACGCCGGCGTGACGTCCTTGACTCAGACGAGGACGAATCGATCGACGAGTTCCAGGCAGGCCTCGCCGAGTGGGCCGCCCGGGAGGCCGACGAGGACCGCCCGTTCGAGCCCGATGCGCTTTGGCAACTGGTCGTCCGGCGTGGTGGGCGCCTCCCGTATCCGCAACGCGTCTTCATCGAAAGCTGGTCGCGACGGATCGCCGAAGTGGGTCCCGACAGGGTCGCCGATGACGATCGGTTGCGGACGTTGGTCACCGAACGCGAGCTCTGTCTCAAGGGCGCACGGGCACGGCTGGCGAACCGGAACCGCCTGATGGACTGGATGCCAGGGGTCGGTGTCGGGCGGATGGACTTCCGCTGGTTTCGGGTCCGGCAGTTCATGATCGATCTGCACCGGGGAGTTGCCGCCTGATGCTCCCGCCGGACTCGCGCACCACCGCCTTCGAGCTGATCCGCCCGCCGAGCGGATACCGCCTCGACTTCGCCGTGCTGACCACCTACACGCTCGATCTGGAAGCGCTGCTCGTGCTGCCCTTGTCGGTGCTCGTACACCCCGACGGAGGCTTGGAGGAGCTGCTGGCAGATCCGCTTCGGCTACATCAAGCGATCCGGGACGCGGGCGATCGCGTGCATGCCTTCGTCGACGAAAAGGGCATCGCGATTCCGCGTGGCGCGCGATCGCTGTACTCGATGCTCGAGTCGAGCGTGCATCCCGTGCGCGCGCCGAACCGCGGCGCCTTCCATCCCAAGGTGTGGGTGGCCCGGTTCACGGCGGTGGACGAAACGGCAGAGGACCTGCTGCGGGTGGCGGTCCTGTCGCGGAACCTGACCTTCGACCGTTCCTGGGACGTCGCACTGGCGAGCGAGGCCCTGCTTCGGAGCAGGCGGCGCGTGGCCGCGAGCCGGCCGCTGCATGACTTCCTCGTGGCGCTGCCGCAACTTGCCACCAGTCGCATCCCGCAGGGCATCGTGGAGCGTGTCGAGGAGCTCGCCGATCAGGTCGCGCGAACCGCGTTTCCGGCCCCCGACGGCTTCGATTCGCCGATCGAGTTCAATGCGATCGGATTGTCACGACGGCGTCGATCCTGGAGCCCGCCGTCGAGTGGCTATCGCACACTCGCGGTAGCCCCGTTCGTCAACCAGACGGGGCTCGACGCGGTCAGCCGGCTGGGCGGAGACGACCGGATACTGGTGAGCCGACAGGAGGAGCTCGACAAGCTGTCCGAAGACACGCTCGCCGAATGGAAAGAGGTATTCGTGCTGTCGGATACCGCCCAGGGCGAAGCCGAGGATGGTCCGGCTGATGCGGACGAGTACGACTCTGGGACAGGTGCAGATTCACGCCAGTCGGGGCTGCACGCCAAGATGATCGCCGTGGAGCATGGCTGGGACGTGACCTGGTACGTGGGCTCCGCGAACCTAACCTTGGCGGCGTTCACCGGCAGCAACGTCGAGATGATGGCGTCCGTCACGGGCAAGAAGGGGCGCAAAGGGGGCGCCAGCGGTTACGGCATCGATCGCTTCCTCGACGGCGGATTCCAGAAGTTGTGCGTGCGGTATCGGAGAATCGAACAAGAGACCGAGGATCCGCGCGTGACCGACGCACGGGCACGTCTCGAAGCGGCGCGCGATGCCCTCGTGGACGCCGCTCTGCGAGTGACTTGCGTTTCCGAGAGTGATCTCTGGACGTTGACGATCGACGGTAGCGTCGCTCTGCCCGCCGACGATGTCCAGGTCGCAGCCTGGCCCGTCTCGGTTGCGGAAGACCAAGCCTGCCGGCTGCCGGAACCGTTGCACTGGAGGTTGCCGGTCGCGCGCCTGACCGCATTTGTCGCCTTTCGGTTGAGCGTCCCGGTGCGCGGTGTGGACGACATCCGCATGACCTTGCGACTTCCTGCCGAGGGTATGCCGGAGGACCGGATACATCAGATACTCAGAACCCTGCTGGACAGCCCCGAGAAGTTCCTTCGGTTCTTGAGGGCGTTGCTGGGCGGGCTCGACGCCGTGCTCGGCTGGGCAAAGAATGCCGGAGAAGGAAACGGCAGCGGCGATTGGGGAGTCGGCGGCGGCGGCGACACCCTGCTCGACGACCTCGTCCGCACCGCGTCCAGAGATCCGGACTGTCTCAAGCCGGTCCGCCGGCTGATCGACGACCTGCGGAAGACGGATGAGGGGCGGCGTATCGTGCCGGACGAGCTGTTCGCTATCTGGATGGCTGTCGAGGAAGCGCTCGCACCGGAGCCACGTTTATGAAGCGACCATCCGTCGAGGCGAGTCTCAAGCCCCTCAAGGCCTTTCAGCGCTGCACGGTGGAGCACGCCTTCCACCGTCTGTTCACGGCGGACGACAGCACGGGGCGGTTTCTGGTGGCCGACGAGGTGGGCCTCGGCAAGACGCTGGTCGCCCGTGGCGTCATCGCCCGCGCCATCGATCACCTCTGGAACGACGTCAAACGGATCGACATCGTCTACATCTGCAGCAACGGCAGCATCGCGCGCGCCAATCTCCCCAAGCTGCAGGTGGGCGGGGCAGAGCAACGGTCGTTCGCGTTGGCGACCCGGCTCACGATGCTGGCCACGGAGCTGGCTCATCGCGAAGGCGAATCCGGGCTCGCTGACAGCAAGCTGAACTTCGTCAGTTTCACCCCCGGCACGTCGTTCAATATGGGACACTCGGCCGGCCAGGGCCGGGAACGGGAGGTGCTGTTTCAACTGCTCCATCCGTTGGTGGGACCGCGCACGGCACTCATGAACTTCCTGCAGGGATACATCACAAAACGGGACGAATACCGCTCGCGCCTGAAGAACTATCCCCGGCCCATCAATGCCACGATACGGCAACGCTTCGAGGCGGCGTTCCACGAGCACCCGGACCTGCAGAGCAGGCTGCGCGAGCTCCTCGACACGTCGTTCCGACGCTATCGATCGTGGCCAGCCGAAGCCCGTTACCAGCGGGATCAGGTCATCTCCGAGTTGCGCCGCGTGCTGGCCGGCGCGTGCGTCAAGGCGCTCGAGCCCGATCTGGTCATCCTGGACGAGTTCCAGCGCTTCAAGTCGCTGCTCGATACGCGCGACACAGAGCGAGATCCCGCGGCGGGTTTGGCTCAGGAGTTGTTCCAGGCCGAGGCGCATGACGGCAAGCGGGTGCGCACGCTCCTGCTCTCCGCGACGCCGTACAAGCTCTACACGGCGGACGCGGAGATCGAGCACGAGGAGCACTACGAAGACTTCCTGGCCACTACCAGGTTCCTGCTCGGAGACGACGAGGCTCGCGTCGAAGAGGTCAAGCATCAGTTGTCGCGCTTCGGGGCGGCGCTGCGGCGCGCGGCCGCCGGAGACCCCGAGCAAATGGGATGCGTCGAGCTTGCAAAGCGCACGGTCGAAGGCTCCCTTCGGGACGTGATGGCGCGCACCGAGCGTGTCGCGGCCAGTGACGACCGGGATGCGATGGTGGCCGAGGACCGGCGCACGGCGACCGTCACCGCCAGCGATGTGCGCCAGTACCTGGCCGCCGATGCGCTGTTTAGCGCCGTCGGTGGCCACGATCCGATGCCGTTCTGGAAGTCGGCCCCCTACCTCGCGCACTTCATGCACGGCTACAAGTTCAACGAGCTCGTCGACGAGGCGATCAACGCGCCGGACAAGATGGTCGACGCGCTCCAACGC
The DNA here is from genome assembly GCA_965205595.1 of Bryobacterales bacterium. GTDB lineage: Bacteria > Acidobacteriota > Terriglobia > Bryobacterales > UBA6623 > CATQHP01. The sequence continues at coordinate 4,607 of CBDBHI010000092.1, read as the reverse complement.
CATGACTCGGCTTTTCTGAAAGCGGCGACGCTGCGGTCGTGGGGAAGCATCGACCCCGGACACGCAAAGCTGCGGGAGCTGGTGGGCGAGCTGATCGGCGAGGGGCTGTGGCGCCTGCTGTGGATGCCGCCCACGTTGCCGTACTGGCCGCTGGAAGGACCGTTCGAGGGTAGGGAACAGGTGACGAAGCGCCTGTTGTTCTCCGCTTGGAACGTGGTGCCGGACGTGGTCAGCGCTGTCCTGAGCTACGAAGCGGAACGGCTGATGACGGGAGGCCGGCTCAAGTCATACGACAACCCCGACGAGCAGCAGAGGCCACTGCTGAGACTGACACAGTCGACGTCCGGCGTTCTGTCCCGGCATCGTCTCCTCCTGCTGCTCCTGCCCTGCCTGCCGCTGGCGGATCGCGCGCATCCGCTCGACGCGCCAGCCGGAGAGGACCGCCGGGCCTGGGTGCGAGCCCGAGTGGAAGAGCTTCTGGCGGACCCGAGGCTTCCGAACCCGCAGGGCGGGAACGTCGATGATCGGTGGGAATGGGCGGCGCCGCTCATGCTGGATCCGGAACTGCCGGCCTTCCTGCGTGCGTGGCGTGACGACGAACTTCACGCGTGGTCGGACGCCGAGCCTCTGCCGCAGCCCAATCCGGAGATCTTCGGTCAGTACGTCGACGATCTACTCGAGATCGATCCGCGAGCTTTCGGCCGGCGTCCTCCGGATCTCGCGGAGCTGTTTACCGACGTCGCCCTTGGCTCGCCGGCCATTCTCGCGGCACGCAGTATGAGAGGTGGGGCGAGCGTTGGGGATGACACACGCCGCCGGCTCGCGGCACTGATCGCGGATGCGTTCTGGCGCCTCTTCAATCGGCCGGCTGTGATCGCGCTGTTACGCCAACTGGCCCCGGGTACCGCCGCGCGGGATGAGTCGGCCTACTGGCGTCTCGTGCTCCGCTATTGCCAGCACGGCAATCTGCAAGCGGTGCTCGACGAACAGTGGCACATGCTGTGGGACCAGGAGTCGTGGTCCGAAGACGCCGGCGCCGACGAGACCGCGGGGAAGTGCGCTCGGAAGCTCGTCCAGGTGGTGCATCCGACGCGCGCTCGTGTCCACGGGCAGTTCTTTCGGGCCGAGCGAGGGGCATCCGGAGGAAGCGTGGAACGCGAGGAACTGCGTGTTCGCACCGTGTTCGCGCTGCGCTTCGGTCAGAGCCGCACGGACGACGGTGACTACATCAGCCAGGACGCCGTCCGAGCCGCGTTCAACGGCCCGTTTCGGCCCTTCGTGCTCGCCAGCACGTCGATTGGGCAGGAAGGGCTCGATTTCCATCCCTGGTGCCACCGCCTGATCCACTGGAATCTTCCGGGCAATCCGGTGGATCTCGAACAGCGCGAGGGGCGTATCCACCGGTACAAGGGCCATGCCGTCCGACGCAATGTCGCTGCCTCCCACGGTCTCGACGCCTTCGCATCGTGGAGTGCTGGCGACGACATCTGGAGGTTGATGTTCGAGCTGGCCGACAGGGCGGCGCGGGCCGCCGGCGCCAGCGACCTGGTTCCCCACTGGATCGCACCGGGTGAACACCGGGTGCAAAGGCACGTGCCGCAATTGCCGTACACGACGGAGATCGAGGCGTTCGAGCGGCTGAAGCGCCAGCTCGCGGCCTATCGGGTCGTCTTCGGGCAACCCCGCCAGGAGGAGCTGGTCACGCTGCTGGATCAATCAGGCCTCGACGTCACCAGGCTCAGAGACTGGGCAGTCGATCTCTCACCGCCCGCGACGTCTTAAGGATACTGATCGATATAGACTTGCCAGCTTCAGCGCCGCGCGACCCGTGATTCCCTTCCCGGCACGCATGGGGACACGGCAAGGTAATTTCCGTCAGAGTCCTTACTTCAGGCCCGGCAAGGAGCTGAAGGAGCTGATCAACCGAGAGCCGGGGCAGCCCGTGCCGCCGCCGTTGTCCAAGTAGGCCGGCGTTGAACCATCATCCCGCCGTCTGCGGCGGGTGTTCATCGAACGGCTCCTCTGAACGCGCGTGGGTAGCCTCTGCGAGACAGCCCCATTCGAATCGGCGGCGCCCCGAGAGTGCGGTGGCAGGGTCAAGCGCCTTCGACCGCGATTCTTTGAATGTCCCATTGGTTGGTCCTCGCTTCGTAGCCTTTGACAAAAACCGCTTCTTCGGCGAATCGCCGCCCCTCGTGGCGCGTCATGTGAATCACCATGGCGATGCCGTCCACCACGCCTCTACAGGTTACTTCCCATGGAAGCGACCCGCCGCCCTGCATGGCACAACTGGCGATCCGGGATAGGGCGCTCTCGGCGTTGTTGGCGTGTACGGTCGTCAGTGATCCGCCGTGGCCGGTGTTGAGTGCTTGCAGCAGGTCCGCCGCCTCTCCGCCGCGAACCTCGCCCACGACGATGTGATCCGGGCGGTGACGTAGCGCGTGGCGGACTAAATCGCGGATCGTACCGCTCCTTCCTGCAAACCGCGAGCCTCGAATCGGACGCAATTCGACCGCTCGATGCGAAGCTCCAAGGTGTCCTCGATAGCAACTATCCGCTCGTCATCGGGGAGAAGTTCAATGAGGGCATTGAGCAACGTGGTCTTGCCGGACCCAGTGCCGCCTGAAACCAGGATGTTGCGCCGGGACCGCAACACCCGCTCTGCTTCGGCCCGCACGTTTTCAGGGAGTGCGCCTTGCTTCACGAGGTCATCCGCCGAGAACGCCCGCTTGCCAAAGCGCCGCACGGTGATAGCGACTTGAGGACTGGCGGGCGGAACGCAGATAGCAACCCGCGATCCGTCATCGAGCCGAGCATCGACAATGGGGGAGCTTGCCGGGTCCAGTCCCAAAGGACGGGCGATATGGATAGCGGCCCGTAACAGCGCCGCTTCGTCTAGGTCCGGCGCGGCGTGTGGGGCCAGCCGTCCGGCCCGCTCGACCCACACATTAGCGGGACCGTTAATCATGATCTCGCTCACTTCGGAATCTTCAAGGGCGCTCTCCAAACCCGGTAGAAACGGTTTGAGGTGTTCCAGTCCGCTCGCGGCGCTCATATTTGGCCCGCCTCCTTCGCTCTCCAATAGGAGTGTTCGGCTGGTAGATAGTGCGGTTTGAGGTAGACGCGGCGCGGCTCAAGCGACTGCGCCCCGTCATAGGGCAGACAGATCGCTTGACAGTTCGAGAGCAAGGCGAAGTCTCGCGGGTGAAACACGGCCTCGCGCTGCTCCCGGAATGATTTGGTCGCGCCCATGCTCCCGCCTCCGCCTCCGGCCCGGCCTGAGAGCGGGGAGACTTCCGAGCGCTTGGAGGTCTCGCTGATGGTGTAGGATTCCTTGATCTTCGCCACCTGGCCGCACAACTCCGACGCAATCTTGGCGCTGGCGTCGTCACTGAGCGATAGGAAGATACGAGTGCGGAGCGTCTGCAACAGTGAGCGCCACGCTTCCGAGCTTCCCAACACGGCCCGCAACGAGGAAATAGATTGCGTGGCGACAATCGGGATGCAGCGGCATTGGCGGGTCAGAGCAAAGGATTTTTCATCGCCCGATGGGTCATCCTCGCCCACCGAAGCGAAGGCTTGATATTCGTCACAGATAAAGACGGCGGGCCGGAAGTACCGACCCGGCGAGTGCTTCATCTTGGCCGGTCGCATGAGAAGCGCCTGTAGCCAAGCGTTCTTGAGCATCACGCCCACGGCGCGGGATAGCGCCGGGTTGATACCAGCGGGCATATTCAAGGCCAGCACCTTGCCCTGCTCGATCAATTCAAAGAGCGGCGGTAGGTGCTGCGTGATCGGGGCTGTCTGTTTGATATGCGGCGAAGCGGGCGCGGCGGGTTGGTCGCTGTCAGTAATGACGGGCTGCACCAGTTCCCACGGTGCGGCCTCTGGCTCCGGGTCCGCCGCCTTGATCGGCTCCGGGTTCTGTGGCTGCTTCTGTGGTCCTCCCCATGTGTATCTGATCGCCGGTGCCGCGTCTTTCGCGGGTGCCTCGGTTTCCGCGTCCTTCGCGGGTGCCTCGGTGTCCGTGTTCTTTTCCGGTGCCTCGGCCTCTGCGTCGTTTGCCGCTGCCTCGGCTTTCGTGTCGTTCGCCGCTGCCTCGGCCTTCGCGTCGTTCGCCGCTGCCTGGGCGTTGGCGTCCTTGTCCGCCCTGGCCCGCCTGATCGCGGCTTGCAGGATGATGGCTTGAGGATCGTCAGAGGTAAGCGGCGCGGGCGGGACAAAACACCTTTGCCACGTCTGGCATATCGAACATGGCAAGGAACACCGAAAACCCCTCCACAATCGAAGACTTGATCTTGTTGTCTAGGTTTTGCCAGTCGTGGACAAACCAGCGGTTGACGGCCTCCACGCGCTCTCTCGTGTCTTCGCCGGGTCCGGGTTCCCAAACGATCTCATACGGGATGTTGAGCTCGTCTAGCTTCTCTCTCAGCGGGCGCGTGTAGATGGTTTGTTGGTCTGTTGGCCTTCCTTGCGCAACCTGTCCACTTCCAATCGACAAGGTGTGATGTAGTTGGGGCTGTAGTACGTCCTCCTTGACGAAAACGGTTCCTGTATTCAGATCATCGCTCAGCTTCTTGGCTTCCTCGATCTTGGCCTCAAATAGC
>CBDBHI010000091.1:0-57151 GCA_965205595.1 Bryobacterales bacterium | reverse complement strand
CGCCGTTGAATGACACGCTGGCGGCCGAATCGTCGGGATCGAGTCCGATAAAGAACTTCGCTCTTCCCTGGAAAGTACAGCCAACGGAAATCGACGTTGATGCCTCTCCGAATGCGTTTGTGGTGGCCATCACCGGGTCGATCGTCACGTCCGTTTCGTCGGACCAAAAATAGACCGGCCGTATTGGGCGATGGCTGACCCGACGAATTTGCTCGCACTTTGATGGCGTCTGTGTGCACTGTGTTGAGCAGTAAGTCGTCGAGATTGGTCGACGTGAGAACCTCGATATCGTTTGCAACGCTCGCACCCTGAGTGGACACAAACAAGATGAACGGATCGCGCAGGCGGCGCCCGATATCAGCGACGCGTACCTCGACCGCCGTCCGTGGAGGCAAGCCGCCGGGACTTGGCATCAGGTTTTTCGCCCTGCACATGAACGATGAAAGGCCTTCGTCGTCGGTAAAAATGAAGATAGGACACTCGATTGGCTGTAACTGTAAGGTCAGCGCGTTCATGCGCACGTTGCGCCGAGGCTCGCCGTCAAGAAAGCTGCTAACGACGAGTGGAAGTGGAAAGCCATTGCCCTGTAAGGTCGTCTGGTTGTCGCCGGAAACTTTCGTCAAGCCATTGGACATGGGCGTTGAGGGGTCGACACTCACACGAAAGTCAACGGCGTCACCCGTATCCTCGACGGTCACGGTAATGTCAGCGAATCTTGGCCCGGCGACGAGTCCGGACGTGCAAGTAATTACCGCCTGACCGTCTTCTCCCGTCTGAACAACTGGGGGGCAAGTAGCCGGGTCCCCTTCTTCGACGGTGACCAATAGAATCACGCCGGCCTTCCGCAAGCGATCTTGACTAACGAGCACGGTAATCGAAAATTCCGCCTCGACCGCAACGCGCCGACCGTCGCCGTCGACGATGAAAATGCCGTCACCCTCTGTTGGCGGAACAATCGTCGCTTGAAAGATGGGCGCTGAATTCCCGTCAGCCGACGTAAGAGTGATTTGCGCCGAGCGCGTCTGGGTGCCCTCCAACGATTGGCATCGGATTGTCGCGCGGCCGTCGGGACCGCTAACTCCAGACAGACACGACTCGACTACGTCATCCGGAAAAATATTGCTCGCAAACACGCCGAGTTCCGAAACCGGAAGTCCCGAGTCATTCAGCGCCTCGACAACGATCTCTAGCTCTTGCCCCCCTGCGACCGTCTCGTTGTTTAGCGTGATTAGGCTCAGTGAACCCGCGGTCTGCGCGCGTGGCGAGACGACCGCGACGCCGGATGGCGCGGCGCTCTGAAACTCTCCCGGACTGTTCGGGCTGGCAACGACCAGAGTGTCCGATCCCTCAATCGTGACGAATACTTTGTCGCCGTAAGAGTTCGGGGCGATCGCCGTAAGCGTGTCGCTGAATCGAAGCCCGTTGCGGGGGTCCATCAGCTCGCGCTGCTCACCGAACTTCTCCATTAGGCCGAAGAAGACGCGATTGCCCGAGAGCATGTAGTAACGTCCGGCCGGAGTGATGACGTACCCGTCGATTGGCCGCCCTGCCTGCGGCTTTGCCGGCCGGCTAAGCTGGCTCATTCCTGCGATCGGGAAATCCGGTAATTCGTTGATCGCATGCAGCGCACCGCGCGAAGCAGCGTACAGGCGACCATTCAAGGGGTCGAAGCTAAGCGCGGTCGGCGCCGTCGGAAGAATTCCAACATTCGGTTTTAACTTGAGCGAGACTGCGTCGACAGTTTGGATCGCGGCGGAATTTCTCGCCGACAGCAGAAAGTTTCCAGCCCTATCGGCGACCACGTCCGTAGCGGCTTGCGGCAGCTCGACAATCACTTCGATTTGCCGCGACGATGTGTCGACGACAACGAGTTGGGAGCCGGCGACCACGGCGAGACGACCTGCGGCCAATGCCGCGGGAGTCGACCCGCTACTCACCGCCGCTGGTAGGTCCAGCGTACGCTCGACTGTCCAATCTTGATCGACAACAACCACCTGTTTTGTGGTCACGATGAAGTAATAAGTCGAACCGCTAGTGAAGTCCGAAAAACCGGCGAGTGGCGGGTGAGCCAGGTTCAAACCTGCCCGCAGCGTCAAATCGTCTGCCGAGAACACTTCGACTTGACGCGCTTGGGCCGAAAATACGAATACGAGTTCGCCCGATGCGCCGAGCAGCGGCAGCGTAAAACAGGCGAGAAGAACTACAACGAAAACTCTCAGGTGAAGGGGCAAGACAACCTCCGGGGCGGCTGGGACAATTGAGTCAGCGAGTGATAAGTCGGCCGGACGGCGGAAAACCCGATCGAACCACCTGATTATGACAATTTCCGCGCTTTATGGAGTGTTCGGTGCCGCACCAATCGCGCTGTCGGCGAACGGGTACGGCTGGGCGACGATTTTTGAATCGTCTCGCGAGGCGCTGTTGTGGTACACAGGATCGCGATAATCACGAACCTCGCCGCTACTGATCGCGGCGATGATTTCAGCAATTCCACTCCGCAATGAGCGGCGCGGCCTAAAACCGAGCACGCGACTGATTTTTGCGAAATTGATGTCGTAGCTGCGATCGTCTTCCACGGCGCGTTGATCTACCGTAACTTCCGGCAAGAACTCCAGAATGCGGTCGGCCAGTTCACCGATCTGACAGTTGAGGTCGCTCCCACCGACGCAAAATAGCGCGCCACTCACGCTTGGGATTGGTGCATCGAGAGCGGTCACGACCGCGCGAGCAGCGTCATCCACGTGAAGAAACGGCCGCATCCGTGTTCTGCCGTCGATTCGAATGCGCCCTTCCGTTGTCGCTTGGGCAGGGAGAAGATTTGCGACAAGGTCGAAGCGCGGGCGCGGCGACAATCCGAACAACGTTCCGAACCGAAACGCTGTAGAGTGGAAGGCCTTATTGGACGCCGCCAGCACCTGTGTTTCAGCGTCGAGCTTAGTCGTTGCATACAACGAGAGAGGCCGTGGAGTGGTCGATTCGTCAGCGATCTCAGCTTGCCCATAAACACTACAGGTAGAGGCGAATACGAATCTTGAGACTCCCTCCTCTCGACTGAGCTTTGTCAGCTCCAGTGTCGCCCTGTAGTTGGTATCGAGAGTGAGCTGCGGGTCTTTTTCGCATGCGCTGTCGCCGACGATCGCGGCGAGATGAACGACCGATCCGACCCGCTTTAGCGCTCGGCGCACGGTGTCAGCGTCGCGAACGTCTCCTCGTTGAACTTCGAATCCGCTATTGCGGGTCAATTCGAGTATCGAGCCGTCCCCAAACAAGAAGTTGTCGAGCACTCTGACGCGACAGCCTGAATCCAGGAGCCGACGCACAACAATGGAGCCGAGGTAGCCGGCGCCGCCGGTAACCAACATCAAGGGTTTAGGTTTCAGAAGCTTTCGTAAGTTCATGCTTTGGTTGATCGGCCCTCTGTATCAATCGGCCGGTCGCGAAACATCGTTAGGGCGACAAGCCGGCATTTCTCACCAAGTGGCGAGCAACGGAGCGTGCGGTGCCGACGGAAGAGCCGTCGAGACTGCTCGACGTAAGTTGCCGTAGAATCCGTCACGACGACGCTGAAGCGCCGCGTCGGCGAATTGAAAGGCGAGGCGGTGGTTCCGTCGGCCCTGATTGCCGGCGCGCGCCCGATCGTCGGAAAGTTCACGAATAGCGGCGGCAAGCGCGGCGACGTCGTTCGGGGGGACGAGGCACTCAGCCGGGAGAAGCTCCCCACAACCCCCGACATCGCTTGCCAGACACGGTAAACCTCTCGCCATCGCCTCAAGCAGAACCGGCGGCAGACCCTCTTGGCGCGACGGCAAGACGAACAAATCCGCACGGTCGAGTTCACTGCGGATCGCCGAACCTGCCGGCAGCCTGCCCTTGAAATGGACTGGCTCCCCAAGCGCGTTTGCGAGCCGCCGCAGGCTCGGGAGTTCCTTCCCATCACCGACGATCGTCAACTCGAATTCGCTGGAGAGAGTGGCCAATGCCTCGATCAGGACGTCTACTCCCTTGTAGCGGTGCTCTAGCGAACCGACCATGATCAGCCGCCCTCTGCGTTCGTCGCGGCCCCGCGGCCACGGAGTTCCGACGAATGCCTCGGCGGGAAGTTCGACGCTTGAGTAGTGGCTGTGGGGCGCCTGGCCGTTCGGTGGATAGCGCCGTTGCAAAGCTTCTTTGGTCACATACGCCACTAACTGAGCTCGCTCGCACTGCTCGCGGAGTCTCTTCGAGTGCTGATACTTAAAAAGCAGGCGCAGGGGATGACGACAGGCGCTAGCTGAAAACGCATCGGCGGGATCGCCGACGATTTCGAGCGCATACGGCGTGCCCCGGCGCAGCAGCCAGGGCTCGGCGATATTCGCGAGTTGTGAGGGTACGCGCAGGATCGCTGCCTCAGCATCTGTAAATGCGGCTCGTAGCTCCCGACGGACTTGGCGTCGTCTCCGCAGGTACTCGGTTGGCCCTTGGTAGTGCGAAATCGCTCGAAACGTTGTCGACGGCCCATTTGCACGCTGCCAGCCGACAGGGTGCCGCGCAACCGTCTGAACTCGTGCCACAACTTCGACCTCGTCGAAGACATTTAGGTAGCGCTCAAAGAACGATTGTGGGAACGGTCCGGGGGTCCAAACCGTGTTGTCAGCGCATTGAACGAAGCGCTGTTCGAGCACTACTGAGAGCTTCACGATGTCTGTGCTCCCCGATAGAGCTCAAGCAAACGGCGGTCGTCGATAGCCGTCGAATCTTTCCGTCCCAGGAAAAACAGTGAACTCGCGGCGTCGCAGCCGGCCTTGCGATGGACCAGCGAATAGTCGAAATACTTGAGCCAAAAGAGGCCGAGCCGTGCAAACCCCGTCAGAAGCTTGCGGCTTCGTGGGCCGATCGAAAATGCCAGCATGAAGTGCTGAATCGCCCAGGCCAGTGCCGTGGCGGGTCCCGAGGCGGCGCCGCGTTCGATTTCCTCGAAATAGCGAAACAGCCGCCGGTGACCCAGATCTGTGAACCGCGTGAAGTCAAGGGCGGCAGCGTGGACCTGCTGCATGAATGGGGTTTCGGCGTACACCAGGCCGCATGGTCTGAGCACGCGACGGACCTCCGCAACTACGCGAACGGGGTCGATGACGTGTTCGAGGACGGCTTGCAGGACGACAGCGTCGAACGTCTTGCTCTCGAACGGCAGATCATGCCCGTCGCAAACATACTGGATATTTGTCGATGGGACGACGTCGGTCTCGGTGAGCTCCCTCTTTTCCAATTGAAAGATGAGCCTGAAGGAGAGAGGCGAAGCAGCTGCGGGTTGAGGGGGATTATAGCGTGAGTTGAGGTCGGCGGCTACAGCTATTTGTGGCTTCGTAGGGCGGGGTGAGGGGGATTGCATAAGGGGGAAGGGGCGGCAGCCCCAGTCCCCCTTTGCAGCCATCCCAGGCGAGACCCCACGGCCGTCTTCGGACGTGGGCCGGAGGAGCCGACAACGCCTCGGGTCGGGGCGTTGTCTAGCGCGTGCGCCAGCAGATCGCGAGGTCTTTGCAGACGCGTTGCAGTTCGTTGCGCTGAGCGTCGAGTTGCTCGGCAAACTCGGTGTCGGAATAAGTGTCCGCTCGCGCTTGGAGCTTCTTGAGCGAGCGATCCGCGCGCAGGCCGCGCTGCTCGGCGGGCAGGCTGAGCAGCTTTTCCCACGGCGTGCTCCACTCGGCGTACACCTTGCGCAACTTGCCGCGGCGGTCTCGGCGCTCGCTGGCGAAAGCGCATGGGCGATGAAAATTCAAGTACGGGTTGAGCCACTGGCGGTAGAAGGTGTCGATCGCCTGCGTCGCTTCCGAGGGCAAAAACTGGTAGCCCATCCACTTGCGCACCACCGCGCCGTTCTTGGTTTCGACCAAGGCATTGTCGTTCGAACGGCGCGCGCGAGACTTCGTAAATTCAATTCGCAACTTCTCGAGCAGTTTAGCGGTTTGATGGTTGACGAATTCGCTGCCATTGTCGGAGTGAAAGCCGCGAACGATAAATGGAAATTGTTCCAAAAGGCCTTCCAGCAAGGGAATGAGGTGATTTTCGTTGATGCGTTGGACGCAGCCGACGGCCTGCCACTGCGTCACTTCGTCGACCACGTTGATGCTGTAGGCGCCTTTTTCGCCTTCCTGTTCGGGCGAGTGCACGGTGTCGATGCGCAGGTAGCCCGGACGTCCTCGCGGCTCGGGTTGGCGGCGTTCGCCGATCGCCACGGGCGTGGGACGGGTCTTGTCGAGATGCAAACTGTGACGTTGGTAGACGGCTCTTTTTCGCAAGTTGTAGAGGTGTCCCACCGACAGTTCGGCAAGGCGTTCGAACTCCTTGCGGTTGTAGATTTGGAACTCGCGCTGGAGAATGCGACGCGTCGCCGGCCCGGAGAGACGTTGCTGTACTTGGTCGACATGCGCCAGGAGAACGATGTCGGCGCGGCTGTACTTGGTGGGGAAGCGGCGCCTTCGATAGGCTGTCGGCCGAACGCACTTTTCGCGCAAAAACTGCCCGATGAGGCGAGTCAATTGGGCGCGGCTTAAGCCGGTTAGCTTGCTCAGGAAGCGTCTCAACAATCCTTTAACCGAGCGCTTCTGGTCGGCATAATGATGCCTCTTCAGGACGCCTTCGACGAGCGCGTATTTATCCGCTCGACTTCCGGCCTGGAACTCGACGGACCCACACCCGTCGAGAAAACTCTCGATCTCATCGAGACTCAGTGATTCGGCTTGCTGCACGGCGACTCCCATCGCCCGCAGTTTGCCTGTTCCTAATCGACCTTGCCCAAATTACCTCCAGGCTCATCTTGTGTTGGAATCACCCCTCCCTTCAGGCTCATCTTGTATTGGACAAGACGGCTCAAGGTGGGGCGACGCGTACAGCGGATCCATGCCGGCTCCGTGTCGGGCTCCACCAATCACTAGAACTCGTGGGTTTGCGACGCCGCAGCCGAGCATCTCGGCAAATCGCCGGTAATTTCTCTCAGAAACGGGATTTGCCGTTAGCCGCGGCAGCGCGCGGTCCCAGAACGATCGTCGTGCAGCGGCGCGAACTCCCATCGTTGTGATCTCGCGAATACGGAAGATGCTGTTGGCCTCGTTGATGAGGATCGGAATTCCATCAACAACCGGGAAGGTTTTTTTGCAGCCAATTGAGCCACAATCAAGCGCCGCATTGGCGCGGATTAGAGGGTGTCCGCAGGCCGGGCATCGCAGCGCGTCGCGCACGCTGGGATACGCCGCACCAGTCGCGGCGGTCGCGGAGTTTGCCACTCCAACTTAATCGTCGGAAGCTCGCGCGAACTTTATCGGTGAACGCCTAAATCTGCCGATAGCCTTCTTGCAACTCAGCACTAGCCGCACTTTCGTCGCTATGACCTGTATTCTTGGCAGCAGCGCTCGGCAGCTCGTCCAACTTGCTCGTTTCGTTCCAGGTGTGAACGATGCGGTGGATCACAGTTAGGTTCGAAAGTATGGCGATGATCCATAGCACCGGGGCCATGCGGTTAAACAGCGTGCCGATGATCATCAACACGATTCGCTCGGGCCGCTCGAGGAATCCAACTTTGCACGAGTCAATCACATTTTCGGCGCGCGAACGGGTATAGCTGACGAGCACCGAGCCAATCATGGCTACCGCCGTGAGCACGATGTAGCCGAAACGGTTAATGCCTGCGTAGTAGACCAGCAGGCCTGTGAGCAAGATGAGGTCGGAGTAACGGTCCATGACGGAGTCCAGGAATCCGCCGAATCGCGTAACCTTATTGGCGTTGCGTGCTACCGCGCCGTCGGTGAGATCGAAAACCGCGGCCCCTAGAATCACAAAGCCGGCGTACATGAATTCGCCTCGCGATAAGATCCACGCGGCCACGCCGTTTACGACTAGGCCGATCAGCGTGAGCACGTTGGGATGTACACCGCTAAGGGTGAGCATTCTGACGAGCCGCGTCAGTATGTATCCGGCGCCTTTTCCTATGGCTTTGGTGAACGACATCTGGTCGGTGCTCGAAACCTAAGTTTCGACTTACTCACTACTTCTGATCGTGAATCGTCAGCAGACTCACGATCTCGAATTCCTTGATCCCACCGGGTGTTCGGGCCTCAACCACATCGCCCTCTGTCTTTCCCATGAACGAGCGTCCGATCGGCGAACTGGTCGAAATCTTGCCGTCCGGCACATCCGTCTCCTCCGACGTCACCAAATCGTAGGTGATCTCTTTGGCATCGGCCACGTCAATAACGACAACCTTTGAGCCCAGGCCGATCGAGTCGGTTGGGATTTTCGACGTGTCGATCATCTTGAGTTTCCCCAGTCGCTCAGTAAGTTGCGCCATGCGGGCGCCCACCAAACTCTGACGCTCTTTTGCCGCCGAGTATTCTGCGTTTTCGCTGAGATCGCCCAGCTCGCGGGCCTTTTGGATCTCTTTGGGCAACTCGTTGTGGAGTTCGTAGTCCAACGCACGGACCTCGGCTTCGAGCTTCTCGATAATTTTTAGCGCCACGTTTGACTCTTTCTCGCCCGCGTTTTACGGGCGAGACCGGCTTTCAAAAAAGCCCGGGCCTCCGCGCGATGCGGACTCCGGGGGAGATCTTCCCCAATTATACGGTTTTTGGGTTAACTTGAGAGCCCTGCGTCTTGTCCAATACAAGATGAGCCTGAAGGGAGGGGTGATTCCAACACAAGATGAGCCTGGAGGTAATTTGGGCAAGGTCGATTAGGAACAGGCAAACTGCGGGCGATGGGAGTCGCCGTGCAGCAAGCCGAATCACTGAGTCTCGATGAGATCGAGAGTTTTCTCGACGGGTGTGGGTCCGTCGAGTTCCAGGCCGGAAGTCGAGCGGATAAATACGCGCTCGTCGAAGGCGTCCTGAAGAGGCATCATTATGCCGACCAGAAGCGCTCGGTTAAAGGATTGTTGAGACGCTTCCTGAGCAAGCTAACCGGCTTAAGCCGCGCCCAATTGACTCGCCTCATCGGGCAGTTTTTGCGCGAAAAGTGCGTTCGGCCGACAGCCTATCGAAGGCGCCGCTTCCCCACCAAGTACAGCCGCGCCGACATCGTTCTCCTGGCGCATGTCGACCAAGTACAGCAACGTCTCTCCGGGCCGGCGACGCGTCGCATTCTCCAGCGCGAGTTCCAAATCTACAACCGCAAGGAGTTCGAACGCCTTGCCGAACTGTCGGTGGGACACCTCTACAACTTGCGCAAACGCGCCGTCTACCGGCGACACAGTTTGCATCTCGACAAGACTCGACCGACACCCGTGGCGATCGGCGAACGCCGCCAACCCGAGCCGCGAGGACGTCCGGGCTACCTGCGCATCGACACCGTGCACTCGCCCGAACAGGAAGGCGAAAAAGGCGCCTACAGCATCAACGTGGTCGACGAAGTGACGCAGTGGCAGGCCGTCGGCTGCGTCCAACGCATCAACGAAAATCACCTCATTCCCTTGCTGGAAGGCCTTTTGGAACAATTTCCATTTATCGTTCGCGGCTTTCACTCCGACAATGGCAGCGAATTCGTCAACCATCAAACCGCTAAACTGCTCGAGAAGTTGCGAATTGAATTTACGAAGTCTCGCGCGCGCCGTTCGAACGACAATGCCTTGGTCGAAACCAAGAACGGCGCGGTGGTGCGCAAGTGGATGGGCTACCAGTTTTTGCCCTCGGAAGCGACGCAGGCGATCGACACCTTCTACCGCCAGTGGCTCAACCCGTACTTGAATTTTCATCGCCCATGCGCTTTCGCCAGCGAGCGCCGAGACCGCCGCGGCAAGTTGCGCAAGGTGTACGCCGAGTGGAGCACGCCGTGGGAAAAGCTGCTCAGCCTGCCCGCCGAGCAGCGCGGCCTGCGCGCGGATCGCTCGCTCAAGAAGCTCCAAGCGCGAGCGGACACTTGTTCCGACACCGAGTTTGCCGAGCAACTCGACGCTCAGCGCAACGAACTGCAACGCGTCTGCAAAGACCTCGCGATCTGCTGGCGCACGCGCTAGACAACGCCCCGACCCGAGGCGTTGTCGGCTCCTCCGGCCCACGTCCGAAGACGGCCGTGGGGTCTCGCCTGGGATGGCTGCAAAGGGGGACTGGGGCTGCCGCCCCTTCCCCCTTATGCAATCCCCCTCACCCCGCCCTACGAAGCCACAAATAGCTGTAGCCGCCGACCTCAACTCACGCTATAATCCCCCTCAACCCGCAGCTGCTTCGCCTCTCTCCTTCAGGCTCATCTTTCAATTGGAAAAGAGGCCTGTTGCGATCGCACTATTCGGCGGCGCAGCGGCGATTTGCGAGACTGGGAGACGACCGTCATTTCGCCCGCGGATCGGAAGCCCGAGAACGCATCCGCGTAACGAGACGGCGCTTAGCACCTTTTGATGAGTGATCGAGCCATCCTCACCTATCACTCGATCAGCGAAGCTTCGTCACCGCTCGCTATCTCGTCCGGCGAATTTCGGCGCCAGATCGAGGCGCTCGCAAGTTCCAATGTCCGCATCGTTCCCTTGGCCGAGCTATTGACGTCAGCCGAGCCCGCCGTCGCTCTGACTTTCGACGACGGCTATCTCGATTTTTATCAGCGAGCCTGGCCGATTCTGCGGGACCGCAACCTGCCCGCGACCGTCTTCTTGATCACCTCGGCCCTGGACGGTGGCAGTCACGACGGTCGCCCCTGCATGAACTGGTCGAACGTAGGAGAGATACACCATGAGGGCATCACGTGTGGCGCGCACACCGCGACGCACCCAAATTTGGCGCAAATGTCCCAGCAGCGCGGCGAGCAGGAAATTTTAGACTCAAAATCCGCCATCGAGGATCACTTGGGCGAGCCGGGCGAACAGTTTTGCTACCCATACGGCGATTCAACTGGCCCACTGCGTCAGTTCGTTGGCGAGCACTTCGAGATTGGATGCGCGACCGAACTCGATTATTTGTCAAGCCGGTCCACCCGCGAGCACCTCGAGCGATTGGATGCCTACTATCTGCAGGGTCGACCGGTTGACCGCTTGTTTGCTCGATCGAGTCGCTCTTATATCGGAGCTCGCAGATTCCTTCGCCGCTGTCGGCAATCAATCCGGCGCTCGCCATAGCTGACCCCAGCCGTACGTATTCGACCCGTCGGCGAATCCCTCAAGCTAAAATCGCAGTAGAGTGGCGATTCCTAGTCGGCTAAGCTTCGGCTCGCTAAAAATCGAGCCCGCAGTTATCCTCGCCCCAATGGCCGGCGTGACGGATACGGTATTTCGCCGTTTCATTCGCAACTTGGGCGGCTGTGGGCTGATCATGACCGAGTTCACCAGCTCGCACGGCATCGTCGCGAACTACGGCGACTCTCCGCCAAAGAACAAGCGACGGCCGTTTAACTACCTCTACTACGAGCCGGACGAGCACCCGATCGTGGCGCAACTATTCGGCTCCGATCCCAGCGTCTTGGCTGACGCCGCGCGCGTCGTTCAAGACGCAGGTTTTGACGGCGTCGATATGAATTTCGGCTGCCCCGTAAAAAAGGTGGTCAAGTGCAACGGTGGGTCCGGGCTACTGCGCGATTTGCCAATCGTCGAAAACATCCTCAAAGCGGTGCGCTCGGCAGTCGACATTCCGTTTACCTGCAAGATCCGTACTGGCTGGGACGAAGACAACATCGTCATCACGGAAATGGGGCGACTCGCCGAGGACTGCGGCCTCGCAGGAATCGCGGTCCACGGGCGAACCCGCATGCAGGGTTATGCCGGCGAGGCCGACTGGGACCGAATCGCTGAGCTAAAGCAAGCAGTCAACATTCCGGTCGTGGGCAACGGCGACGTGTTTTCGCCAGAAGATTGCCTGCGAATGTTCAATCACACCGGTTGCGACGGCGTCATGATTGGGCGCGCGGCGTCTTCGAACCCGTGGATTTTTCGCCAGATCCAGCAGTACGTTGAGACGGGCTCCTACGACGAGCCGACGGAACTCGACCGCTACCGAATGATCGGCGACTACTACAAACGGCTGGTCAATGACGGCGACAAGATTTCGGGCGATCCGCTCGGCAAGATGAAGCAATTCGCGACTTACTTTACTCGCGGCGTTAGAAACGGAGCGAAGCTGCGGAAGGCAATCTATCAGCTTCAATCGCAGGAAGCAGTTTGCGCCGCGGTGGATGAGTTCTTCGAAGCGCAGCTTGAAACCGCGGCATAGCCCGCACCGACCGCGCCAGGGCCTTAACCCGCGTTTCTCACCAGACAGCGAGGAAAATTGCGTGGAAGGTGCGTCAATACGGGGCCCGAGCAGGCGTACTCTTGCAATTCGTTGAGCACAGCAAGCGAGCGCAACGAAGTATTGGCTCGCCTAACGCGTACTTTCACCGTTGTCTGGTGAGAAATGCGGGTTAAATTTCAATGCCCTGCTCGCGAAGTTTCATCGCCGCTTGCTCACCAATCGATTGAGCTTCGTCAACACTGCCCTGTGTTGACACTCGATCAATTCCCCCGGCACCGCTAACGACCACCGCGTCCAGGCGAAGCCGATCACCTGCCATCCGCCCATAGCCGCCCAGCGGGACCTGGCAGCCGCCGCCAAGAGCATGCAGTAAGGCACGCTCGGCCGTTACCGCGGCCGCGGTCTCTAGATCGTGAAACGGTTCGAGCGCCTGCCGCACGCGCTCATCGCCCGAGCGGATCTCCACCGCGAGCGCACCCTGTCCAATTGCGGGGGCCATCGCCTCGGGTTCCAAGATTTCGCTGATCTGGGCTTCGAGTCCCAATCGATGCAAACCGGCCGAGGCCAGGAGGATCGCGTCGTACCGGCCCTCGGCGAGTTTTCGAAGCCGCGTGTCGACGTTTCCTCTGATGTCTTCGATAACGACGTCGGGCTTCAAATACTTCAACTGCGCGGCGCGGCGCAAAGAGCTTGTTCCGACGCGGTTGCCCGGCGCGAGTTGCGCAAGCGTTTTTCCGGCGAGCGCGTCGCGCGGGTCGGCGCGCTCGGGGATGCATCCGATCGTTAGTCGCGGGTCCAGCTCAGTCGGAAGGTCTTTTAGGCTGTGGACAGCCAAATCAATGAAACCGTCGAGTAGCGCCTCTTCGATTTCTTTGGTGAACACTCCTTTGAGGCCAGTGTCACTGCCGACTCTAGCGAGTGAGACGTCGGTGATCTTGTCGCCAGTGGTCTTGATGATCTCGATGGCGGTCTCGAAGCCCAATTCGCGCAACCGAGCCTCAATCCAATGCGCCTGCCATAGCGCTAGCTTCGAGCCGCGCGTACCTATTGTAAGTTTTCGAGAGGGCATCTAGTCGTCGAGGCCGAAGGCGCGTCTGATATGGTCGATCGAATCGGACTCTTCCGGATCGGCGGCACTTCGTTTGATCTCGGCGATCGGCCGATGCGCCACCTTGTTCATCATGCCGCGCGTTAGCGCCTCAAGACCTTCTTCTTGCTCGGCGGTGAGGCCGCCAAACTTACTCCGAAAGCGATCCAACTCGCCCTGCCTAATGTCTTCCAGCTTTTGGTTTAGCGTCACGATCGTCGGCGAAACTTTGTGCGTGAGAAACCGCCGCAGCATCTTTTCAACTTCCTCGTCGACGATGGCTTCGGCGAGTTCGGCTTCGCCGCGGCGTTGTTTGATATTCGCCTCGGCAACTTGCTGCAGGTCGTCGATATCGTAGACAAACATGTTGTCGACCGCGTTGATCTCCGGATCAATGTCTCTCGGCACCGCAATGTCTACGAGAAAAATCGGCTTGTTCTTGCGCGCAGCGATGACGCCTCGCGCCGTCTCTTTCGACAGGATGTAGCCCTCGGCCCCGGTTGACGAAATCACGATGTCGACTCGCTGTAGTAGCTCGAGCAAGCGGTCGAACTCTACGGCCGTGCCGCCAAATCGATCAGCCAGGGATGCTGCTTTTTCGAATGTCCGATTCGTAACAAAGAACTTTTTAGCGCCGCCGGTTTGTAGGTGCATCGCGGCGGCCTCGGCCATCTCGCCTGCTCCAATCAGCAGTACTGACAGCCCGTCGAGGTCACCAAAAATTTTCTTGGCCAGTTCAACCGCGACGTAGCTGATCGAGACCGCCATTTCGCCGATACCGGTCTCGTTGCGCACTCGCCTCGCAACCCGAAATGCGCTCGATACGAGTTGGGCGAGCGGCCCTGAAATCGTGCCCGCCTCCTTAGCGCGTTGATAGGCGTCTTTCACCTGTCCTAAAATTTGGGGCTCGCCTACGACCATCGAGTCGAGGCTTGAGGCGACTCGGAACAGATGACGGACCGCGCCCCGATCGGCGTAGCTGTAGAACGATTCTTCGGCCTGCGTCATTGTCGTTTGCAACGATCGCTGCAAATAGGTCAGCAGTTCATCTCTCGGGTCGCACTCATCACCACGCACGAAAAACTCGACGCGGTTGCAGGTCGAGAGCACCATTGCTTCGTTCAGCGCTGACTGACTGGTAAGTTCTTGCGCGACGGCGCAGGCTTGCTCGTTTGGGAAAGCAAACCGCTCGCGCACCTCGATGGGCGCGGTCTTGTGGCTCAGACCGAAAACTAGAACGCTCATTAGTTCATAAATGAATGCATACCGCTGTTGACCATCCAGGTCAGTGCGGCGCATCCAAAGCCCACGATTGAGAAATAGGCGCCCTTGCGCCCGCGCCAGCCGATCGTCAATCGGCTAAACACCATCGCCAAATAAATTGCCCAGGTCAAAAAGGCGAGCGCGATTGTGGGATCGACAATCCAGTTGGCTCCCCACTCGGCAAATGCCCACACCGACGCGGCAATCAGCCCCAGCGTGACCAGCACAAATCCCACCGCCAACGCCTGATAGCCAATCTCATCGAGCTTGCCTAAGGGCGGCAAGCGGTAGTAGAAAGCTCGTGGGCGTTTCGATTTCAGCTCGCGTTCTTGAATGATGTACATGACGCCCGCGACGAATGTGAGAAACAGCGCGGCGTATCCAAAGAGGAACAACGCCACATGGATCGACAACCACCAGCGGTTGAGCGAGCGGTCGACAGAGACGGCGGACTCACCAAGCGATCCAACCAGCGCTAGAACAAACACGATCGGGAACACGAACACCGCGAGACTTTCGTATTTGAAACGCCAGTACGCCGCTAAGAACACCAACGTGATCGAAAATGCGACCATCGACGACATTTGATGCAGGCTCTGCACCGGGAAGCGGGATTGAGAGACACCAAGCATCACCATTGATGCGAAGTGCACCCCAGCCCCGGCGCCGAACGCGTAGAGCGCTGGCCGAAAGATTTTCTGGCGTTGTTTGACGACGCTGTAAAACGAATGGCCTAGCCCTAGCGAGTAGAGCACCAGCGCGATCCACAGCAACACAACGCTCCGCGCTTCCATATCCGGCATTATATCGGCCTCCTCGCGTAAGACCTTATTTTCTAAGCCGAACCAGGGATTCGCAGGCTACTGAAAAGCCGCGGAAAGTCGTTCCCAGGTGATCACTAGTTCTTCCGGAAGCAGGCGCGTCTCGGCGACCACAGTTGCGAAGTTCGTATCAGCGATCCAGCGCGGCACGGAGTGCATATGGATATGACCAGACACTCCCGCGCCCGCCGCGCGACCGATGTTCATTCCGATATTTACGCCATCTGGAGTGTAGAGCGAACGCAATGTGCCTTCGAGTTTTTGGGTCAGCGCCATCATCTCGTTTACAGTTGCAAGCGGCGCCTCAGCCAGGGTGGCGAGGTGCTCGTAGGGAATCACCATAGAATGCCCACTCGCATAGGGGAAGCGATTGAGAATCACGAAGTTGTGCTCCGCGCGGTGGACGATCAGGTTCTCGCGGTCACTCGTATTGGAGCTGAGAATACGGCAAAACACGCATTCGTTACGCGCGGCTGCCGCGTCCGCATCGGTGCTGACGTAGCGGTAGCGCCAGGGCGTCCAAAGATGATCCATGTTGGGCGAACGCGCCTAGGGGCTGCGGTTCACAGGGGTCGCATGCGGAGGGGGGCCGCCGTTGACGACATCGCGCAACTCTTTGCTCGGCTTGAAGAACGGAATCGTTTTCGGCGGCACGTCGACTTTGTCGCCCGATTTTGGGTTGCGCCCGATACGGCCTCGGCGTTGGCGTGTGCGGAAGCTGCCAAAGCCCCGGATCTCAACCTTGTCGCCCTCTTTTAGCGAGTCCACTACACTCTTGAAAACCGTGTCGACGATGACCTCGGCATCCTTGCGTGTGACCTCCACTACTCGGGCCACTTCTTCGATTAAATCAGCTTTTGTCATCAGCGAATGATTCCAACCCCCGCTTTGTCAGTATTTTACACGATCCGGCTTCGGAAGTCGGAACTATCCGATCTGACGAAATATTATCCGCCATTCGCGCCCTTGTTTTCATTCGCTTTCTCCGACGTAGGCGCGTCGAGCTCTTTGTTCTCCGGCTGCGCGGGCTGCGAGTCAACCGGCGCTTCTTCAGGGACCACTTCCGCTGTCGTCGCCGGTTCGCTGGGCTCGTCAACTGGCTCTTCAGCGGATTCCTCCGCCGCTACCTCTGTTTTCGGCTCCTCAACCGGGATCGACTCAACCGCTTCTGGCTCAGACTGCGGAGCCTCCACCGCCGCCTCGGCGGTCTCGACACTTGCCGGCTCTTCTACCGGCGGTTGCTCCGCTTCGGGCTTCGTATCTTTGGGCTTGGGATCTTCAGGCTTAGGATCTTCAGGCGCGAGAGCCGGCGGCGGCTTTGCTGATTCGACCTTAGGTTCAACTAAAGCTTTGGAGCTTTCGCAGCGCAGTCCGATCTTACGATCAATCTCGTTGACCCGCAGAATCTCAAATTTGTAGCGCTTGCCTACTTGCAGCGCGGGCGCACCCTTCTTTCCGCTGCGTGGAATCTGCGAGTTGTGGCACAATCCTTCCACCCCGAGCGCGACCTCGACGAACGCCCCGAACTTCGCAATCCTTGTCACTTGCCCGGTCACGATATCGCCAGTCGCGTTCTCGCTCAAGAACGTGTCCCACGCATCGGGCTCAAGCTGCTTCACGCCTAACGAAAGCCGACGATTCTTCTGGTCCACGTGCAGGATGACGGTTTTTACGTCCTGACCCTTGCGTACGGCGTCCTTCGGGTTTTTGACGCGCGTATCCCACGTTAAATCCGATATGTGAACCAAGCCGTCAATACCTTCGCGAATCTCCACGAACGCACCGTATGTCGTCACATTGCGAACTCGGCCTTCTACGATTTTCCCGACCTGGAATTCCTCGCCCAGCGACTTCCAGGGATCGGGATTGAGCTGTTTGAGGCTCAGCGAAATTCGGCGGTCCTCGGGGCTCACCTTGAGGACAACGCTTTCGACTTCTTGGCCAACGCCCACTACTTTCGATGGATGCCTAAGCCGCCTTGACCAGGTCATCTCGGTAATGTGGATCAGTCCTTCTACACCGGCTTCCAACTCGAGAAACGCGCCGTAGTCGGTCACGCTCGCGACTCGGCCCTTGACTCGGTCCCCGATTGCGAAGCGTTTCTCGATGGCATCCCACGGGTCGGGTTCCATGTGCTTGATGCTCAGCGAGACTCTTCCCTTCTCAGCATCGAAGCGCAACACTCGGGCCGTTACGTCGGTCCCCGGCTTGAGAATTGCCGCGGGATCCTTCACACGGCCGTAAGAAATATCGGTCAGGTGAATCAGACCATCGATTCCCCCGAGGTCAACGAATACCCCATAGGATGTGATGTTCTTTACGCGGCCGGTAACCGGTTCACCCTCCTTCAGCTTCGACATGGTCTCCGCCTTCAGGGCTTTGACCTCGGCCTCCAGCAGTTCGCGGCGAGAGACCACGACGTTGGCCCGCCGGCGGTTAACTTTGACCACCAACACTTCGATCGTCTGTCCAATCAGAGACTCAAGGTCGTGAATCGGGCGAACGTCGACCTGCGAACCCGGCAAGAATGCCGACATTCCGATGTCGACGCGTAACCCGCCCTTGACTCGCTCTACAACCTTCGCCTTGACGGGCTCGTGCGCCTCATGCGCGGCCTCAATCTTGCGCCACGCTTCGTCCTCGGCTGCATCGTGGTATGAGAGGACCGCAAATTCCCCGGGCTCGCCAAATCGTTCAAAAACGACCTCAATCTCTTGGCCGGGCTGCGCTGTGAGATTGCCCTCGGCGTCGCGAAAATCATCGAGTGAAATGAGGCCTTCGGTCTTTGCGCCGAAGGCAACCAAGATGCCGTTCGGCTCGATACTGACAATTCGTGCCGCGCGGCGAGTTCCCGGTCGAATCTCCGGAACTTCCGGAGAAACGTTGTCCGTCAATTCGTCAAATCCGATGGATTCGTCGTCAGCTTCGTCGTCGTCGGCTCCGGACGCATCCGGCAAGCCGGGCATCGGAGCGCCTGGAATTCCAGGGGTCTCCGCAATCACTGGCCGGATCGGACCCGCTGCGACACTAGTTTCAATTATTTCGACCGTCGGCTCGGTAGCCACCACTGGGTCTGGAGCGGCCTGAACTGGTTGTGGCTGGTCCTCCGCCGCGGGTGCGGCGGGTTTGGGAAGCTCCGGTGCCAGCAGAGGAGGCACAACCGGAACGGCTGGAGGCGGATCCGGAGGCTTCATCTCGATTGAGCTTTCGGGCGCGGCCGGTTCGGCGACGACAGGGTCGGCGGATTCCGGTTCTTGCGCCTGAGGTGGCGCTTCCGCTGCTACTTCAGCAGCGCCCGCTGGAATGTCCGGCTGCTCCTCAACGACCGATGGTTGCTCCGCTTGATCTTCTGATTGGTTCTGAACATCCCCACGATTCTCATCCGATTCGCCTTGCACTGCAACCCTCCGTGCAACGACAGATGGCTCGCGAAGAGAACGAAATGTCCATGTGGCCGGTTTCCTATCGAACCGGCGCTAACTGCTTCGTCCCGACGCGACCAGCCCATCGTCGCGTGAAATCAACCAAACCCCCGAGAAACCAAAGACATCGAGTATTCGATGCCTACGGCCCACACCTTTGAAAAGACGAGGGGTTGGCCCAATATACCGGAGCTTCAAATTGGTTGTCAACGACCTGTCAAGTATTCTCGCCAATGACCGGTTCGCGAGCCTGCACTTTTCGCCCCGTGGCGAGTAATGCGGGCTACACCCAGTCGGTTGGCCAAGCGGCCGCTAATAGCTCGATGGCTTTGGGATCGATTGACGACAACTTTGGTGCCTCGGCAAGCACTCTGACTTGTCCATACGTTTCGATTGCCTGGCGGTTTTCGGCGTTTGGTTCGCCTACCGCGACTACACCGGCGACTTCAATGTCGCGACGGCGTAACGCCTCGACAGTCAACAGTGTGTGGTTGATTGTTCCCAGACCAGAGCGTGCCGCGACGACGACCGGCAACCCGATCGCCCCAATTAGGTCTACCATCATTTCTTGCTCGTTCAGCGGAACGAGTAGGCCGCCCGCGCCTTCGATCACCCAGAAACGATAGAGGGCCAAGCGCGTTTTCATCTCGACAAGATCGGCTACGCGAATCTGTCTGCCGGCCAAGCGCGCCGAGAGGTGAGGCGAAAGAGGCCGCTCTAGACGGATTCCTTCCTCACAAATTTCTTCCGCGGCGCAGTTCGCGAGCCTAGCGACTTCGGCGGTGTCGTCATCGCTCTCGATTCCTGTTTGGATAGGTTTCCAATAACCAACCTCGCGGTCGGGGCGAAATGCACTCACCAGCGTAGCTGCGACAACGGTCTTCCCGATGCCGGTATCGGTGCCCGTTACGAAGACGCCGCGCATGAGGCTACTTGGCTCAGCTTCTTGTTGAGGATCGTGGCAAACCGGATGATATTGTCGTCGGATAAGTTTGCGTTCAGCGAGACTCTCAGCCGAGCCGTACCCTTCGGGACAGTTGGGGGTCGAATTGCGCGGACGTCAAAGCCTTCGCTTTGGAGATGGGTCGCAACCTCGACGGCGACACTGTTGGAGCCGAGAACGATCGGCAGTATGGGCGAGTCGTCGGCCGGCAGATCAAGTCGTTTTCGTAGATCGCGGGCTAGCTGGCGGACCCGCCCGCGGCGTTGGGGCTCGTCGCCAACCAGCGAGAGCGCCTCATCGATTGCTTCGGCCACGGCGGGAGGTGGAGCGGTAGAGAAGACGAACGGGCGCGCCGTCTGGATGAGGTAGCCCGTCGCCCATTCGGGTCCGCAAACAAAGGCGCCGGCGACTCCCAGCGCCTTGCCTGCAGTGTTGACGGAGGCAAAAACCGACTCAGCGCAATTTGTCTCTTCGACTAAGCCACTGCCGTTTTCGCCGTAGATGCCGACAGCGTGGGCTTCATCGACGATCAGCGAAAAGTCGTAATTCGATTGGAGTCGAGCGTACTCCGCGAGAGGTGCGCGATCGCCATCCATGCTAAATAATGACTCCGTTACAACGAAGCGCCGCCCCGCGCATGGTTCTTGGCTGAGCAACTGTTCGAGCGCGCCGGCGTCAACGTGAGGAAACACAACACAGCGAGCTTTCGAAAGCCGGATTCCGTCGATGATGCTGGCGTGGTTCAGCGCATCAGAGAAAACTACGTCTCCGGCATCCAAGAAGGCCGAGAGGACGGCCAGGTTGGCTGCCCATCCAGTACTGAAGTAGAGCGCGGATTGGGCCCCTTTGAACTTGGCGAAGCGCCGCTCGACAGCCTCGAAGGCGTCGCGGTGTCCACGTAGCAGCCGCGAGCCGGTAGAGCCAACGCCGAGGCTCTCTACGCTCCGGGCAAATCGGCTTATTAGACGTGGATGCGCTGCTAGGCCAAGGTAGTCGTTCGATGAAAGATCGATTCCCCTAGGCGGCGCCAGCGACCGTGCCAGGCCGTCGTGTTCGAGCTGCGACAGGTGGGCTTGAATGCGGCGCTCTAGTGGGTTGTCCATCGCTCTGGCGGCATCGGTTTGCGATGCTCCGCGAGTCAGACCGTTGCAGGGACGGCCGACTCGGTAACCGTCTCGGCGCAGAGCCGCATGCCCATCCGGTTCAGAAGCTTTTCATCGTCGCTGACACCTGGGTTGGGCGTTGTCAGCAGCTTCTCACCCATAAAAATCGAGTTGGCGCCGGCTATAAAGCACATGGCCTGACCTTCCTCTGACAATGACAGTCGCCCAGCGGAAAGGCGAACCATCGACTGTGGCATCAGGATTCGAGCGGTCGCTATCATCCGCACAAACTCGATGGCGCCGACGGACTGCTGTTCGGCTAGCGGCGTGCCTTCGACCGCGACCAGGCTGTTGATAGGGACGCTTTCCGGGTGGGGGTTTTGCGTAGCGAGCTGCTGCAACAAACTCAGGCGGTCGTCGACCGACTCGCCCATGCCAATGATGCCGCCGCTGCAGATAGTGACACCGGCATTGCGGACCCGCTTCAGGGTGTCGAGCCGTTCCTGGTAGGTGCGCGTCGTAATAATGTTGCCGTAGAATTCCGGGCTGGTGTCGAGGTTGTGATTGTAGGCGGTTAGGCCTGCTTCGCCGAGACGGTCAGCCTGCTGTTGGGTGAGCATGCCGAGGGTGCAACAGGCTTCTAGGCCCATTTCGCGGACACCCTTGACCATGTCAACGACTCTGTCAAACTCAGCTCCCTCGGGGGCATCTCTCCAAGCGGCGCCCATGCAGAAGCGGGTAGCGCCTGATTCCTTGGCGCGTCGCGCGCTCTCTAGTGTTTCGTTGAGGCTCAAGAGAGTTTCGCCCTCAACCTCCGTTTTGTAGTGAGCCGATTGTGGGCAGTACGCACAGTCTTCAGGGCAGTTGCCGGTCTTAATGCTGAGCAGAACGCAGCCCTGCACTTCATCGGGCTTGTGGTGTGCGCGATGGGCGGTTTGGGCCTGATACATCAGGTCCGGCAGCGGTTGGGAGTGAATCCCTTGGATTTCGTCAAGGGTCCAGTCGTGGCGAATCATCTCGGATTATTATCGTACGCGCCCCGATAGCGGCGCTGGTCAATCCGTCCAGCCGAGAATGCCGTCGACCGTGTTGCTCGAAATTGGGTGGTAGCCGCCGCGGGCCTTGCGGTAAATTTCGAGGCCGCGCTGCTTGCCCTGTTCGGTTTTGGCCAGCTCTTCGTAGAGCGGTTTCAGGAACTTGCGGCGGCCTACCGATGTTAGGAAGTTTTCTAGCGCTCGGTCCGCGGCAGAGTAGTCATTACGCACCGACATGATCAGCCACTCGCAAAGGATTTCCGAGTTGCCAGTGCCTGTCAGCTCGGATGCTTTATCTAGCTCGGCCATGCGATCTGCCGGCAGCTCGTCGGGGAGGGTGCGCAGAAAATGCAGCCAGTGCTGTGTCGTCCAGTCCGCACTGGGGAGAGCCTCGGCCGCGGTGGTTTTCGCGAGCCAAGCTTGGGCCTCGACCGCGACCTGATCTAGCGCGTCGGAGACCGGTTCGTGGTGGTGGTCGGGTATTCCTGGTTGCTCGATCCACTGTTCGATATTGACTTGCTCGGCGATTTCCAGGTGGTCGGCTAGCAGGTTAGTTTCAAGATAACGAACAAAGTCGGCGGTGCGGATGCTCTGGAACGCGAAGTTGTCGAAGTATCCCCGCAGGAACGGATCGAAGACTTCGCGACCGACGACTTTCTCGATCGTGCGCAGAAACATTGCACCCTTGTTGTACGGCACTCCCGTGAATCCTTCGTCGGGATCGCGCCCTTCAAGATCGACGTGCAATATCTCGTCACGCTCGTCGAGTGAAGCCATCTCTTCTTTGAGTCCTTCGACCTCAAGGGCGGTCTCCATTGCCGCCCGTTCGGGGCTATAGACGAGTTCTTGAATTCTTTCTTCGAGGTAAACCGTAAAGCCCTCA
The DNA here is from genome assembly GCA_965205595.1 of Bryobacterales bacterium. GTDB lineage: Bacteria > Acidobacteriota > Terriglobia > Bryobacterales > UBA6623 > CATQHP01. The sequence continues at coordinate 34,419 of CBDBHI010000091.1, read as the reverse complement.
TTGAGCCAGAAATCACGCCAGGTCGCATTGGTCACAAGGTTGCCCGACCAAGAGTGCGCTAACTCGTGGGCGACTAAATTGACCAAGCTCTTGTCCCCTGCGATAACGGTTGGCGTAGCGAAAGTGAGGCGCGGGTTTTCCATGCCGCCGAACGGGAAACTTGGCGGCAGTACGAGGATGTCGTAGCGCCCCCATCGATAGGGGCCGTACAGGCTTTCCACCGCCAGCATCATATCTTCGGAGTCCTCGAATTCGGCTGCGGCTGCCTTGGCGATCGCTGGTTCGGCATAGATGCCGGTGCGCTCGCTCATCGGCTCGAAGACCAAGTCGCCGACCGCCAAAGCAATCAGATACGACGGAATCGCCTGCGGCATCTCGAACTGATACTCTCCGCTTCGCTCCGTCCCCGATTTCATCTCGGCGCTCATCACGGCGAGCACGTCTTTCGGCGTTCGTATTGTCGCTGAGTAGGTGGCTCTGACGGCTGGCGTGTCTTGCAGCGGGATCCAGGTCCGGGCGTGAATGGCTTGCGATTGAGTGAATAGGAATGGCGACTTCTTGCCGGCCGTTTGGTTGGGGTCCAGCCACTGCAGACCCGTTGCCTTGGGGTCGCTGGCGTAGTGAACGCGCGCGTGAGATGCACCGTTGATGGAGATTGTGAGGGGCGCGCCGAGCACCGCGTCCGCTTCACCGAGTTCGTAGGCGGCTGAGTTGAACAACTCGCCGTCGGTCGACGTTTCTACCTTGCTGATCGTCAGCTTCCTCGTGTCTAAGACCAGGCTGTCAGACTTGCCTTCAAGTGCCAACGTGGCGCTGCCTCGAAGCTGCTTGGCCTCAAAATCGACATCGAGATCGAGCTCGACGTGTTTAACTGCAACGTCCGCAAAATTCGCGTAGGAGTGGTGATCGATCCGGGAATCGTCAGGTGTAGTTGCCATTTCGTCAGGAGATGCGCACGAAAGCGCCAACGCGAGCGGAATGAGGAGACGGCGCCGCATGGTTAGGACCATGATAGCGGTGGCCCGGATCGATGCTAGCTGGGAATCCGAACTTCGTCGCTGATCGCGGCCTCGACGTAGTCACAAATTGTTACGGGCTCGGGAACCGGCATGCCATCCTCTCGGAGTGTTGCCAGATGCAGCTCGATTGCCTCGCGGATGAGCGTTTCGGTTTCGTTGAACGTCTCACCCGCGGCAATACAGCCGGGAAGATCCGGAACATGCGCGCCGAAGGTCTCGGGGCCTTTTTCGTAGATGACTGCGTACTTCCGTGTCATTGTTCAATCCCCGCTCGCCGAAGGATCTGCTTCAGTGTGCCTCTCGGGATTTCCGTTCCCGGATTGCCCGCGACTGTGATCAGCATCTCATTGTCGGCGTGCTTCAACTGGCGATGACTGCCCTTGGGTCTAACATGCCTCCAACCCGCCTCTTCAAGAAGCTTGAGGAACGAGACGTCTCTACTAGGTCTATCCGCGGCGGTCTCGTATATTCTCGGCGGCCCCGATGACCGCGTGTACACTGAAACCGTGCTCCGCTACCACGTAGCGTTTTACCTGCCGCCGAAGACCGAGAAGATGGTCGTCGCCAAGGTGCTCGACTTTCCGGGCGGGGTGAGCCAAGGATTCGACCTTGCCGACGCTCGCAGTATGATCTGCGGCGCGCTTGAGGATCTGGCCCAGTCGTGGGTCGAACTCGGCAAACCGCTGCCGCAACCCGATCCTGATGCCTCCGACCCCGAGGCTGACTTGGTTGAAGTTGTCCCACTATCGATTACCGTTGGCGTAGAGACTTGAAAACCAATGAACTCGTGCGCCACTTGCGCCGACAGGGATGTGAACTACTTCGCGAGGGATCGTGCCATTCTATCGACCACAATCCAAGAACAGGCCGATTGCGGGTAAAGAGCACGCCACGAGACCGTAGTGACGCCAGGCTCCCTACTCCCGCGTGATGAACTCGTCCAGATTGAGAACGGCGCGGCTCAGGTGGGTCCAGGCTTCGCTCTCGTCGCCGCTCTTCGCTCGCTGCCCGTTCCAAAATGTTTGCGCTCGGTCGCGTTCTGTCGCTGATGGCTCGCGGCTGAGTGCAAGGCGAATCAAGCGGGTATAGCGTTCGCCGAACGATTCTCCCGCCTCCGTCATCACACGATGGGCCAGAGCGCCGGCGGCTTCTATGAAAACTTCATCGTTCAGCAAATTGAGCGCCTGGAGCGGCGTGTTCGAGCGCTCACGCCGAGAGACGCTTACCAACGTTGACGGCGAATCAAAATTGACCAGCATCGGGTAGGGCGATGTCCGCCGGAAGAATACATACATTCCGCGGCGGTAGCGATCGGGACCCGTATCGGCCGTCCAAGTTTTCTTCGAATAGCTGAGCTCGGAAATGCCCGCGGGCTGCGGCGGAAAAACGCTCTTGCCGCCGATTTTTGGGTAGAGCAGACCGCTAACAGCGAGCGCATTGTCGCGCAACAACTCTGCTGATAGGCGCAGCCTGTTTTGTCGCGCGAGCCAACGATTGCCTGGGTCACTTTCGGCCAGCTCGGGGCGAGCTTGCGACGACTGGCGATACGTCGACGACGTAACAATCAGCCGGATCAATCTCTTGCGGCTCCAACCTTGGCGAACAAACTCGGTTGCCAGCCAATCGAGAAGTGCTGGATGCGACGGCGCTTCGCCCTGGGTGCCGAAATTTTCGGCGGTGACGACCAAGCCCCGCCCGAAGAGTTCTTGCCAGAGACGGTTGACTTCCACCCGTGCCGTTAGCGGGTTGCGGTCGGAGGCGATCCATTCGGCTAAGCGCAGGCGGGCGGGCTTCTCTGCCTCGCTAATGGACGGCAAAACCGCCGGGGTGCTGGGGCCGACTTCAAGTCCTGGAGCGCGATAGTCACCTCGCAGTGCGATGTGCGTGGCAACGGGCTGACTCCGCTCGATCATGGTGTAGCCGCGGGTACGATCAGGCAGAGATTCGACCAACTGCTTAACTGCATCGCCGGTGTTTTTGATGCGGTCTTTGACGGCATCGTCCTTTTGAAAGTCCGGCCCGCCGCCTCGCAAAAACCAGTCCGTGATCTTGTCGCGCTCAATTTCCGTGAGGTCTGCCCGACTCGCGCGCATCAGCCAGTCGGCGCGATCGTTCGCCGCTCGCCATTCGGTAACCGAGTGATCCCAGTCGGTCCGCACGCCGGGGCTGTCCATTGCCTTGATGATCTGACTCTGCCACTCCGCCTGAAGCTCCCGGATGCCATTGTCTTCGATCAGCCGGTCACGTTCGGCGCGGTAGGCCGGGTAGGCACGTAAATACGCACCGAGTTCGCCAGGAAGTGGAGCCTCGATATCGCTCTCGACAGAGTTATTGAAATATGCAAAAAGCTCGTAGAACTCTTTCTGAGAAATCGGGTCGTACTTGTGGTCGTGGCACTGGGCACAACCGACCGTGAGCCCTAGCCAGGTATTTGAAACCGTGCTGATTCGATCGATCGTTTCCTCGAAACGCTTTTCGCTACTGGGGACTCCGGCCTCTCGATTCTTGATGCCGTTGCGCAAGAAGCCGGTGGCGACTCGCTGTTCGGTTGTTGACCCAGGCAGCAGATCACCGGCGATTTGTTCGACCGTAAACCGGTCATACGGCATATCGCGATTGATGGCCTCGATGACCCACTGGCGCCAGCGCCAAGCGTGCGGCCGCAGCGGATCGCGTTCGTAGCCATCGCTGTCGGCATAGCGAGCGAGATCGAGCCACGGTAGCGCCCAGCGCTCACCGAAATGCGGCGACGCGAGTAGTTGGTCAACGGTGTTCTCGTAGGCCTTGCGGTCGTTGCTGTCGACGAAAGCATCGACTTGCGCCGGCGTGGGTGGAAGACCGGCGAGATCGAGGTAGACGCGGCGAATGAGAGTGTTCTTGTCCGCTTCCGCCGAGGGGCTAATGCTCTCGGATTCCAGCTTCGAAAGTATAAAGCGATCGATCGCATTGCCGGGCATCTGTCGGCCGGCCAACCTGGGGAGCTGCGGGCGCCGGGGGCGTTTAAATGCCCAGTGCGATTGGCCCGCCTCTGTAATCGCCGCTTGCGGCGGGGAGTCGGGCCACTCGGCGCCCTCGGCGATCCACTCACGGAGCGCGTCAATCTCGGCTGCTGTTAGCGGGGCGCCTACTGGGGGCATTCTTGTTCCCGCGCTAGCATCGGAAACGCGGGCGATCAACTTCGAGGCCGAGGGCTCGCCCGCCACGATCACCGGTCCCGTGAGCCCGCCTTTCAGCGCCGCCGCTTTGCGATCGAGGCGAAGCCCGTTCATCTGCTGCGCGGAGCCGTGGCAGTTCCTCAATCGCGTAGCAGCGCGTATGAAAAATCGGCTCGATATCGCGGAAAAAATCAACCGCGGGGCGAGCGGGAACTGCCAGAACCAGCCCGACAACGGCAATCAGCCAAGGTCGCATATCGCTTCATTATAAGAAGCGCACCGTTGCGTACTTGACTGTCCGTCGAGCACGCCAAGCGAGCGCAACGAAGTAGTGATGCGTCTAGCGCGCGCTTTCACCGGCGGCTGGGGAAATATCCGGGCTACGCTTCGTGAGCTACTCGGCCAGGTCTTCCACTCAGCAATCGGGCCGGTAATGTAATGATCGACCAAAGCAAGTCGAAAACGCCGCCAACCACAATTCCAACCAGCCGAAACGGCAAAAGCAGCAGCCAAACGATGGGATATGCGATCAGGGCGAACAGCGCCAGCGGCCAGCACAGCACGAAAAGCAGCAGCCAGAGCAGAAATGTAAACACCCTCTTACGCCTCCAACGATGAATACGGAACGAGGGATGCATTTGTTCCCTTCCACTCGGTAGGCTTGACAGTCTTCCCCAACCAATGACATCCTAGCCCGCATATGATCAGTCGTCGAGACTTTCTAGCGGGGGCCGCCGCAGGAGCCTTGGTCGGCGGCTGTGGGCGGCATCCGGAGCTTCCACGTCCCAACATCCTCGTGCTCATGCCCGACCAGTGGCGCGGCACGGATCTTGGGATCGTGGGCCATCCGGACGTCCACACGCCGAACATGGACCGGCTGGCCAGCGACGGGGTATTGTTGACGAACACGTCAGCGAACTGCCCGGTCTGCTGCCCCGCGCGCGGCACTTTGCTAACGGGCCGTTATGCCCACGAACACGGTGTCGATGTCAACGACGCGCCGCTGCCGGATTCAGAAATCACGATTGCCGAGATCGCGAAAGAGCACGGCTATCGGACCGGCTTTGTCGGCAAATGGCACGTCGAGGGAGGCAAGCGATTACCGGGGTTCGTGCGACCCGAGCGGCGGCAGGGCTTCGAGTTTTGGGCCGCCAATATCTGCTCGCATGACTACTGGAACATGCACTACTTCCGCGATTCGCCCGAGCCGATCGTGATGGATGGCTACTCCGCGCGGTATTTCACCGACGAGGCCATTGAGTTCATCAAGGCGGACCAAGAAACTCCGTTCCTGGCCTACGTCGAATGGGGTCCCCCGCATAACCCCTACGTCGCTCCACCTGAGTACATGAATATGTATGACCCTGACGCACTGACCATGCGTGAGAATTGGGACGGAAGCGTCGAACGGGCTCGCAACCGTTTCATCGGCGGCAGGAACGATATCGCGGGCTATTACGCGGCAATCACGTTTATCGATGACGAGGTCGGCCGCATCGTCGAAACGCTAAAAGAAACTGGGCAGTTCGAAAACACGCTCATTTTCATTACCTCCGATCACGGCGACATGCTTGGTTCCCAAGGCACGTATCTAAAACGAAAACCGTGGCACGAGTCGATTAACGTACCCGGAATCGTGCACTACGCAGCGGCAGTCCGCGAAGGAGTCGAGTCGGACATACCGTTTTCGCACGTCGATGTTGTGCCGACGTTGCTCGGGCTAGCGCGGCTTCCGATTCCAGAAGGAGTGTCTGGCAAGGATCTTTCCGGACACCTTTTCATAGAGGAGCAGGGCGGCGTTTTGGAGGACGCAACACACCCAGAGTCCGTCTACTTGCAGAGCTATACCCCGACGGAGCAGTCGGAGTTTCCGCCCTGGCGCGGCGTTCGGACCGAGCGCTACACCTACGCCCGCCACGAAGACCGCGCCTGGCTGCTGTACGACAACGAGGCCGACCCGTTCCAAAAGCAAAATCTAGCCGGCAGGCCGGAACAAGCCGAACTCGAAGCTAAGCTTGACGCCATGACCATGGATTGGTTCAACCAAACCGGCGACAACTGGCGCAAACGCTCAGATCTACCCTATCGCTAGACCGTCTTCACCGAATACATCGACCGCATCCCAATGAATTTCAGTGGCACGACCGTCAGGAAGTGCGGTGGCGAAGGGTTATCTGGGTGAGTTGAGCGTGGACCTGCCGAGGACTGATCAGCAGGACACAGTTCACCCTTCGCCAAAGCAAACCGTGACGGTAGTGGCGCAACAATCGCGTTTATTCGCCGTCAGGAAACGAAAAATACGCGCTAGTGCAGCCCCGAAGTAGACCCGCCGTCCACAGCCACCGCCGTCCCTTGAATATGCCGGGCCTTCGGCGAACAAAGATAGGCAACCAGATCGGCAACGTCTTCAGGCTCACCGATCCGACGCACCCCTTCGTTGCGGCATGTCCTCGCGCGGATCTCGTCGATCGACACGCCGTCGGCTTCCGCCGCCGCCTTGAAGCGCGCGTTCGCACGATCGGTCTGCGTCAGCCCAGGATAGACGGCGTTGACGTTCACGTCATCTTGGAGGCCCAAGTCGGCGAGAGCTTTGGTGAAGTTTGCCATCGCCGAATTTACAGCACCGCCAATCGTGAACTCCCGGGCGGGAGTGCGCGCCGCGCCGCCAATCACGTTGACGACCACGCCTCGGCGTTCTTTCAACGTGGGCCAGAAAAGCCTCGACAGCCGAACACAAGCGTAGAACTTGAGAGCGAAGCCGTCTTCCCAAGCATCGTCATCGAGATCCAGAAAGGCGCCGCGCTGCGTTGCGCCGGCGTTGTTGATCAAAATGTCGAGCTTGCCGAACGCCTCGTCCGCGGCTGCCCCCACGCGCCGACAGCCTTCGACCGTTCGAAGATCGGCGGCGCAGATCTCGACGCGCCGTCCGCTCTTGGCGGAGATCGACTCAGCGGCCGCGCGCAGATCAGCTTCAGTACGCGAGGCGATGAGGCAATCGCAGCCTTCGAGCGCAAGCCTTCGAGCGATCGAGCGCCCGATGCCGCGGCTACCGCCTGTGACAACAGCGACTCTATCTTGAAGTGCTAGATCCATATTGGAACGCAACTATAGCAAGCATTCGTGCCCGTCGTGCAACCGCTTGATCTCCGGAATACACAAGAAGCCCCAGTCCACCGAGGCGAGAGGCTCCCCACCCTACAGCGCGGATTGGAGCCTTCCAAGTTTTGAATGTCGCGCCCGATACTCGCCTACCAACCAGCGGCGGCGTCTTTCCGATACGCGACGAACTACAGACTCATCGCACAACTATCACAAGACCGACTGGCGGAAACGAGATAGCATGGACTGGCTCGCCATAGTCGGCGTCGGCCTTGCGAGATCCGGATCGAGGCCGCTCTTGTGAGGTCGCGTATCGCACGCGCGGGGCGATAAATACAGATGATTACGAAGTGGTTCCCACCCAATCTAATCGATCCACCGGACCCGGCATCTGGGCTCCGTCTCGAACTTCATGCCAACGGATGGCCGAGCGACGGTCCTGGCCGAAACACCGCCGTCGAAATCAGATCAGATAAACCAGGGACGGTCCAGTGGATCAAGTTACGTATTCCAGCAACGGAGGTCAGTCGGGTTAGCGTTTGCCATGGGGCTCCCGGCAGCGCGGCCGGCATTGTGCAAGTGCGGCTCGCGACGGCGCACAGGCAGCCGCCGCAATTGATGGCGTCGGTTCCAGTAAATTTCGTAAGTCGAAGCCCAACATGCAATTCCGCGTCGGTTGCAGGCTCCGAAGTAGTAGAGTTGCATCTCGGGTTGCGATTTGGCGACATCAACGCTCGCCTTCAAATTGGCTCCATCGGTTTCGGTAGCCCGACCGAAAAGTCTGGGACGGTTAATGTGCGGGACTTCGGAGCGGTCGGCGACGGAACATCGCACCCGCTCCAAGCAAGATTCAAAACGCTTTCGCTTGCTCAACAGGTCTACCCGTACGCTGAAAGCCTCGATGAAGAGCAGGACTGGGCAGGGATTCAATCGGCTCTCGATGCCGGCTGTGTTGTCGACGTGCCGGACGGCAGGTACGTACTGGGCGGCCGAAGCTTGTCGCTAGACGGCCCGACGGAACTGAGGGGTGCCGGGCGAAGCTGTTCGGCCCTTCAATATTGGGGGAACGATGCGGCGTTACGCGCCAATTCGGGAGTAGGCACCGTCGCGCATACTTGGGCCGTTCGAGACGTCGCGATCCAATGCGTCACGGCCCCCACGACCGGAGAGCGCGGCCGCTACGGACTGCGGGTCGGCCAACTTTACACCTCTCCGCTCTCGGCGCACAAGGGCACCGTCGAAAACGTGCAATTGAGCGGAGCGCAGCAGGCGGGCCTACATTTGCGCGCCAGCCAAATTAACGAGTTTCGGGCAGTCGACCTGTCGTCAAACATAGGTGACGGCTGCTTCGTAGACGCGACTACGCACAACGCCAACACGGACACACACTTCTACGCCTGCACATTCCGACACAACACCAAACGTGGCCTCTACTCTACGGGCGGTGGCGCTGTTTTCACTTTCCATGGCTGCACATTTGAGGTCAACAAAGAGGAGGGTGCCCGGCTTTGGAGGCCCGACGAACCCAACCGCAGCGCTCGCAACTGGGTCTTCGAGCGTTGCTACTTCGAGCACAACAATGACGGCAGGAGCGGCGGTCCATACGCAAACTTCTTCATCGACTCCGAACACGTTGCGACCGTCCAGGGTCATGGGATCTGGCAGAACATAGAACTCCGTCGCTGTTTCTTTCAACTACCCACAGGGTCGACTGACCGCAACATCTTCGCCGGAAGGTGCCAACTCGTCATCTGGTATCCCGAGGTCCTTTGGGGGCAATTTGGGGCCGATAGCGGATCGTCCGTCGTGAATGTCGCGATTTGGGACGACGGAGAGCCATCGCTGTGGCAACTAGGCAGCTCGCTCGGCCAAGTAATGTTCAACCGTGTCCGGGGTTCCCATCAGTCGGTATTTGTAAACTCCGGAGGATCTTGGAAGCAAGCCGTAACCCTCAACTCCCGAGGAGTTACCACTGAGGGCGCCGTCGAGGTAACCGACCCGCAATCAGGTGTCGTGCTTACATCAGCTAACGGCTCGCGCTGGCGTGTCACCGTCGACGACCAAGGCAGTCTGCAGACAAGCTTGATTCCTTAGAAGGCGTCCGCTGCCCGACGACGACGTGATTGACTTTGTTGGAGTACAATCACGGCGGTGCCCAAAGCGTCGACCGTCTGCAAGGCCGACCCGACCTAGGAGAATTCCATGAAAACTTTAATCGCCATAGCAGTTGCTTTCCTTGTGCTTTCGTCAACCGCTACGGCGCTCGACGACATGCAGACCACCGACCCCGAGCAAATTGGCCTTTCGTCCGAGCGCCTCGAACGCATCGACCAGGCTATGGACAAGCACGTCGCCGACGGTCATTTTTCCGGGGCCATCGGTTTGATCGCCCGGCGCGGCAAGATCGGTTACTTCAAGGCTTGGGGTGACATGGACAAAGAGGCCGGGACGAAGATGTCCAAGGGCGCGATTTTCCGGATGTACTCGATGACCAAGGCCATTACCGGCGTCGCGGCAATGATTCTCTACGAGCAGGGCCACTTCTCGCTCAACGATCCGATCTCGAACTATTTGCCCGAGTTTAAGAACATGACGGTGGCCGTTGACCGCTCCGTTCCCGTACCGGCCGAGAACCAGATCACCGTACGGGACCTGTTCATGCACACCGCCGGGCTGAGCTACGCGGGCGCCAAGGCTCCCGACGGCGAGGCATACTTCGCCAAAACAGGCGTCAGTGAAGCGAAAACTCTCGATGAAATGGTTAAGCGCATTGCCAAGGCGCCGCTCGTCCAGCAGCCCGGGACAACTTGGCAGTACGGATACTCGACCGATGTTCTCGCAAGGTATGTCGAAGCGGTATCCGGCGTTCCGGTCGACGAGTTCTTCAGCAAGAACATTTTCCGGCCGCTCGGAATGGGCGACACAGGCTACTACGTTCCGAAGGATAAATTGGATCGCCTCACCGTGCTCTACACCCTCGACAAGGGCAAAAAGACGGTGCACCGCTCGACAGCGGGCGCCCAAGATAGCTACAAGAAGCCAACAACGAGACTTGGCGGCGGATCCGGCTTAGTTTCAACGACGATGGACTATGCGCGCTTCGGCCAAATGCTGGCCAACAACGGCGAGTTGAACGGAGCGAGAATACTCAGCCGCAAGTCCGTCGAGCTGATGCGGGCCGACCACATGCCTCTCGACATGCCCCGCGTGGCGCGGACACTGTGGCCCGGCTGGGGCTTCGGCCTAACTTTCGCGGTACATCGCGGACCTGGAAAGTCGGGCATGATCGGCAGCAAGGGTGAATATCGCTGGGGCGGAGCCGCGGGGACGCGCTTCTGGATTGACCCCATCGAAGAGATGGTCACCATTTTCATGGTGCAGATTCTCCCCTATAGCGGCGTCTCATACGGGCGCGAGTTCAAGCGGCTGGCGTATCAGGCGATTGTGGATTAGCCCAGCACCATTCACTAGTGCACTTGTGCCCCAACTAAGGGCCCGATGCCATGCCCAAGCCGCACGAGTTTTTCGACTGCAGCTACTGTCCCGCGATTCCGCGGTAATAATCCTGCGCTTTTTGAAACAGCTCCACGGTTTCGCGACGCTGCATTTCGTCGGCAAAACGTTTGGATTCTTCGGCTCGCTCGATCAATTTATCGATCCATGCAATAAAGAAACGGGCGTCGTCGGAGTTGCGCACCGAACGGCCGTCCACTTGGCAGTAGACAGGGCTCGAGTGCGCAAACGCGTTGTCGTCGTTAACCAGTAGCGGATCGAACGGCCCCCGGGCGCGGGCCGCGATCCACGAGCCTTCGTCGAGCCTCAGTTCGTGCGCAACCGTCAGCTTTTTCGACGGGCCATCCGCCGAGGCGACGACATTCCCGTTCACGACGATTTCTAACGCGTCGAGTGCGACGAGCGATTCGACTGAGGCTTCGACCCGCAACTCCTCGCCACTCCGCAACTCGAAGTCCGTCCCGGGCAACTCGCCGTTCACAGTGAACTGCAGCAGCGGGCCGTTCGTCGCGAAGCTACGGCCGCGGCGATAGCCGTCGATCCAACGGCGATAGTCGAGCTCGCCCCCGGTATGGACGTACACCCGCTGGCCGCCCGGCAGCCAGTGATGGCGCCGATTGGTGAAGCTGTCACTGCCCCCCGAAATGGCGCAACGCAGCCCGGTATTGAGCAGCTTGTACCAGTACGGCACGGCGGCGGCTTCATTTGAGTTGCTAAGCACATCCATCGCCTCGATGGCGCCCAGTGCCAAATCGACCGGCAGCTCTCTCGCGCTCATCGTGTTCGGATCGTCGGTGAAGTTGTAGCCCGGGTGCGCGTACGTCGCAACGCCGCCCGCTTGTTGCGCCGCTTTAGCCTGGAAGTAATTCGGCGGATAGTCGTTGGCATGCGGAGTCCCCGAAAAGCCGGTGTAAAGCGGGTGTACCAGACGCTCGATACCGGGCAAGCACATGTGCCCATACGAGCCCGCATTGCGCATCTCTTCGATCCAATACAGCAGATGATTGCGTCCGCTCAGCTTGTGCGGGCGGCCCTCAAAATAGGCCGCGTCATGCACCTGTGCGCCCGTCGAGTTTGCGACCATCAGGTTCGCCACGTTGAGGTCTTCGCCGAGGGATTGCGTGAGTACGTCCTCGGGTGTAATGAACTCATGGTCGTTGTAATTGGCGTGGATATGGTCGTCTCCGCCGTACCAGCCCTCTTCCGCCAGATTTGAGAAGCGCTCAAGCGGCACCTCGATCGCGCTCGAATTACCGGGCCGGATCTCGACACTAGTCTCCACCGGGGTGTACTCAAAGCCGCGAACGGCCGCAATCTTCGCGCTACCGGCCGGTAGTCGCAGCTCATGCTCGCCCTTGCTGTAGAAAAACGGTTGGCCGGCGGTCCAAGTGATCTTCGAGAGCGTTCCGGCGCTAGGGGCGTACGCGAGACCATCGGCGCCGAAGACGGTGACGCGGGCGTGAACCGGATCGCCATTTTCGGTGGTCTTCAAGCGTAAGACGCCCCACTCAACTACATCAACAACGTTCGTGAGCGACGCTCGAAGCAGATCATCCTCCGATTCCGACTCTTCACCAGCGGCAAACGCGACCGTCAACTCTGCAGTGCCCGTGACATCGGCCGACAGACCGAGCGAGAAGAAGTTCAAACCCACCTTCAGGCGAAAGCGATTGCCGACGAGCGAATCGCCCAGTTGAGCGCTGACTTGGAGGTCAAATGGCCGATCGGTTTGGTTGCGGACTAGAAGGGGCTGACTGAACACCGTGCCCACTCCCAAAATTTCGGGGCCGCCTGACTGCTCAAGACTCAGCATCTGGTCGGTCACGTCGAGCTTGATCACGCCGGGCAAGTCGAGTTTCCAAAGATCGGGAGGATCGGCGCGTCGCCAAACTCGATAGTTCACCGACAGGGGGATGCGAAAGTCGCCTTCGCGCCGCAGCAGCAGCCGCACAAAATCGCCACGAGTGAGCGGACCCGACTGTTCGAGCGGCTGAAAGCCGCGACGCGACGCCTCAAACGTGTACTCGTCTTCCGGGACTGGATTGTTGCGCGTCCAGGCAAGAGTCTGCCAAATCGCGGCGGTCAACACGAGCAGCAATGCAAAGCGTTTCACGGCAGCGATTCTAGCAGTGTCAAGAACGCCACGCGAAGTGCGGGCTTGCTCGAAAAGCCGGCTACGCTTCCATCACCGCTTTCACGTGCGGCGGAATTGGCGAGCCGTCCTTGTCACCAGTCAGGAATGAAACCACTACGAAAACCACCAACGAAACGAACAGAGATAACGCGCCAACAGCCATGCCGTGTGGAATCTTGTAGATCCCGTGGCGGGAAAGTAATTCGAGACCGAAATTCATGACGACGCTGATGCTCACAGAGCTTACGCAGGCGGCAGCGGTAGCTCGCTTCCAGTTGAACCCGATCGCCGCGGACGGAACAATTGCGGCGGCAAACGTGCCCCAGCCGAACGTCCCCAGTAGCGCAACGAGGTTATCCATATACAAGGCGAAGAGCGCGGAGATCAGTAGCAGCCCGCCGCTGACGAGGCGTGAACCCTCCAGTTGTTTATCCGGTGGCTTGCCGTAAATGGCTGTGGGGATGTCGCGCACGATCGCCGCCGCGCCGAGGTTTACGAAGCTGTCCGCGGTCGACATGATCGCCGCCAACAGAGCCGCGAATACCATACCGGCTAACCACTCGGGCGTGTGGTTCAGCAGAAACAGTGGCGCGGCTAGATCCGGGTTTCCAAACGGCTCCTGCGCGCCGGTTTCGACCAGATAGCGCATCGCCAGTCCGATATTCATCCACAGCATCGGCAGGAATGCAGCCGCCGCGAAGGCCAGCAGCGGAGCCCATTTGAGATCGCGGATGTTACGCATCATAAGCGACTTCGTTATCACGCCGTGCGGCTGGCCTACGTTGCCAACTACAAATAGGAAGTACCAACTCAGCGCCGCGATGGCTCCTCGTGTGCCCCACGGGCTCATATACTCCCCATCGACCTGCCATAGCGTTTGAGTGATCTCAGATAGTCCGCCGGTCAACTGCTGCACGTAGTAAAAAATGCCCGCGGCGGCGACGATCATGAGCACGCCCTGAAAAAGATCTGTATAGACGCCGGCAATAATTCCTCCGGCGATCGAATAGAAAGCAAGTACTCCAAGCCCGATCAGCATCGCCACGGGCAGGCTAACGCCCAGCACGGCTTGCAACACGAGACCGATCGCCATCACCTGCGTTCCGAGATAACCAATCACGCCGAGCAGAACAGCGATCGCCATCACCAGTCGTGGCGCGCGCCCTCCATATCGAATCTCGATCGCTTCGGGCAACGTGTAAACCGTCGCCACTTCCGATAGCAACCGCATGCGCTTGCCGATGATCACCCACGACCACGCGCCTGAGAATCCGCCAACGAGGCACATATGCAGCGAGCTGATTCCCGATTCGTAGACCAGTCCGGGACCGCCGACGAAACCGAAACCGCTCATGATGCTAGAGACTCCGGCGATCACCGTGACGAACAGGCCTAGGCTGCGGCCGGCCACAAAGAAGTCAGCAGCCGTTTTCGTCCGGCGCATCGCCCATAAACCGACCCCGAGGCAGGCCACGAGATACGCGACCACACACAAAGCGATGATTGGCGAATCGGCGATGGGCATCAGCTACTGACCGTGCGACCTACCAAATTGCGCTCGGATGTTTTCGACCGTTTGGGCGGGCAACAGCAGCTTGTCGAAGGTGATGACATGCAACACGGCCATGACTCCTCCCATTGGCCAGATGATCCAAACGAAGAGAGCTGTTTGGAGCGGCAAACCAAAGGCGATTTTCAGCGGGGAGCCCGCGTTATGGATGAGATATGCTGCCGCAAATAGCCCAGTTAGAGCCACGAACGTCGCCACCAGGGTTAGGCTCACCGACAGACGCCGTAGGTGCCCCACGTAGGCCAAGGCGAAACCAAACCCGATCCACAGACTCACACACGTGCTGAAGAGGATGGCGCTACCAGTGAGAGCAGCGGCAAGCGCGACCAGCGAAATGGCGGCCAGCAGTAGGATGATTCTTTCGCGCGCCTCTGACATTGAGCTTGCGGAATTCTAGCACTGATTTCATCGCGAGTTGAAACGAACCAAATCCGGCGATAGCTATCCATCGCTGTTCATCAGCGCGTCGCGGGTGCGGCGCGCATGAATCCCCTACATTCTTGCCAGATGGCCCACCGCCTATTTTAGAGGCCGTCAGCCATGCCAATCACGATACCCGCTTCAGTTTTCTGGTGCGCTGCTATCGTTACCCCAATGTCCGATTTCACGTCGCAAGGCGCGGGCCAACTCGCGCGCCTAGTCCACTCCGGCGAATCCCTGCCAAGCGAAATTGTTGAGGCCCACCTCAGTCAAATCAAAGCCGTCAACCCAAGTCTCAACGCGATCACCGATCTCCAAGCCGACCGTGCTCGCGAAGAGGCACTAAAAGCCGACAGAGAGGTGCGCGGCGGCAGAAATCTAGGCCGGCTCCACGGCGTCCCGATCACTATCAAAAGCTCAATCGCCGCAAAGGGCTTCCGTCTAGAGTGCGGATCAGAAACTCGACAGGGTGAAGTCGCCCAGCAAGACGCCACGCTGGTTAGAAAGCTCAGATCCGAGGGTGCGATCGTCCTCGGCACAACCAACGTTCCCGAGTTCCTGATGGCCTACGAGACCGACAACCATCTCTACGGCCGCACAAATTCACCCATCAACCCCGACTACACTCCCGGCGGTTCGAGCGGTGGCGAGTCAGCAGCCATCGCCTCGGGTTGCTCCGCTGCCGGATTCGGAAGCGACGGCGGAGGCTCCGTCCGAGTCCCCGCCCATTTCTGCGGACTCTACGGCCTCAAGCCCACCCCCGGAGTGATTTCCCGAGTCGGCCATTGGCCCCCCTGCGCCGGACCGTCCACCACGCTCGGTCTAGTAGGCCCCATGGCCAAGACCGCTGAAGACCTCGAACTGCTCCTCGAAATCACCGCCGGTCCCGACCCCGGCGACCCATCGTCCGCCCCGGTCTTGGTTCAACCGCCGACCGAAGAAGAATTACGCCAAACCAAAATCGGCTGGTTCGACGATGCCTGGGAAACGCCGGCCACCCCTGAAACCCGCCAAGCCGTCCGGACTGCTGCTCAAGCCCTCGCCGAGCAAGGCTTCAATGTCGAGCAAGTCCAACTCAAGGGCCTTGGGCGAGCGCCCCAAACCTGGTGGCTCATGTTCGGCGTTTGCCTCACGACGCTCATCAAAGCCTCGACGCCAAAGGACTACCAATACCACCCGCTGTCGTACGAAGCGATGGCATCCGTGGAGGAGGAATCGAATACAAGCTACGAAGACCTCCTGTGGGGTTGGGTCACACAAGATCAACTCCGCCTCAAGCTCATAGAGCAGATGCAAGACTACCCCATCCTGCTCTGCCCAGTAGCCGCAACACCGGCCTTCCGCCACGGCCGGCGCGAGTGGAAAATCGACGGCCAAACGGTCACCTATCCCAACAATTTCGTATACAGCCAGGTTTTTAATTTGATGGGTAATCCAGTCGCCACCGCACCGGTCAGCCGCTCAGCAGAAGATCTTCCCATAGGAGTCCAAATCGTAGGACGTCACTACGAAGACGCCAAAGTAGTAGCCATTACAAAGAAACTCGCCGCCGCCTTGGGCACCTGCTAGACGACGCTCCAAAGCAATCCCTTCAATCCAACGGTCAGGGGGTCGATGTTTTTCGATTAAAGCAGCGCATAAGCCCTGACTTTCCGTTCGAATTCAGCGAGCGATAGCGGTACGGCGAGTTCTTCATCTCCAACGATGGGCAAATTCGGAAAGTGATCAGTTAGCGCCGAGGCGAACATTCCACTTGCTGGATCGTCGAGACCCTCGACCGAGACATCGCGCAGACCGCAACTCGGCGAACGCGCCTTAAGCACGTAGCCACTAATCCCTTCGAGTTCTTCCAAGCGGATTGCCGACCACGCCCGCATTGCTTTCGTATGATTTTTCTCGGACCCGGTGCCGAGCAACTGCAGCCCGTCTGGGGCGGAGACCAACTCGATCGTCTCGCGTGGCACGCTCATACCGGCTTCAACCTCTGGGCAAACCGGCACCCATTCAACGCGGTCAGCGAAGTAGTCGAGGATGTGATCTTGGCGGCGATGAGATCCGTCGTAACGCACCTCTTCGCCCATGAGACAAGCGGAAATGCCGATTCGTGGCCGCGACAATGTTGCTACCTAAGACCACATCACCGTACCCCTCTTTTCCAATTGAAAGATGAGCCTGAAGGAGAGAGGCGAAGCAGCTGCGGGTTGAGGGGGATTATAGCGTGAGTTGAGGTCGGCGGCTACAGCTATTTGTGGCTTCGTAGGGCGGGGTGAGGGGGATTGCATAAGGGGGAAGGGGCGGCACCCCAATCCCCCTTTGCAGCCATCCTAGGCGAGACCCCACGGCCGTCTTCGGACGTGGGCCGGAGGAGCCGACAACGCCTCGGGTCGGGGCGTTGTCTAGCGCGTGCGCCAGCAGATCGCGAGGTCTTTGCAGACGCGTTGCAGTTCGTTGCGCTGAGCGTCGAGTTGCTCGGCAAACTCGGTGTCGGAACAAGTGTCCGCTCGCGCTTGGAGCTTCTTGAGCGAGCGATCCGCGCGCAGGCCGCGCTGCTCGGCGGGCAGGCTGAGCAGCTTTTCCCACGGCGTGCTCCACTCGGCGTACACCTTGCGCAACTTGCCGCGGCGGTCTCGGCGCTCGCTGGCGAAAGCGCATGGGCGATGAAAATTCAAGTACGGGTTGAGCCACTGGCGGTAGAAGGTGTCGATCGCCTGCGTCGCTTCCGAGGGCAAAAACTGGTAGCCCATCCACTTGCGCACCACCGCGCCGTTCTTGGTTTCGACCAAGGCATTGTCGTTCGAACGGCGCGCGCGAGACTTCGTAAATTCAATTCGCAACTTCTCGAGCAGTTTAGCGGTTTGATGGTTGACGAATTCGCTGCCATTGTCGGAGTGAAAGCCGCGAACGATAAATGGAAATTGTTCCAAAAGGCCTTCCAGCAAGGGAATGAGGTGGTTTTCGTTGATGCGTTGGACGCAGCCGACGGCCTGCCACTGCGTCACTTCGTCGACCACATTGATGCTGTAGGCGCCTTTTTCACCTTCCTGTTCGGGCGAGTGCACGGTGTCGATGCGCAGGTAGCCCGGACGTCCTCGCGGCTCGGGTTGGCGGCGTTCGCCGATCGCCACGGGTGTCGGTCGAGTCTTGTCGAGATGCAAACTGTGTCGCCGGTAGACGGCGCGTTTGCGCAAGTTGTAGAGGTGTCCCACCGACAGTTCGGCAAGGCGTTCGAACTCCTTGCGGTTGTAGATTTGGAACTCGCGCTGGAGAATGCGACGCGTCGCCGGCCCGGAGAGACGTTGCTGTACTTGGTCGACATGCGCCAGGAGAACGATGTCGGCGCGGCTGTACTTGGTGGGGAAGCGGCGCCTTCGATAGGCTGTCGGCCGAACGCACTTTTCGCGCAAAAACTGCCCGATGAGGCGAGTCAATTGGGCGCGGCTTAAGCCGGTTAGCTTGCTCAGGAAGCGTCTCAACAATCCTTTAACCGAGCGCTTCTGGTCGGCATAATGATGCCTCTTCAGGACGCCTTCGACGAGCGCGTATTTATCCGCTCGACTTCCGGCCTGGAACTCGACGGACCCACACCCGTCGAGAAAACTCTCGATCTCATCGAGACTCAGTGATTCGGCTTGCTGCACGGCGACTCCCATCGCCCGCAGTTTGCCTGTTCCTAATCGACCTTGCCCAAATTACCTCCAGGCTCATCTTGTGTTGGAATCACCCCTCCCTTCAGGCTCATCTTGTATTGGACAAGACGATCTCGGCGATCTTTAGCCGCCGCCGCGACACTCTCACCGGATAGTGGAGTGTTCCGTCGCGAGTGATGCCCATCCCCCTACCAACATCCAGGTTGGACATGACCAGCACCGGTTCGCCCACGGCCGTCCCTTGATCGACTTGCTGCGCCCAGAGCCCCGGCTGACCGCTCCTGTCGCTGTTGAAGAGAAGATGTCCGCCGCCCGGGCTCCAACTCACGATTTCGTCACTCGCGGCATGTCTTACGAGCGCGGATTCAGATTGGCCGTCCACCGCCAGCAGAAAGATGTCCTTTTCAGTGATTTCGCGCGAAGGCGTCCGGCTGTAGGCCAGGTATCGCCCATCGGGCGAGACTCGCACCACGGGACTATCAGCCCAGTCAATGGTGCGAATCTGTCGCACCTCACCATCAGCCACGGACACAGTGACAATCTGTTGGGTGTTATCGCCGTTGGCGACTACGGCTGCGACCCGATCCCCGCCGGGGAACCAGTCCTCAATGTCGGCCCAACCGCCGTCGGCGGGACTCCAGATGGTGCGCGGCTCTTCTGGATTGCCGTTCAACGGCAAGAGCCGCAGTTCGGCGGCTTCACCGTCCGGGCCGGGATGGGACCACCCGTAGACTACGAGTGTGCCATCTGGGGATATTCGGGAATTGTTTGCGTACGACATACCGTCTACGCCGCTAGCGCCAATGGCGGTGGTGGTGAGCCTCCGGTATTCGCCGGTGCTGACGTTCCGTATCGCTAGATTTCCTTCGTCCAGCCAATCGACGTACGTCACAAACTTGCCGTCATGGGACACAGAACCCTGCGGGCTGACCCCTACGGCTTCCGGCCAAACCAATTCCGCGCGGAGGGCGTCTCCGGCAGCTTGTGCGAAGGGCGACGGAGGGTTTAGCACGGGGCCAAAGCGAATCACGAGAAACGCCACCACGATCAGTCCAGCAACCGCAAGCCCCGGAATCAATGGGCGGGGGCTCGGCGGCCGTTGCGGCTCGGCCTGCTCGCCGGAAGCCGTAAACGGTCGGCTCGTTCGCCAGACCTCAATCTCCCTCGGATATGCATAGACGCTTGAACGGCGATCGGTGCGGATGCGGCGGACCGGCAGGCCCTCTACAAGCTCCCAGCGGCGGGCGGTCCGCTCGTCGCGCTCAAGGTAGGCGGCAATCTCTTTCCAGCCCTGCAGTGGGGTCTCGTTTGGGGGAGGAGGGGGCTTCGGGCTTTCTTGGGACATGCGCGGCTCCTTGCCAGCGCCCCAAGACTATCAGCCGTTCCAGCATTGGTAAAGCGGCATGAGCGGACATTACGTCGATTTCCGTTCATGCCGCAAGATTCAGCTCTATGGCCCGGGCCGGTCACCTAGTACTAACTTGCGAAAGTAAGGCCTTTAACTGTAAAATGTCGGTATGGCAAGACCGGCAACGGTGATTCGACTGAACGCCGAGGAAGAAGAGACGCTGCGACTCTGGGTGCGCGGCCACAAGTCCGAACGGCGCATGCTGGAGCGCGCTCGCATTGTGCTGCTGGCGGCCGCCGCTACCTCGACCGCCGAGATCGCCCGGCAACTGGGATCCCCGGCGGCGCGCGTGTCGAAATGGCGCACCCGCTTCGCCCAGCAACGTCTGGCGGGATTATGCGATCAAGCGCGTTCCGGCAGGCCCGCGCGGTACGACCAAGCGACGCGCAAACGCATCCTCTGCCAACTCGACGAAGCTCCGCCCGAAGGGCACGCCACTTGGACAGGCGAACTGCTCGCGGAAGCTCTCGGCGACGTCAGCAAGCATCAAGTCTGGCGCGTACTGCGGCAGCTCGGCGTGTCCTTGCGGCGGCGGCGCAGTTGGTGTTTGTCAACCGACCCGGAGTTCGCTCGCAAGGCCGCCGACATTGTCGGACTCTACCTCAGCCCGCCGGAAAACGCCGTGGTGCTCGCGGTCGACGAGAAGCCGAGCATCCAGGCCTTGGAGCGAGCGCAGGGCTGGCTACGCTTGCCCAACGGCAAGGCCTTGACGGGCTTCTCGCACGGCTACAGGCGGCACGGCACGACGCCGCTTTTCGCCGCGCTGGAAGTGGCTACCGGATTCATCATCGCCGGACACTATTGGCGCCGACGGCGTCGCGAGTTTCTCGACTTCATGAACCACATCGCGGCCATCCACGAAGGCCGCGAGATCCACATCATCTTGGATAACTTGAACACTCACAAGCCCAAAAATGACCGCTGGCTGCAACGTCATGCGAACATCCATTTTCACTACACGCCGACCTACAGTTCGTGGATGAATCAGGTTGAGGTGTGGTTTTCGATTCTGAGCCGCCGCGCCTTGCGGGGGGCGAGTTTCACTTCCCCCCGGCAGGTGCGCGAGGCCATCGACAGCTTCGTCCGCGTCTACAACTCCAAGGCTACTCCGTTCGAATGGACCAAGACCGTCGTCGCCCCTCGTCCCCTCGCCAGTAAA
The DNA here is from genome assembly GCA_965205595.1 of Bryobacterales bacterium. Lineage (GTDB taxonomy): Bacteria > Acidobacteriota > Terriglobia > Bryobacterales > UBA6623 > CATQHP01. The sequence goes on along the minus strand of CBDBHI010000091.1, from coordinate 13,295 downwards.
TATTCTAACTTACGCAACTAAGTACTAGGTAACGGCCAGGCCGGCATGTGCGAAATCGATGCTATCAGGCAATGGGTGCCTTCAATAAGCTGGATCTGACAGCGCAAAGGATTCCGACAACCGAGCGTGCTGACGACGACAACACCCCGTCGCCAACGACTCGCCGCGTCGAGAGCCGGCACACACAACTCGCGCGACCGAACTAAGCCTCAGGGAACAAACGGCTTAGGCCCGGCCGACTGAAAATCTCGATCGCACTCCAAATCCGTCGTCGCCGCCGAGTCCGCCCGAAAACAGCCCATCGAGCCGTCCGACGGATAGATATTATTGGAGTTCCGGGACACTCACGTGGAGTTCCGGAGTTCCGGGAGTTCCGGGACACTCACGTAACCATCGAAACCTTAATACAATCAACTACTTCCAGCGATCTCAATGTTCATAGAATCGAATGAGAGAGCCGGGCAGATCCGGAGCCAAAGGGGAAGCCAAAGGGGAAGCCAAAGGGGACGATGCCTATTTTCGCGGTCGAGTACAGCAATTCGTTTAGAATCAGAGTTCTAGGTCACCGATTCTTAGCGAGCGACGCTAGCGCAGGCGTTCGTGAGAGCACCTGCTGAGCCCTAGATAGTTCATATATAGTAAGTTAGGACGAAAAGGGGACAACGCCCGATTTCTTCTGATCAGCGGCGAGCAGGCCGACCGGCTGCGCAGCGCGACGCACAGTTGAGCACCATTGCAAGCGATGACGTGATCGAGAAGCCGGATCGGGAGGTCGGGCGAAATCTGACGCTCCGAGCCTCGGAGCCCGCTGATAACGGCTCGAGCGCCTTTGGCGCGTGTGCGTACAGCCAATAGCCCAGCGAGCTGCGCGGCCGTCGCGTATTGTACTTCACTCGCCAGCGCTCGAAGAGCATCGGCGCTTCGTAGAGCGTACTGACGATCTTCATGTTCCGGCTATCGGTGACACTCTAACCGTTTGCACTCCAGGTAGGGTTTTACAGTTGCTCCGAGTCCAGCGACCAACGGCCTGAGCGTTTTGTGGTGGATTCTAAAGCGCCTATATCGCTCGGGAGTTGAAACAGGGGCGTTGTCCGTATATCCCCTGCTGATGGTTCGGCTCGGTGGAGTGTTGGCCGCTGGTGGCGGTGATGGTCGGAACTCGAAGCGGAGGATGAGCTGTACTTGCCTTGGCGTTTCATTTAGGGGGGCCAGGCTGCGTACGCCGTTTTGGCTTCCGCGGCGGCCGTAGACGGCGAGGCCGAAGTCGGGGTCAGCCAGCGTCGCGATCGGGTTGTTTAAGTTGGCGTGGTTGAGAACGTTGAAAACATCCGCCCTAAAGGTCAGCCTACTGTCTTCACGCAGCCAGCCAACTGCGAACGACCGGCTCAGCGACAGATCGATGTTGTATAGACCCGGTCCACGAAAGGCGTTGCGTCCGGCGCTGCCGACCCGGAATTCATCAGCCGGCACGTTGGCGAATGAATCGCGGTTTAGCAACACTCTTCCGCCTCGGTCGTGCGCCGGACGATCGGTCTCGGCGGAACCCGGCGATAATAGGTCCGCCCGGCCGTTGAAGATCACACCGTTGCCGAGGATGCGTCCAGCGGTCCCCCGCACGGAGTACGGAAAACCAGTACGAAAGGCGGCGACCTGAGAGACCCGCCAATCACGAAAGACGCCGGCGAGCGACGACTCGCGAAGCAGCGCGGGAACATCCCAAAGTGAATAGAGCACCAAGTTGTGGCGCTGATCAAAGCCAAAATTCCCTCGATCAGCGGAGCTATTGAACTGCTCGGAGAACGCCGCCGATTCGAGTCTCGACGCCGTTGACGGTCCGTCGAATAGCGGGTTGGAAAACACGAGGTCGAAAAAGTCGCCGGTGAGCGGATCGCTCTGATTGTCGATGCCGTGGCTCCAGGTGTAGGCCAGTTGTAGAAATCCATTTCTCGGCGTATAACGGCTGAGAAATGTGAAGGCGTTGTAATTCGAAAAACCTTGGTTGGCGCGGTAGGCGAAGTCGGTGTTGTAGTTTGCGTTGAGTCGGCCATTGACGCCGGCGCCGGCCGACAGGTCGCGATTGACAATGTCGGTCGTGAGAAGTTTTCTGCCCAGCGAGCCGACGTAGTTCGCTTCAAAAAACCAATCGTTGCGAACCCGCTGTTGCAGGCCGAAGAAAAAGTTCTGGGTGTAAGCGGTTCGTAGGTTGGCATCGAACGCGGTCAGCTTGGGAAAGCCTTGTAGTTGTTGGTACTGACCGTTTCGCATCAGCGTCGGGAGCAGTTCGTCGACCGGTGCCAGGTAGCTATCGCCGGGCGAGAGGTCGAGTTCAAAACCGCCCGCGGGTAGGACGAGCCGATTGTTAGCGACGTTTTGCCAGAGGTTATCGAATGGCCGGTCGTAGAAGATGCCGTATGAGCCTCGGACGAGGGTCCGAGACGCTCGGTCCACGGCCCATGAGAAGCCAACCCGCGCGGCCCAGTCGTTAGAATCTTGCGCGTAGATCTGCTGGTCATCGCCAGACGCGATATCGAAACGGGCCGCGCTGACACTCTCGCGTACGTCGCCACCGCCGCCCAAGGTCAGTACGGCGTCCTTGACGCTGCCCGTATTGCGTGGCGCTTGGAAGCGTTCATATCGGATACCGGCGTTGAGGACGAGCCGCGATGTCAGCCGTATCGTGTCTTGCGCGAAAAACGAATATTGGCGATAGCGATACTCACGATCGTAGCGAGGAATCTGAAAGCCCAACTGGCCGTCGTCGCCAACGAATAGCGGCGCGCGTATCCGCGTTGGTTGCCCGCCGCGACGTGCGACGCCATCTCGGAAAAACGTGCGCGCATTCGGAAACTCGACGAGCCCGTCGCGACCGAATGTCAGCGCGCTGTCTAACGAGCGCGACAGTAGCCCTCCGCCGAACTTGATGAGATGGCGCCCGCGTGTCCACAGGAAATTGTCGTTCAACTCGAATGTTTGAGACTCGTTCTCGTATTCCGAAAACGCCGGGCTGCCGGGCAGGGTCAACGGCGAGTTACGCACACGCAGCGTGGGGATCTCCGGGTGCGGCCGGTCCCATGCGAGTTCGCTGCCGCTCCAACCGCCGCGCAACTCGTTCACCATATTCGGCGAAAGCGTAAAGGTGTGGTTGATCGCTACGCCGAATGTGGGCAGGCTGAGTTCCGAAACGAAGTCTGGGTAAGGCGACCAAATGAAGTCGGGCTGCGACTGACTCGAATACGCGAGCCGCCCCATCAAATGCTGTTTGCCGGAGGGCGTGTGATAGTCAATGCGTTCGAGTAAGAGATAGCGGTTGATCGAACTGGGTGCGCGCAGGGTTGCGGTTCCGTCGGATGTGGCGGCGGGCGGCGCGAACGTCGTCAGCAGGTTCTGAGTAACAGGGCCCGCGTTTGCAATATCTTGCGCGGTTGGGAATTGGTAGCTCTGCTCTTCTCGGTTCGTTCGATTTCGCAAATACTCAAAAGCTGAGGACGCGAAGAGGCGCTTCGCCAATGGTCCGCCGACGTGGGAATCCGGGCTGCAGTTCTTTGAACGGCGTGCGCGGCTTGCCGGCGAGGTTGCGCTGAAACTCGTTGGCGTTGAGCGCGTCATTGCGAAAGTTGAAGTACCCTGCGCCGTGCCAATCGGTGCCACCGGCGCGTGTGACGGCATTCGCTAAGAAACCTGAGGGGCGGCCCCCGAAGATCGACAGGCCTAGGCCGCGGCCGGTGCCGGTATCCGCCGCGACGCCGGGCTGGGTGACGAGCATCGTGTAGATGTCGCGTCCGGCAAACGGCAATTGGCGCACTTGGCGCGGATCGATCACGTTCGAGAGCGTCGCTTCGAGAGCGCCTTGGCTACCGGCATCCGGGTCGAACGAGCCGAACCGGCTGGTGTCAACATCGGGTCCGTAGTAGGTAACGACTGCTTCGTTTTTGGGGAACACGTAGCGATTTTCGAGACCACGTTCCCAGACGCGTGAAATATGTCGCAGTTGGACGGGTAAGTCGATGCGCCCCGCGACCGGGAGATTCAAGCCGTGAAGTTGGATCGGCTGGTACTCGCCGGCGGATGCTGCCAGACAAACGCTCTCGTCGTCAGCAGAATTCTTGACTACGCGGATGTTGTAGTCGCCGGGGGGCAACGATGGAATCGCGTAAAAGCCGCCGGGTCCTGAATATACGATGCCCGCCGTATTTGTTGCCTGCTGTGCGTAGCAAATCGCAGCACCCTCGATGGGCTGGCCCGACTCGCTGTCAGTCACCCGGCCGCTGACCAACCCACGCGTGGTTTGGGCATTCGAGCACAAAGCAAAGAGCAGCGAGATGCCAAACATACGGGCAGCTCTCAAACGCGCCGATGCGAGCCCGGCGTGACCAACGACTTCGCGTCGGTCGCTTGGTAGCGATCCAGCTTGGATTGCTTTGACTTGGCTTGGAGAAATGCTCGAACTCCCGCGAACTCACGCGCCGCTTCTGGGCGTCATTATAGCTTCGTTCGCCAGCCTGATTCGTGTGATCAGAGACCCATACGTTAACGATTTGAGCGGCTATGTTTTTGATTCTTCAACCTATACTAGACTTGTGCGACTTGTTTATTCGCGAACATGACAAAACGGCTGTTAGCTTTGGTTGCGGTCGTATCCGCCACTCTGATCGCCCAATCGACGCAGGATGAAGCCGCCCGCATGCCGGTCGGAATTGTGACCAAAATTGCGGCGGGCGATAGTGGTGCGCGCCCCGAAATTCTGCGCGCGGGCAGCGCGCTCGAGATTGGGGTTCGTAGCGGGGAGCTACTGTTTGCGGGAGACAAGATCAGCTCGCGAGACAGCACGATTTCGTTCGCATTTTGTGCGAACAAGCTTAAGAAGGCCCTGATGCCGAGCGGTGCCGTCGAATTCTCCGACACCGAACTCCGCGTTTTGGAAGGGCAACTCACCGACCAAGGCGCGGCGCGATTCTGCCGCTTGCCCGATCTGAGCGGGCTGCCAGCGGCCAACTCGCAGCACTACGGCGGGGCACTGACACGCAGTCTTGCGACTGAGACTCGTCGACATTCGAGCAGAAAATTGCCGCGTTGCCGGCCGAGAGACGGTCGGAACTCGAGTCCGAACTCAGACCCATCGATGAAGCCCTCGCGGCCGAGCCTGAGGATGTGGAAGCGCGGATCGCTCGCGCTTCTGTTCTGGCTGAATTCGGATTGAATACGGCCGCCGCCAGGGAGTTGCAAACCTTGGCCGGCCGCCACGCGGGCGCCACCGGCACCCGCGCGCTGATCCATGAACTATTCGAACGTGAAGCACCCGTCCGCGAACCCCAGAGCGAGCCTCAAACCTATGCCCTGGTGGTCGGCGTGTCCAAATATCAGAAACTGCCCGACGAACAGCAACTGCTTTTCGCCCGCTCTGACGCGGACCTCTTCTACCGCTACTTGACGAGCCCCGCCGGCGGCGAGGTGCCGAAAGAAAACATTGTCCTCATCACCGACGAGGCGGCGACCAAGGCGGCGATCGAAAACTCTCTTGAAACGTTTCTCAGGGCGCGCGCCAAGAAGGGAGACACCGTCGTCGTGTTCATGGCGGCGCACGGCACGGTCGACGAAACTGGCGCCTACATCTTGGCCCACGACAGTGATCCGCAGGACCTGCGCACGACCGGCATTCCGATGGTGTCGATTCAGCAGCTCATGGATACCCAGTTGTCGGAAGTCGGACGAGTGGTCGTGTACGTCGACGTCTGCCGCGCAGGAACGATCGGCCAGATCCGTAGCAATGAGATCAACGTGATCGTCGGGAATATCCTCTCCGCGCCATCGGAAATTTTTGGCATGATGGGCAGCGGCCCCAGGGAGTACTCCTACGAAAGCGACAACTTCGGGGAAGGGCACGGTGCGTTCAGCTACTTCCTCGTAAGAGCGCTGTGCGGCGCCGCCGTCTTGTCCAATACAAGATGAGCCTGAAGGGGAGGGCGATTCCAATACAAGATGAGCCTGACGGGGATCCGTTGGGTGGTCAGGAACAGAGCAGCTGCGGGCGATGGGAGTCGCCGTGCAGCAAGCCGAATCGCTGAGTCTGGAGCAGATCGAGTGTTTTCTCGACGGGTGCCAATCCGTCGCCTTCGAGGGCGGCAATCGAAGCGACAAATATGCGCTCGTCGAAAGCGTCTTGAAGCGGCATCACTATGCCGACCAGAAGCGCTCCGTCAAGGGTCTCCTGCGGCGTTATCTCGCTAAGCTCACGGGCTTAAGCCGCGCGCAACTCACCCGCCTGATCGGACAGTTCTTGCACACGCGTTGCGTCCGTCCGAGGGCCTATCGGCGGCGCCGTTTTCCCAGCAAGTACACACGCGCCGACAGCGTCTTACTGGCGCACGTCGATCGAGTTCATCAGCGCCTCTCGGGGCCGGCCACCCGCCGCATTCTCCAACGCGAGTTCCAGATCTACGGCCGCAAAGAGTTTCGACGCCTGGCCGAATTGTCCGTGGGCCAGCTGTACAACTTGCGAAAAAGAGCCGTCTACCAACGTCACAGTTTGCATCTCGACAAGACCCGTCCCACGCCCGTGGCGATCGGCGAACGCCGCCAACCCGAGCCGCGAGGACGTCCGGGCTACCTGCGCATCGACACCGTGCACTCGCCCGAACAGGAAGGTGAAAAAGGCGCCTACAGCATCAATGTGGTCGACGAAGTGACGCAGTGGCAGGCCGTCGGCTGCGTCCAACGCATCAACGAAAATCACCTCATTCCCTTGCTGGAAGGCCTTTTGGAACAATTTCCATTTATCGTTCGCGGCTTTCACTCCGACAATGGCAGCGAATTCGTCAACCATCAAACCGCTAAACTGCTCGAGAAGTTGCGAATTGAATTTACGAAGTCTCGCGCGCGCCGTTCGAACGACAATGCCTTGGTCGAAACCAAGAACGGCGCGGTGGTGCGCAAGTGGATGGGCTACCAGTTTTTGCCCTCGGAAGCGACGCAGGCGATCGACACCTTCTACCGCCAGTGGCTCAACCCGTACTTGAATTTTCATCGCCCATGCGCTTTCGCCAGCGAGCGCCGAGACCGCCGCGGCAAGTTGCGCAAGGTGTACGCCGAGTGGAGCACGCCGTGGGAAAAGCTGCTCAGCCTGCCCGCCGAGCAGCGCGGCCTGCGCGCGGATCGCTCGCTCAAGAAGCTCCAAGCGCGAGCGGACACTTGTTCCGACACCGAGTTTGCCGAGCAACTCGACGCTCAGCGCAACGAACTGCAACGCGTCTGCAAAGACCTCGCGATCTGCTGGCGCACGCGCTAGACAACGCCCCGACCCGAGGCGTTGTCGGCTCCTCCGGCCCACGTCCGAAGACGGCCGTGGGGTCTCGCCTGGGATGGCTGCAAAGGGGGACTGGGGCTGCCGCCCCTTCCCCCTTATGCAATCCCCCTCACCCCGCCCTACGGGCCCCACAACGGGCTTCAACCTCAAGCCCCAATCCGAGCTATAATCCCTCCTGCCCACAGCTACCTTCGCCTGCCTCCTTCAGGCTCATCTTTCGATTGGAAAAGAGGCACCGCCCCGATCGAACCACATCAGTTGAAACAAGCCGACGGCATCTCTCGATCGGTAGACGAGCGTCCCGTTTCTCGAAACCGAAAAGTCGCTTGGAGTGAGACCTCCCGTGGTGGCCGCGACTCGCTCTGCAAGTGGGAATGGGCGGCCGGCCAACTTTAGGCTCGCGGTATCGAACTGCTGTGCCATAAGGCTGTTTTCACTGGCAAAGATCAGATATCCGTTGGGATGCGCGGGCGTCGGTGGCGCATAGCGTACCGGCGTATCACTAACGAGCACGGGCTCCCTCGGCTCTGTGGTCTCGCCGTTCGATCTATCAAGGGCGCCGAAATTAACTTCAAATTTTCCTCCGCCACGGCTCGTGTACAAGAAATGCCGCCGGTCCGGTAGGAACGTGGGATAGCGATGGGAAACCTCCCCTCGGGCATCGTTCAGCGCTGTTGCGCCGGTCGGCTCTCCACCTGCCTCCGAGATGCGCATAAGGCTGCCTCGGCCTGATCCAAACACGATGACGCCGTCGTCTCCCTGCGAGCCCTGAGACCAGGCACCGCCCCTGTTATTCGGTGCGTCGCAGAGTGTCTGAGCAGGCCGGCCGGCGATGTCGATCTTCTTGAGCTTGCCGTCGGCGAAAAAACCGAGGAAGCGGCTGTCGGGTGACCAGAAGGGATTCTCCGCGCCCTCTGTTCCGGCCAGGGACCGCAGCTCAATGGAATCAATCGAGCGAACCCACAACAGTCGCCCACGTGTGCTGGAATCCCCCGTAAACGCCAGGTGACGTCCATCAGGGGAGATCTCTGCCGCGCGTGGGCCGAAGCGGACTCCCTCAGGTGGCTGAACAAGGAAACGGGTGGTTTCCAACTCGGGAGCAGACTCGCCGAAGTACGCCACGGCCAGTGCGATGAACGCGACGGCAAACATTGCGGCAACACACCAAACGAGACGGTCCCGCTTTGCTCCCCCGCGCCCTGATTCTGGCAAGCTGGGCGCATCAACCCGAGTCCGCTCAATCGACTTAGACAACCCACCGCCCGCACTCACCACCCGCGATTTCCCCGACTTGAGCTTTTCTCCGAGCGTCCGAAGATCAACCACGATCTCACTCGCGTGCTGGTAGCGGTCGTCCGCCGACTTCGCCATGCACTTGCCAACGATGAATTCGAGTTCCATCGGCAGGCCGGCTCGAATGCCGGTCAGCGGCTCGTGCTCCTGATTAACGATCTCGTAGAACAGCGCTTGGTCGTACTGGCCGGTAAACGGGCGCTGTCCGGCGACCATTTCATACAGCACGACTCCCAGCGCCCAAAGGTCGCTACGATTGTCGACATCGCCGCCCTCGGCTTGCTCAGGACTCATGTAGGCAACCGTGCCCATCGTCGCCTCGCCCTTCGTCAGGCGCGAGGCCTCAGTTAGACGCGCCAGGCCGAAGTCCATGATCGTGGCGCGACCGTCGGGCGAGATGAGGATATTGGCGGGCTTGATGTCGCGGTGGACGATGTTTTCGGTATGGGCCGCGCCTAAACCCTCGGCGACTTGGCGGGCGATATCGAGCGCCTTGTCGAGCGCCATCGGCCCTTCGGCGATGTGTTCCTCAAGGGTTCGCCCCTTAAGAAAAGCCATCGCTAGGAAAGTCTTGCCGTCCGCCTCGTCGATCTCGTGGACCGTACTCGAACTCTCTGCCCAGCAGGTCACCGGAGGCGAACTCGCCCAACCCGGCAAGAAGCGCGACGGCGACGTGCTGCGCTGGGGACGGCAATCGGGCAGTAATGTTGGGGTGATCCAGCGCCGCTGCAGCCTGTGCCTCGCGTTCGAATCGCGCCTTGATCTCGCTATCGCCAAGTAAGTGGGCAGGCAGAAACTTGAGAGCTACGGCGCGCTTGAGCTTGGTGTCCTCGGCCTTGTAGACGACACCCATGCCGCCCTCGCCAAGCTTTTCGAGTATTTTGTAGTGACTGATCGTTTGGCCGATCACGTTGAGACTATCTTAACGTTTCGCGCCTCAATTCACCGCACAAGGCTGACGGGGAAAGCGCCCTTCGCGCGAGCTAGAAATTTGCGTAACGCTTGGTACTGCAGCAAATTATCCGGTCCCGGTCGCGTTCGATTGTCAGTCGGTCGAGACACAGACGTGGCAAACGCTATGACAGCCCCTTCAGCCTCCGGACTAGAAGAGATGCGCCACCTCAGTATTGAATCCCTTAATCATGCTCTCTTTTAATACGGCTCGCAGCCGAGGAGAAATCAGTATCAGGGGCACGGGATACAGTAGGCTGTCGGGCGGGTGGTAGCTGATAAGTTCGCGCGTAACGCAAAAGTCCGCTCCGTCCCATGATGAGCGATCAACCCACAGCTCCGATAGTACTTGCAATCCGCTCGTATGTCCGCGGGGACAACGGAACTCGCCCAATAAGTCGGCATCGAAAGGATCATTGCCAAATCTTGTTGGCGGAACCAGTGATACTGGTCTAGACTTCGGAATTATCTGATACCAAACGGGGAGTTGCGAACGTTGCGTTGTATCCGATCCGCTGCCAGTTTGCATCCTAAATTTGTCCAGCAATGGTTTCTGCTCCTCGCCGTGAATCCAAACTTGAAACTCTCCAGTATTTTTGGAAAGGCCAATATCATTTGCCTTCGCGACGAGTTCCCGTCCAGCCGATGCAGATTCTAGATCAGGAACCGCGTCGGGTCCCGACCGATGACCAACCGGACGTAGGTCGATGCCGGTAACGCTGTGCTTCACCAGCAACTCGGCTACAGAGTGCGATACAACCAACTCGTTCGCTATAGACATCGCAAAGCCACCACGCTTGGGAAGCTTTCGCAGATTGAGCCTCAAACTTGAGCGCTGAATCCTTCCCGCCCCGCAGATCGGACAAATATTGCTTACGTCGTAGTCAGTGCCGCACTCTTCGCCCGTTGGTTCGAAGAATTTCGTTGGAAGGAACTCGAACAAATCGGCACTCTCGATCTCCGATCGGGAGTTCGACCTCTTGATGCGCCACCCAACGACGATGCCGAACCCATTCTGGGCACGACTTTCATCGTCCAGCTCAGTGAGGATTTGCAGTCGAGGATCTGTGCTGTCGATTTTGACGTAACAAAGATCCCCGATAAATGAACCTTCGGGACTTGGGAACAGATGATGTGCGCTCTTTTCGAGCCCCAGGTCATAGACTTCCTTCATTCAGCAAACATGGTAGCTGGCTTACTCGACGGCTGAAGGCGAGCAACTCGTCATCACTTGCGTTTGCGACGGAGCAGGCGTTGCCCGACCCGACTCGCCGCTTCTAAACTGCGCGACGCCTACGACCTCTTACGCGGCATCGGCGCGAGTCGATATCCGATTTCGTCCCGCCTGTTTGGCCTAATAGAGTTCCTTGTCAGCCCTTCGGATCAATTCCTGAAGGGCCCCAAACGCGCTCGGTGTACATGCCGCTATCCCGACACTGACAGTTGCCGGATTGCTCGGCCCGTCGGCGCCGACAAGCGCCTCTATCCTCCCGCTTACGCTTTCAAGGATGACCGCCGCCCGGCCGCATCCGTGCCAGGCAAGAAGAATACGAACTCGTCTCCTCCGTATCGCGCAACGATAATGGCTTAGATCCGGGAGATCCGATCCAGCCTCGCAATAGGGCGAGTGAAATGTGTGCCCGTCTTCCCGCCCGCTCTACCCGAAAACTCCTTGACACCGGTCTTAACCTAAATCTGCGAAGCCACGGCGATCATAGAAGAACGGAGGTACCTCGGAACGTACGCCTATACGGCCTCACGCGCGACGGCGTTTTCCGGCCATAACCGGCCAAATCCGGCCTATTCGGCGCTCGAACTGCGTCCGTTCAAGGCTCTCGTGTCTGCTGGGAAGCTAGGGAGATCGGGGATATCCACCGTACCGGGGTTTTGAAATATTTTTTCGACCTGAAGATTCAACGACTTAGCCAGTTTGAGGCCCCGCCAAACCCCCTAAAAACTTGACACGGGGGTGTAGTGTTAAAACAGGTTCCTAAGGGCGTGCAAAGTACAAGCACGGATGCCTATGGAGTTTGCCTGGCTTAAGCGAAAGATGAGACCATCCATCCGGCCCCATGAAAGTGTGGTCAAAAAAACGGGAATTATAAAGGAAACTTGACAACCGCAAGAGCGGGGAGGGGCCCCGGGCCAAAAGTTTTGGAGTCTAGCGGCCGCTCGCGCGGCTATCTCTGAGCGCCGTTTCGTGGTGATTGATATGATACAGAATAGTGATGCAGAAGGTGATTCAATGAAACCAAAACCGCACCAGCAAACGATTCCAAGCCATCGGAGATCCAAGCCGGTTATTCCAGCGTCACCGGAAGAAGTGGCGCGAGCGCTCTTCCGGGTGGCCGACAGGCGGCTGACCTCGAAGCTCCTGGACAAGCAGGCGAGAGCAGCCAAGAGATAAGAGTTCGGTGCGCTCGGCGGGACTCGAAGATCACGACTTCAATTGGGTGAAAGCCACCCGCGATACGGGCTCCATCCGCTCCTGAACGTCTTTGGTCGGACTCAGGCGCTTCTTAGCCGCTGCGGGTTGTTCTTTGGCAGTCTTCGCCATTGCGTAGTCGTAGTCTATCACGGCGACGGCGAGGAGACGATGGTGCTAGAATTTTCAACACGGGCCGACCGGTCATGACCTGCAATCAACTCAAGTCGTCCATCCAGGAATGGGTCGGTAGCGAGATCGAGTGTCGCTCAAGCGTTGACGATGGGCTCATAGCCACCCTTCCGTTTCTCAAGCCAAACGGCGATTTTATAGAAGTTGGGCTAGAGCCGCTGCCGGGCAACCAGTGGCGTATTTCAGACCTTGGAGACACCCACGCCACGTTGTTTCTTGCCGGTGTCGAGATGCTAGAGGAGTACGCTCGCGCTGGCGAATTCGACAGGATCAAGAAAAACTTTGGCCTAGTCGAGGACCAGCGTGAGTTGTACGTCGATGTAGCCTCTGACGACATGCTGGCCCGCATGTTCGATTTCGTTCATGGCATTCAGTCGGCCCTGGCGCTCCAGTTGACAATTCGGCCCACAACCCTGGCCCGTGACTTCGATTCAGAGGTCTACCGTTTCTTTGTTGAACAGAGGTCCGACATTGGCGTTCCTCCAGAGAGCGTGAACGGCAAAACTGGCAAGTGGAAGTTCCACTTCACGCTCAACCATCAGCACCCAGAAACGCTAGTGAAAGCCATCACCGCCACGAGTCGCCCTGCCGCCATGCGGTTGGCCAAGCAGAGCGTATTTGAAATCAAGGATGTCGAAGAGGTTCGCCCTATTGAGGTTGTAGTTATAGCTGACGACGACGGAGATCGTCAGCGCTACTGGGAGCCGCAGGTGATGAACGTCTTTTCGGGGTACCAGGTTCCTGTCTTACGTTTCAATACAGACCGTGATGAATTAGTGACCTTCGCCAGCCTTCATGCTCTCTAGCGGGGGTCAGAAAATCATGTATTGATAGCTAATACTTAGCTCGATATTGCCTTCTTCCAGGAAGTCAAGAAGCGCCCTGTTCGGGTTATCCTCGGATATGGGCGGGTCCGGCTTGTAGGCATATCGGTCGATTTTTGAGGATGCAAAGCGGTGCTTATGCGGACCCCGCACTGAGCCGCCGGTCGGATTCCGGTGTTTCTTGCTCATGCAGTACTGGCGAATAATGTTGCCGTGATAGCGTAGTGAAAACCCCCAGACCGTGCGCCCGTGGCGGCCACTCCGCTGCCAGTGGCCAGCTAGATCTAGAACCAACCCGTCGTGGGTCAAA
>CBDBHI010000090.1:0-312698 GCA_965205595.1 Bryobacterales bacterium | reverse complement strand
CTCATTGCCCGGCTCCCATTTGATATTGCATCCAGCCGAGGGCAGTTGATCTCCGGCGACTGGGCGACCGGCTAGAATGTCGTCGATTGCGGACCGCAGATCTTGTCCCGTCAAAGGGACTTCGTTGCCCGGACGACTACCATCGAGGCGACCTCGATAGGCAAGCTGAAGATCTTTGCCGAAGAGAAAAAAGTCGGGCGTACATGCTGCTGTGTATGCCTTGGCGACCTCTTGAGTGGCGTCGTGCAAATACGGAAAATCGAAGCCGACTCGCTGTGCCATTGCTCTTAGATGTTCGGGTGCGTCCTGCGGATGCGTGGTAGTGCTGTTTGACGAGATGGCGACTACGCCTAGGCCCTTGGGTTGGTAGTCAGCCGCAAGCCGCGCGAGCTCGCTTTCTACATGTAGAACAAATGGGCAATGGGCGCAGATAAACATCACGAGCAGCCCGTCGCGTTCGGCGAAATCTTCGAGCTGTCGAGTTGCTCCTGATCTACTGTCGGTGAGCGAGAAGGCGGGGGCCGCAGTCCCAAGCGCGAGCATTGTCGATTCTGTAAGTGCCATGCCGACATTATAGCCGCGGCTGTTAACGCTCAATCCGCCGTCTTCGATAGTCGACCGCAAACCAGACGATACACGCGAGTAAGACTGACGTGGAAGCTGCCGCGGCCAGTTTTGCCGGCAGGCCACCGTCGAATTCGACGGCGATCTCGCACTCGCCGTCACAGAGCGGTTTAAGCGTCTGCAAGCCGAGCCCGTCGCACGCAATTTCGACAGGGCGGTCATCGACGCTCGCGCTCCAACCTTCGTGGCAGGCGACTTGCATTGAAATCAAATGATCTGGATCGAGTCGGGCGTGAAGCGTTACGCGGCCGGGTCCGGTCCAGTTGGCGGCAACGTCAGGCAGTGCGCGATCTTCGAGCGCGTCCGCGTACGGTGCGACAGGTGCGACATCTTCGACGTTGATCGGCGCACGCTTCACGACATGTTCGGCCCGGATTGCGTATGCCAGGCTCGACGAGCGTTGTGGCACCGCATAAATCGCGTCGCCTCCGCTGCGCCAAACCCGCGGCAGAACGCCATCGAACTTGCCCGGATCTCTCCAGGTCCCTGGGTATGCGTCACGTGATTCCAGACCGCTAACAACCACCGCCCGCACCCCATATACCCGCAGCCACATCGCGGTTCGCTCCCCGTCTCCCGAAGTAAATGGAATGCCGTAGTGGATCATCGGAATCGTCTGATTTACGATCCCCTGCGCGAAGCCGCCGCCCACCTGAGGGTTGTCGGCGAAAGCGTTGAGCCAGAGTTGCGCGGAGCCAGTCGCGAAAATCCGCTTCCCAGGAAGGTTGTGTTGTAGCCATTCGGCCGCCTCGTATTCAACTGTCTCGCTGATTTCGATCGGCTGCAGCATACCGCGAGCGTATTGGCCGTATTGCAGAGTTTGCCACGCGCTAGACAAGATAAGACAGCCCAGGGCAACCACGACAACGATTCGGGGCGCGCGTCGAAGCAACGCGCCGACACAGAAAGCTAAAGCCAATGCAAACGCCATTTCCATCTCGAGGTGGTAGCGTTCCGGCTGCGGCATCATATATCTTCCCGTCCACTCAGCCAATAGCGGGATAGTTCCGATCGTCAGGCTAAAGAGCAAGCTAAATCGAAGTTCCAGGGCGATGCCACGTCGTCGCAGCATCCAGGCCGAACCGACGACCGCGCCTACGAGCAGCGCGACGTAAGCGAATTGTTCGGCGCCAAATGCATAAGTACCGCCAACTTGCTGCGCGTTGCGGCGGATATCAGCGATGTTGCCGGGTGGAATCCACGGCGAGGCCAGCGCGTAAGCGACGACGCCGATGCCCGCGACATAGAGCCAGGTTCTCGCCCCACACCTCGAGCGCGCCTGCAGCAAGACGACGACCGCGATCGCCAGGGCAAATGCCCCGAGCCAGTTCGACAGTACAACCGAGGCCAGGGCGAGCACCGCTGCCATCACCGGCAACGGTCGACGGCGTTCCAAGGCAACGTCTAGCAAGAGGATGGCAACCGGTATCAGCGCGAGCGCGAGTAGGTGCGGTGCTTCTCCATAAACACCTAGAGTTTGCAGCCGGCGCGGAGACCAAAAACTTCCCACGTCTTCAGCGACGCTAGCCATCAGTAACGCCGAGGGCGAGATAAGCGAGAAGATAAGGCTGGCCGCGAAGCTCTCAGCTCGGCGTCCCGACAGTCGCAACGCCAACCAAAACAGTGTTACCGGCCCCAGGCTGTAGACCGCGCCGCCGACGATATGGTGCGCCCTGGCTGGGGAGAAGTCGCCGACCCAGGCTAGCGCTGCAACGCAGAAGTGAAGCAACGGTGGGTAGGTATTTTCAAATGGGACGCCGGTATACCAAAGCGGAAACCAAGTCCACTCGAACGGATGCTCGACGATGTATCGCGCGAGTCCGATGTATGCCGCCTCGATCGAGCCCATGTACGGTAGGTACTCAATCGTGAACATCGGCAATGCGATGTATACGTTCAGGGCGGCCAAGGCGCCAACGCATGCGGCGGTCCGCCCAGCGGGGCTGATTTTTCCTGCTTTAAACATCGAGCGGATGATGTCGACTAGTTGGCGGGCGAGAATCAAAACGCCGCTATCTAGGCATTGTGTCAAGCCAAGCGGCGTTCGCCGTGCCATAGCCCAATTCCGTCCGCAGGCAAGCGATGACCTCGAAGCGGATCAACAGAGGCGAGGACGGAAGTCCACGCTTTCTTCAGGTTCGGTAGATACTTCGAATAAAAGCGTGGACTTCCGTCCACGCCTCGTTTTCTAGACACCGATCGACACTGCACTCAAAGAATCAGTGGCGAAATGGTGCGAGGTCCGTATGTATGCCTCGCCGTCAGCCGGGGTCGAGTGCTTACAGTAGGATCGGACGCGATGCATTGCTCTCGTTACCTTTACCCGCGGCTATAGTCGAGTAATGGGTGCCGAGTTCTGGTCGATCTTCACAATCTGCCTGGTCATATTTGCCTCCCTCGTTTTAACCTTGTTTAAAGTACGGGGATGGTTTCGGGCTAGTTATGAGCAACTTTCACAGATCAAGAGCGGCATTGAAAGAGTTGAAGAATATCAACACAAACTCGGAGATCGGCTGCGGCTCGTCGAGTCTCGATCGGACTCGACGTCAGAATCGCCGATAACGGTTCACACCAAGGCGCTGCATCCGACGGCCCTAGGCGACCCCTGGCCCGAACCGCTCGTACAGCAGCCCGTCGAGGGTGACCCCAAGGGCATTGAGGAGTTTCTTAAGCGACTCGACTCGACGCCTGATGCTCGTGGATACCTCGAGATCCACATGCGCAGGTTGGTGACGACGCTCAACGCCGTTCCGCCACCCGGCGAGCGTGGCGCGGCGCTGGAGCTCGCGTCGTACTTGCAGATGGCCCCTGTGCTCTCGTCGATACTCGGCTACTCCGACGTTTTGGCGGCGTACAAGGGCCCGCTCGGCGAGACCGAGACGCTGCCGGTGATGGCGGGCGGTGACGAAATCTTCCGCTGCCGGGTTGACAAGTACGATGCCGAGACCGACAGCTATCCTTACCCGGACGGTCGCTTCGACTTGGTGCTCGCATGCGAGTTGATCGAGCACCTGCTGCAAGACCCGATGCACCTCGTGCTCGAATCCCGCCGTATTCTAGCCGAGGGCGGGCGACTGCTGATTACCACGCCGAATACCACTGATTTGGACGCGGTCGCCAAGGTGCTCGAGCAAACTGCCAACCCACAGGTGTATTCGAAATACTCCGCCGAAACCGGCCAGGTGCCACACGTCAGAGAGTACGCCCCTGTGGAGATCAGAACGCTTTTCGAGGCTGGCGGATTTGAGATCGAAACTCTGTTTACCGATGGCACAAGCGCCAATACACCGGCTTGGGTTCGAGAATTCTTAGAGGGTCAAAACTTGCCGGCTAAGTTGCGGGGAGAGACGATCTACTGCCTCGGGCGTAAGCGGCAGGAACTGCCGGTTACTCGCTACCCTGAGTTTCTCTATGAGGCCTATTGAGCGCGACGTAGTTAGGGCTACGTGAGACTACACGTCGTCGTCGTTACCTACTTCGCCGGCTAGTTTTCCGGTCTTCTGGAAGACTAGAAAGGCGTGCATGAACTTGTTGAGATCGCCGTCTAGCACCCGGTCCACATCGCCGGCTTCGAGGCGGCTACGCAGGTCCTTCACCATGCGGTAGGGCGCCAGCACGTAGTTGCGGATTTGGTGGCCGAAGTCGATTGCCGATTTCGAGGCTTCGAGCTTGTCGGTCTCGGCCTGCTTCTTGCGCATTTCATTGTCATAGAGCCGCGATTTCAGCATCTTCATCGCGGTCGCTTTGTTTTTGTGCTGCGAGCGCTCGTTTTGGCACTGCACGACGATGTTGGTCGGTAGGTGGGTGATGCGTACCGCTGAATCGGTCATATTGACGTGCTGCCCGCCGGCACCGCCGGCGCGATAGGTGTCGACCCGCAGGTCGTCGACGTTGATGTCAATCGTAATCTCATCGTCGATTTCCGGGTAGACGAACACCGAGGCGAACGAGGTGTGCCGGCGTGCGTTCGAGTCGAACGGCGAGATACGCACCAGGCGGTGAACGCCGATTTCCGATTGCAACAGGCCGTAGGCGTTGTCGCCCTTGACCGTGAATGTCGCCGACTTGATGCCGGCTTCTTCGCCTGGTTGCGTGTCGCTGACTTCGGCCTTAAATTTGCTGCGCTCGGCCCAGCGCAGATACATGCGCAGTAGCATCTCAGCCCAGTCTTGCGACTCGGTGCCTCCGGCGCCTGGATGCAGAACGACGATCGCGTTGCGATGATCATTTTCGCCGCCCAGCAGTGACGCCGCTTCGATTTCGTCGAGGCGCTCAGAGAGCGTTTTCAGCTCGGATGAAATTTCTTCCTCGACCGACTCGCCCTCGTTCGCGAGTTCAAAAAACGCCTCCAGGTCAGAGACCGCACGCCCGAGCTCATCCCCGGCTTCGAGCGTTTCCGTCAGGCGCTTGCGCCGGCGCATCACGACTTGGCTTTTCGTGCTGTCGTTCCAAAAGTCGGGGACGGCGATTTCCTTCTCGATCTCTTCTAATGTTTTTCTGCTCGCTGGGACGTCAAAGATACCCCCGCACTAGTTTGGCCCGGTCGCGGACGGATTGGAATTCGCGCTGGAGTTCGTCTAGGGTCATCTTTTCTTGATTATCTCAAGTGAGAACCCAGCCCGCATTTCTCACCACGTGGCGAGCGAAAGTGCGTGAGAGGTGTGTCAATACGAGGCGAGCGACGGTTGGCGCGCGGAGGCGTACTTGACGGTACGTCGAGCACGACAATCGAGCGCAACGAAGTAGTGACGCACCTATGGCGTGCTTTCGCCGTCAGGTGGTGGGAAATGCGGGCTACATAGGCTAGCTTCGAATGCCGCCACCGCGGCGACCGCGATAGTAAGCCACCAGAACCACTCTCCCCAGAGGACATAGCCGGTTTGTTCACTCTCATAATTGAAGCCTACCGTGAGGACGCCTTGCTCGTATGAGGGCAACGGGTCTGCTAGCCGGCCCTGTGGGTCAATTGCGGTGGTGATGCCGTCGTTGGTCGCACGCAGTATCCAGCGACCGTTTTCGATCGCTCGCATGCGGGCAATCAGTAGGTGCTGGTAACGAGCGGCGCTTCGCCCGTACCAACTGTCGTTTGAAATATTGACGAGCACTTCGGCGCCGCGAGCCGGGAACTTTCTGATCGCTCTTGCGAAGACGGATTCGTAGCAGATGAACGTGCCGACTCCATGACCATCGACTGCTGCAACCGAGACTTCTCGACCCGGCTGGAACGTACCGGCCTGCATTGTTATCTTTTCGACGAAGTAGCTAAACGGCCAAGGCACGAATTCGCCAAATGGTACGAGGTGTATTTTCGAATAGCGCGAGAGCAGTTCTCCATCGGGTGCGATTGTGGCGCTGCTATTTTGCGGCCTGTGGGGGTCGGAGTCTTGGTAGCCGATCGTATTGAAAATGAAATGCGCGTCGGCCTCGCGCGCAACACGCTCCATGAAGGCGTGCGAGTTGGCGTCGTCGAAGTAGAATGCCGGTACTGGATACTCAGGCCAGATGAGTAGCGCGGGTTTCTCGTCGTTCGAATAGTTTGTTGATAGTTCGAGCATTCGTGCCAAATGCGCGGTACCTTTGCTAGCGTTCCACTTACCGGATTTCAGTTCATCGGGGTGGACGTTTGGTTGTACCAGGCGAGCTTTTTGTGAAACCGTCGACGTCTCGGGGAGACCAGGCAGTAGAGCGACGAGCACGACAGCGGCTAGATAAAGCAAGGGTTTCAAGCGGCGCGTGATGATAGCGAGCGCGATCGCCGCGTTCATCCAGGCAAAGACAAACGATGGGCCGTAGACCCCGGTCCAGGGAGCTAGGCGGACGATCTGGGGAATCACGAAGTCGGGCGCGGCGTTCCCGAGTTGGGTCCATGTGAACCCTAAGTACTGGTGGCTGCCCTCGATCGCGACCCACAGGGCGGCCACTGACGGAACCGCCCAGGGGCGTTTAAGTAGCGGTCCGGCTAGCCAAGCGAAGACTCCGGCGTGGAGTCCTTTGACGATCGCGAAGGCTATGAAAAGCAACGCCGCGACGGGCGAGGCAATGCTAGCGTAGTCGCGCATCACGGGGTAAATCCAGTAGCACGCCCCGCCCCAAACCGCGACGCCTGAAGCCCAGCCGAGTAAGAAGCGTTGCCGCGCCGTCGCACTCTCGAGCGTGGTCAGCAACGGCACCAAACAGACCGGCGCAAGCCAGCTAAGCGACGCTTCGGGGAAAACAAGGACTTGCAGGACGCCTGCGAAGATAGCAGCCGCAAACGGCAACAAATGTCGCGCGCGCGGATCGAGGCTCATGCCGAGCTGGCGGCCTGCTTCTCAACGACGTCGGCCATGTATGAGCTACGCACTAGGGGTCCGCTGAAAACGGTGCGGAAGCCGATCGATTCGCCATACTCGCGATAGCGTTCAAACGTGTCGGGGTGGATAAACTCCTCGACCGGCAGGCGATTCCTCTTGGGTTGCAGGTACTGGCCAATGGTAGCCACGTCGGTCCGCGCCCCGCGCAGATCGTCAAGCAGACCCTGAACCTCGATTTCGGTTTCGCCGAGCCCGACCATCAGGCCCGATTTCGTCAGACTTCGCGGCGAATACTGTTTGGCAAACTGTAAGACTTCAAGCGACTGAGTGTAGTCGGCTTGGGGACGCACCCGGCGGTACAACCGCGCCACCGTTTCCATGTTGTGGTTAAAAACGTCGGGCTCAGCGTCGAGGACGCGCGCGACGGCATTTAGGTCGCCGCAAAAATCAGGGGTGAGCACCTCGATCTGGGCTTCGGGTAAAGCACCTCTCACGGCCCCCACCGTTTCCGCAAATTGTGCGGAACCGCCGTCGGGCAAGTCATCGCGATTGACGCTTGTAATCACGACATAACGCAACTCCATTCGCGCGGCCATCTCGGCAATTTGCCGCGGCTCGTCGAGGTTGAGGCTCTCGCCTTGGCCTTGAGGCACGGAGCAAAACCCGCATGTTCGGGTGCACGTATTGCCGAGGATCATGAATGTCGCGGCTTTTTGCGCAAAGCACTCGTGAATGTTCGGGCAGCGCGCCGACTCGCAGACAGTGTGCAGCTTGCGCTCGCGAAGTTCAACCTTGAGGTCGTGCAGCGCCTGGAAATTAGTCGCCGACTTTCGCAGCCATTTGGGGAGACGCGGCTCCGGGTGATTCGCTATGCGGACAAGCTCCATGGCTGGACGTAATAGGTTAACAGTCCGTGGTTAAAGTCCCGTAGGTCGCGCGGCGGGCAATTGCGGCTTCGTCATTGTCGATCGCGATCAATTTAGCCGTGGCCCATCGCCGACTAGCGCCAGGCAAATTCTTCAGTCAGATCGCGCACACTGCCCTCGGCAACGATGCGCCCTTGCTCGAAAAATACCGCTCTTGTGGCTAGACTCTCGGCGAGTGCGGGGTCGTGGGTGACGAGAAGTTTAGCCTGCGGAAGCTTTTTTAGCGTCGAAACCAGAGCTAGCTTGGCGGGGGGGTCGAGAAAGGTTGCAGGCTCGTCAAGCAAGATGACATCCGGCTGCATCGCTAGTACCCCGGCGAGGGCGGCGCGGCGTTTCTGTCCGGCGCTGAGGTGATGTGGCGCTCGTTGGCGAAATTCCGAAAGGCCTACGTCGCTTAAACAGGTCTCAATTCTGCGTTCAACTTCTGCAACGCCTAGGCCTAGGTTGAGCGGGCCGAAGGCGACATCTTCTTCGACCGTCGGCATGAAGAGCTGGTCGTCTGAATCTTGGAACAGCATCCCCACTCGCTGGCGGACCGCCGGCAGGTTTTCTCTAGTAGTGTCTAATCCGCAAACACTGACCGTGCCTTGACCGTGAAGTAGTCCCACGAGATGACTCAAGAATGTCGTCTTGCCGGAGCCGTTTGCGCCAAACACCGCGACCGTCTCGCTCTCGTGAAGTGTGAAGTCCACTCCGCGAAGCGCTTCGACGCCATCGGGGTAGGAATAACGCAGGTCACACACTTCGATAACGATTTTGGGCACCTCGATCCATTCTAGATGGCGCTTCCGACGGCGTGGATTCGCTAGAATATTGCAACTCTATGCAACGTCTCGCCGTTCTGTTCATTTCGCTTGCGTCGTTCGCGTTTGCGGCGACCGAACAGCCGAACATTATCTTCCTATTTAGCGACGATCACGCCTATCAGGCGATTAGCGCTTACGGGTCGATGATCAACCGCACGCCCAATCTTGACCGCATTGCTCGCGAGGGAATGCGATTCGACCGAGCGCTGGTGACGAACTCAATCTGCGCGCCGAGTCGCGCAGTCATTCTAAGCGGAAAGTACAGCCACCTGAACGGCGTGCTCGACAACCGGCTAGTGTTCGACGGTTCGCAGCAGACTTTCCCGAAATTGCTGCAGACCGCGGGTTACCAGACGGCTATCTTCGGCAAGTGGCATCTCAAGAGCGCCCCGACAGGTTTCAATCACTGGGAGGTTTTGCCGGGGCAGGGAGCTTACTACAACCCCGATATGCGCCTCGGTCCCGACGACAAACGGCGTAGGCATACCGGCTACGTCACCGACATCATCACCGACCTTTCGCTCGAGTGGCTGAAAACTGGGCGCGACCCCGACAAGCCGTTTATGATGATGAGCCAGCATAAGGCGCCGCATCGAAACTGGATGCCCGGCCCGGAGCATTTATCGCTCTACGATGGGGAGCACATCTGGGAGCCGCCCACGCTTTTTGACGATTTTTCTGGACGGGCCTCGCCGGCAGCCGGCAACCGCATGGAGATCGCGCGGCACATGACCGATGGCGGTGATTTGAAACTCCCGCCACCGCCGGGTACGCCCAGCGACAGTCAAAGCGTGCGGCAATATGGCAACAGCGTCGGCCGCTTGAACGCCGCACAGCGCGCCGTTTGGGACGCGGCCTATGGCCCGAAGAACAACGCGTTTCGCGAAGCCAATTTGCAAGGTAAAGACTTGGTGCGCTGGAAGTATCAGCGCTATATCAAAGACTATTTGCGTTGCATCGCGTCGGTCGATCAAAACATCGGACGCATCCTGCGCTATCTGGACGAAGCCGGCTTGGCTGAGAATACGATCGTGATGTATAGCTCGGACCAAGGTTTCTACCTCGGCGAGCATGGCTGGTTCGACAAACGTTGGATGTATAAGGAATCGCTTCGCACGCCGTTGCTGGCCCGCTGGCCGGGAGTGATCAAAGCGCAATCAACCAATATGGACCTGGTGTCGAACCTAGACTTCGCCGAGACGTTTTTAGAGATTGCCGGCGTCGAGGCTCCACAGGATATGCAAGGCAGCAGCTTGGTGCCAATCTTCAAGGGCGAGACGCCGAAGAACTGGCGCAAGACCTTCTACTATCACTACTACGAGAGCATGGTGGCTCACGGGGTGCCGGCGCATGAGGGCGTGCGGAATGCGCGGTATAAGTTGATTCGCTTTTACGAGAGCGACGAGTGGGAACTCTTCGACACCGAGAGCGACCCGGGTGAGGTTAATAGCATCTACGGCAAGGAAGGCCACGAAAAGATCACGGCGGAACTCAAGGCCGACCTCAAGCGCCTGAGGGCGGAGTATCGGGTAACGGAGCCGGCGTTATAGTGCCTGGAGTCGATCGTTGAAGCGTTTCGTATCGCATGCTATCCTGACCCTCGTACGCAGAGTCGCAAACGTCTTGACTTGATCCCAAACTGCAAAGTGACTCGGCTTAACTGATTCTGAATACTTTCTAAAAACTTTGAGAGCCGGAAGTCACAAAGAATCAATCCGTTAAGTACATAGGCCCGTAGCTCAGTTTTGGTTAGAGCGCTACCTTGACACGGTAGAAGTCAGCGGTTCGAGTCCGCTCGGGCCTACCAGGTTTGTCAATAACTTAGCGATTCGCTCTCGAATCTACGGGTCCCTTTCGGGCTCACATTCGCGCCGGAATCGCCCGCTTGCTCACTTATGTCATGTCCCACGCAGTGGCCAGCCGCCAGTAGTCTGGCGTGGAATGCAAACGGTTCGTGAGACCACGAAATAAGGGACGGGTTGCCGTTCGCTGTAAAAGGCTTGCTTTGACAACGGTATAGGTGCATTCTGGCTGCAGCCGGGGAAGCGGCGGCGGGCAATGCTAGAGAGCAACTCGCCAAGGAATACCCGGCTGCGGACTCATCGATCCGATGGGCGCGGGGTGCGGCCCATTTGCCGCATCCCGCCTTGTCCAGTCTAACGCCGGCACCCCCATCGGAGCGGTAGATCTGCCCATGCCTTGAAAACTGCGGCGGCGTCAAGCCGCCGTCTTCGCCCCCTCGATCGCCGCGAACGCTTCCTCTAACTCCGCCGGCGGCACGTACCCCAACGACGAGTGCAGCCGCTTGCGGTTGTAAATCCGCTCGATGAACCCACCGATTTCCGCCTGCGCCTGGGCCAATGTCGCGTACTCGTTGCAGTCGACTTCCTCGGCTTTGAGCGTCTTCATAAAACTCTCGACGAACGCATTGTCGTACGGGTTCCCCCTGCGACTCATCGAAATCTTCACGCCTTTTGCGGTCAACTTGTCCACGTATTTGCGCGAGGCATACTGCCTGCCTTGGTCGGAATGATGAATCAATCCCGCCTCCGGCTCGCGCCCTTCGAGGGCCTGCTCCAATGCCGCCAACGGCCGCTTCGTCGTGTGCCGGGCATGTCTGACCGCTAAGAGGTGAAAGTCCTTTGTACAGCTTGATGGAAGCGAAGTACTAGTGAAACGCAAGGGCGCCGTCGCGAGGCGGGGTCTGGAGGAAGCGTGAATCAAAACTGCGACCTGACGAACAGAAACCGGATACGAGGCATCCTTGGCCGGACGAGCGGACGACGAATCGCGAAGTCCAGATCCATCAAGGGCCAAGGCTGTAGATCCGGCAGGTGTGCGGTGAAAGCGGTCAGACTTACCCCGGGAGGTCTGCGTTTCGTCTCGAAGTTCGGGACTGCGGAAGCCGAGAGGCGACCCGATCGGGACGCAGAAGTCAGCAGAGGGCATAGTAGGCCATGCAGTCGGTGAAGCTAGTGAGGCACTCCGCAAGTCGAAAGACGGAGTTAACGGATAGGCCGAACCGAGAACGATGGCTGAAGGCCCGAACGGAAGAGAGTGGCAATTAGGACTCGTAACTCATGGACGGAAAGCGGCGGAACAACCAACTGGAGTTGGCCTTCATGAACGAGCCGGAGGGTGAAGCCCCGAGGCCCGCTCAACAAGGGACCGAACCGTGCGCGGTGAAGCGAGAGACCGCAAGCCCGGCGCGAGAGCAACAACTCATGGAGGAGGTGTGCGAGCGAGACAATCTTTTACAGGCATGGAAACAAGTCCGGGGCAACAAGGGGAGTCCGGGCGTTGATGGCAAAACCATCGACGAAACCTGGGACGACCTACGCGAGCATTGGCCGGTCATCCGGGAGCAGTTGCTTCAAGGAACGTACCAGCCGCAACCGCTGCGACGGGTGGAAATCCCGAAGCCGGGTGGCGGGGTCAGGAGGTTGGGTATCCCTACGGTACGCGACCGACTGATCCAGCAAGCGGTGTTACAAGTTCTTCAGAAGCGTTGGGACCCGACGTTTTCCAACAACAGTTACGGCTTGCGGCCGGGACGTGCGGCGCAGCAAGCGGTGGCGCGGGCGCAAGCCTACATCGCCGCGGGTTATCAGTGGGTGGTAGACGTTGATCTGGAGAAATTCTTCGATCGCGTTCATCACGATCTGCTGCTGGCTCGGGTGGCCAAACGGGTCGGCGACAAGCGCTTGCTGAAACTCATCCGGTCGTTTCTAACTGCCGGAGTGATGGAAGACGGACTGCTGAGTTCTGTCGATGAGGGAACGCCGCAAGGTGGGCCTTTGTCGCCGTTGTTGTCAAACCTTGTGCTCGACGATTTGGATCGCGAGTTGGAGAGGCGCGGTCACCGCTTCTGCCGCTACGCCGCTGACTGTAACGTCTACGTTCGCAGTCGCAGGGCGGGGCAGAGAGTGATGGCCTCCGTCACAAAGTTTCTGGAAAAGAAGCTCCGGCTCCAGGTGAATCGATCGAAGAGCGCGGTGGCTCGACCCGACGATCGGAAGTTCTTGGGCTTTCGCTTGACGAGCGGAGCGGAGCCTCAGCGATTGATATCGCCGCAGGCTCTGCAAAGGTTTCAGGCGCGAGTACGAGAGTTGACGAGCAGAACGCGCGGGGTCAGTATCGAGCAGATGGTCGGTTCGTTAAGGCCCTATCTGCTTGGCTGGCGAGGCTACTTTGGCTTCAGTCAGGAGCCGTTAGTGCTTCGTAACCTGGACGCGCGGATCCGCCGCAGACTTCGTATGATGATCTGGCGGCAGTGGGGGAATGGGCACACTCGATACGTCAACTTACGGCGATTGGGCGTGCCCCACATGAGAGCAGCCATAGCTGCCGGATCCCCGACTGGCTGGTGGGCGATGTCGCGGCATGTGGCCGTCCAGCAGGCGCTGCCCAATGCCTATTTCGACTCGCTCGGTTTGCCTCGTGTGTCCACCGCTTCGAGCGCTTAACTCGTCCGAACCGCCGTGGTACGGACCCGTATGCCCGGTGGTGTGGGAGGGGGGAGCCGTGAGGCCTCCCCCTATCCCGATTCCAAGCTCGAGCCCACCGCCCAGCCCACCACGCGGCGCGAGAACAGGTCCAAAATCATCGCCGCGTAAACGAACTCGTGGCCCCATCGAACAGATGTCAAATCGGCACCCCACAACTGGTTGGGAGCCTTTACTTTCAACCCTTTCGCGAGATTCGGGTACACCCGCCAACCATGCCTCGAATCGGTCGTTTTCTTCGTGCGCCGCTTGCGCAAACGCAACAGGTTGTCCTCGCGCATTAGGCGCCGGATGCGCCGTTGACCGACCTGCCAATCTTGCCGTTTCAGCTCCGCCGTCAAGCGCCGATAGCCGTAGAACGGATTGTCCAGCGCAGTCTGATGCAGTGCCTCGCGAAGATTCATTTCCCACTCGTTTGGCTGCCCTCGCTTGCGATAGAAATTCGCTCGCGGTAGCCCGGTAAGCCGGCACATTTTGCGGATACTTAACTTGCCTTGCCCCGTCGCGGACCGGATTAACTCTCCGATCTGCTGCTTCCACTGACGAGGGTTTTCTGACGAAGTCCCTCGACACGCCGCAAGGCTTGCTCCAAAAAATCGATCTCCACGGCCTGTTGGCCGATTTTGCGCTCGAGCGCCGCGATGCGCGCTTCGTCCTCGCGGCCGCGCTCAACCCGTGGCTGATCGCTCTTGCGCCGGCCGGCGCCGGGGAAGGCCTCAGCGCCGTAGCGTTCATACTCCGCGGTCCAATCGTAGAGCTTGGTGCGCTTGACCTCGAGCTCACGCGCCAACTCCGACGCCGACTCGCCGCGCTGCATCCTCTGCGCAGCCGCGATCTTGAATTCCTTCGTAAAGTTCCTCCGAGACACTCCATCCTCCTCTCCATTCGATGATATTGTGTCCCCTCTCTACTGGTCTCGTTTTCCGTAGCCACTCCAGGACGACTCCACCTCTCTGCGGACGAATGCGACTCCAGCCTGCCGGCAGACCCAAGTCCGCCTCGATCTTCCTCTGAAAGTTTTTGCCGCCGAACGGTTTTCCCGACGGTGTCGCCGTCCGAATGTGGTCCGCCGCCTGATCGCCTTGCCCTTGCGCAAGTCTTGCCGTCCAGTCCGCGCACCCGCCGAACTCCTCTAGGACATACCAGTCCAACAGGCCGCTGTCATCGCGTCCGCCGGCATCGGCGCGCGCGCTCGACCAGCGCCATGCCGTTGGCTCGGCCATCATCCCTGCGCGTACCGGATTCAGGCCCACATACAATAGCGCCGCGTCGAGTCGTGCGGGGTCCAAAGCGCATGAATAGAAACGACTTCGCCATAGATGACCGTCTCGCCGGCGCGTCCGATTGAACTGCCGCGCATACCCGGAGTGGACCGTTCGGATCAAGCGCGCGAGCAAGTCCTCGCGGCGCGGCACGGCGATCATGTGGACGTGGTTCGTCATCCAACACCAACCGAGCAGATTCACTCGGCAGGCGCGCGGATGCAGAGAACGCAGTTGCTGGTAGCGGCGCCGGTCTTCGTCGGACAGGAAGACATCTTGGCGATTGTTGCCGCGATGGGTGATGTGATGCGGCACATCCACCGCCACCACCCGCGCTTGACGGGGCATCGATTGCCTCCAGGATACTCCACGGCGCAGAGCGATTTTTTAAGGGCTCCGTCCCTTCGCTTCCGTTTGAGTCTCTCACCAAGATTCATGTAGCTTGACCAGTAATCTTTACGGAACTGCTCAACTTCCTCAGCTTCGAGAATGATCTGCCTCAGTTCGGACCCAGTCTTGTGCAAACCTCTTACAAGCACTGTGTTGAGCTGGCCAGTAGTCTTGAGAACAGCCCGCAATGATTTGTGGCGAACCTTGCCGTCTTTTGAATATCTGCCATTTTGCCACTTAGCCAGTTTGGAATTCAGCAAGCCTTCGCGGGTACGAGGTCCCGTCGAAGCGCCGCCGTGCATTCTGCATTTGCCATTGGCCATTGCTGGACCTTCGCAGGATGAACCAGCGCGAGTCTTGGCTCCGCATCTAGGTGCAGACTGAGGATCACCACGGGGATTTTCGTTTTTGAGCAAACCTGCCATGACCTCATTCTAGGGTCAAGGAATTGCGGCTGGTGCAGGCCGAGCAATGGCTGTGGAATGCTGAATCACGGTCGAACAGGACGTTACATTTCCGCGAACTGAATTGCCTAGGCGCATGGGGTTCATTGCTAAGAATTCAAGTTGGACATGCGATTGCGCAGTGATTCCACCACACTGCACCCTCACAAACCCGCCGCTAGCAGCAAACATACATTGAACTTTTCTATGGCGCTAAGGGCAGTCACTATTGCAGAGTTGGGATGGCCTACCCGGACATTCCTCATGGTGGATTCTGAGGACTCAAAAAAAATTGGGCCAGAGCCTCTTTTCCAATTGAAAGATGAGCCTGAAGGAGAGAGGCGAAGCAGCTGCGGGTTGAGGGGGATTATAGCGTGAGTTGAGGTCGGCGGCTACAGCTATTTGTGGCTTCGTAGGGCGGGGTGAGGGGGATTGCATAAGGGGGAAGGGGCGGCACCCCAATCCCCCTTTGCAGCCATCCCAGGCGAGACCCCACGGCCGTCTTCGGACGTGGGCCGGAGGAGCCGACAACGCCTCGGGTCGGGGCGTTGTCTAGCGCGTGCGCCAGCAGATCGCGAGGTCTTTGCAGACGCGTTGCAGTTCGTTGCGCTGAGCGTCGAGTTGCTCGGCAAACTCGGTGTCGGAATAAGTGTCCGCTCGCGCTTGGAGCTTCTTGAGCGAGCGATCCGCGCGCAGGCCGCGCTGCTCGGCGGGCAGGCTGAGCAGCTTTTCCCACGGCGTGCTCCACTCGGCGTACACCTTGCGCAACTTGCCGCGGCGGTCTCGGCGCTCGCTGGCGAAAGCGCATGGGCGATGAAAATTCAAGTACGGGTTGAGCCACTGGCGGTAGAAGGTGTCGATCGCCTGCGTCGCTTCCGAGGGCAAAAACTGGTAGCCCATCCACTTGCGCACCACCGCGCCGTTCTTGGTTTCGACCAAGGCATTGTCGTTCGAACGGCGCGCGCGCGACTTCGTAAATTCAATTCGCAACTTCTCGAGCAGTTTAGCGGTTTGATGGTTGACGAATTCGCTGCCATTGTCGGAGTGAAAGCCGCGAACGATAAATGGAAATTGTTCCAAAAGGCCTTCCAGCAAGGGAATGAGGTGGTTTTCGTTGATGCGTTGGACGCAGCCGACGGCCTGCCACTGCGTCACTTCGTCGACCACATTGATGCTGTAGGCGCCTTTTTCACCTTCCTGTTCGGGCGAGTGCACGGTGTCGATGCGCAGGTAGCCCGGACGTCCTCGCGGCTCGGGTTGGCGGCGTTCGCCGATCGCAACGGGCGTGGGACGGGTCTTGTCGAGATGCAAACTGTGACGTTGGTAGACGGCTCTTTTTCGCAAGTTGTACAGCTGGCCCACGGACAATTCGGCCAGGCGTCGAAACTCTTTGCGGCCGTAGATCTGGAACTCGCGTTGGAGAATGCGGCGGGTGGCCGGCCCCGAGAGGCGCTGATGAACTCGATCGACGTGCGCCAGTAAGACGCTGTCGGCGCGTGTGTACTTGCTGGGAAAACGGCGCCGCCGATAGGCCCTCGGACGGACGCAACGCGTGTGCAAGAACTGTCCGATCAGGCGGGTGAGTTGCGCGCGGCTTAAGCCCGTGAGCTTAGCGAGATAACGCCGCAGGAGACCCTTGACGGAGCGCTTCTGGTCGGCATAGTGATGCCGCTTCAAGACGCTTTCGACGAGCGCATATTTGTCGCTTCGATTGCCGCCCTCGAAGGCGACGGATTGGCACCCGTCGAGAAAACACTCGATCTGCTCCAGACTCAGCGATTCGGCTTGCTGCACGGCGACTCCCATCGCCCGCAGCTGCTCTGTTCCTGACCACCCAACGGATCCCCGTCAGGCTCATCTTGTATTGGAATCGCCCTCCCCTTCAGGCTCATCTTGTATTGGACAAGACGGCGGCATTACTGAAGCCAGATCCTAAGCCTGAGTCAGCTCCACCTGCAGCCCCACCTTCTCCCAGCCCGGCCCCAGCAGTTGTAGAAGCACCAGTGCTATTCCGCTGTGATGCGGACTGTGAGTTGAGGATAGATACCAAACCAAGTGGAAGCCTTAAGGCGAAAGAAGCACATCTGGTCAAACTTGCGGTAGGGGAACACTTGATTGAGGCTGACAGTTCAGACGGTGCTGGCACCTGGGAAGGGATTCTGGCTATCGATGGACCCACGCAGCGAATCGTAGCTATCGAAATGAAGAAGGCAACCAAGCAAGCTGGTCTGTCATAACTTGGCGAGAAGGGCTACGGAATTGATGCAGAATCGCTATTGAAAGCAGCCTTAAACAAGGACGCGTCCGCCGTGGAAGCACTCCTGCTGGCTGGTGTATCACCAAATCAGACCGCAGAGTATTGCAGCCGGGGATTCTGTATTCAGGGCCCTGCGCTTTTCTATGCAGGCTCGGCTCGGATTGTTCAGCTGTTGTTGGATGCTGGTGCTGACCCCGAATATCGAAATACCACCAGCTTTACCGGCTCTCGAGACTCAGTTATCACTTCCGTCAACTACCCCCTGGAGCGTATTGTGTATATTGACGCCGCAGCGGTAACGGCCCTCATCAAAGCGGGTGCAAACCCGAATCGATACGGAACAACGTCTTCACAATTCGGTCTGTTGTCTCGGCAGTATCCTGTCATCAACGCCGTATGCAGAACAGAAACCCTGAAGGTCCTGATTGCCGCCGGGGCTGATGTCAATGTCGATACGCAAAGTTCCGTATCGAGCACGGCGCTTCACAATGCAATTTTACTAGAGTGTCCTGATTCGGTTAGGGTGCTCCTTCAAGCAGGGGCGAATCCCAATATCAAGCCCATTGAAAAGGGGCCGTATGGGGGCAGGCCTCTCCGATATCTTGGCAGCAAGGTAAAAGTTTGGAAGAGCACATCAGCCAGAGACGAGATAGAGCGCCTACTTCGCGCAGCTGGTGCTAAGAAGTAGCCTTGCGAAGTTTTACCCCTGGAAGGTGTGAAAAAATCGATTTCGGCGATCTTGCGATGTTGATTCTAAAAGACTTAGATTCTCTAAAACGCGTCGATTTCGAATTAATTCACAGCTTCCTGTCCCCAATCGTTCTGTCCCCAATCGTTCCTCGCAGCCTGGATACCAAGCTGATGGCACAGCCAAGCTCTTACTCGACCGGCGCCGTCCTCTCTGTACCAAGCCTCCGGTCGAGGGCCCGCTAAAGGTCGCCTAACCTACGAATTCGAAATCGTAACGGCAAGCCTCAATGCGAACCCGCCTCCCAACAAACGGCACTCCCTCGCCCTGAAGCCGAAACCGTTGTTCAGCGCCGCTCTCGCCCGGAAGCGCGATCCTGCCCCCGGCGCCGAGCACGCGATGCCACGGCAGCCGCAGCCCTGCAGGGCTGTTCCTCAAAGCGAATCCCACCTGTCGCGCCGTACATCGGGATTTCACGGCGTCCGCGATGTCGCCGTACGTAGCAACCTTTCCTCGAGGTATCGCCGCCACGGCGCGATAGACCTCGGCGTAGACCGTTCCGTTCCGCCTCGGCGGCAGTTCTGCGAAACTAGCTGCTGTGCTCATTCGCAATATCGCAATCCTCGTCGCCACATTTCTTAGCTGCTCAATCCAGGCTGCCGATTTTACCAGCGCCTGGCCGCAGTCGGTTGAACGTATTTGGATAGGCCCCGACTATTGGGCGAACCCGTTACAAGATTGGCGAGTGTCCGAGGGACGGCTCGAATGTATCATCCCCGGCGGGAATCGCAACGTCAACTTGCTGACCTATCAGTTAAGCGCCGATCGTGGCGGTTTCACAACCAGCGTTCGGCTAGGCCGCACCCGCCCCAGCGAGGGGGCGCTGTCCGCAGGCTGGGTCGGGTTTCGCCTTGGCATCAGAGGCCAAGTGGATGACTATCGCTACGCCGCCTTGCGAGGTACCGGCATAGATGCCGGACTCAACACCGACGGTCGGCTATTTATCGGTGAAGAGTCCGCGTCAACGCGCTCGTCCGTCAAGTCGTTCAATGAGATCGAGCTGCGCCTAGCCGCGCGGCCCGACGGTGACAACTATCGGCTGACGCTCTCGGCCCACAACCCACGCGGAGCGCGCGTAGGCCAAGTTTCGGCAACCCTCGCCGCCGACGACTTAATCGGCAACCTGGCGCTAGTCGCGGATTCCGCGCCCGCCGAGTTGCGAACCCAGAACTCCTACCGCGGGCCGGGTGCCCGTAGGCAGGGCAATCTGCGAATTTGGTTCCGTGACTGGAAGCTCGCCGGCTCAAAGCTGCAACACAATCCCGAGCGATCCTTTGGGCCAATACTGTGGGCGCAACACACTTTAAGTCGCGGCGTATTGAAGATGACGGCGCAGATGCCGCCCGTTGGACGCGCCGATGCGCAGTCGGTCGAGCTTCAGGTTCAGCAAGGCGCTGCCTGGAAATCTCTAGGCGAAAGTCAGATCGACTCGTTAGCGCGCACGGCGAACTTTCGGATTGCAAACTGGCAATCCGACCGCGACACCCCCTACCGGCTCGTCTACCAAGCGATGAAATCCGACGGTTCGCTAGAACCGCACTATTGGACCGGAACCGTCCGCAAAGAGCCCGTCGACAAAGAGACCATGGTGGTGGCCGCATTCACCGGCAACAAAGACACCGGATTCCCAAATGCCGACATCGTTCGAAATGTCGACTACCACGACCCCGACCTGCTCTTTTTCTCGGGAGACCAAATTTATGAAGATGTCGCCGGCTACGGCATCGAGCGGCTTCCAGTCGAGACCGCCGCTCTCGACTACCTCCGCAAATGGTACTTGCTCGGATGGGCATTCGGTGACTTGATGCGCGACCGTGTCACGGTTCATATGCCAGACGATCACGACGTCTATCAGGGCAATATCTGGGGCGGCGGCGGGCGGGCCCAACCCATGAGTGAGCACCAGCGCGGTGGCTATGCGATGCCTGCCGAATGGGTCAACCTAGTCCAGCGCACGCAGACCTCGCATCTTCCCGATCCGTATGATCCGCGCCCGATCGACCAAGGCATCGCGGGTTACTATTCCGAGCTGAACTACGGCCGCGTGAGCTTCGCGATCATCGAAGACCGTAAGTTCAAATCCGGTCCGAAGGGCATCACACCCGCGCCTGGCGGTCGCCCGGACCACATTACGGACCCCAACGTTGACCCCAATACTTACGACGTGCCTGGAGCGAAATTGCTCGGCGAACGCCAACTCGCATTCATCCGCGATTGGGCATCGGACTGGCGGGACGCGTTTTTCAAAGTCTCGCTGACGCAGTCGATTTTCGCCAACGCCGCAACGACCCATGGCGCGAACAAGATGCGCTTGATTGCCGATCTCGACTCGAATGGTTGGCCGCAATCGGGCCGCAACCGCGCCCTGGCCGAACTACGCAAAGGCTTCACGTTTATGATCGGAGGCGACCAGCATCTGCCTTCGATCATTCATCACGGCGTCGACGAATTCGGTGACGCGGGCTATTCATTCTGCGTGCCGTCAATCGCTGCCGGTTATCCGCGATCCTACGAGCCCGAAACCCCGGCCCAAAATCGCCCGGCCGGAGCACCCGACTACGCCGGCGAACGTCTCGACGGGCTCGGCAACCGCATGACGATCTACGCCGTGGCCAACCCTGACGGGCAGCAACGAAATACACCACTCGAACTCTTGCACGACAAGGCGTCGGGCTACGGAATCATTCGCCTCAACAAGAAGACGCGGCAAATCACGATGGAATGTTGGCGCTTGCTGATTGACCCAGCCAAGTCGTCCGCGGGTGCGCAGTTCGAAGGCTGGCCGCGCACAATTAGTCAAACCGACAACTACGGTCGCCAGGCAGCCGGCTACCTTCCCGAGATCCAGGTCGAGGGACTGAGCGATCCCGTCGTGCAGGTCGTTGACGAAACGAGCGGCGAGATCGTCTACACACTGCGAATCCAAGGCGATCGTTTTCGACCGAAGATCTTTCGGCGCTGGGCAACATACACAGTGCGCGTGAATGATCCCGAGTCGAGCCGCTCGCGAGAATATACGGCCGTCGCCCCAGATGCCGTTGGCAGCGAAACGACTTTGAGAGTTCGATTCTAAGCAGCGTTCACGCGCAGCCCTACAGCTTCGAGTAGTCGCCTATAATAGAGGGCTTTCCTGGAGATTTGATGCCGTACCTTCAAAATCAATTCGAGCGCAACGTGATGACCACCTCGGTGGACTACGTATTCAATTGGGCCCGCAAATCGGCCATCTGGCCGCTGACATTTGGTTTGGCCTGTTGTGCCATTGAGATGATTGCCTCTTCGACGTCACGATTCGATATCGCGCGCTTCGGGGCGGAGGTTTTTCGCCCAAGTCCGCGTCAGTCCGACCTGATGATTGTTGCCGGAACGGTCACGCTCAAGATGGCTCCGGTGCTCAAGCGCATCTGGGATCAAATGCCCGAGCCAAAATGGTGCATCTCGATGGGTGCGTGTTCGTCCGTTGGCGGCCCCTTCAATACCTATAGCGTCCTGCAAGGCGTCGACAAGATTGTGCCTGTTGACGTGTATGTAACCGGATGCCCTCCGCGGCCGGAGAATCTGTTCTATGCGCTGCTTATGCTCCAAGACAAGATCGATCGCATGACGACGCTGGAACGCCGCCCGACCCAGATCCGCCTAGACGAAAGCATGCTGGCTGATTTTGAAAAGCGAGTGATGGTCGCACAGACCCAACAGCCCGTTTAGTTAAGCGACCGACATTTCGCCACGCTCGCCTCCGCCTAATCACACCAGCGCGTGTGGTAGCTTAAACCTGGAATCTTCACTCCATGAGATACCTGGCGATCGCACTCTCCATTTTTCTGTCGATCGGCTCGGCCGCCGAGCAACCTAAGCTCGAGCCGCTAACCGGCGCGCCTCCTCACCCGGCTGACAATCCGCCGACCGACGCAAAAATCAAGCTGGGCGAAGAACTGTTTTTCGAACAAACGCTTTCCGGCGACAATCGTCGAAGCTGCGGCACCTGTCACAAGGCCGAGTTGTTTTTTATGGACGGCCTATCGCGTGCGTGGGGCCTGAACGAAAGTGAGCTGAGCCGCAAGACTCCTGGCTTGCTGAACGTCGGCTGGCAGCGCAGTATGTTCTTCGATGGCCGCGTGAAGACTCTCGAAAAGCAGGTTCGAAAACCCCTTGAAAACTATCTTGAGATGGATCTCGACCCGGAGGAGGCCGCCGACCGCATCAAGTCCGACCCGTACTATGTGCGCGAGTTTGCGAAGGCGTTTCCCGATGAAGAAATTACGTTCGACTTAATCGCCAAGGCAATCGCGTCATACGAGCGGACCTTGGTTTCCTACGACAGCGACATCGACCGCTACCTGCTTGGAGACCTCGAGGCGGCGAGCCCGGCCGCCATTCGCGGTATGCAGCTTTTCACCGGCAAAGCAGGTTGCATTCGCTGCCACAATGGCCCTTTGCTGACGGACCACGATTTTCACTACAATGGCGTCCCCGAGCGAGACGGTCACGGCAAGCCCGGCACCAAGTACAAGACCCAAAGCTTGCGAGACGCCCTGCGGCGCTATTCATATATGCACAACGGATTGCTGATGAATATGCGTCAAGTGATCGAACACTATAATCGTGGCGGGTCGGCTCCAGAGGGATTCGAGGCCGAGATTCGGCCGCTGGGCCTGTCCGAGGGCGAAAAGGGCGATTTGGTTGCATTCTTACGTTCGCTTGACGGACGGGTGAATCGTTTGCTCGATCAGTCGCCGTCTTCCCCCGATGTTTTTGACATCCGAAAACGGGCGCGAACACAAAAACCGGTAAGGGTGGAATCGAAGGCCGAAGGCGCCGCACAAGATTCCAGCTATCTAAACCGCTAGCCCGCAATTTTGAGATTTCTGACTCTGGGTCGGAATGAACGTGAAGCCGTAAAAACTGAACCCCCAGCGGGGGGGGGGGGGACGTTCAAATTAGCCCGGGGTGAAGCCCTGGGATTGATCGCCAGACGACGGCATTCTCCCCTGCGATCCCGACCAAGCGGGGTCCAAGACGTGGTAGTGTTGCAGTTTACGTCAGTGGGCGTTCGCCTTGCGCGCACACCTCCGCACTCGATATACCAAGATGGATGGCTTGGAGTCTTCGTGACGTCACTATCTAAATACATTTTGCTCGCTCTTGTGGCGGTATTCCCATTGCAGGGGCAGTTTAACCGACTGGTTCCAGGCGAGTTAGCGAAAACCGTCCTTCCACCGATTTTCAACCCGCAACTGTTCAACGGTGATCAAGGGTTTTTCATCGATGTGCCCGAAGATGCGCTTCGCCTCGAATTCGAGCTGACGACCGCACCACCCGAGGCCAATGTAAATCTTTATGTCCGACACGGCGCCGACGTCATCAGAGGTGACGCCGGAATCATTGCGGATTTCAGTTCCGAACAGCCCGGTGGCGCCGAGCGGATAGAGATACGCCTTGACAGCTTCCCGGTCTTACAGGCCGGGCGCTATTTTGTGGCGATTGAGGCCGGCTTCCGCAACCCTCGAACATTTGTGTTTCTGCGCTCGGCACTCGATCGCTCGGTGGGTCGTACAGATCTCGAGATTTTTGCCACTAACGACTTTGAAAATGCCCAAGCGCAGGGCTGGGAGCGAAATTATCCGGCACCCGACCCGATTGTCAATGGATCAACGACCGGCCAGCCCGACGGCCGGCTCGACATTTTTCGAACCGAGGAGTCTTCGAGCGAGCGTAATCGTTCGCTGCGACTTACCGGTACGAGTACCGATTTTTTCGTCGCACCGATCGAATATCTTGGCGCGCTCGGACTGCTTAGCACCGACGCAAGGCTCGAGTTCGACCTCTCTTATGAAGGCTCGAGCCAGGCGAACCAACCAGTCGAGGTTCGCGTCTTAGGGGAATCTACCGTTTATCGCTGGCAGCACGACACACCAACTAGGCGCCTGCAGCGCTACTTCGTGAACTTCGACCCAGAGCTGTGGGAACGGGTTGGCGGTCGTGCGGATTTTGCCGAGGTCATGGCAAATGTCCAGCGCATCAAGATCCGTGCGAATTACGCATTGTCCGACGGGGTATGCTTCCTCGACAATGTCACTCTTTTAGGGGCCGCCGAGGCTCCGCAAGCGCCGATTGTTGCGGACTTCGAAGCCGGCACGGACGGTTGGATCAAGAACGTAGCCGGTGCGCCATTCCTTGAACCCCGCATTCTAGGCACGACCCGAGGCGACGGGCGGGCACGAATTTCGAGACTTACGACCGGCGGAAACCCGGCCGGCTTCCTGCAGCTAACCGACCTAGAAGATATTAGTCGAGACGCCCTGGTCGCCCCGCCTAAGTTCTTAGGAAATTTGCGCGACCTGGGGCCGGAAACTCGCATCGAGTTCGACCGCAAGCACGATTCATCGGCCGGCGCAACCCGCGGTGTGGAAGTGCGCTTGATTGGATTCGGCGGAGCCTATGGCTATACCGGCGCTATTCCCCGGCGTACTTGGACGAACTACTCCATCGAGCTCAAAGAAGAAAATTTCTTCCGGCTCGCCGGCAATCGATCATTCGACGACGTGATGAGAGCTGTTCAGAGGATCGAAGTCACGCTTGATGAAGTTAGCGGCCGCGAAGATGCGGGCATCGATAACTTCCGGCTTTTGAGCCCTCCGCCCGTCCTGCCGGTGCTGCGGACCGAGCCGACGGGTATCTCATTCAACGCAGTCGAATCGGAAGCTGGTCCAGGCGGCAAGGAAATCGAGTTGACCTCAACGGGCGATCCTCTTGATTGGATCGCCGCGGCCTCAAGTGACGCGCCATGGATCGAACTGTCATCCAACGCCGGGACGACACCAAGCTTACTTGTGATCAGCGCAAATCCGACTGGATTGGGGCTCGGAAACTATCAGGGCACCGTAGAAATCGCCTGGTCGGGATCACCGGACCTGGTTGAAATCACAGTATTCCTCACAGTCATCTCGCAGACCGCGCCGATCATGTCGGAGGGAGGCGTCGTCAACGCCGCAAACTTCCGGCCGAATTCGGAGCCGGGCGGGGAGCTGACCGGCGGTATGTTCTTCGCGATATTCGGGCGACGGCTGGCAACGAGCACAGCGGTGGCTCAGACGGTTCCGCTGACAAGTGAACTTGGTGAAACGAACGTCACCATGGGGGGCATTCCCGCGCCGCTAGTCTTCGCTTCCGAGAGCCAGATTGTCGGCGTCGTACCGCAAGGGTTGTCGACTCCGCAAGCCAATCGGCCTCCGGGTGCGGCTCTTAAGGTCCAGCAGAACGCGCCACCGACATCGGCTGAAGTTGTGGTCATTGTCGACGGTATTCCAAGCCCGCCGGAAACGATACGGCTGATTCCTTTACAGCCGCTACTTTTCTCTCAGAACCAGAGGGGCGACGGTCCCGGAGCCATTCTTAACTTTGTCGGAGCGGGCACCGTCCAGCTCAACACGTTTGATGATCCGGCGCGGCCGACACAAGCGATTTCGCTTTTCGGCACTGGTTTCGGCCCCACGCGAATTCCGGTCTTAGATGGCTTTGCCGCTAGCACCACCAATCCGATCACGGGCGCCATTCGAGTTACCGTCGGCAGCATCGACGCGCAGATCCTGTTTGCCGGCCTGAGTCCAAGCTCGCCGCACCTTTATCAAGTCAACGCCATCATTCCCGTCGGCTCCCCGATCGGATGTCAGGTGCCGATAAA
This sequence comes from Bryobacterales bacterium, assembly GCA_965205595.1. GTDB lineage: Bacteria > Acidobacteriota > Terriglobia > Bryobacterales > UBA6623 > CATQHP01. The sequence continues at coordinate 286,763 of CBDBHI010000090.1, read as the reverse complement.
GGTTTTCGTCGACGACATGTCGAGCAACGAGGTGACGGCGGCGATTACGGCAAATGCCGAGCCGTGCCGCTGATACTCGCTTCGGCGTCGCCCAGACGAAGTGAACTACTACGCTCCGCCGGTATCGACTTTGTAGTTCTACCGGCCGATATCGACGAATCTATTCTCGCTGGTGAGAGCGCGGGAGACTACGTATTGCGGCTGGCCGAAAGCAAGGCTCGCGCTTCGTGGCGGAGCGCTCAGCTCTCACTCGGTGCCGACACCGTTGTAGTCGTCGACTCGACAGTGCTCGGTAAACCGGCCGACGCCGCGGACGCCAAGCGCATGTTGCTGCTGCTGTCAGGTCGCTCGCACAAGGTAGTTACCGGCGTCGCGCTGTTCGACGGAAGTAGCGCGATATGCCGCGCCGCCGAGACTGATGTTTTTTTCCGCCCATTGTCGGCTACCGAAATCGACCAGTACGTCTCGAGTGGCGAGCCTTTAGACAAGGCCGGCGCGTATGGAATTCAGGGCCTAGCCTCGAAATTTGTAGAGCGAATCGATGGATGCTACTTCAACGTAGTCGGACTTCCCGTCTCGCTGGTCTACTCAATGATACGCTTGTAGCTTGATGGCTGATTGCGACCTATCGGTTGTCATTCCGGTCCACAACGAGGAGCAGAACCTCTTGCGCCTCTTCGACCGCCTGGTCGGTACTCTCGAAAAAATTGGCGGGACATTTGAAATCGTCGCTGTTGACGACGCTTCAAGCGACGATAGCGCGGAACTACTCCGCAACCTTGCCTACAACGATGGCCGCCTAAAGGTCGTACGGTTACGTCGAAATTTCGGACAAGCGACTGCTCTAGCAGCAGGCTTCAATCACGTTAAGGGCTCGATCGTCGTTGCGATGGATGCCGATTTGCAACACGCGCCGGAAGACATTCCAGCGCTGCTCGCAAAACTTGACGAGGGCTACGACATTGCAAATGGATGGCGTGAACAGCGCAACGACAATTTGCTAACGCGGCGTATTCCGTCGCGCATCGCGAACGCCTGCATCGGTTGGGTCTCGGGTATCGACTTGCGCGACTTTGGCGGAACGTTCAAGGCGTACCGCCGTGACGTGATCGACAATCTGAACCTTTACGGCGAACTCCATCGATTCATTCCCGTGCTGGCTGCGATGAACGGCGCCCGCATCGCCGAGGTTCCGATACAGAACGCGAAGCGTGGCGGCGGAATTTCTCACTACGGGTTGGGGCGCTCGTTTAGGGTGTTTTTCGATCTGATGACGGTGGGATTTTTAGCGCGCTATCTCACCCGGCCGATGCATTTTTTTGGGTCCATCGGCATGGTTTGCGGCGGAGTTGGAGCGGCGGCGCTGGCGTATCTCCTGGTCAAGAAGATTTCCGGAGTTCACATCATGGTCGAGCATGGCCCGCTACTAATTGCCGGGTCGGTTCTGGTGCTTTCTGGAATCCAGTTGCTTTGTACAGGCCTCATCGGCGAAATGCTGATGCGCACCTACTTTGAGAGCCAAGACCGCGCAACATACGGCGTCCGGGAAGTAATCTCAAACACCGACTCGAATACCTAACCCCATCCGCAAGCTCTCGACAAGGATACGCGCAAGCCGCGGCGTGGACGGAAGTCCACGCTTTCCTCTGGCACCGAACGCCAGAGCGGGGATAAAGTCGACGATGCCCCAGGATTTTCCCCTGCCCAGCCCCCGGTTGGTCGATGAGATGTCTCTCGGCATGAGCGCATCTGAACGATATAGTCACCCCGAACTTTTCGTAAACCAAGTTGAACCGCGGCCTATAGGTGCGCGGCTCGTCATCAGCATCGTTGTTCACGTTGTGGTCCTAGCCGCGATGGTCCTAGCTCGACCGCTAGCCCACCTGGACGCGCCACGAGCAACCACCGTCGTAACCCTCGTCGAGCCTCCGCTAACGTATCGAACGCCGCCAAAGCCGCTGGTCGTAGTAAATCGCACCAGACCGCTTGAGCCGAGTCACTTCACCCTGCCGAGTGTCGAGCCTGAAGTAGCCGCGACTGCGCCCAAGCCAATAAACGCGTCCGCTCCGCGAATCAAACCCGTCGCACAGCAATTGCAACCTATCGATCGATACGAGCCCCCTCCGCTCAAAGAACTCCCGCGGGAGAAAGTCGCGGGCTTCGCGAAGGCGCCGCCGACGATCGCCAATCCACGAGCGCAGCTTCGAGTGGCCGCCGGCGGCTTCTCTTCAACCGTGAGTCAGACGTTCGCGGGGAGGCCCAGGTTTGGCAGTCGATCGGCTGGCTTTGGATCCGCTGACAGATCCGCGGTAGAAGTTTCATCGGCTGATCAAAGAGTCGCCTCAAGTGGCGGATTCGGTGCTGTCGAAGCCGGGATCGAGCACGAAGTAGCTCTGAAGTCAGCGGAACTTCAGCCGATTACTTTGACAGATGTCCAGATTATATCGAAGCCACTGCCAAGCTATACCGCTGCCGCGCGCGCCCACAAGATCGAAGGCGAGGTTGTCTTCGATCTTGTCTTTGGGTCGGACGGTCGGATGCGCATCGCACAACTGGTTCAGGGCCTTGGTTATGGTCTGGACGAGAGCGCCCGCGAGGCCGCGCTGGCGATCAAATTCGAACCGGCAACGCGAGACGGTGTGGCGATCGACACCGCGGCCCGAGTCTCGATCAGCTTCCGCATGGCCTACTAGCGGACTTCAGCGCCCCGTGACCGCAATTTCTCGTTCAGTCGTGCTCGCCACCCTACTCTACTTGCTGCCGCTGGCGGGCCTTGCGCAATCGCCGGTCGATCGGCTGCTTGACGACGTTCTCGAAAACGAGCGAGCTTTCGTCGAGAAGCTCGAACGCTATGAACCAATCCTAGAAACCTATATCCAAGTGACGCCGGAATCGCACGATGCTCCGGCCGCGGCCCCGATCGAAGACCACTACATGATTGGGCGATTGGTTCTATTTGAAGATGGAATCGGCCATGACACCTGGTCCGTGAGCGATGGGTTCTCTGACGTCAAACGTTTCTTGATGCTCTTTCACCGCCCGACCCGCGGGTTTGTGGCGGACGGATTTGCCCAGATGGTGCTCCCGGACGACGGGGGATTTACGCGCGACAACTATCGTTTCGACTATGTCCGGCGAGAGTTTCTCGGTGACGTGCGTTGTTTCGTATTCGATGTCCGGCCGACTGAACGCCGCCAGACCGGACGATTCGTCGGACGTATCTGGGTCGAAGACCGAGGGCGCAACATCGTCCGCTTCAATGGCACCTTTTCCGGCGTTTCAGACAAGCAGTCGTTCTATCACTTTGATAGCTGGCGCACGCAGGTGACCGACGATTTCTGGGCCCCAGCCTACATCTACGTGGAAGATAGCGATCAGCTTGCAGCAAAGTCTGGCGATAATACTAAAGGCCGATTTCGAGCGCAGACGCGTATCTGGGGGTACAACAGTGGCCAGTCGAGCAAGCTCGATGAGCTGACGGGAATCTTGATAGACTCCCGCGACGGTATCGAAGACAGCGCGGCCGGCACCGACATTTCTCCGCTAAATGCGCGCCGCATGTGGTTCCAACAGGCACAGCGCAACGTAATCGAGCGACTGGAGCTGAACGGCTTACTTGCGAAGACCGGATCAGTTGACGCCGTGCTGAAGCAAGTTGTGACGAACCTGCTGATCGCGAACGATCTCGAGATGGACGTGGACTGCCGCGTTTTATTGACGACGCCGCTTGAGACGTTTTCGGTCGGTCAGGCAATCGTCATCAGCCGCGGACTGCTTGACGTGCTGCCCGACGAGGCATCGCTGGCGATGGTTCTCTCAGATGAGCTGGCGCACATCCTGCTCGGGCACCCCAGCGAGACGATGTACGCGTTTAGCGATCTGACGTTGCTCGAAGACGCGGCGCTGCTCGCTGGGCTGCGGGTGCAACGTAGCAGCGAAGAGATCACGGCGGCCGGCGTGAAAGCGGCTGAGCTCTTGCGCAAATCAAGCTACGGCGACAAACTCGGCCAGGCCGGACTATTTCTGAAAGCCCTACAACGGCATGGGCCGCTGCTCCCCAATTTGGTTCAGCCAAATTTTGGCAATCAGCTCACCGACGACAACGAGTTGATTCGTCTCGCTGATCTGTCAACAGAGGGTCCGGCCCTTAACGACGAGGACCTGAAACAGATCGCGGCGCTGCCGCTGGGATCGCGCATTCGAGTCAACGCCTGGAGCAACCAAGTCGCGCTGATCGACGCGAAGCCGGTAGCGATCCGCTCGGCGCGTGACAAGATGCCCTTCGAGTTATCGCCGTTCATGCTGCATCTTCGCTATCTCGAATCGCCCCCGCCGGAGTCAGAGCCGACAGTTCCAACCGAATTAACCGGCGGCGGCCTGTAGTCCTCATAACTCACCACCTGGCTAGATATGCGGGCTAGCCTGGACCTCTCTCTGATAGCATCGGTCCGTGGCTATTCGAACGTTGCTCGTCGCAATCGTGTTGGCAGGTTGTGCAGCCGACACGGAACCAAAAAAACCTGAAATCTCCGCTGACCGCATTGCAACCCATGTGCGCTTTCTGTCGCATGATTTGCTCGAAGGCCGTGGGGTTGGAACCCGCGGCGAAACGCTGGCCACCGAATATCTGGCGACTCAATTGGCGCTAGCCGGAGCGCGGCCGGCCGGCGACGACGGAAGCTACTTCCAGAATGTGCCTCTAGTTGGAGTCGAAACGCTAGCCGACTCTCGTGTGAGCCTCGGAACCCGCTCCCTCGAATCGAGGAGCGAGTACGTCGGCCACAACCAACGCCAAACCGATCGGACCTCCCTCAATACCGAAATCGTGTTCGTCGGGCACGGCATCGTAGCGCCGGAATTCGGTTGGGATGACTATAAGGGCGCGGACGTCCGCGACAAGCTCGTGCTGCTCTTCACCAACGAGCCTCCCTCAGACGACGAGTCGTTCTTTGGCGGCCCCGCACTGACGTACTACGGCCGATGGACGTTCAAGTATGAAGAGGCGCTGCGCCAGGGCGCGGCCGCCGTGCTCATCGTCCACACCGACCCGACCGCGGGTTATTCGTGGGATGTCGTGCGCAACTCATGGGGACAGCGCAGCCCGTCCGTTCGACTCGAACCGGGCCAAGATGCCCTGGCCTTGGCTGGCTGGATTCACTCAGACGCCGCCGCTGAAATCTTCGCGGCGTCAGCCGCAACAGCCGAGCACTCGATCGAAGAATTAGTCGAGTTGGCCAACACCAAGGAGTTTGTGCCGATCCCGCTAGGCCTGAATGCCGCCATCGATATTCGCAGTTCGGTATCGCCGATGGATACCCGCAACGTGGTAGCAATGTTCGAGGGTAGCCACCCCGAGCTAAAAAACGAGGCAGTCGTCTACACGGCCCACTGGGACCACTTTGGGATAAGCACCGCCGGCGATGGCGATCGCATCTACAACGGCGCCGTCGACAATGCCACAGGCTGCGGGACGCTCTTGGAACTCGCCGCCGCCTATGGCAGTCTAGCCGCGCCCCCTTCGCGAAGCATTATTTTTGCGGCGGTAGGAGCTGAAGAGAGCGGCCTGCTCGGCTCTGACTACTACGCCGGCCACCCGGTCATTGCGGTGGGAAAAACCGCCGCCAACCTCAACTACGACGGGTTGTACCCCTTCGGGGCGACTCGCGACATCTCAATGCCTGGTTACGAACGCACAACGCTCCAAGGCGCTGTCGAAGCGCTAGCGGATGAGTTTGGCCTCAGTCTGACTCCCGACGCGCACCCCGAGCAAGGCTACTACTACCGGTCCGACCATTTCAGTTTGGCCAAGCGGGGCGTGCCCGCGATTTCAATCGGAGTCGGCCAGCACTATCTTGATCGCCCCGAGGGTTGGGGCGAAGAGCGTGTAGCCGAGTATCGAGACAAGCACTACCATCAACCCAGCGACGAGTTTCAGGCGTCGTGGGACTTCACCGGGATCGCGACGCTGGCACGTTTTGGATTCGATTTGGGAATGATTGTCGCCGAGCAACCCGAGTTACCGAGCTGGAAGCCTGGCGACGAGTTCTTGGCGGCGCGCGAAGCCAGCGAATAATCCTCCCATTCGCCTGCTACAGTAAAGGCATCACGTGATTGCCGCAACCTGGCGGCCCCCGGCTAACAACAGGGTCTTCGACTACGAATGACCAAGTCGGCCTAATCTCCTCACACCTGTCACTGTTGTATAGGTCTGAATGATCTATAGTGCGACCCCGCTATACGTGTGGGACGCCATGAAAGAAACATATCAGTATGTCAATGATTTCCGTGGAGCCGGCACAAGCCGCTCCTCCTCTTGCCGATGTCCCCACTGAAAACGGTTTTGACCGTTTCGCTTTCGGACCGGCTGTCCAGCGCGCCATTCGCGCGGCAGGGTTCACTGAACCCCGTCCTATCCAAGCTGAATCAATTGCGATAGTGCTCGCGGGCACTGATGTCTTAGGCCTCGCACAGACTGGAACCGGCAAAACCGCCGCATTCGGCCTGCCCATTGTTGAACGGCTCTTGAACAGCCGCGGTGCGGGCACCAAGGCCTTGATTATCGCTCCGACCCGCGAGCTTGCTTCGCAGATCCTCGAAGATTTCAAAACCTTTTCAAAGTTCACCAACCTGAAGTCCGCCGCTATCTATGGCGGCGTGCCTTTTCCTCCTCAAATCAAAACGCTAAGATCACAACCCGACATCCTGGTTGCCTGTCCTGGCCGCCTGCTTGACCTCTTTGAACAAGGCCACGTCAACCTGGCTCGAATTCAAACGCTCGTCCTCGACGAGGCTGACCATTTGTTCGACATGGGCTTCATGCCCGACATCAAACGCATCTTGGCAATCCTGCCGAAGCGGCGACAAAATTTGCTGTTTTCGGCAACGATGCCGCCCGAGATTCGCGGCCTCGCGAGCTCGCTGCTCGCTGAGCCGGTATTCATCGATATTTCGCACTCCACACCCCTGAGCACAATCGAGCATTCGCTCTATCCGGTGGTGCCCGATCGAAAGACCGACCTGTTAATTAAGCTCCTAAAGGATAAAGCCGTCACCTCGGCGATCGTATTCACCCGAACGAAACACCGCGCCAAACGGCTGGGTATCAAACTCGATAGCCTCGGCTACAACGCAGTCGCTCTGCAGGGCAACATGACGCAGCCTCAGCGTGATCGAGCGACGAAGGGCTTCAGAAAGGGCGAGTACAACATCCTGGTCGCAACCGATGTCGCGGCACGCGGCCTAGACATTGATCACGTTTCTCACGTCATTAATTTCGATATCCCCACCACTCCCGACGCTTACACCCACCGCATCGGCCGCACCGGCCGCTCGGGGCGCGACGGTCAAGCGTTCACGCTCGTCTCTCGCGAAGACCGTGATGCGATCCGTGCCATCGAGCGCAAGCTCGGCAGCCCACTTGAACGTCGTCAAGTCGAAGGATTCGAAGGCGAAACCGTGAGTTCTGACAATTCGGATCGCCGTAAAGACAAGAAGCCAAGCGGCGCTACGCGTCGCGCAGCGTCGAGTCGTGGCAGTCGCTCCGGGGCAAGATCGTCATCGCTGCGCGACGGCGGGCGCGGGCGCACTGGTGAATCCCGTTCCACGGAAACCCGCTCAGGCGGCGACCGCTCAGAAGCAACGAACCCGAGCAGGGAGGGCTCTAGTGAAGCCGGCAGGCCACGCCGTCGCAAGCGGCGGCGGAGCTCAAGGCCTCTCGGTGGAGATGCTCCCAAGCCAACCACCTAGCGTCGCAAGCCCGCCCTGATCGTTTCGCTATGATTGGTGGGTTTTGCAGCACCCGAAATCAAGGCTGTCCGTCTGGGGCAAACGCTCCGCACGGGCCGCTTGGCTAAATTTCTCAACCCGCATCGGGCGCAGCGAACTAGGCCGCATTTCTCGCCAGGTGGTGAGAAATGCGGCCTAGTCTCTTATCCGCCACTGCCGTTCTGCTGCTAATTTCCACCCCGCCGGCAGCGGCCGATCTCTTTGAATGGTCGACTCTACCATCACTACCCGAGCCCCTCGGAGTCGCCGGTCCTTTCGTCGCGGTGATTGACGACAAGCTCGTCGTCGCCGGTGGAGCGCACTTCGAACTTTCTCCCTTCCAAGGTGGAACGAAGCGTTGGGTCGACAACGCATGGGTGCTCGACTCGCCCGACGGAAACTGGCGCGCGACGACTCCGCTGCCACGCCCATTGGCCTACGGTGGAAGCGTTTCGTTCGGTGACTCAGCCGTCTTCGTGGGTGGCTCCGACGCCGATCGCCACTACGCCGACGCATACCGAGCGAATTTCGACGGACCCGACCTCGTTTATCAGCCGATCGCGTCCCTTCCCGAGCCAACCGCGAACGGCGCCGCCGCTGAACTCAACGGAGTGATATACGTTGTCGCCGGCCAAGCGAGCCCCACATCGACCACGGCTCAGCAATTTTTTTTGGCATTCGACACCAACGCCGAAAATCCACAGTGGGCAACCGTAGAAAGTCCGCCCGGGCCGGCGCGCATACTGGCCCCGCTCGTATCTCAAGACGGCGCACTCTACCTATTCAGTGGGGCGGAATTACTAGCCGGCGAATCTGGCGCCGCGACCCGCCGCTTTCTCACCGATAGCTACCGCTTTAATCTGGACGAAGGCTGGAGCCAAATCACTGATACTCCCGGCCCCGTCGCCGCCGCCCCGGCAGCTGCCCTCGGGCCCGCCCACATCACAATCTTTGGAGGCGACGACGGATCAAACTTCTTCCGCAATGATGAGCTAGTACTTAGTTGCGTAAGTTAGAATATTTACTGGCGAGGGGACGAGGGGCGACGACGGTCTTGGTCCATTCGAACGGAGTAGCCTTGGAGTTGTAGACGCGGACGAAGCTGTCGATGGCCTCGCGCACCTGCCGGGGGGAAGTGAAACTCGCCCCCCGCAAGGCGCGGCGGCTCAGAATCGAAAACCACACCTCAACCTGATTCATCCACGAACTGTAGGTCGGCGTGTAGTGAAAATGGATGTTCGCATGACGTTGCAGCCAGCGGTCATTTTTGGGCTTGTGAGTGTTCAAGTTATCCAAGATGATGTGGATCTCGCGGCCTTCGTGGATGGCCGCGATGTGGTTCATGAAGTCGAGAAACTCGCGACGCCGTCGGCGCCAATAGTGTCCGGCGATGATGAATCCGGTAGCCACTTCCAGCGCGGCGAAAAGCGGCGTCGTGCCGTGCCGCCTGTAGCCGTGCGAGAAGCCCGTCAAGGCCTTGCCGTTGGGCAAGCGTAGCCAGCCCTGCGCTCGCTCCAAGGCCTGGATGCTCGGCTTCTCGTCGACCGCGAGCACCACGGCGTTTTCCGGCGGGCTGAGGTAGAGTCCGACAATGTCGGCGGCCTTGCGAGCGAACTCCGGGTCGGTTGACAAACACCAACTGCGCCGCCGCCGCAAGGACACGCCGAGCTGCCGCAGTACGCGCCAGACTTGATGCTTGCTGACGTCGCCGAGAGCTTCCGCGAGCAGTTCGCCTGTCCAAGTGGCGTGCCCTTCGGGCGGAGCTTCGTCGAGTTGGCAGAGGATGCGTTTGCGCGTCGCTTGGTCGTACCGCGCGGGCCTGCCGGAACGCGCTTGATCGCATAATCCCGCCAGACGTTGCTGGGCGAAGCGGGTGCGCCATTTCGACACGCGCGCCGCCGGGGATCCCAGTTGCCGGGCGATCTCGGCGGTCGAGGTAGCGGCGGCCGCCAGCAGCACAATGCGAGCGCGCTCCACCATGCGCCGTTCGGACTTGTGGCCGCGCACCCAGAGTCGCAGCGTCTCTTCTTCCTCGGCGTTCAGTCGAATCACCGTTGCCGGTCTTGCCATACCGACATTTTCCAGTTAAAGGCCTTACTTTCGCAAGTTAGTACTAGCAACCCGGCGTTGCTGTCAAAAAGCTTGCCCGCACAACGTCGCTGGTACACGGAGGTTTAGCAACTTGGGAGCTCCCATTTTATCGGTTTGTCGAGTTGAAACGAGCAGGCAAACCAACCGGCGGGGCAGTCTCACCTAGGCTGTCCCGTCTAGCTAACAGCATAACCGGGGCGGGACTGTCCCATCCAAGCGAAGGAACCCGCGAACCATCGCCAACCGCGAGCCCAAGAACCGCGGACATTCGCACCAATGACTAATCTACTGCTCGATCCCGAACGAGTACAAAACACCGTCGAACGTAGCAATATAAACCCGCCCGTTTGCGATCGAAAGACCGCTCCAGTGATTCCAAGACTTAATCTGCTCGCCACTCGACCAAAGCTCTTTACCGGTGCGGGCGTCCAAAGCGTAAAGCACGGCGTGAGATGAACCGGCAATGCGCTCCTCGGCGGTGTTCGTCAGCCCGACATCATACATCGCTTGGTGCGTGTCTTCGCCATTGCCGTAGGCGAACACAATTCCATTCGCGATCACCGGCGGTTCGGCGCGGTTCATGTCTCGCGATATCCATGCGGGAGCAAGCCATGTCCCCTCGTCGCGGTCTTCGACCTTGAAGGCCACGACGGCTCCGTCTTTGACTTCGCCGTATTCAATTGGGGCATGAAATTTCGAATGCTTCGGCCCCCAAATCGGCGTCAGCACCCACACGGTGCCGTCGGATTCCTCCCAACTAGCCATCGAACCCCAAACCCCGGCCGACGCGAAATTGACCGCCTCATTGCAGATCAACGGGGTGCGATATTCGGGCGTGCGGTGGTCATCACCGCCGATCGATTCCAGATCCATCAGATAGACCCGGCATTCCTTTCCGGCATCGACCATCATTTCGCGACCCTTATACATAAAGATCGCGGGCGTCACCTGCATATCGAGATCCCGCTTGAACAACCACTCGGCATTCGACGGACCGTAGTAGTCGACAAGCTCGAGCGACTTCGTTTCAGGGTCTTGCTGCAGCCCGATGATGCCGTTGCCGAATACTGCATTTTCGGGGTCCCAAACGCCGTCGCCCGTTCCCGTATACATCACTTTGTCGGAGCTGACGGCGGGGCCGGTACGCCCCCACATGCCGCCGCCCGCCGGTCCCCAACTCCCCACGGTTTCAGTCGCGAGGTCGTACGTGTACCCCATGTTCGGGTTACCGCCGCAATGCTGTGCGCTATGCGTGTAGATCACGTTATCGACAAGATTCAGCGCGTACGGTTTGCCGTTGGGCGGCATGAACTTAGCGGGAGGCGCGATGTCTTCGCCGTCCGCAAGGTTGACGCGCCGCAGCATGCCGTCCCAAGACGCCGCATAGATCGTGTACTTGCCGGGTCGCTCTCCGGGGCCAATCACCGGAGTGGCCGTCAGTCCGCCGGGACAAAGTAAGTAGTGCGGCCGATCACCCTCTTGCGGTTTCCAACTATTGTCGAAATGTTTCGACCAAATCAGTTTGCCGGTTTTGACGTCGATGGCGTAAAGATTATCGGAAACGCCCGTCACCAAGGCGATCTCTTTTGGGCCACTACTAGTGTCGACACGTCCAGCGATGAGCGGAGGAAACAGGGAGTGCATCTGCCGTGGCTCGTTGTCGAGTTTGATTGTCCACAGCAGCTTGGTCTCGGAAACGTTGTCGAGGGTGAAGACGGTCTCGTCTTTTTGCCAAGCTGTGCGCTCTGGCGTGCCGCCGTCGGTCAACCAGTCGGCGCTCCACGACGGTACGCTACAGAGCACAAGGGCAAAAACGCATGTGAGGAATCGCATAATCAAAATCGGGCTCGTTGAGCCATTCTATTACATTCGCTATATTTACACTTGGCGGGTGTACCGAACTCCGCCGAAAGAATCACCATGAAACGTACTCTAGCCGTCATCGCCAAGTCGATCGCGTGTTTGATTATCCTGGCCGCGGCGGTCTCCGCTGATGATTGGACAACTGCCGGCGCTGACGCCCAGCGCTCCGGATGGGTACGTGCCGATACGAAGATCTCGCCGGCTAGTGTTCAATCCCCGGAATTTCAGTTGCTTTGGAAAACGAAGCTCGACAACGCGCCGCGCCACGGGAATGCGTTGAGCGCTCCGGTCTTGCTGGACTTTCTGATTAGTCACCGTGGCTTTCGCTCACTCAGTTTTGTCGCTGGAAGCTCGGGCAAGGTTTTCGTGATGGACACCGATTTGACACGCCCGGAGTGGGAGCGTCCCTTCACTGTGTCATCTGATCAAGGCACGGCGGACTGTCCAGGTGGAATGACTGCGGGTCTGACAAGGCCCACGATCGCCGCGCTTCCGGCGTTCGGTGGCTTTGCCGCCCGTGGACGCCGCAATCCCGGCAAGAGCGGAGTAGGCAAACCCAACGCGGGCGCGGTTACCTTGATCCCCGCGACATCCAGGCCGGCCGCTAGGTCCGCACCAACCGTTGAAGCCACGCGGGTGCGCCCTTCGGGCGGGCGCTCGCTGCGCGGTTTGAGCCTCGTATTCGCCTTGACGCCAGACGGCATGTTGCACTCACTCTACGTGTCAAACGGCCATGACCACGAAGCCCCAAAGCGATTTGTACCGGCCGGCGCCAACGCACGGGGGCTGATCGTCGTTGACAACGTAGCCTACGTTGCAACTGTGAACGGCTGCGGCGGAGCCCCCGACGGAATTTGGGCGCTTGACCTGGCGACTAACAAAGTTTCTACATGGAAGTCGACCGGCGGATCGATCGCGGGACTGCTCGGTCCGGCGATTGGGCCCGACGGTGTTGTGTACGCCGCAACGGAGAAGGGAAGCCTAGTTGCGCTCGAAGCGAAGACGCTCAAGCAGCTCGGGTCGAGCGCCGCGACCGGCTTTAGGACTTCGCCGGTTGTAGTCGATTACAACAAGAAAGACTACCTGGCGGCGATAGCGGCCGATGGTTCGCTGCAGCTTCTAGACGGCGCCAATCTCAGTGCCGCGGCCGCAACGACAAAGCCGTCTGCCGGCAGAGGATTTTCACCCGGTGCCGTCGCAACCTGGCTTGACACGTCGGAGACGCACTGGATTGTCGCTCCAAGCGCCGAAGGCGGCAGGGGGGCGATCACCGCCTGGAAAATTGTCGACAAGGCAGGCAGTCCGGCACTCGAGATGGGCTGGAAGTCCTCTCGAATCGATTCGCCCTTGCCACCAATCGTCGTCAACGGTATTGTGTTCGCGGTGTCAGGTGGTCGAGCGCCGGCAAGACTTCACGCACTAGACGGCCAAACCGGCAAGACCCTGTGGAACAGTGGCTCGGCGATCACGTCGGCTGCCGGCGGATACGCCCTTTCGGCCGGCCCAGCACACATCTATCTATCAGTGGCTGACAGCACGCTTTATTCGTTCGGCATCGGCATCGAACACTAGCGTAGATATGACATCGAAAATATTAGGCATCGTAATCATACTGTTCGCGCTTGCGGTTTCCGGGCGGGCTCAACTCCCTGAAGGCCCCGGCCGAGACGTGACCGAACGAACCTGCAAGAATTGCCACGAAATCTCGAAAGCCGTCACGCTACGCCAAGATCGCAACGGCTGGACCAATACGATCGTCAAGATGCTCGGCCTGGGATTGAAGGCGAGCGACGACGACCTCGAAGTCGTACTTGATTACCTAACTGATAATTTCCCCGCCGAAGAGTTGCCGCCTGTCAACATAAACAAAGCGCGCGCAATCCAGCTCGAAAGCCGCCTGTCGCTCAAGCGCTCCGAAGCCTCGGCGATTCTTCGGTATCGAAAGGAAAATGGCGATTTTCGCTCGATTGACGAAATTCTAAAAGTGCCCGGGATCGACACGGCCAAAATCGAGGCGAAGAGGGAAGTCCTTGTTTTCTGACTTTTTGAAATTCGGGGCAATTCGCGGTAGGTGCGGTTCTATCCACATAGCAGCGATCGTAGTCAGTGGGTTCTTAGCCGCTCAGCTCAGTGCTCAACCAGTCACTTACGAGCAAGCCGGCCAGATCCTTAAAGAAAACTGCTACGGCTGCCACGGCGATAACCTACAAACAAACGGCCTGCGGTTAGACCGCAAGCGCGAGGCTTTTAAGGGCGGGCATTCGGGCCCCGCAATCCAGCCAGGTGATAGTGCCAAGAGCCTGCTGATTCGCATGCTCACCGGCGACAACGTGCCGACCACGATGCCGCCTGGTCGCAAGCTTGATCAGCGCCACATCGATACACTCCGAGCCTGGATCGACCAAGGCGCCATATGGCCTGAAGACTCACAAGTTACCGAGGGCGAGAGCGCGAAACAACACTGGGCGTTCAGGCCGATACGTAAGCCCACGCCACCGCCCGTAAAAGACAGCAGTTGGACAAGAAATCCGATCGACCAATTCGTTCTAGCTCGGCTGGAATCTGATGGACTGGAGCCCGCGCCTGAAGCGGATGAATCGACACTAACTCGCCGCGTCAATCTTGACCTTGTTGGTCTGCCGCGGACCCCCGACGGCGTTACGGCCGCGGCGGCTGATACGACGTACGAAAGCCGCGTCGAGGAACTGCTCCGCTCCGCGCACTACGGCGAAAAGTGGGCCGGCCACTGGCTCGACCAGGTCCGCTATGCAGACTCAGATGGATACGAGAAAGACCTCAATCGACGCTACGCCTGGCGCTACCGCGAGTGGGTTATCGACGCACTCAACGCCGACATGCCGTTCGACCAATTCACGAACGAGCAAATCGCCGGCGACCTGCTTCCTGACGCCACACCGAACCAGATGGCCGCCACCGGTTTCTATAGAAATTCACTGAAGAACCGCGAGGGTGGTGTCAGCTATGAGCAGTTTCGTTTTGAAGAGATGGTCGACCGCGCGAACACGATCTCAACGGTCTGGCTGGGGATAACGACGGGTTGTGCACAGTGCCACGACCACAAATTCGACCCAATCAAACAGGTCGACTACTACCGCTTGCTGGCTTTCCTCAACACAATCGAAGACGAGTGGGCGCCGGCTCCGATGTCAGGTGAAATGGGCGCCTACCTGAAAACCCACAACGAATACCGAGAGCGCCGCGAAGAGCTGCTCTGCGAGTACGATGTCCATAACCTACAGGCGGCCTGGGAACCCAAGGTCCAATGGCACGGAGCAAATCCGGGCCACGATACCGCGTGGGACGTCAATTGGGACACGCTCGCCAAAATGTCCGACGGTGGAGATCGCTTCATCCAAGTCGCCGCCCAGCAGCGAACCGAACGCCAGGCAGACGTGGTTAACGACTACTTTTTGCGCTTCTACAGCCAAGTTCTCAGCAGGGAAGAATACAAGGTTCTTGGATTTGCGGAGCTTCGTGAGAAACTTGCCAGCCTCGAACAAGCCTATCCGCAGCTCACGATGGCGCGAGTTGTCGAGGAGGGCGCAAGCCGCAAACACCACCTGCACGTCCGCGGCCAGTGGGATCGCAAAGGCATCGAAGTCTCCCCCGCAACCCCTGACTTCTTACCTCCGCTGCGGGCTACGAACCCAAATCGTCTCGACCTGGCCCAGTGGTTGACTTCGACGAAAAATCCTCTTACGGCTCGAGTGATTGTGAATCGAGCCTGGCAAGAGTTTTTCGGGACTGGGCTCGTCGCCACCTCTGACGACTTTGGCACTCAAGGCGAAGCACCGTCGCACCCCGATCTACTCGATTGGTTGGCGTCAGATTTCGTTGAGTCGGGTTGGAGCCTCAAGCATCTCCACCGCCGCATCGTGACGTCTGCTACATACCGCCAAGCTTCCGACAGCAGACCCGACATAGAGACCACTGATCCGAATAACCGACTGCTTTCGCGACAGCGGCGCTTGCGGCTTTCAGCGGAGGCGATTCGAGACAGCGCGCTGCTCGCGTCAGGGCTGTTGAACACGAAGATTGGCGGCCCGAGCATTCGACCGCCATTGCCCGATGGGGTAGTGGAACTCAGCTACGGCGGCGGCGTCAAGTGGGACGAAACGCAGGGTCCCGAGCAGTATCGCCGCGGTCTCTACATCCATTTTCAGCGCTCTGTTCCGTATCCATTCCTTATGACATTTGACGGTACGGAGCGGACCGCAACCGAGTGTAGCCGCGAGCGCTCAAACACGCCGCTGCAGGCCCTCAATCTGCTCAACGACCCGGTGTTCTTCGAGGCTGCGCAGGGTTTGGCGGCAAAGGTGTTGCTGTCCACCCCGGATGCGGATTTCGAACGGCGTCTTAACCGAACCTTCGAACTCGCGCTCTCGCGACCACCGTCTGACAGCGAGTTCAACCGCCTCCAGAGCTATTTCGGCGCCCAAAAAAAACTGCTCGATGAATCGCCCGGCAGCAGCGACCACTGGTTCCCCGCGGACCTAGCAGGCGTTGATCGCACCGACGCCGCGGCATGGACCGGCCTAGCTCGAGTCGTCCTCAACCTAGACGAGTTCATCACCCGCGAATGAGCGTAGCTCCGGAGAACCCGCTAGTCTGCTCGCTCGCCAAGTGGGTGGACGACCAGCTCGACCGTCTTATCCACCTAACAGAAGCTATCCCCGAGGGATGGCGGGCGAAAGTGCCGCCGCTGCCGATTGAAACGTTTCCTGACAAGAGGACCGTCGGTGAGTTGCTTGTGCATTTGACGGAGTCACTCGATGGTCTTTGCGGCACGCTCTACAACGTGGACCAGACTCGTTTCGCGAGCCTACTTGAGCTTAGGCAGGATGATCAAAGTGAAGTCCTTACCCGATTCGGGCTGTACCGAATCGCAATCGCTCAAGCCTTCGAGTCACTACAGGACGAGGATCTCGCAGTCACGCTTCCGTCGCCATTTCGGGCCGAACATGAGACTGTTCTCTCCCGGGTCGTTGTCAATCTTGAGCACGTCGTCAATCACAAACACGAATTATTCATCGCACTAAAGCTGCTGGGTTTGAAACTCGGTACGGCGGACCTTTATCGCTTTGATTGAATAGCCGGTCGAAAACACATTCAAGGAATCAATCGAGCTACTGCCGGCCCAGGACGGCGCCGATCGCCCCACCCGCAGCCGCAAATCGAATTGCCGTGGCCCCGGTGTCGATCAACACAGCGACAGCCGTCATCATGTTGGTCGTCGCGAATAGAGCCAAGCCAATGCCCAGCCCCAACAGTAGGCCCATGGGAATGCCTGCTTTTACGCCGCCGACGAGATTCCGGGCACCGTCCCATTTACTCAAAATGAGGGTCAGGAACGCTGCTATCACAAGATTGCTAAAAATCAGCGGCGGAAAATCCGGCATTTCTTTCATCGTCCCCGCAGCCGTATTCGCCGCCATCAATTCGCGGAGCAAAACGCCGTACAGCAGAAATCCAGTGACCGCTCGTCGTCTTGCAAACAGAGCAACGCCACCAGCTATCGTCGCCAGCACCACCTTTTTCGCACCCATCAATTTAGCTCCTCCAAGTTCTCAAACGCCCACCAACAAGATGTAACTTTCGGTCCGAGTATAGGCGTGAACGCCAAGAAAAACAATGTAGCTCTCCGCATTCGCCCGGGCTCCAAATCCGTCCGTAAAGCAGTTATGTACGCAAGTTCCGGGCATATCCGGCGTGAGCTGCGTTTGAGCCGCGCGCGGCTCAAACGCGAGATCTTGCGCGGAAAATGCAGGACTGCTGTTAAAGTGAACTGCTGTCAGCCTCGGGCAGACTTGGCTATGATTGAGCCAAGCGATCATTGACTGAAGTACTGTAATGGTCGGCCGCACCATATCTCATTACCGAATACTCGCCAAACTCGGCGAGGGCGGTATGGGGTCTGTCTTCAAGGCGCAGGACGAAAAGCTTAAGCGTGACGTTGCGCTCAAATTTATTACCGGCGGGTTTTCGAGGGACGACGACAAAAAGCGCTTTATACGCGAAGCCCAGGCCGCGGCTTCGCTACAGCATCCGAACATCTGCCCGATCTACGAAGTCGACGAGTTTCAGGGTCGCATTTTCTTCGTCATGGCCTACCTCGAAGGAAGGACGCTCGGGGAGTTAATCGAGGATGGCCCACTACCGATCGAACAGGCAGTCAACATAGCTCGCCAGGTGGCGGCCGGACTTGAAGAAGCCCACGAACACGGTATCGTTCACCGCGACATTAAGAGTTCGAACATCATCGTCAACGGCAAAGGCCGCGCTATCTTACTCGACTTCGGTCTCGCCCAGCGAGCCGGTCAGAGCCGTCTTACCGCAACCGGCGCGGCGATGGGAACAGCGCCCTACATGTCGCCTGAACAGGCTCAGGGCGACCTTACGGACGCCAGGACCGATATTTGGTCGCTGGGCGTTGTGCTCTACGAGGCTCTGGCCGGACAGCTACCTTTCGAATCCGCCCATCACCTTGCGACGCTCTATACGATCATCAACGAAGATCCACCGCCGATAACCGAGCTACGACCCGGCGTTTCAGAGGAGCTAGCAGGGGTAGTCAACCGCGCGCTTGCGAAGGACAAGGCCAATCGCTATCAAGCTGCCTCAGACATGCTCGCTGAGCTCGGAGGTGAACTCGCCCATGAGTCGTCGATTACTAGGTCGCGAGTGGTGCGGGCTAGCTCGGTTGAAAAATCCGGCCGCCAAACAGGAATAGTGAAGTGGAGCGGTGTGATCGCCGCCGCCGCGCTGGTCCTACTCGGGGGCACTTGGATTTACTTGGGCGGCGATGGCAGCGACGCAAGATCCGCGCCTACCCCGTTGTCTCCGACCGCTGAAGCTTTGTACACGCAAGGGCAGTATTATCTTCAGCGCTATGAGGAGTCATCGAACCTCGACCAGGCGATTACGTTGTTCGAAGATGCCAAGAGCGAGTCCGCCGGGAACGCTGTCGTCGAGGCCGGATTGGCCGAGGCGTATTACCGCAAGTTCATCCTAAATGACGATCGCAAGTGGCTTGAAGGCGCGCGAGCGGCTGCCGATCGAGCGCTGGAACTAGACGAGGGCTCCGCGCAGGCATTGTCGATGCGTGGCTTAGTCAACAACGCGAGCGGCCAGACAACGCAGGCTATTTCCGATTTTCAAGCCGCTTTGAAGATCGACGAGTCCAACGCCGACGCCACGAGAGGGCTTGCGAGGTCCTTCGCCGATCAAGGAAGAACAGCGGAAGCCGAGGAGCAATACAAGAAGGCAATCGAGTTGGCCCCAGGTGACTGGACGGGATACAAAACGCTTGGAAACTTCTACTTTAAGCAGAGTCGCTTTGATGATGCCGAGCAGCAATATCGTAACCTGATCCGTCTCATGCCAGACAACGCGCTGGCATATAGCAATCTGGGCCTCGCGCTGTTAACGCAGGGGCGTTTTAACGCCGCCGCGGAAAGTCTCGAAAAATCGATCTCAATATCTCCGCGTGCCGGGGCGTACTCAAATCTCGGGACGGTCCGCTTTTACCAAGAGCGCTATTCCGAATCGGCAACGGCATTTCAGAGCGCTCTAGAGATCAACCCGAACAGCGAGAAATACTGGGGCAACCTTGGGGACGGATTGCGCAGGAAAGGCCAGTCCTCCGACGAAGCCGCCGATGCCTATAACCGGGCTATCGAGCTGTTAAATCGACAACTCGCGCAGAGGCCCAACGACGCCTACGGCCGCGCAAAGTTGGCCAATTGGCTGGCCTGCCTTGGGCGCGACAAAGATGCCCAGGCAGAGCTCTCGCAGGCTCTGCAGCTAGCTCCGAACGACGCTGATGTGCTCTTCGAGGCAGCTCTCGTTCACGAATTTTCCGGCAGGCGAGAAGAAGCCATCGACAGCTACAAAGCAGCCCTAAGGTCTGGCTACTCGCTGCAGTTAGCTGACCGGCACCCGGACCTCCGGGCGGTAACCAGTGCCGCCGCTCAACGCTAACCGATTGCTATCAACTGAGTTCGTCGAGCAAGAACGCTCAGCACTCAATATCGACATCGGGGTCATGGCGCAATAGCGGGGCTCCTTCGTCGGACAACGGCCGGACTCCGCTGCGGCTCTCGACGGCAAATTGGTAGGCACCTCGCTTCCCCTTCACGGAGAGCACCATCATGTGTACCCCCGGCGACGTCTTCGCGGAGAGGATCTTGCCGCCCGCGTTCGTGCCGGTCGTCGCCTCAAATGGCAGCTCTAACGGCGGACCGTCACCTCGAGCTTGCCCTAATGGTTGCAGATCCGTCCACCTCGTTCTTTTTAGAAAGTTGATCAGAATAAAGGGTTGTGTGGACTGAAGCGTAAGAGTTGGATCTTTGGTAAATTTGCAATTCTTGAGAGCGAACGCTGATTGACTTTGGCGTTCCGGTGGCCTTTCCTTGTCCACCAGCGCAATTCCTGTGTTCCCGATCTCCACCATAATTTTCCGTCCGGTTTCGTTGTCGATCTTCAAAATGTCGATGTCGTTTGTCATGTCATTCAATTCCTCTCGTACGTCGCGCCCAGGCTGGATCGCGAATAACCCAAGAGCAATTCATGATCCAATCGTTGACCGGCAACAATTGCCGTCTAGTGTCGGCGCACTAAGTTGTTGATGGTTAGCTGTTTAGCCACTGGCGTGCGCTGAAAGCCGCCGATCGATGGGTTACTCTGTTTGTATTCGCTCGTGTACATGCCCGTATCCGAGCGTAGACAACACCTGTTAGCGGAACAATGAATCAAGGAACTGCCAGAGCCTCAAATCCCGATCCGGAATTACTCTTCATCGAGAATCGAAGGCTCCGAAAAGCATTCCATGGCCTGGAAATGCTTGAGGATATCGCTGACGCCGCGACCTCTAATCTGCCTGCTGAAGCCATTATCAATTTAATCATTGAAAAATCGGTCGAAGGACTCGACGCCCAATCGGGAGCGCTGCATCTATTCGACGACGACTCCTCAGAGCCACGCGTGACAACCCTCGCGCGCTACGGAGAGGCCCCTGGAGAAGCCGTTCCCGCAGCCGTCGCGGCGGCGGTTTTGGGCTGGGCGATCAAAGAAGGAAAAGTACTTCGATCGAACGATCTGGAGTACGACCCGCGCGTCGGCCGAAAGATCGCCGGCGTTCAGTCGGTCTTGACCGTCCCTCTCCGCTGGAAAGACAGCCTCGTTGGTCTGCTGTCGGTATTCAATAAGCTGAATTCCGAAGGATTTACCGACGAGGACGAAAAGGCGCTCTCCGTGATCGCCGCGCATTCCGCCTACGTGCTGCAGTCGGCTGAACTCATCGGGCAACTGAAAGACAGCACCGACCGCCTAGAGCGGGAGAACTCCGAACTCAAGAATAAAATCCGCAGCGGTTTCCAATCGCCAATGATTGTCGGTGATTCTGTTCCGATTCGCGATCTTCTCAAGACCGTCGAGCAAATCAGCGGAGTCAACGTCGACGTGTTGATCACCGGCGAAAGCGGGACCGGTAAAGAGTTGTTTGCGCGAACAATTCACGACAACAGTCTACGTGTCGGCAAGCCGTTCGTCGGTATCAACTGTGCCGCGCTACCGGACACGCTGCTAGAGGCCGAGCTTTTCGGGGTTGAAAAGGGTGTCGCGACCGGGGTCGACCGGCGGCAGGGACACTTCGAAACCGCCCACCAAGGCACTCTTTTTCTCGATGAGATTGGCGACCTGAGCCTATCAGCACAGGCTAAGATCCTTCGCGTACTGCAGGAACGAAACGTGCGCCGCGTTGGTGGCTCGACGGAAATCCCAGTGGATGTGCGAATCATTGCCGCGACCCACGCACCGTTAGAACAACTGATGGAAAAGGGCGATTTCCGCGAAGACCTGTTTTATCGTCTCAATGTAATCCGCCTGCATACCCCGGCACTTCGCGAGATTCCAGAAGATATCGAACTGCTCGCGAAACATTTCGCGGCAATCTCGTGCAAGCAAATCGGCAGGGAGCAAATCGAAATTTCGGACGAAGTGATGGAAGGTCTCATAGACTTCGCTTGGCCCGGAAACGTCCGGCAGCTCTCCAACGAGATGAAGCGCCTCGCCATTTGTGTGCGGGGCAGGGCCGCCAGGCTTGAAGACTTATCTAGCAGAGTGCGGGAAGGCGGCGGGGAGATAGCGAGCCCTGGAGGGCGCGAGCCTTACGTCGAAAAACTAGCTTCGTACGAAAAGGGCCTTATCGAGCAATCATTTGCGAACCACAGCGGCAATCAGGTCGAAACCGCAAACGCCCTCGGACTGAGCCGCTCGGGCCTGCACAAGAAGATGAAGCGCCTCGGCATCCGTTAAATTCCGGGTTGCGGACTGCGCATCTACCCGTACTCGCGAGTGTGCGACAAAATGGTGACGTTCAGGCGGCTTGGGTGCGGTTTTCCCAGTAGTCGTCGAAGCGGTTGGAGAGGCGGGCGCAGCGTAGGGCGGTGATGGCGTTGGCGCCGCGCACGCTCCAGAACATTCCCGAGCGCTTCAAGCGCGACGCGATCACCGTGCGGCAGCCGGCTTCGATCACTCCCGAGCCCACAAATAAGCCGTGCTTGCGAAACTCGTCATACCGCATGCGCTGCGCATTGCGGCCGAAATAATCCGACTCCAGCGCCAGTTGATGCGCCAGTTCGGCATCGTTGGTTTCCATCTGACGCAGCGTCGCGACCAGTTGTTCGATGCGTCCCGCGTCGAGCTTCTTGCGCCTGCGCCGCGCCCAACCGCGCCGCCGTTTCTCGTCCGCCGGATACAGCTTCGCGGCCAATTTCCACAGATGCTCCCGGGCGTGATAAAGGTCGACAATCTCGATCGCGCCGGGGAAATATTGGTGCGCAAGATTCCAGATCCAGGCCGCGCCGTCGCCCAGGATGACCTTCTGGCGCGCCCGGCTCCAACCCCGTCGCCAGGCCTCGTTAAAGAGGCGCGGGCCGAACCGAGCGGCCTCCTCAATCGCTCCGCTATACGTGGTCGAATCCTCGTCACGTAGCGGGCGGCCTCGCTTGCGGCTGCAACTCACGCGCCCGTTGCAGGATCACTTCCACCTCCGCCTCCTTCATCGACTCGCGCAAATCCCAATGCACTGTCGCCCGGCGGTAGCCGTCGAGCACGCTGCAGAGGTAGTAAAACGTGCCGCGAATGTTGATGTAGAAAATGTCGATATGCCAATGTTCATGGGCCTTTGAAGGCTGCTCGAAGCCGCTGCCCTTGGACGAGCGCTTCTTGTTCCATTTCGCCAACACGCCGGCCTGGCTGAGCACGCGCCAGACGCGCGACGGACTCACCGCGACCTTGTCGGCGTCGAGCATCATGTGGCTCAGGCGGCGGTAGCCTTCGAGCGGATGCTCGCGATGAAAGTCGAGGATCGCCTGCTTTTCCCACTGCTCCAACCAGCGCTCGCGGGGGGTCCAAGCGTTGTGTTCGTTGACCTTGCCGTAGCGTTTGCGCCAGTTGTAGAATTTGCTTGTCGAGATGTCCAGCCAGGCGACGAAACGCGCGCCGGACGGCGGCGGTTTTTGGGCTGGAAGGCGGCGGCTCCGTTCTCGAAGAATTTCTTCTGCCGGCGGCAGAAGACGGTCGGTTGGAGACCGAGCTGCTCACACAGCTCCGAGATCGGCACTTTCTCGACCACATGCCGCTTCAAGATCGCGACCTTTTCCTGCGCGCTATAGTTCCTGCGTTGCTTCTTCATTCGTTCGCTCCGTTATCTTAACGGCCGAACCCTTTCTTCCATTTCCAACTGAGGCGGGACAAGTCTTGAATCGCAGAGAATTGCCTGCGAGGAATTTTCGCGTACCAAAGAAATCGAGATCCTCAAAACTTTCATCGAAGAGGGAGAGTCGGCCAAGTTCGCAGACCGAACAAAACTCCTGGAACTTCTCGACTTTTGTCGCGTCAATAAAGGACTGGTTGAGGCCGTGATTGTCTGGAATATTGACCGATTTGCCCGTAACGTTGCCGATCATTTCAGCGTCAAGGCCACCCTGATGAAATATGGATTACATATCGTATCGGTTACCGAACCGATCAACGCCAAGCCAGAGGGCAAACTAATGGAGACTATCCTGGCTGGCTTCGCCCAGTTCGACAACGGCATCCGAGCAATGCGAACAGTATAGGGAATGAAGAGAAAGATCCAGGAAGGCATCTTTCCATGGGGACCGCCACTTGGCTACAGAAGCCCCACCAAACCTAGCGAGAAGAAGAATCAGCCTGATGAAGCAGACCAACCTTTGTTCGGCGTGCTCCAGAAGGCATGGAAAGAGCTTGCCACCGGAGCCTACACCAAAGCGGAGATCCGTCGTCTAATGGAGACCTGGGGAGTTACAAACCGACGTGGACAATCCCTCAGTCCGCAAGCTGTAGACAACCTTTTTCGCAACTACTACTACGCCGGCATCCTATTAGATCCTTGGTCTGGGGAAGAGCACCGTGGGCAACACGCTCCTATGGTCTCTCAAGAAACATTTGCCAAGGTCCAGCAGATCGTAACCAGGCGAAGCAGGTCTATACCGCAGCATAAACATCGACCAGAATTTCCCCTGCGGGGCTTTGTTCGCTGCCGGAGTTGCAAGCTCTACATGACGGGTAGTTTCTCCCGAGGACGCACTCAGCGATACCCTTACTAGCACTGTGGAAACAGGGTGTGCCCACTGCGGGGCAAAACCCTGCCGACCAAGTCTATATACAAAGAGTTCGAAGCTCTCCTCGTTTCGATATGCCACAGGGAGGGTTTCGTTGAGAAGCTTGGTCAGATGATTATTGATTCGGCTGTTCAGCAGGAGGCACTTCAAAAAACTCAGCAAGAACGCAAACGTGGCACCATGAACCGTCTCAAGCGGGAGAAGCAAGAGCTGATTTGGATGAGGGCCCAAAGCCTGATTACGGACGACGAGTTTACGGCCCAGCGTTCAGTGCTACTAGCAAGGTGTGCTGCTGTTGTGGGCAGTATGCCCCAGGTCAAGGTCAACGCCGATGAGATCCGCGAACACATAAGGGAAATCATCCAACCTCTGACCAACCTGTTCGCAACCTGGAAAGCTCTACCAGATGCCCTGAAAAGGCGGTTCCAACGTCTTGTGCTTCCAGTAGGCTTCGTAGCACGCGAAAGTCGAACCGCCGAACTAGGGCTTCTTTTCAGGACATTTCTGGCATTTTCCCGTGGGGAAACAATCGGGGTGGGCCCTGTAGGATTCGAACCTACGACCGACGGATTATGAGTCCGCAGCTCTAACCACTGAGCTAAGGGCCCGCTCGGAAGCGACTCGGTCTTTTTAGTATCCTACGCCGCCGTCGACCGGCCGGGTTTGGGCGGTGAAACAGAATGGACTGCGAGCGCGGTCGCTTTAAACGCACCGATTCTTGGGGCTCGAAACGGTGCGGTTGATATCCTTAGGTTCGCTTGCGGAAAACGCTTCGAGTTTTGCTGCTGGTGGCCGGCGCTGTGCTGCTTGGCTACGCGGTTTCTGATTTCTCTGACTCGCGGGATGCACGCGAAGAGGACGCCGGTAAGACTACTCCGATATTGCCCGCGGAGGTTGCTTCTAAGGCTCAGCGATGGAATTGGTCCCAGTCGACCGGAGAGTCCTCGCGCGTTGAAATTTTCGCCGAATCGTATTCGCAAGATTCCGCTAGCGGACAGATCGACCTGTACGGCGTCGAGCTGCAAATCTTCCACGAGGAAGGCGCAACTTACGACCGCGTCGTCAGCGACACCGCCGTATTTTCATTAGACGAAGGGAAGCTCTTCAGCGAAGGTGAAACGGTCATTACGCTAGGCGTTCCAACCGCGGGAACGGCGGATTCGTTGACGGAAATTACGACCTCGGGCGTCAACTTTTACACGAAGACCAATCAGGCGCACACCGACCAGCCTGCCACCTATGAGTTTGACGGCGGCCGCGGGCGCTCGTTGGGCGCGGTGTACGAGTCGGGCAGCGGTGTTTTTCACATGAAGTCCGAAGTGTACTTGGAACGCTTCGCGACCGTCGCCGGACAGGGAACCACGCGTATCCATGCGGGCTCGCTTTACTATCACGAGCATGAGCAGCGCATCGATTTGCACAACGGTGTGAGGGTTGAGCGCGGTACGCAATGGTTGGAGAGTGCCGACGGAGTTGTGCGGCTTTACGAGGGCGCGGTTCGCAGTATCGAGGCGAACCAAGCCGTGGGTGGCGAGCGTGGAGAATCGCGACAGCTCAAATTTGAGACACCGCGCTTCGAAGCCTACTACTCCGATGCCCAAGTTCTTGAACGTTTGCACGGCTATGGGGCGACTACGTTTGTTTCCGATAGCGACAGCCAGACGCTAAACGTCAACGGTGACCGGATGTCGCTGTACTATCGCTCGATCGATAGCGGGGAAGATAGCGAGTTGGAGCGTGTCGAGGTGCGCGAATCGTCGCGGGTAAGCGTCGATCCTCGCGGCCCGGGGATGAGACGAACGATCGATTCCGAGGCGATTAATCTGCTCATGCGCGCGGGCGGTGAGGAGATTGAGCGTGTCGAGACGCTTGAGCGTGGGCGGGTCGAGCTGATTCCTGTCGGAACGCCAGGTGGCCACCGTACACTCGATGCCGAGCGAATTAGCCTCGACTACGGCGATTCGAATCACATGGAGAAGTTGATCGCGACAGGTGACGTGGCGCTGGTGCGCGAACCAGAAACGGGGAATGCCGCCCCGCTGAAGACATGGAGCTCTGGACTCGAGGCAAGTTTCAGCCCGGACTCGGGCGAGATGACGAGGTTGCGGCAGTGGGAGGGATTTCGCTTTGTCGATGGCGATCGTCGAGGGCAGGCCGGCGAAGGCAGGTTTGACGTTGCGGCGAATTCACTGGACTTGAACGGCAAGGCAGAAGTGTTGGACGCAACGGGGCGAATTACCGCACACCACATCGTGCTCGACCAAAGTTCGAAGCTGCTCGTAGCCGAGAATGGGGTTACCTCGGAATTCAGTGGAGAAGCGAGCAAGGAGCCGATTGATGATGGAGGGCTGTTCGCCGCGGGTCAGCCGGTCTACGCGACCGCGGCCAAAATGCTGTCGCATCAAGAGAGCGGCATCATCGAATATCACGGGCAGGCGCGGGTCTGGCAGGGCGACAATCGGGTCGAAGCCGAGGACATCACGATTGATCGGGCGGCGCAGGTGCTGACGGCCAATGACAGGGTCGTTACGAACTTGACAGAGGCTCGTGCCGAGGGGAAGCCAGGCGGTGTTGTGACTATTTTTTCGAGCGACCTGCGTTACGACGAGCAGTCCCGCAGGGCCGTATTCAATGGCCTGGTTGATTTTCGTCGCCAGGGCTTGCAAGTGATTTCCGATCACTTAACGGCGCTGTTGGTAGAACGAGGTGCCGAGGCCGGGGCGATTAAGAGTGCCACGGCCGACGGGTCGGTGAAGATATTAGAAACTGTTGGAGGGCCGGGCCGAAGCGGAGCCGGCCAGCGAGCTGTTTACGATCCGGTGAAGGGTGAAGTGGTGCTGACAGGGCAGCCTGCTAGAGTGCTGTCGTCGGAAGGCGACGAGACCCGCGGAGCTGAATTGACCTATTTGGTGGACGGTGATAGGCTGCAGGTTTCGGGGCACGGGGCCGAACGCGCCTACACCTATCGGCGCGCAAAGCAGTAGCGGATTCGATTTCTCCGTAAGCCCAATCAATGGAAGTTTTGCGAACAGAGCAGCTCTCGAAGAGCTATCGGCGGCGGCGTGTCGTTAACGAAGTTTCGTTGAGCGTGCGGCGCGGCGAAGTGATCGGACTGCTGGGCCCGAACGGGGCGGGGAAGACGACCTCGTTCAACATGATCGTCGGTCTCGTGAGTCCGGATTCAGGCCGCGTGTTCCTCGACGACACCGATATCACCGAGATGCCGATGTATCAGCGCGCGCGTCAGGGCATTAGCTACCTGCCGCAAGAGGCTTCGGTGTTTCGCAAGCTGACCGTCGAGGAAAACATCCTTGCGATCTTGCAAACTCTTCCGCTATCGCGCTCAGCGCGGCGGGAACGGCTCGGAGACCTGATCGGGCAGCTCGGCCTCGATACGGTCAGCCAGAGCCGCGGTGATCAGCTCTCGGGCGGCGAAAGGCGGCGTGTCGAGATCGCCCGCTCATTGGTAATCTCGCCAAGTTTTCTGCTCCTCGATGAGCCGTTCTCCGGGATCGATCCGAAGCAGGTAGTCGAGTTGCAGCGAATCATCGCGGATCTGAGCGGCTCGGGGATCGGCATCATCATTACGGACCACAACGTTCGCGAGACCCTTAGCGTGACCGACAAGGCGTTTATTATTCACAACGGGTCGGTATTTCGCTCGGGATTGCCTCGCGAGCTGGAAGCCGATCCGGAAGTTCGTCGCGTTTACTTGGGCGAACACTTTGATCTGCCGGCCCATGTTCGCGATCGGACTTAGGTTCTGCTCGTGGGCCACGGACCCGTTCGCAATCAAATTACTCTCAAGAAGTCACTCTCTATCGACTAACGATGCCGACTGTCAGACTTGAGCGCGAAGGACTGTTTGGCCCCGTAGGGGTAGTCGATACGGCTCAGGCTCGACGCTTTAGCATCGGTGGAGTGTTGCAGGGCGCTTCGCTTCTGAAGCCCTCCGCTACGGATGTCGACCCAGCGCTGCCGGCGGGGCCTGGGCCGGTGATCGAGACTCGCTATCAGCTCGCTTGGTTGTTGGCGGGCCAGCGCTATCCGGCGGGACGAGGGCTGATGATTGGCCTGGGCGGCGGATCGGGAGTGGTCGGGTTGCTACACCAGTTTCCCGAGCTGAGTCTCGATGTTGTCGATGTCGACCCCCGGGTTGTTGAAATGGCGCTGGAGTTTTGCCCCTTGCTGAAGTCATATGAAAAAGCGGGTAGGCTGACGTTGACCGTGGCCGACGGCGAAGAGTTTTTAAAAGGCTTAGACGCGAAGTACGACTTTGTGATCGCCGACATCGTTGTCGACGGCGATGAGATCGAACTGCTCACGAGTTCGTCGTTTATACGCTCGCTTGCAGGCGCGTCGCGCGAGGTTTGGCTACACGTGTTTGGTTCGATTTGGGACGGCTACTTACACGAGGTGCTCGAAGAATTTGACGAGACGGAGCAGGCGGTGGCCTGGTTATTTTCGCCGGTGAGGCCGGACATTCAGATGCCGGCGCACCGCAACTGGATAGCGACGACGGCTGCGATGGAGCTTCCCGACCCTCGCGGATTCGTGCCATTCGTCGAGCTGCGCGGGCCACAAGTCGCAGCGATTCGCGAGGGCTACGCAAAACTGGTGGCGCACGCTATTACTCGCGGAGAGGCGCGGAGCTTGAAACCCTAGCCGGCAACTGGACGCGGTCGATAAGATTGTTTACCTTTGGCCCTCCAACTGCCGTACAATCGTACTGATCGTCGATGGTTGAACGTTGTTCGGGCTGGCTCGCTCGCTATCGTTTCCGGTCAGGTGGTTTCGCCTGACCAATTTGTTCGGGCTGATAACTCGCGGGCGTGAGAAAGGCTTGAGAATTAAATGATGTTCCTCCGATCGGTCTGCTTGTCGGCAGTACTGCTGGCAATCCCCTTCAATATGAGTTTGGCGGCTGACGAAGCGGCTTCTAAAGATGGCTTCGTAGTTACCAGCAATTCAGTAATTCCACAAATCGCCAATGGCGGTGGCAGGTTCTTCATGGCGTTCCAATTGATGAACGTAACTGGCGCGCCCGCGACCGTGACTATCTCGTTTCTCGACGGCCAGGGAGACCCGATGGCGATACCGTTTGTTCAGGACGGAGCGCAGGTCACGGCCGCGACACTGAGTGAGACGATCGCACCGCGCGGCATCGAGTTCGCGGCAACGCAGAGCGTCGCCGCCACCGTGCAAATTGGCTACGCTAGGATCCAAAGCGAACCGGCGAATTCCGTCGCGGTCAGCACCACGTTTAACCAGATCGTCTCTGGGCGCCCCCTTTTCCAGGCATTCATTCCACTCGACAACGCGCTGCAGAATCAATTCTTCGTGCCGTTTATCAATACGGGAGGATTCACGGGATCAATGGCCATCGTGTCACTGGCAGGCCAGGATGTTTCGATCATCGCGCGAAACAACAATGGTGTGGAACTTTGCCGCAGCGAGCAAACTTTCGCGGCCGGCCAGCACCGATCCTTTTTGATGCGCGACGAGCTGCCATGCACTGTTGGCGTGAACGGCGTGGTGGAGGTCTCAGCGGGAGACATAGGCTTGTCTGGTGTTGGGCTTACGGCGGAAGATAGTGGCG
This sequence comes from Bryobacterales bacterium, assembly GCA_965205595.1. Lineage (GTDB taxonomy): Bacteria > Acidobacteriota > Terriglobia > Bryobacterales > UBA6623 > CATQHP01. The sequence continues at coordinate 256,778 of CBDBHI010000090.1, read as the reverse complement.
CATTTGTGACGTAGCCGGTGTTTGCGGCCGCTCTCCTTTTGTGACGCTCACCGCAAGCCGCCACTAGACCAATTGGCGGCGTGCGAGGCACCACGACCTGTCGGAAGCGATGCGCGTAGCTACTCTTTGCATGGCGTTGGCCTGCCTCGGCAGCTTCGGCTGGGCGATGCGTTTCTTCTTCAAGCGGCCCCACGGGCCGACTCGAATGATGCGGTTGACGTCGCTCGTGGGTACGATCTGCGCCGTTAGTCAACTTGGGGTGATCTGGCTCGCCGGCGTGTCGAATCCCTGGGTATGGCTAGGCTGGGGCTGTTACGTCATATCGCTGATCGTTTTTTATTGGGCTGTAGCCGTCAACCGGCAACGCCCGCTGTCGTGGGCGTACTCGACGGACACGCCACTACATCTGCAAGTAGCCGGGCCGTATCGATTCGTGCGGCATCCGTTCTACCTTGCGTATCTGCTGACGTTTGTTGGCGGCGTACTGGCTACCGCAAACGGGTGGTTGCTTTTGACCGTAGCTGCGATGGGACTTGGCGCGATCCGAGCCGCGCGAATGGAGGAGTCGAAGTTCGAGAACTCGCCGCTGGCGGCTGAGTACCGCGAGTATCGCCTACGCGCGGGCATGTTTTGGCCGCGAATCGGTCGCCTTTTGCATTTCGGGCATGAAAGCCTCTAAAAAATAGGGACCGGAATCTTGTTGACAGCCCACGCTCAGGACTTTAGAATATGTCCTCAAAGTGTGGGTTGCTCTTGCCCGCCCCGGACAATTGCCCCAAGCTGAAAAAGTGACCGTGAACTAGGGTTCCACGGATGGACAAAAGACGTCGAGAATCGTTTCGCAAGCGGCTAAACGCTGAGTTAGCGGAACTACAGATGCTTCTCGATAGTACTGAGTTAGCGGGCCGCAACGTCGGCGATAAAAGCCGTGGCGACCAGGGCGAGGAGGCCGCCAGGTCATACGACAAGGAAGTTCTCTTCAGCCAAAGCGACAGCGAACGCACCCATCTCAAATTAGTAACGAAGGCGCTCGAAAGACTTGAAGGCCGCGAATTTGGTATTTGTGAGTTATGCGGTAGCGCTATCGGGCCAAAGAGGCTTGATGCGGTTCCGTGGACTCGCTACTGCCGAGATTGTCAGGAAGAAGTAGAAAAAGAGGCAGTAGCGTCTTGACTCTTGCGAGGTGAGATTTCCCTAATAGCAGGGCCGTCAGCTACTCCCCTCCTCAAGTGGTTCGCTCGGTTGCCGAGCTAACTGCCCCGATTTTTGCCGCTATTTTTCCGGCTGACTGCCGTCTGTGCGCGGCCCCAACTCGACATTGGACAAGAGTCCCGATCTGCCCGGACTGCCTCGATCCGCTGCCCGCTGATCTTCCAGAGCATAGTTGCCGGAGCTGTGCACATCGTATTGAATCCGTCGCTGCCAATGAGACCGACCCGTTGTGCGGCGATTGCATGCGCGACCCGCCACCGTTCGACTGCACGACTGTTCTGGGCGCTTACGACGGAGACCTTCGCAAGCTCATTCAGTTGCTCAAGTACGAGCGCATGCGCCCGCTCGCGACCCGACTGGGTCGAAGTCTAGGTGAGCGGGTTGCAGCCGCGGGGGTCAACGTGGACGTCGTGATTCCCGTGCCGCTCCATTGGCGTCGCCGACTGTCTCGGGAATTTAACCAGGCAGCACTGATTGCGCACGAGCTTGCCAACGAGATTGGAGCCAAGTGCAGTCCGGGATTATTGCGGCGCACGAAAGCGACTGCCTCGCAGGCCGGCCTGACAGACCGAGAGCGTATTCGAAATGTTCGCGCGGCTTTTCGCGCCGCGGCACCGGAACAATTTCGGGGCAAGCGAGTTTTAATCGTGGACGATGTCATGACAACCGGTTCGACGCTCGCCGCGTGTGCCCGCGCCGCGAAACGAGCAGGAGCGGAGAGCGCGGTGGTCGCCGCCGTGGCTAGGGCGCATCGAGAGCGTCGAGTGAGTTGATTCGCCCGTGAGTATGCGGAGACGGAGTGAGAATGGAACAAGTCAGCGTATTACGAAAGCCTGTGCTCGTACTGAACGCAAGCTATGAACCGATTCACGTCTGCGCCGCCCGGCGCGCATTGGTGTTGCTTTTCAAGGGCGTCGCGTCGACAGAGGAGTCTGCAGGCGAACGCGTCCATTCGCCGAGCAGAAGCCTCCCTCTTCCGTCGGTGATTCGACTACTCGAGTACCGCCGCATTCCGCTTCAAACACGGGCGCTGTCGCGAAAAAATATACTCGTACGCGACCACCATACGTGCCAGTACTGCCATGTTCGGTTTGGTGCGTCCGATCTCACGCTTGACCACGTGATGCCGCGCTCGCGCGGCGGAAATAATAGTTGGGAAAATCTCGTGGCTTGCTGCAGGCGTTGCAACAACCGCAAGGGCGACCGGCTACCGGACGAGGCGGGAATGTCGCTCAAACGCCGGCCTAAGCCGTTTAACCTACATACAAGCCGCAGCCTAATGAGACAATTAGGAGATCAGCAGGAAGACTGGAAGAAATATCTGTTTTTCTGAGCCTAGGCGGGCTCATGTGTCGACGAACAGATGATAGAATCCCCGCAAGAACTACACAGCGCAGTCACATTCACGATAGCCGACCAACTCATCCCGCAGCCGGCTCGTTGGTTCACGTTTGTACTATCGGTCCAACTGCACCTGTTGGTGATTTTGGTAGCGCTTACGTTCGACGAGTTGAGTGATCGTAAGCCCTACCAGCCACCGACCGTTGCCGAAATGGCAGAGGCCGAGGATCTCAAGATCACTTGGTATCGGCCAGAAGAATTGCTGCCCGCAGTCGAGCCCACGGTACCGCTTGACGAGCCGCAAGCCTCTGGGGCAAAGAGCCGCTTCAAGCTGAAACAGACGATCGCGGCGACCAGTCCCAACCCAGATAGCCTGCGGCAGATGATCGTCAACGGTCCACCGGCGATCAAGATTGAGCAAGATGTCGAGGCGGCGAATATGCTGGCGCTGGCGCGCGGCAGGGAAGTCAAATATCAGCGATTTGAGCTTCGCAGCGAGGCGGCGCGGGTGCCGAAAAGCGAACCACTCCCCGACTACCTCGCACCTCGGATCGACGTGAATGCGGCCTACGACGAGTTGGCCGAAATGCAGAAGCTTGAACGTTTGCGGTATCTGCCGGCGGACGAAAAAAGCCAGGAGCCCGCCCGTAAAGCGCTCGAAGCGCTGGAAGCGCCCGTCATTGACGCCAGTGCGCCGGATGCAATGCTATCGATGCTGAATGGCGTCGAGCGTTTGCGCTATGAGCCGGCTGGGTCGACGTCCGATCGTCCGGGGCAAAAGCCAATCGATGCCGCGGCAGCTCCTCAAGTTTCCCTAGGCTCGGCTGATGGTGTCGATCTTACGCAGTTCCAGCAGATTCAGCGGCTGCGATTCGCCGCCAACGGCCCTCAGGCGGCCGTGCCTTCCCGCAGCGCTTTGACCGCGACGTCAGATGCTCCGCAGATTGCGGCCTCTACAGCCGCGGGAACGGATATCGCACTTTTCCGAAACGTCAGCCCGTTGCGCTACGAGGTGGGAAGTGGAACGCGGCCTACCGGCCCATCTACGGCCTTGAGCGTTCGCAAAGCGATTGGCGGCGCGAGCGGCGATCCGCAAGCGCCTGAAATCACTGCGGCGTTAGGCGAGGGAACTGCCACGGGAAAACTGGCGGACCCCTCTGGTTTTCAGCGAATAGCGAAGCCCCGGTTTGAGCAATGGGGGGCATCTGGAAACGGACAAGCGCCCGGCAAACGGGCGATCGCAACCGCAGCCGGCGCCGCGGCCGCACCACGAGGTCTTAGCGGGCGACTCCCTTCAAGTTCAATCGAATCCTTGCTCGGGATAGCGAGTCCGAGTGGAGCCCCGCCGCCACCCCCACCCGGAGGAGGCGGCAGCGCCGAACGGAACCGCGTAGTCGTCGGGGTAAATCCCGGCAACCGAATGGCTGAAGACATTCCGCGTGGCCAGCGATCAGGAAACTTTTCAGGCGGCCCCGAACAAGGCGACGGTAGCGACGGCGGCGCAACACAGATCGCAAAGCTGCGCGTACCAAACCTCTCAATCGGCGGCCGTCCGCGGACCGACGCCGCGATCGCGGCCAACCCGGCGTACGCGACCGCTGAAGATCTGCAACGACTCAGCTCGTTCCGAAGTGCTTCGGAACTGCCGACGTTTTGGGCAACCACCGTGAGCGTCGACCGCAAGCCCGAGCAAATCGATCCAGACCGGCCCTTCCGTAACAAACCGTCGTATTCGCTGGCTATCAACATGCCCAACATCACCAGTTATGGGGGTAGTTGGCAACTGCAGTTTGCTGAGATCGGCAGGGAGACGGAGCAGGGCAAGCTACTAGCTCCTACTCCTCGTCTAAAGGTCGATCCGCGCTATGTGCGCGAGGCGGTCGAAGAAAAAGTCGAAGGTGAAGTCGTGCTGCACGGCGTGATCCAACAAGACGGCACGATGGCCAAGCTGCAAGTCATCCGCGGCATTGACGATCGGCTGGATGCCAGCGCGCTGTCGGCGCTCTCGAAGTGGCGATTTGACCCGGCGCAGAAGTACGGGCAAGCGGTCGCCGTCGAGGCGGTCATACGCATTCCGTTTCAATTGCGTCCGCCGATCGCTCAGCGATAATAGTTCGCTAACCTCGGGCGATGCGGCTGACGCTTCTCATTGATGCTGACGACACGCTGTGGGACAACAGCGTCTACTTCGAACAGGCAATCGCCGAGTTTATCGGGTATCTGGATCACCCCATGCTCAGCGCCCAGGGTGTACGCGAACGCTTAGACGCCATCGAGCTGGAAAACATCAAGACGCGAGGCTACGGGACCGAAAACTTCACTCGGAATCTCAAGCAGTGCTTCGCGGAATTTCGGCAGCGAGAGTGTAGCGTGGACGAAGACAAGCGCATTAGCGGCATGACCGAGCGCGTCTGGAGTCATCCGATCGAGCCGCTCGACGGTGTCGAGGAAACTCTGGCGTACCTTCGCGAGCGCCACTACCTGCGGCTGGTCACTAAGGGCCATCACGCCGAACAGTCTGAGAAGATTGAGCGGTCCGGCCTGCGCGACCTGTTCGACGACTGTTCGATTGTCAAGGAGAAGGACGTCGCCTGCTACCGCGCCGTTATTGAGCAATCACAGGCAGAACCCGCGCGGACCTGGATGATCGGAAATAGTCCGAAGTCCGATATCAATCCGGCGCTTGCCGCTGGAATTGGCGCTGTCTGGATTCCGCATTCACAGACTTGGTCGCTTGAGCATGAGGATGTCCCCGAGCCGCACGACCGCTTTTATGTGCGCGAACAGTTTCGCGATTTACAGCAGCTATTTTGAAGACCTAGAGGGCGTTGGAGCCCGTCAGCGACGAAGCTCTTCGATACGCGAGGTCCCGCTCGAGCGGTCACCGCTTGTCCACCGCCATTGCTCTTGCAGCGCAAGCCGCCCGTCGGGTAGCACCGTCGGGGTTGAGCTACAAACTCCGCAGCTTAGTCGATTGTCAACCGACAGGTGTTGGTAGCATGCATCAAGTTTTCCGTCGGAATCAGCTACCGCAGCCAGCGTTCCGAACCTCGCCCCGCCGCCCGAATACGTCGCCCACACCCGAGCCCCATCTTGGTCGTAGCGAAAAATGGTTTCGTCGCCAACGTCCCCATTGTCGGTATTTGTGGTGCAGCGGAATGAGCGCCCACCATAGCTAATCGTGGGGAGTACGGCTGCCGGCAGTGACTCTGGTATCGCCGGCTCGTCGAACTCGGTTTTGAATGAGAATGCGAACGGGCTCGCGCCGTGCTCTCGCAAATATCCCAATCTCGCAGCCGCATCATCGGCGGTTAGCAGAGAGCCGGCGGGGATCCACCACAGAGCCATGTGCGCTTCGGTTGGCGCATGAAACCATTCGTCCTTGCGCCGCATGACATTCGTGTGGCGCCCGCGATAGACAAATGCTCGCAAATTTTCGACCGCCGTCCCAGTCGGACAGGTTGAACAGCGTCAGATCGCCATACGGGTTCGTATACAGACCGCCTGGATCGTCGACCGTTGGCGCCCAGACGAAACCCGGGCTGGTGGCCGCTAGAGCGGTGATGGCGTCGATTCGCTCGACGAACCCGGCCATCTGGGGGTCATCGAGCCCACACTTCATGCGGGCAACGTTGACCTGAGCTAGCTGATGAAAATCAGACACGGTGTGGTCGCTGCCGCGATGCGCGACACTGAACTTTATTATGCGAGGGTTTACTATGCGAGGGATTGCGTGCGTATTCGTTGTATTGACTTTGTCGTTAGGCGCCAGTAGTACCGGCTATGCCGCTGAGCCGCAGGTTCGGGCGCTGCTAATTACTGGCGGATGCTGCCACGACTACGAGCTCCAGACCGAAATTCTCAAGACGGAAATGGCGAAACGCGCCAACGTCGCGTGGACCGTCGTTTACCAGGGCGGCACAACGAAAGACACCAAGATAGCGATATACGATGACCCGAATTGGGCCGACGGTTACGATGTCGTCGTCCACAACGAGTGCTTCGCGGATGTGCTTGACGAGAAATGGATCGCCGCAATCGCGGCTCGTCACAAGCAAGGAGTCAACGCCGTCGTTGTCCATTGCGCGATGCATACTTACCGCGCGATCAAGCGCGATGACTGGCGCGAGTTTTTAGGGGTCACCAGCCGCAGACACGAACACAAGTCGGAGAAAACGGTGACGAGCGTGGCGAAAGATCACCCGGTGATGGGGGGATTTCCTATGCAATGGAAGTCGCCCTCGGACGAGCTTTATCTCATCGAAAAATTGTGGCCGAATGCCCAAGCGCTGGCAACCGGTCTCAGCGAGCGCCATGGCGATACGCATCCGGCATTTTGGGTTAACCAGTTCGGCGCCGCGCGAGTTTTCGGGACAACCTTCGGTCACAGCAACGAAACGTTTCAAGATGCGGTATTTCTCGACACGTTCGCACGAGGGTTGTTATGGGCCGCGGGGAAGCTCGACGCCTCAGGCAACCCGGTCGCGGGCTATGGCCCTCGGCCTTAGGGTTCGACGCCGACCACTTGTAAGCTGACTGCATCTGAGCCATCCTGATTGATAGTGCGCAAGATTCGCAGTCTCACGTTGCTGTCATTCCTGGTCCCGGCCTGCGCAGCACTCTTGGTCGGCCAGAATCGTCAGATCGTACCTCCGCCAATCGTGCCGCTGACAATGAATGGATCCTCGTGGGAGATCGCGAACGACATTGAGTTTGAGATAGACCTCGGCTCGAAGACAGGCGCACTCACGATATATGCGCCAGGCTGGCTGGATTGGACTGTGGCTGCAACGGAGGATTCACTTGAGATCGGTTCGCTAACGGCAGCGGCCGCCGCAAAACTCGCTCTGCTGCGAACGTTCATGACCGGTTGGGTCGAGTCGACCGAGAGCACGGGGCAGGCGGCGCGTATTTTATTCGCGGAAAACATACGTTTCGTACATCGTCGAAACGGAAACCGAATCGTCGTCGATCTCGAGAAACTAGCGGGCAAGCCTAAGAGGCGTAAGAGGAAAAAATAGCTACAAAGTAGCTGCTGGTACTAACTTGCGAAAGTAAGGCCTTTAACTGTAAAATGTCGGTATGGCAAGACCGGCAACGGTGATTCGACTGAACGCCGAGGAAGAAGAGACGCTGCGACTCTGGGTGCGCGGCCACAAGTCCGAACGGCGCATGGTGGAGCGCGCTCGCATTGTGCTGCTGGCGGCCGCCGCTACCTCGACCGCCGAGATCGCCCGGCAACTGGGATCCCCGGCGGCGCGCGTGTCGAAATGGCGCACCCGCTTCGCCCAGCAACGTCTGGCGGGATTATGCGATCAAGCGCGTTCCGGCAGGCCCGCGCGGTACGACCAAGCGACGCGCAAACGCATCCTCTGCCAACTCGACGAAGCTCCGCCCGAAGGGCACGCCACTTGGACAGGCGAACTGCTCGCGGAAGCTCTCGGCGACGTCAGCAAGCATCAAGTCTGGCGCGTACTGCGGCAGCTCGGCGTGTCCTTGCGGCGGCGGCGCAGTTGGTGTTTGTCAACCGACCCGGAGTTCGCTCGCAAGGCCGCCGACATTGTCGGACTCTACCTCAGCCCGCCGGAAAACGCCGTGGTGCTCGCGGTCGACGAGAAGCCGAGCATCCAGGCCTTGGAGCGAGCGCAGGGCTGGCTACGCTTGCCCAACGGCAAGGCCTTGACGGGCTTCTCGCACGGCTACAGGCGGCACGGCACGACGCCGCTTTTCGCCGCGCTGGAAGTGGCTACCGGATTCATCATCGCCGGACACTATTGGCGCCGACGGCGTCGCGAGTTTCTCGACTTCATGAACCACATCGCGGCCATCCACGAAGGCCGCGAGATCCACATCATCTTGGATAACTTGAACACTCACAAGCCCAAAAATGACCGCTGGCTGCAACGTCATGCGAACATCCATTTTCACTACACGCCGACCGACAGTTCGTGGATGAATCAGGTTGAGGTGTGGTTTTCGATTCTGAGCCGCCGCGCCTTGCGGGGGGCGAGTTTCACTTCCCCCCGGCAGGTGCGCGAGGCCATCGACAGCTTCGTCCGCGTCTACAACTCCAAGGCTACTCCGTTCGAATGGACCAAGACCGTCGTCGCCCCTCGTCCCCTCGCCAGTAAATATTCTAACTTACGCAACTAAGTACTAGGACTAGTCGAGCCCAATTTGCGACAAGCGGTAGCGCAACGCGTTTCGTGTCAGCCCAAGCAAACGGGCTGCCTGGCTCTTGTTGCCATCGGCGCGACGCATGGCCTCGCGAATGATTTCAGTTTCATACTCGTCGAGGGTCAGGCCTTCAGGTACGAATGGCACACCATTCGGCGCCAGTGACGGCGCTGCGGATTCCAGATGAATGTCGTCACCCAAGATCGTGTCGCCCTGCGCTAGAACAATCGCGCGTTGAATGATGTTCTCAAGCTCTCGCACGTTTCCCGGCCAACGGTACGAAGTCAGTTTGTCGACGGCGTCAGTCGAGATGCTTCGGACTGGTCCACCGAGCTCGGACGCAAATTTTTCGAGAAAGTGATCGACGAGGTAGGGAACATCTTCGCGTCGTTCGCGCAGTGGCGCTACGTTGATCGGTACGACGTTAAGCCGGTAGTAGAGATCCTGTCGAAATGTCCCTTGCTCAAGCGCCGCCTGCAAATCTTGGTTTGTGGCTGCAATCACTCGCACGTCAACGTGAACCGTCTTGTTGCTGCCTAGTCGCTCAAACTCGTGCTCCTGCAACACACGTAGCAATTTGACCTGGACCGCGGCGGGCACATCGCCTATCTCATCCAAGAAAACCGTACCGCCGTCGGCCTGCTCGAATTTTCCGGCGCGCGACTGATTGGCGCCCGTGAAGGCCCCCTTCTCGTAGCCGAAAAGTTCAGACTCCATCAAGTTCTCAGGAATCGCCGAACAAACAATCTTGACGAACGGAGCATCCTTGCGGGGCGAGTTGAGATGGATGGCGCGCGCCAACATGCCCTTACCGGTTCCGCTCTCGCCGCCGATTAAGACCGTCGCCTGAGTGGGCGCAACGCGGCTGGCAGTTTCAAACGCAGCTTGCATCTTCTCGCTGCGACCGATTAGCAGACCAAAGTCATGTCGTCGTGTCAGCTCGGCCTTGAGCTGCGCGTTCTCGGCCCGGAGCTTGGCGAGTTCCAAGACCTTCGCAATCGTCAGCGTCAGATTTTCGAGCGAAAACGGCTTGAGTAAATAGTCGTCGGCACCAGTCTTCATCGCCTCGACCGCGCTCTCAACCGTCCCGAACGCCGTCATGACGATCACGGGAAGCCCGCTATGGATTTTGCGAAGCTCTCGCAAGAACTCGATGCCGTCCATACCCGGTAATCGAATGTCCGACAGCACCAGGTCGAAGGGCTCTTCACTAGCTGCCGATTCCAGCAGCTTAAGCCCGGCCTCGGCGGTGTCGGCCTTGCTAACCGCGTAGCCCACCGACTGCAGCCGCAGCTCGACCACTCGCTGCAGTTTGACTTCGTCGTCGACAACTAAGATTCGCTTTCGCACTTAGAAATTTCCAATCGCCGGCTACGGCTCCAGATCCGTCGGGATTCGAATCCGAAAATGTGCGCCCTGACTGTTGGGACGGTTCTCGATCGACACGGTTCCACCGTGGCTATCCACGATCTTCGCAACGATTGCCAGGCCTAGGCCGACCCCGCTCGCCTTTGTTGTGAAAAACGGATTAAAGATGTCCTGCATCTTGTCCTCTGGAATACCACTGCCCGAGTCTATGACTTCGATAACGGCGTGGTCTCCGTCTTCTCGCGTTGAGATGCTGATGATTCCGCCACTAGGCATCGCGTCGCGCGCATTCAGCAGAAGATTGAGGAACACGCTTTCCATCAAAGTCTTGTCATGAGCGAACTCCGCGATCGCGGCAAGAGACTGCTCGATGGTCGGCGCCGCTGAGTCGCCGGGGGGCGCTTCGTTGAAGTGATCAATTGCTAGTCGGATCGTATCGTTGATGTCGCCCTTGGCGAGGTCAAGTTTCGACGGGCCCGCGAATGCCAGAAAGCGTGTGACGAGCTGGTTGGTGCGTTTAACCTCGGTCCCGATAAAGCCTGACACCTCGCGCGCAACTTCGTTCTCTTTCGACACGTTGTCGCGAAGCAATTCGGCCGACGCCGAGATAATGCTGAGCGGGTTGCGGATCTCGTGCGCTAGTCCGGCCGAGAGCTGGCCAAGAGCGGCGAGGCGTTCGGATCGCCGCACGTCATCTTGAGCCTTTTGTAGGTCACGGTTGGCTTGCGCTAGTTGTTGCGTTTGCAAACGATTCTCAGCGGAGAGCCGGTTCACAAGCACCGCGCTGATGAAGAAAAACAATATGCGGACCGCCAATTCGCGCTGACCCTCGGGAGGCACGAAGTACGTCTCCAAGATGTAGACCAGAAACGAGAGATACAAGGTCGAGGACGCCGCGGTAATGATGAGCGCATATCCCAGATTGAACATGGAAGCCGCCGAGACGATTGGCAGCAGAAAAATCAGGTAGTAACTGTTCTCTTGAATGCCGCCCGTGACGTACACGAGCAGGTAGCAGAGCGCCAGCCTGACGCAGACCGAGATCAGCGCGCGACGCTGGCTCTCGTACGCGCCAAGCGGCCGTTCAGCGATCTGTACCGCTCCGAGTGCGATCAGGGCGGCCCATTCAAATACCGAATGATTTGCGCGCATCATTCCCAGAGCGCCGAGCGCGCCGAGAAAAACCAGCCAAATGATGTCGGTGCCGCGCAGCCGCATTAAGTTCGGGAAGGACGCAAGATCCCCAGGGTACTATGAGACTCTGATTCTTCAATGACGCACCCCGTTTCGATAGTGCTTGCGATCTTGCTGGCCGCGGTGAGTTCCACCGCCGCCGACTGGCCACAATTTCGCGGGCCCGCTCGAGACGGCATCTACCCCGATCGCCAATCGGTGCCTGATTTCGCCGCGGATGGCCCGCCCGTTCTTTGGGAGCGGCCGATCGGCGCGGGCTTTAGCGGACCGGCGGTTGCCCGCGACCGCGTAATCTTCTATCACCGTCTTGGCAGCAAAGAAGTCGTTGAATCAATCGACCCGAACAGCGGCAAGACCATTTGGAAATCGGAGTTCCCGACCACCTACAAGGATGATTTTGGTTTCGACGAAGGTCCACGAGCGACACCCGTCGTCGATGGCGGGCAGATCTATACCTTCAGCGCGCAAGGCGTCTTGCGCTGCCTAGAATTCGCGACGGGCCGTCAAGTTTGGAGCGTTGACACTCACCAGGATTTCGGCGTCAGCAAGGGCTACTTCGGCGCGGCTTCGACGCCCGTGGTCCTCGGTAGCCGCCTTTTTGCAAACGTGGGCGGAAGCGACGGGGCGGGTGTTATCGCCGTCGACAAAGACACCGGCCGATTCCTTTGGAATGCGACCGATCACGAAGCCGGCTATTCCTCTCCCGTCGTCGCTGAGTTCGACGGCGAGACGCTAGTCATATTCTTTACCCGCGAAGGCCTTGTGGCGCTCGAGCCAGCCACTGGTAATGTGCGATTCGAGCGTCGTTGGCGCTCGCGCAGCCGCGCCTCGGTAAACGCCGCTACGCCCATCATTTCAGGCGACACGATCTTTCTGTCGGCGTCCTATGGCACGGGCTCGATTGCGCTACGGGTCAGCGGCAATTCGCTTGAGGAACTTTGGTCGGGTGAGGACTCGATTGACAACCACTACTCCACAGGTGTCGTGGCCGACGGCGTCGTGTACGGGTTTCACGGCCGCCAGGAATACGGCCAGAGTTTTCGCGCGATCGAGCTCGCGACGGGCAAGGTTCTGTGGTCTGAAGATCGCTACGGTGCCGGAACCGTGACGCGGGTCGGCGACCGCCTCTTGTTGCTTCGAGAATCCGGTGCTCTTGCGTTGCTCGCGGTGTCAGCCGAGAAGTTCCAGCTCATCTCCGAGGCCCAAATTCTACCGACTGAAGTCCGCGCCTATCCGGCGATAGCCGACGGTCTTTTCCTCGCCCGCGACAAGGACACGCTGGTTTGCTTGAGATTGTGGGATGAGTAGCGGCCGGCGTACCTGTGGGCTGTGAAATATCTCAGCTAACTCCCGCGAACTCGTCGGGCGTAGCAAGATGCGACCGCTTGTGCTGTTTTTTACAGCCCGCCGGCGATGGCCTCGGCGGTGTATTTCTCGATGTAGCGCCGGAGAGATGAGCGCAGACCTTCCATGACTGGCCATTGGCCTTTTTCGGCGGCCTTTAAGGTGCGATCAGCTATACGCTCAACCGGCATCAGCTCGCGGACCGTCGACGTGATGAAAACTTCGTCCGCGTCAACCAAGTCGCTGCGATGCAGCACCCGTTCTTCGATGCGTTCCGAAAGTTCTTCAAGCATTGCCAAGCGCGTGATTCCCGGCAGAGGCCCACTCGACAGCGGTGGCGTATAGGTAACGCCGTTTCGAACGGCGAAAATGTTTGCCGACGTGCACTCGGCTACTTCGCCACGCTCGTTGAGTAGAATCACTTCGCTAAACCCCTTTTGTTTTGCGATCTCAACGAACGTCAAATTGTGCGACCACGAGAGAGTCTTTGTGCCGGCAAACGGCGACTCCGCGTGGCGCCCGTTCTCTTGGACGCTTAGGCTAACGGTTTCTTGCCGGCGGGGCACGTCGATCGTAAATGCGACGATGTCCGATTGATTTCCGGAGCCGGGCCCCTCGAACACTCCTCCCTGGCTACGTACGATACAAAGCCGCATCGAAGCCTCGGGGCAGGCATTACGATCGACCAACTGGAGTACCCGCCGGCGAAGCTCAGCGCGCTCTATGGGAATCTCGATATGCAGCAGGTGCGCATCGCGTTGCAGTCGGTCCCAGTGGCGCTCGAACGCAAAGGGAATGCCCTTGTAGATCCTCAGCGTGGTAAATACACCCCAGCCCGCGAGCAGCCCGAGTTGTCCGGGGCGCAGAATCGCCTCGTCGCTTGGGACGATGCGATCGTTGTAAAGCACGTTTGCGTGGATCACGATTTCATTATCGCGGGCGCGCTATCCGACGCGGTGCGTCAGTGCAGATAGAACAAGCTAAGCCGGGGCAATTGCCAATCTTCCAGCCGCTTCCGCTGCATGTATTGCTTCTCGAGCGCGACGATCTGGTCGGCTCGCATCTTGCCTCGATACAAAGCGAGTTGGCGATCCATTTCTTGCCGGGCGGCGAGCAACTCCTCTTCGGTAACAGACTGCATGACGACGGCCATCATTCGCTCTTCCATTACGGTCAAACGCTGTTCGACGGCCTCAATATCGTCTAATTCATCCGCGAGGGCCTTTGCTTGAAGGGCTTCTAGGGAAGTGATTGTTTGCTCAATCACCTCTGATCTGCCCTCGAAGCGCGTTAAAGAATCTCGCAAGGTCTGGGCGTTTCGGCTGAAATACTCGGCGAGCTCGGCGGTCTCAAAGGCCGGCTGAGAATCGCGTGAGGATCCTGGTGAACCTTGCGACATTTCGCGCGCCGCGTCGAGTACTTCCTGCGTGCAGTACGCTACCGAGTTCACGGATCTGAAGCGCCGCTTGCGGGAGTGCCACTTCTCGAATGCTCGATCGATACCCCGGAGCACCGCCTCCAACGGAACCCCGGCATCTTTCCACGTCTCGATCAAGGCCCAGTCGAGAGGTGAAAGCAGGAACAACCCACTTTGACGCGCTCGCTGGAAATGATCTTCGATTTCAGTGAAATAGTTGAAGTAGTTCACGGACTGTACAGCACCCGGACACCGATCGAACGGCTTTTAGTAGAACAAACCGTTAAACAGCATCTTGAACGTGGCGTTTGGCTGGGCGCGATACTGCGGGCGGATTCCGAACAACACGACGTGTCCGTCACCGACCGATACGTCAACCACGGCGGCACGATTCGCTAAGTAGCTCTCACCTAGCAGCCAACCGGAAGCAAGTAGCCGTCGTGATGGGTAAGTGAGAACTTCTTGCGACCGAATGCGATTGCGGCGCGGCACCCGAAACGCCGGGCCCGACTCAAACCAGACTGTCTCGCGCGGCCGCATCCCGAAGCAGAGCGGATGTGTAACATCGACTTCGACATTGACCAGTGTGCCGGGGCCGTAAAAGCGCCGGTCGCTGAGCTTTTCGACGGTGTTGTCGACTTTCAGATCGAGCTTGTCGATGGCATATTCCGAAGCGCGGTTGAACGCCAGAATCGTGCCGCCGCCCTTTGCGAATTGGTTGAGCGACTCGGCGCCCTCAATACCAATTGCGCCGGTATACTCCGGCGGAACCTTTGAGCCGCGATAGTCCTCATTCACTCGATAGCCATCGTGCAAAGTTTTGGGGCTGACATCGGGAAGAATAATCACGTCGAAATCGCTACCTAGGTTGCCTGCTTGAATCCGAGCGTCATTGACCGTCTCGGACGAGAATTCATACTGCTCTAAAAGCCAACGGGTCCAGCCTTCGTCCATGATTGGGACGTGTCCGGAATACAGCCCGACCCTGGGTTGCTGCAGTTGCGGGTGCGCCGTGGGGCGCTCGTCAGTCGCGACGAAATCCAGGTCTAACTCATCGGCGAGTCGGTTAAGCCTGACTCGCAGAGAGGTGTTTGTGGGGATATAAAACGAACCGTCGTACTCGTCCCGGTATAGGCGAACGTCTTCGCGCAGCAAGCGATTTACCGCGATCCAACTTGAAGAGAACGAAGGAGATAGTTTCAAATTCGCAGCAGAATCAACGCGGCCAGGACCCGGCTCGAATTGCGGAAGCCGGCTGAGGTCTATCGCTAGGTCGCCGCTCACCGGAAACACCTGCACACCCATCAACATCGGCAGACTGTGCGCTGTGACGTCGTAGGGACGTTTCGGCGGTCCGCCGGGATACTGGCGCAAATCCGGGTAGTCTTGCCGGCTTAGCAGTGTTTTTGCGAATGCCCCGTAGGGCTGGTCGAGACGGATGACGCGGTCGCCCTCTTTGATCTGCCGTCCCGAGATCGTGCTGTCTCGCTGTGCTTGGTCGATCTCCACCAAGCCATATTGCAGCGTCTGCAGTAACTCGGTTGCGGCGTTGCGGTCGTGCTGTTCGCGCGGGATGACGTACGCCTGACCTGCGCCTCGGTCAATCACTCTGCGGCCGATGCGGTAGAAGTTCCGAAGCAAGTCCTCGCGTCGAATGGCAGCGCTGTAGAGAACCGACTCGAAGGTTATGAGCTGGTTGTCAATAATGTCTTGTAGGCGCCACTCGCCGCCCTGCCATGGCTCCAAGAAATTCCAACTCTGCCGGCGTGCATTGTAGTTTCGGGCCTGCTGTTGGAGGTCGTCGAAGGGCATTACGATCGGCGAAGCGATTCGAACGCCGGCGGACTCGCTTAGCAGCCGAAGGGCACCGTGGTAGCTCTGATAGTGCCGCGCGGGAGTGAAGTAATCGTAGATGCCGTGAATGACAACGCCCTTTTTGCCCGCGGCTGTTAGATCGACGGCCATCGACGTTCCGAACGCGTTGACCTGCTGAACGATGAGCGGATCGATATTGGGGTCGACTGGATCGATCCAGGGCGGCACAAAAATACGCGCGCCACTGGGGCTCATCTGATGCACGTCGTAGACGATTTGCGGACGCCAGGCGTTGTGGGCGTATTCGACTGTAAGTCGGGTCTCGGCTTGGCTAAAGCGATACCAGTCGCGGTTGTTATCGTGCCCGACGTACTTGTGATAGAGCTCCGTCATGGGCGCTCCTTCGTACTCGGTTCCAAGCCACTGTTCGTACCAGTCGTGGACTTTGTCGACGCCGTCGGGGTTCAGCGAGGGTATCAACAGGATTATCGTGTTCTCAAGGATCGCGCGATGCCGCGTCGTATCTTGGGTCAGCAAATCGTAGGCGAACTGCACGGCGGTGAGAGTGGAGGCGACCTCGGTCGAATGGATTGAACAGGTGATCAGCACCACCGATTTACCCTCGGCGATGAGGTCTTCCGCGGCATCTAACGGCGTCGTTCGCGGATCTGCAAGAGCGCGCTGAATTTCTTGGTAGCGTTCGAGGTCAGCCAGCGTTTCCGGCGGCGCAATCGTCGCCATCACGAACGGTCGACCCTCGGTCGTCTCCCCCAATTCCGAGAGAATAAGCGAATCGCTTTCAGCGTCTAATAGCTTGAAGTACTCGACCGTATCGGCCCAAGCGATCAGCTCGCGATCGGCCCCCATGGCGTGCCCGAAATGCGATTCAGGCGTTGGCAATGCGGCGAACGCGGGGGTCAAAAACGCGAGGAGCAGGAGCGGGCGCATGGCCGATTCCACTACTATAGCGGCCCGGCTTCGCGGTCTGATGTGAACTTCATTCCTGTGAAACTTACGACCGATTCGGGGTCGATATTCCATTGCTCGTAGGAGAGGACGTCGCCCTTTATTCCACCCACCGAGCGTAGAAAGGCGTAGACGGGGGCGTATCCGCACCAGCGCAGGTCGTCTTGGTCGGGATGCATCAAATCGAAGTATCCGGCCGCGTCTCCCGCCGCGACGCGAGACAGCCGCTCTTCGTCACGCCGGCGTACCTCAGCCATGCGGCCCTGCTCGGCAACCGCTTGCTCGCTGTCTCCGTAGCGCTTACCGATGTGCGCCAGGTCTATACCAAGCACCCAGCAGATATCTTTTCGTTGGGCCAGTTCACCTAACGCGTCAAAAAACCGCGCGAGGTTGTCGTCGGTTTCCGGCGCCTTGCCCGTCAGCAGACTATCCCAGTAAGTTCCGCACAGAATAGGCACGATCTTTAGCCGCTCGCCCGCGGGTAGCACGCCGGAAAAGCGGTGTTGCAGAAAGACGGTCTGAAACTCGATCGAGTGTTCGCTGACGTGACAGTAGTCTTCCATTCGCACCGAGCGTGGAGCTGTTTTCTCTAGCCGGTCAACGATGGCTACGTCCGTCTCGGCTAGTCCAAGGGGTGTCGAGTAAGGCTTCCGTGTCAGGCCAAATGTGTCGGGCTCGCCATAGTGCGACGTTCCAAGAATGATGAAGGTCCGGTCGACGTAATCGAGAGGGATCTCGTTATAGGCAGCCGCATAGCTCTTGTAACCGCCATGCGGGTTGACGTGCGGCGCGGCGATGCCCACAAGATTGCCGGTGCCGCCGTTAGCTTCGCGATTAGCGCCATTCGCTTCTAACTCGCTGGTCAAGGCGTTCGCGTCATCGGGATAGCCCGAGCCCGCATGCGCCGGTAGCTTCTCGGGAGACTCGGCAAACTCGCGCTGCTTTTTGTCGCGCATGCCGAAGAACGTTTCTGACTCCAAAAAGCCAAATTCATCTAGTGCCTGAATAAGATGTTCGGCGACGCCGGAGCTCTTGGCGTCGCCGGACATGCTCCAGAGCAACGCTTTAAGGTGATCGGCGGTGTTTTTTCCATCAAAGCAGCGCAGGCCATCGACTAAAGGCGGCGGAATTACGACTACCGCGTCGCTATAGCGGAACGGGTCGCGGATCAGTAGCCCAGGCTGCTCAGGGGCGGGCGACGGCATGACGTCGAGTTCGCGACGTAGCGTCTTGTCCAATACAAGATGAGCCTGAAGGGAGGGGTGATTCCAACACAAGATGAGCCTGGAGGTAATTTGGGCAAGGTCGATTAGGAACAGGCAAACTGCGGGCGATGGGAGTCGCCGTGCAGCAAGCCGAATCACTGAGTCTCGATGAGATCGAGAGTTTTCTCGACGGGTGTGGGTCCGTCGAGTTCCAGGCCGGAAGTCGAGCGGATAAATACGCGCTCGTCGAAGGCGTCCTGAAGAGGCATCATTATGCCGACCAGAAGCGCTCGGTTAAAGGATTGTTGAGACGCTTCCTGAGCAAGCTAACCGGCTTAAGCCGCGCCCAATTGACTCGCCTCATCGGGCAGTTTTTGCGCGAAAAGTGCGTTCGGCCGACAGCCTATCGAAGGCGCCGCTTCCCCACCAAGTACAGCCGCGCCGACATCGTTCTCCTGGCGCATGTCGACCAAGTACAGCAACGTCTCTCCGGGCCGGCGACGCGTCGCATTCTCCAGCGCGAGTTCCAAATCTACAACCGCAAGGAGTTCGAACGCCTTGCCGAACTGTCGGTGGGACACCTCTACAACTTGCGCAAACGCGCCGTCTACCGGCGACACAGTTTGCATCTCGACAAGACTCGACCGACACCCGTGGCGATCGGCGAACGCCGCCAACCCGAGCCGCGAGGACGTCCGGGCTACCTGCGCATCGACACCGTGCACTCGCCCGAACAGGAAGGTGAAAAAGGCGCCTACAGCATCAACGTGGTCGACGAAGTGACGCAGTGGCAGGCCGTCGGCTGCGTCCAACGCATCAACGAAAATCACCTCATTCCCTTGCTGGAAGGGCTTTTGGAACAATTTCCATTTATCGTTCGCGGCTTTCACTCCGACAATGGCAGCGAATTCGTCAACCATCAAACCGCTAAACTGCTCGAGAAGTTGCGAATTGAATTTACGAAGTCTCGCGCGCGCCGTTCGAACGACAATGCCTTGGTCGAAACCAAGAACGGCGCGGTGGTGCGCAAGTGGATGGGCTACCAGTTTTTGCCCTCGGAAGCGACGCAGGCGATCGACACCTTCTACCGCCAGTGGCTCAACCCGTACTTGAATTTTCATCGCCCATGCGCTTTCGCCAGCGAGCGCCGAGACCGCCGCGGCAAGTTGCGCAAGGTGTACGCCGAGTGGAGCACGCCGTGGGAAAAGCTGCTCAGCCTGCCCGCCGAGCAGCGCGGCCTGCGCGCGGATCGCTCGCTCAAGAAGCTCCAAGCGCGAGCGGACACTTGTTCCGACACCGAGTTTGCCGAGCAACTCGACGCTCAGCGCAACGAACTGCAACGCGTCTGCAAAGACCTCGCGATCTGCTGGCGCACGCGCTAGACAACGCCCCGACCCGAGGCGTTGTCGGCTCCTCCGGCCCACGTCCGAAGACGGCCGTGGGGTCTCGCCTGGGATGGCTGCAAAGGGGGATTGGGGCTGCCGCCCCTTCCCCCTTATGCAATCCCCCTCACCCCGCCCTACGAAGCCACAAATAGCTGTAGCCGCCGACCTCAACTCACGCTATAATCCCCCTCAACCCGCAGCTGCTTCGCCTCTCTCCTTCAGGCTCATCTTTCAATTGGAAAAGAGGTAATCGCCGCCAGTTGCAGGCAAGAGACAGAGAGCGCGAACAAATTGCAGTAGAGGCGTCGTGCAACGGCTACTGGTATTGGGATCTCGAAGCGGAGAAGATCCAGTTTTCCAATTCGTGGGCGGAAATGCTTGGGTATCGCGTCGACGAGCTCGGGACGGATAGAGAAGCGTGGTTTAGCCGCGTCCACCCACACTATTTACCGGAGCTGAAAGACGCTTTGTCAGCACATCTTTATGGAAAGACAGATGGATTCCAGAGCCAATACCGAGTCCAGCATCGCGACGGAACCTACTTGTGGGTCATGAATCGCGGGATCGCCTTGCGCGACGCCGAGGGCAGTCCGATCGCGGTTGCCGGCTCGCAGATTGATATCACGCAGCTTGTGGACGTGGAAAAGAGCATCGCTGATGCAGCGTACCGTGATCGCCTAACGGGCCTGCCAAACCGTGAGGCTTTTGAGAACGGCGGAGCGAAACTAGACCATAGAGCGGCGAATCGAAGCTGCTTTTGGGCGGAGTAAAAGTAGACCGTCCGAGTGGTCCAGCGAACATTCCTGTGGTGTTTGTGGGACACGAGAGGGATGTATCGCGTGGAGCTATACGCTCAAGTACGGCGCAGTGTCTTTGTCGAAGGGCTCAGTGAGCGCGAGGCCGCCAAACGGTTTGGCCTGGCGCGAGGGACGGTGCGCAAGATGTTGCGCTACGCCACTCCGCCGGGCTATCGGCGGCGCCAACCAGCGCAGAGGCCGAAGCTGGATCCCTTCACCGGAATCGTCGATCAGATCCTCAGCGACGATCAGGAACGTCCGAAGAAACAACGCCACACCGCAAAACGCATCTTCGACCGCTTGCGCGACGAGTACGATTTCACCGGCGGTTACACGATCGTCAAGGACTATGTTCGCGACAAGAAGCTCGGCGGGCAAGAGATGTTCGTGCCGCTGGTGCATCCGGCGGGCGATGCCCAGGCCGACTGCGGTGAAGCTCTGGTGGTCATTGACGGCGTACAGCGCAAGGCGCACTACTTGGTGGTCGATCTGCCGCCTAGCGATGACGCTTTCGTAAAAGCTTTCCCGGCCGCGACGACGGAAGCGTTTTGCGAGGGGCACAACGCAGCGTTTCGGTACTTCGGCGGCGTGCCACGCAGCATCCTCTACGACAACACGACCTTGGCGCTGGCGAGGATTCTGGGCGACGGCAGGCGCAAGCGGACCAGGGTGTTCAGTGAACTGCAGTCGCACTATTTATTCTCCGATCGTTTGGGGCGTCCGGGCAAAGGCAACGACAAGGGAAAGGTGGAAGGACTGGTCGGTTATGCCCGGCGGAACTTCATGGTGCCGGCGCCAAGGTTTCCAAGCTGGGAAGCGTTCAACGAGCAGCTCGAAGCGCAGTGCCTCAACAATCGTAAGCGGCGCTTGCGGCGGCACACCGAAACGATTGAGGAACGTTTCAAGCGTGACCGCCAAGCGTTGTTGCCCTTGCCGCCCACGCCCTATGACGCCTGCGACAAACGCACCACGCGGGTGACGTCGCTGTCATTGGTGCGCTATCGCGCCAACGACTACTCGGTGCCCACACGCTACGGACATCGCCAGGTGTTGCTGAAAGGCTACGTCGATGAAATCGTGATCTGTTGTGGCAGCGAAGAGATCGCGCGCCACCGGCGCAGTTACGAACGCGAAGAGTTGATCTTCGATCCGCTGCATTACCTAGCACTGCTGGAACGCAAGACCAACGCGCTCGATCAAGCGGCCCCGTTGGCGGGCTGGGAGCTGCCCGAACAGTTCCCGTGCTTGAGACGTTTGCTCGAGGCACGGTTGGGAAAGCCAGGCAAGCGCGAGTACGTGCGGGTATTGCGATGACTGGAGGACTTCCGATTCGAGCACGTTGCCGCGGCGGTGCGCCAAGCCTGCGAGTTGGGAGCGATTGGCTTGGATGCAGTCAGGCACTTAGTGCTGTGCCGCATCGAGCAACGGCCGCCGCGCTTGGACTTGACGAAGTATCCGCAGCTGCCGGCAGCCCAGGTGGAGCAAACCTCCGCTGCGGACTATTTGGCACTGCCGGCACAAGGAGGGGGGTAATGGCGAGGTCGAAACTTCTGCTCGAAGCGCATTTGAAAGCGTTGCGGCTGCCAACCTTCCTGCGCGAGTACGACAAACTGGCGCGGCAATGCGCCGCCGAGAGCTTGGATTCGAGGAGCTTCCTGCAACAACTCTGCGAGCTGGAACTGCTCGACCGTGAACAGCGGGCCACCGAGCGCCGCAGCAAGGCCGCGAAGTTTCCCGTGACCAAGAGTCTGGACACTTTCGACTTCCCGTCCTTGCCGGCGTTGAACAAGAAGCTGGTGCTGGAACTGGCGCGCTGTGAGTTTATCGACCGCCGCGAAAACGTGCCGGCACTGGGTAATTCCGGCACGGGCAAAACGCACATCGGCTTGGCGTTGGGACTGGCGGCTTGTCAGCGCGGCTATCGAACACGCTTCACAACAGCGGCGGCACTGGTCAATGAGCTGCTCGAAGCCCGAGATGAACGGCGCTTGCTGCGATGTCAAAAGCAGTTGGCCAAGCAGGATCTGCTGATCGTCGATGAACTGCGCTACGTGCCGCTATCGAAGACCGGAGCGGAGTTATTGTTCGAAGTGTTTTCCCAGCGCTACGAACAGGGCTCGACGCTGGTCACCTCGAATCTGCCGTTTAACGAATGGACGGAGGTCTTCGGCTCCGAGCGGCTGACCGGCGCCCTGCTCGATCGCCTCACGCACCACGTTCATATTCTAGAGCTGAACGGCGAAAGCTTCCGTCTGATCCAGAGCAAGAAGAAGCGGGCTCACTCTTTGGGCTGACCCACCGGCCACTCGCCCGGTTTTCGTGGGACGGCCTCCACTACGCCTGGGCCGCCCTAAAGGGCGACCGCAGGCTCCGTTCCAGCCGTCCCACGAAAACCGCTACCCCTTCACCAACTGGTCTACTTTTGCTCCGCCGAAGTGGTCCAAATTTACTCCGCCCTTGACAGGTGTATTCGCCGCGGCGTTTTCCGCGGCGTCGACGAACTCGTCGCCGCCATTGAGAATTACATTGGCCACCACAACGAGCAACCCAAACCTTTCATCTGGACCGCCAAAGCTTCCGATATTCTCGAAAAAGTCAAGCGCGGCCGCGCAGCTCTTTATAAAGTGCAATCTGAGTGACGCACTACACTAGGGCTAGCCGTTTTGAGGGCACTCGCCCGCATTTTTTACGCAGGTTCGCCGGCCGTGTGGTGTGAAATGTGGGATATCGCCGAGCGCGCAACGCGAAGCACATTCCCGCCCAGGATCTTGCGGATGTCATTATCTTTGTACCCCCGCTGGACCATGCCGACCGTGAATAGAGGCCAGTTCGTCCAAGTCAGGCTTTGGGTCATCCGCGAGGTGGTTTGGAAGTCATCCTCCGGCCACAACGCTGCGAATCGGATGCGCTGTGTCGGGCGCGATGGAATCTTGAGGCTCGCGGCCTCTGTGAACTGCGACCGGTAGTTCATGTCGGTTCCGATCGCCGCATGGTCCGCGCCATACTTCTCGACGACATAGTCGACGTGGCCGAGCAAGGCCTCGATATCTCCGGTCCGCCGCAAAAAGCGCGGAATACAGCACATGCCCACGTAGCCGCCGGTATCAACAATTGCCCTTATCACTTCGTCCGGCTTGGAACGGATATGGGCGTAGATGCCTCCACAGGTCGTGTGACTGGCTACCATGGGCTTCACGGACTGCCGTGCCGCTTCTAGACTCGTGCGCCAACCTGAGTGAGCGACATCCACGATCGCGCCCACTTTGTTCATTTCGGCAATCGCGGCACGCCCGAAGTCGCTCAATCCACCGTTGGCCGTCTCGGCACAGCCGTCGCCCAGCCGATTTCGACGGTTGTAGGTCACGTGCATCATGCGAATCCCGAGCTGGAAGAAAATCCTTACATAACGCAGCTCGTCCTCGACCGAGACCCATTGCTGAGTTAAGGGAATACCGTTGCCGGTAAAGTATAAGCAGCCAAGGCCGGCAGCGTGGGCGCGCTCAACATCGTCCGGCATTACGGCTCGGCGCAGCACACCTGGCATGTGATCGGTCAAGTAGGTGAAACGGGCCAGCCGTTTGATCAACCTCAACGGGTCGCTACTTTCCTCACCGCAATTCTGGAAAATGCAGGTCACTCCGGCCGCATCCCACGCACGGATAAACTCTTCGCGCTCAGCTTCGACCGTTGCCGCGCGCGTCATTGTCATATCCTCGCTCTGGTCCTGCAACTCTATCTCGGAGGCGCCCTCGTCGATGAGCGCGCGGACCGCATCAGCGTCGAGTGCAGCCCGAGGAGCGAAGCCATATGCGTCGAACACGAGCGATTCACGATGCAGGCTTAGTCCATATTCGAGGTCACGGGCACTGGGTTTCAAGATATCGAGCGCGGTCTGGCGATCACGCTCGATGCGGTCATTCGTCTGCGATCGGAGCTGCGCGGCGGCGGCAAGCGATCCGGCCGCACCTATGAACTGTCGTCGATTCATCTATTCACCTGCTTCCAACGATCAAGATGTCGAGATTGTACCGCCGAGCGGCACAGGGCGGTATGGCTCGTCTTGTCCAATACAAGATGAGCCTGAAGGGGAGGGCGATTCCAATACAAGATGAGCCTGACGGGGATCCGTTGGGTGGTCAGGAACAGAGCAGCTGCGGGCGATGGGAGTCGCCGTGCAGCAAGCCGAATCGCTGAGTCTGGAGCAGATCGAGTGTTTTCTCGACGGGTGCCAATCCGTCGCCTTCGAGGGCGGCAATCGAAGCGACAAATATGCGCTCGTCGAAAGCGTCTTGAAGCGGCATCACTATGCCGACCAGAAGCGCTCCGTCAAGGGTCTCCTGCGGCGTTATCTCGCTAAGCTCACGGGCTTAAGCCGCGCGCAACTCACCCGCCTGATCGGACAGTTCTTGCACACGCGTTGCGTCCGTCCGAGGGCCTATCGGCGGCGCCGTTTTCCCAGCAAGTACACACGCGCCGACAGCGTCTTACTGGCGCACGTCGATCGAGTTCATCAGCGCCTCTCGGGGCCGGCCACCCGCCGCATTCTCCAACGCGAGTTCCAGATCTACGGCCGCAAAGAGTTTCGACGCCTGGCCGAATTGTCCGTGGGCCAGCTGTACAACTTGCGAAAAAGAGCCGTCTACCAACGTCACAGTTTGCATCTCGACAAGACCCGTCCCACGCCCGTTGCGATCGGCGAACGCCGCCAACCCGAGCCGCGAGGACGTCCGGGCTACCTGCGCATCGACACCGTGCACTCGCCCGAACAGGAAGGCGAAAAAGGCGCCTACAGCATCAATGTGGTCGACGAAGTGACGCAGTGGCAGGCCGTCGGCTGCGTCCAACGCATCAACGAAAACCACCTCATTCCCTTGCTGGAAGGGCTTTTGGAACAATTTCCATTTATCGTTCGCGGCTTTCACTCCGACAATGGCAGCGAATTCGTCAACCATCAAACCGCTAAACTGCTCGAGAAGTTGCGAATTGAATTTACGAAGTCTCGCGCGCGCCGTTCGAACGACAATGCCTTGGTCGAAACCAAGAACGGCGCGGTGGTGCGCAAGTGGATGGGCTACCAGTTTTTGCCCTCGGAAGCGACGCAGGCGATCGACACCTTCTACCGCCAGTGGCTCAACCCGTACTTGAATTTTCATCGCCCATGCGCTTTCGCCAGCGAGCGCCGAGACCGCCGCGGCAAGTTGCGCAAGGTGTACGCCGAGTGGAGCACGCCGTGGGAAAAGCTGCTCAGCCTGCCCGCCGAGCAGCGCGGCCTGCGCGCGGATCGCTCGCTCAAGAAGCTCCAAGCGCGAGCGGACACTTGTTCCGACACCGAGTTTGCCGAGCAACTCGACGCTCAGCGCAACGAACTGCAACGCGTCTGCAAAGACCTCGCGATCTGCTGGCGCACGCGCTAGACAACGCCCCGACCCGAGGCGTTGTCGGCTCCTCCGGCCCACGTCCGAAGACGGCCGTGGGGTCTCGCCTGGGATGGCTGCAAAGGGGGACTGGGGCTGCCGCCCCTTCCCCCTTATGCAATCCCCCTCACCCCGCCCTACGGGCCCCACAACGGGCTTCAACCTCAAGCCCCAATCCGAGCTATAATCCCTCCTGCCCACAGCTACCTTCGCCTGCCTCCTTCAGGCTCATCTTTCGATTGGAAAAGAGGGGCTTCGAAAAAACCTGCCGTCAGCGTGAAAAAGTTAGTGCCCGGCCTTGGTCATAGCCGCTGTCGGGTACGCTTCCGTCAGCGCGCCGAGGTCGCCGATCTCGCGGCGTTTGAGCTGAAAATTGGACCGAACCGGGGGCGGTGAAGCAACTCTGTATCGAGGCGATCGAGCCAGTCGGTTAATTCGACGCCATCTAGAGGCACGTTCCATTCCCCGCTGAAGATTTGCTTTCGTCTGAGTGGAAGCAACCACTGGTCGGCAAACAGCACCTATTAGAAAATCGCAACGAGAGCTACGAAGGTCTCGTTACCCATGTAAAACTGTTTCCCGGCCGCCGACTGGCGATGCCACTACTCAAGCGCGATCGTTGCGTCCGCGCGACTCGTCACGCCTCCGATGACAATTTGGATCGGCACCGAATTTCCGCCGGCAAATCCTGGAGGCATGATTAGGTTGATTTGGTAAAGCCCGACGAATTCCGGGGCCAGTCCCGAAAACAAGAGGTTGCCGGCCGGGACATCCGCGCCTCCGATACGAACGGTGGGGCGCGATTCCGTGGTTCGCAGCATAAATCCTTCGGGGTCGAGGGAATTTCGGCCGTTTCCAATCGGAGGCTGAACGGGTCCGAGCCCGTTGACCCAGATTGTGAGGACATCCCCTGCTTTCGCCGGACGGCTATTGGCCGTCAATCCCTGTGGAGCAACTAGTTGTGTTTCGGGGACCGTGGCGTACGTCGCGATAATCTGTCCCGATCCATTTTGGCTGAAAGTGAAGATGCCGGGGGCGAACGTTGCGATCGGAACATCGCGGGGAAAACTGTCGCCTCCCGGGCCGGTCACGATCATCTCGGCGGTCGAGTTCAGCAACCCAAATGGAAGTTGCGCGTTAATTTGAGTTGTCCCGACGAAGAATAGAGGAGCGTTGATTCCGTCGAACGTGACGCCAACGCCGTCGAGCGCAATAGGCAGAGGAAGCTCGGAACCGATTGACCCTTGGCTGCCGAAGTTCGTTCCAAAGACCGAAACGATCGAGCCCGGGGCGAGTTGATGGCCCGCGTCAGGCGCCTCCACAAAACTAGCGGCGTTGAGCACAGCATTCTCGGGAACGTTTGGCGCGACAACGCTAGCCGCAATGGTCAAGGTGACGTCGATGCTTGCCATCGCATCTTGATATGTTCGCGAGCGCGATTTCGAAAGCATCATGGCGGGTTCCACTACCTGCACGGTAATCCGCCCTGAGTGGACTCCTGGCGCCAGCCCTATCTTGCTGACCATTACCGAGTGCGCTTCGAGGTCAGCCTCGGCGGTACCGCTGGTGGGGCTAACTGAGATCCATGGCTCTGAGGCCGAGATGTTGTATTGCAGCGTGCCGAATCCGGAGTTTCGGACCGAGAACACCTGCGCGGGCGGCTCTGGGCCCTCTGTTTCCGCATCAAACGATAGTGCGGATAAAGTGAGTTCCACTGAAGGTTGCGAAAAGAATACGTTGGCAGTCACATCGATCGTTTGCTCGAGTTCGGCAGCGGCGTCAGTTATCGTCAGCCGTCCCGAGTGCGTGCCCACCGAGAGGCCCGCTGCGTTGACTATCAAGACAATCGTCTGGGCCTGGCCCGCCGTAACACCGCGCTGTGGCGATACCGACAGCCAGCCTTGGCTCGAAAATATCGTGTAGTCAAGGGTGCCACCGCCGTCATTGTTAACTGAAAAGCTGGTCGTCACGACGGCACCGACGACTACGTCGATATCGATCTGATTCGTCGACAATCCGATCGCCGGCGGCGCCGTTCCGCCTACGATGAGCTCGACTCTGACGTTTCGGAGTAACCCTCCGTCTGTCTGCGAAACGGCGATCGTTGCGGTGTAGACATCCGGAAGCAGTCCCGCTGCATCAATTGACGCATTGATGACGTCGGCCTCGCCAGAACTGCTGCCGGACTCGGGCGACACCGACAGCCATGGTTCGTCGGTGGTTAGTGCGTAGTTGAGGGTGCCACCGCCAGTATTCGAGACCGTGAAGCCACGCGGATCCGGGTTCATACCGAACTCCGTGATGATTGAGAGCCTCGTTGTTGAGAGCCCGATCACCGGAGAATCCAGGGCGCTGACAGTCGCCGTGATGGAGCCGGCGAAGGTAACGTTGACCGAGTCCAGAGCGAATGCGATGAATATGGTCCCGGGTATCAACGCCGGAGCAGTGTTCGTCGTGATGACGAGCGTCTCCGAGTTGCTGCTACCTGTCGAGTCCCAAATGAAAACTGGGGTGCCATCGAATAGTCCAATGTCAAAACCTTGACGAGCGAGGATGCGAATTTTGGCGTCGGGGTCATCGAGATTGACCTCTATCCTCAATTGCGAGCTTCCCTGTGGAACGTTAATTCTAAATCCCCCTTGGCCGGCTGAGATGCCTGGGGTGGTTACCGCGGGTAGTGAAAACGCCTGGGATTGGCCTGAACTCAACTTCAAACCTGTGCCCACCGGAGATCCACCGGAAATCGTCGCGGTGATCTTGCAGTCCACCGCCTGATTCAGAGTTCGCAATATCAGGCCGATGAAATATGTACCTTCCTGCAACGCCGGGCTCGACCCGGGTGTAATCGTGATTTCTTCGTCCGCTTGCCCCGCTGACGCCGAAAGGAAATCAACGTTCGATTCAAGTGGAAGGTCCAAGTCTTGACCGAATAGCACTCCAAGATCGACGTTTGCATCGAACGTTTGAATTTCGAGCTTGATTTTAAGCTCGCTGGCGCCGGCGGGAACCGCAACGCGAAATCCGCCGGTCAGCAGAATTGGGTTACTGGCGGGCAACAGCCGGAATGAAACTGGGTCTCCGGACTCGAGGAATGTCCCGGCGCCCTGACTGACCCGGCCGGGATAGACCGAGCTAGTACTTAGTTGCGTAAGTTAGAATATTTACTGGCGAGGGGACGAGGGGCGACGACGGTCTTGGTCCATTCGAACGGAGTAGCCTTGGAGTTGTAGACGCGGACGAAGCTGTCGATGGCCTCGCGCACCTGCCGGGGGGAAGTGAAACTCGCCCCCCGCAAGGCGCGGCGGCTCAGAATCGAAAACCACACCTCAACCTGATTCATCCACGAACTGTAGGTCGGCGTGTAGTGAAAATGGATGTTCGCATGACGTTGCAGCCAGCGGTCATTTTTGGGCTTGTGAGTGTTCAAGTTATCCAAGATGATGTGGATCTCGCGGCCTTCGTGGATGGCCGCGATGTGGTTCATGAAGTCGAGAAACTCGCGACGCCGTCGGCGCCAATAGTGTCCGGCGATGATGAATCCGGTAGCCACTTCCAGCGCGGCGAAAAGCGGCGTCGTGCCGTGCCGCCTGTAGCCGTGCGAGAAGCCCGTCAAGGCCTTGCCGTTGGGCAAGCGTAGCCAGCCCTGCGCTCGCTCCAAGGCCTGGATGCTCGGCTTCTCGTCGACCGCGAGCACCACGGCGTTTTCCGGCGGGCTGAGGTAGAGTCCGACAATGTCGGCGGCCTTGCGAGCGAACTCCGGGTCGGTTGACAAACACCAACTGCGCCGCCGCCGCAAGGACACGCCGAGCTGCCGCAGTACGCGCCAGACTTGATGCTTGCTGACGTCGCCGAGAGCTTCCGCGAGCAGTTCGCCTGTCCAAGTGGCGTGCCCTTCGGGCGGAGCTTCGTCGAGTTGGCAGAGGATGCGTTTGCGCGTCGCTTGGTCGTACCGCGCGGGCCTGCCGGAACGCGCTTGATCGCATAATCCCGCCAGACGTTGCTGGGCGAAGCGGGTGCGCCATTTCGACACGCGCGCCGCCGGGGATCCCAGTTGCCGGGCGATCTCGGCGGTCGAGGTAGCGGCGGCCGCCAGCAGCACAATGCGAGCGCGCTCCACCATGCGCCGTTCGGACTTGTGGCCGCGCACCCAGAGTCGCAGCGTCTCTTCTTCCTCGGCGTTCAGTCGAATCACCGTTGCCGGTCTTGCCATACCGACATTTTACAGTTAAAGGCCTTACTTTCGCAAGTTAGTACTAGCCGTTTTTGATTGGACCTGGTAGATGCCCCAGCTTTCAGGGCCGGAAGCGGCGTCGACCTGTCTTAGCTTGAGAGCAGCATTTGCAGACAAACTGACGACGAAAAACAGGATTATTGCGGATACGAATGGGCTCTGCGCTTTTGACATGGACGTCACGTATTACTGAGTGAAAGATCGGCGGAATACCCCTAGATCGTAACACCGCCAGTGGTCACCTACGGTGCAATTGGACTCCTGACTCCTGGTAGTGAGCGCAGAAATGGCCCCGGCCTTGTAGCCCAAGGTCCTGCCCGCGACGTCATTCAAGCGACGGCCTTGACGTCAATCAGCGCAGGTGCCGGCCGAAAAATTCGAGAGTTTGGCTCCAAGCCAACCCCGCCGCCGCCTCATCAAAACGACGCGTCGTGTCGTTATGAAAACCGTGGTTCACGTCGTCGTACATGTGCATGCTGTACGTCTTGAGAGCTTCTTCGTAGGCCGGCCAGCCGGCATTGATGCGCGTGTCAAGACCGGCGTAGTGCAGAAACAACGGCGCGTTGATCTTTGCTACATCGGCCGCCGGAACTTGCCGACCGTAAAACGGCACCGACGCCGCCAAATCCGGAATGCGCACCGCAAGGGAATTACAAATTCCGCCACCGAAACAAAATCCAACCGAGCCAACTTTTCCAGTGCAATCAGGATGTGACTGTAAATGTTTTAACGCGGCTATAAAGTCCTCGAGTAGCTTTCCACGATCAAGCTCAGCCTGCAACCTACGCCCGTCGTCGTCGTTGCCAGGATAGCCGCCTTTGGGCGTCAGGCCGTCTGGCGCCAGCGCCAAGTATCCGGCCACTCCCACCCTGCGGGCCACGTCTTCGATGTAAGGATTTAGTCCGCGGTTCTCGTGGACCACCACAACCCCAGGGAGCTTTCCGCCGGCGCCGGACGGGCGCACCATGTAGCCTTTGATCGTTCCATGACCTTGCGGCGAGGCGTATTCAACGCGACTTGTCCGTATCCGAGCGTCATCTTCGGGAACCTGCAGCGCCCACGCATAATTCGGGCTCAAGCCGGCAAGAATCGCAACGGCACTCGTGCCGGCCGCAAATGGCGCGGCGCGATCTAGAAACTGCCGGCGGCTGAGCCCGCCATGCACAAAGGCGTCAAACAATTTCAAAACTTCGGGATGATACTCAGATGCCGTCTTACGTTTCATCGATTCATCTCCAGGGTTAATATTAGGCGGCTGGGTCGCCGCCGTCGTAATCTTCTTGAGCGTGGAAATGACCCATCGTAATCTCCTTGCCCGATTCCAGGTAAGCTTCCATCTTTGCAGTCAGATCAGCCACAACATCGGGATGTTGGTCCGCTACGTCGGTTAACTCATCGGGGTCATTTTCGCGATCGTAGAGTTGCGTCGCGTAGTCGTAGCCTAGCTTTTCGCGGTCAATGACTTTCGAGAATTGCCAGTCCTTGGTTCGTACGCCGCCAACCCAGCCGTAGGCCTGCACGAGGTGATCACGCTTGCTTGCCTCGCCGTTCGCTAGCCCCCACAAGTTCTCGCCGGTGGCGCGCGGCGGCGGATCAAGCTCGAGCAAGCTAAACAGCGTTGGCATCACGTCCGGGTGCTGGATAAATCCTGCCGCACGTGTTCCCGCCTTTTCCTTGCCTGGCAAGCGAACCAGGAACGGGTTGTGAATCACTTGACGGCGGATCTTCGTTGGACCCTTCATGAACTGTTTCTGCTCGCCTAAGAGCGTGCCGTGATCAGAGAAGAACGCTACGACTGAGTTGTCGAAAAGCCCGAGTTCCTCGATGGTGTCAAGAATTTCGCCTAACCAGTAGTCGACGCACATCGCCTCACCGGCATAGTTGGCGCGCATGCGTTCAACCGCCGCGGGCGGAGGGTCAATGTCGGAATACGGAGGCTCCCAGTAAGTAGGACCTGTCGCATTGGGCATGTACTCGTCGAGGAAACGTTTTGGCGGGTCCCAAGGCTCGTGGGGATCGAACGCTTCGAGGTGCAAAAAAACGGCTCTTTATCGTGATTGCGACGCAGCCATCCCATCACGTTCTTGGCGGTTAGCTCGATTACAGCTTCGCACTCGTTTTCGTATCGTGAACGGTTTGCCAAGTACTGCTTCATGAAGGCCGGTCGACCGGGGTCGACCTCCAGCCACTTGTCCCAGTACTCTTGCGGGTAGTGCGTGGGGACGATGTCGGGCTCATCGTGCGAAGCCTGCTCGTAGTAGTCCACCTCGTGGCCACGCGACCACTCGTAGTACTTATACCCGCGGTGAAAATTCTTACCCGGCCGCTGCATGTGCGGGATGTCCGCAATCAGTGCAGTGTGGTAACCCGCTTCGTTGAGCGTCTCTGAAATCGTCTGATCTTCGTAGTAGAGTTCGTGCCAGCCGGGAGTCTGCACTGGCTCATGCTGGTGAAAGTAGTGGTAGGGAACGATGCGGCGGCCGGTCATCAGGACTCGGCGAATTGGAATGGTGGGCAGCCCTTCGGGGTAGCAGTCTTCGAAGACGACGCAGTCTTCTGAGAACTTGTCGAGTCGGGGCGACTTTACCAAACCGTTGCCGCCGTACGCCGCCAAGTTGTCCGCCCGAAACGTATCGACGTTTAGAAATATCAGGTTCTGGCGGTTCCCCTTGGCACGCTGGTCAGGCGGCCTCTCCCAGATGCCACCGGGTTTCGCAACCGCCTGCTCAGCCGGAGCACACCCACTCAGGCCGGTCGCCGCCGCGGCTCCGGCGGCAGCCGACGTGTGTGAAATAAAGCCTCTACGCGAAAGTTTGCCGTTACCTTGATTTGCCATGCGGGTGAAAGATTAGCATACGGGTCGGCTTCTGGTACGCTGAAATTTCAAACGCGACTGGGGGAATTCCATGGCCGGAGAGCACACCTTAACTTTCACCGACGCAGATTTCGAATCCGAAGTTTTGCAGTCGACTGAGCCCGTACTTGTTGACTTTTGGGCGACCTGGTGCGGCCCCTGCCGCCAGATGGCGCCAGTCATTGATGCCGTGGCGGAGAAGTACGCAGGCAAGATCAAAGTCGGCAAGCTAGACGTCGACCACAACCCAATGGCCGCACAGCGCTTCAACGTCCGTGGAATCCCGACCATGCTTGTTTTTAAAGACGGCATGCCGGTTGAGCAAATCGTCGGAGCCGTGCCGGAAGACAAACTAGCCGCTTCACTGGACACCCACGTCGCCTAGATCTACGTATTCATTGGACGCCTGCTCACGTTCGCGTGGTCTCGAGTATGGAAGAATAACTAGGGGTCTACGATGACCCCGCTCGTGTTTTGACCGGTCATCCGACATCGTCTCGCAGAGATTTCCTACGTGCCGCTGGTGCTAGTGTCGCCGCGCATCTCGGCGCATCCGCGGCTTTCTCAAAAAAGAAGGCCGAGCCGAAGAAGAACGTGCTCTTCATCGCGGTCGACGATCTTCGCCCCGATCTCGGCTGCTACGGCAACACCTCCGTTAAGACGCCCAACATTGATCGCCTAGCTGACTCCGGGCTGACGTTCTTGCGTAGCTACTGCCAGCAGGCCGTTTGCAACCCGTCTCGCACGTCGATGCTTACTGGCCGACGCCCTGACACGACAAAAGTTTACGATCTACAAACGCACTTCCGGCGCTATCTGCCCGACGTCGTGACCTTGCCCGAACGCTTCCGCCGCTCCGGATATACGACGACCGCATTTGGGAAGATCTTCCACAAGCCCCAGCTCAACGATCAGCCATCGTGGTCAATCGCCCCGTGGATCGCCGACCAGCACGGTTGGCGCACGCCTGAGAACGAGTCGTTTACTCAAGAAAACTGGAATCGGCTAAGGGCAAACTCGTGGGTTTCGGACGAGCGGTTTTATTTCGATCCTACGAAACGCGGGCCGCAACCTGAAGGCGCTTCCGGCTGGGGCCTGAAGAGTTGGCGTGCACCCGATGTCAGCGACGAAGAGCTCACCGATGGCAAGACCGCGCGAACTGCAGCCGCCGCGCTCACATCGCTCAAAGACGAGCCGTTTTTTATGGCCGTTGGTTTCCTTAGGCCGCACCTGCCGTTCGTGGCGCCGAAAAGATACTTCGACCTTTACCCGGAACACTCGATCAAAGAGCCGTCTGTACCATTGCCGCCGCAGGGAGCGCCCACCTACGCACTGCACAACTCGGCCGAACTTCGTGGCTATGACGACATCGCTCCACAAGGCCCGATCTCGTCGGTTAAGGCCAGAGAGCTCATCCGCGCGTACCGTGCCTCTGTCAGCTATATCGACGCCCAGGTAGGCGTACTACTCGATGCTCTCGACCGCAATGGGTTGGCGGATAACACTGTCGTAGTGCTTTGGGGCGACCACGGTTATCACCTCGGCGATCTCGGTCTCTGGAACAAGCACTCTAATTTCGAAGCCGCCACGCACACTCCGTTAGTAGTGCGAGCGCCTGGTCTTCGAAACGTCGGCCGTAAAACCAAGGCGCTCAATGAATCGGTGGACATCTACCCATCGCTCTGCGACATTTGCGGCGTGCCCCGACCGGCCAACTTAGAGGGTTCGAGTTGGATGCCGTTGTTCGAAAACCCGAACCAAATTTGGAAACGGGCCGCGTTTAGTCAGTATCCCCGCGAGATTCCCGGTGTCGGGCCTGGCATGGGCTATTCGATGCGTACCAGCCGCTACCGCTACACGGAGTGGTCGGGCATTGACAGCCCCTATAAGGCCGCTGAACTTTACGACTATATCGATGATCCAACCGAGCTCAAGAACCTCGCGAATCTTCCCCAGCACCTGAGCTTGGTCAACGGCCTCTCGCAGATGTTGCGCGAGGGTTGGCGTGCGTCTCTACCACCAACTCAGTTGCCATATTCAAAGCGAGCGTGAATTAGGGGGCGGTTACGCGCTCGTAGTCCTCGGGCAAGTCGATGTCAGTAGTGACGCCTTGATCGTCAACATCTACAAACAGAGCCTCGCCGTAGTGCGAGCGGATTACATCTTGCGGACTGACGGCCGGGTCAAGTGCCTCTATCTGCCGCATTACCGGCCTTGAAATCACGACCGGATGTCCGCGCTCAGCATCAAATCGGGGAATCACTAGCGGTGCGTTGCTTCCGCGGCAGGCCTGTACTAGCCGATCAAGCGTTCGCCCGCGGACCAGCGGATGGTCAACCAGTGCAAACATTACCCAATCCGCATCGCCCTCAATTGCGGCTAGCCCCGCCTGTAGCGACGAGAGCATCCCGACGTCATAATTTTCGTTAACAGTGGCTCGTAAGCCAGCCGCGCCGGGTAGTGTCGGGCGAATTTCATCGGCATGATGTCCCAGCACAACGACTAGTTCATCGACGCGCGGGAGCGTTAAAAAAATCTGTCTATTGAGGAACGTATCGCCGTGGTATTCAAGTAACGCTTTATCTCTGCCCATCCGCGAGGATCGCCCGGCGGCCAAGATCAAACCGCTGAGTTTCACCGTTTCTCGGCGACCGATTCCTCGGCTTGGGCGGCGATGCTCTCCCCGACTTCCAGCGCCTTGGGGACGCCGTCGACGAAGATTGACTTCGACAACGGATTCCAACCCGACGTCGGGTTCCGCCGTCGCTGAATCATCTCGGCGACAACCGCGACGGCTATCTCCTCAGGCGTCACCGCGCCGATATCGAAACCCATCGGCGCGTGAATCAGTGATAGTTTTTCGAGTTCGACGCCTTCTTTGCGAAGTTGCTTGACCACTTCGAGGGTCTTACGTTTCGAGCCAATCATGCCGACATAGCGAAGCGGCTGTTGCGCCGCCCAGCGCAAAACACGCATGTCGTCGCGGTGCCCTCGGGTCACGATGATCACGTAGGTCGAATCGTTCGCGGGTAGCTTCGAGAATGCGTCTTCGTATTCCTCCGCGAAAACCTCCGCAGCCTCTGGGAAGCGTTCGCGATTCGCGTAGGTATCGCGGTTGTCGATAATCATCGTCCGGAAACCGGCAAGCGAAGCGATTTTCGAAAGACTCTTCGATATATGGCCGCCGCCAAAGATCAGAGCGTTCGGAATTGGGAGTATGGGTTCCACGTAAACGTTAAGCTGACCGCCGCAAATTAGACCATTGTCATAGGCGGCGTCTTGTCCGAGATTGAATTGCAGCATTTTCGGCTGCTCGCTGCCAATCACGTCGCGAGCGGCCTGCCAGACTTCGGCCTCGGTGCAGCCACCTCCGATAGTGCCCACCATCGTACCGTCCTCGCGAATCAGCATTTTCGCGCTTTGGAAGCTGGGGATCGAGCCGGCTACCTCGACGATCGTCGCCACGGCGCACTTTTGGCCGGTGCGGCGAAGCTCGACCAACTCTTCATAAATGTCCATTGGCCGCGACATGCATTTTATGATATCCCTACTGGGATAGTGAAACACTGACGTTTGCATCAGACTGGACCCTGATGCAAACGTCAGTGTATTCGGGCGACTTCAGACGCCTGGGCCTGGAGGCGGCGATTACGCCGCGTGTTTTGTTGAGTTTACTGACGGACCGCTAACTACATCACGTTTGGTGCAAGACTTGCTAGGTAAGAAGTAGTGCTACAGGTCGACAGGGTAAGTAGGCAGCTTTCCAAGCTGCCGAAGACGAGACTGGAGCCGACCTCGGTCCCGGACTATGAACTGCTGACTGCGCTAATCGTTGATAGTCCGGGCGCGGTCTTTGAAGAGATCAGTGAATCGCTCTTTGTCATTGCCCGGCAGATACCACTAGCGCCGCGTGCATCCAGTCAAGTTGATCTTCTTGCACTCGACAGCCAGGGCGCTGCGGTTGCCTTGGCGATCGGCGATGATTCGGGCAACGCCCAGTTGGCGCGCGCTCTAACTACCGCCGGCATGATTGCTTCTTGGAAGTCGCCCGATTTCTTCGCTCGGCTGGACGACACAAATGCAGCCGCACTGCGAGACTTCCTGGCGGTTGATGCGGAAGAAATTAACCAACAACAACGACTGATCGTGATTGGTGGTTCGATTGGGGTTGATGACGTCGCCACGGCCAACTGGCTACGCGATAAGCACGGCGTTGGCGTTCGGCTAATTCGCGCTGAAGCCCGAATCGACTCGCAGTCCGCCCGCGAATACCTATCGTTTGTTGACCTCTCGAACGTGCCCACAATCGACCTGACATCTGACGAACTTCCTGCACAGCTACAGCCGACGACAGCAATTGACTACTGGTCGCTCCCGACAGTCGAGGCCGAGCCGGTGGTGGAACCAGCCGCACCCCTTGCGGAATCTCCAGTTGTCGAGCTTGAAGCCCAGGCCGAGCGTGTTCTCCATGGCGAGCCTCTCCCTGAAGCGCCCGCCGCCCCAGGGCCACAACCCGTGGCTCCCGTCGAGCAACTGGAAGCTAGCCCCGAACCCCCAACCGCCGATCCCGAACCTACAGTCGAAATCGAGTCCGACCCGGATACCTCAGAATCCACTGCAATTGATCGAGGAGAGAGGCGCCGTTTCGGCCGTGCCCAAAAATTCCGCGCGCGCCACCTGCGCCTGGACTACTACGGTCGTCTGCTCGGAGCTCGTCTCGTGGACTTCAGTGAAAGCGGACTTGGGGTTGAGACGCTCTCCCCACTACCGGTCGGCTCGACAGTTGGAATCTCCGGTGAACTGCATAGTCACGATCAGGTTCTCGCGATTTCGGGAAGCGCTAGAGTGTCCCATTGCCAGCCACGCAAAGACGGCGTCTGCCGAGTCGGCCTCATTCTCAACCGATCGAACTTCGGCGAGATCGATACGTCGGTCCAAGATTATGGCCGCCGGTAGTAGGAACCAGCAATTCACACCCATGCGAATTGATCAAAGTCACGGCGACGAATCCAGAGTTCCTGGACCACGTGAGCAACTCCGCGCTGCTGGACACCACATCTGTCTCGCGGGTCCGTCGATAACAAACAACTGGCCTCTGATCGGAATGCTAAAGCGTCGACATCAGGTAACGATCGTTGAACCAGTCGAACTTTTGGCGGACAACGGCCTACTCGGGACTGTCGATGTTGTTGCACTCGACTGCGGCGGACAGCCTCGCAGCGGCGCCAACCTGATCCGCTCATTCCGCGCCACGTACCCCGAACTGCGGTTCGTATTGGTAAATGGCGGAATGTCACAAACAGAAATCGCAAATGCCTTTCGCGAGGGCGCCGACGACTATTTCAGCGAAGAATGCGGTACCGCTCTGCTCATCGAGCGAATTGAACACATCTGCCGCCGCCTGCGAGAATCTCGCAGCAAACTTAGCCATTGATCTAAAAATTGATTTTTTAAGCTGCTCGCCAAGCTACCTGTTGGACGAAACCGTTCGCGATACCGAGCCGCAACTTCGCCTCTGGTATCTCAAGTTTCTATTCGGACTGGTCGCTCTGGACCGCGCGTAAATAGGCGTCGATCTGGATGTCTAAACTGCGACCTCGCCCCGCGGGCCCGGCAGGCGAAATGGTTCCGTGTTCGAGCGGCAAGTGATCTTTCTCGCTAACCCACAGCAACGCCCCGGCGGCGGACAAGCTAAACCGGACCGCGTCCGCGGAACCGTCTGGCACCCGATCGCACTCGCCCTTGGCGTACCCCAGGTTGCAGCATCGAAGCACGTGTCGACGATCTGGCTTAAAAGGATTGTCGGCGGAGGTACAACAAACTCCGTCATAAGGCCGCCCCAGAGGCGGTCGATACTTTCCATGCCATTCCGACCAATCCAACGGCTCATCGGGCTCAAAGAATGGGCAGGCCACTAGTCCCACTAGTCTAAAATACGCGCAGCGCTGAGTCTTCTATTTTTTGGCCTCACGCTCGCGGTGGCCCGGTTCATGCACGCCGCATCCGGCATGCCCGCGGGGCCCTCTTTTCCAATCGAAAGATGAGCCTGCAGGAGGCAGGCGAAGGTAGCTGTGGGCAGGAGGGATTATAGCTCGGATTGGGGCTTGAGGTTGAAGCCCGTTGTGGGGCCCGTAGGGCGGGGTGAGGGGGATTGCATAAGGGGGAAGGGGCGGCAGCCCCAGTCCCCCTTTGCAGCCATCCCAGGCGAGACCCCACGGCCGTCTTCGGACGTGGGCCGGAGGAGCCGACAACGCCTCGGGTCGGGGCGTTGTCTAGCGCGTGCGCCAGCAGATCGCGAGGTCTTTGCAGACGCGTTGCAGTTCGTTGCGCTGAGCGTCGAGTTGCTCGGCAAACTCGGTGTCGGAACAAGTGTCCGCTCGCGCTTGGAGCTTCTTGAGCGAGCGATCCGCGCGCAGGCCGCGCTGCTCGGCGGGCAGGCTGAGCAGCTTTTCCCACGGCGTGCTCCACTCGGCGTACACCTTGCGCAACTTGCCGCGGCGGTCTCGGCGCTCGCTGGCGAAAGCGCATGGGCGATGAAAATTCAAGTACGGGTTGAGCCACTGGCGGTAGAAGGTGTCGATCGCCTGCGTCGCTTCCGAGGGCAAAAACTGGTAGCCCATCCACTTGCGCACCACCGCGCCGTTCTTGGTTTCGACCAAGGCATTGTCGTTCGAACGGCGCGCGCGAGACTTCGTAAATTCAATTCGCAACTTCTCGAGCAGTTTAGCGGTTTGATGGTTGACGAATTCGCTGCCATTGTCGGAGTGAAAGCCGCGAACGATAAATGGAAATTGTTCCAAAAGCCCTTCCAGCAAGGGAATGAGGTGATTTTCGTTGATGCGTTGGACGCAGCCGACGGCCTGCCACTGCGTCACTTCGTCGACCACATTGATGCTGTAGGCGCCTTTTTCGCCTTCCTGTTCGGGCGAGTGCACGGTGTCGATGCGCAGGTAGCCCGGACGTCCTCGCGGCTCGGGTTGGCGGCGTTCGCCGATCGCCACGGGCGTGGGACGGGTCTTGTCGAGATGCAAACTGTGACGTTGGTAGACGGCTCTTTTTCGCAAGTTGTACAGCTGGCCCACGGACAATTCGGCCAGGCGTCGAAACTCTTTGCGGCCGTAGATCTGGAACTCGCGTTGGAGAATGCGGCGGGTGGCCGGCCCCGAGAGGCGCTGATGAACTCGATCGACGTGCGCCAGTAAGACGCTGTCGGCGCGTGTGTACTTGCTGGGAAAACGGCGCCGCCGATAGGCCCTCGGACGGACGCAACGCGTGTGCAAGAACTGTCCGATCAGGCGGGTGAGTTGCGCGCGGCTTAAGCCCGTGAGCTTAGCGAGATAACGCCGCAGGAGACCCTTGACGGAGCGCTTCTGGTCGGCATAGTGATGCCGCTTCAAGACGCTTTCGACGAGCGCATATTTGTCGCTTCGATTGCCGCCCTCGAAGGCGACGGATTGGCACCCGTCGAGAAAACACTCGATCTGCTCCAGACTCAGCGATTCGGCTTGCTGCACGGCGACTCCCATCGCCCGCAGCTGCTCTGTTCCTGACCACCCAACGGATCCCCGTCAGGCTCATCTTGTATTGGAATCGCCCTCCCCTTCAGGCTCATCTTGTATTGGACAAGACGGGGCCCACAACAACCTTGCAAATCGGATAGCCTAGATAGACCAGTCATGGACCGCATAGCAGCCCTTCGATCGATGCTCGAAGCCGACCCTTCAAACACATTCGCACGTTACGGCTTGGCGCAAGAGTGCGCAAAGTCAGGTGAGAATGAACAGGCTCTAGCCGAGTTCAACAATATTCTGGGATCGAACCCCGACTACCAGGCTGCCTACTATCACGCGGGCAAAGCGCTGGAACGCCTGGGTCGTAAAGAAGACGCACAAGCAATGTATAAAGCCGGAATCGAGGCCTCGCACCGAACCGGCGACGACCATGCGCGCAGCGAACTCGAAGTCGCCCTTCAAGAGTTGTAGCCCCGACGTTGGCGCAAGCCCGTTTTGATCACCAGCGGACCCCGAAAGCAGGTGCTCGGTTGGCCGTTGCGACGAATTCTTTGGCCAATTCCTTTGCTAACGTTCGGGGTGTGGGCCGCGTCGTATTTCATGGAGGGAGCGAAACTGCCGTGCAATTGGTTCAAGCGGAGTCGATAGGTCTGGAGAGTAGCGGCTCTGAGCGTAGCCGGGATGACGTTCGCGCAGGCGAGCGCGCTCTGATTGAGGCCGTACAACGGCGCGATCCGGACGCCTTTGAGCAACTTGTGCGTCTGTACGACCGCAGCGTCTTGCGGATAACCATGAACATCTTGCGTTCACCAGAAGATGCGCGGGATGCTTACCAAGAGGCCTTTTTGAAGGTCTATCGCAACATTGAAAAGTTTCGCTTCCAATGCAGTTTTCATACCTGGCTCTACCGCATCGCGACCAACGTTTGTTTGGACCACATTCGACGCCGCAACGTGCGCAAGGAATACGGGGTCGATGAGCGCGGCGAGGCATATGCCTACTCGCCGCTGCAGACCGCGCCGGATGTGCGGCCCGCGGGATCTCCGGATCGCACACTTGCGCAGCGAGAAATGTCCGCGCGGATCGGCGGAGCGATGGAAATGCTCTCGGATAAGGAGCGGGTGGTCTTTGAGCTGCGACACCACGAGGGCATGAGGCTGCGAGCGATCGGCGAGTCACTTTCGATGAGTGAAGAGGCTGCAAAGAACTGCCTGTTTAGGGCGACAAAGAAATTGCGGGAGGCTCTTAAAGATGTCCGCTCGTAAAGACAAACTTCCGATGGATAGCGAGATGGCGCGCGAGCGCATCCAGCTCTATCTGTACGACGAGCTCGGCGTCCAAGAGCGGCTTGAGATCGAGCGCGCCTGTGACGTGGATGACGACTTTCGGACCCTGTTTGAAGATGAGAAGTCGTTTCTTGCCGGTCTCGATCGGCCTGAGCCTACTCCTCCCCCAGAGGCGCTGTTGGCCGAGTGCCGCCACAATTTGATGCGAGCGGTCTATCTCGAAGAGATGGACCGCGAAGTCGCATCTGAACCTCACCGCGTCGGCGGCTGGTGGCAGCAGTTGACGGCG
Source organism: Bryobacterales bacterium (assembly GCA_965205595.1). GTDB lineage: Bacteria > Acidobacteriota > Terriglobia > Bryobacterales > UBA6623 > CATQHP01. Next base: position 214,972 of record CBDBHI010000090.1, on the reverse strand, counting down.
GGGTTCGGCGCGTGGCGGTTTGCATGGCAGCCGACGATGGCGGCGGCATTGGTGGCGGCCGGGTTTATGTTGGGCCGCGTGAATATGACCTCGTCCGAGGGCGTTGAGCGGGCTTCGATCGTGAGTTCGCTATCCGGCCCGGGGGAAGTCCAGTCGGTGCAAGTGGACCCAGAGTTTGGGCAAGTACGGATTGTGATCGAGGAGCGTAAAGTGATTTCCGGTGCGGCTGACGACCCGGAAATTCAACGCTTGCTGCTGAGTACGATTCGCGAATCGCACTCGGGTACGCGATTGGCTTCGCTTGAAGTGTTACGGCGTGATTCCCGAAACCAGGATGTGCAGCGGGAGCTACTGCGATCGATGCTTGAGGACGAAAACGTCGGCGTGCGCTTAAAGGCGCTCGACGCTGTTCGCGTGAGTAGCAAAGATCCTAATGTGCAGCGGGCTCTGTTTCAGGCGGTGCTGAGCGACCCGAATGCTGGAATGCGCGTCCAAGCGATACAGCTTCTTACGGCGAATCCCAACCGGGGAATGGTTGGTGCATTCCAGAATGTCATCGAGCAAGAGCAAAACCCATTTGTGAAGCAGAGCGTAGAGAGAGTGCTACAAGATCTAGGCGCTTCGGTGGAACATCACTAGTGATGCGAGCGACCTTAGCGCTACTTATTCTCGCGGGCTTTCAAGGTCTCGTCCCGGCACAGCAATCAAGCGAGCTTCGCCGCGACGGGCGCTATTGGGTGCAAGTCGAGTCGGCGTCGATAGCTGCTGGTTCGCGGCTCCGAGTGAGTTCGGTCGGGCGCGTCTCCGTTCGGGGTTCGGGCACCGGCGAAGTCGGTTACACCGTCACGAAACGGCTGCAAGCGGCGAATGAACCCGAAGCAATCCAGCGCTTTGCGCCGACGCGTGTATCTCTCGCGCGGCAGGGCGCTGGGAGCGTTGTGGTCTCGCTTCGGGGCGCCGCTTGTCAGCGCTGCTCTTTCAGCGCCGACCTTAAGATCAGCGTGCCTACCCCGACACGCCAGGTTATTGTGGTGACCGAAGGCGGGGAGATCGAGGTCCAAGCAGTTGAGGGCGAAGTGAACGCGGAGACTACTGGCGGTGGCATCAAGCTCAACGCAATCGGTGGCTCGGTCGGGGCACTGACCGCCGGCGGTGACATCGAGCTTGGCGCGATTGGCGGCGAAGTTCGCTGTGAGACGGCCGGCGGCAATATTTCGCTGGGTCAGTCCCGCGGTGCTGCCTCGCTGCATACGAGCGGTGGAAGCATCAAGGCCGGCCGAGTCGGCGGCGTGCTGCAAGCGGAAACCCTTGGCGGCAGCATCGAAGTAGACGAAGCCGCGAGCGGCGTTTTCGTGGGGACTAACGGAGGAACCATACGGCTGGGTCGCGTGCGCGGCACCGTGAGCGCGTCGACAGCGGGTGGCTCGATCCACGTGGCGGAAGCTGCGCAGGGTATTCACGCGGAAACATCCGCCGGTGACATCAGGCTTGAGCAGGTCAGCGGCGAAGTGTTCGCCGCCAGCGCTGCCGGTGATGTTCGTGCCATTTTCGTAGCCGGCGCGGAGTTGCGGGATTCGTTGCTTGAAACGACGGGTGGCTCGATCGTAGTATATTTGCCCGCTAACCTGGGCGTCACGATCGACGCTAGCGTCGATTTGGCCAAGAGCTTGAACAGAATTCTCAGCGAGTTTTCGGCGGTGACGGTTAATCGCTCGGGCGGGGATTTCGGACCCGGCACTGTTATAGCGGCCGGCGATATCAATGGCGGTGGCCCGGTGCTGCGAATTCGTAACACCAATGGCCGGATAGAAATTCGCAAGCAGCAGTAGCGATTCGAAATACTAGACGCAAGGACCGATATGCGCGCATTGATGTTGACAGCCGTTGCGTTATGGGCTTCGCTAGGTGAAATTCCAGCGCAGACCCAGCGGCGCTTTGATCCCTTCCGATTTCTGGCGCCGACTAGCTACGTCGGGCTCGGCATTGCCGATATCGACAGCGCCAAAGCTGAATCGATCGGACTGATCGAGCCGCACGGAATCGAAGTGATGAATGTTGCGGACAACAGTCCCGCGCAACGAGCCGGCCTCAAAGCGGGTGATGTGGTCTTGACATACGGAGGTATCCGCATCGTCGGCCTGGAGCACTTCGCTCGCATGGTTAGAGAAACCTCCGTTGGGCGTGACGTGGTGCTGGGCGTTTTTCGAGACGGAAACAAACGAGCAATTCGAGTCACGATTGGGGAACGCAGCAAGATCTTGGTAACCAGAGTTCCGGATTGCGAGGACTGTCCACCCAATACGCAAATATTTCAGTTTGGCCGTCAAGCGCTCGATATGCCACGTTCGAGGCTAGTCGTCCAGAATGGCTTGCTAGGCGCCGAATTGGAAGCGATCGACGGTCAGTTTGCGGGATTCTTCGGAGTGTCGAAAGGTGTTTTGGTCCGCACCGTTCAGCGCGACTCGCCCGCTGCCGCGGCAGGCATCGTGGCCGGCGATATTATCGTTTCAATCAGTGGAATGCCGGTTGCGCGGACCCAAGAGGTTTCTAGAGCACTGACGTCATTACAAACCGCGCGGGTGTCGATCGACTTGATGCGCGATCGCGCTAAGCGAACAATCGAGATCGAGCGGGTCGCGCGTGGCCAGTCTGGCATGACTCGACGTGTCACGAGCCCGCGCTAGTCCAGAAGTGTGTTGATTTAAAAGGGTTTATTGGTATTCGACCACGAATGCCAAAAACTCTTTCGAGTGCGCCACCACCGCCTGTGTGTGCTATACTCGACCGTAACGACATAGAAGAAGAGAAGAAGCTTAGGAAGGAGCATTGAATCTAGAATGCCGCTCGCTCAACAGGCCAAAAAGGAAATCTATAAGGCCTATGGCGTACATGACAAGGACGTTGGGTCTACTGAAGTACAAGTTGCTTCGCTAACCCGTCGGATCTCCGATCTGACAGAGCATTTGAAGGCCCACAAGAAGGATTTCTCGTCGCGCCGCGGACTGCTCAAGATGGTCAGCAACCGACGTCGCCTGGTCCGCTACTTGAGATCTAAAGATCCTCAAGGTTACGTCAAATTAATGGAATCCCTCGGCCTCCGCGGCTAACAGCATTCACCGCGAGGTGAAGCTGTGTTATCGCGGCGACCTGAGATGGCTTCCGTACTTCACGTTCCCTCTCGCGACAGGTTCGCGCTTTACGGCAACGGTTGTTGCTCTGCCCGCTGAGGCAGGTGCAGTGTTGCCATAGCGTATCCCGCAAAATCCAGTCTGTTTCCGCAGCTTCGCTCCTGTGATCAGGGGAAATGTATCCGTGAAATCACGCGGACGGTCCCCGGAAGGACATTGCTGAATAAATGAAGCAAACAGTTGAATTTGATTTAGATGGAAAAACAGTCACATTAGAAACCGGACGCCTGGCGAAACAGGCCGGTGGTGCTGTTCTTGTTAGTTGCGGAGACACCCGTGTATTGGTCACCGCGACGTCCGCCGCTGATCCGCGCGAGGGCATCGATTTTTTCCCGCTCACCGTTGATTACCGAGAGTACACGTATGCCGCCGGCCGTTTTCCCGGTGGCTATATCAAGCGTGAGGGCCGTCCTACTGAAAAGGAAGTGCTCACCTGCCGCATGATTGACCGGCCGTTACGGCCGTTGTTTCCAGCAGGGTTCAAAAACGAGACGCAAATCATCGGGATGGTGATCTCCGCCGATCCGGACTTTGACCCCAGTATATTTGGCATGATTGGCGCGTCCGCGGCGATCGCCGTATCCGATATTCCAATCGTTCACACCACCGGCGCGGTTCGGGTGGCGCTTTTAGGTGAAGACCAATGGATTATCAATCCGACCTACGAAGAGTCTGAAGAAGCGGCCCTCAACGTCATCGTCGCCGCTGCCGAGCAAGGCTTGGTCATGGTCGAAGCAGGCGCCAACGAGACCGACGAGCCGTCCGTTTTGGAAGGAATCCGTCGTGGCCACGAAGCTTGCAAAACGATTATTGGCGCGATCCGCGAGCTCGCCGAGAAAGCCGGCAAGCCTAAGCGCGAGGTGACCCCGCCGGTATTCGACGAAGCGCTTCGAGCAGAGATCAAATCTAAGTGGGGCGAGCGCATGGAGGCGGCGCTCGATACCAAAGCAAACCCGAAACTCGAGAGTATTGCTCTCGTACGTGGGATCAAGAAAGAGATCAAAGCGGCCTACGCCGATGACGACGCCAAGCTTGCCGAGGTGAAAGCGTTTATGGAGCCCTGGCAGGAGGGGATCTTTCGCAAGCAAGTGTTCGAGTTGAAGCGGCGACCGGATCATCGTGCCCCTGATAAGCTGCGCGCGATCAGTTGCGAATTGACTGAACTTCCGCGCGCGCATGGCTCGGCGGTTTTCACTCGCGGCGAAACGCAGGCGCTCGCTACAACAACGTTGGGAACTAAGGTTGACGGCCAGCGCCAAGAGCGGATCGAAGATTTGAACTATGAAAAGCACTTCATGGTTCACTACAACTTCCCGCCATTCAGTGTTGGCGAAACCGGGTTCATGCGTGGAGCCGGCCGTCGAGAGATTGGCCACGGCATGCTCGCTGAGCGTGCGCTGACGCCTGTCATCCCAGACCGCGAGGAGTTTCCCTACACCATTCGTGTGGTTAGCGACATCTTGGAATCGAACGGGTCAAGCTCGATGGCGACCGTCTGCGGCGGCACGCTTTCGATGATGGACGCGGGTGTTCCAATTAAGGCTCCCGTGGCCGGCATAGCAATGGGTCTGGTTGCTGAAGGCGACGAATTCGTCGTTCTCACGGACATTGCAGGCGCCGAGGACCACTACGGCGATATGGACTTCAAGGTGGCTGGTACCCAGGATGGGATCACGGCTTTGCAGATGGACATCAAGCAGCCCAACGTGAGCATCGAAGTGCTGGAGGCAGCTTTGGCGCAAGCCAAGAAAGCGCGTCTCGAGATATTGGAGGTCATGACGGCAGCGATTGACGCACCGCGTGACGATCTGGCTCAGTACGCTCCGCGTATCACGACGATCAAGATACCGGAAAGCAAGATTCGCGACTTGATCGGCCCGGGCGGGAAGATGATCAAATCGATTGTCGAGGAAACCGGCGCGAAGATCGACGTTTCTGACGACGGTACGGTCAGTATCGCCGCGGTCGACGGCGAAGGGGGGCAGGCTGCGATCGCGAGGGTCAAGGCGATTACCGCTAGCCCCGAGGTTGGAAAGACCTACCTGGGCAAAGTCACTCGTATCGTCGACTTCGGCGCATTTGTCGAGATTTTCGCCGGCACCGAAGGCCTGTTGCACATCAGTGAAATCGCCGAGCAGCGGATCCGCGCGGTTGGCGACGAACTAAAGCTTGGAGATCAGATCCTCGTCAAATGCCTTGCGCTTGAGGGTAACAAGATCAAGCTCAGCCGTCGCGCTGTGCTTGCGGAGCAGCGAGATAAGCGGCCCGACGAGGGTTCCGATGCTCGTCGCAGCCGTCCGAGTGGCGATCGCGATCGGCGCAGAGGCAGCCGGTCTCGCGGAGACCGTGAAGGCCGAGACGCTCGGAAGCGAGAGCCGCGAGGAGAGTCGAGCGAAGAGCCGCGGGACAAGCCGCGGGATGAGCCTCGCGACGAGCCGAGGGACGAACCTCGCGACGACTAGATTCGCTGTGGCCTGAGTTTTATGCCCGCGCCGACCGACAGATTGGCGCGGGCTTTTCGTTACTTTCGGGAACTCGGGTAGCGTCTACACTATGGGGACGCCCGCCCGTTCTACCCGCGTCAACTGGGGTATCCATGAGTCGTTGGTTTAATCGCAATGTTGCTGTGTTGGCCTTGTTTTGCTGTGTTGGTACGGCGATGCGTGGCGCTGATTCGGTGCTGGTATTTCCGGCTGAAGGTTCGATCGCTCAAGTCTTTGACTCGGTTGCCATTGAGCAAACAGGCACGCTTCAAGTCCCGGTTGGCTCCCGCGAATCGATCAGTTTTAGCGGGACGACATACGTTGTCGGTCGCAACGAACTTTCGTTTTTAGACGAAGACTCAAACGAAATTCGGCGGGTGTCGCTGACTCGGCGGTTGGCAGACGCCCAGCCGGCGATGGCTCATCTTGCGAAGCTTGACCGGCTGTTGGTCGCGCTCGATGGCGCATTGGCGGTGTTTGAGGCCGGCACGTCGACGTTCGTTGGCGAAATTGAGACGACGCGGCCTGTGCGTGGTCTGCTGGTCAATCCCAAGTCTGGCGACGCATTCGCGGTCGAGCACAGTGAGGCGTTCCAGATCGATCTTGATCGAATGGTCGTTGCGGGTACGGGGGTGCGTTTTGGTAGTGCGCTAACTTCTCTGCCGGGCTCGGGTTTCGACTGGGCTGGAGCGGGCAACGGTTTTTACGAACTCGGGCGCATGACACCACATCAATTAGGAACAACCCAGCGCGACGACGCAGGCGCAAGCGGGGTAGTTGGCAGACTGTATCGTGGCGCGGACCGGATGATTGAAATTGATGCGTCTCTGGAATCAGCTCGGGTGCTGGGCTCGACCGCCTTCGAGTTTCCGCTACCGCTTGACAGTCTTGACACTACGAGTTCAGAGCGCGGCGATATCGTCTGTGTTGTCGCCGACAACCCCTCTCGATTGATGGCAGTTGATGCATCGTCGGGATTGATAGCGAGAGAGCGGCTACTCGACTTTGACGCGAGTGCTCTGGCTTTTTTGCCTGGAACGAGCTCGGGCGGAAATGAGGCAGCGGGACCCCAGCGAGTATCGCAGGCGTTTCAACTGACGAGGGTTTCGGGTGATCCGACAGTAATTGGTGGCACCGAGTTCAATATTGTGGTCGATGGACCCATTGGCGGACTGCCGATGCCCGTCGCGTCGTCAAACGCTGCGTTAGTCTTGTGCAACCAACCAGTGCTTGATGGATTGACAACGATCACTTGCAGTTCGGGCCCAGTTGCGAATACCCAAGTCGTGACCGTGACAGTGATCGCCGGCGGTGTAACTCTCGATTTCACGGTGACCGTAATCACTCCCGAGGCCGCCAACGGCCTCAGTAAATTTTCGGGCGACGGCCAAACGGTAGTGGGAGGGGCCGGCTTTAGTGTCGTCGTGGAGTCGCGCGAAAACACGTTTCCGCGATCGAATCTAGGCCTGTCGATCACATCGTTTCCAACTGAGCCGACAGTCAACTGCCCGGGCGCGATCTCGACGAATTCGCAGGGCCGGGCGAACATTACTTGCGGGTCTGGCGAGGTCGAAGTCGATACGCCGGTTACGGTGAGCGTAACGGATGGATTTCAGACAGTGGTATTTCGACTGACATTGCGTCCGCAAGCGCTGGAGGGTTCGCTCAGCAAGGTAAGCGCTGATCCGGTTGAGGTTGATGCGGGAGCGAGGATAGACCTCACCGTTAGCGCGCTCGATGTCGATGCGCCGTTGGTCGGTCTAGCTGTCACCGTGAACATCGGCGATGGGATCTTAAGCTGTCCACAGAATCTTACGACGGGTCTTAATGGTCAAGCCACCGCCTCATGCACGGCCGCGCCAGTAGCGGCTGATAGCGTTACGACCGTGATGTTTAGCAGTTCCGTCGGCAGCGTTACGTATTTCGTAACAGTTCGCGCGACAAGCGGTGACGGACTCTTCATATTGCAGGGCAATCGCCAAATTGTAAGCGTCAACTCTGTGGTTCCACAGCCGTTCGAAGTGCAGGCATCGAAGGATGGAGCCCCGCAGGTGGGTCTGCGACTCGTGGTGATTCCAACACGGCCCGATCTAATGACGTGTCCAACTCAAGTGTTTACGGACCGCCTTGGAATCGGGCGGATCCCGTGTACAACCGGTTTTGTCACGGTGCCAACACTCATCCTGTTTCAAGTCAGTGATGACGAGGGGCGCCAACTGCCTAGTACTTAGTTGCGTAAGTTAGAATATTTACTGGCGAGGGGACGAGGGGCGACGACGGTCTTGGTCCATTCGAACGGAGTAGCCTTGGAGTTGTAGACGCGGACGAAGCTGTCGATGGCCTCGCGCACCTGCCGGGGGGAAGTGAAACTCGCCCCCCGCAAGGCGCGGCGGCTCAGAATCGAAAACCACACCTCAACCTGATTCATCCACGAACTGTAGGTCGGCGTGTAGTGAAAATGGATGTTCGCATGACGTTGCAGCCAGCGGTCATTTTTGGGCTTGTGAGTGTTCAAGTTATCCAAGATGATGTGGATCTCGCGGCCTTCGTGGATGGCCGCGATGTGGTTCATGAAGTCGAGAAACTCGCGACGCCGTCGGCGCCAATAGTGTCCGGCGATGATGAATCCGGTAGCCACTTCCAGCGCGGCGAAAAGCGGCGTCGTGCCGTGCCGCCTGTAGCCGTGCGAGAAGCCCGTCAAGGCCTTGCCGTTGGGCAAGCGTAGCCAGCCCTGCGCTCGCTCCAAGGCCTGGATGCTCGGCTTCTCGTCGACCGCGAGCACCACGGCGTTTTCCGGCGGGCTGAGGTAGAGTCCGACAATGTCGGCGGCCTTGCGAGCGAACTCCGGGTCGGTTGACAAACACCAACTGCGCCGCCGCCGCAAGGACACGCCGAGCTGCCGCAGTACGCGCCAGACTTGATGCTTGCTGACGTCGCCGAGAGCTTCCGCGAGCAGTTCGCCTGTCCAAGTGGCGTGCCCTTCGGGCGGAGCTTCGTCGAGTTGGCAGAGGATGCGTTTGCGCGTCGCTTGGTCGTACCGCGCGGGCCTGCCGGAACGCGCTTGATCGCATAATCCCGCCAGACGTTGCTGGGCGAAGCGGGTGCGCCATTTCGACACGCGCGCCGCCGGGGATCCCAGTTGCCGGGCGATCTCGGCGGTCGAGGTAGCGGCGGCCGCCAGCAGCACAATGCGAGCGCGCTCCACCATGCGCCGTTCGGACTTGTGGCCGCGCACCCAGAGTCGCAGCGTCTCTTCTTCCTCGGCGTTCAGTCGAATCACCGTTGCCGGTCTTGCCATACCGACATTTTACAGTTAAAGGCCTTACTTTCGCAAGTTAGTACTAGTTCGATTCGCATGACGATCACGCCGAACGATGTCGGTGCCGCCGACGGCTTGTCTCTGCTTACCTCCGATACCCTCACGGTTACCGCTGGAGCGGTACAGACCGGCACAGTGAGAGTCCGGACGCTCAACACTGACGGAGATCCAGTCGCCGTGTCACCTGTGTTCTATAGCTCATCGAGCCCGGGGGTCACATTTGCACCGGCGCAGGTGTTCAGCGACGCCAACGGAGAGGCAGGGACGACGATCGGATTCGGTTGTCGAGGCGCGGGCGAAATCAATGTTGGCAGGCTTGTCGGGACGACGGATCTGACTGTTAATTTTTCGACTGTGACAGGTTCGCTGTCAACGCTTCGGGTCTTACAGGGCAACGGGCAGAGCGGAGGCCCTGGCCAGCGACTCGACCAAGAAGCGTTGGTCGTCCAAGCAACCGACACGTGTGGCAACCCGATATCCGGAGAAATGGTGACCTGGTCACCCGTATCGCCCTCTGACGCGTCGCTCGGAAGCATAGTTCCAATTACGGACGCTGACGGTCGGTCGTCTGCGATAGTGACGACTGGAAACATTGCTGGCCCATTCGAAGTGACGGCGTCGATTGGGTCTCTGGTCGCCACATTCAGATTGAATGTTATAAATCCCGGAGTTCGGTTATTGCTGGTTTCTGGTGATGCCCAAGCCTTGTCGGTCGGATCCGCGAGTGTGCCACTTGTAGTGGGGGTCAGTAACGAAGCAGGATTCGCCGTCGAAGGAGCCGAAGTCAACTTCACGATAGTTTCGGGTGAGGCCGTTCTATCAGCCGGCGTGGTTGCTACGAATGATCGGGGGGAAGCTGCCGTCACTCTTCAGGCTGGTCAGGCCCTGGGCCGCGTGATAGTGGAGGCGCGATTTAGTGGCAGAGTTGTTACGTTTGATTTGTTGATTGTGGGACGTGTGCCAGTGGTCCCGCCGACGGGCTTCGTCAATGGCGCAAGTTTCAAAACCGGCTGGACGGCCGGCAGCTTGGGTACGGTTTTCGGTAGCGGGCTCATGGAAGCGATCGACGGGCTGGCACCGGCACCGTTCGTGCCAGGTATCGGATTTCCGATGACCTTTCTCGGTGTCAGCGTAACGGTGAATGGCGTTCGGGCACCCATTTTCGCTCTCGCCAACGTCAATAACTTGGAACAGATCAATCTGCAAGTGCCATTTGAAGTGGCGGGCAATTCCACGGTGTCCGTAGTGCTGAGTAACAACGGGGCGTCGACAACGATTGACGACGTAGCGCTGTTTCCGGTTCAACCCGGGATTTTTCAAGTATTCGTCGGCAATCAAGTCTTCAGCGCCGCGCTTGACGAGGACTTCGTGCTGATCTCTCCCGACAATCCAGCGAAAAAGGGCAAGGTCGTGCAACTATTCTTGACGGGCCTAGGCCCTTTGCTGGGCGACGTTGGAACGAACGTGTTGGGTCCCGTGCCGGTGCTCAACACAGCCTCGCCGCCCACGGTAGAAATTAACGGCGTTCAAGCCCAGACGTTCGGCGGATTCTACGCCCCGTTCTTGATCTCGCTTTATCAGACGAACTTCCTCGTGTCCCCGGATTCTCCGTCCGGGCTCCAACCGCTGGAGGTCATCATCGACGGCACCACGAGTCCTGCCGCATTCTTGGCAATTGAATAGCGTCGAGCAGCCGCGATGAGTACTTTAGTGCTGGTTCGCCATGGTCAGGCGCGCGCCTTCGAAGCGACTCCGGATCAGCTCTCAGACATCGGATGGGAACAGGCGAGGGAACTCGGCAGGTACTGGGTAAAACACCGGGTGAGGTTTGACGCAGTGTTCCACGGAAGCTTGCGGCGGCAATGCGAAAGTTACCAAGCCGTAGCGGAAGTGCACTGCGAGGCGGGGGTCGAGTTTCCGGTGGCGACTCAGTTGCCGGGTCTTAATGAGTATCAAGTTCAAGACCTTTTAACGGCTATCGCGCCCCGTCTGGCAGAAACCGACGAGAGCTTCGCTCCTCTCTGGGAGGCTTGGCGGAAGGGCCGCGACACGCCGGAGCGCAACCGTTATTTTCAGGCCATGTTCGAGGCCGTCATGAAGTGCTGGGTGGGCGGGACTCTCGATGCTGAAAATCTCGAGCCTTGGAGCGCCTTCCGCGGGCGTGTTTGTGACGCGTTCGAAGTCATATTTTCGAGCCAGAGTGGTGGCAAACAAGTTGCCGCGTTCACCTCGGGAGGGCCCATTGGTGTTGCTGTCCAAACGGCCACCAAAGCGCCTGAAATGACCGCGCTCGAGGTGAATTGGCGGGTTCGCAATTCCTCGCTGACGTCTCTGCTATTCAGCAGCGGGCGACTGAACTTGGACTCGTTTAACGAGCTCCATCATTTGGCGGATCGTCCTGAACTTGTCACGTTTCGATGAGCGCTCAAGGTTTCTTCGATCGCGGTTAAGGCAAGTCCCTCGATCGCGATTGTTTTCGTGCGGCTGGTGCTGCCGCGTTTGATTTCTATTGCCGCACGCGAAACGCCAAGCGCTTCGCTGAGAAACTGGACGAGTGCCGCGTTAGCCTTGCCGTCCACCGGGGGTGCTTGGATAGCGATTTTCCATAGGTCTCCGAGTTTTCCGACAACTCGCGATCGCTTCGCCCCGGGCTGGACGCGGATCTTTAGCAGCGCGACCACTGGATTATTCGATTTGCGCGGTCGCGGGGCCTTTGGCCGCAAGCCGCTTGATGCTTACGTTCGGCCGCAAGTTCGCAACGCCCGCCCTTGCTTCCGAGTCGAGCACCTTGAACGCGATCGCATCGTCGAGCCAATCGTGACTATGGCCGTCAGGGTGTTGTGTCGCAACTGTCAGAGTGTATTCCTGGGCGGTCAAATTGCAGTTGAACGTAAACTCCACTTCGACTTCATCGCCGGTTTCGCAGGCTCCAAGCGGTTTGCCTTCGATCCGCGTGTTTGTTCCGAAGACGTCGAGACCCGTACGCGTACGAATGAGTATGCCGATCATCGGGTTTGGCTGAGGCGAGTTGAAGCGTGATCTCACGCGGATAGTGATTTCGTCTCCGCTCGCTATCGTCCGGATCGCATTGTCGGACGAATCGAGAATCTCTACATCGACAACTTCGCCGAGTCGGTCGCCATGGCGGTGCGAAGGCTGGAGGTTCTCCACCGATTCTGATTCTCTAATGTAGGCTTTCTGACGTTCGAGAACGGTGCCGACATAGTGATTGATCACGTCGGTCGGGCTGCCTTCGTGGACTAGTTCACCGTCGAGGAGAAACACCGCTCTATCGCAGATTTGCTTGACGAGCCCGAGATCGTGGGAAACGAATACGACGGTTACCCCGCGAGCCTTCAACTCGGCAAACTTTGCCACACAACGGTTGGCAAATACGGCATCTCCGACGGCGAGGGCTTCGTCCACGACCAGGATCTCGGGGTCGACGTGGATGGCAGCCGAGAAGGCTAGGCGAACGTGCATTCCGCTCGAGTAGGTTTTTACGGGGCGCTCGATGAATTCGCCGATTCCAGCGAATCGCTCGATTTCCGGCATCGCGGCGTCAATCTGAGCGCGGGATAAGCCCATGATCTCGCCGTTGACATAGATGTTCTCGCGGCCACTGAATTCGGGGTTGAAGCCGGCTCCAAGTTCCAAGAGAGCTGCCACGCGGCCTTGTCTCGCAACGCGGCCCGTTGTTGGTTCAAGAATGCCGCAAAGAAGCTGCAGCAGGGTGCTTTTGCCGCCGCCGTTGGGCCCGACGATGCCAAAAGTTTCGCCGGGCTTGATTTCGAGATTGATACCCTTGAGTGCCCAAAAGTCCGTGTGATAAGTTTTCTGTCTGAACGAGAGCATCTCGCGAATACGGTCGGCAGGCCTTTTGTACAGGCGGTAGACCTTTGAGATGTTGTGCGCTGCGAGCACGGGTCCTTTCGACATTTTAGGAAGAGGGAGTGTTCGTTGAACTTATTCGTAGCGAAGGACTTCGACCGGAGCGATCTTGGCGGCGCTGCTTGACGGATAGATCGTAATCAAATAACTGATGATGATCGCGGCTACTGCCACAAAAACGCCGTCGAGGGGCCGCGGCGCGAAAGGTACGTACTCGAGGCCATAAACCTTGGCTTCCAAGGGGACAAGCTGATAGCGCTCTGCCAGCCAGCACAACACATGCCCGGCGATGACGCCAATCGAAGTCCCTACGATACCGATCAATAGGCCCTGCCACATGAAAATTTTACGGATCTGATCGTTTCTGGCGCCCATCGATTTGAGAATAGCGATGTCTTTGTTCTTTTCCATCACGATCATGACGAGTGAGATCAAAATGTTTAGAGCTGCTACAAGCATGATGATTCCGATGATCATCGCCGTAACAAGCTTTTCGGTTTTAAGCGCGCTGAACAACACGCTGTTGCGCTCGATCCAGCTTGTTGCAACGAAATTGTCGCCCGCTACTCGCTCGGCCTCTTTGGCCACCATAGGGGCAAGGTCAAGATCATCGAGTTTGAATTCTATCGAATTAATCACATTGCCGAGAGACAGCGACCGCTGTACCGATTTGAGGGAACTGACCGCCCACAAATTGTCGTACTCAAAGAACCCTGTCTCGAAGATTCCAACAACCTGGAACGACTTGTACGAAGGGATGCGGCCAAATACCGCCATCTCACCTTGTGGATTCAATATCGTCACGACGGTTGAGACGCGCGCGCCCACGCTGTCGGCAAGCCTGCGTCCGAGGATGATCCCCGGATAGCCCTCGGTCCGCGGGCCTAGCCCCTCGACCGACCCTTCGACGATCTTGTCGAGCAAGCTGGCGACAAGCCGCTCTCGGTCGGGATCCACACCTTTCAAGAAACAGCCGTGCGCGAGTAGCGGTGTCGAGATCATCATCTCGCCATACAATGCCGGCGACACTGCCTCAACATGGTCTATCGACGCGAGTTTTTCGAGTAACGGTTCGTAGTCCTCGATGCCGAAGCCGCGCTCTTTTTCGAGCAAGTTGATATGTGAGCTCGCACCGACGAGGTGGTCACGGAGTCCTGCCTGGACTCCGTTGTTGATAGCCATCGCTACGATTAGCGCGGCTACGCCGGTAGCGACGCCGACCATGGAAATCACCGTGACGATCGAGAGGAAACGTTCCTTGCGCTTGGCGCGAAGGTAGCGCCGAGCTACTTCGAGTTCGAACGACATTGACTAGTCTCCATTGTCGTTGATGGCTCTCCACAGCCGTTGTTCATGACGTAAGCTTGGTAGCGATGCTTCGACTGGCTGCCCTCCTTTTAGTGAGCGTCGTACTGGGCGCTGCTCCCAATGTGGTGATTCTGCTGGCCGACGACCTCGGCTACGGCGACATTGGTGTTTACAATCCTAGGTCGAAGATTCCGACTCCGAATCTCGACCGCCTGGCGGGGCAGGGAGTTCGGCTGACTGACGCGCACACCCCCGATGGGGTATGCTCGCCCACGCGCTATGGGCTGCTAACGGGACGGTACGCCTGGCGAACGCGGCTGAAGCGCGGTGTTCTCAACGGCAGTTCGGCTCCGCTGATTGCCAACGACCGCCTGACATTGGCGGGGATGCTACGCGAGAAAGGTTACGAAACCGGGGTTGTTGGAAAGTGGCACCTGGGCTACGAATGGCCGCTCCTTGACGATTCGAAGCCGCAGACGGTTGAGAATGTCGACTGGTCGAAGCCGATCACAGACGGGCCGCTGCAGCATGGTTTCTCGTATCAGTTTGGCTTGGGTAAACCGGCCTGGACCTTCGTTGAGAATGGCCGTGTGCTAGCGCGTCCCAATGTTCGATACGATCTGACCCACCTGCCCGCCTATCTGATGGGAGGGAACAACAACCGCGGAACGAAATCCGCGGGTTTTGAGTTTGACCGAATGTTGCCCCGATTTACCGAAGAAGCCGTCGGCTTCATCCAGCGCAGCGCCACCGAAAACTTGCCGTTCTTCCTTTTCTTTACGCCCATAACTCCACATCGGCCGGTTGTGCCGAGCAAAGATTTCGCGGGAACAAGCTCTGCAGGGCTCTACGGCGACTTTGTTGCTGAATTTGACTGGGCGGCGGGTGAAATAATAGCGGCGCTCGACCGTGCCGGCGTCGCCGACGACACGCTTGTAATCGTTACGAGCGATAACGGGCCTGAAGTCGACGCCTATCGTCGAGTCCTAGAGTACGACCATCGCAGCATGGGGTCGCTCCGCGGTGTAAAGCGCGATCTATGGGAGGGTGGTCATCGTGTTCCGTTTCTAGCGCGTTGGCCCGGGAGAATTGAGGCCAACAAGGTTGAATCCGAGGTGGTTTGTCTCACTGACTTGATGGCCACAATCGCCGGGATTGTCGGATACGAATTACCTAGAAACGCGGCTGAAGACAGCTATGACGTGAGTAGCGTGTTGCTTGGCGAAAAATCAGACAGACCTGTTCGTGAGGCCACAGTGCACCACGGTTCGAAGGGTTGGTTCGGTATCCGACGAGGGGACTGGGTCTTGATTGACAACCCGACTGGCGACAACAATTCGCCAGGCCCGAACGCCGAGCCGGAATGGTTTAGACAGGAGCGAATCGCTAAGTCTCACGATCAGCCGCTCGAGCTGTTCAATCTAAGGCAAGACCCGGCCCAACGGTCGAACTTGGCTGACGCGAATCCGGGCAGAGTAAAGGAACTTCGGGCGCTTCTAGAGCGCTACCAACGGGATGGCCGCAGCGTTTCGCGCTGAAGCGTATTAGGCTTCCACCGGCAGGGTTTGGCCTAGTCCGCACTGGGCATGGATGGCCTGGACGGCTTTGGTCAGGTCCGTTTCGGCCACGATGATTGCGATGGTCAGTTCGCTTGATCCTTGCGCGATCGCGATGACGTTTATCTTGTTATCGGACATCGCCGCAAACAAGCGTCCGGCAAAACCGGGGGTGCCGCGCATACCCTCGCCCACCGCAGCCAGAAGACCGACGCTAGCGTCAACTTCAATAGGATGCACGTAACCGTGGGCGAGCTCTAGCGCAAGCTCCTCGCGAAGGCTCTTGAGAAGTGTATCGACCTCGTCGGCGCGGACGAGCATGCAGAAGTTCCGCCGGAAACTCGATCGAGTCACGAGCAGTACCTCAACTTTGGTGCGGGCCGCTGACCCCAGCGCCCGGGCCATTAGCTGGGTACCTGAAAGGGAGCTGCCGGCCGCTTCGATTGAGAGCAGGGTCACCTTCGGAAGGGCGGTGACAGCGCGAACGCCGAGCTTGTCGGCGGGTTCCTCGGAGATTCTTGTCCCCGGCTGCCGCGGCTCGAAACTGTTCTTGATCCAAACAGGAATCTTCTTTTCGGCCACAGGGGCCAGCGTCCTCGGGTGGAGAACCTTAGCCCCGTTGTAGGCTAGCTCAGCCGCCTCGTTATAGGTTACGTCAGCTAGTACCCGAGCGTCGGACACGATCCGCGGGTCGGCGGTCAGGATTCCCGAAACATCGGTCCAAATCCATAGCTCATCGGCGTCGAGCGCGGCGGCAACGATTGAGGCCGAAAAGTCAGAACCGCCTCGGCCTAGCGTCGTTGGGACACCGTCAAGCGTGGCGCCGTTGAAGCCGGTAATGATCGGCACACCGCCGCGGTCGAGTATTGGCCGTAGGCAACGAGCCGCCGTATCAGCCGTTTCATCGAGTAGCGGCGACGCGCCTCCGAAAACGGCATCGGTGACGATTACGCTGGTTCCGTCAACGGATACCGCGTCGATCGCACGTTGCCGCAAAACTTCACTAAGCAACAAGCTCGACAGTTTCTCGCCTGTCGGGACCGCTTCGTCCTCGGAACGGGCCGGCCGCTCGCCGAGCAAAAGCATTCCCCGAGCAATGCGATCGAAATTTCCAAGAGTTTCCTCGATGCGGGCGATGGTGGCAGCCTGACGCTCGGAGGAGAGCAACTCGTTGCAAGCGTCTAAATGCTTGCGGTGGAGTTCAGCTAGATTTGTCTCAACTGTTGCCTGGTCGCGGCGACCGCCAGCCTCGAGAGTCGCCAGGAGTGTATTGGTAACTTGCGACATCGCAGAGACGATAACCGCGACGTGGTAGGTGGGGGTTCGTTCCGCGATCAGGTCCGCCGCTCGCGCAATTGCGTCGGGCGAACCTACACTGGTTCCCCCAAACTTCATAACTAGTAAGGGCTTTTGCATTACGAGAGGCTGTACGCTCAGCAAACTCTGAGAATTTCTAACGTCGAAGCCGTTGGGGCGCTAACGCAGGGCGGTCGGCGTCTCGCGCGTCAGGTACACACCGTATTTCTTGAGTTCGTCCTCGTAGTAACGACGGTGCAGTACCTGCCACTCCTCGGTGCCGTCCTGGATTTCACGTTTTTGCGAGCTGATCATGTCGCGCGCCTTCTGGTCGATCGTTTCTTCGAGAACGAGGATGTTGGTGAGATGACCTTGAATTTCCAGACGCGTATCGTTCCAACCTATGTTGAGGCGCGTGCCCGGAATCCTCGGGAGCTTGGCGGCGATCTTATGAGACAACTCGATGACCTTGTCACGCGCGAGCTTCATGGTGCGCTGACCGTCGCGCGACGTTGCCGCCGCCGATACGACCTTGCGCTCCGCAAGAATCTGCCGCTTCACCTTTGAGAACATCTCGTGATAGGCGATATCTTGCGCACGCATGTAGTCGCCATACTGGTTGAGCAGTGCTCGGGCCTCGGCGTTAATCTCGTCCTCAAGCCCAAGGTCGTCGAAGATGATGGTTTCGATCACCTCTGAAACCTTCTCTGGGTCTTTGATGGTGCAACTTTCACGGCCAAGGAGCTTAGTGACTTCCGCAGCGATGTAGCCAATAAAGGGCTCCGGTAAAATCATTCTCGAAACTGTCAGTTTATCGAGCTATCTCAAAGCCTGTCAATAGTTTGGCCGAGGCGACGGGCTGCAGAGGAGGCTCTGGGCCGAGCCGCGCTATAATTCTGATTCGTTACGAGTGACAATCACCATGTCAAAACTTAGTTTGCGCGTCAGCTCCGGCCTTGTGTCGGTCTTTATGTTTTCGGCCTTAGGCACGGTGCAGGCGCAGGTTCCAGTTTTGCCCGACGGGCAGACCGGGATGGGACACTTGCACGTTTTGGTCAGCGAGGCAGACTTTGACGCCCACCGCAAGGCGTGGATCGATGGACTTGGCGCTCGCCCCGAAATGTCGGGCCCGCTCGAGGCGCTGCTGCTTCCGGGCGTCGTTGTCGTGATCAAAAAAGGCGAGTCGGCTGGCGGTTCCGAAGGCACAACCGTGAACCATCTCGGATTTATGGTGCGCGATCTCGAAGCCACTGTCTCTCGCTGGGAAAAATTGGGATACGAAGTTTTTGACGTGCGGCCAAGCCCAACCCAGGCGTTTCTTCGATTCCCCGGCAACATCAAGGTGGAACTGAGCGAGTTCCCGATGCTTGCGAATGAAGCCGAGCACCACCACATCCATCTGTTCACCCAGGACGTTGCGGAGATGCAGAAGTGGTATCTCGATATGTTTGGCGGCCGGGCGGGCAAGCGTGGGCGTTTCGAAGAAGTTTGGCTGCCCGGCGTTCGGTTGTCAATCGCGCCCTCGGACGAAAAGCCAGTAGGCACAAAGGGCCGCGGGGTCGATCACATCGGATTCGAGATTGGCGACCTCGAAGCCTTCTGTAAGAAGCTTGAGGCTAAGGGTGTCAAATTTGACGTGCCCTATCGCCATGTCGCGGCTATCAACTTGTCGATCGCCTTCTTGACGGACCCGTGGGGCACGTATATCGAGCTTACCGACGGTCTGGATAAACTTCGCTAGACGGAGGTTGGTTGCACTTCTCACGCACTTTCGATCGCCTCAAAGTGAAGAATGCGAGCTAGATATCTCTGACTGGTAGTAACCAAAGAGTGCTAGTGGTAGTAGGCGTAAATCCCAGCTAGGAATCTACCCAGTCCACGGACTACGATCGGCGTATCCCGAACTATCCCGTGTTGAAGATTCAAGTGACTAGAGCTGCTTGCGTATACGTGAAGACGGCAATCGCCGTAGCGCCCACAAGCCAGAGGTCGTCGCATGTCTCTGACTAAATTGCTTCATGCTTTTACCGCCAAGCCGGATGAGAAGCCGGTGGCACGGGAGCAACGCAAACCAGAAGCTCTCGAGGCGCTCAATATCGAGGGGAACAGCGAAGGCCTGTGGCACTGGGACCTGCTACGAAACAAACTTCGCGTTTCAAAAGGTTGGGCGGCGATCCTCGGTTGGGACCCTGACGACTTGGGCGATCGGCCGCGAGATTGGTTTTCATTGATTCACCCCTACGACGTTGGCGGAGTCCGCATGGACCTTGCCGCCCATCTGAAGGGCCAGAAGGATCAGTTCGAGTGCGAGTATCGAATTCGTCATCGAAACGGGACCTACCGTTGGGTGCTGTGCCGAGGCCGAGCTGTTCGTGACAAGCGCGGCAACGCTGTAGAAATTTCTGGAGTTCAGACCGACGTAACGCGGCTCATCGAAGTTGAGAACAGGTTAGTTGAAGACGCGCTTCACGACAGGTTGACCGGCTTTCCGAACCGAAATTTTTTTCAGGCGCGACTCGATCAGGCAGTCGAAGAGCAGCGCCGCGATCAGCGGCTACGATTTGCGGTTCTGTTCTTAGACTTGGATCGATTTAAGGACATCAACGACTCGTTGGGCCACATGCTTGGCGACGAATTGCTAACGTCCACTTCAAAGCGATTGCGTGAGTGCGTTGGACCTGATGATTTTGTAGCTCGATTTGGTGGTGATGAATTTGTAATCTTGCTCGAAAGAACTCGTGAACGAAACGAGGCTGAAGAGATGGCATTGCGGATTCAGAAGTCGCTCAAGTTCCCATTTTTACTCGACGGTCATCAGGTTGTCGTCAATGCCAGTGTTGGGATTGTTGTTAGCGACCCCAATTTATACAGCGCCGAGGAGCTGATTCGAAACGCCGATATCGCGATGTATCAGGCAAAGACGGAGGGTAAGGCCAAGAGCAAAGTGTTCACGCCGGTGATGTCGAAGAAGATCGAGCGTAGTTGGAAGCTCGAGAATGATCTTCGCCGCGCGATCGCACGCAACGAGTTGACCGTGGCCTACCAGCCTCAAATCTGTCCGCGCAGCGGAAAAATCCTAGGAGCCGAAGCGCTCTTAAGATGGACACGAGAAGACGGCCAGATAATATCGCCGGCGGAGTTTATTCCCTTGGCGGAAAAGTCAGATCTCATTTTGCAGATTGGCGAATGGGTGCTGATGCAGGCCTGCAAAGAGGCGGTGCGCTGGGCTGAATTCACCGGCGAATCAGCAAACGCCGTAAAGATTTCTGTGAATATATCGGGACGGCAATTGCTGCAGCCCGAGTTTCCGTCGCTGCTTGAGAGCATCGTACGAGACACCGGCCTCGATCCGAGAACTCTTGAACTTGAACTTACGGAAAGTGTGCTCGTCGATAGCATGAAGAAAACGCCGGCAGTTCTCGGCCAACTTTCGCGGCTCGGAACTAAATTGGCGATAGACGATTTCGGCACCGGCTACTCGTCTATGCGCTATCTTCGCGATCTGATGCCGGACGTGATCAAAATAGACCGATCGTTCGTCGCCGGCGTCGGGCGCGAACGCAGTGCAGGCGCGCTGGCGAAGGGCATGATCGGACTGGCTCATGATCTCGGCCTGACGGTCATCGCCGAGGGCGTGGAGGACAACCTCCAGCTCTCGTTTTTGCAGCGGCATGATTGCGATCTAGTGCAAGGGTACCTCGCTAGCCGACCTATACCACCGGAGGCTCTCCGGGCTCTATTGCGGGAGAATCGGTCACTAATTTCGACCGCATCCTCCTATACTTTGGGCGGAGCAACCGACAGTGATCACGAGCCGGTCCTAGTGGCGTAAGAGATTCCTGAAAATCCATTCGAGGCGGTCGTAGTCCCGTGAAGAATCGCAGGGCTGGGCGGCCGATGTTTTCGCATCGCTCGCGTGCGTTCCAGCGGCTCGCCAGTTTTGAGACAATGCTTGCTCTATGGGAAACGAAATCTTGCTTGTAGCAAATGGCGACCTCAGACTATCCGCGAACCGCAAGTGCTGGCCGGCTCAACAAGAGGTCGAAGAAAAACTTACGGCGGCGATCGAGCGCGAGGGCTACACAGTACGACGCGCGCACGACTTTGACGCGACGAAAGAACACGGCTTCATCGATAGCCAAAAGCGCGGGCTTGAGGTCTTTCGCGCGATTGACCGCAAGTTGCCGCTGATTGTCGTTGAGGCGGTTTGGCAGTACTCGCAGCACATTCTTGCCGGCTTGATGAGTCACGAAGGTCCGATACTGACCGTCGCCAACTGGAGCGGCCAGTGGCCAGGCCTGGTTGGCATGCTCAACCTCAACGGCAGTCTGACGAAGGCCGGCGTTCCTTACTCGACGCTCTGGAGCGGGGACTTTACTGACGACTTCTTCCTGGGCGGTTTGCGCCAGTGGCTTGGCGGCAGCACCGTCGAGCATTCAGCGAAGCATGTGACGCCAGCGAACGACCTCATGTTGCCCCACAAGGCACAGATCGTCGGCCGCGACGTCGCGAAAGGGCTTCAGGACCAGAAGGCGATCATGGGAGTCTTCGACGAGGGCTGCATGGGCATGTTCAATGCCATGATCCCGGACGAGCTGCTTGCGCCCACGGGAGTATTCAAGGAACGCCTTAGCCAATCAGCTTTATGGGCTGGAATGAAAGAAGTTGCTGACGATGAAGCTCAGGCCGTACGGGATTGGCTCGACGCCAAAGGTATGCGCTTCAGGACTGGCGAAGACGAGGCCGCTGAACTCACTGACGCCCAGATTCTGTCGCAATGCAAGATGTATGTCGCGTCGTTGCGTATAGCCGACGACTACGGCTGCGACGTGATCGGCATCCAGTATCAACAGGGCCTAAAGGATATTTGTCCTGCCTCGGACTTGGTTGAGGGCTTGTTGAACAACGTGGACCGCCCGCCCGCTCAGTCGAAAGACGGACGAGTGCTCTTCGAGGGTCGTGCGCTGCCTCATTTCAATGAAGTCGATGAGTGTGCCGGCCTCGATGCGCTGATCACCAACCGGATTTGGACCGCACTTGGATACGATCCGGAGACCACACTTCACGACATTCGCTACGGCGAGCCGTTCGTGGTAGACGGTAAGGAACAATTTGTGTGGGTGTTCGAGATTTCGGGCTCTGTCCCACCGAAGCATCTGATTGGCGAGTACAGCGGAGCGACGAGCGAGCGGCAGCCGCCGATGTATTTTCCGTTAGGCGGCGGCACGATCAAGGGTATTAGTAAGCCAGGCGAAATCGTCTGGAGCCGGATCTTTGTTGAAGACAATAAGCTCAAGGCTGACATTGGCTTGGCAAAAGTAGTTGAATTGCCACAAGAAGAGACCGAACGGCGCTGGCAGGCGACGACTCCGCAATGGCCCATCATGCATGCAGTCACATACGGCATCAACCGCGATCGGCTGATGGGACGCCATAAGTCAAACCATATTCAAGTTGCCTACGCCCCTGACAAGGCGGGCGCGAATCAGGCGCTCAGCGCGAAAATTTCAGCTTTTCGGAATCTGGGGATGGAAGTGTTTCTCTGTGGGTCGGACCACGATCTATTTTAGCGGCGGCGTCCGCCCTAAGCTGGACCAAAACAGGTTCCGTACGGCCCTGCTTAACTGCTCGGCAGTAAATGGTTTTAGGACGAAGCCTTTCGCGCCGTTCCGAGTCGCTTCCATTACGATTTTCTCCCCACCCTCGGCCGCGACCATGATTACCGGTGCACCGGCATGCGGTGAGTCGCGCAGCTTTTTCAGAAACTCCAGGCCGTCGACGTTCGGCATTCTGATATCACAAAAGACTAGACCGAACCGTCCATCGCTCTCGAACTTTTCCATCGCATCGCCGCCGTCCGCCGCTTCAACGTAAGACTCAATGTCGAGAGCGGCCGACGTGCTTAGGCTTCGCTGCAGGATCTTCCGCATGATCGAAGAGTCGTCAACGATTAGCACCTTCATTCCCATTGCGGGTCACGTGGTGTTATCGACCCGGCGGAGCTGCCTCGTTAGCAGAAATTGCTTCGCGGGTTGCATACCTCCGGACCAGGCGGGTACTCTACGGGATCGCAAGGAATGAGTTGTATGAATAAACTTTTCGTCCTCGCGGCCGCGCTAGTGATTTTCTCTGGTCTCGGCGTGGCCCGAACGCACGATACGAATCCTTTTAGTTCTGCCGAAGATCTCGACGCCGGCAAACGCATGTACCGCGCTAGCTGTGGCGTCTGTCACGGCATGCAAGGCACGACCGGCCGGGGTGCGAGACTCGCGCGCAAGGTTCACCGTCTCGCGAATACCGACGCGGAGATGTTCGACCTGATCGAGAAAGGGTCGCCGGGTACCGACATGCCGGGTCTCTGGCTTGACGAAGACGACATCTGGCGGATCCTGCTGTTCGTCCGTACCTTGGAAGAGAACGCCGAGGAGCCTTGTGCGGAGACACCTGGCGATCCGGCGATCGGAAAAGACGTGTTCTATAACAAGGGCTCTTGCGCGACCTGTCACACGGTTGGCATGGGGGGAGGGCGACTTGGCCCGGACATGAGCCACGTCGGCGCGAGTTTCTCGCGCGATCAACTGCGGACCGCAATTGTCGAGCCGAACAAAGACGTGGCGACGCGCTATCGCACCGGCCGTGTCGAGACCCACGACGGGCGCAAGCATGAGGGCGTCGTGATGAAAGAGAACGGCTATTCGATTTTTTTGATGGACCGCTCGGAGGAGCTGCTTTCGTTCGAAAAGACTGACTTGAAGTCGTACGAAGTTAAGAAAGAGTCGTTGATGCCGCCGTACGGGGGCATCTTGAGTACGACAGATATGGATCACCTTCTGGCATACATGTGTACTTTGCGTGGTTCCGAGAAGGGGGCGTCCGAATGATTCATTCGAAACTTTGTGTTCTTGCTGATAGTTCTATTGGGGGTTGCCGTCGCCCCAGCGCAGGTGGCCTACGACGACATCGTCAACGCTCGCGACAAGCCGGAAAATTGGGTGAACTACCACGGTGATTTTTCGGGCCAACGGCACAGCCGACTTGATGAAATTACTCCGGCCAACGTAAAGAGCCTGCGCTTGAAATGGGTGTTTCAAGAGAAGATGGCTGATAAGTTCGAGACGACGCCCCTAGTGGTCGACGGGGTCATGTACATTACGGTTCCGCCGGGCGATGTCTACGCTCTCGACGCCGAGACGGGGGCTCGCCTTTGGCGCTATTCTCGGCAGCTTCCGCCGAAGCTAATTGCATGCTGCGGGCTCGTCAACAGAGGCCTCGCGATCTTGGGCGACCGTCTGTTCATGGCGACACTCGACGCTTTTACCATCGCGCTTGATCGCAAGACGGGTCGATTGCTGTGGGAGTCGAAGATGACGGACTATCGCAACGGCTACTCGGGCACGCACGCCCCATTGGTCGTCAAAGACAAGGTGATGGTCGGGACGGCGGGCGGCGAGTACGGCATCCGTGGTTTCATTGACGCGTTTGACATCGAGACCGGCGAGCGGTCTTGGCGCTTTTACACGATTCCTGGTCCAGGCGAGTTTGGTCACGATACCTGGGCCGGCGACTCATGGAAGCGAGGCGGAACTTCGATTTGGATCACGCCTTCATACGACCCCGAGCTCAATCTTGTGTACTGGGGTACCGGCAACCCAGGGCCCGACTGGAACGGCGATGTGCGGATGGGAGACAACTTGTTCTCGGACTCCGTAGTTGCACTAGATGCCGATACGGGCAAGCGCAAATGGCACTTCCAATTCACCCCTCATGACGAGCATGACTGGGACGCCACTCAGGTCATGGTGCTGTTCGACGCCGAGTATAAGGGCCGCGACCGCAAGCTACTCGTCACGTTCAACCGAAACGGCTTTAGCTATCTGCTCGATCGCCAGACCGGCGAATTCCTGCGTGCAACCGAGTATGTGAAGCAAACCTGGGCGCTTCGTATCGATGAGACAGGCCGTCCGGTCCGCCGGCCGGGGACTACGCCAACGGCCGAGGGTATTGAGGTGTACCCGCGAGTTGCCGGTGGAACCAACTGGATGTCGCCAACATTTAGCCCCGAGACCAATCTGATCTACGTGACCTGCGGCGAAGGTAGCAGCATCTACATGAAGGGCCCCGGTGACGACCACGTGCCTGGAACCCGCTACTGGGGCAGCATGTTTATCAATGAAAAAACTAGCGATGAGTGGACAGGCGCAGTGCGAGCTTTTGATCCTTTGACCGGCGAGAAAGTCTGGGAGCATGCGCTGTTCCGGCCGGCGATGGCAGGCCTTGTTTCAACTAAGGGGGGACTCGTCTTTTCGGGGACTTCCGACGGCTTCTTCAAGGCACTCGACGCGAAAACTGGTGATGAGCTTTGGCGAATTAGCCTCGGAGCTCAGATCATTGCCAGCCCAATTACGTTTGGTAGCAAAGGGCGCCAGCATGTTGCGATCGCTTCTGGTGGCGGGATATTCGTATTCGCACTGCCGCAAGACTAGGCGAGGGGCGACATACCTGAAACCGTCATTCTCGGAACGCGCGGTGACGTCGCCCCGGTAACTTTAAAACTGTTGAACAGTCGACGGATGACCCGAACGTGCTGATCGATGGGGCGGGGAAGTACGTCAGCGTCGACGCTAATACGGAGTCTCTAGCCGGTATTTCTTACCGTGTGGTGAGTAATACCGGCTAGTCCGAAATTGAAGCGGCTTCCAACGAAGTGAAGCTACTGGATGAGATCGAGCACAAGCTCTCTGGGTTCGGGCGCATTAGCCGACAGGCGGAACGCGTCTTCGACCAATTGAACAGCTTCGTCGAGGTTCGTCTCGTCGGTGTAGTAAAGCGCACACAGCCCGGAGCCGGCAACGACGTTGTCGCCTACCTTGGCCTGCAATACGATACCGACCGCGGGGTCGATTTCGTCGGTAGCCTCGGTACGCCCCGCGCCCAGCAACACCGCGGCGCGGCCGACATCATCCGCATTGATGCGGCTAATGTAACCGTCGCGCGGCGAGGTGATCACGTGTTCGCCGGAAGCGTTTGGCAACAGTTCAAATTGCTGCAGAACGTCCGCGTTACCGCCTTGGGCGGCAATGACGCCGCGAAGCACTTCGAGCGCCGATCCACTTTCGATTGCGGCGTGCGCCTGGTCACGCGCGCTGTCAATCGAAATCGAGGGATTGCCGATAAAGACCATGCGCGCGGCGACTTCCACGGCAAGACCTGTTAGATCCGGCGGACCCTGCCCTTGAAGCGTCTGGGACGCTTCCATGATCTCAAGCGCGTTGCCGATGGTGAAGCCGAGCGGCTGGTCCATGTCGGTGAGCAACGCTTGAACTTTCACATCCATGCGCCGGCCAATGCTGATCATCAACTGGGCTAGGCGGCGCGCTTCCGTACGTCCTGACAGGAGTGAACCCTTGCCAACCTTCACGTCGAGGACGAGGCCGTCGAGCCCTTCCGCCAATTTTTTCGACATTGCCGATGCTGCAATCAGGGCCTGCGATTCAACGGTCGCTGTAATATCGCGAAGCTTATAGAGGCGTTTATCCGCCGGTGCAATCTCATTGCTCTGGCCGGTAAATGCTAGTCCAAACTCGGTCACAAGATCTTCGAAATCAGATAGCTCGAGCTGAGTACGAAATCCAGGGATCGACTGTAGTTTGTCGAGTGTTCCGCCGGTGTGCCCAATGCCACGCTCGGCTATGACAGGAACCGCCAGCCCGCAAGCGGCCGCGATCGGGGCCGCGATGAGCGAGATTTTGTCGCCGACGCCACCAGTCGAGTGACAGTCAACTTTGGCTTTTTCGACCTCGGCGAGCTCAACCCGCTGCCCGCAACGAAGC
The DNA here is from genome assembly GCA_965205595.1 of Bryobacterales bacterium. Lineage (GTDB taxonomy): Bacteria > Acidobacteriota > Terriglobia > Bryobacterales > UBA6623 > CATQHP01. The sequence goes on along the minus strand of CBDBHI010000090.1, from coordinate 188,101 downwards.
ATCGCTGCCGTCAGTGAAGTAGCTTCCGAGTCGCTCAATCCATTGCATGCCCCGGCCATCAAAAAAGCCGCCATTTGGGCATCGGAAATCTCTTCTCGAGTGTATCCGTTGACAAGCCGCTCAAGCTCTTCGAGACTAAGCTCTTCACCGTCGCGCTTGCGGCGAATCAAATCTACGATTCGGTCCATAAGTTACACATTCCCCTCAAGATATCCCCCAAAACGGGAGAATCTACTGCGGAACACAAAACCCTCAGCCTAGCACAAGCTGGCATGCTAAATGCAACAGAAATATGGGTTTTGTCGGATCTCGATGAATAACGGTCGCGAGCGCGACGCGGCGACGATATTCCGGTGCCCTAAGGTGTGAAAATATACTCTTGCCGACGGGCTCGGCATACGCCTGAAGGCTTACGATACTCTATCTCGATTGGTATGGCTCGACACCGAAGCGGAAATAGTTGGGACGCGGGGCAGTACGCCGATCAGGCGAGTTATGTGTCAGATCTTGGCGCAGCTCTGATCGATGTACTGTCGCCCGGCCCCGGGCAACGCATTCTCGATATCGGTTGCGGTGACGGCGCACTGACCAAAAAGTTGGCCGCGACTGGTTGTTCAGTAGTGGCTATCGACTCGAGCCCGTCGATGGTAGCGGCCGCATGCGCCAAAGGGATCGATTGTCGTCTGGGTGATGCCACGAAAATGGTGTTTGAATCGGAATTCGACGGCGTATTCTCGAACGCCGCGCTGCATTGGGTTCTCGAGCCCGACGACGCAATACGCGGAGTGGCGCGTGCGCTTAAGCCAGGCGGCCGGTTTGTTGGAGAATTCGGTGGGGACCGCAATGTCAGATGCATCGTCCGGGCACTGACCAAGCTACTCGCGACACGCGGAATTGACTTCGACGAAATTAGCCCATGGTATTTCCCGACGGATGTGGAGTACCGCACTCGGCTCGAAGACAGCGGATTTAGAGTTGACGCGATTGAGCTGTTCGACCGGCCAACGCCGCTCCCCGGCGATATCGTTGACTGGCTAAAGACGTTCGCGGTGTCGGCTGTCGTGCCACTCGGTGGTGACCCCGAGGTGATCTACAACGAGCTGCGTGACGATCTTCGCGGGGAACTCTGGCGCGACGATAGATGGTTCGTCGACTATGTCCGCTTGCGGTTTGCAGCGACTCTCCAGTAGCCAGGGAAAAGCAGGCCGCGTGTTATTCTGAAAAATCGTTGTAGACTTGCCGGCGGCCCCGCCAACTCACCTTAGACACCGGACATCCGACGCTCATTTGCGAGGGCGTAATGCCGAATTTTCAAGATATAGTATTTCAACTTAAGTCCTACTGGGCTGAAAAAGGCTGCATCGTGCAGGAGCCTCTTGATTGCGAGGTTGGCGCCGGCACCATGTGCCCGGAGACGTTCTTGCGGGTGCTTGGTTCCGACCCCTACAACGTCGTCTATGTGCAGCCGAGCCGACGACCAGCCGACGGCCGCTACGGCGAAAACCCCAACCGGTTATACAAGCACATGCAGTTGCAGGTCATTTTGAAACCTGCCCCAGAAGACGTCATCGAGCTCTACATGAAGAGCCTCGAGGCTATCGGTATCGATCTGACGCGTCACGATTGGAAGCTTGAGGAAGACAACTGGGAATCGCCAACGCTAGGCGCCTGGGGTGTTGGCTGGCAGGTTATGCTCGATGGACTCGAGATTACGCAGTTCACCTACTTTCAGCAGTGTGGCGGTATCGACCTTGACGTCGTCCCGGCGGAATTGACTTACGGGCTTGAACGACTGACGGCGTTTATCCAAAACGTCGAAAGTGTCTACGACATTCAGTGGAACGACACGACCAAATACCGTGATGTTCGTTTCGCTGACGAACAGCAGTATTCGGTCTACAACTTTGAAGAGGCCGATGTGGGCTTTGTTTGGAAAGAGTTTGAGCTGCACGAGGCGGAATGCCGGAGGTTAATCGACAAGTACAACGCGCTCGACGATCGGGCGGCGCGCGAGCGCTTTCCGGTACTTGCCGCGCATGATCAGACGCTGAAATGCTCGCACTTGTTCAACACGCTTCAGGCGCGTGGAGCGATTAGCGTGACCGAACGCGCCGGCGTAATTCAACGGGTGCGCAATCTAGCGGTGGGAGTCGCCAATGCTTGGGTCGATCAGCAGCACAGCGTTGCGGAGCCCGCGTCATGAGCGAGTTGCTGCTAGAGGTCGGGACTGAAGAAATTCCGGACTGGATGATTCCCGCGGCGTTGGCCGACTTTGAACGCCGTTTTACAGAAGCAATCTCGAAGTTCGAGTTAGGCGATGGAGTTTCAACGTCGACTGAAGCGACGGCGAGACGCCTAGTGCTGTTTGCTGATGGATTGGCGGCGGGCCAGGCCGACCGTGAAGAGACTCTGACTGGTCCGCCGAAGTCGGTAGCGTTTGACGACGCGGGAAATCCGACTAAAGCCGGCGAGGGCTTCGCACGCAAGGCCGCTGTATCAGTCGCCGATCTGGAGGTCGACGGCAAAGGCAAGCTGTTTGTCCGACGAACTGTAAAGGGCCGCTCAACAGCAGACGTGCTGTCTGAGATCTTGCCTCAAGTCATTCTTTCGATCACTTTCCCTAAACAGATGTACTGGTCTGGGAAGGGCGGTCCTCGCTTTATTCGCCCGATTCGATGGCTGGTTTGTTTATTGGATGGCGAGGTGGTTCCGATTGAGATCGCGGGTGTGGCGAGTGGCGACACGACCTGTGGCCACCGTCGACTCGGTGGCGGTCGGCTGACCGTAACGGGCGTCGACGACTATCGCCACAGGCTGGCGTCGAACCACGTGATTCTCTCGGCGATCGAGCGTACGGCGAAAATCACTTCCGAGGCCGAAGCGCTGCTGCCGGCCGGACGAAGAATTCGCAGCAACCCCAAGTTGCTGTCTACGGTGACGTATCTCACGGAGTACCCGACGGCGCTGCTCGGTAGCTTTGACGAGAGCTATTTGTCGCTTCCTGATGAGGTCCTTGAAACGGTGATGCTAGTTCACCAAAAGTACTTTGCGATTGAGGAAGAGTCAGGAAAACTTTCAAACGAGTTTGTGGCGGTAGCGAATCTCAATGGCGATCCAGACGGTGAGATTCGTCGCGGCAACGAGCGAGTTTTGCGAGCGCGGTTCAACGACGCGCAGTTTTTCTGGGACTTCGATCAGAAAAAGGCACTGGAGGATCGCGTCGACGATCTAAAGTCTGTTACGTTCCAAGCGGAATTAGGCAGTTACTTCGACAAGAGTACGAGTAACCGAGAGGCCGCGAAGCAACTCGCCCAGGCATTGGGTTTCGATGGCGAGTCGGCAAATGCGGCCGACCGCGCTTCGGAATTGGCGAAGTGCGATTTGACGACCGAAATGGTCGGCGAGTTTCCGGAACTCCAAGGGCAGATGGGCGGCCTCTACGCGGCCGACGAGGGTGAGTCCCAATCGGTTGCCGACGCAATCTACGATCATTACTTGCCCGCGGGTGCCGGTGACTCGCTGCCGCGTTCCGCCGTCGGTCAGGTTGTCTCGCTCGCTGACAAACTCACAACTCTAGGCGGAATGTTCGGGCTGGGCATGATCCCCACCGGCTCGCGCGATCCGTTGGCATTGCGGCGCGCTGCATACGGCGTGATTCGCATAGTCGTGGAAGGCGAATTGGCGCTCTCGCTCGATCAGCTCGTCGATTTTGCCGGTGCCGGCGAGAATAGCGGAAAACTTCGTGAGTTCTTCGTAGAGCGGCTTCGATACTGGCTGCGTGAGGTAGGCGGCTTCGCTTACGACGAAATCAACGCTGTTGTAACAGCCTCTGATGAAGCTCCCAGTGACGTTGTCGCTCGCGCGAAGGCGATTGCGAAAGTGCGCTCGACACCAAATTTTGAGCCCTTGGCGGTGAGTTTCAAGCGCATCCGCAATATCCTAGAAAAGGCCGGCGGCGAACAGCGATACGTCGAAGGCGCGGTCAATCAAGAACTTCTCGAGCCCGGCGCGGAAGCGGATCTCTTCGCAGCGTTCGATGATGTCGCGAGAAAGATTCCGGACATGAAGCGGGAATCTGGGTTCGAATCCGCACTACTCGCGATCGCATCGCTACGGCCTGCCGTGGACAAGTTTTTCGACGACGTGCTCGTAATGGCCAAAGACAAAACGGTTCGCACGAATCGCTTGACGTTCCTGGCGCGCATGTTGGTCGAACTGTCGACAATCGCCGATTTCGCCGAGATCGTTTCCGAGTAGAGCGGTCTAACGCGGTAGAACGCTACGCAACGAACTGACGCAGGAAGCGCGCGCTCTGCCGCAGCGAACGAATGCGCGCCTCGAGCGAGCCCTCATATGCGCGATCTTCGACTTCGACGCACACAGGCCCGTCGTATCCCGTGCTGGATAGAACCGAGAAAAATTTTCCCCAGTCCACATCACCAAGGCCGGGAAGTTTGGGCTCGTGGAAGTCGAGTGGGTGCGCCAGGATGCCGACGTCGTCTAGGCGCTTGCGGTCAACGCGCACGTCTTTTGCATGGACGTGAAAAATGCGGTCCGCGAAGTCTCGCAAAGGGGCGATGGGATCCATCTGCATCCAAGCCTGGTGCGATGGGTCGTAGTTGAGGCCAAAATTCTCGCTAGGAATCTCGGCAAACATGCGGCGCCAGATTGACGGCGAGATGGCGAGGTTCTTTCCTCCAGGCCATTCATCGGCGGTAAACAGCATCGGGCAGTTCTCGATGCCGATGCGGATTTCGTGTTTTTCCGCAAATGTGATGATTGGCTTCCAGGTACGCAGGAAGGGCTTCCAGTTCGCCTCAACCGATCTCGTCCAGTCGCGGCCGACGAACGTATTAACGTTTGAAAGTCCCAGCTTTTTCGCCGCGCGGATGACCTGCTTGATGTGCGCGACAGCGGTTCTCGCCTCATCGCGATTCGGAGAGAGCGGGTTCGGGTAGTAGCCAAGGGCGCTGATGCCGACCCCGTGTTTGTCGAGCGTCGAGTGAATTGCCCGCACTTCGGCGACTCCAACGTTGCTGACATCGATATGTGTGACTCCGGCGTACCGGCGCTCTGCCTTGCCGACCGGCCAGCACATGACTTCTACGCAGTCGTAGCCCTCTGATGCCGCAACGGCGCAGACCTCGTCGAGGGTCAACTCCGGCAAAATCGCGGAGACGAATCCAAGTTGCATAAGGTCTTAGATTACGCGAAGGCTCAATGCTCGGTCTTCGCTGCCCCTTGATACATTCAAGTGATGTATCGCATTTTCGCGGTTGCTGGCTTGGCCGCGGGGCTCCTTGCGGCGCAGCAGACCGGGGTCATTCAACTTGGAGGGGGCGAGCCAGTCTCGCCCGCACCCCAAGCATCTGCCGCGGAATCGGGCTCGGGTCCCGTCTTTGATGTCCACGCTCTGCTGAGTCTGGCGCAGATTTCTGACCCACAGCTCTCGCCGGACGGCACGCAGGTGGCCTACGTTGTTCAAAGGGTTTCTGAGGAAGAAAACGCAAAGTCAAAGCAGATAATCACGGTTCCCGTCGAAGGTGGGCTTGCGCGTCGCCTCACTAACGAGGGCAACAACAGCAGACCGCGCTGGTCGCCAGACTCGTCTCAACTCGCGTTCGTATCAGATCGAACCGAATCTTCGCAGATTTGGCTGATGTCGGCCACCGGCTCCGGCCAGCGCCCGGTGACCGATGTGGCGACCGAAGCTAGCGGTGTCCTGTTCTCCCCCGCGGGCGACACGCTAGTTTTTGCAAGCCGCATCTACGCCCACTGCGGCAGCGACTGGGAATGCAACAAGGCCGAGCTTGCCCGCGCCAAAGACGGCCACGTCAAAGCGCGCGTCTTCGACAAGTTGCTATACCGCCACTGGGACACTTGGGATGACGGGCGCGTCAGTCATCTCTTTGCGATTTCAACCGAGGCGTTCCCCGGAAGCGACGATCATCCCCTCGACCTAACACCAGGTGAGCACGACGTTCCGCCGTTTTCGCTTGCGGCCCCGGAAGGCTATGCGCTATCGCCTGACGGCGCAGAGTTAGCTTACGTCCGAACATCGGACGCAGCGGTCGAGGCCGGCCTTGCCGTTAGCACCGACACCGATATTTATGCAGTATCGATCCGCGGAGGCGAGCCGAGCCGACTAACCAACAATCCAGCGTTTGACGGCGGGCCGGTTTATTCACCCGACGGGCTGTACGTCGCCTATCTGGCGCAGCAAAGACCTGGCTACGAGAGTGATCGTATTCGACTGATGCTCTACGACCGCGAGAACGGTGAAACGGCGGCCGTGACGGAAACGCTTGATCGCTGGGTTTCAAGCGTTGCCTGGTCAGCCGACTCGAGTCGCTTATTTTTCACGGCTGATGATCGCGGCCGCGCGCCCATTTTCACCGTTCTTGTCAGCGGCGGCGGGGTCACTATGGCCGTGTACGGAAACGCTTCTCACGGCGACGTTCAGTTGCTTCCGGATGGCCAGTCGTTGATCTATACAGCGCAGAGCGGTTCACACCCCGTCGAAATTTTTCGAGGCTACGCAAGCGGCGGCACCCCGGTGCAGCTAACCCACGAGAATGACGATATTCTTAGCCGCTACGAGCTGCCCGACTACGAAGAGATCCAGTACACGAGCGGCGACGGCAGCGAAGTTTCAGGCTTTCTGCTCAAGCCGCCAAATCTCGATCTTGACCGGACTTATCCCCTTTTGCTGCTTATTCATGGCGGGCCGCAGGGCGCATGGCGCCAGAGCTGGAGTTACCGCTGGAACGCTCAGGCGATGGCAGCGGCTGGGTTTGTGGTGTTCATGCCCAATCCACGCGGTTCGACCGGCTACGGGCAGGCGTTTATTGACGGCATCAAAGCCGACTGGGGCGGCAAGGTCGTTGACGATATCCTCTCGGGCCTCGATGCAATTACGCCGCGCCCGTATATCGACCGCAATCGCGTAGTTGCAGCGGGCGGGTCATATGGCGGCTACATGATCAACTGGTTTCTAGGACATTCCGAGCGGTTTCAAGCGCTCGTATCCCACGCAGGTCTCTATGAGCTTGAAAGCTTTTTTGGCGCCACCGAGGAGCTGTGGTTTCCGCTGTGGGAGTTCGGTGGCGCACCCTGGCAGAAGCCGGAAATATATCAGAAATGGTCGCCAAGCAACGCGGTCGAAAAGTTCAGGACGCCCACTCTGGTCATCCACGGCCAACAAGACTACCGTGTGCCGGTTGAGCAGGGTATGGCCTTGTTTACTGCGTTACAGATGCGCGACGTGCCCTCGAAATTTCTCTACTATCCTGACGAGGGGCACTGGATCCTGAAGCCGGCCAACAGCGTGCTGTGGTACGACACTGTACTCGGATGGCTGAAACAGTGGGTTGCGGAATAGGGGTTTAGCCCGCGGAGATATGCTTAGGCGCGGCTCTCGGTCACCGCGCCGCGTCCGGTGACACGCTCGACGATACCTTCCACCGCGTGGCGACCGCGTGTGTAGGCGTCTTCGTAAAACTCGTTACGCTCGGCGCGAGTAAGGCGGCGACCGTAACGAAACCATTGTTCGAGTCCGCGGCCTACAACATAGGTGCCCGCGAAAGAGATCAGCCCTTTTGAGACGAGCCCGCCGCCAGCCGGGATTTTTGAGACCGCTTCCCTGGCTAGCGCTCGCCAACCAAATGCCGCCGCCACAATCGAGCCGATCTTCGGACTCTGCTCGCCGTAGCCAATATCGTTGTCGTGGGCGGCCGCAAGCAAAAATGCCAGCCGGACCTGGTTCATGGTTAAAAATGCGGTATCGGAAGCAAACTCTCCAACAGCCCAGGGCAGGGAAATCACGCTAGGCACAACGTTCGGCAAGGCGGTTGCCACCGTGAACATCGTATTCTCTTTGGCGACTTTCCAGATCAGTCGTTCACTGATTGCGCCGCGAAAGTTTAGAAAGCGGCGCCCAATCGCTAACCAGTCGTCCTCGTTGTCATCGAGTAGACTCCGCACGGCCGGACCGGGATTCATCGTGTCGAATGCGTAAAAGTGTGCGGGGTGCGGTACGCCGGGTTCAGCGAAGCCGATAGTCGTGAGTGCGAAGTCCTCTTCCGATGCCACCCTTCTCACGAACATTTCAGTCTCGGCAGCTTTCGCCGCCGATAAGTCCCGAGGCGCGACGAAATCGTGAATATCGGAAGCGACGTTTTCGTCCGCTGCGAGCACACCAAACATTACCGGGCGATCGGCTAGAGCACGCACTTCCTCGGGATTGAGCGTCCGCAAGGCCAATCCGATCTGCTTGAGGATGGGGAGGTTCACCTCAGTCAGTATATCGGTCCGTGCGCGCCCTGGCTGTGTTTTTGCCTGCTAAACTGAGCCAGAACCTGTATCGGCGTATGGCCGATGCGCCCCTTTACAACTTTTTTCGGTGACACAATAAGCCGATTTGAGGGAGCATACTGCTATACCGAGCCAAAATCTTCAGGACGCCTTTCTGAACACTGCCAGAAAAGAGCGCCAGCCCGCAATCATCTATCTCACAAGCGGTGTGAAGCTTACCGGACGCGTACGTGGATTTGATAAATACTGCGTCGTGTTTGAAACGAATCATCAAGAGCAACTGATCTTTAAACACGCGATCTCGACCGTCGTTACGACGTCACGCCAAAGTAACCGTGAGCAACCCGTTCGCCACAGCCCTGAGCCGACTGGCGAACGCGACGAGCGCGAGGGCGGGAGTAACGGCGAGGTCATTGTAGTGGCTAACGATAGCCCAGGGGTGCCTGGAAGTCCGATTCCGGCCGAACCCACTGACTAGACGTAATTGATTTGAGCGCCTACAACTCGACTACAGTTTCGGTTGGAACCGGTCGTGCCGATCCGTCGGCGCACGATGAACAGGAGCGCTGCATCCTCGTTGGTTTACGAGTCCGCAAAGGCAGGGCCAGTCACAGCGATGGGCTGCACGCCTACACGGCCGAGGAATCGCTCGATGAACTGCACGAACTCGCCGCCGCGGCGGGAGCCGAGGTCTTAGGGGCCACGCTACAATCGCGCGACGTCCCTGACCCGGCAACACTGATCGGCGCGGGCAAAGCAGACGAGATCAAAACTTGGGCTTCTGAGGTTGACGCCGACTTCGTACTCTTCGATCAATCTCTCACTCCAAGCCAACAGCGAAATCTTGAGCGAGGCACCAACTGTCGAGTTCTCGATCGAACGCAGTTAATACTTGACATCTTCGCGAGTCACGCGCGTACCCGAGAAGGGCGTCTGCAGGTGGAGCTCGCGCAGCTGAACTACCTGCTACCCCGGCTCGCCGGGCGAGGCGTTGAGATGTCACGGCTTGGCGCTGGTATTGGCACCCGCGGACCTGGCGAAACTCAGTTGGAAACCGACCGGCGAAAAATTCGGTGCAGAATCGACAAGCTGGAACAAGGCTTGGAAAAGGTACGGTCGACCCGGCGGTTGCAGCGCGATCGGCGCACGGCTGTGCCGGTGCCAACAGTAGCGCTGGCTGGGTACACCAACGCCGGCAAGTCGACACTGTTCAACGCCCTAACCACGGCGAATGTATTGGCGGACCGCAAGATGTTTGCCACGCTTGACCCCACGATCCGGCGCCTGACGATGCCCTCCAATCGAGAGGTGCTTCTTTCCGACACGGTGGGATTTATTCGCAATCTTCCAACAGCTCTAATCAAGGCTTTTCGAGCCACCCTGGAAGAGCTGGTCGAAGCGGCGATGATTCTGCACGTGGTGGACATCTCGGCGCCGCAACGCAGAGGTCAGATGGAAGAAGTCGAACGGCTGCTTGCTGACCTTGATGCATCCGACAAGCCCCAGCTGCTTGTCCTCAACAAGTGTGACTGTCTGACTTCAGTCGATGTGGAATCGGCCGCCGAGGCTGAGCGCTCGTTCGCATCCGCCGTCAAGGTAGTGCCTGTTTCGGCTAAGACCGGTGATGGTATTCCGGAATTGTTGTCGAGCATCGACGCCTTCCTGCCCGGCGATCGCATCCTACGCTCACGGTTTCATTTCGCTTTTGACGCCGGCGACAAGCTCGCGTTTCTCTACGAACACGCCAAAAGTCCTCGAGCGCAGCGACGACGAGAGCGGCGTCGAAGTGCTTGCCGACGTGGCCGAGTCGGTAGAGCGCTCGCTGGCGGACCATCGCCGATCTGCTGCCTGACCGTTAGTGCGTCGCTACGATCCGGCGACGAATCTGATTGCCACACCGCAATCTTGAGCTCGTCTCAAAACCTGTTTCTTTTCAACGTTTCTCGAATTGGCAGGCTGCTTGCTTTCCAAAAGACAACCGCCTCCCCGTCAACTGATGGAATTCTCCTCGATCGTTCTTGTGGGCATCTATTCGAAGGAGAAAACCAATGGTTCGCAATTTGAGAAGCAATCGACGGGGAGGCCGGTTTTACTATTCGGTCATCTGTTCGGTCCTTGTGCTATCCGTCACGCAAGGGCTCAATAAAGCGGCTTCGGCCGCATCTACGGGTGAAGAGCCCGTCATACACAGCGCGATCGCAAAGCAGTACGGCAGTCTGTCGATGCACTTTGAACCGCATCTGGGCGGATTTATCGGCCGCGCGGCGGCATACCAAGTTCACCTCGGCCATGCCGGGGCGACGATCTCTTTGGACTCGGCGGCCGACGGAGCCAGCACGACGCTACAACTTGTTCAGGCGTCCCAGTCACTTCAACCCGAAGGACAGGGAGATCGCGGCGGGCGCAGTCACTACATCAAGGGCCGCGACGAAACGCAGTGGCGCATGGACGTGCCGCACTTTGATCGCGTAGTCTATCGCGAGGTTTATCCAGGGGTTGATTGGATCTTCTACGGAAACGCGCGACGACTCGAGTACGACTTCGTTCTCGAGCCGGGGGCGGACCCCAGCGCGATCGCAATGCGCTTTGATACGGCTGTTTCCGTCAACCTCGAAGGTCAAGAAATCGTCGCCGACATTGCCGGTGAGCGGCTCGCGCTAGCGACTCCAAAGGCGTTCCAGCGAATCGGCAACGCTACCGTATCGGTCGAAGTCGCCTACGTGCTTAGCGGGTCCGGGGCAATTTCGTTTCGACTCGGCGACTACGATACAGCGCATACGTTAATCATCGATCCGCTCGTGTCGTACGCAACCTACCTCGGTGGCGCCGGCGCCGATGTAGTAGCCGACATCGCTGTCGACGCCGATGGTCAGGCGGTCATTGTTGGATCGACGCGTTCCGTGGATTTTCCAGCGAGCTCGGGCGCCACTCAAGAACTGCCGGCTGCTGGCCGATGTGCCGGTGCGCTAGTCGCGACGCGCTGCTTTGACGCCTTTGTCGCGAAATTGAGCGCCGACGGTAGTCGCCTCATTCATGCGACGTACTTTGGAGGTACGGGCGACGACCTAGCCACTGGTGTGGCCGTGAATCGCAACTCAATCGTTGTTTCCGGGACAACTTGGGCGGATGATTTTCCAGTCACGCCCGGCGCATTTCAGACCGCTAGCCCACTACCGAACGACGCCGACGCGTTTGCGCTACGTTTCGCCTCAAACGGCACGCTGCGTTACGCGACGCTCTTGGGTGGCAGCGATGCGGAAGAGGGCGTTGCCGTGGCGGTTGATGCCGACGACAACGCCTACGTCGTTGGGCACACCGAATCCGAAGACTTCCCAACGGCGAACGGCCTGCAACCTAACAACGCCTCCAATCGCTTGAGTGGCGAGCTTGATGTCTTTGTCGCGAAGCTCGCGCCCGATGGCGGACGCGCTATCTACGCAACGTACTTTGGTGGCTCCCGCAACGACCGGGCCGGTGACATCGCAGTTGATCGTCGCGGCAACGCCTTCATTACGGGCTCAACGGGCTCGCCCGACTTTCCGGTGACCGATCCGCCGCGGAACGCACTGGCCCAGCTTCCCGACGCATTCTTGGTGAAGATCACCGCTGATGGCTCCAAAGCCGAGTACTCGACCCGTCTAGGCGGTAGCGAGGCCGAGGCGGCAAAAGCTGTTTCGGTAACTGACGAAGGCGTCGCAACGATCGTCGGGTCCACTATTTCGACTGACTTTCCGACGACTCCGGGAGTCATTGTGCCGCGCATTGCGAAACCCACCGGATTCGCCGCGAGGCGTAACAGCGTGGGTGACGGCTGGATTTTTTCCTCCTTCTTGGTCGGTACGGCAGATGACCTTGCGGTTGAAGATTCGGGCGATTTCTATGTCTCGGGAACGATCGGTTCCAGCTCACCGATATTCGGTGGAGCTGAAGTGCCGCCGTGTAGCGGCTCGGTATTGCGCAAGATCAATTCGTCCGCGAATTGCTTGCTTTTCTCCGGATTTCAGCCTGGTCTTGGTTCGATTGCACTCGGGCCCATGAACGATCTGTTCAGCGCGTCCACCGAGGCAGGGGGAGGCCTGAAGACAACGGCGGGGGCATTCCAACCTGGTTCGAACGGGCAGACTGACGGGTACGTGCTAAAGCTCGTCCCAGACGAGTTCGATCGCGCTTCCGTGACCTGCGTTTCGCACGGCGCAAGCTTTGCGGCAAGCGCGGTAGCACCTGGCCTCATCGTTTCGATATTTGGGTCGGGCCTCGGTCCGCAAGTGCCGGCGGGATTGATCGTCGATAGCGGCGTTGTCGCGACCACGGTTCAGGCGACGAGCGTCCTATTCGATGGCATTCCCGCGCCGCTGATGTACGTACATTGGAATCAGATCAACGCTGTTGTGCCCTACGCGACCGAGGGAAAGGGCACGGTGCGTGTTGAGGTTCGGCGAGCGGGCGTGACATCAGCGGACTTCGAGTTGCCCGTTGGTGTTGCGAATCCCGGGCTCTTCACTCGCAACGGCGTTGGGCGGGGTTTGGCTGCAATCTTGAATGAAGATGGCACGATCAATGCCGCCGACAACCCAGCCCCGAAGGGCTCGGTCGTTAGTTTCTTTGGAACCGGTGAAGGGCAAACGGTTCCACCCGGCGTGGATGGTCTTGTGACGGCGGCAGTGACTTCGATCCCGCGGCCCAAGGCGGGCGTTGTCGTGGAGTTGGGTGACGCTACCGTCCCGGTCGAGTTTGCCGGCTCGGCCCCAGAACTGGTCGCGGGGGTGATGCAGATCAACGTCCGAATTCCATCGGGCGCCGCGTCGGGGCTGTTGCCGGTCCGCGTAACCATAGGAGGTCGCTTTACGCGGCAGCCATTGTTCGTGGCGGTGGAGTAGTCTTCACGGGCCAGTCGCCGAAGCATCTCGGCGGCCGGCCCAATCGAGTATCCGTCGGTCCGCTCAGTCGCTTGGCTGGCGGTCCGCACCCTCGTCGAATCCTTTCGACGCAAGGAACGCACGTGCCGCGGCGCGCTCGCCCAGCTCGAATTTGCCATTGCCATTTTCATCGAACTGCGACAGTACTTTGCGTCCTCGCCGGGTGGTGCCTTTTCCCAGCTTCCACGATTTGTCTAAGGTCGAGAGCACGAAGTTCGCCGCCGAAAGATCAGCGTGATCTTTGAGCGCGGCATACAATGCCGTCCGGTCCGCTGGATTCGTCGGCACCACGTCAACCGTAATACTGCCCATCTCGTCTGCTGAATAACGTCCCCAGCGAATTTCCCGTGGTGGGCTGTAGGGGTTTGCCGGGTTCTCCGCCCGGTTGTCCCAGCGGATGTACGACTCGAGCCGCGTGCCGGCGGGCAGCTTTACGTAGTCTTCAAAGTTATAGAGTTCTTGCCAAGAAAAATCGTAATCGTTGATCTTTAGCAGCGTCTTGATGTCGCCGTTCGGGAGATACGCCGTCATCCCGAATTCCTTTCCTAGGTAGTGGGCGTGCGCGAATGTTGAAAACGCCTTAACATCGACCGGCAGAACGAACGACTCACGTAGCGCGTAACGATCGCTTCCCGCCGGTACGGCGCTTCCCGACGAATCTCCGAACCCCGGAGGAATCAGCACCTCCACATAGCGGTTAACCGGCTCGGCGTCGGCGAAGTGGAGCCCGACCCTTGACCGTTCGTACTCCACCTTTCCACTAGGGTGGAAGTGCGTCTGGACTACAAGCTTTTGCCCCCTCTTAAACGGCACCGCAACATCGTCGGGATAGACTCGGGCATTCGAGCCAATAGCCCACGTGATCACTCGACTGCGGTCGTTCGTGCCGGGAACGTCGCGGTATTTCTTTCCAGTGGAATCTGACGCCAGCCCTTCGCCATCCACGAGGAACCCCAGAACGTGGTGAACCGTTGCGCGCGAAGATGGCTGAAATTCAATCGCCCGAACCCACTTGTCGGCTTCGAGCGGCAGGTCGAGAACAAAGTAGCGGTACTCGTCGGGCCCATCGGCACCGACCTTGAACGCTTCGGTCATCTGAACGACCATGTCGGGTTCGCCGAGTTCCCAACCTTTGGCAACGATCGGAAGTTCAGGCAGGCGCGCCGGGTCGCCCTCCGGCATGCCCGCATCGACCCACGCACCGATCGTCTCAATCTGCTCGGCGCTCAGTCGCCGTTCCCCTTGAAACCGGAAGTCGGCGCGCTCAGCATGCCACGGTGGCATGTATCGCGATTGCGTCACCGCCGCGATAAGCTGTCCACGTTTGGCAACCTCTTGATAGCTCGTAAGGGCGAACGGCGCGCCTTGACCCTCGCGGTGGCAAGTCGAGCAATTGTTGAAGACGATTTCCGCGACGTCTCCGCTAAATGTTGGGGTTTCCGCCGCCGTCGAAACAGCCGCGAACATGGCAGCGGCGAGGCACAACTTTCTCATACATATAGCCTAACGGCTAAATAACAATCACGCCAGAACTGATCTAAGGGCTCAGACTTGATCGGGAACCACGTAGGGCTCGCGATACTCCCGAGTCAGCAGCTTGTTGGCCTCTTCGTCCCCGGGAAACGTCTCGGGCGCTGGATCGAACGTCAGCTTACGTCCGGTCTTGTATGAAATGTTCGCGAGATGGCACAAAGACGTCGAAAGATGGCCGTCTTCAATCTCGACCCGCAGGTCTTCTCGTTTCCGCGACCGGACACAAGCTATGAAGTTTTCAAAGTGGCTGACCTCTGGCTCGTCGAGGTCCGGAATCGCGGGGCCTTCGGGATAGGCGATTCTTGGAAAACTTAAGTTGTTCGTCCGCATTGAAACGCCCGACGCGAGATCGGGCTCATCGCGAGGTGTGAATTGTCCTCGAGTCGCCGTCCAATCTTTCACCGACGAAACATATCCCTGGTCGGTATAGAAGAAAGCTCCAGTCCGCGCCCCGCCGAAGTCTGGACTGTAAAGCGTCGTCGTATCGATCTCAACCAAAGTGCCGTCTTCGTATTCGAATGTTCCGACCTGCACGTTGGGAACTTCGGAATCGGAGTCTTCGATGAACTGCCCGCCGGTGCAATGAATCTTCACCGGGTGGACCTGTTTCTGCAGCCCCCAGCGGACGAGGTCGAGGAAGTGTACACCGTTGTTACCCATCTCGTAGGTCGACGTGTCGTTGAAGAAATGCCAGCCGTAGTGGAATCGATTCATGGTGAAAGCGCGATAGCGCGCCGGGCCCAGATAGAGGTCCCAGTTAACGCCCTCGGGGATGGATGACTCTTGCACTTTGCCGATGTTGATCCGTCCCCGATAGACGATCGCCTTCGCGCGGTAAGGCGCTCCAAACGAGCCTTTGCGCACATAGTCGATTGCCGCGCGAGTACGCGGATCGCTGCGCCGGTTCAATCCGACCTGAACGATGCGGTTGTACTTGCGCGCCGCCTCGACCATCTTGCGCCCTTCCGCCAAAGTGTACGAGCAGGGCTTTTCGCAATAGACATCTTTGCCGGCCTGGCAGCCCCAGATCGTCATCAGTGCGTGCCAGTGGTCGGGCGTCGCGACAGAGATCGCATCGAGGTCGTCGTGTTCTAGTAATTTGCGAATGTCTGTTTCAGTCTGAGGCGTGTTTCCGCCGGTAGCCTCGATCTCAGAAATTGCGCGTGAGAACAAGCGCTCGTCGATATCGCAAATGTAGGCTACACGTACGCCGGGAATTCTGGCGAAATTTTGATAGTGGCTGCGGCCGCGGCCGCGGATGCCGACTACACCCAGATTGATCGTGTCGCTCGGACTGGTCTGCCCTTTGGCAACTTGGGCGGCGGCGAAGCCCGCACCGAGCGCGGCGTTCTTGACGAAGTGGCGACGGCTGGTCGATGGTCTGTCATTATTGCTCATGGTCTACGATTCCTAGGGGAAGTCTAGCAAGCAACGTCTAGCGAGCAATTGGAGAAGCTCGATCGCTACCACCGTAATTATTGTTTCGCGGGCCTCGCATATGGCATACTGCGATCGGAGCGCTGGACCTTATCCCCAAGTGCTTCTGAAAGTGATTCGATTGCGCCCATGACGCTTTTTACGTCGACGATATCGATCCTAACGGTGGCGGTTTCGCTAGTGCCGCTCGTTGGGGGCGCTGAACTAGAACCCGCCAAATTAGAATTTTTCGAAAAAAAGATCCGGCCGGTCCTCGCCAGGAATTGCTATGCCTGCCATTCCGCCGAAGCAAAGACCCGCATGGGCGGCCTTTCGCTCGATACCAGACAGGGTATTCGTGACGGAGGCCAGCGAGGACACGCGGTTGTTCCCAACGACCTCGACGCCAGTCTAGTGATGGGCGTTTTGGCCTACGACGGCAAGCTTAAAATGCCTCCGATGGGCAAGCTTCCCGACAGCGTCATAGCCGACTTTGCGGCCTGGATTGAGATGGGCGCGCCCGATCCCCGGGAAGCGAAGGTGGCCCAAGCGAAATCAACCATCGATGTCGAAAAGGGTAGGGCGTTTTGGGCATTTCAATCCCCCAGAAAGACGGCGCCCCCTGCTGTGAACCGCATCGACTGGCCGCGAGGAGCGATCGACCAGTTCATACTCGCGAAGATCGAAGTGAAGAGGCTTCGGCCGGTCGATGATGCGTCCAAACATGCATTGATTCGGCGCGCCACGTATGACCTCACGGGCCTGCCGCCGACAAGCGCCGAGATCGCCGCGTTTCTGTCTGACGAAAGCGATGGTGCATTCCGCAAGGTAGTCGATCGTTTGCTTCAATCGAAACACTTTGGCGAACGTTGGGGGCGCCACTGGCTCGATGTCGCGCGCTATGCCGATACGATCGGGCGCACCCGCAATCTGCCGTTCCCGGTCGCTTGGAAATACCGCGACTACGTCATCGATTCTTTCAACAACGACAAGCCCTACGACCGCTTCGTACAAGAGCAAATCGCTGGCGACCTGTTGCCGTATCGCGGTCAGGTCGACCGAAATGAGAACCAAATCGCAACCGGTTTTCTTGCGCTAGGGGCACACGATCTTAACGAGCCCGACCGCAAACTATTCCCGATGGATGTAGCGGACGAAATGATCAACGTGACGACCCGATCAATGCTCGCACTGAGCGTCGGTTGCGCGCGCTGCCACGATCACAAGTTCGATCCGATCCCAACCACTGACTATTACTCGATGGCTGGGATCTTCCGCAGCACCGAGCTGCGCGACGGCCTGCGACTGCGGCCTCGCTTCAACTCGGGCTTTTTCCGCGTCGAAAAGATGGTGACTCTCGATGGTGTACCCGACTACTCCACCGGAATTGCCGCGGAGCTACGCTCGCAGCGCGAGCAACTGTGGAACGATCTCAAGGCGGCGGAAGAATCGCGAGACCGAGCAAAGACCCGTGCTCTAGCCCGCAAACTGGGCGACATGCCTGTCCCCGAAAACCTCGCGATGGGGGTTGTCGAGGCCGAGCAGATCGTGGATTGCCAGGTCAACATCGGTGGTGATCCGCATACGCTTGGCGACAGCACAAAGCGCGGCTTTGTCCAGGCGCTATACGAAAAAAGCCGCCCGATTCCAACAATCGGGAAGGACGATAGCGGCCGATTGCAGCTAGCGGAGTGGATTACGGCCCGCGACAATCCATTGACCGCGCGTGTCATGGCCAACCGCGTCTGGCATCACCTCTTTGGTCGGGGCATCGTCAAATCCGTCGACAATTTCGGAAAGATGGGTGCGCTCCCTACCCATCAGGAGTTGTTGGACTATCTCGCGGTTCAATTTATGGACCAAGGTTGGTCCGTCAAGAGCTTAATCAGAGAAATCATGCTCAGCCGGACGTATCAACTTTCGACCGAATTCGACGAGGAAAACTTTGAAGTCGAGCCCGACAACACGCTTCTGTGGCGCGCTAACCGGCGACGGTTGGAAGTCGAAGCTCTGCGCGACTCGGTTCTTCTGATCAGCGGCGAGATGAACTCCGATCGACCAATGGCTTCTCCCGTTAACGAATTTTCTCGCAATCAGTTGATCAATGCACGCAACAAGCAAATCAAGCCGTGGGAAGTAAAAGAAACCTATCGCAGCGTGTATGTGCCGGTCATTCGCAACGAAGCCAACCGCTTCTTTGAGACGTTCGATTTTCCAGAGTCGAGCGAGACCCATGGCGCGCGCGACGAGACTAATGTGGCAACCCAAGCGTTGTTCCTGATGAACAGCGATTTTGTCCAGGCCCACTCACGAACAGCCGCCGAGCGCCTGATCTCCAAAGAAACATCCGAGGCTGAGCGAGTCTCGCGCGTGTTCCAAGAGGTGCTGTCTCGCGAGCCGACTCGCGCGGAAATCGAGCAGGCGTTGGCGTTCATCGAGTCGACTTTCGAGGGCCTGAAATCCGAAAAGGCGCCGGATACCCAGCCGCCGGCGAAGGCGAAGATGAGCCTCGAAGAATGGATCTTCGCGGCCGTCACAAAGTTGCTGCGTCGTCAGCCGACGGATTCCGAGATGGCAACCGTCGAGAATTACGTAGCCGAACAGCAGCCGGCCGCCAAAAGGAATCTGCGCGCGGCCAGTCGCCTCTTCGCCGACAACAAAGGCAATTTGCGTCGCGCCAAAATTAGCGAACTCATGGAAAAGCTTTTAGGCCGACCCGCCGAGCCCCGCGATTTTGACGAGCTGTCGGCGTTCCTTAAAGAATCCAATCAGTCAGCGCGAAAGACGCCCGCGCTGCCCGCTCGCGGCCGGCAAGAAGCTTGGGCGCGCTTGTATCACGCTTTGTTTAGCAGCGCGGAGTTTCGCTATCGCGGATAGCGCAACCGATAATACGAAGAGGTCGAAATGAGGAACACGAACTTCAATCGCCGAAACTTTCTGAAGTCGGCAACCGCCGGTTTCGGCTACACTGCGTTTGCCAGCCTGGCGGCGCAAGAGGCGCTCGACGCCAGTTCGTTTAAGAGCCCGCTCGTACCCAAAAAGCCGCATTTCGAGCCAAAGGTCAAGCGAGTTATTTTCCTGTTCATGCAGGGAGCCCCGACCCAACACGAGACTTTCGACTACAACCCTGAATTAGAAAAGCACGCCGGCCAGAACGCCGAGATGGATCTCGCGATTGGCAGGCAGGGCGGAAAGATTCTTCCGCCCGTTTATAAGTTTGACCGCTGCGGCGAGAGCGGCCTGCCCATCTCCGAGGTATTTCCGCATCTACAGAAACATGCCGACGAACTATGTCTGCTCAATGGCATGCATACCGATACGCCGGCCCATCCGCAGGCTTCGATCTTCACGCATACCGGCAACATCACGTTCGTACGTCCGTCGATGGGTTCGTGGGTGGTCTATGGCCTCGGTACAGAGAACCAGGATCTCCCCGGTTTCGTCACGATGAATCCGCCGCCCGTCGGCGGTGCGGCGCTATACGGCTCGGCTTTTCTGCCGGCTACGTTTCAGGGCACGCGCCTCAACATCGAAGAGGGCAACGACCCGATCGAAAATATCCGTAACCGGCGAATGGGCCTCGAAGCGCAGCGTCGACAGATGGACTTCGTGCAAGTCCTCAACCGCGGATTGCTCGAAGAGGCCAAGGTCGACAGCCAGATCGAAGGTGTGATCCAGTCCTACGAACTTGCTTTCAAAATGCAGAAGGCCGTGCCGAACGTGATGGACGTTTCCGACGAGCCCGAACACGTTCGCGAAATGTACGGGGTGAACGAGAAGGTCACGAGAGACTTCGGTACGCAGTGTCTGCTGGCTCGACGTATGGCCGAATCTGGGGTGCGTTTCATCGAACTCGGGCATCGTGGATGGGATCAGCACAACCGACTGCGCGCTCGTCTCAAAGCCAATGCAACCGCCACCGACAAACCGATTGCCGCGCTGATGACCGATCTCAAGCAACGCGGTCTGCTTGAAGACACGCTGATTGTTTGGGGCGGGGAATTCGGCCGCTCAACGTACGAGCAGAACAACGGCGACGGCCGACGCCACAACAACCGTGGCTACACGATGTGGATGGCCGGCGGCGGCGTCAAGGGCGGCA
This sequence comes from Bryobacterales bacterium, assembly GCA_965205595.1. Classification (GTDB taxonomy): domain Bacteria; phylum Acidobacteriota; class Terriglobia; order Bryobacterales; family UBA6623; genus CATQHP01. The sequence continues at coordinate 167,821 of CBDBHI010000090.1, read as the reverse complement.
TCCGCCACGGGCGTTGCAATGCGACGGGCGAGGCCGTTGAGGACAAAGTTCATCTACACGACCTGCACGCTACGATGCTTCATTCGCTGGGCCTCGACCACAAGAAGCTGACCTATCGCTATGCCGGACGCGATTTCCGGCTAACAGATGTTCACGGGCGCATAGTGAACGAGATTCTGACCTAGGCGGACGATCTCCGGTGCCTCCTTTCTCCTGCGATCGCCAGGGCTTCAGTGCTTCTGGAAAAGACCCAATTCACGGGTTTTTTTGGGCTGAGCCGCCGGGGCGCAGCTTGGCTTTCAAATTGACATGTCCGGAAATGTCCGGATTTGTCCGGTTTTCTTTAAAAATCGCTGGTCGGGAATGACCCACTATACTTAAGATTTGTATTTCGTAAAACCTATCAAAGCAGCACGAGTAACTCCTCGCTGTCCATACAAACGATCACCTGGCCGCATCATGAATGCCGCGCTGTGGCCGGATTTGGCAGGGTTTTGCTTAAATTTCGAGCCTCCTTGCAGGGCATTCGGTATCCTCCAGGTATAGTGTAAGGCCCGTGTGTCCGGGTTTCGGCCGACCGTACCGCTAGGTTGCTGATTTCAAAGGGAAAAGAAATTTCAAAATCGCGGGACGGTGACTTTGGGCGAGTTCCGTCTTGGCCGTTGCGAGACGCAATCGCCCTCTTTTATGAACATTGAGATCGCTGGAAGCTGCTGATTTATAAAGGCTTTGATGAGTTCTACCCCTGTCCCTGCCAGCCCCTCAACCGCAGTTATCAGGAGATGGCGGCGCACTACTCCGCGGCGGTCGTGCCGGCGCGTCCGCGCAAACCTCGGGATAAGGCCAAGGCTGAGGTCGCCGTTCAAGTCGTCGAACGTTGGATTGTGGCGGCGCTGCGCAAGCGGCAATTCAACTCGCTCGGCGAGCTCAATCAGGTGATCGGAGAGTTACTCGAGCGGATCAACCGGCGGGCCTTCCGCAAGCGTTCCGGCTCGCGGCTCAGCTTGTTCGAATCGCCTGACCGCCCGGCCTTGAAGCTGTTGCCCGTCGAGCGTTACGAGTTCGGCGAGTGGAAGACGGCGCGCGTCAATATCGACTACCACATCGAAGTCGAGCGCCATTACTACTCGGTCCCTTATCAACTCGTCGGCAAACGGGTGGAAGTTCGCTTGGCTGCCCGCACGATCGAGATCTTCCACCAAGGCCGCCGCGTCGCCTCGCATCCGCGCAGCCGGGAGCCCTACCGCCAGACGACGGTTCACGAACACCGCCCCAAGTCGCACCAGCAGCACTTGGAGTGGACGCCTTCGCGGCTGATCGATTGGGCACGCCATGTCGGAGCCTCAACCGCCAAGGTGTTCGAGAAGATTCTTGAATCCAAGCCGCATCCCGAGATGGGCTATCGCTCTTGCTTGGGGATCTTGCGGCTGAGCAAGATTCACTCCCCCGAACGTGTCGAAGCGGCGTCGCGGCGGGCGTTGCACTTCGACGCCTGCTCCTACCAAAGCCTCAAGTCGATCTTGGCAAGCGGCCTGGATCGGCAGCCGCTCGAAGAGTCGCCGCCCGAACGCTCGCCCGTCGAGCACAACAACATTCGCGGCGCGGAGTACTTTGATCCGCCGCGGGTGCTTCAAACCCTTGATCTCGCCAGCCAACAGGAGACCGCATGTTGACCCAACAGACTCTCGAAAAGCTCTACACGATGAAGCTCAACGGCATGGCCGACGCCTTCCAGCAACAGCAGCAAGACACCGATATCGCCAGCCTCAGCTTCGAGGAACGCTGCGGCATGCTGGTCGACCAGCAATGGACCTGGAAGGAGAATCGCGCCTTGGTAAAAGGGGACGATACCCATTTTCACGGCCGGCAAGTCGCGAGTAGAGTAATTCATTTAGAATCAGCGTTCTAGATCACCGAGTCTTAGGGAGCAACGCTAGCACTGGCGTTTGTGAGGGCATCTGCTGAGCCGTAGTTGATTGATATATTGTGAGTTAGAGGCCAGACCGCTGCCGGCAAAGGGCCTCGTCCCCTTTTGCCCCCTCGCTGAGACGCACCCCTTCGAAAGCACGGCGGAAATAAGGACGCGCGTCGCCTCCGATTGGTTCAGCTCGATCAACAACGCCGGCGATAGACAACCCGCAGTTGGGTCTTCTTTTCTTCCGACGGCGCGGTTTGCTCGAGCAAGTCCAGCGGAAGGCCATCGGATATACAGTGAGACCGGCCTCCACGGCGCAGTGGCCAAGCGCGCCGTCGGCACATCAAACGCCCGTCCGCGAGAAGCGATAGATCGTGCTGATGCAAGCCGTGGAAGTTGTTCGACGAGCCTTCTCGCACATAACCCTGCAAGAACAGTACGCCACCAGGCTGAAGGACGTCGCACATCGAAGCCAGCACGGCCGCTGGTGATTGAGCGTGGTCGAGCGCATTGCACATAAAGACTAGGTCGAACGACGACGACTCAAACATCGACGAGAGGTTTTCGCCAAACCCGCGGCGCATAGATCCTATGGCGGTTTGGCCGTTACGGGCCAGCTCGACACCGTATTCGGTTGCTAGTGGATCGACCCCGGTAAGGTCGATCAGGCCCAGGTGTTGTCCGTAGCTCAAGAGCGACGACGGCCCACAGCCGACGTCGAGAACGCGAGGGCGCCGGCCGAAGCGATGCTGGAGTTCCTCTACGTATTTCGTGACCAGAGTAGGGTAAACGGTCTCCATTCGACTTGGGTCTAGGCTAGACGAGACGAATTCAGGGGAGTCGCCTTTTAGGCTGAGTTCCCGCCTCCAGAAATTGATTTCGTCTCGAAAGCCGGAGCGGGCTGCCAGTCGGGCGAGTAGTTGGCGTCCCGCGACGAGCGGAGAGGGGAAACGCGACAATCTCATCTAGCATGGCACGGGATAGAGGACCAAATCTGTCCGTGAGCGCCCAGTGATCTTGGCCCGGTTGAGAATGGACCACACGGTTAGCGCTGTCTAGTTTTCGTTCGATGCCTTGAACTCTATTTGTCTGACGATGCCGATAGTTCCCTGCTCTTCATCGGCGGTCGAATCGTAGTCGACTCTCACCGGGCGGGGGGTTTGTTCGCCGCAGGAAAACTGTCCACGCTGCGCGCTGTTATCGATGAGCACGATGTTGCTTGGGTCGGCGATGGCGAGGGCTACTGTTTCGGTCGAGGTACGGATGTGGATGCGCGCTTTATCTTCCAGGCAGTCGAACTGAATGAGCTCGCCCTCGATTGATGAGACCGAGGGGAACTCCAGTCTCGTAGGCTGTTCGGCACCATCGGGTAATTGCTCTCGCCGGCGCAGGACGGGTGCGGTATCGCCGGGGGTTACGTTGCGGAGCGCTCGAACCTTCTCGGCTTGGCGCTGCGCCATTTCTTCGCGTTTCTAGGGATTGGATTCCCCCTCGATGGCTTCGATGAGGTTGATGGCACGGTCGGTTTCGGACGGGGTTTTCGCCCATCGCTTGGCGTCGTGGGCCTGCTTGAGGGCCGTCTCCCATTGCTTCAGCTTGTAGAACGCATAGGCCGAAGAGGACAGGATGCTGAATGCGTCTTTCTCGTCAATCTTGCCCACCTTTCCGAAATGGATTGCCGCCACGCCCCAACGCTCTCGATTTGAAGCTTCAAACGCGAGCGCTCGATGGGCTTCCACGTAGTTCTCTCGAAGTCTCGTCGCCTGGAGTAGATACAGAATTCGTTTGTCGGGGTTTTCGGCCTCGCCTCGGCGCAACGAAGCGAAGTCGTAGTAAATTTTGGCGTTGGCCGACTTGCGTTCGATCGCGCTAGCGAAGTGTGGCGCGGCGGCGTCAGCTCCCTCTTGGCGCCAAGCCAAATAGGCAAGCGCCTCGTGGGGTTCAGGGGAGTCGGGAAACTCGAGCGTGAGCTGTTCGTACGATTCTCTAGCTAGGTCGCGATTGTCTTTGAGACGTGAGAAAAGCGTGGCTAGCAACATGCGGGTTTCAAGCTCGTCGGCACGGGCGATTTCGGGTTGATCGGCGTACTTCTCAAGCTTCACGTCGAACATCGCGACAAAGAAACGATCGTTATTGACGTAGAATTTTAGGTCTTTGCGAATGTCGGCCGTAGTCTTTGCGTAGACGTCGGCGAAGGCCTGGGGCGCGGATTCTGTCACCGCCAGCCGCGTTAGGAAATCGTTTAGCTTTGTCCGATAGTCCTGACCCAGATTCAACATGTGGGTCAGTGCCCAACTTTGCGCATAAAATACGCCGGCGTGGCCGTTGGTGTTGTATTCCGGGGAGTCGTGCTCGACTTCAGTTAGGCGCTCAATCTCAAGCCATTTTTTATTGTTTAGCAGCTGCAGGCGCCCGAGGTGTGGCTTCCCTACTCGCACCTTGTTGGCGTAGCCTTCAAGGCTCTCGAACAGCGTTGCGAAGCCTTCGTTAAGCCAGACCGGTAAATCGTATTTTTGATGACTGGTCAGCAGATGCATGTACTCGTGAGCCGCGATCGGTTTGGCGTACTCGTTGAACCCGTTCATTACGATGTAGTCGAAGTCGTGGCCAGACAGGTAGTAAGCGGCAGCGACCTCGTTCGGACTGAATGGTTTATATTCCTTCTCGTTCTTGAACAAGATGACGCGGACCTTGGCGTCTTGGCCACGATTACCGGGCATTGATTGCTGAAAGAAACTGCGGAGCGTCTCGAAATGTTTAATGGCGCCGCGGCCGGTGCGCTCGCCCGCCGTGGTGTAGAGCTCGAAATTTGGAGTCGATAGTTTTGTCCACGTTGGGCCCTTGTCCGCCGCCAAGGCCTCGGAGGCTGAAATAAATATCGCGGTTAGGGCGACAAATAGAAGAATTAGTCTCGACATCCGCGAATTTATAGTAACGGATTGGCGGGGAGCAACGACATCGCGCGGGATGTCGACTGGGGATTGACAATCGATGAGCCGTGTGCTAATTTTTTAGCACTGCTAAGGTTTTAGCATCACACACTATGGCTCGATCGAAATCGGATTCTCAACTTAGCCGCCGCGAGCGGCAAATTATGGATGCTGTTTACCGCCTGGGCAAAGTAACGGCGGCGGAGGTGCGGGCGGTGTTGCCCGACCCGCCTAGTTACTCGGCCGTGCGTGCGACTCTGCGGATCTTGGAAGGCAAAGGGCATTTGCGGCATACCGAAGATGGTCCTCGGTACGTCTACACAGCGACGGTTCCGCCGGGCCGCTTGAAACGCTCGGCGGCAGAACGGTATCTCGATACGTTTTTTGCGGGATCGGTTTCACAAGCAGTGGCGGCGTTGCTCGATGTTTCGGATGTTAGCGAAGAGGAATTGGCGGAGTTGAGTCGCACGATTGAGCAGGCTCGGAAGGAGGGCAAGTAGATGGTCAGCAATTTAGTGGACGGTTTTGTCCCGTTTTTAATCGAGTGGGGCGTGAAAGGAACGGTTGTGCTTGCGGCCGGAGGCCTCGTTTGCGCCCTCATGCGCCGGCGACGGGCGGCGGAGCGTCATGCTCTGTGGGCGGCCGTACTGGCGGGAGTGCTCATCGTGCCGTTGCTTGGACTGGTGCTGCCCGGATTTCATGTACCCGAGTGGCCGGTCGCGATCGCTGATATACCCCTGCCGCCGGTAGTTGCGAACCAACCAATCGAAAGTTTCGTTTTCTCGCCGCCGGAGCCCGTACGTGTCGTTGAGCCGGCGGCGATGGCCCCATCTGTTACGGAACTCAAGAGTCTTTCGTTGGACTTATCGTTCGTGATGTTTCTCGCCTGGGGGCTCGGAGCGGCACTCGTCGTAGGCCGTTATGGGCTTGGCGCCGTTCGATTTCTGTTGACGGCGAGACAAGCTGACGAGTTCGATGCGAGCCGCATTCCGGTCGGCATCCGATCGCAGATTACCGCGGCTCGGCTCGATGGACGTCTGTGCGTGTTGATCGCCGAGAACAAAACGATGCCGATGACTTGGGGATGGCGTCGACCAGTGATCTTGCTTCCAGTGGCGGCGGCGGATTGGAGTGCGGACCGGCTCGACGTGGTGTTGATGCATGAGCTGGGCCATGTGCTCCGGCTCGACGCGCTGACACAGGCGATTGGCCAGTTGGTCTGCGCGCTGATGTGGTTCCATCCGCTCGTTTGGCTGGCGGTTTCTCGGATGCGCCTGGAAGCGGAACAGGCAACTGACGATTTCGTGCTGGCTGCCGGTTCTCGTCCATCCGACTACGCCGGTCATCTGCTTGATGTGGCACGTTCAACGCTGGCGGTCTCGGCCTGGGGCGGTGTCGCAATTGCGCGGGAGTCGTCGTTGGGGAATCGGATCAAGTATTTATTGGATGACCGGCGATTGCGGGGCGGTCCCGCTAGATTGGCGCTCGCGCTGACCCTGGGCGTAATCGCAGTGGTCGCGGTGCCGACGGCGGCGTTGCGGATGCAAGCGCAGGAGCGGAGCGAGGCGGTCCCGGCAGAAGCACCACCCGTCGAGCGCGAGGTTGCCGCGCCGGTAGCCGTGACTTCCGAGACGGACTTGCTAGCCCAGGCGCAACCTGAACCGGCGCCTCGACCGAGACCGGCCGCTCAGCCGCGGAATGTTCAAGATGTGGAGCCGGTGCGCAAGGCTCGGACGGCTCGGCGACGAGAGAACGAAAATCCGCTGCCACCGGAAACGATGCGGGCGGTCGTAGCAGCACTTGCCGGGGCGCTGAAGTCTTCTGATGTCACGGTTCGAAGCGAAGCGGCGGAGGCGCTCGGTCATGTGGGGCGTGGCCATGCGGAAGCGATTGATGCGCTTGTGGCGGCGATGAATGACGCCGAACCGCAGGTTCAACGCGAGGCGCTCAAGTCACTAGGAATGCTGATTCGCGGAAGTGATAGGGCGCCGAACGCAGTGACCGGTATGGCGCGGCTGTTGCAGCACGACGACAAGGGCGTCCGCAAAGAAGCGGCAGAGGCGCTTGGAAGGGCGGGCGTGGCAAATCCAACGGTGATCGAGGCGCTAAGTCAGGCTCTGGATGACAGCGAGGCAAGCGTGCGAAATGAGGCGATGGATTCGCTCGGGCAACTGGCGCGGAATGAGAACGTGTCGGCCGGCGATGCCGTTGCAATCATCGGCAAGGGTCTCAAATCCTCAGATCCGAAAGTTCGCAAGGAGGCGGTCGAAGCTTTGGGCAGGCTGCGAAAGGGAGCGGCCGAGGCGGCGCCGCTGCTGATTGAAGCCTCGAAGGACTCCGATCCGGCCGTGCAAAAAGAAGCCGTGGAAGCGCTCGGGAATTTGGCTGGGCGGCGGCGGTCAACGCGGGCGGGATTTGACTTTGAGTTCGATTTTGATTTTGATTTCGACGGCGCCAACGTGATTGGGCCTAGCGTAGGTCACTCGATCCACGAGATGATCGAAGGGCGGCTTGCGGACGCTCTCAGGCAGACCACTGTTGCTCGCGAGCGGTTAGCGGAAGATCTCGAATCACTCGAATCCGACGACGTGGAGCTTCGGGGGCGCCTGGCGGAAGCGATGGGGGAACTTAGCCGGGCCGAGGGCGAACTACAGCGAGATCTGGCCGAGCAGCAAGCCCAGCAAGAGGCGGTGATTGCGGGCGAGCAGGACTGACCGTTACCGCGATTCGCGCGAAGGAGCCCTACCAAGAGCATGCGAATTGCGTCAGAAGGGAGAACCACGTGAGTCGAAAATATTCTCCTACGGGCACGGCATCTTATACTTGAGTTAGGTATTCGTTTGCAGGTTTTGCTTGTACATTTCGGGGAAATTTGGCTTAAGGGTTGCAATCGCAATTTCTTTTTGCGGAACCTGCGGGATGCTGTCAAGCGAGCTTTGCAGGGGATCGAGAGAGAGCCAATCGTTCGCGAAGATCAGCGAATTCTGATCTTTTTGAAGGACGTTGGCGATGCGGAGGAGGCGCTGCGGCGACTGCAGCTCGTTCCCGGCATCGCGAACGTCGGCCTTGGCCAAGCAGTCGAGTTGTCGGTCGCGGCGGTTGAGAAGACGGCGCTTGAGCTGATGGCGGACGGTGGTTTCCGCACCTACGCGGTGCGCGCAAAGCGGGCAAACAAGCGTTTTCCAAAAATGTCGCTTGTTTTGGAGCGCGAGATCGGTCAAGCGATTGGCGATCAGGCGCGCCGGCTCGGTCACGACGTCAAGGTTGATCTGACGAACCCCGAGCGCACCTGCTTCATCGAGATCACGCACTCGCGGGCAGTGCTCTACGCACGCAAAGTCAAAGGCGTTGGCGGGTTGCCGACTAACTCGAGCGGACGCTTGCTGTGTCTACTTTCCGGCGGCATCGATTCGCCCGTCGCGGCATACAAGATCATTCGACGCGGTGTGCGCCTGGGGTTTGTTCACTTTCACGGCCGTGCGGCGACGCCGGGTGAGGAAAGTGAGCCCATCGCGCGAGCGCTCACGCAGCGGTTGACTGTCTATCAAGGGACGTCGAAGCTGTACCTAGTGCCGTTTGACGCGATTCAGCAAGAGATCGTCGCCAAAGCGCCGCAGAGCTTTCGCATTTTAATTTATCGCCGCATGATGATCCGCATCGCCGAGCGGCTGGCTTGGAAGCATCGCGCTCGCGGCCTCGTCACGGGCGACGCTATCGGTCAGGTTGCCTCGCAGACGCTCTCGAACATGAACGCCGTTGGCGCGGCCACAACGATGCCCCTCTACCGACCGCTTTGTGGCGCGGACAAAGAGGAGATCATGGCGCTGGCGCGACAGATCGAAACGTACGACATTTCGATCGAGCCATTTACTGATTGTTGCCCGATGTACTTGCCGAAAAGCCCTGAAATCTTCTCGAGCATCAAGGAACTTGACGACGCCGAAGCGCATCTAGATATTGACGCCCTTGTTAAGCTGGGGGTGGATTCAACTGTCCGCGAAATTTACGATTATCAGAATGGCGAAGTGGTGCTCAAGGAAGCCGGAATCCGCAAACGGGCGGCGTAGGCTTTCGGCCGCTCTCGCCCTGATAGCGCTTGTTTTTCTGGCGCCACATTTGACTGCTGACGAGGCGCCGACCGCCGACTCCCCCGGCCTTTCGTTTTTCAATCTTGATTTGCTCGATAGCCAAGACGGCTACGCGATCCCGTCCGACAGCCACTACCTTCCCGCGGAGACGATCTACCTGTATTTCCAGGTGAAGGGGTACGAGGTGAGCGACGACTACGCGATGAAAATCGAGTATCGTCTTGAGGCATTCGACCCCGAGGGCAATCGGTTTTACGGGTCGGAAGGCGGAAAGTTCGACACGGAGCTGGCTCCGCAGGATGACGATTGGCTTCCGGTTGTCCGCTACTCGCCCAAGATTCCACAGCACGCAGGCGGCGGCACTTACGAAATCAAGATCGAGGTCACGGATCTACTTTCGGACTCCGTGATTCACGCAACGTTGCCAATTATTGTCGACGCCAGCCGCGTGGAAACGGCTGACCAACTGACGATTCGCAACTATGGATTTGCGAAGTTGGATGGCGGTGTGAAGCTCGAAGAGCCGCTCTACCGGGCAGGCGATGAGATCTGGGCAGCGTTCTATATTACCGGCTATAAGACTCGCGAGGACAACACATTTGACGTCGAGTCGGACGTACAGGTGGTTAACGACAAGGGCGAGACCATGTTTGAGTTCGACTCTCAAGGTGAAAAGGGCAGCCCGTTTTATCCCCGGTTGTGGCTGCCGGCTAAGTTTCGATTGGATTTGGAGAAGACGATTCCCGTTGGGCGTTACACCGTGATTATCAATATTCGGGATAGCATCGGGACTTCGAGTTTTACCGAGCGGCATTCGTTCGAGGTGCGCTGACTTGGGTCGCGCAGCTTGGTCCGAGCGTGTGACGGTCTGTGAAAACGCGGGTTAGTAGCGTAGCTCGTCGAAGCGCATTCCCAAGCCGTCGATCGATGCATTGGGAACCGCCATGCCCTCCAGTGACGCCCGCGCCGCGAAGTCTTCGCGAACGAACAGTCCACAAATCTCGTCGTTGTAGACACGGCTCCAGCCTTCTAGTTCCGACATTCGCTCGTACATCGGCAGGTTTCTTGGAGCCAAAACCATGTCGGTGGGGTAGTCCGTAAGGATCGCGTCCCAATCGCCAACTCCGTACGAGAGGGCCAAATTTTTGGCATAGACATCTGGGGAGTAGACGGTCTCGCGCCGCCCGTCAATCGACACTTGGATGTCGGGGCCCAGGTTCCAGATAACGTATTCGCCCCATCCAAATTCAGTCGCTAGATTGCCCTCGACACCGGCCTTTTCAAGCAGCGACACGGCGCGCACCGGAAATAAGCGGATGCCCGCGTCGATCTTCACTCCCGCCGCAAATCGCGGTACGGCTGCGACTAGCAAAAGTACGCAGGCAGCCGCATGAATTGCTAGCCGCCGGCCGCCCGGACTCGCGTCGGTGCTTGTACTCGTCGAAGGCGACGCTTGGTTCCAAGCGATCGAAATGCCGCGGGCAAGCAGGAATCCGCTGGCTAGCGCAAAAAGCGGTAAATGCCGCGCGGCGCTAAACGGCAAATATGCACAAACTGCCCAAGTAGCTAGCGAGGCGGGGCTCACCACCCGAGCAACAAAAATTGCCCAGAGTGATGCCAGTAAAACCGCCATGTAGGCCGCGCCAGCCAGCGAAATCAATGAGATCGGGTGCCAGTCCTGTATCTCGGGCCTCGGAATGGTCGCTGTCCGTAAAAGAAATTCAACCAATCGCCAGCCATACGGCGTTGCCAGTGAAGAGCAAAGCGCGAGTAATCCACCCGCCATTAAGATCACCGACCGGCGACACGCTAGCGCATTGAAGCTGTGCGCTTGCACGCATGTTGAAACTAGGTCCGCGGCCAGCCAGATGCCGAGAACCGCAATCCCGGCCAAAAATCCACCGTGAAAATTCGCCCAAATCGCGATGACCGGGGCGGCGGCCCAAATGAACGCGATGCGACCTCGGTCTACCTGGTCAATGATCATGACGATACAGGCGAAGAACAGATAGGTAAACATTTGAGGCCGCACAAAATGGATGCCCAACGACATGCAGTAGTAGACGACGATCACGACCGCACCGGCGCGAATCGGGTTCAGACCGGCTCGCATCACGTGCCACAACAGTAATCCCGTGGCAAGCAGAACGACCATCACGCGCAGAGCGGAAAGACCCAGATCGCCGAAATGGTTATAGGCCCAACCAAACGCGACCTCCGAGAGCACCTCGTGATTGATCCAGCGAGTGCCCGCGGTCAAATACGAGTAAGGGTCGGCGTCGTGAACGACGCCGTCGCGGAGCATGTCTTGCCCAAATCGCACGTGTCCCCACAGGTCCGGGTCGACCCATGCCGGGGCGGCGAGAAATACGACAGCCGTTAGAACCAGTGCGACCAGGTCCCAACGTACTTGCTCGGGCCTGGCGTCTACTGGGTTTTCACAGACCATCGAACCATTTTGTGGTCACTAGACCCGTCGATCCCGATTGGGAAAAGCCCTCAGGGTTGGAGCTAAGGTTCCCGAGTGGTGAGGCCGGAATTTAGGGGATCTTGCTCGGGGGAAGCTCTCAGTTCCGTATTTAGATAATCATCTGACGCCACGACGCACCCTGCCAGCCGGCAGTCAGCGGAGGGCAATGGCGCGCGGTCGGGGTCGCGCCTTCGCGAGATACAATTTGGCAGTGAGAGTATTCGTTCTAGTCGTTTTCGCAGTCACACTCTACGCCCAGCAGTGGCCTCATTACGGCAATGACATCGGGGGAAGCCGCTACTCGACTCTCGATCAGATCAACCGCGACAACGTCGGCCAACTCGAACTCGCCTGGGAATACGACACCCACGACTTCTCCGACGGAGAGGGCGATTACCCGACGCGCTCGGCCTTTGAAGCGACGCCATTGATGATCGACGGCACGCTTTACGTGTCCACTCCGATGCACCGGCTGCTGGCTATTGACCCCGCCAACGGCGAGCTGCTTTGGGAGTTCGATTCAAAGTTCGATCGCAACCGCCGCTACAACCTTTTCACCAGCCGAGGGGTCGAGTATTGGAAAGACGGCGATACCGAACGCCTTGTCCTCGGCGACCAAAATGGCCGGATATTTTCGATCGATCGCGAGACCGGCAAGCTCGACCCCGATTTCGGCGCAAACGGCATGCTCGACACCGCGCCCGATGTTTTGCGCGAGGTTGACGGCCGCTACGGCTTCACCTCGCCCATCTCGGTCTGTGCCGGGACACTGATCGCCGGCGGATGGGTTGGCGACGGACTTCCGCAAGGTCCAAGCGGCGACATCAAGGGTTACGACGCCCGCACAGGCGACCTGCGCTGGCGCTTCCACACTGTCCCGCACCCCGGAGAGTTTGGTCACGACACTTGGAAAGGCGATTCGTGGAAGAATCGCGGCGGAACAAACATGTGGTCGATGTCGAGTGTAGACGAAGATCTCGGCATCGTGTATTTGCCGCTGACATCGCCTTCATACGACTACTATGGCGGCGACCGGCACGGCGAGAATCTGTTCGGTGATAGCCTCGTTGCCCTCGACTGCCGCACAGGGAGTCGCCGCTGGCACTTCCAAACGGTCCATCACAATCTTTGGGATTGGGACTTGCCCTCGCAGCCTTCATTGGTAGAAGTGAAGCGCGGCGGCAAGCCGGTTTAAGGCGGTGGTCCAGGCGACCAAGACCGGTTTCTTGTTTGTCTTTGATCGCGAGACTGGCGAGCCACTATTTGAAATCGAAGAGAGGCCGGTGCCGGCCGGGGATACACCTGGCGAATACTACCATCCGACGCAACCGTTCCCCGTCAAACCCCCTCCCCTTCGCTCGACAGTCGATGACTCGCGAAGAGATTACGACGGTCACTCCTGAGTCGCGTGCCGATTGCATGGAAGCGCTGAAGGACGCCGTTATTGAAGGCCCGCTATTTCGCCCGATAGGAGAGCAATTACGGGTCATGTTTCCGGGCACAAATGGTGGCTCGAACTGGGGTGGTGGCGCGTTTGACCCCGAGACTGACACCTTTTACATCAACTCGATGGACGTGGCAACGTTCGCCCAAAAGGTATTTCGCGGAGACGACGCCGAGATTCCATGGCGCAAACCGAGGCACGAAGTGGGGACGCCTTTGGGACTCCAATCTCTATCCCTGCCAGCAGCCGCCCTGGGGCCACCTAACGGCGATCGACTTGAACACGGGCGAGTTTCGTTGGCGAGAGATTCTTGGTGAATACGAAGAGCTGACCGAGCGGGGAGTCCCCAAAACAGGCGCATCCAGCCTAGGCGGCCCGATTGTTACGAAGGGCGGTCTGGTCTTCATCGGCGCAACAAATGACAATCGCTTTCGCGCATTCGACAAAGCTAGCGGAGAACAGCTCTGGGAGTATCGGCTGCCGGCCAGCGCTCACGCGACGCCGATGACGTACGCCGTGGACGGGACACAATACGTGGCGATTGCGGTCGGCGGCGGCAACAAATATAATCCGTCAAACTATATGGCCAAACTGATGGTATTCAAGTTGCGGCCGCGCTAGCGAAATCGCAAGATTCGCGGCTGACGTTGGCCAGTACAATAGGCAAAGGGAATGCGCGATTCATCGGACGATCGCACCGCATCCCCGCCCTCCAAAAAGCGAACGTGGCGGAATTGGCAGACGCGCTAGATTTAGGTTCTAGTGGGACAACCCGTGGGAGTTCGAGTCTCCCCGTTCGCACCAGTTTTAATTCAATAACTTGCGGCTCATCCGCTTTGGGCACTCGCTGATTCGACCGGAATCGCGCCGGGTACCGTTCGTAGAACGCGATTCATAGCGTCGCTTCGATTTCCCGCAGGAGGGTTGCGCTGTCGCGCGCTACTTGCTCTCCGCTTGGTTCGAATTTGAACACTTCGAGCGAGAGCCAGCCCTGGTAGTGCAGATCTTTAAGAGCTTTCATTGGAATCGCAAAGTCATATTCGCCGGTACCGGGGTGGCGGCCGTCCATTTCATTGATGTGGACGTGTTTGATTGAGAGTCCGTATTTTTTGATGAGCTGGTCGTGAGGTAGCTCCTCGGCGACGGCGTTATGGGTGTCGAACATCGTCTTCACCCGCCGGGCTGTTGACCTGACGAACAATCTCCATCGTTTCGTCCATCGAGGTCATCACGTCGCAGAGGTGGGGGCGCTAGAGTTTCCGGCAAGATGGTGACGCCGCGAGATTCCGCGTGAGGCGCGACAGAGGCGAGTCCGTCGGCGAGGCGCTTTAGCGCGTCTTGGACGCTCGACCCATCTACCGTTCGCCGCTGCTTGCCCGAGCCCAAAATCATGAGCTTGTCGCCTCCGAGGTCGGCGCAGAGGTCGATGAGTTTTTGGAAGTAGTCCCAGCTTTTATTGCGGAGAGTATCGTCCGGCGTGGTGATGTGGAGTTGGCCGGTCGGCGCGGTGAGCAGGCTGTGCAAACCGACGCAGGTCAACCCTTCGTCCGTCATCGCCCGTCCGCAATCGGCGCGCACCTCGGCGGAAACCGTGGCAGGGTCGTCTGACAGCGTCCACGGCGCGATCTCAAGACCGGTGTAGCCAGTTTCAACGGCCAGACGGCAACCCTCGGCGAAGCTCGCATCTTGGAACGTCTCGTTGCAAATGGCTAGGCGAAAGCGGAAAGGCTCCGATGCGGGTCCCGGGGGCGATTGATGTGTGGAGCAAGACGACGACGCCAGCATCGCTAGCCAGCCACGTCGGGTTAGAGGAACGGGCGCGACGCTCATAGGTTGAACAGTTTCTTGGCGTTGCCGCCGAAAATCTTGGCCTCATCTTCCGACGACAAGCCCAAGCTTTGCAGGTGCATCGCAATCGTCTTTGGATCGACCCAGGGGTGATCGCTCGAATAGAGCATGCGGTCGACGCCGACATAGTCGATTCCGTATTGAATCGCCATGGCTATGGGTGAAACCGCGTCGAGGTAAATGTGCCGCAAATACTCGCTCGGCGGTTTGGTAATGTGCTCGGCGCCGCGCTTAAGGATCTGCGTCTGGTGGTCGATGCGCCCGACGAGGTAGGGCAAGGTACCGCCGACATGCGGGCAGACGAGTTTCAGTTTTGGATGCTGATCTAAGACACCGGCCAAGATGATGCGGGCCAGCGCGATCGTCGTGTCAAACATCAACCCAAGGCCGGCCATCATGCTGTGGCCTTTGGTTTCGTCGAACGTCACCGGGTGCGCCGGGTGCAGAAGCACGGGAATATCCAGGCGTTCGGCCTCCGCGAATAGCTCGCGGAATTCAGCCTCGTCCGGAAACTTTTCGGCGAGGTTCGAATAGAGCAGAATGCCCTTCATCCCGAGCTTGTTGACGCAACGATCGAGTTCTTTCAGCGACTCGTTCATGTTCAACAGCGGCAGGACGGCGAGGCCCGAAAAACGCTCGGGGTGGCGGCGCGCGACGTCGCCGATCCAGTCGTTGCAGACGCGCGCAGCGGCTGCGGCGTCGTCGCCAAAAACCTCCGGGCCGGGGTCGTTGATGCTGATCATCGTGCGGTCGATGCCGGCTTCATCCATGTCGGCGAGTTTGGCCTCGACGTCCATGTGTTTGGCGCGGAGACGGCGGTGCCATTCTCCCGGCGGACCGGTGACCACGTAGGTGTTGCCGTCCTTCTCGTAGGAGTACGGCAGGTCCTTTCGCTTGGCCATCATCTCGATCAGCTCAGGCACGAAAAGGTGGCTCTGGCAATCGATTGTTGGATGGCCGGGCTTGCGATACGCGGCAGCGTCGGCCGCCGCCGCTACGGCCGTGGAGGCCGCGCTGGCTTGTAGGAACTGTCGGCGTGTGGCTGCGCTCATTGTTGTCTCCTGCTTTGTGGTCGAGCAACTATCGGACGTAATCTTGGTAAAGTTCTTCGACGTTCACTTCGCCAGGAAGACCCTCGTGGATCACGAGTCGGTAGTGGAATGTGACGGACTCGCCTTCCGCGATTGTGTAGCTGCCGTCTTTGGTTTCGTCACCCGTAAAGCTCTTCGTCGCAAACGGATTCGCGGAATTTAGACTATAGCCGCGAGCATGCCACGTGGTGGGGTGTCGAATGTTTTTGGGGTTGTCAAATATTGCGACGCCAATTTGCTTGCCGTCGATTTTAGCGGAATAGTTGGTCCACTTCGACGCTTTGCCCCAGATGGCGTCGGTGCCTTTTTGCCCTTCGGCATTTTCAGACGCACCGCCCTGGTCCTCGCGGAAACCGTCGGCGAGTCGGAACGCAAAGCCGCCGTCATCTGTGTCACCAAATTTCAACGATGTTCCTTGGTCGGCGCGAACTTCGATCAGCGCGTCGATGATGCGCTGGTTGCGGGTTCCTGAAAAAGTGAATGACTCGGCAATCGTACCGATCGAAGTCTTGCCTGGCGTTTGCATTGAAAGTTCGACAGACAAGGTGTCTTGCGTGGTCGTCGGCGCTGCCTTAAGAACGAGCATGCTCGTAATTTCGCGGCCTCGTTCACGCCAAAAATCCTCGCCGTTCATATCACCGTGGCCGTACCAGATTCCTCGATGCCAGGCGTGATCGTTGGCTTCACCTTCGCGGGGCTCGATCGGATAGCCACGCGAGATCACCTTGCCCGAGGCCGTGGTGAGGGGGTACAGAAACGGCTTGTCCCATTTCTCTTCGTAGTGGAAGGCGGTAAATGGTTCGCCGAGAACGGCAACGTCAATGACGTGGTCGGCTTGCTCGAAAACGACGGACGGAGGCGCAGTTGTGCTGTCGGCGGTCGGAGCCTCCGCAGTGTTGCTTCCGCAACCAACCCAAGAAATCGACAGGAGTAGTAGGGTCGTTAGAAATTTCATCATGCATTTCGATCGTACGGCGTCTCGCGGGTCGAAAAGTTTTTCATTGCGCGTCCGCGACCCGAAAGACTTCAGTCTTGGGTCGGAATGCGTACCACCCAAACCAGTACGCCAAGCTACCGCCTAGGCGCGGGAGCTCCTCTTTGTTCGGGCCGACCAAGGCGTGCTCTTCAAGACTCCATCGTTGACCCTCGGCATCGAGCAAAACATCGGGCGCGTCACCTTTTCGAAACTCGTACCGGCCGCGAGCATACGCGCGAACTTCCCCTATCAAAGCTCTCGCGGCGACTTCGTTCCGAAGCGATTCTGGGAACTGAGCGTTCCTCCCTTTAGACGCCCCGGCGGTACGCTCGTGAAGCACTTGCAGCCTGACTTTTGTGGGAAGAGCCAACAAGAATTCCGCTGACGCGCTGGCTGCAAGCTTTGGATCTTTGCTGAGAGCGCGGTCGATCGTTTCGAAATCAAGATCGTTTGCAAACTCGACGGTCGATGTGGGCGCTTTTCCAAGAGCCGCCTTCCAGTCAGCGGGCAGAGCTACCTTCCCGACGGCGTCGCGGTAAATCACCGTTAGTGTTTCCGGACCAAGGGTGTCGTTCACAATTCCGCCGGCTCGATTCAGTTCGGCGAGCGGGTAGGCCTTCGCGAAACCGCGCAGCTCGATCGCAAATATCCGCTCCTTCTTCTCTAGAACCTTGCTCTGCTGCCAAACAGGGAACATCGTGCCGGGGTTGGAGAAATATTCGCCATACGCCGCTCCGGCCGTATACGGCCGCTTGTGCCCCGTTTTGATGTCGACCACTGTGGTGTCAGGATGCCTCTTCTTCCATTCGCCCCATGAGGTCACGACCAAGGGAAGGACGTTCAACTTGATGCCATAACCAACAAGGTCGCCGAGCACGGGTTCTCCCGTTTGCTGGCTCCACAGCGAACCGTTGCGGTCGTCGAACATCAGCTTGTTCGAGCGATAGAGCAGGCCCGAGGACCCGAACTTGAACGTGTTGCCCTTCTGCGTCGAGTCGTAGAGAATACCCGAGCCGCAGAGCGTGCAGTAGGCGAGAGTGACCGGCACTCCGCCGATCACGTCGTTCGACATTTCGTGCCAGTCCAAAATTTTCAACGGGTAGGCGCGGTGCGATCCATTGACACTGGCGCCGAACACGGGGTCCGTGTCCGCGAGGTAGTCAACCTTCTCCGCGGGAAGTGTCTTGGGATTGTCTAGCGACGGGATGCCGGCGACTTTTACTCCGCCCCACAAAATCTCTTCCGGGCGAATGGACGTCTTCGAATCCGGCATCAAAAACACTTTGAAGCGTTCATCGACTCGGCTTGCCAGCAATTCGCCCTTCCAGGCGATATATCCCGGCGGGGGCTTTAACTCCGGGTGCGCTCCATACCACATGGAATAAGCCTCATGAGGGTCGTTGCCGATGTCGATGCGTGTTCCGATCAGGCCGTTGAGCGTCTTGGTTAGCGCGGCGAGTTCCTCGCGGGTCTTCACGAATCGCAACAGATCGATTAGCGGTCCGATGAAGGCTTGGTTTTTGTCGCGGCTTATCGTCTGGAGGGCGCGGGTATATTCTTTTTTGCCGGCGTCGAGTAGAAGCGAGTTGAGTCGGTCGCTCGACGGTTGCGCTTGGGCACCCGAAACGAACGCGATTCCGAACAGCGTTGCCAATATCGCGGTGGTGCTGACGGCGGCGCTCAGGCGCTTGTGGCTGAGGTGAATCTTCATTTCTCGAGCTGCACAGTAACGGCTCATTGAAAGAAACCATTCGCGGTACCGAGCCGCGCCGCCTCGCGGTGCGGTCTGCCCTCCGACTTGCGGACCGCACCGCACGGCGGCGCGGCTCGGTACTGCGGAGCACAATCTCGCCGGGCTGACATCTAACGTTTCTATCCGGACCGATCCAGAACGGCCGGTGGCCGGTCTAAACGCCTTTTGGTGTGCCCCAATGTTTGCGGTAGCGGCGCTTGACATAGAGATTAGCCTCATGGTCGTCGATAATAGTTTCGCTTTCGGCGTCGAAGTGGACGGTGCGGTTCGTCCGCGCCACGATGTTGGCGAGATGGCAGTGCATCGCCGAGAGGTGGCCGATACCGATGTCGGCTCTCGGCAGCTTGCGGGATTTTATCGAATCGATGAAGTCTCGCGTGTGCAAGCCCACAGCCCCCTCGGATTCCGATTTGTGCAGAACTTCTTCGCCCTTCGCATCAAACACCTTGTAGCCGCCCACGCCTGCCCAGCGGCCGATCTGCACCATCCCGTCGGTGCCGTAGACAGCGACTCCGTTGTCGACGCCCTCCAGCATGTAGGGGTTCCAGATGCGCATCTCCCACTGCAGCACTTTTTTGCCGTAGTCAAAGGTGACGTTCATCGTGTCAGGCGTCTGTTGATCGTCGTCGAAGAACACTTTGCGGCCCATGCCAGAGGCAGTTTTGGGGTAGTTGACACCGAGTGCCCAGCGGGCAATGTCGAGCTGGTGCGCGCCGTCGTTGCCGGCGTCCCCGGTTCCAAAATGCCAGTGCCAGTGCCACTTGTAGTGGAAGCGGTTTTCGTTGAACGGGATCCACGGCGCGGCCCCAAGCCAAGTGTCGTAGTCGACGCCTTCGGGGACCATGCTGTCTTCCTTGTGGCCGATGTGGTCGCGCAATTGCACGTCCCAGGCCTTGGCCATCAGCACTTTGCCAATCTTTCCAGATTTGATGTAGTCAATGGCCTCAATGACGTGGGGGCTGTTGCGAGCCTGCGTGCCGTGTTGCACGATGCGCTTGTGATAGCGCGCGCAATTCACCAGCAGCCGGCCTTCGCGAATGTTGTGGGAGCACGGTTTTTCCACGTAGACGTCTTTGCCCGCCTCGCAGGCGAGCAACGCCGAGGGAGTATGCCAGTGGTCGGGCGTAGCGACGACCACGCCGTCGATGTCAGCTAGGTCGAGGGCACGGCGCATGTCGGTGCTGGTGGGCGGGCGCTTGATCTCCCTCTTGTCGAGCAACGCGAAGGCGCGTTCGAGCGAGGCTTGGTCGGCGTCGACGAGGTGGGCAATATTGACGTCTGGGTGTTTGGCGAAACTGTCAATCAACCCGCGACCGCGACCGCCTACTCCGATGAAGGCCAAGTTGACTTTGTCGTTCGCCGCGACGGCGCGCCGTGTTGCTGCAACCGCCATCGCGGCGGCGCCTGCGAAAAAATATCGTCGATTCATCTGGCTCGAACTCCCTTCGGTATTGTCTCCGCTATCGGCCGGGCTACGCTGCATCATCTCAGCTTCGTTGAACTGCTTACTCGTTCGGTATATCCGCCAGCGGGAAGCGCACATAGCGAATGCGTTCCCGTTTCCAGGTGTAAGTAATGTGCAAGTCGCCGTTGCTGCCCTGAATCATAGCCGGGTAAGAGTATTCGCCGGGTTCGCTCCCAAGGACGTGGAACATCCGGAAATTCTCTCCGTCTCGACTGACCGCGAGAGTCAATGGCGAGCGCCCGTTGTCAGTGTGATTGTAGATCAGCACGACGCGGCCGTCAGCGAGGGCGACGGCGTCGAGGCCGGAGTTCGGATTCGGCACGTTGATGGGCCGCGCCTGTGTCCAGGTGACTCCGCCGTCTGAGGAATCGGCCACGCAAATCTTTCCGGTGTGCGAGGTCGAGCGGGCGTAGAGCCGTAGCCAGTTGTCGCGAAGAGCAACAACTGAGGGTTGAATGATTCCCTCCGTGTATTGCCACT
Organism: Bryobacterales bacterium; assembly: GCA_965205595.1. Lineage (GTDB taxonomy): Bacteria > Acidobacteriota > Terriglobia > Bryobacterales > UBA6623 > CATQHP01. The sequence continues at coordinate 147,361 of CBDBHI010000090.1, read as the reverse complement.
CGGCTGAACCGGGGACTGCCGGCGGGGCGTCCCCCGATACACCGGGTCCGCGCAGGCTGTCGGGAATAGTAATCGGACCGAACTTGCTCCAAGTTTTCCCGGAGTCGGTGCTTCTCTCGATCCACGCTGCCCACGAACGGTAGGTCTCGACTGATGTCCCGCTGACAATCGTGCCGTTCGGAAGAAGAAGAGGCTTGGCGCGGACTGGCCCGTATAGGCCGGCCGGCAGTCGTTCGATTGGAGACCACGTGCTTCCGTCGTCGTCACTCCAGCGTCGCGCCGCGGTCCAACTCATTGGATGTTGGCCGAACTTGTAATAGAGCCAGAGGCGCCCTTCGGCGGTGTGAAACAACACTGGGTTGTAGCAGGCCACATGAGGTTGGGTTGCTACTTCAAGAGGAGCCGACCATTTGCCCGCCGATCGCTCCGCTAACACAAATGCCGTCAACTCCGGCCTCTAAGACAAAGTCGACGTTCTGCGAGAGGGAGCCTAGGTCGACCAATCCATCCGAATCAGTTGGGGTCAGTAGGGCCGTACACAGCGTGGCAGTGCGAACGCTCATTCGGTTTCACTTTGTCACAACGGGTTTCAGTTTCGACAGAGAACCTGAATCGGTCTCGGCGCACTCTACTTCGCCGCAGTCAGTCCGAAGGCCTTGACGATCCTGGCGGCAGCCGCTTTTAGGGCCTTTACTATTTCCTTCTGCTCGCTTTCGAGTTTGTGCCGGTTGGTTGGCATTGAGATGCTCAATGCCGCGAACACCGCCTCCGAACCTGTGAGCAAGGGAACGCCGAAGCATCGGCCACCGGAGGTGTTCTCTTCCGCATCAGTAGCATAGCCCTGTGCCCTAATTTTCTCGAACTCCTTCTGCAGCTCGCCCTCATCGACAATTGTGTACTCGGTGTAGCGATAGACCCCGTAGCTACGAACCAAGGCCTCTCGTCTCTCGTCGGCCTGGAATGCGGTGATGGCCTTGCCGAGCGAACTTGCATGGGGTGGCAGGATGCGGCCGACGGTGTTACTCATCCTCATAAACTCTGAGCTTTCAAACACTTCCACAACTTCCACATGGTTGTCAAACAACGCTCCGAGGCTTACTGTCTCGCGGAACTGCCTCCTGAGATTCAGCATCTCGGGACCCGCGGCTTCGGGCAATTGTCGACGGTATTGAGACGATGGCAGGCCCCCTTGCCCGATCGCCGTATATCCGCCGGACACATCTTTGGCGACGTAGCCGGCCTCTTCCAACGTGCGTATGAGTCGAAAGGCGGAGGCTTTTGCGAGCCCAAGCTGCTCGCATATGGCCTGCAGCGATTGTGAGTCTTGAGAACGGCTCAGTGTCTCAAGCACCGCCAGGGCGCGGAGTACAGCTTGTGAGGTATAAGGTTCCTTTTTCGACACGCTTTTCTTCATTCGATCGCTAGCCTACTTACTTGGCTACTTCCATCAAAACATACGGGTCGCTGTACGGTGCCTCACGCAGCGCTGTAAAAGTGTGAAACTGGTTTCATTTTCCCCTGACTTCGATTGAGATCGAGGGCTATCCTGTGGTCAAGTTAGCTCGCGGGCCCGAGTAGGGGTGTTTCCGTCAATAAGTGAACCAAATTCCAACCAAGGGGAGAGTCGAATGAAAGAGACCATGATGCGTAGGCCTATATGGGCCGCGCTGGTGGTGCTACTGGCTATTGCTGTAGCGACGCCTAGTATTGCGCAAGTCACGACCGCCACGATTTACGGTCGCGTCCAAGATCCTTCGGGCGCCGTCATTCCTGGCGCGGGTGTCGAAGCAGTAAACGAAGCAACCGGCGTTACCAAAACCGCCTCGACCAACGAGCGCGGCGAGTTCGCTATTCCGTACGTGCCCGTCGGGCCGTAGGCCATCACCATTGGGTCCGACGGCTTTAGCACCCATGAACAGACCGGCATCAATCTAACCTCGGGCCAGAAAGTCGACTTGACGTTTGTGCTCGAGCTGGGCGCGACGCCTGAAACTGTTTCCGTCAGCGCCGAAGCGCCGATCCTCAACACGACAAGCTCCGAACAAGACATCAACTTGAGCGCCGCTCAGGTCGACGAGTTGCCCATGAGAAACCGCGACATCACATCGATCGTCGCCTTGGGAACCGGAGCAGCCAGCGACGGCTTGACGATTTCGTTGAACGGCCTGCCCCCGCGCGGCTTTACCTTCGCGGTCGACGGTGTCAACGCGGTTCCGGATTCTGAGTTCGCATCTTTAGCCGCTTACCAGAACTACAATTTCGTCAAAGGCGTCAGCGTCGAAGCGGTGCAGGGCGTCGAAGTCTCGAGAATATATTCTCGGCTGAGATCGCTAACACTCTGGCCGGTAACGTAAACATCATTACGAAAGGCGGCACCAACGAATTTCACGGCAGCGCTTTCGAGCAGTACCAGGCCGGCGGTCTCAACGCCAATAACCACATTCTTGCCCGCAAGGCGTCACTCGTATTTCACCAATACGGTGGCTCGCTTGGCGGCCCGATCATTAAGAATAAGCTGTTCTCCTTTGGAACCTTTGAGGGCTACCGCCGCAACGCGCAGCAGCCTCTCACCGGTTTCGTGCCGTCAGATTCGATTCGGGCGCAGACAATTGCGGCTATCCCAGAATCGGCCGGATATTGGAATCTATGGCCAAAGGCGACTGCAGCCCCCGAGAATCCCGACGATGTCGTTGCGTTTTTTGCTGGCTCCGACGCCCTCCAGAACGAAGATAATACCGCTTCGTTTCGAGGCGACTACGGCATTGACGACAACAACCTGTTGACGGTGCGCTACACGCGCGGTCGGCCATTCCAGCGCAGCCCGCGGCTTGCCATCGGCAACTCCTGGGAGCACGTTGGGTTGACGGAAAACCTGTCAGCTACCTATAACCGCGTCTGGAGCCCCAACGTCACGTCCGAGACCCGCTTCGGCTACAACCGCGCGGACCTCGATCGCGTTGACCAGATGCTTCTCGCGGGGATTCCGCAAATCAACGGCGCGGGCTTGCCTTCGCCTTCGCAGGGCCGCTTGTTTGCAAAGAAAGGGTCAACCTCGACCTTGGAGCAAAACTTTGCTTTCAACAAGGGTAAGCACGCGATTAAGGTTGGGGGACTGTATCAACTCGTTTTCGTGCGACGCGCGATCGACGATACGCCGAACTTTGAGTTCTCGACGGTAGCAGATCTGCTGGCCAACTCACCTCGTGATGTGAGGTTTAATTTTGGCCTCGACCCGTTTGAGATGACACGCTGGCAGACCGGATTCTTCTTCCAAGACGATATTCGCGTCAACCGCAGCCTTACTCTTAACTTCGGCATTCGCTTGGACTACGACGCAGTGCCGCGCGAACGCGACGACCGCTTCTCCAATCGAGTCACACCGTTTGGGGCCGATTTGCCGGCCGATTAAGCTTGGAAAGCTCAGTACACGTCGTTCTCGCCGCGTTTCGGCTTTCCTTGTAAACTCGGAGAGTCCGGCAAGACCGTGATTCGTGGCGGTACCGGCATCTTCACGATGCCCCACAACTTCTTCTCCGGTCCGGTCGAGATCATTCGTAATGGTCCTGACTCACCGGCGGAAGTCGGCTTTACCGGCAGTCAGATTTCTGACATCGGCATCACCTATCCGTTCGACACGGCTACGGCCAAGTCGTTCGCCAGTCCTCGGGCATCAGAGGTGGCACGGTTGTGGATCCCAACTGGAAGAACGCCTACAGCGCGCAATTCACGTTCGGGATTCAACGCCAACTTAACGACACAACCGTGCTCGACGTCTCCTACGTCGGGAATCACGGAGTCAAAGTCACAACGAGTCCGCGCGAGAATCGTCCCGACCGCATAACCGGAAACGTCCCGCGGCCGGACCTCATAGCCCGCTTCCGCTTCTATCAGAGCAATGACTCGACGCTGTACCACAGCCTCCAGACATCGCTTAAGAAGCGGTACTCGCGGAACCTAACGTTCAACATAAACTACACCTGGGCGAGCAACATGGCTTATTCAAGTGGTGACCTTAGCTGCTGCCTGATTGAGCCGTGGGATTTGAACGATCTGGCCAACAATCGCGCTGCGACCAGATTTCACATTCGTCACAACTTCCTGACCGACTTCTTGTACGAGATTCCGATGCCAGGGAATATTCAGGGCACGGCGAAGCAAATTCTCGGTGGCTGGCAGATCGGCGGAATTCTCACCTTACGGGGCGGCAATCCGCTCAACATCAGCCAGAGCAGCAGCGGTATCGCTCAACGCCCCGATATCATTGCAGGCAGTCATGAAGCCGGTATTCGCAGCGACTTCGGTTCGCCGCTCGCCAATGGGACCTACCAGTACTTGGATCCGACGGCTTTTGCGCAGGTCGCTAGAAACCCCGCCAGTGGGCAATCGCCGCGGCAAGGCACGCTTGGCCGTAACGCGCTCTACGGCCCCGGCTTCGCCAGCTTAGACGCTTCCATCCATAAGAACATCTTCTTGAATGAAAAGCATCGGCTACAATTCCGCGTGGAGTTGTTCAACGCCACGAACCACACCAACTTCTCGAGGGTTCAAACGAACATTCGGAGTGGTCAATTCGGGCGCATGACTCGCACACGGCCAGGCAGAGAAACACAGCTAAGCCTGCGCTACGACTTCTAACCCCTGAACACGTAGTTTGAATCTACGAAGGGCCGGTTCCGTCTTGTCCAATACAAGATGAGCCTGAAGGGGAGGGCGATTCCAATACAAGATGAGCCTGACGGGGATCCGTTGGGTGGTCAGGAACAGAGCAGCTGCGGGCGATGGGAGTCGCCGTGCAGCAAGCCGAATCGCTGAGTCTGGAGCAGATCGAGTGTTTTCTCGACGGGTGCCAATCCGTCGCCTTCGAGGGCGGCAATCGAAGCGACAAATATGCGCTCGTCGAAAGCGTCTTGAAGCGGCATCACTATGCCGACCAGAAGCGCTCCGTCAAGGGTCTCCTGCGGCGTTATCTCGCTAAGCTCACGGGCTTAAGCCGCGCGCAACTCACCCGCCTGATCGGACAGTTCTTGCACACGCGTTGCGTCCGTCCGAGGGCCTATCGGCGGCGCCGTTTTCCCAGCAAGTACACACGCGCCGACAGCGTCTTACTGGCGCACGTCGATCGAGTTCATCAGCGCCTCTCGGGGCCGGCCACCCGCCGCATTCTCCAACGCGAGTTCCAGATCTACGGCCGCAAAGAGTTTCGACGCCTGGCCGAATTGTCCGTGGGCCAGCTGTACAACTTGCGAAAAAGAGCCGTCTACCAACGTCACAGTTTGCATCTCGACAAGACCCGTCCCACGCCCGTGGCGATCGGCGAACGCCGCCAACCCGAGCCGCGAGGACGTCCGGGCTACCTGCGCATCGACACCGTGCACTCGCCCGAACAGGAAGGTGAAAAAGGCGCCTACAGCATCAACGTGGTCGACGAAGTGACGCAGTGGCAGGCCGTCGGCTGCGTCCAACGCATCAACGAAAATCACCTCATTCCCTTGCTGGAAGGGCTTTTGGAACAATTTCCATTTATCGTTCGCGGCTTTCACTCCGACAATGGCAGCGAATTCGTCAACCATCAAACCGCTAAACTGCTCGAGAAGTTGCGAATTGAATTTACGAAGTCTCGCGCGCGCCGTTCGAACGACAATGCCTTGGTCGAAACCAAGAACGGCGCGGTGGTGCGCAAGTGGATGGGCTACCAGTTTTTGCCCTCGGAAGCGACGCAGGCGATCGACACCTTCTACCGCCAGTGGCTCAACCCGTACTTGAATTTTCATCGCCCATGCGCTTTCGCCAGCGAGCGCCGAGACCGCCGCGGCAAGTTGCGCAAGGTGTACGCCGAGTGGAGCACGCCGTGGGAAAAGCTGCTCAGCCTGCCCGCCGAGCAGCGCGGCCTGCGCGCGGATCGCTCGCTCAAGAAGCTCCAAGCGCGAGCGGACACTTGTTCCGACACCGAGTTTGCCGAGCAACTCGACGCTCAGCGCAACGAACTGCAACGCGTCTGCAAAGACCTCGCGATCTGCTGGCGCACGCGCTAGACAACGCCCCGACCCGAGGCGTTGTCGGCTCCTCCGGCCCACGTCCGAAGACGGCCGTGGGGTCTCGCCTGGGATGGCTGCAAAGGGGGACTGGGGCTGCCGCCCCTTCCCCCTTATGCAATCCCCCTCACCCCGCCCTACGGGCCCCACAACGGGCTTCAACCTCAAGCCCCAATCCGAGCTATAATCCCTCCTGCCCACAGCTACCTTCGCCTGCCTCCTGCAGGCTCATCTTTCGATTGGAAAAGAGGGTTCGCCATGTGCGAGCCGGCCCTACTTTTTTGGGCAGGCCCAGTGTTTCAGTGCAGAAGTAAATACTGAAACTAGGTTTCAAAAAAGAGTGCTAGCGTTTCAATTGAGCGCGCCGCTGTCGTACAATTAGATTCGTTGTCCATTCGCATCACACTAGGTTTTTTGCTGGCTACCGTGTCGTTCCTGCCGACCGCCGACGCTCGTCCGAATATCGTCTTTTTATATGCCGACGACCAGGCCGCTTGGACGATCGGCGCGCTCGGAAATCGCCAATCGCGCACCCCCAGTATTGACCGTCTCTATAGCGAGGGCGTGGCTCTGACCAACGCTTTCACGACGACCCCGGTTTGCAGCCCCTCGCGTGCGAGCTTGATGGCTAGCCGCTATGGAACGGAACTTGGCGTAACGGACTACCTGAACCCGGCCGCTGAGCCGGATAACGGTCTTGATCCGCGAGTACCGACTTGGCCGAAGTTGCTGCAGGCCGGCGGCTATCGTTCCGCCTTTATTGGCAAGTGGCACCTCGGAGCGCTCGATAAGTTTCTGCCGACTCGCAACGGCTACGACCACTTCTATGGCTTTCGAAATGGCGCGGGGATCTCGAAAGATCCCAAGGTGGAATCTAGAGGAAAGGTTAAGGTTGTTCACGGTTATACGCCGGACATCCTGACGAACGAGGCGATCCGCTTCATTCGATCTCAAGATGGGGAATCGCCCTTTCTTGTGAACGTTCACTACTGGGCGCCCCACGCCAATACCGCGAACAAGACTCCTGCCGGCGACCGCACCTGGCTACCGCTGAGCGATGCCGACTGGACGCCGTTTCGCGAGTTGGATCCCGAACTCACCAAGCCCGGCCACCCCAAGCTCGACGTTCCGCGTGCCAAGCGCATGATGCGCGAGTATCTTGGCGCCGTGGCGAGCGTTGACCGCAATGTCGGCCGCATTCTAGATACGCTCGACGAACTCGAAATCGCCGACGACACGGTCGTCGTATTCAGCAGCGACCACGGCTACAACCTCGGCCATCACGGCCTTTGGCACAAGGGGAACGGCCGCTGGCTGTTGACCGACAACCAGGGACCGCGCGCCAACATGTACGACCACTCATTGCGCGTGCCGGCGGTTGTTCGCTGGCCGAACCGACTAAAGCCCGGAGCGCGGGTCGATGAGATTGTTCTGAACATTGACTGGTTCCCGACGCTGTTGGCGATGGCGGACGTAAAGATTCCGTCTGAGGCTCTAGTTCGCGGCAAGAGCTTTCTGCCATTGCTTGAGCAACAGAGCATCGAGTGGCGGACGTCGTTCTACGCCGAGTACCAGCAAAAGCACGTTGAAGTCGTCGACCAGCGCATGTGGCGAACACCTGAATGGAAGCTCGTGCGAGACAGCCGTGAGGGCATGGATGAACTCTACGATTTGAGCGACGATCCCGGCGAGCGCCGCAATCTGATTGGCGACTCAAGCCCCAGGGTGCGGAAAGCGCTCAAGCGGCTCGACAAGGCGCTCCAGCATCGCATCAGCGAAATCGAAGGGACAGCGGCGCAATGAGTTTTCGTTCATTCGTCTGGGTGTTGTGCGCCACGATATTGCCGATCGGCGCACACGGCGAGGTTTCGTTCTCGAAAGACATCCAACCGATACTTGCTCAAAATTGCACGGTCTGTCACGGGCCGGCGTTACAGCAGAGCGGGCTCAGGCTCGACCTCAAAGTGGAGGCGATGAAGGGTGGCAAGTCGGGCACGGTCATTGAGCCCGGCAACAGCGAGGCAAGCCTGCTCATTAAGAGACTCGCCGGCCTCGACGATCTCCAGCAAATGCCCCCCGGCCGGCCGCTATCGAATTCGCAGATCGCATTGTTCCGCGAGTGGATCGACGGGGGAGCGAATTGGGACGAGGGCACCGAGGTTAGCGAGACCAAGCAAGAAGGCCACTGGGCGTTTCGCCCCAACCGGCGCCCGGCTGTTCCAAGTGTTCGCAACGCGGATTGGGTACGCTACCGAATGCGGCTCGCACCAGCGGCCGCGTATCGAGGAATTGCAAGTATGAAATTTGGCCGCTACTTCGAGGAGTTCGAGATCGGACAAGAATTCGAACATTGGCCCGGACGCACAATCAACGAGGCCGACGACACCTGGTTTTCGCTGATGACGATGAACCAGCACCCGGTCCATATCGACGAGAACTACGCCTCGAAAACGCAGCATGGCCGGCGGCTGGTTGTGGGCACCTTAGTGTTCAGCATTGTCGTCGGTATGAGCGTCGCCGACATCAGCGGGCGCGCGATTGCCAACCTCGACTACACCGACGTCAAACATGTTGGGCCGGTCTTTCACGGTGACACGATTTATGGCCGCAGCCGCATCGTCGACCTGCGTGAGTCGACGTCGAAACCCGACCGCGGTCTCGTTTTCGTCGAGAGCGAGGGGTTCAATCAGCGTAAGGAAATTATTCTCACTTTCAAGCGGACCGTGCTGGTTCCGAAGCGCCCGGTGACCACGGCGTGAGCTACGCCCTAACCGACGAGCAGCAGCAGATCCGCCAGGCCGTCAAGGAAATCTGCGCCGACTTCCCCGATGAATATTGGCGCAAACTCGACGAGCACGACGGCTACCCCGATGAGTTCGTAAAAACGCTAACCGCGGGTGGTTGGCTGGCGGCGCTCATTCCCGAGGAATTCGGCGGCGGCGGCCTCGGTCTGTTGGAAGCGAGCTTGATATTGGAAGAGGTCAACAGGCAGGGCGGCAATGCCGCCGTTTGCCACGCCCAGATGTACATCATGGGATCGCTGGTGCGGCACGGCTTGCCTGAGCAGAAGCGCCGCTACTTGCCGGCGATCGCTGACGGCAGCCTGCGCCTGCAGGCGTTCGGCGTCACCGAGCCGACCAGCGGGTCCGACACGACCTCGATCCAAACGCGCGCCGAGCGTCGCGGCGACAAGTATTTGGTTCATGGGCAGAAGGTGTTTACATCGCGGATCGAGCACTCCGATCTGATGTTGCTGCTCGTTCGAACCACTCCGCTGGATCAAGTCTCGAAAAAAACCCAAGGGCTGTCAATCCTACTCGTTGATCTCCATCAAGCAGTCGGTAACGGCGTTGAAATTCGACCGCTTAAAACGATGATGAATCACCACACGGCCGAGGTCTTCATCGATGGCTTAGAGGTTTCGGCCGAGAACTTGGTTGGCGACGAAGGCAATGGCTTTCGCTGTCTGCTTGATGGACTCAACGCCGAGAGGATTTTGATCGCCGGCGAATGCGTCGGTGACGGGCGCTGGTTCATCGAACGCGCCTGCAACTACGCCAACTCCCGCGTAGTCTTTGGCCGGCCAATCGGGCAAAACCAGGGAATTCAATTTCCGATCGCTAAAGCCCACGCCGCCATCGAGGCCGCTGATCTGATGCGCTTTCAAGCCGCCGGGTTGTTCGATTCCGGCAACCCTTGCGGGGCCGAAGCAAACATGTCGAAGTTGCTAGCCGCCGATGCTTCATGGGAGGCCGCAAACGTCTGCCTGCAAACCCACGGCGGATTCGGTTTCGCGGCCGACTACGACGTCGAACGAAAGTTCCGCGAAACTAGGCTATACCAGGTTGCCCCCGTCTCGACCAATCTCATACTCAGCTTTATCGCAGAGAAGGTCTTGGGGTTACCGCGCTCCTACTAACGCACCCTAAGATAGTCGAATGCCGCTAAGCAACTCTGACCTCGATCGCGATGCCATCGGACTAGCCGCGCTCATCCGCGACGGCCAAATCAAACCGCTGGAGCTCATCGACGCGGTGATCGCCCGAATTGAGCGTACGCACTCGCAACTCAACGCCATCAACACGCCAATGTTCGAGCTGGCGCGAGAGGCCGCCCATCAGCCCCTATCGGACGGACCCTTCGCGGGTGTCCCATTCTTGCTGAAGGATATTCGCGCCTCCTTCGCGGGCGTGCCAACTTCGTCGGGCAGTCGTGGCCTCAAAAACTATATTCCGACTTACGACAGCGAATTGATCCGCCGTTACAAGTCTGCCGGACTCATCTGCGTGGGCAAGACCAACACCCCTGAGCTAGGGCTCACGGCGACGACGGAGCCCCACGCATTCGGCGCAACGCACAATCCTTGGGATCTCGAACGCACGCCTGGCGGTTCGAGCGGCGGGTCCGCCGCGGCCGTCGCCGCCCGCATCGTGCCTGCCGCCCACTCGAGCGATGGCGGCGGATCGATCCGCATACCCGCGTCGTGCTGCGGACTCGTTGGACTCAAGCCGACTCGCGGCCGCAATCCGATGGGCCCCGATATTGGCGACGCGATGGGCGGCTTGGTCAACGAGCACGTCGTATCGCTGAGTGTCCGCGACAGCGCCGCCCTGCTCGACGCCGGCGCCGGGCCGGAAATCGGCGACCCCTACTTCGCCCCGCCTACTGAACGCCCATTTCTCGATGAAGTCGGCGTAGACCCGGGCAACATGCGCATCGCGTTCTCGACGGCATCGCCAGTCGATGGACCCGTTGGCCACGACTGCGCCGCGGCGGTTGAACACACTGCCGAGCTGCTCGCGCGCCTCGGCCACAAAGTCGAAGAGGGCCGCCCCCAGTACGACGACTCTGCCTTCCGCGACGCCTTCACCACAATCTGGTTTTCAGGGCTAGCGTCGTCGATCGCAAGACACCCGGCGCTGATTCGCCGCGAGGTGACTGAGGCCGACTACGAGCCGCTCACTTGGAAGATCCGCGCTCGCGGCGCAGCGATTCCGGCAACAGAATATCTAACCGCCGTCGGCGTAATCCAAGGGATCGCTCGCAAGGTGGCGTCGTTCTTTGAATACTACGACTTTTGGCTAACCCCGACCCTGGCGTCAGCAGCGCCAAAGCTCGGCTACCTGCACCCTGGGCCCGGCGCGCAAGACCTGCGGCCATACTCGCAGCGCGTCAGGGATTTCTGCCCGTTCACTCAGCTCGCGAACGCGACGGGCCAGCCCGCTATCTCGCTGCCGCTCCACTGGAACGACGATGGCCTGCCGATCGGGGTGCATTTCATGGCGCGCTTCGGTGGCGAAGCGAAGCTCATTCGGCTGGCATCACAACTCGAACAGGCACAGCCCTGGTTCGACCGCAAGCCGCCCGTCTGCGCGCTCTAGAGCATTTTCCCGAATGGCATAAACCGCCTGCCCCAGCACAAAGCCGGTGAAAATCGGAGGCGCGACTGTAAGGGAGTGCGGTGGCCGAGAAGTTTTCTGGAATACGCTGAGTTGGGACCTGCTGATCAGTTCTCAACAGGACCCAACTCAACTTTCCCAGCTAACCCTTCGCCACCGCACTCCCTTACAGTCGCGCCTCCGATTTTGCAGAGCGGAATCTAGTCGCCAGAAATTACCGGCTTCACCGATTTTCATTCAAGAGCGGTCTATGACATCAATGAAAATGATCGAGCGCAACGAGGTAGTGGCGCACCTATCGCGCGCTTTCGCCGTCAGGTGGTGAGAATTGCGCTCTAGCTAATAATCTGCGGGACCGGAACCCCGTGAACATCCGTCAGCCGCATGTGGCGACCGTTGAAGAAGTAGGTGAGCTTCTTATGATCCATGCCCAGCATGTGAAGCATCGTCGCGTGCAAATCGTGATACGTCATGACCTGTTGCTCAGCCTTGTAGCCAAACTCATCGGTCGCCCCGATCGATTGGCCGCCCTGAATACCCGCGCCGGCCATCCAAGCCGTCATCGCGCCAGGGTTATGGTCACGGCCGACGCCGCGTTGCGAAATCGGCATGCGGCCGAACTCCGAATGCCACACAACGAGCGTGTCTTCCAGCAGACCAGTCGCTTTCAAGTCCTTCAGCAGACCGGCGATCGGACGATCGACTTCTTTCGCATGGCGGGTGTGATTATCAACGATGTCGGCGTGGGCGTCCCAGGTATCAATGTTCTGTTGCCGCAGCGCGCCGCTATAGAGCTGAACGAAACGCACGCCGCGTTCAACCAATCGACGCGCCAATAAACACTGGCGGCCAAACGGCTCCGTGACCGGGTCGTCCATCGCGTATAGCTTCTTTGTCGCGTCCGACTCCTGCCCAATGTCGACGGCCTCGGGCGCGCAGCCCTGCATGCGGTAGGCGAGTTCGTACGAGGCAATACGAGCTGCAAGGTCACTCGCGCCGGGATATTCCTTAGCGTGTGCGTCGTTGAGCGCCGCTAGGTGGTCAAGGCGAGCGCGTTGCTGTTCCGGCGCCACCATGTCGCTAGGCGGCCGCAAATCGAGGATGGGGTCGCCGCTTGAGCGGAATACCGTCCCTTGATAGGCGGCCGGCAGATATCCGCTACTCCAGTTTGCCGGGCCCGAGAACGGTCCGCCGCGATGGTCGTAGATCACAACAAACCCGGGCAGACTTTGATTCTCCGAACCAAGGCCGTAGGTCACCCAACTTCCAACACTCGGGTGGCCCATCAGCAGCGAGCCGGTGTTCCATTCGTAGTGGGCGAGGACGTGGTCGTTCGAGCGTCCCTGGCCACCATGCAGAAACGCCATCTCGTCGACCATCGAACCCATGTGTGGGAACAACTCCGACACGTACTGGCCGCTTTGTCCGTACTGCTTAAAGCTGAATGGGCTTTTCATCAGCGGCCCCGGGAACCCTTGACGGACTTCCACGGTCCCCTTACCTGTCAACGGCTGGCCGTGATACTTCTCAAGCATCGGCTTGTAGTCGAAACTGTCGACGTGGCTGACACCGCCGCTCATGAAAAGCGAAATCACGGCCTTGGCGCGCGGTTTGAAGTGCGGTTCGCGCGGCGCTATCGGTGAACTAATCCCGCTCGCGTCGCAGGCGGGCTCCGCTCCCAGCAATCCCTCCTGATGCAGCATGTAGGCCAGCGCGACACCGCTGATGCCCTCGCCTGCGCGGAATAAGAAATCACGGCGCGAAGTGAAGCGCCCTTTAGTTGAGGTAGACGAACTCATTGAGATTCAGTATCACGTCGCAAATGTCGGTTAACGCGGCGACGGTATCGCCGCCATGGAACTTTTTCTGTTGCTCGAAGAACTTCTTATTCGCTGACAACTCACTCGCTGTCGGCTGCCTGCTCAAAGCGATGCGGTAAGCTTCGACAACTTGTGCGTCGGCGGTTTGTGCGGCTTCAGCGACACGTTCGGCGAAGTGGCGGGCGTGGCGCAGAGTGAAATCGTTGTTGAGAAGTGTCAGCGCCTGCGTGGCAACGGTTGTCGTCGTACGGCGCTCACTGGTCACATTCATATTGGGCTGATCGAATACCTCGAACATCGGATAGCGCAGGCCGCGTTTGCAGTAGACGTATATGCTTCGGCGCCACACGTTGGGACCAGGCTCGTTCATATCCCATTTGCCCTTCAGAAACGAATCGCGCACTTCCTGAGGGATGGGCGGGAAGAACCCCGGGCCGCCGGTTTCGAGATTGAGCTTGCCGGCCGACTGCAGGATCACGTCGCGGATCGTTTCGCCCTCAAGGCGATGCTGCGGGTAGTGCCAAAGCAACGCGTTTTCGGGGTCGGCCTCGCGGGCGGATTTGTTGTCGTGCGCCGAGACCATCTTGTAGGCGTCGGAGTTCATAATCAACCGATGCATCGACTTGATGCTCCAGTTGCCTTTGACAAATTCGAGCGCCAACAAGTCGAGCAATTTCGGATGCGACGGTAATGTGCCCATACGTCCAAAGTTGCTCGCGGTCGTCACAAGACCGCGGCCAAAATGGTGCATCCAAATGCGATTCACCGTCACACGCGCGGTGAGCGGGTTTTCCTCGGACGTAATCCACTTCGCCAGCGCCAGCCGGCGTCCGCTCGAAATACGCTCATCGGTTGGCGCCGACGGAACGAACTCTTGTCCGCGCGCAATTGTCTTGATGTACCCGGGCTCCACTCGATCGCCTTTACCGCGCCAGTCGGCGTTCGGCAGGAAGTACGCCGGCGGCGGAGTGTAGTTCTTCGCAGGCAGCCAGGTGCCGCTAATGTCTCCGAAGTCTTCCCGATGACCCTTGCCGGGCTGGACCTCGTCGCCCAAGCCATTGGGCGCGAAACGGTAGTCGCCATCGCGAATACCCATCGCGAGAGGTAGCGCTTCCGGCAGCTCCTTTTCTAGTTCCGTGATCTCGGCTTCCAGAGCCTCGATGCGCTTGGTGTCGCCGGCGGAAATCGCGTCATCAAGTCCTGAGACGCCAAGACTTCGTACTTGGTCGGCCAATAGTTTTTGGCCGTCGCTGCGATCGGCCTCGGGAGTTGACACCGCTTCCTGAATGTCTGCCGGAAACGTCGCTAGTTTCTCGGCGCGAAGCTGCTGTTTATAGGGCTTCTCAATTGCGTCGATGCGGTCCTTCAGCGGCTGGGTACGCGCTTCAACCTTTGCGGTCGCTTCTTTGTGGCGTTTGACCTCGTCTGCATCAGCCAGCGGAAAATCGTACCGAACGTGTGGATAAAATACCGCCATCATCCGGTAGTAGTCCATCTGTTCAATGGGGTCGAACTTGTGATCGTGGCAACGCGCGCAATCAACCGTCATGCCCAGGAACGCGCGGCTCGTGGTCGCAATCATGTCGTCGAGATAGCTGTAGCGATACTGCGGGTTGTCTTTCTCGCGAAACAGAACGCGCGGACCGATGCGGTGCATGCCGGTGGCGATCAACGTGGCGTGGCTCGGATTGTCGACTTCGTCGCCGGCTAACTGTTCCTGAACGAAGCGGTCGTACGGTTTGTCGTTGTTGAACGACTCGATGACGTAGTCGCGATAGCGCCATGCGTTGGGGTAATCGTAGTCCATCTCGTAGCCGGACGAATCGGCGTAGCGGACAACGTCGAGCCAGTGCCGTCCCCAGCGCTCGCCGTATCTTGGTGATTGAAGCAGTTCGTCGACCACATTCCTGAAGGCGTCCGGCGAGTCGTCGGCTACGAACTCGTCGACCGCTTCGGGAGTCGGCAGTAGTCCGGTCAGGTCCAAGTACGCTCGGCGAATCAGCGTAGGTTTGTCGGCCCTTGGGGCGGGCGTCAATCCCTTTGCTTGGAGTGCATCCCGCAGAAAGCCGTCGATCGGCGAGTCGGCGGCGCTGCTCGGTTCAGCCCGGGTTGGCGGAACGAACGACCACCAGGTTTTGCTCTCCGATGAACCGGTTTCCGATTCCCAGACGGCGCCTTCGTTGATCCAACGCTCGAGAATCTCGATTTGCCCTTTGGGCAGAGATTTACCTAGCGGCATCATGGGCTTTTCGAGGCCCACGAGATGGCGGTAAAGTCGGCTCTTCGCCGCGTCGCCGGGCACGATAGCGGGGCCGCGCTTGCCGCCTCGTAGCAACCCATCGCGGCTATCGACTTTTAGTTCGGAGAACTGCTGCTTTTCACCGTGGCACTGCGAACAGGCTTGCTTGAATATCGGTGCGACGTCGCGGGCAAATTGAACGGAGGAATCACCGGCTGCAAAAGTGAACGAAGTCACTCCGCAGCTTGCAAGGAGCAGCGCTGCCAGGCGTTTCATGTGGCTGTTTTCGTCATACGCAGTGTAGTCCTCTTATCGGTTCCCGGTCAACCTCACAATATTTTTGTAGTCTTGTACTGTCGGCAGGCGGTAGCCTTTGAATTAGCCCCGGGCTGAGGGTTACGGGAACCCGAGGCACCTTGGGGACCACACGCGGCCTCGCTCCGCCGACCCAAAATCAATCCCCTCAAATCGTCATTTCAACCGGCCACGAGCCCCAAAACCACATGCTATATTTTGGTTTTGGCCGCTCCGCCAACCCCCTCACATCCATGAACTTAGAGAAAGCTTACGAGCCTTCGAGTATCGAACCGCATTGGGCTGAATGGTGGGTCTCGGAAGAGCTTTTCCGCGCCGACGAAACCTCCGACGCCCCGTCATTTTCGTTGGTCATTCCGCCGCCCAACGTGACTGGTGCGCTCCATATGGGGCACATGTTCGAGACCTCGCAAGTCGACATCACCATGCGCTGGGAGCGCATGCGCGGCAAGAACGTGCTCTGGCTGCCCGGCTGCGATCACGCCGGCATCGCCACCCAGATGCTCGTCGAGCGCTCGCTAAAAGAGCAAGGCGTCGACCGCCGCGAGATCGGCCGCGAAAAGTTCCTTGAGCACGTCTGGGCCTGGAAGGAGAAGTACGGCGGCACGATCTTTGGCCAACTCAAGCGCGTCGGCGCCAGTTGCGACTGGAGCCGTGAGCGCTTCACGATGGACCCCGGCCTGTCCCGCGCCGTCGCCGAATGCTTCGTTCGACTCTACGAAAAAGGGCTCATCTATCGCGGCGAATACATGGTCAATTGGGACCCCGGAACACTCACCGCGATATCCGACCTAGAGGTTGAACACGAGCAACAACAGGGCTCGCTGTGGTACATGCGCTACCCGGTCACGGCAGCCGATGGCGAGCACGTGGTCGTTGCGACGACACGTCCGGAAACGATGTTGGGCGACTCGGCGGTCGCCGTTCACCCCGACGACGACCGCTACAAACACTTGCACGGCAAAACGGTCACCTTGCCGTTAGTCGGGCGTGAAATGCCCGTCATTGCGGACGATTTCGTAGACCCAAAATTCGGTACCGGCATCGTCAAAATTACACCCGCTCACGATCCCAACGATTTTGCGGCCGGCCAACGTCATGGCCTCGAAATCATCAACGTCCTCGACGACGAAGCCAACATCAATGAAAATGGCGGCGCATACAGCGGTCTCGGCCGCTACGAGGCTCGTAAGAAAATCGTCGCCGACTTAGAGGCCCAAGGCCTCATCGAAAAGATCGAAGACTACACCAACAACATCGGCCGCAGCCAGCGTTCCGGTCTAATCGTCGAACCGCGCGTTTCGACGCAGTGGTTCGTCAAGACCAAGACACTCGCCGACGCCGCCATCAAGGCGGTCGAAGACGGCCGCACCCAAATCGTCCCCGATCAGTGGGAGCGCAATTACTTCGAGTGGATGCACAACATCCGCGACTGGTGCATCTCGCGGCAGCTCTGGTGGGGACACCGCATCCCAGCCTGGTACGTCGAAGACGGCTCGTTCATCGTCGCCCGCAATGAACAGGAGGCCCAGGCGAATGCCGCGGCCGCCAGCCAAACAATCACCCATCAAGAAACCGATGTGCTCGACACCTGGTTCAGCTCAGGCCTGTGGCCCTTCTCGACAATGGGCTGGCCGGACGAAACTCCCGACCTCAAAAAGTACTACCCCACGTCGCTGCTCAACACCGGCTTCGACATCCTGTTCTTCTGGGTCGCGCGCATGATGATGCTCGGCATCGAAATGATGGGCGAGGTGCCTTTCAGTCATGTCTACATCCACGGCCTTGTCCGCGACGCCGACAAAAAGAAGATGTCGAAGACGAAAGGCAACGTCATCGACCCCATCGAGATGACCGACAAGTACGGCACCGACGCCGTGCGATTCGCGCTCGTGTCGTCAGCCGGGCAGGGTTCCGACGTCGTACTCAGCGAAGAGCGCATCGCCGGCTACCGGACATTCGCCAATAAGATTTGGAACGCCCTGCGATTCGTCGGCATGAGCCTCGAACGCGCAGGCGCGGAAGTCTGGACCCCTGAAGACCTGGCAGCTTTCCGGCCTCTCCCTGATGAAGCAACCGGCAAAGTTTCGTTAGAAGACCGTTGGATCTTCTCGCGTCTCGATACCGTCACCGCCGAGGTCAACGAAAACATCGAAAAATACCGTTACCACGAAGTGGCCAACACGCTATATCACTTCTTCTGGCACGAATTTTGCGACTGGTATATCGAGTTCAAGAAGCTCTCATTTGGTGACGACACGGGCCTGACCAACGGCTGGAAAAACATGCTCGCGGCGACCGAGCGCGCCCTACGCCTGTTGCACCCGGTGATGCCGTTTATTACGGAAGAGCTGTGGCAGCAACTCGCGGCGAATACGGCCGGAAGGGCCAAATCGATCGCTCTCACGGCCTACCCTGCCGCCAATCCGGCGGACTCCGACCCCGACGCCGAACAAAGAATTACCGCCCTACAAGACCTAGTAACGAGCGTCCGCAATCTTCGCGCCGAGATGAACATTCCGCCGAAGGAGCAGCTCACGGGCGAGGTGTATTCCAATGCCGCAAACGTTCGCGCAGTGGTCGGAACGGAATCGGAGATCCTAGCGAAACTAGCCGGCGTAACTCTCACGGCAATCGAAGGGAGCGCTCCCCAAGGCAAAGCGATGGGCCACACCTCGACGTTTGACATGGCCCTACAGCTCCCTGAGTCCCACACCCAGGCCCTCAAAAAAAAGCTAGAAAAGCAAGCCGCGCAACTAGAAAAAGCCGCCAAGGGAGCAAGAGGCCAACTCTCCAACGAAAAATTTCTAGCCAAAGCCCCCGACCACGTCATAGCCAGGATAAAAGAAAAGCTATCCGACTACGAGTCGCAAATCGAGCGTATCCAAGGCACGCTAGCGGGCCTCTAGCTCGATACTCAGACTGCGCACTATGCCAAACGGAAGAAGAACTTTCGGGCGGGGACTGGCACATGCGATCTCGTAATTTCTCCACCTTGACGAACCCTCGTGTTGCCTGTCCCCGACCAAGCCTCTTTTCCAATCGAAAGATGAGCCTGAAGGAGGCAGGCGAAGGTAGCTGTGGGCAGGAGGGATTATAGCTCGGATTGGGGCTTGAGGTTGAAGCCCGTTGTGGGGCCCGTAGGGCGGGGTGAGGGGGATTGCATAAGGGGGAAGGGGCGGCAGCCCCAGTCCCCCTTTGCAGCCATCCCAGGCGAGACCCCACGGCCGTCTTCGGACGTGGGCCGGAGGAGCCGACAACGCCTCGGGTCGGGGCGTTGTCTAGCGCGTGCGCCAGCAGATCGCGAGGTCTTTGCAGACGCGTTGCAGTTCGTTGCGCTGAGCGTCGAGTTGCTCGGCAAACTCGGTGTCGGAACAAGTGTCCGCTCGCGCTTGGAGCTTCTTGAGCGAGCGATCCGCGCGCAGGCCGCGCTGCTCGGCGGGCAGGCTGAGCAGCTTTTCCCACGGCGTGCTCCACTCGGCGTACACCTTGCGCAACTTGCCGCGGCGGTCTCGGCGCTCGCTGGCGAAAGCGCATGGGCGATGAAAATTCAAGTACGGGTTGAGCCACTGGCGGTAGAAGGTGTCGATCGCCTGCGTCGCTTCCGAGGGCAAAAACTGGTAGCCCATCCACTTGCGCACCACCGCGCCGTTCTTGGTTTCGACCAAGGCATTGTCGTTCGAACGGCGCGCGCGAGACTTCGTAAATTCAATTCGCAACTTCTCGAGCAGTTTAGCGGTTTGATGGTTGACGAATTCGCTGCCATTGTCGGAGTGAAAGCCGCGAACGATAAATGGAAATTGTTCCAAAAGGCCTTCCAGCAAGGGAATGAGGTGGTTTTCGTTGATGCGTTGGACGCAGCCGACGGCCTGCCACTGCGTCACTTCGTCGACCACATTGATGCTGTAGGCGCCTTTTTCGCCTTCCTGTTCGGGCGAGTGCACGGTGTCGATGCGCAGGTAGCCCGGACGTCCTCGCGGCTCGGGTTGGCGGCGTTCGCCGATCGCAACGGGCGTGGGACGGGTCTTGTCGAGATGCAAACTGTGACGTTGGTAGACGGCTCTTTTTCGCAAGTTGTACAGCTGGCCCACGGACAATTCGGCCAGGCGTCGAAACTCTTTGCGGCCGTAGATCTGGAACTCGCGTTGGAGAATGCGGCGGGTGGCCGGCCCCGAGAGGCGCTGATGAACTCGATCGACGTGCGCCAGTAAGACGCTGTCGGCGCGTGTGTACTTGCTGGGAAAACGGCGCCGCCGATAGGCCCTCGGACGGACGCAACGCGTGTGCAAGAACTGTCCGATCAGGCGGGTGAGTTGCGCGCGGCTTAAGCCCGTGAGCTTAGCGAGATAACGCCGCAGGAGACCCTTGACGGAGCGCTTCTGGTCGGCATAGTGATGCCGCTTCAAGACGCTTTCGACGAGCGCATATTTGTCGCTTCGATTGCCGCCCTCGAAGGCGACGGATTGGCACCCGTCGAGAAAACACTCGATCTGCTCCAGACTCAGCGATTCGGCTTGCTGCACGGCGACTCCCATCGCCCGCAGCTGCTCTGTTCCTGACCACCCAACGGATCCCCGTCAGGCTCATCTTGTATTGGAATCGCCCTCCCCTTCAGGCTCATCTTGTATTGGACAAGACGCAAGCAAACACTCAAGGCCAACAGCCGTTAAACTGGCTTAGATGCATCTACGACTAGTCCTATCGGCGATCCTGCTCACAATCCTAGTCGGCTGCGCCCCACCCCCAGCCCCCAAGCCCCCCAACATCCTCTTCGTCATCTGGGACGACGTCTCCTACCCGCACACCTCGGCCTACGGTTCGAAAATGGTATCCACCCCGGCCTTCGACCGCGTCGCCAAAGAGGGCGTACTGTTCAACAACGCCTTCTCCCCAGCCCCCGGCTGCAGCCCGACAAGAGCCGCCTTCCTCACCGGCCGTCACATCTGGATGATCGAGCAAGCCGGCACCCACGCCAGCTCGTTCCCACAGACCTACCACTCCTATCAAGACCTGCTTGAACAAGCAGGCTACGCGGTCGGATTCACCGGCAAACCCTGGGGGCCCGGCAACTGGGAAACCTCTGGGCGCACGCGTAATCCCGCCGGTCCCGAGTTCAACGACGTCAAACTCACGCCCCCCTATACAGGGATCAGCGACAAAGACTATGCCGGAAACTTCGACGCCTTTTATAACCAGAAACCCGAGGGCCAACCCTTCAGCTTCTGGGTAGGCGGACACGAAGCCCACCGCAGATTCGAGGCGAATACTTGGGAGAATGAGGGCAAGAAGCTAGAAGACGCAGAGGTTCCGTCGTTCCTGCCAGACACCCCTGAAATGCGAGCCGACGTGCTTGACTACGCCGTCGAAATCGAATGGTTCGATTCGCACCTCGGCCGCATCATGGAAACGCTCGAAGCGGCCGGCGACCTCGACAATACGTTAATCATTTTCACCGCCGACAACGGTATGGCCTTCCCGCGCGCCAAGGCTAATCTCTACGAATTCGGCATCCACATGCCGCTTGCGATCCGCTGGCCCGGCCACGGCAAGCCCGGCCGCCGGGTCGACGATCTCGTGCAGTTCGTCGACGTCACAGCAACCATCTACGACGCTGCCCAGGTGGAACATCCTGGTGGCGCCTCGCAGTTAGTAGGCCGCAGTATCCGCAACATCCTCGAGTCGGACCAAGACGGCATCGTCGACGCCTCCCGCGACACAGCCTACAGTGGACGCGAGCGCCATTCCTCCTCCCGCTGGAACAACTACACCTACCCGCAGCGCTCGATCCGCACGCCGCAGTATCTCTACATTCGCAACTTCAAACCAGAGCGCTGGCCCGCCGGGGCTCCTCAGAAGTTCGAGAGCGACGGCACTACCTTAGGAGCGATGCACGCCGGTTACCACGACATCGACGGCTCCCCGGCACTCACGCACTTAATCGAAGGGCGCGACGACCCAGCCATCAAAGATTATTTCCACTGGGCCATCGACAAGCGCCCCGAAGAAGAACTCTTCGACATCACTACCGACCCCGGTTGCTTGAAGAACCTAGCCGTCGACCCCTCGCACGAAGAAACGAGAGCAAAGCTCTGGGGCCAGCTCGAAGCTCGCCTCAAAGAAACCGGCGACCCCAGAGTCACAGGCAACGGCGACATTTGGGAAGAGTACATCCGCTACTCAGCCATCAGAAAATTCCCCGAGCCGAAGTAGAGGCTTGACACGCCTGTTACTCTGTTCATGTGAGTCAGATGAGACAAATCGGACAGCCTCAGCCGCGTAAGAAAAAATGACAAAACAAACCCAATTTCAAACGATCGTTTTAATTAGATAACCCTATACATATCAATCATTTGATTATCATGACGTTGGGTGATACCTACGAAAAAACGAACCCAATTCAAACCCAATTTGACGCTACCGTAGCCCAGGCTCCAAGCAATCAGCCGGCGTGCGCCATACGATCCAGATGCGGCGTCTTGATCGTCGGGTGCCCCAAGAACTCCGACATCGCTGTACCCCAACCGAAAGGCAATCTTCACGCGAACAATCTCTTAAACTCACCAATTGAGGCCCGCAGCCCATCTTCAAAGCTGCCGGCCTCGGGGTGATAGACACTCTCCAACGAGATTGGCCCATCGTAGCCGTCACCCTTCATAGCGGCGGCGATGTCGGCAAAGTGTGGCGCCATTTGGCCGCTGCCGATCTCAACTTGATCAACGCGAGCTCTAGCCACATCGACAATCGAATCTTTCACGTGAAGGTGGCCCAGGTAGCCCCCGCGCAACGAATCGTAGCCATCGGGATACGGCGTTTCGGTGCAATACAAGCTATTGGCCGGGTCCCAGAGGATCTTCAAACTTTGGCTTCCGAGCTCGTCAATCAACTTGTGCCCCAAGTATGCCGACGTAATCATTGCGTTGTTGCCGGTCTCGACAACCAGCGTCACGCCACGATCTTCAGCAAGCTGCACCGCCGGCGCCAGCAAAACCTTGAGCTTGTCCCAAGCGCCATTGCTGACATTCCATTGCTCAGCTCCACCGCCGCCGAAAAGAATCATCTCCTTGCGGAAACTCATCGTGCGAACCAGCGGCGCTCCAACCGCTTTTGCGAGGTCAATGCAAGCCGCGAGCTTGGCCATCTGCCGCGAGTGTGCCTCGTCGCCTACTTCAGTTTTGAAAACACCCATCCCGCCAAAGATATGCCGCGAGATACAAGAACTTTGCATCTCGTACTGGCCCAGTAGATCGACGATACGGCCGACCTCGGCGTCGGAGTGATCTCCAACTTCCTTGTCCCAAACGAACTGCAACTCGGCACGCGTTAACTCAAACTCACGCATCACCTCGAGCGCGTGCTCGAACTCGCGGCTGATGCCGTCTGTAATGACCCCAAGATTCGCCATTGATCCTCCCGCCCGCTACCGTGTTACTTCGGTGTCGGCAATGCGCTCGAGCACTTTGACCACCGCCCAGTTATCTTCGTCCGGGTACATCGAGATCCCCGACTGGAACATTTCATAAACCGTGCTAGTCAGGAACATCGCCGCTCCGTTTTCATGCCCGACGTCGACGCTGATTCCGAGATCCTTGTGCATCGTTGCGATGCCGCTCCCAGTGTTTTTAAACTTGCGGTCCATCACCATCGCGGCGCAGTTCTCAAACAACGGACTGCCCGCCGCGCTTGAGCTGATCACGTCGAACATCGTCTGGCCGCTGACCCCCGACTTCGAGGCCAACACGAGTGATTCGAACGTGGCCGCGAACGTAGCCCCAATGAATACCTGCAAAGCCGCTTTTACCGACTGGCCATGACCGATTTCTTCACCGACGTGAAAGATCTTTTTGGATACCGCGTCGAGCACGTCGCGGTTTGCTTCCAGCACGTCAGCCTTAGCCGCCGTCATCAATGTCAAAGTCCCGCCTTCGGCACCCGACTTGCCTCCGGTAACCGGGCTGTCAATCAATCCGATACCGGCCGCCGCAAGAGGAGCCTCAAGCACTTTCACTTCACGGGGATTGATCGTCGCCGAAACGATTACAGTCGAGCCGGCATTTAAGCCATGAACGAGCCCAGACTCGCCAAGTGCGACCTCGTAGGCTTGCGAGCCGTTGAGCACCATGACGAATACCGCGTCGCAGCGCTCAGCCAGTTCCCTGCAGCTACTCGCGCGCTTACCGCCGGCCTCTTCGAGCAGAGCCAAGCGCTCTTCGCGCAAATCAAAACCGACGACCGAAAAACCAGCTTTCAGAACGTTGCCGGCCATAGACAGACCCATATCGCCGAGCCCAACGAACCCGATTGTCTTCACGTGCTATTTACCTCGTGGAAGATGAAACGCCCGCGCATCGAAGCTGGGCGAGGGCTGTCTCGAGCCCCAATTGTCTGACGATTGTAACGTGAGCCGAGCCAACGAAGCACGTTACAAGAGCATGTTCACGATCTACGTAGACCGATTCTAGATACCGCTTCACGCACTCTCGCGGGGATTCGTGGCGCGCACCACCTCCGGCGGGCAGCGTCGACCTCTAGGTCGACGTTCATTCCGGCCCAGCACTCGCGGCCGGCGTGTCCAATTGCCCGTCTACGCTTTAGGTGAAAATTCTATAGATCGCGCAGATCCGTCTGTAGGCGCTGCCCCCTCACCGGCGGAGTTGGCGCAAGCTAGAAGGTCCGGCTGTCTTAACGCTGCACACGAATAAACGCCACTGGACTAGGCGCGCCTCGCTGGGCCACCTGCACTTCCATGTTCCCGTCCGGCGTGTCGGCGTGGACTCTAAAGTTCACCTGGTAGAGCGTAAAACCGGTCGGTGCGTAGAAGCTCCCGAGCGATTCCTGTAGAACACCGTTGAGCGTTACCGTCGCGGCGTTGACGGTCGTCGCGGCCGGGATCGGGCCCGCTACGTTCGTCGCGATCGCGGGGTCGACCGGACCACCGCCGGTAAAGAATAGCAGTATCACCTCGCCCGGGCGTGCGGGGTTGGCGGGTTCCACCAGCGAAAAGTCAGCATGCAACGCCGCCGCGAATCGGCCTTCAGGCAGTAGGAACTCGAAGATCCCAGGCTGCACAATAAACGTCCGGATACCAGGGAATGACGCCGACGATTCATTGTTCTCAATCGTTACCACAACATCGGCCGCGGGAGACGGCGTCGAAAACGGCACCTGAATGTTGATCTGTTCCTGGCCATTGATATTGGCAAGCGAAATGATCGGTGCCGGCACGTCGTTGACCAGCACTCTCACGTTGCGCAGTAGCGTCGGGAACGGTGCGAAACCGGCCTGTACGATCCCGTTGATGCCCTCCATCAAGCCAACGCCGAAGATCGAGCCGAGGCTACCCGGTACCCATCCGGCAATGAAGCTCGCGCCATTAACGAACCCAAGTGAGCTGACAACAGGCACGCGACCCACGACCAGCAGACTGAACGTCGTAGTCTGACCAATAGACTGTGCTTCGACGACCAACGGGCCAACTTGGCTGCCTGCTTGAACAATTACAAAAGCTCGACCGTCGGAGCCCGTTTTGACCGAGCTGGGTGTCGAGAAAACACCTTCGCCTTGCGCGAAGGCAAAGACGACGTCTACGTTGTCGACTGGAGTTCCCGCGTCGTTACGAAGTTCAACCACCAGCGGTTGTGATGACGCCCCTGATTGCAACTGTTGGCCGTCGCCCGAGAGCGAAACCATCTGCGTCGCGCTGACTTCAACCGCCAGGTCGAACGTCGTGCTGGCGCCATTGATCGACGCTGTGACCGAAAACGGGCCAGGCTGCTGACCCATACGAACGAGTGTTGAGATTCTGCCGTCGTTGTTGCTCACGGCAGTAGAAAGTTCGAGCGTGGCCGCGCCCTCTGGAATAACCTGCCAACTAACCGCGACGCTGCCAACCGGGTTTCCGCAGGAGTCCGTGACGCGCGCGACCGTCTTGTCCAATACAAGATGAGCCTGAAGGGAGGGGTGATTCCAACACAAGATGAGCCTGGAGGTAATTTGGGCAAGGTCGATTAGGAACAGGCAAACTGCGGGCGATGGGAGTCGCCGTGCAGCAAGCCGAATCAGTGAGTCTCGATGAGATCGAGAGTTTTCTCGACGGGTGTGGGTCCGTCGAGTTCCAGGCCGGAAGTCGAGCGGATAAATACGCGCTCGTCGAAGGCGTCCTGAAGAGGCATCATTATGCCGACCAGAAGCGCTCGGTTAAAGGATTGTTGAGACGCTTCCTGAGCAAGCTAACCGGCTTAAGCCGCGCCCAATTGACTCGCCTCATCGGGCAGTTTTTGCGCGAAAAGTGCGTTCGGCCGACAGCCTATCGAAGGCGCCGCTTCCCCACCAAGTACAGCCGCGCCGACATCGTTCTCCTGGCGCATGTCGACCAAGTACAGCAACGTCTCTCCGGGCCGGCGACGCGTCGCATTCTCCAGCGCGAGTTCCAAATCTACAACCGCAAGGAGTTCGAACGCCTTGCCGAACTGTCGGTGGGACACCTCTACAACTTGCGCAAACGCGCCGTCTACCGGCGACACAGTTTGCATCTCGACAAGACTCGACCGACACCCGTGGCGATCGGCGAACGCCGCCAACCCGAGCCGCGAGGACGTCCGGGCTACCTGCGCATCGACACCGTGCACTCGCCCGAACAGGAAGGTGAAAAAGGCGCCTACAGCATCAACGTGGTCGACGAAGTGACGCAGTGGCAGGCCGTCGGCTGCGTCCAACGCATCAACGAAAATCACCTCATTCCCTTGCTGGAAGGCCTTTTGGAACAATTTCCATTTATCGTTCGCGGCTTTCACTCCGACAATGGCAGCGAATTCGTCAACCATCAAACCGCTAAACTGCTCGAGAAGTTGCGAATTGAATTTACGAAGTCTCGCGCGCGCCGTTCGAACGACAATGCCTTGGTCGAAACCAAGAACGGCGCGGTGGTGCGCAAGTGGATGGGCTACCAGTTTTTGCCCTCGGAAGCGACGCAGGCGATCGACACCTTCTACCGCCAGTGGCTCAACCCGTACTTGAATTTTCATCGCCCATGCGCTTTCGCCAGCGAGCGCCGAGACCGCCGCGGCAAGTTGCGCAAGGTGTACGCCGAGTGGAGCACGCCGTGGGAAAAGCTGCTCAGCCTGCCCGCCGAGCAGCGCGGCCTGCGCGCGGATCGCTCGCTCAAGAAGCTCCAAGCGCGAGCGGACACTTGTTCCGACACCGAGTTTGCCGAGCAACTCGACGCTCAGCGCAACGAACTGCAACGCGTCTGCAAAGACCTCGCGATCTGCTGGCGCACGCGCTAGACAACGCCCCGACCCGAGGCGTTGTCGGCTCCTCCGGCCCACGTCCGAAGACGGCCGTGGGGTCTCGCCTGGGATGGCTGCAAAGGGGGATTGGGGTGCCGCCCCTTCCCCCTTATGCAATCCCCCTCACCCCGCCCTACGAAGCCACAAATAGCTGTAGCCGCCGACCTCAACTCACGCTATAATCCCCCTCAACCCGCAGCTGCTTCGCCTCTCTCCTTCAGGCTCATCTTTCAATTGGAAAAGAGGCGACGAGCGCTTGGCCCGGACCGTCGAGCCTTTCGCCGGCGATCCCAATCTGGTTATTACCCTGCAGGCGAACCATCGAGCTTTCGGGTCCCGCGACGATCTCGTAGTCAAACTCGTCCTCCGGCAGTCCGGGTGCGTTGAGACTTGTGATGAACGTACCCGTGCCGCGGCGGCATCCGAACTGGATATCGGCGCGAATGAATCCAAACGGGTCCGAAGGAGCGATGAGCGGGATCGGAGTAACGTTGCGATCCGTCTCGAACTCAACCGCGACGTTCGGCACCGGGCCGAACCCCGATACCAACAGCAAACTCATCACGACGGCGTCTTCCGTGACACCTCCAGCCACGCCTTGGATAACTCCGCGTTTCTCGATACGTGGATTACGCGGCAAGTCGTTTTCGTTCTCGACGACGCGAATCGTGAGTGGCTCGGCTAGGCTGCGGCCGAACGTGTCTTCGACCGCGATCCGAGTAACCGTGGGAAATGGAGAAAAGACCGTATCGCCGGCCGTGCACATAAACTTGGCGATACCTTTTGAATCTGTCTCCGCGGTCGGCGGACAGACGACCGCTGCGTTGTCGGGCGTAATCGTGAGTTCCGTATCGGGAAGAGCGACTCCCGCGCTCACCGTTCTGATTTGGATTTCGCGAGGCAGCGCCGTGTTCTCGACCACAGCCTGAAAGTCACCTGAAACGACGGTCAGCGCGCCTTCGGCAATTGCCCCCGTATTGAGGTCTACGACCGCGACGTTGCCAGTCAGAGTCTGTCCTCTGATTGAAAACTCGTCGTCGGTCGGCACACGAACATCGGTCGTAACGACTCCGAATCGGTTCGTCGTCGCGGTCGTTGGGTCGAACAAAACGTTGGGTTCGAAGCTCGAAAAAACGACTTCGGCGCCGAACGTAGGTCTTCCACTTGTGTCTCTTACCTGGAATGCGACGGGCCGTGGGAGATTTTGGCCTTTTGGCGCCACCTGATCGGCTCCACCGTATTCGGCTATCTGAGTCGCGCCGCTGCCCGCCGTCGATAAAATCGAGAGCCCAGTCGGGTCGCTCGGCACGCCGGTGAGTCCACCAAACGTCTCGCCGTCCTCTTTTCCAATCGAAAGATGAGCCTGCAGGAGGCAGGCGAAGGTAGCTGTGGGCAGGAGGGATTATAGCTCGGATTGGGGCTTGAGGTTGAAGCCCGTTGTGGGGCCCGTAGGGCGGGGTGAGGGGGATTGCATAAGGGGGAAGGGGCGGCAGCCCCAGTCCCCCTTTGCAGCCATCCCAGGCGAGACCCCACGGCCGTCTTCGGACGTGGGCCGGAGGAGCCGACAACGCCTCGGGTCGGGGCGTTGTCTAGCGCGTGCGCCAGCAGATCGCGAGGTCTTTGCAGACGCGTTGCAGTTCGTTGCGCTGAGCGTCGAGTTGCTCGGCAAACTCGGTGTCGGAACAAGTGTCCGCTCGCGCTTGGAGCTTCTTGAGCGAGCGATCCGCGCGCAGGCCGCGCTGCTCGGCGGGCAGGCTGAGCAGCTTTTCCCACGGCGTGCTCCACTCGGCGTACACCTTGCGCAACTTGCCGCGGCGGTCTCGGCGCTCGCTGGCGAAAGCGCATGGGCGATGAAAATTCAAGTACGGGTTGAGCCACTGGCGGTAGAAGGTGTCGATCGCCTGCGTCGCTTCCGAGGGCAAAAACTGGTAGCCCATCCACTTGCGCACCACCGCGCCGTTCTTGGTTTCGACCAAGGCATTGTCGTTCGAACGGCGCGCGCGCGACTTCGTAAATTCAATTCGCAACTTCTCGAGCAGTTTAGCGGTTTGATGGTTGACGAATTCGCTGCCATTGTCGGAGTGAAAGCCGCGAACGATAAATGGAAATTGTTCCAAAAGCCCTTCCAGCAAGGGAATGAGGTGGTTTTCGTTGATGCGTTGGACGCAGCCGACGGCCTGCCACTGCGTCACTTCGTCGACCACATTGATGCTGTAGGCGCCTTTTTCGCCTTCCTGTTCGGGCGAGTGCACGGTGTCGATGCGCAGGTAGCCCGGACGTCCTCGCGGCTCGGGTTGGCGGCGTTCGCCGATCGCAACGGGCGTGGGACGGGTCTTGTCGAGATGCAAACTGTGACGTTGGTAGACGGCTCTTTTTCGCAAGTTGTACAGCTGGCCCACGGACAATTCGGCCAGGCGTCGAAACTCTTTGCGGCCGTAGATCTGGAACTCGCGTTGGAGAATGCGGCGGGTGGCCGGCCCCGAGAGGCGCTGATGAACTCGATCGACGTGCGCCAGTAAGACGCTGTCGGCGCGTGTGTACTTGCTGGGAAAACGGCGCCGCCGATAGGCCCTCGGACGGACGCAACGCGTGTGCAAGAACTGTCCGATCAGGCGGGTGAGTTGCGCGCGGCTTAAGCCCGTGAGCTTAGCGAGATAACGCCGCAGGAGACCCTTGACGGAGCGCTTCTGGTCGGCATAGTGATGCCGCTTCAAGACGCTTTCGACGAGCGCATATTTGTCGCTTCGATTGCCGCCCTCGAAGGCGACGGATTGGCACCCGTCGAGAAAACACTCGATCTGCTCCAGACTCAGCGATTCGGCTTGCTGCACGGCGACTCCCATCGCCCGCAGCTGCTCTGTTCCTGACCACCCAACGGATCCCCGTCAGGCTCATCTTGTATTGGAATCGCCCTCCCCTTCAGGCTCATCTTGTATTGGACAAGACGCCGTCGCCACTGAGCCGAAACAGTTCGTCGTCACGCTCATAGAGGACGAACAAGTTGTCCGCCGACAGGTCGAGTTCCATGTCAATCGCGTCGGCGCGAAGCGTGGTCAGGCTGCGAGGATCTCGCAGATTGTCAAACCCTCTGCCAACGACGTGGCTCACGATCTGCTGCGAATCTCTATTCAGCATGAAGAGTTTGTCTTGTGTCGGCGCCAAGAGTTTGTCGATAAAAATTGGCGGATTCGCGCCAAAGTCGAGCGTAAACGTCTCCATCGTCACCAGCGAAACCCGGTTTCCGTGGGTCAGCATCAACCGCTTCAAGGGCGCTCCGCTGTCAAACTCGAAAAATCGCGGAATCGTGTTATCAAGGGTCAGAGTGTCGCGGATGGCGTTGGAATCGATATCAACGTCGTAAAGCAACCCGGGTGTCGCCGCGTATAGACCCGCGCCATTTGGCGCCACTGTTACCGCGTTCGGAATCTCCGGCAGCTCGATCGGACCCGCAAGCCGCTGCGGAGGGTTCGACTGCAGACTCACCGGCTGAACGTCCGTCGATCCGGAGACGGTTAGGTACGCGCGACGCCCGTCAGGTTCGACAGAAATCGAGGTGATCATTTGACCCATCTCGATCAATTGAACCGAGGGGTTAGCGGGATTTTGCGCGTCAAAGACAAACAGCGTGCTCTCGGCGGGAACCAATACCCAGCGGGCGTCGGGAGTTAACATTCCGGCTCGCTCCCCAAAATTCACTGATTTTGGTAGCGGCGTGCTGGCGACCGTCGCGAACGGTGGCGCGGATTCTAAGACACGAACAGCATTGTCGTTGACGATGTAGATTTTTACGAATCTTGTCGGGTCGGCCGCGTCAGGAACGCCGACAGCTTGCAGAGCGTTTGCTCCGACATTCGGTGTCGCGACTAGCTCAAGCGAGGCTGCGTCGAAGACGCTTGCCGTCACTCCTTTGTGAAAAACAAATGCGTAATCAGCCGCGGCCGAGCCGGCCCATGCCCACATGAGCACGGCAAGCAGGGGAACCCGTCTTAACAGCCCGAGGCAAAAGGCCCCTAGGCTGCGCTGTGGGCTTCTGTGGGCCCGAGACCAATGTGCAGCTAGCCGATATTCTCTGATGTCGCCTGATCCGCTACAGGGGCGCTTAACGCGGCCCGCGTGACTTTTTCCACGGGCTGTTGTGGACACCATCAATTTTCACAAGCCTCCAAAGCGTAATTAGAGAGCGAAGCTGGTCGGAACTTCTCAAGCTTAACGCTTTCGAGTCTAAAACAAAACTTCTAATTTGTGTTGGATGGCACGTGGCGTCCTGACGCCGGGAATAGACCGCCGCTTGCGGCGCTGAATGAAGAGAAATGCGGCCTATGGGTCGACCGGAAATTCGCGCACGCCGCCGCTCATCCCGTGGACCTGAATTCCGCCCGAGCGAGGTTCTCGCTTAGGTCGCGGGGCTGCTGGCTGAGCGGGGGCCACGCCCGACTCAGTCGACGTCCGCGCGTTCTGCGAAAGCTGCTGCAGCGCCGACTGAGGAACGCTAAGCGATGCCCGTATCGATGTGCCTTCAACGTTCATCGAAAAATCTTTCAACAAGTCGGGCTTGCCTGTATCCGGCTCCTGGGCCTGGCTCATCTTGGCCATCGCCAAGAGTCCGTTGGCGAGATTATAGAGTTCCGTAGCATCCGCCTCGGTTGAGGCGCGAACTTCGAGATCGACTTGAACCGGGTCCGAGACCGTGATACCCAAACCGAATCCGGCCAATTTCGATACCGCTTCAGCTCCCATTGCAAATCCGCCATCGCCGCCAGGCGCCTCGAACGGACCGAGAGCGGCCAGCCAGATGTGGTGGCCGCTAAGCGAGTTGACCCATTGCAGTAAGCCCGATTGCAGGCTGGCTGTCTGTCCGCCGCTGACGCGTTCCGCCAGGGCGCGGATTCGCGGTTCACTCGCGAGCGCGATCAAATTGTTGTCAATTGTGAGGATGTGCGGTGATTTTCCATCAGCCGACATGCTGGCGGGCAGCGCCAGGTAGTCCAGTCCCGAGTGGGAGCGAGCTTGGCAGCCGGCGCCGCAGATCGCGTTTTGCAGCGCCTCACTCGATCCGTTTCCCCTAAGCCACACGTACCCGTCGTCGGGCGCACCGCTGCCGCCGCCTTCGACGTTCCCAGTGATAATTACTTCGTCGACAAGCGAAATCGCCTGTTGAAGGATGCCCGCGGCCCAAGGTGACTCGCTAGCCGAGGCGCCCGCCTGTTCGATCGCCTGCATGATGACCGGCGATTGCGCGGCCGCGCGAACGTTGACGCCGACCACAAAGTTAGTGTTTGCGTCGAGATAGCTAGGGAGTGGCGCGGCGCTAGCGATCACCAGGTGTGTCGTCAAGGCCGCCAACAGCAATGCGGGATGTTTCATGAGCTTTCGCTACTCATTGTGCGCTATCGAATGCAGAGAAGGAATGATGAGAAGCTCCTAGAGTGAGAACGCCGAGTAATAGAGAGCTTCTGGCAACAGACATATGTCGCTCGCAAGTCGATGACGCCCGTTGGTTTCTAAGGTTGGGCGTTCATCCACCTAAATCAACTCCCCCGTGACTCAGCCTTCGCCCGCCAGGCGCCAGCCGATTTTCGAACTCATCTCCACGCCCTTGCCAAGCAGCAAAGCGGTTTGTGAACTGGCGTTGCCATCGAGCCCCCGTTTATAAACCCCCTGACCGATTCCCGCCGATCGAAACAATGAGAACGCCATATAGAAATTCCAGTTCTCAATCCCGTCCCGCCCAGTGTGTTTGCAGTACGCGTCCAAATATTCTTCGATCGTCGGGATTCCCGTTTCCGCTGAATCATTGTCCAGCAGCGAGGGGTTGCGGTAAGCCGGCAGGTAGTACGGCATGCAGTTATACGAAAGGTCGGCGAGTGGGTGGCCGAGCGTCGACAATTCCCAATCAAGGGCGGCGATGATGCGCGGCTCGGTCGGGTGCAGAATCATGTTTCCGAGCCGATAATCTCCGTGCACAAGTCCGGCGTGGTCGTCGACTGGAATATTGTTCGGCAGCCAGTCGATCAAGCTATCCATCGCAGCGATGGTCTGAGTCTCGGAGGCCCGGTACTGCCGCACCCAGCGGCTGATCTGGCGCGCGTAGTAGTTGCCCGGCCGGCCGAAATCACGCAGGCCTACCTCATCCGGAACCACTTTGTGGAGCTGCGCGAGCACTTCGACCATGTGCGCGTAGATAGCGCCGCGATCCTGGCGCGAAAGCCCCGGCAGCGTCAGGTCTTGGAAGACCCGGCCGACGACGTGTTCCATCACGATGAACGGCGTGCCGATCACCGAGTCGTCCTCGCAGATTAGAAGCATTCGGCATACCGGCACGTCGGTATTCTCAAGCGCCTTCATCACCCGATATTCGCGCTCGACCGCGTGCGCCGAGGGCAGCAGTTTGCCCGGCGGTTTCTTCCGCATGACGTAGGTCTGATTCGCGGTTTCAAGCAAGAACGTAGGGTTCGACTGCCCGCCCTCAAATTGCGTGATCGTGCACGGCGCTTGGAAGCCGTCGAGGTGTCTGAGCAGATGCCGCGTCAGGGCTCCCTCGTCAAACCGATGGGCCTCGCGCACGGGCGTTGTTTCAGGGATTGAACTCATTCGAATCGGTGTGCCGTCAAGAGATTGTAGACGATCCAACCGGCGTGGGCACTATAATCGGTGGCTAGAGCAATTTCAAAAATGGCATGGACTGCTTGCCTTACTATCAAGCCCACGAAACTCGGAGGCGCGACCGTCAGGGAGTGCGGTGGCGAAGGAGATACCTGAAATCTGTTGAAGCAGGTCCTGCTGATCACTTCTCAACCGGACCCGCCTCAACTCACCCAGTCAACCCTTCGCCACCGCACTCCCTGACGGTCGCGCCTCCGATTCTAGGCTGGGAGATCTAGCCTCCCGGAGCTGCCGGCGTCAACGCTTCTGACTCACGAACAGTCTAAGAGTTCACTGAAAGTGCTCTAAACGAAAGGACGGGTTCCCGCATGAGTTTTAGTTTGGAAGGCAAGGTAGCGATCGTCACCGGCGGCGGCCGCGGCATCGGCAAAGAGATCGCTCGGCGTTACGTCGACGCCGGCGCGAAGGTTGTAATCGCAAGCCGCAAGATGGAAAACCTCGAGGCCGCGGCTGCCGAATGGGCCGACCTGCCGGGCGAGGTGATGCCATTCCAGTGCAACGTTGGCAAGAAAGATCAGATCGAGGCCACCGTCGCGGCCACCGAAAAGCGCTTTGGCACGGTCGACATCATGGTCAACAACGGAGCCACCAATCTCGAACAGGGTCCCTCGCTCAACGTCTCAGACGAGGCCGTCTTGAAAATGGTCGAGATCAACGTGCTCTCATCAGTGCGCTTTCTGCGGTTGATCGTTCCAAAGATGATCGAAAATGGCGGCGGCTCGATCATCAATATCGGCTCCATCGCCGGACTGCGGCCCCAGACGGAAGGCCTACTTTACAGCTTCACCAAATCGGGCCTGATCATGATGACCCGTACGTGGGCGAATGAGTGGGGCAAGCACAACGTGCGCGTTAACGCGATTTGTCCAGGCTTAGTGAAGACCGATTTCAGCTCATTTTTCTGGAAAGGCGGCGACGAAGGCGAAGAGCGCGTCCCGGCCAACCAACCGATCAGACGCCTGGGCGAAACCAGCGATCTAGGTGGTATCGCGCTCTACCTTGCCAGCGACGAATCAAGTTGGGTCACCGGCCAAAACTGGGTAATCGACGGCGGTGCCACCACCCGCTAGCCACCAGATTCAACCGTTCTACTCGATGCACCGCTGATTAAGCTCGGGGGCTAGCGAGACCGCCCAGCGACCTCCGTACCGGGCCTCCACGCGCCACTTCAAACCGACGCGCATCCTGTCGCAAAACTAGGCTACGGCCGCTGCATCGCAAACCGCCCGTACGAGCGACTTGCACTCCACGAATCCAATCCGGTCCACCGGAATAAACCGGATCTGACCCCTACTGTCTTCGTCGTTCGGCGATGCGGGGCTCAACTGCTCTGTCGCTTCCGTCAACACTGCCTCAAGCCGCGCCCGGTCGGTGGTAGCATCGACCACAAACACCACGCGCGACAGCAACCCCTCTTTTCCGATCGAAAGATGAGCCTGCAGGAGGCAGGCGAAGGTAGCTGTGGGCAGGAGGGATTATAGCTCGGATTGGGGCTTGAGGTTGAAGCCCGTTGTGGGGCCCGTAGGGCGGGGTGAGGGGGATTGCATAAGGGGGAAGGGGCGGCAGCCCCAGTCCCCCTTTGCAGCCATCCCAGGCGAGACCCCACGGCCGTCTTCGGACGTGGGCCGGAGGAGCCGACAACGCCTCGGGTCGGGGCGTTGTCTAGCGCGTGCGCCAGCAGATCGCGAGGTCTTTGCAGACGCGTTGCAGTTCGTTGCGCTGAGCGTCGAGTTGCTCGGCAAACTCGGTGTCGGAACAAGTGTCCGCTCGCGCTTGGAGCTTCTTGAGCGAGCGATCCGCGCGCAGGCCGCGCTGCTCGGCGGGCAGGCTGAGCAGCTTTTCCCACGGCGTGCTCCACTCGGCGTACACCTTGCGCAACTTGCCGCGGCGGTCTCGGCGCTCGCTGGCGAAAGCGCATGGGCGATGAAAATTCAAGTACGGGTTGAGCCACTGGCGGTAGAAGGTGTCGATCGCCTGCGTCGCTTCCGAGGGCAAAAACTGGTAGCCCATCCACTTGCGCACCACCGCGCCGTTCTTGGTTTCGACCAAGGCATTGTCGTTCGAACGGCGCGCGCGAGACTTCGTAAATTCAATTCGCAACTTCTCGAGCAGTTTAGCGGTTTGATGGTTGACGAATTCGCTGCCATTGTCGGAGTGAAAGCCGCGAACGATAAATGGAAATTGTTCCAAAAGGCCTTCCAGCAAGGGAATGAGGTGATTTTCGTTGATGCGTTGGACGCAGCCGACGGCCTGCCACTGCGTCACTTCGTCGACCACATTGATGCTGTAGGCGCCTTTTTCGCCTTCCTGTTCGGGCGAGTGCACGGTGTCGATGCGCAGGTAGCCCGGACGTCCTCGCGGCTCGGGTTGGCGGCGTTCGCCGATCGCAACGGGCGTGGGACGGGTCTTGTCGAGATGCAAACTGTGACGTTGGTAGACGGCTCTTTTTCGCAAGTTGTACAGCTGGCCCACGGACAATTCGGCCAGGCGTCGAAACTCTTTGCGGCCGTAGATCTGGAACTCGCGTTGGAGAATGCGGCGGGTGGCCGGCCCCGAGAGGCGCTGATGAACTCGATCGACGTGCGCCAGTAAGACGCTGTCGGCGCGTGTGTACTTGCTGGGAAAACGGCGCCGCCGATAGGCCCTCGGACGGACGCAACGCGTGTGCAAGAACTGTCCGATCAGGCGGGTGAGTTGCGCGCGGCTTAAGCCCGTGAGCTTAGCGAGATAACGCCGCAGGAGACCCTTGACGGAGCGCTTCTGGTCGGCATAGTGATGCCGCTTCAAGACGCTTTCGACGAGCGCATATTTGTCGCTTCGATTGCCGCCCTCGAAGGCGACGGATTGGCACCCGTCGAGAAAACACTCGATCTGCTCCAGACTCAGCGATTCGGCTTGCTGCACGGCGACTCCCATCGCCCGCAGCTGCTCTGTTCCTGACCACCCAACGGATCCCCGTCAGGCTCATCTTGTATTGGAATCGCCCTCCCCTTCAGGCTCATCTTGTATTGGACAAGACGGGAATGAGGTGGAACAGCTCCTTAATTTCGAACTCGCACCCTGGAGTCTGTGCTGAAAATCCTCTGAGGTCCATCAACACAGCGTCGCTACTGGCCGCCAGCCGCCGTAGAACCATTCGCCACGTGTCGTCATAGCAAAAGAATTCGTTCACGCGGTGCCTACCGTCAAAATCGGGCGCCTCGTCCAAACTCGACAACCTCGTCCGAAACGCCTCGCTTCCATCAACGAAAAGAGTCTTCAGTTTTCCTCCGGCGAATTGAAGGAATTCATCCGGCTCGATCGCCGACGTAGCCAAGTCAGGTCCGGCAATCATCCGTGTGCTCCCAACGTATCGCCACTGCGCTCCGAAGATGTCAAAGAGCGTTTCGCTACGCTTGCCAAGCGAAAAAACACGGAGCAGCAACAGCTTCGGGCCGCGGGCGACCTCGTGTCTGGCCGAGGCACGAGCGCGAAATATGAACTTGTAAGTAAGTTTGAAGGCGCCAAAAGCGACAGATCCCGCGAGTATCCACACCAATCCGGCGGGAGCGATGCCGATTGCGTAAACCAATCCGAATAGCAGCCAGACCGCGTCCACCGTGAGCGATTGATCCGTGATCTTTTTCTGTTCGTACGAAACGGCCAAGCGGCGCAACAACGCCCAGCCGACGAAGCCGAACAAAGCAAATCCGATGGAGACAATCGAAAGCAGGGTCCCCCACGAACCCAGTCCCATCGCGAGGCCGAAGTCCGCCGCGATGCCAATGCCTTCGTCGCTGGAACCAACAAGACTAACCGCCGCGTTCGCGCCAAAAACTCCGATCATCAAGAACACCAGGACCAGCGGTCCGACAGCCCGAACTCGCCTCGATAAGAACAGCGACAACAAAATCGTAGGCGGAATATTTGTGACCAGCAACACCACGATCAGGCTGCCCACGGTAGCATTGGGACTCAGCGATAGCCCGACCGCCGCGATGACGGTGAATGCGAGAACGTAAATTCCAGCGACACCCAAGCTCGTCTTCAAGGGTGAGCGACAAACAAGATTCCAGGTGAGAACGAACGGCCAGGCATAGATACCGGTCAGCGTAGCCAAGCGCACCGGTCCCACCGCGAGATCCCCAGAAAGCAAGAAACAAGCCGCCATCAGAACGGCAAAGACGAACCCGCCCGCGGCATAGGCGGTTAGCGCGCGGCGGCGTCCCGCGACTGACCGGTGGTAGAGATATTCGGCGCTCCCCAGCGGCTCTCCCCGCGCGATCACGTCGGCGACCTCCGCCGGCGCATCGTGGCTCCCTCGCGTATTCATCGCGGCGACCACCGCGCCCCGGTAGAGCTTCAACAGAAACGCTGAGACCGGCCACGCGAGTAGAGCCGAGGCAATCAGAACGAACGTCAGCGCCCCAGTATCGATCCAGTCGCCGCCAACAGCCGAGTCCATCGCCATATGCTCCGACCGCCTGCCGACACCCGACATCACGGAACTCCTGAAAGTCCGAAAACAAGTATTCGATTACGCCGGCGTATTGGCCTCCAAAAACTGTACAACCTTCTCGACCGTGCCATCCTCCTCCGGCGACTTCCAGTTTTCAACCAGCGTAGCGTTCGCAGCGATCTGGGCAATCTCGCGCGATATTGCCTGTGGATGGTAGCCATCGTCACCCATCAGTACCAGCATTGGCACGTCGCATTGACGTACGAAATCGCGGCCAACGTTGAAATCGAACTCGCCGTCGTACATGTTCGATCTGAAACTCAGCCAATCACTTTCATCCGCCTCCGGATGATCGCCCTTGATCGCGTCCGCCCAAGTCTGGAACATCGCGTAGAAAAGCTCGCGGTTATTGTCGAACCCGATGGATTGTTGCAGCACGGCGGCCGTCACCCGACCTGGCGCCGCTTGCATCAGACCCAGGCTATAGGGCCCGCCAATACACATGCCCAGCACATGAGTGCGTTCAACTCCCAAGTGATCTAATAGCGCGACGTGATCCGACGAATACGTGTGCCAGCCGTCGCTACCCGAGACCGGCGCTCTGGACTGCCCGGCATTTCGTTGATCCATCGCGATCACGCGAAAGTGAGCGCTCAGCTCCGTGATCGGATTAAATTGCGACCCTTCCCAAAACGAAACCGCCGAGCGCATCCCTCCAGGGGCAAACAGCAAAACCGGAAATCCCTCGCCGTGCAGCTCGTAGTAGATCGTGGTCGCGTCGCGTTCGAATAACGGCATGACGTTGCCCTGTCAGCGGCCGCGTCTAGTTCGCGCTCAGCTTAATATCGCGAGCCTGCCCTTGCGCGGTGACGATCGAAATGGTGAAACTCTTGCCGCTCTTGGTGTAACCGAGGCGCTTCATGCCGCTCGTGCCGGTATTTTCGAATACGATCTTGTTCGGCGCGGACTCGACCAGCCGCATCACCAGGGGCTCGTCCGTGCGCGGCTTCAGCCCCGGGTTCCACTGCTGCAGGCGCAACATCAACGAGCCTGCTTCCTCTTCGACCACGATCAATTCGATCATCGAGGTTGCGCCGCCTTCGCCGGTTGCGCGCACCAGCGACGCGATCGAACCGCCCTTGGGCTCGGCCCAATTTTCTTCGAGCGTTCCCTTGCCCAGCGACCCTTCGTAGTGGCCGGTCATCCAGGCAAGGTCGCCAATCTTTGCCGCCGGGCCCGCCGCAAGCAACGAGGCAGCGCCAAAAATCACTAGCGATAAATATGCGGTGAGTATGCGAGTCATCGAAGTTCTCCTAAATAAGTACGCAGGAATATCTTAGCCCGCTACACCCCAGCCCGCATTTTTCACCACGTGGCGAGCGAAAGTGCGTGAGAGGTGCGTCAATACGAGGCGGGCGACGGTCGGCGCGCGGAGGCGTACTTTTGCAGTCCGTCGAGCACTCGGGATCGAGCGCAACGAAGTAATGGCGCACCTATCGCGTGCTTTCGCCGTCAGGTGGTGAAATATGCGGGCTAGCGCTGCGATTCAATTTTTGCGAATCCCCAGCATCGTCTCCGCAATGATCTTGGTGTGCAGTTCACTCGTCCCCTCGCCAAGCTCCAAACTCTTCGCCTCCAGCAACAGCCGCCCGATCTCATACTCCGCCGAGCAAGAATAGCCGCCGAAAATCTGCATGCCGTCGAGACAATTTTGCACTGCGGCTTGGCTTGCCACTAACTTCGCCATTGAGCTTTCCATACTCGCTCGCGGCACCCCGGCATCTTTCATGCGGCCGAGCTGGTAGACGAGCTGTCGTGCCTGCGCCAGCCGCGTTGTCATATCCGTAATTTTCTGCTGAATCAATTGGAAGTGTCCGATCGGTTGACCGAATGCCTTGCGCTCAGCGGCATAAGGAAGCGCCAAATCCAAGCAGCGTTGTGCCTGTCCGACACATCGTGCCGCAACTGAAAAGCG
The DNA here is from genome assembly GCA_965205595.1 of Bryobacterales bacterium. Lineage (GTDB taxonomy): Bacteria > Acidobacteriota > Terriglobia > Bryobacterales > UBA6623 > CATQHP01. The sequence goes on along the minus strand of CBDBHI010000090.1, from coordinate 107,195 downwards.
CCCCGTGTCGAGCGCCGAGCCGAGTACCGGGAAACCTCGACCTGCTTCCCCAAGCACAGTCTCGTCGGGGACGAAAGCGTCCTCGAAAAATACTTCGGCCAAGTTATCGCGTTTGAGTGTGCGCATCGGGAATTCACCGATTCGAATACCATCACTCGCCTCAGCGTTGGGGTCGACGAGAAACGCAGTGACGCCTTTGTGCTTCTTCGCGCGGTCTACGGTTGCGACTACAAAAAAGAGTCCGGCATGAGCGGCGTGCGAGATAAACACCTTCGAGCCGCTGAGCGTGTAGCCGCCGACAACCTTTGTTGCCGTGGTCTGCATATTCCCGAGATCGGTGCCGCCAGACGGCTCGGTGAGGCAGGCCGAACAAAGCACCTCGCCACTAGCGATTGGCGGCAGCCAGCGCTGCTTCTGCTCTTCGCTACCGAACTTTAGAATGCCGCTCGCACACAGCGAGTTGGCGACCGAAACCACTGAAGCCACGACCCAATCGCAGCGAGCCAGCTCCTCGCAGATAATCCCATAGCTAACGAAGTCGCTAAACGAGCCGCCGTATTCCTCGGGGATCATCGGCCCCATCAAACCGAGCGGCGGCAGCTTGGCGATTAGCTCCAGTGGATACTTCTCTTCGCGCTCGTATTGTTCGACATAAGGAAGAATCTCGGCCTCGGCAAACTCGCGAACGGTCTGACGGACCAGGCGCTGCTCCTCGGTCAAATCGAAGTCGGTCATGCGGTCAAGTGCGGTGGCCATGGTTTTCCATCGTAAGCGATCACCAGCACCCCGTACCGGGGTTTTGAAATATTTTTTAAACCTGAAAAGTCAACAACTTAGCCGTTTCAACGCCCCGCCCGACCCCCTAAAAACTTGACACGGGGGTGTAGTGTTGAAACAGGTTCCTAAGGGCGTGCAAAGTACAAGCACGGATGCCTATGGAGTTTGCCTGGCTTAAGCGAAAGATGAGACCATCCATCCGGTGTTGTGAAAGCAACATCAAAAAAACGAGGTTTCGGTCCTGGCTGTCCTCGGGGAAAAGAACAACCTAGCCCGCATTTCTCACCACGTGGCGAGCGAAAGTGCGTGAGAGGTGCGTCAATACGAGGCGGGCGAAGGTTGGCGCGCGGAGGCGTACTTGACAGTCCGTCGAGCACTCGCGATCGAGCGCAACGAAGTAGTGGCGCAACTATCGCGTTCTTTCGCCGTCAGGTGGTGAGAAATGCGGGCTGACAACCCGGCGTTGCTGTCAAAAAGCTTGCCCGCACAACGTCGCTGGTACACGGAGGTTTAGCAACTTGGGAGCTCCCATTTTATCGGTTTGTCGAGTTTGATTATGAGCAGATAAACCAACGGGCGGGGCAGTCTCACCTAGGCTATCCCGTCCAACTAACAGCGGCCGGGGTCCGCATCACTGAGGCATCACGGGGCGGGACTGTCCCATGAGACAACGCAATCTACACCGCGAAACCGAACCAACGTGTGGACTGTCCCATCCAAGCGAAGGAATCCGCGAACGACCGCCATCCGCGAGCCCAAAAACCCGAAAGAACTACGAAAATTCACCCTCCCCAAAGGCGCATAATTCGAGAATGTCCCGTTCGATTTCGCCGACCTCGTCAACGCTCCATTCCCCAGCAATAAACCGGTCTGGACGCACCAGCAGAATCGCCTCCGCCTGTTCCCTAAGTCCGAAGTCTCCGCCCACAACACAAGCCCATTCAACCCCATCCGGCCCACCGCCGGCCTCACCGAAGTAGAGCGCCACCCGGCGCACCTCGAGCGACGTCACAACTCCAGCCTCAAGCTCAGAGAGCGCCCAAGCAGCCTCAGCGCCCAGCGCCACCAGAGCAAATCCCGAACCCAGAACATCATCAAGCAATCGAGATTCGCGGCCGCCGGCCATCACCTGAAATTGAGGAAACGCGTGTCCAGTCAAACCTCCGAGCGGAGAACGCGAACCCGGCAGCCTCCAACCGCGCGTATAAACGGCCTCGGGTTGCGGCACAACGCTCGCTCCGCCTTCGCCCCCGGGTGCTCCCAACAAGTGATCGCGGATCCGCCCCTTTGCCCTGTCATCAAGACCGCCCAGCGGCATGACGATCTCGCCCAGCGCCACGGCATAGTCAATCATCTCGGTGACTGGTCCGGCGCGCTCAACCTCGTAGCTTCCAAGAATGTCGGGTGAGGCGTTGCCGTCGACTGCCAGCTTCACTTTCCAGGCGACGTTGAACGCATCGCGCAGTCCAGCGTTCATACCTTGCCCTGCAAACGGAGGCGAGAGGTGCGCGGCGTCACCGATCAGAGCAATTCTTCCCGCCACCAAACGCGCCGCAACCCGGGCATGAAAGGTGTAAACCACCGCCCGCTGAATGTCCTCGTCCGGCACCATCCGAAATCGCGACAACACGGCGCGAAGAGTGTCGCGCGCAGCCATCACTTGCGGATCTTCTCCAGGCAAAATCATGTACTCATAGCGCCGGCCACCGCCGGGCGCCGGTATCGACACCATCGGTCTCGCCGGGTCGCAGAAGAACTTCGAAAACTGGTCGGCGTCCGGATCATTGATGGTGTCGATCACAACCCAGTCGCGCGAATCAGTCATTCCCGGCATCTCAATTCCGAGCTCTTCGCGCGCCGTACTGCGCGCCCCGTCGCAGGCCAGCACGAAGCCGCAAGTCAACTCGTGATGGGTGCCGTCGGCGAACTCCAGCCGCACCGCGACGCGATCAGCGCTGTTTTCGAGTGACACGAGCTTGGTCTCGAACGCCGCTCGCACGCCGGCGAAACGCTTCAGCCCGGCGGCCATCATTCGCTCGAGATCGGGCTGCAGAAATGAGTTGCGTCGAGGATAGCCGTGCCGTGTCAGCGGCGACTCGACTGCGGCAAAGCACTCGCCGTCGGGCGAGTAGTAGCGCGCTCCGTATCCCGAAATGATCCGCTCGACGACACGCTCCGCGAGCCCGACTGCCTGCAGCGCGCGCAGTCCCTCATCGTCGAGCAAGATTGCCTTTGGCAGTTCCGAGGTTGTCGCGTTCTGCTCGACAATCAGCGTTTCGACACCGTAAATTCCGAGCAGATTCGCCGATAGCAGGCCCGTCGGACCCGCGCCAACCACCAATACCGGAACGAATGCGGGTAGACCCAACGTCTCAGACCTCGTCCGCCCTCGCCTCTTCGATGCGCTCGCCACGCGCGTTCACATAGATACCGTCCGCGCCGATGGTGGCCATGTCGCAAAAGATTTCGATCCGATGGTTGTCCGGATCGAGCACGTAGAACGACTCGTTCTCGCCCCACGATCCGTCACCGCGCGCATCCCACGGGCTATGTACAACCGGCCCGCGGATTATTTTCAGACCCAGCTCCTTGGCCCTGTCCAGCAGTCCAACCCACACCGCGCGATCGGCGCATTCGAAGGCAAAGTGATGAAACGACGGCGGCCCCGCCAAGTCGTCGTCGGGAGTTTCCGGGCGCGTTTCGTATGTCTTGGCCGGGTTGTGTACGAGGACTAGGTCGTGATGCACTGACCCCAAGCGCATGAAACACAGCTCCACGGGTATAGCGTCGATTTCGCCAGGCGGATGACGTTCGCTGATCTTCATGCCGAGATAGTCTCGGTAGAAGCGGATGGCTCGGTCGATGTCGGAGACCTCAAGGGCCAAATGTTGCATTCGGATTGCGGAGTTTTCCATCATTCGTTAAAGCTCTTATTGATCCATCGCACACTTTAGCCGATTCGGCGGAAGCAAATCAGCCGGACCGAAATGAGGAACAAACAATGAAACTGCTCGAAGCCATAGCCGCCCTCCTGCTAGTGTCACAGGCCGGAATGCTAACCGCCGCGGACGCCTCCCTCGGTGCCTTCAAAAACCTCCATTTCACAGTCGACGGCGTGAGCAGAACTGCTGCCATGTATGTCCCGCCCGGCTACGACACATCGAAACCGCGGCCGCTGATCGTGTACTTGCACGGCGGCGGCGGGGGCGGTGACAACGCAGGAAACGCGCTAACCGAGTGGATGGACAAACAGCAGATCGTACGCGCGATCCGCGCAAATCCCGATCGTTTTCGAGCGCTGGTTTTAGTTCCTCGCTGTCCGACGGGGAAGATCTGGGCGCCCGTTCCAACAAACCCCATACAGTCAGAGTGGCGCTTCGAGCGTCATGGCCCGACGCCCAAGCCCGATGCGGAGGAGCACGTCACCGCCGCCATCGCCGCCGCCGTCGAGGCCTACTCCGTCGACCAGGACCGGATCACGCTTGCCGGGCATTCGATGGGCGGAGAAGGCTCAACTCGCTACGCGGCGCTGCATGCCGACCGCATCGCTGGAGTCGCGCCTTCGGCTGGCTCCGCCGTAATCGTGCCGGAGGCCGCGCCCGCTCTCGCGAGCATGGGCGTATGGATTTTCCAGGGCGAAACCGACAACATCAGCACCGTGAAGCTAGCTCGACAAATGGTAGCCGCGATCCGCGCCGCGGGCGGCGAACCACGCTACACCGAATACGAAGGCGTCGGACACGCCACGGCCAATCTCGCCTACAACGACGCGAAGGTCATCGAGTGGCTTCTACAGCAAAAGAGCTGATCGTCCCCGCGATGCCGCGTCCGGCCAAACCAGCATCGAAGTGCTAGTATCGGAGCCGCAATGAAGCCGATCGCCCTCCACATGGAAGAGACCGAGATCGACCTCGACCAACTCGTTGCAGCCACCGGATTCGACGCCAGAATGGTGAAAGCCATCGTCCGTGGCAACTACACCGCCAGTCCGCTGCAGCGCGAGCGCCTGGCTGCGGCGCTTGGTATCTCGGCGGACGAAATTTCCTGGGGGCACGCCGTCCCTGTAGAACACATGCGTGGCAACGGACCTCAATCCGGACGCCCAACCTGACCGACGGTGCATCACTCAGCCGTGGCAAACCGATAGAGAGCGTTCGTCGTGCGCACGAACACTCCATCGTGGCCCAGCGCCGGCGTCGCAAAGCACTCCTCGAGTAGATCGTTGACGTGTAGGATTTCCCACTCGCGCCCTGCCTTGATCCAAGTGAGTTTACAGTCCCGGCTACTCGTGAGAATCTTGCCGTCCGTCGCGACGGGCGACGCGAAATACTCGTCGATCGCTTCACGAAGCCGACCTTCCTTGAGGACAGCTCCTGTTTCTAAGTCGATCGAAGACAAAATTCCCCCGTTGCGGGAGAGGTAAACGACGCCGTCGTAGGCCACCGGCGTGGTCACTCGGGGCACCCCACGATCGACGGTCCAAAGCACAGCTTTACCCGTTAGGTCGCCTAGCCCGTTGGCGCGAACCGCCATCAGTAAACTGGGTGGCGATTTTTCGACGAACCACTGATCGTAGTCGGCCCGCCCGAAAACTCCATCGCCGTCGTAGTCGGCGACCGTCCCTTGAATTTCAGCGGCTTCAACGACGCCGCTGCCATCCTTATCGAGACCGCTAAACATCTGCTCCCAGCTCTTGAGCCGGCCGCGCGCGCTGTCTCCTTGTACCCCGACCAAGATGATGTCGCCGATGACCAGCGGGCTCGATTTAGGTTGATGCGGAAGTCCGCCGACGCGCCATAACTTCTCGCCTGTTTTGGGATCGTAGCCGGCCAACTCGAATGGAGACACGACGACTGCGTGCATTTCGCCACCTGCCGTTCGATAAGCAACCGGCGTGGCGAACGAGCCGCCCAATACCGTTGGACGCGACACCTTCCAGATCGACTCGCCCGTCTCGGCGTTGAATCCCAGCACCGCGCCGTCGATGCGCTGCTCGATCATCAAAACGAGCACACCCTCGATCAGCAGCGGCGATGCCGCCATGCCGCGAGGACCCGTGAAAGGCCCCATCGGTCGACGCCACAGCTCGCGGCCCTGCACGCTGTATGCAACGAGGCCGAAGTCAGCGAAGAAGACGTAGAGCGACTTGCCGTCGGTCACCGGCGTCGGCGCGGCGGCATCGTTGTTGGGGTGGCGCTCGTCGACGCGGGCGCGCCGCACTTCTTTGCTCCAAAGTGTCTCGCCCGTGTCTCGGTCGAATGCGAGAGTGAGCAGCCGGTCACCCTCATGCGCGGTGAGGAACAAACGGTCACCCGACAACACCGGAGAAGACTTTCCTGGAAGCACCGTGCGCTTCCAGGCGTAGCCTCCGTCGGGGCGCATTTCAAGCGGCGCGGGCACGCCATCCGCGACTCCCGCCCCTCCCTCGCCTCGAAAACGGGTCCAGTCCACCGCCTCCGTGCTCGCCACTGCGAAGAGCAGGGTCACGACTAGGCCCATGACTACCCGTACGAATCTACGGTTCATATGGCAATATCCTAGCGCGGCTTGACGAGTTGGGAATTCTCCTGTCCGTGCGTCGTTGGTTAGACAGCAGTTTCGTAAACCCGCGTAACCTCGCGAAACATTCGTGAATCGGTGTGGAAATGGGGCGCCGCGCCAGGACCGAGGCAATCCAACAATTATGCCCCGATCCGGGATGAGTCCTGGTGTTTCAAACCCCGCTAATGATCACAATCCCGCAAGTACTATACACGTCGTACTTGCTAAAAATCGGTACTGTCGGGACCGTTGCTTTAGGGTCGGAAGAGCCTTATTTTAGACCTCCACTTGCGGCTCTGCCGCTTTTTCAAGTCGAAGGAGGCGATAAAGGATGACTTATAGGGCAAAGAGTTTTGTAGGATCGTTGGCGGTGCTAGCGTTGCTATGCGGCGGCGCGGCGCTTGAATCGAACGCGGCCAAATTTGGCAGTTTCACCGTCGTGGATATCAAATCCGATGGATACGACCTGAATTTTCTAGAAGATGCGGATGCTCTCATTGACGGAAGTATTGCTAGTATAAACGAGGCTACTGCTGAATATTAGGTAGTTAATTTCTATGATGGTGGCGCTGATGGCGACTTCCTTGGCAACAACGCTGATTTTCCTAACGACGGCGGTGATGACTTCGCCATTCTAGTCACGGGCTGCGTCGAATTTCGCAAGGCAGGTATGGTGACTTTCGCTGTGACGAGCGATGACGGCAGTCGACTCAGAATTGATGGTGTAGACGTTACAGTCGACGATGGGACTCATGGGCCTAAGACTACCCGGGGCCGATTGACCTGGACGAGGGACCGCACGATGTGGAACTCACATACTTTCAACGAAGCGGAGGAGCTACGCTCGAGCTTGCGGTAATAGCAGGCGGCGGCAAGCCCAAACTAGTTAAAGCTTCTGTGTGCCAGTAGCAGCCCGCTAGGGATCGGGGCCGATCGATTTTACAGGCCGACTTGCACGGTCGCCGACTGGGGCCCATTGCGCCACAAGCGCGATGCAGCGGGCAGCACGAGAGGGATCACATCAGCTCCCAAATACCGTAGGCGAATTCCGCTTCCAGCGCGTTGGTAGCGGGTTTTCTCCAATCGTTCGTGGAACTCGCGGCGTGGCGGCGGTGCTAAAATTACGGCAACCTCGCAGTACCTCTCTGGTTCACGGTGAGACCGGAGTCAAGGAATATGAGGTTTGACTCATGCTGCATCGTGCCAGCCATCTCATCTCGCGCTTAGCTTGCGGGGCAATCGCGATATCGGTGGTTGCGGTGGCAGCGCCGACGAGTCCGAAGCTCGCTCAGCAGTTCGAGGACACGGTTCGACCGTTCGTAGCCCGTCACTGCATCGGCTGCCACGGCGGTGAAAAGCCCGCGGCACTTTTTAACCTCGAGGTCTATCCGACAGTCGAGACGGTCGTCGAAGACCACCCTCATTGGGCGCTGATACTCGGTCGCCTGAAGGCCGCGGAGATGCCGCCGAAGGCAGCACCACAGCCCTCCCCCGAGAGCCGCCAACAGGTGATCGATTGGATTGAGGCCATACGCGCGGAAGAGGCCGCGCGGAACGCCGGCGATCCGGGTCCGGTGCTTGCGCGCCGACTGAGCAACGCTGAGTACAACTATACGATTCGCGACCTCACTGGCGTCGACATTCGCCCAACTCGCGAGTTTCCGATCGACCCGGCAAACCCAGCCGGTTTTGATAATTCCGGCGAGTCGCTGTCGATGTCGCCGGCGCTACTCAACAAGTACCTGCAGGCGGCGCGCGAAGTGGGTGATCACCTGGTGCTGACGCCTAGTGGGTTTGGCTTTGCGCCGCATCCGATGTTGGTCGAGACGGACCGCGAGAAATACGCCATCTCGCGCGTCGTCGATTTCTATTACCGTCAGCCCACCGACTACGCCGACTATTTCGAAGCCGCGTGGCGCTACAAGAACCGTTTGGCGCTAGGCAAAGCCAATCTTACGTTGGCCCAAGCGGCTAAGGATGCCGCCGTCAGCTCAGGCTATCTACCGCTAGTCTGGCGACTTCTAGAAGGGTCCGACGTCGAGGTCGGACCGGTTGCCAAGCTGCGCGGCATGTGGCGCGCTCTGCCGGCTCCGGCCGCCGACCTCTCCTCCCTGCGCGGACGTTGCGAGGCGATGCGCGAACTGGTGATCAAAATCCGAACCCAAACCGCGCTGCAGTTCAAAGCGCCGCGGGTAGCCGGCTTAAGCGCGACCTCTCAGCCGTTGATGAACTGGAAGCTTCGCGAATTCGCCGCGAATCGCCGCAAGTTCGACGCCAATGCGTTGCGCATGGCCGGCGATCCGCCACTTGAGGATCCCGAACTGCCCGACCGCAAAGGCCTGGGCCTCGGTCGCGCCGCCGAAGCCAGGGCCGAGGTTATGGTCATCAAAGCCCGCATCGGCGACCCTGATTTGGTCGTCCCCGACGGCGAACGCGAACGCTACGAAGCCGCCTTCGCTCGTTTCAGCGAGGTCTTTCCCGACGCCTTCTACATCAGTGAGCGCGGGCGTTTCTATCCCGATAACTCAGAGGACAAGGGTCGCCTCCTCAGTGCGGGATACCACAACGTGATGGGCTATTTCCGCGATGACACCGCGCTGATCGAGTTGATCCTAGACGACCACGGCAAAGAGAAACTTGATGGTCTATGGGATGAGTTCGACTTCATAGCGGACTTCACCAAGCGTACTTGGGTTCAGTATTTCTTTAACCAGAGCGGTGAAATTCTGGGGAATGGCCGCGAGTCCGGCAGCGAGCGGCCGTCCGACGATGCCGTCAGTGCCACGCCGGTAATCAACGATCTGCGCGACGCCTATCTCGCCAAAGCGAAAGCGGAACCCGCCAACGACGAGATTGCCCAAGAGGCGATTCGCGATCATTTCAAACGTGTCGACGATACTCTTCGGGCCGTCGAGCGAATGCGTGCGCAAGCCGAGCCTCGTCACCTTGAGGCCATAGTCGACTTTGCCGAGCGTGCCTACCGCCGGCCGCTTGCGCCCGTCGAACGCGCGGACATTCTCGGGTACTACCGTTCTCTACGAGATGAGAGCGGTCTGACGCACGAAGAAGCCATTCGCGATTCGGTCGTCAGTGTGCTCATGTCGCCGGACTTCTGCTACCGCGTCGACCTTATCGATAGCGCTGCCGATCCCGCTCCCGAGGTCTCGTCAGGCGCCCGGCCGCTCTCGCCCTACGGCCTAGCTAATCGACTCAGTTATTTCCTTTGGTCCAGCATGCCCGACGATGAGCTGCTCGCTCACGCCGCTGCCGGAGATCTGCAAGACAGCGACGTCTTACTGGCGCAGACACGGCGCATGTTGAAGGACGAGCGCATGCGCGGCCTGGCAACGGAGTTCGCCGGCAACTGGCTCGACTTCCGCCGCTTTGAACAACACAACGGCGTCGATCGAGAACGATTCCCGAGATTCGATGACGAGCTGCGCCGATCGATGTTCGAAGAGCCGATCCGTTTCGTTGCCGACGTTATTCACCACGACCGCTCGGTGCTCAATCTGCTCTACGGCGACTACACATTCGCCAATCCGCCACTCGCGCGCCATTACGAAATGCCCAAAATAAACGGGGGCAGCGAAAATTGGGTCCGCGTCGAAGAGGCCGGCCGCTACGGGCGCGGCGGTTTGCTGCCGATGTCAGTCTTTCTCACGAAGAACTCTCCCGGCTTGAGAACGAGCCCCGTGCAGCGCGGCTACTGGGTTGTTCGCCGCGTACTCGGCGAGGTCATTCCGCCGCCGCCACCTGTCGTACCCGAATTGCCGGAGGACGAATCAAAATCAGAACTTTCAGTCCGAGACATGCTGTCGAGCCATCGGTCGAACGAGGTTTGCGCGTCTTGCCATCAGCGCTTCGACTCGTTTGGGCTGGCGTTCGAATCGTATGGTCCCGTGGGCGAGAAACGAACGCTGGACCTAGCCGGGCGGCTCGTTGACACCAATGCGGATTTCCCCGACGGCACCCAGGGCAGCGGCGTTGAAGGCGTGTTAGCCTACATTCGGGAGCGTCGCCAGGGCGACTATCTGGACAATCTCAGCCGCAAGATGTTGGCTTATGCGCTAAGCCGTTCGCTGCAGCTCTCGGACGAATCGGTTGTTGAGAAAATGAAATCGAATCTCGCCGCCAACGGACACCGGTTTTCATCGCTCATTGAGAGCGTTGTCAGCAGCCCTCAGTTTCTCAATAAGCGGGCCGGCGAACTCACTCATCACCGTGAGTCCAAGCAAAACGTAGGTGAATAAGATGCCACAGCGATCTCAGAATTCCCCTGGTCAAATTTCACGGCGCGCGGTTCTACGCGCAGCCGGCGTCACGATCGCTCTGCCCTGGCTGGAGTCGCTGCCGGCGCTGGGCAATACGAAATCGGAAGCTCGGTTCCCACAACGCTTTGGCGTGGTCTTCATGGGCAATGGCATCAATGAAGATCACTGGAGCGCCGAAGGTTCGGGCGCTGAGATGAAGCTCAGCAAGACGCTGTCGGTGCTTGAGCCGTTGAAACAAAAAATCAACGTCATCGACGGGCTCTTCAACAAGGCCGCTACAGGGCAGGGGATTCACCCGGCGCAAACGGGCAGCCTGCTTTCGGGCGCTGAAATTCAGAGGGGCGCCATCATCAAGTCGGGCATATCAGTCGACCAGATGATTGCCGCCCGGGTGGGCCAAGACACCGCAAACTCGAGCATCGTTCTGGCCTGCGAGCAGCCGATGACGGGCTACCACGAGACGAATTTTTCGATGGCGTACAGTTCGCACATCTCGTGGCGAACGGCGGAGTCGCCGGTGCCGGTGGAAGTCTATCCGTCGCTGGCCTTTGACAATCTCTTTGAGAACCGCGGCAGCTTACGTAACATCAGCATCCTCGACCGCGCGAAGGAACGGGCGGAGGCGCTCAGCCGCGAAATCAGCGCAAGCGATAAGGCCAAGCTCGATGAGTATCTGACGAGTGTTCGCGAAGTGGAAAAGCGGGTCGAGGGACTGCGCAAGAATCATGACGAGGCAAAGGATCAGCCCGCGCCGTCGATGGAACGCCCGGCCGCCGGCCTGCCGGAACATCTCCCCGATCACACCCGTCTGATGTGTGACATTATCGCGATCGCTTTCCAGACCGACCGAACGCGAGTCGCGTCGCTGCTGTTGGCGCGAGACCTTTCAGCGCTCTACTACCCATTCTTAGGTGTCAAAAAAGGGCATCACTCGGCGTCGCACGACAATCTCTCGGATGGTTATGAACGCATCTCACGGTTCCACCTGAGCCAGTTCGTGTACCTAGCCGAAAAGCTCGACAAGATGCCCGAGGGCGAAGGCACCGTGCTCGACAATTCGTGCCTGATGTTCCTCTCGAATTTGTGGATTGGACGACTACACGACAACACCCGCTTGCCGGTAGTGCTCGCCGGCGGCATGGGCGGCAAGCTCGAAACAGGCCGCACGCTGAACTACCTCGGAAAGAGCGACGAAGAGCGCAAGATGTGCAGCTTGTACCTCTCGCTGATGGACCGAATGGGCGTCAAGCTAGAGCGTTTCGGCGACGCCGACAATCGCCTCTCACGAGTGTAGAAGATAGAATCGCGGCCGACCAAAACGTAGCGGATTAGCTTGCTACGCGCGCTCCAGGTAACCAGCTAAAATCACCTATATCCGTGGTAGGCCAACAAATCAGCCACTACAAAGTCCTCGACAAACTAGGCGAGGGAGGGATGGGTGTCGTCTACCGAGCCATCGACACCAAGCTCGACCGTGAAGTCGCCCTCAAGTTTCTACCGAACCATCTTCTTGGTGAAGAAGAGGTTCGCAAGCGCTTTGGACGAGAAGCTCAGGCGTCCGCGGCTCTATCGCATGCTAATGTCTGCACCGTCTATGAAATTGACGAAGCCGATGGAAACACTTTCATTGCGATGGAGCTTGTCGAGGGAGAGCCTCTCGACAAACGAATTGCGCATGGCCCGCTAGGGCTTGAAGACGCACTCGATATCGCACACCAAATTTCCGAGGGTTTGCAAGCCGCCCATGAGAAGGGCGTGTTCCAACGCGACATCAAGCCCGAAAACGTGATTGTGGATTCCAGCGGCCACGCCACGATTATGGACTTCGGCCTCGCTCAGCTAGCCGAATCCAGTCGCCTCACCAAGGCCGACCAAACCTTGGGCACGGTCTTCTACATGAGCCCAGAGCAGACAGAGGGATCGAGCACCGATCAGCGTACGGATATCTGGTCGCTCGGAGTTGTCATCTACGAGATGGTGACCGGTCAGCATCCGTTCAAAGGCGACTACGGCAAGGCCGTCATGTACTCGATCCTCAACGAGGAGCCGGAGCCTATGACAGCGTTGCGAACCGGCGTGCCGATGGAACTTGAAGTTTTCGTAAGCAAGTGCCTTGAGAAAAACGCCAAGCGACGCTATGCCGCCGTCAGTGAGCTAGGTACAGATCTTATTAATCTGGCCCAAAGGCTAAATCAATCCAAGTCGCGGGTCCACAACGTTACCGTAGGTGCGCAACATGTCGAGTCTTCAAAGTCCAACTCAAACGAAACGACATACAAGAAAAAGTTTCGCCTCGCACTAGCCGCAGCAACCCCTCTTTTCCAATCGAAAGATGAGCCTGAAGGAGGCAGGCGAAGGTAGCTGTGGGCAGGAGGGATTATAGCTCGGATTGGGGCTTGAGGTTGAAGCCCGTTGTGGGGCCCGTAGGGCGGGGTGAGGGGGATTGCATAAGGGGGAAGGGGCGGCAACCCCAATCCCCCTTTGCAGCCATCCCAGGCGAGACCCCACGGCCGTCTTCGGACGTGGGCCGGAGGAGCCGACAACGCCTCGGGTCGGGGCGTTGTCTAGCGCGTGCGCCAGCAGATCGCGAGGTCTTTGCAGACGCGTTGCAGTTCGTTGCGCTGAGCGTCGAGTTGCTCGGCAAACTCGGTGTCGGAACAAGTGTCCGCTCGCGCTTGGAGCTTCTTGAGCGAGCGATCCGCGCGCAGGCCGCGCTGCTCGGCGGGCAGGCTGAGCAGCTTTTCCCACGGCGTGCTCCACTCGGCGTACACCTTGCGCAACTTGCCGCGGCGGTCTCGGCGCTCGCTGGCGAAAGCGCATGGGCGATGAAAATTCAAGTACGGGTTGAGCCACTGGCGGTAGAAGGTGTCGATCGCCTGCGTCGCTTCCGAGGGCAAAAACTGGTAGCCCATCCACTTGCGCACCACCGCGCCGTTCTTGGTTTCGACCAAGGCATTGTCGTTCGAACGGCGCGCGCGAGACTTCGTAAATTCAATTCGCAACTTCTCGAGCAGTTTAGCGGTTTGATGGTTGACGAATTCGCTGCCATTGTCGGAGTGAAAGCCGCGAACGATAAATGGAAATTGTTCCAAAAGGCCTTCCAGCAAGGGAATGAGGTGATTTTCGTTGATGCGTTGGACGCAGCCGACGGCCTGCCACTGCGTCACTTCGTCGACCACATTGATGCTGTAGGCGCCTTTTTCGCCTTCCTGTTCGGGCGAGTGCACGGTGTCGATGCGCAGGTAGCCCGGACGTCCTCGCGGCTCGGGTTGGCGGCGTTCGCCGATCGCCACGGGCGTGGGACGGGTCTTGTCGAGATGCAAACTGTGACGTTGGTAGACGGCTCTTTTTCGCAAGTTGTACAGCTGGCCCACGGACAATTCGGCCAGGCGTCGAAACTCTTTGCGGCCGTAGATCTGGAACTCGCGTTGGAGAATGCGGCGGGTGGCCGGCCCCGAGAGGCGCTGATGAACTCGATCGACGTGCGCCAGTAAGACGCTGTCGGCGCGTGTGTACTTGCTGGGAAAACGGCGCCGCCGATAGGCCCTCGGACGGACGCAACGCGTGTGCAAGAACTGTCCGATCAGGGCGGGTGAGTTGCGCGCGGCTTAAGCCCGTGAGCTTAGCGAGATAACGCCGCAGGAGACCCTTGACGGAGCGCTTCTGGTCGGCATAGTGATGCCGCTTCAAGACGCTTTCGACGAGCGCATATTTGTCGCTTCGATTGCCGCCCTCGAAGGCGACGGATTGGCACCCGTCGAGAAAACACTCGATCTGCTCCAGACTCAGCGATTCGGCTTGCTGCACGGCGACTCCCATCGCCCGCAGCTGCTCTGTTCCTGACCACCCAACGGATCCCCGTCAGGCTCATCTTGTATTGGACAAGACGAACCGAGCTAGTACTTAGTTGCGTAAGTTAGAATATTTACTGGCGAGGGGACGAGGGGCGACGACGGTCTTGGTCCATTCGAACGGAGTAGCCTTGGAGTTGTAGACGCGGACGAAGCTGTCGATGGCCTCGCGCACCTGCCGGGGGGAAGTGAAACTCGCCCCCCGCAAGGCGCGGCGGCTCAGAATCGAAAACCACACCTCAACCTGATTCATCCACGAACTGTAGGTCGGCGTGTAGTGAAAATGGATGTTCGCATGACGTTGCAGCCAGCGGTCATTTTTGGGCTTGTGAGTGTTCAAGTTATCCAAGATGATGTGGATCTCGCGGCCTTCGTGGATGGCCGCGATGTGGTTCATGAAGTCGAGAAACTCGCGACGCCGTCGGCGCCAATAGTGTCCGGCGATGATGAATCCGGTAGCCACTTCCAGCGCGGCGAAAAGCGGCGTCGTGCCGTGCCGCCTGTAGCCGTGCGAGAAGCCCGTCAAGGCCTTGCCGTTGGGCAAGCGTAGCCAGCCCTGCGCTCGCTCCAAGGCCTGGATGCTCGGCTTCTCGTCGACCGCGAGCACCACGGCGTTTTCCGGCGGGCTGAGGTAGAGTCCGACAATGTCGGCGGCCTTGCGAGCGAACTCCGGGTCGGTTGACAAACACCAACTGCGCCGCCGCCGCAAGGACACGCCGAGCTGCCGCAGTACGCGCCAGACTTGATGCTTGCTGACGTCGCCGAGAGCTTCCGCGAGCAGTTCGCCTGTCCAAGTGGCGTGCCCTTCGGGCGGAGCTTCGTCGAGTTGGCAGAGGATGCGTTTGCGCGTCGCTTGGTCGTACCGCGCGGGCCTGCCGGAACGCGCTTGATCGCATAATCCCGCCAGACGTTGCTGGGCGAAGCGGGTGCGCCATTTCGACACGCGCGCCGCCGGGGATCCCAGTTGCCGGGCGATCTCGGCGGTCGAGGTAGCGGCGGCCGCCAGCAGCACAATGCGAGCGCGCTCCACCATGCGCCGTTCGGACTTGTGGCCGCGCACCCAGAGTCGCAGCGTCTCTTCTTCCTCGGCGTTCAGTCGAATCACCGTTGCCGGTCTTGCCATACCGACATTTTACAGTTAAAGGCCTTACTTTCGCAAGTTAGTACTAGCAGCAGTCGCGGTATCCCTTGCCCTACTCCACCTCAATCAACTCCGACCAGAAACCCCGTTGCGCCGCTTCTCAATCACGCCGGACTCACTCCGAGCGGCGTCGGTCGGCCGGCGCGCGGTGATCTCCCCAGACGGCCGCCGTATTGTCTATTTGTCAGCCGAATCCCCGCCACGACTGTGGATTCGTGACATGACCGCCGAGAGCCCTCGGGCGCTCGACGGAACAGAAGGCGCTCAAGACGCGCCTTTTTGGTCGCCTGACAGCGAGATGATTGGCTTCGGTACCGATACCGACCTTAAAGTCACATCCGTTGCGGGTGGCCGAACGCTGATCATATGCCGCCTTCCGGGATCTTTCTGGCGAGGAGGAAGCTGGGGGCCATCGGGCGATACCATTGCGTTTTCGGCTGGCGCCGGGTTCAGTGCACTGTACAAAGTTTCATCACGTGGAGGCGAGCCGGAGCCGGTGCTGGACCTCGGATCCGGCTACGTCTCCTATCCGTCATTTCTGCCTCTACAGTCGTCGCCCCAAAAACTACTTTTCTCGGCCGGAGGGATCGAACTTGGACTACTCGACCTAGGAACCGGCGAAACGGAAATCTTGAGTGAAGGGCGCGAGCCAATATATTCGACCTCTGGACATATTCTCTTCACTCGAACCGGGTCTCAGAGTCTTTGGGCTCTACCGTTTTCGCTCAATCAGCTCAAGACGACTGGAGAAGCTTTTCTTGTTGCTCAGGGCGTCAGTGGCGCAAGTGTTGCAGATGATGGAACTCTTGTCGTCACGGACCCTTCTGACGTTCGCCCTAAACGGTTGGTCGTAGTCAACCGTGACGGTACAGCGCTCGGTAACGTCGGGGAACCGCAAGACGTCATTCGATGGGTTGACCTCTCTCCCGACGAAAGCCAGGTGGCGGTTGAAGGCAGGGAGGCTGGTGAAGTAGACATTTGGCTTCACGACATGAACCAGGCATTGAAACACCGCCTCACCATTCGCCAAGGATTCGAGTCCTTCCCGGTCTGGTCATCGACCGGAGAAGATGTTGCGTTTACTGTCCGTCAAGGTCTGTCATATGACATTTTCACGCTCGCGAAGACCGGGGACGGAGAACCTCAGGAACTTATCGCCACTGAAAAGCGTGAGCTCCCCGAGGACTGGTCCCCCGACGGAAAACACCTCCTTTACGTCGTGCGGGAGCCAGAAACCGGCCGGGACCTTTGGCGTCTGACATGGGCGGAGGATGGCTCGAAAGAATCTCATCCTTACATCCAGACACCGCATAACGAGCGTGGCGCGAAGTTTTCGCCTGATGGGCGTTACGTAGCCTACACGGGGGATGATTCGGGGATCAACAACGTCTACGTACAGTCGTTTCCCAAGGCGGGACAGCCCAAACAAGTGTCCGTCAACGGAGGGGTGCAACCGCGGTGGAGCGAAGATGGGCGGGAGCTGTTTTATGTTCAGGGGGGCAAACTGATGGCTACCCCCGTCTCGGTCGATCCGACATTCTCAATTCGAGGGCAATCGAAACCGTTGTTCAATATCTTGGACGAACTTGGCGGCATGCTTGCACCCGTTTACGACGTCACGTCTGACGGCCGCTTCGTGACCGTGGACTACGTCAAGGGAGAAGGCGAATTGCCCAAAGCCACCATTCACGTCACCGAAAATTGGTATGAAGAGTTCCGCCACCGCGAGACGGGGCCGTGACGGGCGAAACCATCAACCATTACAAGATCCTCGGCAAGCTCGCTGAGGCGGGCAGTCCAGCGCTTCGTGTCGCTTACGCTCGAGTGCAACTGACGAGCGGATTCGCCCGCGGCAGGCCGAGCCCTTGCTCGTAACCGACTTTGGCGCCAGGGATGGCCGCCTCTCTCCCGACAATCTCTGGCTCGCGTACGTCTCCAACGAATCGGGGCGGGACGAAGTGTTTATAGCCCGGTTCCCTGACCTAACGAGCAAGATTCAAGTCTCAAGTGGAGGGGCCGCGTTCCCGTTGTGGCATGGAGATGGAAAAGAATTGTTCTATGTGGCCGAGGGAGGAATGATAGCGGCCGTTGAAGTTAACGTAAGCGGCGATTCCATCCATCTCGGGAACCCAGAGACGCTTTTCCAAGTCAGTTTTCCGCGAGGCACCACGCCGCAGCGCAAGTACGCGGTTAGCAGTGACGGCGAAAAGTTTCTAGTGATCCAGACGACCGACCCAGGAGAATCTCGCTCGATCACGATATTGTCAGACTGGAAATCACGGCTGGCCCCACAGTAACCGGCGGCACGGCTCGGGTATGGCAAGAGTTGCATTAAATAAATAGCCTGCGTGACTGGTATCGAAGCTGAAGGTTCAACGCAGTCAGGCCCCGTGGCTCATGGTCAGCGCCCGGACTGGGCGAGGCGGCGAAAAAGATCGTCGAAGACCGGGTCGCGAATTACATCGGTTGCTACCCGCACTGAATGCCGTGACGAATCGCGTTGCCACGTTAGATCGTCCGTTAGGATCGGGCTGTGGGTCAGCATGCTCGGCACCCACTCCTCGTCCACAAACATCGCAATCGTAGCGATATCCCAGATCACTTTCGACCATGGATACTCGTCGTGCGCGCGGCGCTTGAGGTAGTACTCATACACGTTCTTGAACAAGTAGTCCCCGATCGCCGACCGTCCCTTCATATAACGTTCCAACTCAGGAATCGATGTACGTAGGTGCTCGGAGACGTTGAAGCCTGAAATGTTGATGAGCGCCACGCCGCTGTCGAACATGAGCTGTGAAGCGCGCACGTCCTGATCGGTGTTGTAGTCGCCCGCCCGAGGCGAACTATAAGGCTGCGTCGCCAACCACATGACGGTGACGCGGTCGATCAGCTTTGGCTCGATCAGCAGCGCCGCCGCTACGTTGGTTGGCGCGCCGAGAGCAACGATGATCAGCGGCTCGTCACGCTCGGCGAGACCACGGCGGATCATGTCCCGCACCGCCGGGTTGCTCGGCGGCAGCCCCGTGCTGGGCAGATAGGCCTTCGCGCCGCGGTAGACCTGTTTCGGGTCAAAGCGCTCGGGGGGTACTTTGAGAATATCGAGAACGCGCTGGATCTCGTCGTAACTCTGCTGCATGCCTTCCGCCGCCGTATCGGGGCGCCCATGCGTGAACGGGGCGGCATAGAGCGCCTCGACCCGCAGGCGTTCCGGCGCTAGCAGAGCGTAGGCGATAGCGAACTGATCGTCCACCTCGTTAAACGCGTCGCTGTCGATGACGACGTTAACGACGCCCGATGGAATTTCCAACCTACGCTCGAAGTCACTCTGAGCACACAGTGATGCCGCAACCACGAAACAAAAAGGGCGGAGCCAAAGCCCCGCCCCTCTGAAAACTTCGGCCATCGAGTTGTTACGGTCACTCGGCCATCAGCGAGCGCAAGCGGCGCGCCCGATCAGGACCTCTGAGAGCGCGTAGCGCCTTGGCTTCGATCTGCCGAATACGCTCGCGAGTGACCGCGAACTCCTGGCCGATCTCTTCCAAAGTATGCTCGCGGTCGCAGTGGATTCCAAAGCGCATCCGAATTACCTTTTCCTCCTTAGGGGAAAGGGTCTTCAGCACGTCGCCCGTCTCGTCCTTCACGTTCGAGTCGATCACCGCTTCAACCGGCGAGCCCACCCATTTATCTTCGAGAAGGTCGCCAAGCGCCGACTCGCCATCACGGCCAACCGGAGTCTCGAGCGATACAGGATCGCGCGAGATAGTCTTGAGCTTCTGAACTTTGTCCGGCGAAATTTCCATGCGCTCGCCGATCTCTTCATTGCTGGGCGAGCGGCCTAGCTCTTTTTCGAGTTCACGCGAGGCGCGCAAGAATTTGTTCATCGACTCGTTCATGTGAACCGGAATGCGGATCGTGCGCGATTGATCGGCGATCGCGCGAGTAATCGCCTGGCGAATCCACCACGTTGCGTAAGTCGAAAACTTATAGCCGCGGCGATACTCAAATTTTTCAGCGGCGCGCATCAGGCCGATATTGCCCTCTTGGATCAGGTCCAACAAGTGCAGTCCGCGATTGACGTACTTCTTCGCGACTGAAACTACCAAGCGTAGATTGGCTTCAACCAGTGCCTTCTTGGCCGACTCGGCCTCGCGGTCGCCGGCGCGGATCATCTTGGCACAGGCTTTGGCGACCTCTGCCGACATGCCGACTTCGGCGATGAGTTCACGCAAACTCTTGCGCATTTCACGCAGCTTCGATAGATAGTCGCCTGGACGCGGATCGGCTCTCTTCAAACGGTTGATAGCCGTCTCTTCCTTCCGCAATCGCTTGTGACCCTCGATCAAATCGCGTTGGAAGGTATCCCAAATATGCTGCTTGAACCTGATCTTCTGCATCGCCTGCGAGAGCTTGATGGTCTGGCGATGACGAAGGCCGGTCAGCTTGCGAATGACGTTGATGTTCCGGCCGGGGGTCGATTCCAGTTTGCTGACAGTGTTCGCCAATTGGTTGTTGGCGCGAACGATCATCGAAAACTGATGCTTTACCGCGGCTTCTTTCTTTTTGAAAGCCTCGGGACCTTCGTCGTTGTCGGGAATTTCGACGACTGTCGTCAGGCGAACTTCACCGGCTTTAATTTTCTCGTAAGTCACCAGCAGCTTATCGATCGTCAACTGGTTCCGGGAAATCGCCTTCCATATTCGAAACTTGCCACGTTCCATGCGTCGAGCCAAATCAACCTCACCCTCGCGGGTCAGCAATGGGACGGCGCCCATTTCACGCAGGTAGACCCGCACCGGGTCGTCTGTGTAAATCGATTCCTCTGGAGCTTGTTGAGGGGCGTCTCGCTCGGCGGCGGCTCGCCGCGGATCCTCAAATCCCCTGGCGGGAACTTCCTGTGTGACCTCGTCGTGCTTATTGCTTACGGTTACAGTCGGATCATCAAATTCGTCCACTAGTTCCTCCCTGACTTTGCGCGGTTAGGCGCATTCACGCTTACGCGAGTATTCACCCGCGTTATTAGAACGGCGTTTTCCGTTGCTCTGTACCAGGAGCCGGGAAGTTTCAATATCGGAGACTCTTTTTTTGATACCCGCGCTTGTCGCTGCTGGGTCTAGTGGTCCGATCTGGTATCCGGTTTTTGGTTGAGCCCAAGTTCTGCTAAAACTAAGGTTCTCTTCCCACAGTATGCGTCAGGTCGCCCTAGATTGCAAATAAAAAGCGACATACGGTAGCTCTCAGAGTCTTAAAGCCAGGGGTCAACCCATTTGAAATGAATGGCTTACTTGAGTTTTGCAGGTACTACGGAAAATCATATCCGGGCGGCTAAGATGGGGAAAATCGGCCGCGAAACAGAAGAGCTGCACGCTCTGGCGTCGTGTTTCAGCCCTGAATTCGGCAATTCCAGCAGCTACCGTATCGCATTGGATATCCAATAGTATTCGACCTCCGCCAGCGGAACCAGGTTAGACTCTTAAGATGTTCAAAGCCTGGTCGGAACGACCAATCCTAGCCGACTGCGTGGGGCAGCTCGCCCCGGTTGCCGAGCCTATTGGGCCTGGCGCGGCTACTCCAGACGACATTCTGTCGGTATTCCCTCAAGCCGATGCCATTCTCGCCGGCAGCATGAGTTATACCGGCGAAATCATGGATAAAGCTCCAAATCTCTTGACAATCGCGCGCATGGGCATTGGCTACGAGAAGGTTGACATTCCGGCCGCGACCGAACGAGGGATCGCCGTGACCTACACGCCGGATGGGCCGACGATTTCAACCGCCGAGCACGGCGTCGCACTAATCTACGCCGTGGCCAAGGATGTTAAGAAGGCCGAGTACGGTTTGCGCCACGACGCGCGCCCGGATCACTACGGCAGACATTCCGCGCTTGAGTTGTGCAATTCACGGCTCGGCCTGGTTGGGCTGGGACGCATCGGCTCTCATGTGGCGGCGACGATGCGAGGCGCCGGCATGAAGGTCAGCGCGTTTGATCCTTTCGTGTCCCAGGAAAGGGCGCAAGAACTCGGCGTGCAACTGGCGGCGTCGCTCGAAGCGCTGCTTGCTGAATCGGACGTCGTCTCGCTGCATCTGCCGTTGAGCCCTGATACGCATCATTTAATGAACCAGACGACTCTGGGGCAGATGAAGGCGGGCTCGATTTTAGTGAATGTTTCTCGTGGCGGCTTGGTAGACGAGGGCGCACTGCTCGAGGCGCTCGAAAGCGGCCGCTTGCGGGGCGCGGGGCTCGACGTCACCGACCCTGAGCCGGCGCCGCCTGAGCACCCTTTGCTCGCGCGCAACGACGTGATTGTGACTCCGCATGTCGGCTCGGCAAGCGCGGCCGGGAAACGCCGGATATTGTCGAGCGCGATCGATAATCTCAAGCAGGTACTACAGGGCGAGCGACCGGATCAGTTGTTGAACCCCGAGGTCTGGCCGGCGCTGCTCGATCGACTGGCCGCGCGCTAGGAACTCCCCGCGAATTCGCGCCTCTATTGGTTGGGGGCCGATGTGTCGATCTTTTCATAGAAGTTCGACTCATACGCTTGGTATGCTGTTGCTATTAGCACATAGCCACTAGATACAGTGGCCGAGTGCAAGGGAGCACCAAGACGAGCGTTCGCATCTGTGTTTTGGGTAGCGGTTCGAGTGGCAACTCAACATTTGTCGCTACGGAAAAAGTTCGCGTACTCTTCGACGCCGGGATTAATTGTAAGCAAATCCACGAGCGCCTGTCCGCGGTCGGCGAGGATGCCTCCGAACTTGACGCGGTTGTGGTTTCGCACGAACATTCCGATCACGTTCGTGGCATTGAGGTCTTAGCGAAAAAAACAGGGGTGCCTGTCTACTTCACCGAGCCGACGGCGGACACGCTGGAGTGGAACAAAGTTAAGCCAACGATCGAGTTTTTCGAGGCCGGCCGGCGGTTTTCCATAGGCGATCTCGAAATCGATACCTTTAGCATTTCGCATGACGCGGTCGACCCGGTCGGATTTTGCGTTCGATGTGAAGGGGTCAAACTCGCGATCGCCACCGATCTTGGCTACATGAGCGATTCGGTCCGATACCATTTGCGAGGCTCGGATTTTTTGGTCTTGGAGTCGAATCACGATTTGGAAATGCTCAGGGTGGGCCCCTATCCCTGGATGGTCAAGCAGCGAGTTTTGAGCCGTGACGGCCATTTATCAAATCACGCCGCGGCTGAGTTTCTGGCGAACGATTGGGATCGTCGGGCGCAGACGATCGTTCTGGCGCACCTGAGTGGAAACAACAATCACCCGGCGCTGGCACAAATGGACTCTCAGCGGGCAATCGACAAGGTTGGCGCGGCTGGAACCGAGTTGTTGATTGCGTCTCAAGAAAAGCCCACGGCGGTTTTTAGATACTAGGCCGGGGCGCTATTTGCCACTGCCCGGCGATGATGATCGAAGCCGATTGCGAAGGGTAAGGAACGAATCGTGATTGGTGACGACACGTCCGGCAGTCAAGAATCCATTCGGCAAGCGCGCGCGGTAAATCCGGTTCGAAAGGCGTTGGAGGAAACCGGGCTTTACCACAGCTTCACCCTTCCGGACGGGCGTCCACTCGCCGGGTCGATCCCAATCGAGCATCAAAATGAACGTCTGACGGCCTTCGATTTGCCCGCGGACCTGAGCGGCAAGCGCGTGCTCGATATCGGGCCGTGGGACGGGTTCTTTGCGTTTGAGATGGAGCGGCGGGGCGCCGAAGTGATGGCGATCGACTATGTCGATCTTGATACTTTTCGCGCGCTTCATCGCTACTTAGGCTCCAAGATTCGCTACGAGCGGTTGGACATTTACGAGTTAACGCCGGAGCGCGTCGGAACGTTTGATATTGTGCTTTGCCTCGGCGTGCTCTATCACCTGAAGCATCCTCTGTTGGCGCTCGAAAAAATCTGTGCCATCACAGAGGATCGCTGCATTATC
Organism: Bryobacterales bacterium; assembly: GCA_965205595.1. Classification (GTDB taxonomy): domain Bacteria; phylum Acidobacteriota; class Terriglobia; order Bryobacterales; family UBA6623; genus CATQHP01. The sequence continues at coordinate 83,671 of CBDBHI010000090.1, read as the reverse complement.
GAGTCTTTTGTAATCGACGCCGAAGCCCATCGAAGCGGGGAAAATGCGTCGATCCCCTACGTCGAGTTTTACGAGTACGATGAGCTAGCCGGGCAGACGGACAATTGGTCCGGCCCCACGGTCGGAGCCCTGGAGGCGCTCGTGAGATCGGCCGGTTTCGCCTCGGCAACGGTGCTCAGGCTGTTTGGAACGACGGCCTGTGTAGTTGCGCAACGGCACTGGAAGGGGCTGCCGGCGGAGGAACACCCGTTGCCGCTTTCGGGAATTCACAGCCACAACAATCCCGGTCGCACTTTTGCGTCAGCTAAAGAGGAATATCTGGTCTTGTGGTCCCCAACGGACCGCTCTGTCCCTCATCCACTAGCCGACGTATTTCCCGAAGTCGATGGCTATGGCGTTGCGCCAATTTCATGCGTAATCAACGACGGGCAGCTCGTCACGTGCGTTCGGCTGCCACCGTTCATGGCGTCTGGAAAACACCTGGTTCGACTCAAATACGGACGCTCGGCGTGGTCGAACGCGCTGCCTTTCTATGTCGATTTGGCTCCACTAGAAAGCGAGCTCTCGCTCGCTGCGCTTCAGGATGGCCTGAGTTGGGACGAGGCTTCTGTCAACTGGCGGACTGGCGGGTTCTTAACAGTTTGGGCGAATGGTCTCTCCGCGGAGGCGGACGCCGGGAACGTGGTCGTCGAAATTAGCGAGATTCCGCACTCACCCATCGGCGTACAGGCAGAAACCGGGCAAGTCAATGTGCGCTTGCGACCACTGATAGAAGCTGGCGTCCACCGAGTTCGAGTCACGCATCGCGGCAAGTCGACGGAATATCTCGAACTAGAGGTCGTCGGAGACGGACCCGGGATCAAGGGCCTACAGATGCTCGCCGGCAACGGTCAAGATTAGGGGTTGAATTGACTCGGCTAGTCGTCGGCTAGTTCTAGTTCACGATCAATCACGGAGACAAATGCTTCCAGTGGTTGCGCGCCCGAGAGCAAGATCCCATTGATTACAAAGGCTGGGGTGCCAGTGATTCCAAACGATTGCGCTTCGGCGCTGTCGGCGACGACTTGCGATTTATACTTTTCCGAATCTAGGCACGATTGGAACGGCGACTTGTCGAGGGCCAGCTTGGTGGAGATCTGTTCGTGGAGATCGTCAGAAATCTTGGTGTTCTGGAAAAGTTCTTCGCGGTATTGCCAAAACTTGCCCTGGTCGCCGGCACAACGCGCGGCTTGGGCAGCCTTTTGCGCGGCCGGATGGATGCTGACCAACGGGAGGTCTTTGAATGACCAGCGGATCTTGTCCCCATAGCGCTTTTGCACTTCGGCAAGCGTGGGTTGCACGCGCCTACAAAACGGGCACTGGAAATCTGAAAATTCCACGATCGTGACCGGGGCGGTCTGGGGTCCGCGCATGGGCGCCGCCGAAAGATCTACCGAGAGCCGAGGCGGGTCGAGTGCGATTTTCACGTCGCCGGCCGCGCGCAGCTTGTCGACGTAGGCTCCTCGTGCCGCGTTGTACTGGCTGTCTTTGAGCAAACTCACGATTTGGTCGCGAACTTCTTCAATGGGTTGCCGAATCCGCGCCTTTTGCTGCTCGTAGAACCTCTCGACTTCGGCGTCTGAGGCTTCTTGCACGTGAACATTGACCTCGGCGTTGAGCAGTGCCTGCAGACTAACGCCGCGACGGGCGGCCTCTTGGTCCAGTAGTTTGTCGGCGATCGCGGCTTCCAGCGCCTTCATGCGGAGCTGATATGCTTGTTGCTCGAGGTTGATCAGTTCGCCCTCGATCCCGAGATCGCCTTCAAGGATCGGCGATCCATTGATGGTTGCTAGAGGTTCGCCAGCGCTCTGTGGGGTCGCCGTTAGGGCGAACGACAGCAAAATGCTCGATAAATGGATTGCTCGCAACATATGGATTTAATTGTACTCCGCTTGCCTCTTTTCCAATCGAAAGATGAGCCTGAAGGAGGCAGGCGAAGGTAGCTGTGGGCAGGAGGGATTATAGCTCGGATTGGGGCTTGAGGTTGAAGCCCGTTGTGGGGCCCGTAGGGCGGGGTGAGGGGGATTGCATAAGGGGGAAGGGGCGGCAGCCCCAGTCCCCCTTTGCAGCCATCCCAGGCGAGACCCCACGGCCGTCTTCGGACGTGGGCCGGAGGAGCCGACAACGCCTCGGGTCGGGGCGTTGTCTAGCGCGTGCGCCAGCAGATCGCGAGGTCTTTGCAGACGCGTTGCAGTTCGTTGCGCTGAGCGTCGAGTTGCTCGGCAAACTCGGTGTCGGAACAAGTGTCCGCTCGCGCTTGGAGCTTCTTGAGCGAGCGATCCGCGCGCAGGCCGCGCTGCTCGGCGGGCAGGCTGAGCAGCTTTTCCCACGGCGTGCTCCACTCGGCGTACACCTTGCGCAACTTGCCGCGGCGGTCTCGGCGCTCGCTGGCGAAAGCGCATGGGCGATGAAAATTCAAGTACGGGTTGAGCCACTGGCGGTAGAAGGTGTCGATCGCCTGCGTCGCTTCCGAGGGCAAAAACTGGTAGCCCATCCACTTGCGCACCACCGCGCCGTTCTTGGTTTCGACCAAGGCATTGTCGTTCGAACGGCGCGCGCGAGACTTCGTAAATTCAATTCGCAACTTCTCGAGCAGTTTAGCGGTTTGATGGTTGACGAATTCGCTGCCATTGTCGGAGTGAAAGCCGCGAACGATAAATGGAAATTGTTCCAAAAGGCCTTCCAGCAAGGGAATGAGGTGATTTTCGTTGATGCGTTGGACGCAGCCGACGGCCTGCCACTGCGTCACTTCGTCGACCACATTGATGCTGTAGGCGCCTTTTTCACCTTCCTGTTCGGGCGAGTGCACGGTGTCGATGCGCAGGTAGCCCGGACGTCCTCGCGGCTCGGGTTGGCGGCGTTCGCCGATCGCCACGGGCGTGGGACGGGTCTTGTCGAGATGCAAACTGTGACGTTGGTAGACGGCTCTTTTTCGCAAGTTGTACAGCTGGCCCACGGACAATTCGGCCAGGCGTCGAAACTCTTTGCGGCCGTAGATCTGGAACTCGCGTTGGAGAATGCGGCGGGTGGCCGGCCCCGAGAGGCGCTGATGAACTCGATCGACGTGCGCCAGTAAGACGCTGTCGGCGCGTGTGTACTTGCTGGGAAAACGGCGCCGCCGATAGGCCCTCGGACGGACGCAACGCGTGTGCAAGAACTGTCCGATCAGGCGGGTGAGTTGCGCGCGGCTTAAGCCCGTGAGCTTAGCGAGATAACGCCGCAGGAGACCCTTGACGGAGCGCTTCTGGTCGGCATAGTGATGCCGCTTCAAGACGCTTTCGACGAGCGCATATTTGTCGCTTCGATTGCCGCCCTCGAAGGCGACGGATTGGCACCCGTCGAGAAAACACTCGATCTGCTCCAGACTCAGCGATTCGGCTTGCTGCACGGCGACTCCCATCGCCCGCAGCTGCTCTGTTCCTGACCACCCAACGGATCCCCGTCAGGCTCATCTTGTATTGGAATCGCCCTCCCCTTCAGGCTCATCTTGTATTGGACAAGACGCAGTAGCGCGTGACCAGCGATTTCAGGCGATAATGGAAAAGAGTCTAGATTGATCGACTGTAAAAAAATGCTCACCAATCGCTTGAGCGTCCGTCGAAACTTCAGTTAACTTAGAATTCTTCGTTCCGGATGCCTCGGAGTGACGGGATGGAACCCTCGATTCCGTTCAGAACATCAGGTGACCGCGACCCGCTCGCAGACGTCAACACCACGAATTGAAGCTATGAACCAAAAACACGGTATGCCCGCCATTGAGGCTGTCGGCCTAAGCAAGTTTTACGGCAACTTTGCCGCGATCCGGGATATCTCGTTTCACGTCTTACCCGGGCAGGTGACAGCGTTTCTTGGCCCCAATGGGGCGGGAAAATCGACGACTCTAAAAATCCTCACCGGCTATATGACCCCGACGGAGGGTGTCGCCCGCATTGCCGGCCTCGACGTTGCGTCGCATCGCATCGAAGCCGCTGCCTGCGTGGGCTATCTCCCGGAGAACGGCCCGCTTTACCCCGAAATGACGCCGCTTGAACTGCTGCGGTTCTTCGGCGAAGCGCGAGGCCTCGAGAATGCGAAGCTCTCGTCGCGGATTGATTCGGTAGTCGACCAGTGCAGTCTCTGCGGCGTGATCGAGAAGGCAATCCATAAACTATCGAAGGGTTACCGGCAGAGGGTGGGAATGGCTCAGGTCCTTCTCCACGAGCCGGACATTTTGATCATGGACGAGCCGACTTCGGGGCTGGATCCGAATCAGATTCGCGAAGTTCGCCAACTTATTCGCCGGCTAGGCGATGACAAGACCGTGCTGATCTCCACCCATATTTTGCAAGAAGTTGAGGCTATGGCCGACCACGTTGTGATGGTCACCGAGGGCCGCATTGTGTTTGACGGCACGCCCGCGGAAATGGCCGCCGGCGAAGGTCTCGAAGACGCGTTTTACAGGCTGACCGGTGCCTCGGAACTCGCCCCCGAACCCGACCCTCCGCCAGACGAACATGAGGCGGCGCCCTCTGAAGTACTCGACGAAAACAATACCCCTAGTGAATCGGAGGCGTCCGAATGATTGAATCCTGGCACCTTCCCAAAGCTGTTTGCCGCCGCGAGCTGACATCGTATTTCAGCAGCCCGACAGGCTACGTGTTTATCACGCTGTTCGTTTTCCTAAGCGCGGTTGCGGCGTTTTGGCAAGAGGCGTTCTTCGCGAACAACCTTGCCAACCTCAACGCTCTCAACGCCTACTTTCCCTATCTGTTGATCCTTCTGATTCCAGCGATCACGATGACGTCGTGGGCGGAAGAAAAGGTGAACGGTACCGACGAACTTCTACTCACCCTGCCGGCCACGGACGTTGAAATCGTTGTGGGCAAATACGCCGCCTACCTTGCGATCTATAGCGTGGCCTTGGTTTTCTCGCTGAGCCACGTGATCGTTCTGCTGGTATTAGGTAGCCCTGACCTTGGCTTGATCTTCGCAACGTACTTGGGCTACTGGCTGATGGGAGCCGCGCTCGTTGCGCTCGGCATGGTTGCCTCTCTGCTCACGGCGAACCTGACGGTTGCCTACATCCTGGGAGCACTCCTTTGCGCGGTGCCGGTATTCATCGAGCACGCCGGCAACCTAGTTTTAGGCAGCCTGCGCCGCTTGCTCGAGAGCCTATCATTTGTCGAGCAATTCCGCGACTTTTCCGAAGGCGTCGTGCCGATCTCCGGTGTCGTGTACTTTGTCGCATTCGCGGCGGCGATGCTTTATCTCAACGTCACTCTGCTGGGACGCCGGCACTGGGCAACGGGGAAAGCCGCCCCAAAACTTGGCCGCCACTACTGGGTGCGCGGCGCCGCGTTGCTGGTCGCGGTCGCGGGCATGACTATTCTGGTCGGCCGGCTCGGTGGCCGCATCGATGCCACCGGTGAGCGGCTGCACTCGCTCGCTCCGGGCACCCGCGAACTTATCGATAGCCTCGACGCCGAGAAGCCTGTATTCATCCAGGCGTATCTCAGCCCCGAAGTGCCGCGACGCTATCTGCAGACCCGCAACAACATCATTTCGATGCTCCGAGAGTTTGATTCCCTTGGCGGCAGCCGCGTCCACGCGAATATCGTGTTGACGGATAAATTTACAGACGAGGCGCGGGAAGCGCGTGATCGCTTCAATATTCGACCGATGCCCGTGCCGGCTTTGCAACAGAGCCCCGGAAGCCCAAATGAAGTTTTCATGGGCGTTGCTTTCACCAGCGGAACGGATGAGTTCATCATTCCTTTCTTTGACGTCGGTCTGCCGGTCGAATACGAATTGATGCGCTCGATCAGAGTGGTTGCGAACGCCAAGCGCAAAAAGGTTGGCGTGCTCAAGACCGCAGTCGACCTGTTTGGCGGGTTCGACTTCCAGTCGCGCCGCCAAACACAGCAGTGGTCGATCGTGGCGGAGCTTCGTAAGCAGTACGACGTCACGGTGGTCGCCGCCGATCAGCCCTACCCTCAAGACCTTGACGCCTTACTCGTGGTGCTTCCCAACACTCTGGATCCATCGGGCATGCCTGCGTTGACGGATTGGGTCAAGGCGGGCAAGCCGACCCTGTTGGTGGTTGACTCGCTACCGGCCTTTAACATCGAGTACTCCCCTCAACAGGTACCGCCGAGCCCCTTCCAGCAAGGTCAACCACAGCGCACACCGGCTGACACCAAGCCGCTGATGGAGGCGCTTGGCGTCAACTGGCAAAGCGACCAGATTGCGTGGGACAAGTACAATCCGCATCCGCGTTTCACGAGCCTGCCCGAAGAAGTGATCTTCGTCGGAACGGGAAGCGGCGTTGACGCCTTCAACGTCGAGGAGGCGATCGTGTCTGGACTCCAGGAGGTTGTCTTCCTGTACCCCGGTGCTGTCAAAAAGGCCGAAGGTGACGACGTTAAGACGAACTTCGCCCCACTACTTCAGACCGGCACCGACTCCGGCGCGACTTCTTGGTTCCGATTGGTGCAGCAGTCTATTTTTGGCACGCAATTGGCGACTAACGTCCCGCACCAGGCCGACGAAGAGACCCATACTTTGGCTGCGCGCATCACAAGTGATGACGAATCGCAGCCGGCGAACGCGATTATCATTGCCGATTCCGACATGATGGGTGAGCAGTTCTTCGAGCTCCGCCGCCAGGGGATTGAAGAGCTGAGCTTCGACAACGTGACGTTCTTGCTGAACGCAGTGGATCAGCTCGCCGGAGACGAGTCGTTTATCGAGCTTCGCAAGCGTCGCAGGCAACATCGCACGCTCACGACGGTTGAAGCGCGAACGAAAAATTACGAAGAGGACCGGCTTGAGGAAACACAAAAGGCGGAAACCGACGCGGAGGAAAAGCTCAAGGTAGCGCAGGAGCGCCTCGACGCCTCGGTCAAGACCCTCGAAGACCGTACCGATCTTGATGGACAGACCAAGCGCATCATGATCGCGAACCAGCAACGCATTGAGAATCGCCGCCTGACGGTAGCGCGGGCCAATATCGAGGACGAAAAAGAGCGCAAGCTCGAAGCCGCTCGCGCCGACATGGAAAGCGGCATCCGTCAGATCCAGAACACAATCAAAATCCTGGCCGTGGCCCTCTCGCCGGTGCCGGCATTTCTACTATTTCTTTTCGTCTCGGTACGGCGACTGAGGCGAGAACAACTGGGTGTGGCCAAAGAACGTTTGGTCGAGCAAGGGGCATAAAGAAGATGAGCGAACTCACCAAAACATTGTTCTTCATCCTGGGCGCCGTAGTGCTCGCGGCCGCGGCGGTGATCGTGGATCCGAGCGGCTATTCGCCGGAAGTGTTTGACGACCAAGGCGAAGTATTCTTTGCCGATTTCACCGATCCACAGGCCCCAAAAACGATCGAAGTGATCGACTACAACGACGCGACGGCGACCGCGACGCCGCTGAAGGTGGAGTTCGCCGACAACAAATGGGTGATCCCGTCGCACCATTCGTATCCAGCCGACGCGGCGGAACGCCTCGCGCAGACGGCAGCGGCGCTGATCGAATTGCGCAAAGATCGCATCGTTTCCGACCTCGTGGAAGACCACGCTGAATACTCCGTGGTCGATCCGCTCGACGAGTCTGGTACGTCACTGGCAGGCCGCGGCAAGCGAGTGACGCTGCGAGACGGCGAAGACAACGTGCTGGCGGACTTCATTGTGGGCAGCAAAGTCGAGGGTAAATCGGGCTACAGCTACATGCGCGTCCCGACACAAAAGCGCACCTACGAGGTGAAGACCGAGGCCGACATTTCGAGCAAATTCGAAGATTGGATCGAGACAGATTTGCTCAAAGTTACGACGGCCGATCTTCGCAGAGTAGTCATTAACAGCTACTCCATCAACGAGCGCCTGGGGCGGATCGAAAACCGTCAAACAGTGACGCTCACGCACGACGACAGCGAATGGAAGATGGGCAGCCGCAAACCAAACGCCGACGTGATGAGCGATCTCACGGCGGCGCTCGACAAACTAACGATTGTCGACGTGCAGCCTAAGCCCGAAGGCCTTTCGGCGGACCTCAAGGCTAAGGCCGGAATCAAGCCGACGATGGAGAACTTCCGCTCGCTGCAGGGCAAGGGCTTCTTCCCGAATCCCTACAACGGCCAATTGCTTTCAAACGAGGGCGAAATCATCGTCGATTCCAAGGACGGCTTGCAGTACACATTGCGCTTCGGTGAAATTGCCACCGGTGGAAGCGGACAAGAGGGTTCCGACGAGCAGGCAGAGGCTGACAAGGGCGAACGCCGCTACGTGTTCATCGGGGTGACCTATAGCGCGGAGCGCGCCAAGCGGTACGAGGGCGATGCCGACAAAGGCAAGGAGCTCAGCGACGAATTACGCGATCGCTTCACCGAATGGTACTACGTGATTTCGGGCGCGGATTTCGCTAAATTGCGGCCGAGTCGCGCGGACCTTCGGCGCGGTTAGTCCGGCGGTCAAGGTCAGTTCATTTTCAGCCGAGGTGTAGACCGAAGATCGAAATCACCCATCGCAAACGGCGGACCGGTAAGAACGTCAACCTGGAGGTCGACGCGGCCCGCCGGAGGCGCGCGCCACGGGTCTTCGTCGATTGTTTGCGTAGCTTCGTCGAGAATCGATCTACGCTCATCATGAAAATGCTCAAGCCTGGCCAGTGGCGAGGGCCGGGTCATTCGTTGGAGAAACTTGAGATACCAGCCGGGCGACGTTGCGCTTCGCTGTACCGAGCCGCGCCGCCGTGCGGTGCACCCGTCGCAGAGAGGACCGAACCGCACGGCGGCGCGGCTCGGTACAGCGAACGGTCTCGTCCAACAAGTAGCTTGGCGGGCAGCTTGAAAAATCAAGTTTCAGGTCAGTTCATCTGTACTGGCCAGAGGTTGATCGTTTTGTCGCGGTGAGCCGACGCGGCGGTTTTGCCGTCTGGAGAGAACGCTACCGATGTGGTTTGCTTCTGGTCTTTGATTCGTTTGACCAGTTTGCCTCTCTGGGCGTCCCAAAAATTAATCGTCGCCGGGGTCACTCCGGGATCGAAGTCGCTCGACCCGCCGGTGATGAACATTTTGCTGTCGAGAGAGTATGCGATTGCGGTGATTTGCTCAGGGGTAGTCTCGAGCTTCTTGGTGACCTGCCATGTTTTTGGGTCCCAGAAATACACCGATCGATCGACTCCTCCAGTGGCGACCTGCTTGCCGTCGGGCGAGAAGGCAATGACGTACGTGGCCAACTTCTGCTCAGTGATCTTTCGGATGAGTTCGCCGTTCGACGCATTCCAGACGCGCATATCGGTGTCAAAGCTGCCGGCGAAGACAGCCGACTTGTCCGGAGAGATTGCGAGGGCGGAAATTCCACCTACGCCTCCGGGCACCTGAAAGCGCCGTTTGCCGGCGGATAGATCCCACAGTTCGACCATCGCACCGCTGCTCGATGCGACGAGCCAGTTTCCGTCGGCTGCAATGACGGGCCGAGTGAGTGCGCCACCGGTGGATTTGAGGCGATGCTGAAGTTCGCCGGTTGTGCGGTTCCAGATCCGGACACCATTCTTTTTGCCGGCAGCGATGACGAGGTCCTGGTCAGGTGGCAGGCTGACCGCGCGGCCTACTAGGGTTTCGTTCTCATCTAGGGTGATGGTGTGCTTTAGCTTGCCCGTTGAAAGGTTCCAGACGCGGACCTTGCCGTCTTGGCAGGCCCCAGCAAGGGTGCCGTCGCTTGAGAACGCTACGGTGCGAACGGGGCTTTCGGACTCGATCGTCTGGGCTGCGGGCAATACGGTGGCGGCCGCCAGGGATACGGGTAACAACCAGGCCCGCACGTTAGGCCTTCTCAAGTCGTATGTCAAACGTGATCGCCGCGGATGCTTCTCCCGGCTTGAGTGGAAGCTTTCCGTTTAGAGCTTCTTCGCGCTGCTCAAAGAGCGTCACGGTACGCACCAACTCGCGGTTCTTAGCGATACGGCCGAACGTTTTGTCCGGGTCGCCCTCGAACCACGGGTCGGTCGCAAAGTATGCCTGAGTGATCAAAGACTTGTATCCGGGCGCGGTGATGAAGTAGTGGATGTGTTGCGCTGGGCGGGTCGGATAGTGCCCCGGCATGATTGTATCGACGCTGTAGTCGGCGCTCTCGCCAACCACCAGTTCAGCGCGGTAGCGGTATCCCATAACGTCGTAGCGGCCGTAGTGATCGGTATGCCACAAGGCGACGTGAGCGCCGGGGACGGGCTCGCCACGCTCGTCGGTTACGGATCCTGAAACCCGCAGAGGCATGCCCGGCTCCTCTACGATTCTCATGGCGGACTCGTTTGGAGCGCCTTTTTTGTAGAACGGACCAAGGACCTCGGTCGAAGTCGGCTTCAGTGCGCGCTTCTCGGCTCTGGCCCAATCAGCGAATAGGGTGGTCGCGGCCATTGGGGCAGCAGCCAGCAATCCCCCACGGACAATACAGTTTTCCAGAGCTTCCCGGCGGGTTATGCCGTGCTTCTTCGTGGTTTCTCCTCTCAATACTGACGCGCTAGCGACCGCGTTTAGCTTCGATTCTAAGGCAACGAGGTTGGCGGCGCAAGCCATTTTTCAATATGCAACTGGGCCTCGAGAGGAGTGGCCGTTCGCTTCCAGGGCTGAGATTCCGTCGCGCGCTACAATCGTTCGCCGTGGGAAAAAGTTTACTTAGCGGCCTTCGGGTCATCGATTGCGCGAGCTATATCGCCGCGCCCTGTGCAACAGCGGTTCTTTCTGACTTCGGCGCCGACGTTATCAAGGTCGAGCGTCCGGGCGGCGGCGACGGTTACCGCGAGCTAACGTCGGTGTCGACGATGCCGCAGTCGGAATACAACTACTGCTGGATTCTTGACAACCGCAACAAGCGCAGTCTGGCGCTCGATCTCAAGAGTGAGGCAGGCCGACAGGCGCTTTACCGTTTGGTCGATACTGCCGATATTTTCGTCACGAATTTTCTGCCCGATTTTGTGAGGAAATTTCAGATCGGCTACGACATTTTGCGTGAGCGAAACCCGCGCCTGATCTATGGCTACGTCTCAGGCTATGGCGAAGTCGGTCCAGACGCGGGCGCGCCCGCATTCGACCAGACCGCGTATTGGGCGCGATCGGGGCTGATGGGCATGGTTCACAACGCCGATTCGGAACCTACTCGCGGCCCAACCGGAATTGGTGACCACCCTACCGGTATGTCGCTCGTCGCGGGCATCATGATGGCGCTGTACTCTCGGCAACAGACGGGCGTGGGCACTCGCGTCACGACATCGCTGCTTGCGAACGGGGCTTGGGCGAACGGTTCAATGATTCAGGCCGAGCATTGCGGCGCGACGTATCCGGCGCGGCGCACTCGATCGGACTGCGCCAACGTGCTGGCTAATCACTACGTCAGCCGAGATGGCACGCGGTTTTTTCTTTGCTCGGTTGACCCGGTGAACCACTGGCCGGCTCTTTGCCGGTTCATCGGACGGGCCGATCTAATCGAAGACCCTCGGTATGCGATCGCTACGTCGCGTGCCGAAAATTCTCGCCCGCTCATTGCGATGCTCGACGAAGGGTTTAGCAAATTCGATATGAAAGAGATTGGCGAATTTTTCGACCGAAACTCCATGCCCTATAGTCCGGTGGCTACATTGCCGGACACGGCCATCGATCCTCAGATGCACGCGGAGCGGCTATTTCCCGAGATCGAAGGCTACGACCGAGCGCTAAAGACTGTTGCGTCGCCCGTGGTGGTTGAAGGCATCGAGAAGGTGCCGGCACGCGCGGCCCCTGATGTTGGGGAGCACTCTCACGAAGTGCTTCGAGAGCTAGGGTACTCCGAGGCTGAAATCGAGGGGCTTGTGCGGGATAAGGTGACAAGCCCGAATTTCTCGCCACCTGACGGCGAAAACGGGCGATAGATGCGCCACTAGTGTGTTGCGCGCGGGTGGGACGCTCATGCCCTCGGTTTCCGGCTGCGCGGCTGGAGACACGGTCTTGTCACGGGGCCAGTCAAGTTTTCGAATATCCGATACGGAGTGACAGCGAGTACGCTCCGCTATGGATATCGCAACAGTTGTCGGCGTAGTTATCTGCATGGTCTTGGTTCTAGCGTCGATCGTCTTGGGCGGCGACCCGATCATGTTCGTGAACATCCCGTCCGCCCTCGTGGTGATCGGGGGCACGATCGGAGCTACGTTGGTTCGCAATCCGCTGGCGTCGGTGCTTGGCGCTATGGGAATCATTATGAAGACGATCAATTCAACGATTCCCGACCCGTCCGAACTGAACGCGAAGATCCTTGAGATGTCGAAAACGGCGCGAAAGGAGGGAATGTTGGCCCTCGAAAGTGTGCAGATCGACTACGAGTTTTTGAGCAAGGGCGTTTCACTGTGCGTCGACGGCGTCGAGATCGATACGATCCGCGCGATTCTCCAAACCGATATTGACAATACAGCCGCGAGGCACAAGCGAGGAGTCGAAATTCTCGAAGGTGCGGGCCAGGCCGCGCCGGCGTTCGGCATGATCGGAACTCTAATCGGTCTGGTTCAGATGCTTGCCGCCCTCGACGATCCAGCCGCGATCGGGCCGGCAATGGCCGTCGCGCTGCTTACGACTCTCTATGGCGCGCTGATTTCGAACGTAATTTGCTTGCCAATGGCCGACAAGCTCAAAATGCGCTCCGGCGAGGAAGAACTCAGTATGTCCCTGTGCCTGGAAGGTATCGCGGGCATCGCGTCAGGCGTGCATCCGGCGTCTATCGATCACCAACTCAAGGCGTTCATCCCGCCCAGCATGCGCACCGACGAGGCGGCATAGCCCGTGGCTAAGAAGTGCGACGAGTGCACGGCTGGCGCTCCAGCGTGGATGGTGACGTTTGCGGACCTGATGTCGTTGTTGCTGACGTTCTTCGTTCTGCTGCTCTCATTCTCGAATACCGAGATCGTCAAATTTCGTACGATGGCCGGCTCAGTGAAAAACGCGCTCGGCTTGGAGACGACATCTCCACTGGCGATTTCCGACATGCCGGCCGGCGACACGATGCTGCCGATTCAGTCCGCCAAGGAAGGTACCGGTAAACACAAGGAGGGTGTCGAGCGGGAAAGCGAAGAGCTCAAGCGTGAGCTTGAACAACTGCTCGAAGAAGAGGGTATCGCAGGGAGAGGCGAAGTTCAGATCACCGATCGTGGCGTCGTCCTACAACTACAGGGCGACATGCTGTTCGCTTCCGGAAGCGCCGTGATCGAGAAGAAGGCGCGCAAGGTGCTCGACAGTCAGGCTGAGTATATGCAGAAACAACAACGCAACGTCGACGTGTTGGGCCACACTGACGACCGCCCTATCGCGACGGGAAAGTATCCCAGCAATTGGGAACTTTCGGCAGCCCGCGCGGGTCAGGCGGTCCGCTATTTCGCGGGCAAAGGCGTGCCACCCAGCCGAATGCGCGCCATCGGGCATGCCGATAGCGTACCGGTCGAGACCAACGGAAGCGCGGCCGGTAGAGCAAAGAACCGGTGCGTGGAATTCGTGTTTGTAGCCGGTCAGGAAGCAGCGACGAGCGAACCCCAACCGGCGACATCGCCGCAAGAACCGGTCACCCTAGCCGATGAGGTTAACGAGCTGTTGAAGGAGCCATAGCCATGGTGAAGAAAATTTTAATGACACTCGGCGGCTTGATCCTACTGGCGGGAGGCGGCGCGGGCGGCTACTACGTCCAGGAATACCGCGCCTCGCTGGAAGCAGGCGAAGAAGCCGAAGAGAAAGAGCCCGAATTCGAAATTCCCGAGCCGATCCCGGAAGAGTACCCGGCGGCTATGCTGTCACTCGATCCTTTCCTCACGAACGTCAGCGACCCAGGAGCCGACCGCTTCGCAAAAGTGCAGATTCAGCTCGCGATCGTGCCCCAGGAGCGCGTCGCCGAATTGGAGGCAGCGCCTTTGGTCGTCGCGCAAATACGCGACAAGATCCTAACGCTGATAACCTCAAAAACGTTCACTGAACTGAACTCACCCGCGGGCAAGATTAATCTGCGGAAGGAAATCGCCGACGGCATCAATCCGCTGCTCTACTCGAAGGGTTGCGCCGCTAAGGAAGTGCTGTTTGCGGAGTTCGTTGTTCAGTAGGGTCCGGCTAAGCGACGCTGTTCCGAACGGTCGCGCGGATATGCGGATGAGTCGAACTGTGGCAAGTGGGCCGCGGATGGCGCGTCGTGGCCGGAAACGCGCGCGCTATAGCTACCCGTTTAGGCCATCTGGCGGCGAGCTTCTTCTAACAGACGTTTTGCGCGATCGGGGTTGTAGACTCCGCAGGGGCAGAAACGCGCGAGCGTCGCGACGGCCTGCTCGGCCGTGCGACGGCCTTCGCGGACCATATCGAGCATCTTTCGGGCCATGTTAAACGAGACCATGCCGTGCCCGCACATCGTCGACAGTTGCAGAATCTGCGAGTTCGGTAGGTGGTCATGCGGATCGGTGAACCCGAGTGAATACTCGACGCTGTGCCGCTTGATGCCGCAGCATTCGGCCACTTCTTTCGCGCCGTCCACCGAGGTGCTGATATTGACCGAGAGCCCAAGGTCAGCATCAATGACGTCGCGCAGGCAGGCTTCCGCTTTCTCTTTAGAATCGAAAACCGCGGCCACCGTACCCGCCTTTTTCACTTCAGAAATGACGCCTTCCCAATCGGGCTTAGTGTCGCGGCTCCAGTGGGATGCCGGGTTGAGATGGCGCTCGGGCTTGAAGCTGCCGCGGTTGCCGTTACCCATGTTTGACGGCTGATGTTTGGCGCACAGGCGCAAGAATTGCTTTTGCTTTTCGAGCGCGCCCTCGTCGTTGCGTCCCGCGCAGGGGATGCAGAATATGATGTAGTCGTCGTGGAAACTTTCGGCTTTGCCGTAGCGGTGCAGCGTGTTGGTCATGCGGCCACCTTGCGTTGAACGTTGGTAATTCGCCCGAGGCCCATGTTCGTTTTGGCGCGCTCGTAGTCGAAGCCCAGCTCCTCTAGCAGCGGCGCCAGCGTTTTGTCTTCGCCCTGCTCGTCGCAGCGGGTCGAGATGCCCACTGCCATCACGGTGTCGATCCGTTCGTTGACGTCGTCGACAGTGTCTAAAACTGCTTCGACCTGTTCGAGTTTGCTTCGAATCTCAACTATTCCAGAGAGTATCTTTTCGCCGAGAATGTCTTCGCGGATCGTACCCTTCGACTTGTCGGACATCAGGTGGCTGATCGGGTTCTTGTCTTCAAAGGCGACGCCGAGTTTGGCTAACGCTCGGGTCATCTGTTGGATGTCGCGGAAGCGCACGCCGACGCCGGGACGCCCAAACTCGATCGTGTAGCCCACTTCGCCGACAGCGACTCGTGGGTTGACGTCGTTGGTCTTGACTTCTTCGGTCCCCCGGCCTTTGATTCCAGTGGATTTGTGTTCGACGACGGGGTCGGAAAATACTTGTCGTACGAGCCGCGGCATCTCGAGCTCGTTCATCGTAAAGGCGGCTGTCGGGCAAACATCGGGTTCAGGTTCGAAACGGAACAGAAACACCTTGGCAAGCTTGCGGACGGTTCGCACCAGCGTGGGATTGAGGTGCTCTTGGCTCATTCCGCGCAGGCAGGTGCCGCATTCGACACACTCGTCGTGGTTGATCGTGGCGCGGTTGATTTCAGTGTCGACGTATATCGCACCCATCGGGCAGACCGGAACGCAGTTGGCGCAAGCGACGCATCGTTGAGGGTCAATCAGCATAGGTTTTACCAGTCGTCAATGTGGACAGTCTAACATTCGGTTTCGGGCGTGCACCTCGTGATAGAATCCGACCGATCATGATTTATCGACTACTGACTCTGTTATTCTTGCTCGCCCTGATCGGCGGGGCTCAAGGAGCGATCATTATCGAGCATGCCACGCTGATTGACGGTAGCGGCGGCGCGCCGTTGCAGGACGCTGCTCTTGTCATCGACGACGGCCGGATCGTTCGCATCGGGCCCACCGGACAAGTCAAGCCACCGCCTGGAGCGACGGTGATCGATGCAACCGGAAAGACCGTAGTTCCGGGAATCATCAACCTGCACGGCCACGTGGGTTTGACGAAAGGACTGACACAGGCGCAGGCGCACTACACGCGCGCGAATGCGATCGACAACCTACGGACGTACGCCGCGTATGGCGTGACGACAACGACGAGCATGGGGACGGACCTTGATCTGATCGTCGGGATTCGCGACGAGATTGACAGTGGGTCGCTGCCGGGGTTGGCAAGGGTATTGCCCGCGCTGCAAGGGTTTACGTTTCAAGCCGGGTATCCGACGCATGTGCCTGGCGTGAAGGGACTGGCGCAGGAAGTGACATCGCCGGCGGATGCTCGCAGGCGGGTGGACAACCTTGCCGCCAAGGGGGTCTCGGTGGTGAAGATGTGGGTCGACGATCATCACGAACGTTTCGCCAAGCTCACACCCGCGTTGTACGGCGCGATTATTGACCAGGCGCATAAGCGCGGTCTAATTGCCGCTGCTCATCTCTACGAACTCGAAGACGCCAAGGGTTTGGTGGATGCCGGGCTTGACGCGATTGTCCATAGCGTGCGGGGACCACGAAGTTGATGCGGATTTGATTCGCCGACTACTGGCGAAGAATGTCACCTACTCGCCGACTCTGACTCGCGAGAACTCGACGTTCGCTTACGCAGACGGACCCGAGTGGTTGGCTGACCCGTTTTTTTCAAACCGCATCGACGGAAGTCTGATGGCGGCGCTGAAGACGACGCTACGTGACACCCAGAAAAAGGATCCCGAGCGGCAGATCAACATCGACGGATTTCACATGGCGATGCGGAATTTGAAGACGCTCGCCGATGCCGGAGTGCCGATCGGTTTTGGAACGGACACGGGGCCGCCAGGCAGGTTTCCTGGATACTTCGAACATTGGGAGGCCGAGCTGATGGTCGAGGCTGGGCTGACGCCGATGCAGGTGATTCAGTCGTTTTCGAAGAATGCTTCAGAGGCGCTGCGGATCGATCGTGACCGTGGCACGCTGGCCGAGGGGAAACGAGCGGATCTTATTGTGCTGAACAAGAACCCGCTCGGGAATATTCGGAATCTGCGCGAGATGGATACGGTTTTTATTGGGGGCGTTCGGGTAAGTCCGGTGAAGACGACGCAGTAGGCTGCAGTTGGCGTATGACGAGACGACTGAAGCCTAGGGCGTCCTGCGCGGCAAGGGCTTTCGCGAGGTGCTCATCGGCGAATTCTTGGTACGACCTGGCACCGTTGTCATCGTTTTGGACTCCGAACGCATCGCCCGCCTTGCGCGCGGCCTTTAGCAATTCGACGAGCATCATGGCCTCGAACTCGCGTGCTGCTTCCTCCAGCGTGGTCGCCTGCTTGACTTGTTGCGTTCCTCGGCCGGCAAAAACGGCCGCCTCGATTTCCATCACATCACCTGCAGTTCGGCATGCAGCGCACCCGCGGCCGAGATGCTTTGCATAATGGCAATGATGTCGCGAGGCGTTGACCCGATCGCGATCAGTCCACGAATTAGATCTTCGACGCTCGCGCCTTCTTTGATGCTGACTTCGCGTGCCTTTTGCTCGTCAACTTCGAGCGTGGTTTGTGGCACGACAGTGGTGTCGCCGGCAGCGAACGCGCTCGGTTGAGAAACCAAATAGTCGGTCACGACCTGCACGGTGAGACTGCCGTGGAGCACGGCGACGGGCGCAATGGAAACGTCGCTGCCGATCACGACCGTGCCGGTGCGTTCGTTGAGGACGACGCGCGCCCGGCGGTCTGGGGTGACCTCGAGAGCGCCGAGCTCGGCGATGAAATCGACCGAGCGTCCCTCGAAGGCCGGCGGCATAGCAACCGCGATGACGCCGGAATTTTGAGCCTCGACCGTCGCCTCGGGGTAGGCTTCCGCAATCCGCTTCGCCACTCTCGACGCCGTGGCGAAATCGGGTCTTCGCAGTTGCAACTTGAACTCGCCAGCGTTCGGCTGGATGGTGTGAGCGGCGAGTTCGACGTGGGCCCCGTCGGGAACTCTGCCGACCGTGGGGTGGTTGACTTGAACTCCCGCGCCTGCCTGCCCCGCGGAGTAGCCTCCGATCGATACGGGACCTTGGGCCACCGCGTAGACGTTGCCGTTGGCGGCTTTTAGAGACGTCAGCAGCAATGTGCCGCCTTGCAGGCTGGCGGCGTCGCCCATCGACGAAACGGTGACGTCGAGCTTGCCGCCAGGGGTTGCGAACGGCGGCAGCGTAGCCGTGACCATGACAGCCGCGGCATTGGCCACTCGCAAGGCGTTCGGCGCCACGTTGACGCCCATTTTCCTCAGGAGGTTTGAAAGGCTTTGGGTCGAGAAAACTGTTTGCTGGCGGTCGCCTGTACCGTTGAGTCCGACGATCAGGCCGTAACCCATGAGGACGTTTTCTCTGATGCCTTCGATTCCGGCGAGATCTTTGAGGCGGGCACCGTTTACGGGGGCACACAGTGCCAGCAGTACGAAGCAGATCGAAAGTCGGGTCATAGACGTTCCTAGAAGGGGAGCACGTGGCCGACAATTCTTGCCAGGATGTTGGGACGTTTGATGGAGCCGTTGACGACGCCCTTGCCGTTGACGCGGAGGTCCATCATGGCGACGCGGTCAGACATAACGCTGTTGTCGGGTTGCAGGTCCGTTTGGCGAATGGCTCCTCGCAGCCAGACCTGCTGACGTTCAGAATTAATGGCGATGTCTTTGGCGCCTTCAATAATCAGGTTTCCGTTGGGCATGACGTGTGTTACGCGGACTGTTATTGTTGCCGTGACATTTGTTGAGCGACTCGTAGAACCTTGACCTTGCAAGCTGCGGCTACCGGAGGAGCCAAGCAGGTTGGGGAGCGCGCCGAGAGCGGCCGGCCGCCCAAGCAGCGACGCAATGCTGAAGTCACGCTCGTTATCGCGCGAGGCCTGCGTGGAACCGCTTGCTAGGGCACTGGCCTGCTCGGAAACTCTGATTGTGACGAGGTCTCCGATCGACGCCGCGCGGGGGTCGCGGGCGGTCTCGGCTAGATAGGAGTTTGCGCTGTAGAGCGAGCCCGGCGATGGCCCGAAGACCTGCGTCACTCGTCGGGATTCTTCGATATAGGTCGCGATGCTCTCTGCGCTTGTTTGAGCCGAGAGCACGGCCGCCGCGGCTACTAACAGGACGCTCGACAATACCAGCGGCCGGCGCCAGATCTTCAGCGCGGAATTTCCGTCCTCGGCTCGGTTGGGTTTATTCATCTCTCGTTGACCTCCACTACTCGGGCGGACAGGACAGTTGCCTCGATCAGGCGGTTGGACTGCAGGTTCTTGCAGCGGACCGCTGCTCCGATGCTGCCGTCTTGCTAGGCGCGCGCGGACGTGCGCAGACGTACCGCACCGGACGTGAGGCGGAGCTCTACTAGATCGCCGCGATGGACAACGATCGCCGGAATCAGGTATTCGCGGACGATTGGGTCGCCGCTTGAGATTTGATGGCGGGAGGCCATGCCGCTGAATTCAGCGGCTCTGCTGATGTAGGTTTTCGCGAGGCCCGGCAAGGGGCCTCGGACAGTCTCGATGTCGCTTGGCTGAAGCTCTGCTCCGGCCGCGATATCGCTCTTAGCTCGCAGGTAATCGCCGGTGATCTCCACGCGGCCTCGAATATTCGCGCCGCCTGTTCGGCCACCCGGCTCGGTCCAACGAAGGCGAGTCGTCCGCGTTTGATTGAGAGTCAATGCGCCGGCGACGTCGAACTTTAGGGGACCGGCCGGAACGATCGGTTCGACGAAACCTTCCAGGTGGAAACGAACGGCTTCCAGCGTTTGAGCATATTTTCGGCCGATTGCCTCATGGACGATTGCGAGGAATTCCGCCTGATCTAGGCGACGTGTCTTTCGTTCGACTAACAGGTCGGCGGGAACTGTAGCCTCCATTGCCTCGATGCCGTGGGTGCGAGCCCATGAGAGCAATTGGCTGCGCGTAACGCGGCGACTGATGCCGGGAAGCGGCGAGGGAGCGAGCGGTGTAGAGGCGGGAATGGCCCGCCACTGGGGAATCAGCGAGGCCAAGTCACCGGCAGTGATATGCGCGCCGGTCAACCAGATCTGCTCGGCACTAGCCGCCGGCAATAAACAGGCGAGAAGTGCGATGAGGGTGCGGATCAATGTCATCGGCTTAGGTTGTTGGCTTCCTGGTACATTTCGTCTGCGGTGCGAACGACGCGCGCGTTCGCCTCGTAGGCGCGCTGGCTGGTAATCATGTTGATGAACTCCTCGACAACGCTGACGTTGGAATTTTCGAGCATCCCTTGGCGCAGGCCGCCCAGCCCCTCGGAGCCTCCGGGCTGGCCGATTTGCGGGTCGCCGGACGCTTCGGTTGGAAGAAAAAGATTGCTGCCGAGGGCTTTGAGCCCGGCCGGGTTTTGAAAGCCGGCTAGCTGGATGTTGCCGGCTTGCGTGGTGGTGGTTTGTCCGCGTTGGGTGTACGACACGGTTCCGTCAGAGGCCAGGACGATGCTCAGGGCGTCGGGCTGGATCGTGATCGCGGGCTCAAGCGGATCACCATTTGCCGTCACGACATTGCCGTCACGGTCGAGGTGAAAATTTCCGGCTCTGGTGTAGGCAAGATCGCCCGTGGGCATACGAATCTGGAAGAATCCCTTGCCCTCGATCACGGCGTCCAGAGGGTTTTCCGTGTTGATGAAATCGCCCTGTTTGAGGATGACGGAGTTTGCGATGACGCGCGTTCCTAGACCGAGTTGTAGACCCGTGGGGTAGACCGTCTGCTGTCCCGAAGCCGTTCCAGGGGTGATCAAATTTTGATACAGCAGGTCTTGAAACTGAACTCGGCGGTGTTTAAAACCAGTGGTGTTGGCGTTGGCCAGATTGTGCGCGACGTTGTCGATGCTGAGTTGCTGGGCGACCATGCCGCTGGCGGAGCTGTAGAGCGCTCGAATCATTTAGTTGGGAGGTCCTTTCAATTGGGAGATCGGCTAGCTTGTTCGCCCGAGGCGCTCGACGGCTTGGCCTAGCATTCCGTCACCGATAAGCGACGTAGCTTGGCTCATCCATTGAAAATGTCGACCGGCTTCGATCAGCCTGACGGCCGCTTCGGATGGAGTGACGTTTGATTGTTCGATGTGCCCTTGTAGGACGCGGGTCCGCGTGGCGGTCGCTAGATCGGCGCCCTCTTGAGCGCGGTACAGCCCGTTACCTGCCTTGCTGAGTTGAGTGAGTGTTGCGAATTCCATGAATTTCAATTCCGCGATCACGGTACCGGCGTCGATGACCGCCCCGTTCTCTGAAAGGGAGAGATCGGCCTCTTTGCGAGCCGAGATTAGCTTGCCGTCTACATCCAATAGCGGTAGACCGGCCTCGGTTTCGAGGTGTCCGCCGGTGCCAATTTTCACTACTCCGCCGCGAGTGAAAAGGACTTCGTCGCCAGCTTGTACTGCTAGAAAGCCGGGTCCCTCGAGCGCCACATCCAACGGGCTGCCGGTGGTGCGGAGTGGCCCCTGAGTGAAGTCGATGGCGGTGGCTTGAACGACTGGTTCCCAGGCGAGCTCGTTGGTTTGGGGGTCACCGCGAGCATGCTCGGTTTTGAATTGCCTGTAAAACTCTCGGTCGGCTTTGTACGCAGTGGTGGAGGTGTTGGCGATGTTATTCGCGACGACGGCTAGTGTTTCGGTGCGGGCTTGCATTGCGGCCGCCGCGGTGAGTAGGGATTGGTTCATCGAACGTGTATTCACAGCATTCGAGTGGCCAATTTGATTGGCACCAATTTGCCCGATCGGCCAGGCGTTCGCAATCTTGTCTCAAGTCAACTTCGTGGCGGTTGCGGCGACCCGCTATCGCCTAGAAGTGCTTTAGTTTCAATCGATCTGAGAATGGCCCGGCGGTTGCGTTACCGGCTGCGGATGTCGCTTGCCGCAACCACGATCGGACCGAGTCAGCCGCCACCTCTACGTCAGAGCGGCCAGGCTCGGGTAGGCGCCGCCCGACAAGAAAACAGCGCGCCGCGAGAATTTCGGCACGAATTCGATTCGGCTAACGGCGCGGATGAGGTCGTCGAGTTTCCAAGTGAGGCACAGCGCGCTCTGCCGCCAAATAGTGGCGCCGATAGTGATCACGTCGAAGAGCAACCTAGGCCGATCGCAACGGAGACGGAGCCTTCGATAGACGACGACGGCAACACTCAAGAGACATTGTCTCCCGCTGCTGGGACTTCAAATTTGCAGGCGGTACCGACCGAGGCAGCGTTGACTCGCTGGCCGCAACCGGCGCCGGCGCTGGCGGGTTCGCTTATTGAGCTGCTGGCGGCCCTCGAACGCTCGGGAACAGATACTCAGGCCATTGAGTCACCTGATGCTGACGCTGATGTTCCTGTGGAAAGCGCCGAGGGCGGAGAATTGCCAAGAACCCGAGTTTTGGCGGGCGAACTCTTAGAGTCAGTCGAGCTGGCCGAGTGGACGCCGGCAGCGGCTCCTGTGTTGGCGCGGCCGGAACGAGTAGTTGATGCGCAGAGCATCGCAGTTCCTAACGAGATAGCCGGCGGGTCAGCCGCTCGCGACGCCGACACTCCTGAGCCGGTCCGGAGCAGCGCCCCGGTCGAGAGTGCGCTAGAGCAGTTGCGCTCGGTGATCCGCGAGGCGCAGCCGGCTCTCGCCCCGCAGCCGGTTGCCGCCCCGCGGCCACGCCAGCCGGCTGCCGCGCCCGTTTCGACAGCCCAAGATAAGCCGGCACCAACAGTTGGCGAGAACATCACACATAGCTCGACGGTGTTGAAATCCGTGGTGCGCCCGGACGCTACTGTGGATGTACTCGCGGCGCGCTTTGAGATATCGCCAAAGGCACAGAATCCACAGGTTACTCACAGAGTTATTCACAAGCCACTCGCAGCGTTATCCACAGCTTTTTCCACAGAGGCCGGCACCCAGACTCCTGCTGTGGCGGCGATTGATGACGCCGATGCACTTGACGCCCGGCAACTCGTTCACATCGAAGCCTATTCGTCGACGAGCAAGCTGTCGAAGGCCGCGGCAGCGGCATTCGGCCGTAGTGAAGCGGCAGCGACCGTCGAAGGTCCGCAACTCGATGCTGAGCGCCGTTCGCACGAGTTTGCTGGCCGAACTGCCTCGCCGAAAACGGTCGCGCTAGACGATCTTGAGCAGATCAAGACCGGGGGGCAAACTCTTGACGCTCGTGACGATGACCCATCGCCGGAACGCCGCAAGCGTCCGGAGAATCGTCCGACGAGCAGGCGGCCAGATGCTGCGCCTCAGGCTGTTCGACCCTCCGTTGGTCGCGCTAGTGAAGCCGGTCGCGAGCCAGCGGCGGCGCCTCAACGCGGCACCCGAGCGCAGCCCACTGAACTACCTCGTTCGGTCGAGAAAGTCATCGAGGCGGCCCAGATAGAACGTCGGGCAGGCCTCACTCGCATGAACATCGTCGTGAAGGACCCGGGCATCGGCAGAGTTGCAATCCGCATGGTCGAACGTGCCGGGACGGTGGATACGATGATTCGCGCCGACACATCGGTGACGGCGCAGCGAATTAGCGATCAGATCCCGCTGCTGTTGGAGTCGTTGAGCGAGAAGGGCATGCAGGCTCACGGCGCTTCGGCCGGCAACCTTTCGCAGGAGCAAGAGAGATCGAACTCGCAGCGGCAGCAGCAGCGCGACCAACAGAGTCGTCGACAACAGCAGCGGCGCGGGCAGAATCAACCTCAATTTCGAGTTGAGACCGACTAGAAGCCACTACACAAGGAGTAAAAATCATTGGAAGCCATTACACCCGTCGCGCCAGACCCCAGCGGAATACCCGAGCGCGGCCTGCTCACCGGAGAAGCCAACTCGGAGGTATTCCTCCAACTGTTGGTCGCACAGTTGAGAACCCAGGACCCACTAGAACCGCAAGATCCGACTACCTTCATAAGTCAACTCGCTACATTTAGCTCGCTCGAACAGCAGCTTGGGATGCGGAAATCGCTCGAAGCAATCGAGCTGGCGCTTCAACCGTTGTCCGACCCAGCCGTCTAGCCGCGAATCAAAGGAAATATTCAGCATGCCAAGTGCGTTTTTTACGGGACTTACCGGGCTACGAGCCCATGCCAAAGCCGTCGAGGTGGTTGCGAACAACCTCGCCAACCTCAACAGTATTTCGTTTAAGAAAAGCCGCTCGAACTTCTCGGATCTGTTCTATCAGGAGGTTGGTCAAGTTAGGTCGGGGATCAGTTCGCAAGTCGGCATCGGAACTGCTCCGGTCACGGTTTCACGGATCTTCGAGCAGGGCAGTATTCAGAGCACTGGCGGACTGTTGGATGCCGCAATTCAGGGCGACGGATTCTTCGTGGTCGACGGTGGCGGCCTGGTGCAGTACACCCGCGCGGGTATCTTCTCATTAAACGCCGACCAAGAGATGGTGACGTTGTCCGGTCAAAATCTGCAAGGTTGGGTTCGTGACCGCAGCACGGGCATCGTCGATACGGGGCTTCCGCTGTCGGACATCACGCTGCAGGGATTTGAGCGCATCGAGCCAACGGCAACGTCAAACCTTTCTGTCAACGGAAACTTGCAGGTTGGCTCGACGCGACCGTTTTCGAGACCGGTTCAGGTGTTTGACTCGCTTGGCGAGGCGCACCTGTTGACGCTGACTTTCGCACCGCTGATTCCGCCCCGCGCCGGGTTTAGTTCGTCATACGACATCTCGGGTGACGATTCCGGCGTCGGATGTAGTGGAGGTAGGTACCGGCCTCACCCCCGTGGCGGACCCCAATCTTGTGGTCGGAACCGGCCCTGGAGGCGAGTTCGCCATCGACTTTGATGCAACAGGTAGTTTGGTTATTCCTGGCGGCGCGGCGCCATATACCGCTGCGATAGACATGACATTGGCGAATCCGGTTGCAGTGCAGTTTGCAAACGGGGCGACCGACCTATTGATTAGCTGGGACTTTCTTGACCAACTTGAACAGCCGCGTATCACTAGCGTCGCGGCGGCTTCGGCCGTGACGGACATCTTTCAAGACGGTTCGGCCTCCGCCGAGCTGACGAAAATCGCGGTAGCCAACGGCGGTCGCATCAACGGACTCTACAGCGACGGGCGAACGGTGAACCTAGCGATCATCGGGCTATCGCGATTTACGAATCCGCAGGCGCTGGCGGCTGTCGGCGACAACAACTACGTAACCACCGAAGCGGCCGGCATTCCGGTAAGCGGCGAGGCGGGGGTAGCCGGGCTCGGCGAAGTGGTGGGTCTATCCCTCGAATTCTCTAATGTCGATATTGCTGAGGAGTTCACGAACTTGCTGACGTTCCAGAGGGGGATTCCAGGCCAACTCGCGGGTCATCACGACCGCCGACGAGATGAATCAGGAAGCTCTGAATCTCAAACGGTAGCGTCGGGCGGGGAGCGCGCGATGGGGCCGCTAATCGTGTAGGTCGGACACCTTTGAAATGAGTTCTGAGCAAGACAGCCCGACAGCCCAATCGGCGCCTGCTGGGGCGCGCAGCGCCGCGAGCGGTCTGTCAGAGCTGGCGCGTTTTCACGACGTGCCGATTACGGTAAGCGTTTTGCTCGACACCAAGCGGATGCAATTCCGGGAAATTATGAAGCTCAAAGTCGGCTCGGTGGTCAAGTTAGTACGGTCGGCCGGTGAAAATGTCGATCTACTCCTCAATGGGTTCGCCGTTGGGGACGGAGAGGTCGTTGTGATCGACGAAATGATGGGGTTGCGCATTACCGACATTCGCTCTGATCCGAGTCCCGACCAGGACTCGGGCGAAGAGTAACAGCGCGATGTTTGTCGATGCAGTATTGCCGATTTTCGTCGTATTTGCGTTGCTGGGTGGTGCGCTGTATCTATTGCGCCGGTATGGAGTTGGCGTTCGCCACAGCGGTGAGATTCGGGTCGTCGACAAGGTCGCAATTGACGCTAAGAACTCGCTGGTTCTCGTAGAGGTGGATGGCCGCCGGGTGCTACTCGGTAGCGGGACGGGTGGCCTCACGAACCTAGCTGATTACACATCTGTAGGGTTAGAAGGCGAGGTGACAGCATTGCCTCAGCAGGCGTCTTCCGCCGCTCGCGGGGGCTCGCCATGACGTTGACCGGGCGACCTCTCGCTACGAGTCGTGTGTTGATAAACGCTCTGGCAGGTGGGCTGTTTCTCGCACTCTCACCCCCCACTTGGGCGCAGTCAGGCGGACCGACGTCGCCAACGACGCCTTCACTCCCAAACATCATTTTCGACGCCGCTCCGGAGCAGATGAGTATCCCGCTGCAGATCATACTGCTGCTGACGCTCATGTCGCTGATGCCTGCTCTGATTGCTTCGCTGACGCCGTTTCTGCGATTGGTGGTCGTTTTACATTTTTTACGGCAGGCGGTTGGGACCCAGACCGCTCCGAGCAATCAGACTCTAATTGGCCTCGCTCTGTTTCTGACATTTGCCGTGATGCAACCGGTCTTAGACGAGGTGCACGAGACGGCGATCGTTCCGTTGCAAGCGGAGGAGGTTGGCCATTGGGAGGCTTTGGAACTGGCGAAGGAGCCGATGAAGAAATTCCTGAGCCGCTATACACGCGAGCGCGATATTCAGCTCATGTTGGAAATTAGCGGAACGGCTCAACCGAACAATTTCGCGGAGCTGAACCTGATGACGCTGGCTCCGGCTTACGTGTTGTCGGAGCTTAAGGTAGCGTTTCAGATCGGCGCGGTGTTGTTTCTACCATTCTTGGTGATCGACCTGTTGGTCGCCTCGGTGACGTTGTCGCTGGGAATGATTCAATTGCCGCCCGTAATGATTTCGACGCCGTTCAAGCTGCTGTTGTTTGTGCTTGTGGACGGTTGGAATCTGGTGGTCGGTTCGCTTGTGAAAGGTCTCTATTAGTCGACGAATGCCGATCTCGCGGTTGAAGTCGTTCGCCAAGTGTTCTTCACGACACTGACCGTGGGAGGTCCTATTCTCGCGGTGGGGTTCGTCGGCGGTGTGCTTGTCAGTCTGGTGCAGATTGTGACTTCGATGCAAGACCCGGCGTTTAACACGGTGCCCCGGTTGTTGATGTTCCTGGGCGCGATCGTCGTGCTGTTGCCTTGGATGATCGAACGGCTTGTGACGTATACACAGGGGCTGTTTGGGGGCCTTGAGCGGTTCGCGAGCTGAGCGGTGTGCCCGTCAATCTCGAAATCCCCATAGTCTGGCTGCTTAATTACGCGTTGGTGCTTTTCCGTGTGGCCGGCGTTGTCGGCATGGCGCGAATCCCCGGGCTCACGGCGGCGCTACCGGCGGCGAAGATACTGCTGAGTTTGATTCTTGCGGCGGTGTTAGCTCCCGGGGCTCCGATTGGATTGACTCCCGAGATGCTTCAAACGAGCGCAGTGGTGCCGCTGCTTTCCATGCTCGTGTTGAAGGAACTGGCGATCGGGCTTGCAATTGGAAGCGCGCTTGCTCTGCTCGGAGAGGCGTTCGGAATGGCAGCACAAATTTTGGGATTTCAGGCGGGCTACTCATACGTCAACACCGTCGATCCCACTAGTCAGGTCGACGCCTCGATTTTGAACGTTGCGCTGATCTTGCTTGGGAACTTGTTGTTCTTCGCGTTTGACCTGCATCTATTTGTTGTGCGGGCACTGGCGTCGACTTTTCAAACTTGGCCGCCTGGATCGTTCGCGGTGCATCCTGGTAGCGCCGAAGGCTACGTGCTGCTGGGCGGCGAGATGCTCGACATCGCACTGCGGCTGGCGTTTCCAGCGGTCGCCGTGTTGCTGCTCGTGGACCTCACAATTGGACTGCTCAACCAGATCAACCCGCGGCTCCAGCTCCTGACACTGGCATTCCCCGCGAAAATCATCGCCGTGATGGTGGTGCTCTACCCGGTGCTGTTGAGCGCTCCGCGTCTTTACAGCGATCTCGCCGCGGAAGCTCGCGAGCTGATCAGCGCCGTGCTCGGAGCCTAAATGGCGGAGGACCACGGTCAAAAGACAGAAGAAGCGAGTCCTCGCCGCAAAGAAAAGGCTCGCGAAGACGGCCAGGTAGCTTCCAGTAAGGAACTCACGACCGCACTGCAGTTCGGGGCGGCGGTTGCCTTGCTGACCGCGTTTGGTCCCACTCTGTTTGCCGGGCTGAGCCAGATGGCTCGGGGGCTGTTTAAAGAGGCGTTTTATCCGGACCTCGACGTTGAACGGTTGATGAGTGCGGCTGCCGCGCTGGCGCTTGATCCGCTGTCATTTCTGGGCTTATTTGCCTTGACTCTACTCGGCATTGGATCTCTGATGCACTTTGCGCAAACGGGATTTCTGCTGGCTCCGAAGAAGTTGGCGCCCGACTTCAATAGGCTGAACCCCGCTTCAAAACTCAAGGAGATGCCGAGCGAGAATTTGGGGCAGTTGTTTAAAGGGCTGCTCCTGTTGCCGTTGGCTGGAGTGGTGTTTTGGCAGGTGCTCAGCAGCGAGCTGCCGGGATTCCTGCAACTTCCGCTGGCCGGTGTGAACTCCTCCGCCGAGAAAGTGGGCGATTCGATTCTGTCGCTACTCGCGAAAGCGGCGCTCGTACTCATTGCCCTCGGCGTGTTTGATCTGGTGCGCCAACGCCAGCGCATCTCGAAACGCCTAAAGATGACAAAGCAGGAGGTGCGGCAAGAGCAAAAGGATGCCGAGGGGAATCCACAGATAAAAGCCAGAATGCGCCGGCTGCAGCGAGATCTAGGTCGACGGCGCATGATGGCCGACGTTCCAAACGCGACGGTCGTGATCACCAATCCTACTCACTACGCGGTGGCAATCAAGTATGAACCCGAGACGATGGCGGCCCCTCTGGTGTTGGCCAAGGGACTCGATCACCTGGCGCTGAGAATGCGCGCTGTTGCCGAAGAACATGGCATCGCTATTATTGAAAACCCACCACTAGCGCAGGCTCTCCACAAGGCGGCTGATGTTGGAAGCGAGATTCCGACTACGCTCTATCGCGCCGTCGCGGAGGTGCTTGCCTATATTTATCGATTGAAGAATCAGACGCCTTAGTAGGCTGTACGCTAGGCTTTAGGCCGCTATGCCGTCCGATGGTCGCTAACGTAGCGTTTGCGCTTGGACCTCAGCGCCATATACTCGCGAGCCTCTTTATAGAGGCGGCGGCGTTCTTTGTTGTTGAACATCGCTTTGCGGACGATGCGCCAGGCTGCTTTCGGCCGGAAATAGTACTCGTCGTAAAAGCGTTCGACCCACTCCATCATCTCGGCTTGATCGAGGTCGGCGTAGCGGATGTTCGGAAGCTGGTGCCCGACTTCGTCCGTCATCGAATCAGACGTGATCAGGCCGTTCTGCTTGACGTAGTCGTAAAACTCCGTGCCCGGATAGGGGTGGGCGACGGATACCTGAATCGTTTCGGTATCGAGACGTTTAGCAAAGTCGAGAGAGCGCCGGATCGTCTCACGTGATTCGCCGGGCAGGCCGACAATGAAATCACCGTGGATGACTAGCCCTAGCTTGTGAGCGTCTTTGGTGAACTGAATGGCACGCTCGATCGTGGCCCCTTTTTTTATGTTTTTGAGGATCTGCGGGTCGCCTGATTCGTAGCCCACGATCATCAGGCGACAGCCGGCGTCCTTCATGGCCTTGAGTGTTTCGTAGTCGACGTTGACTCGCGATGTGCACGACCAGGTAAAGTTGAGCGGCTTAAGCTTGGCACAGAGTTCAATGACGCGCTCTTTGCGGATGTTGAATGTGTCGTCGTCGAAGAAAATTTCTTGGATCACGGGGAAGTTTTCGAGAGTCCACTTGACCTCGGCGGCGACGTCATCGGCGGATCGAATACGCCAACGGTGGCCCGATAGCGTCTGAGGCCATAGGCAGAAGGTGCACAGAGCCGGGCAGCCGCGCTCGGTGTAGAGCGAAACGTAGGGGTGTTTCAAGAAAGGAACGTTGTAGCGCTCGACCTCTAAGTCTCGTTTGAAAACTTTCGATACCCACGGGAGCGAGTCGAGGTCTTCGATCTGCTCGACATCGGGGTTGTGGACGACACCGTTTCCATTTTGGCGGAAGCTGACGCCGCCGAGTTCCGATGCAGCTCTACCGTTCGCAAATTCAACCACCTGATAGTCGAACTCTTTGCGAATGACGAAGTCGATTGCATCGCAGGCGTTCAGGCTCTCTTCCGGTAGGGTGCCGACGTGAGGCCCGACAAAACAGACTTCGAGCTTCGGGTTGAGCTCCTTCATTCGCTCGACGAGCAGGCAGTCGTTTTGGAATCCCGGAGTTGACGTGAACAGCACGACGAACTCAAAGTCGCTCGCCATGGCGATGGTTTTTTCTGGGGTGATGCCGTGCGGGGGCGCGTCGACGACCTTGCTGTCAGCTAGCATTCCAGCCGGATAGCAGAGCCAAATGGGATACCAGTACGACTCGATTTCGCGTGTGGCGGGCCAGCGCGAACTGGCGCCTCCGTCGAAGCCCTCAAACGACGGCGGGTTTAGAAACAGCGTACGTTTGGGCATAGCGGGAAGGTAGAAATCCCAGGATAGCACCGGGCTTCTGAGGCAATTTTGAAGGGGCCTAGGCCTTAGGATGTGCCGCGTCGTAGACCTGCATCAGCTTTTGCAGCGAGAGTTGGGTGTAACGCTGCGTGGTTGACAAACTGGCGTGCCCGAGAAGTTCTTGGATCGCGCGGAGGTCTGCCCCCTCAGCCAGTAAGTGCGTCGCGAAGGCGTGACGCAGCGAGTGCGGGTGCAGTGATGGGTCTGCATTGAGAGCGACGGAATACTTCTTGATGATGCCGCCGATTGATCGCACACTGAGGCGTCGCAGTGCGCCTCCCCATTTGTGCAGCAGTAGCGCTCGCGCCTGCGCCGGCGCTTCGAGTTGCTCTCGAAATTCCAGGTACCGCTCGAGCGAGGCGGCGGCGGTCGAACCGTAGGGTACCTGTCGCTCTTTGCGTCCCTTTCCGCGTACGCGCACCCAGCGTTCGGCGCGTTCGAAATCATCGACGTCGAGCCCCGTCAACTCGCTAACTCGCAGGCCGGCACCATAGAGCAGCTCGAAAATCAACCGGTCACGTATGACGTTGTTGGGAAAACGATCACGGTTCTCGCGGTAGACGATGCCATCGACGAGCTGATTGGCTTCTTCGATCGATAGAACCGCCGGCAGTTGTTTGGGGATCTTTGGGGTTGCAACTAGACGCGCCGGGTTAGTGGCCAAACCCTCGTTGCGGACTAGAAAATCGAATAGTGCGCGTACGCTCGAAAGCCTTCGCGCGACCGTCGCCTGACTGTGGCCGCGAGCGAATCCCGCCGCCATATATTCGCGGATATTCAGGCGTGTGAACTGATCGGCCGTTATCGGCGCGCCTTCGCGATCGGCGAAGTAGGCGATAAAGGCCGCGAGATCGGCGCCGTAGCCTCGAATCGTGTTTGGCGAAGCGTTCCCTCGCCGTAGAGAGTCGATGAAGCGCTTGATTGCCGAGGTCATTGCGAGTTCAAGCAGCTGCCTCGCGCTGTTCCAAAAAACCGTCGAGCGCCGCAAGGCCTAGGTCGCACTGGTGTTGCCGCCGGGCCTTCTTATCGCGGCCGAAGCGTTTTCGCTCTTCAAACTCCAATGGAGGCAGCAGGTCGAAAGTAATGTTCGCGGGCTGGTAGTTATCCGGGTTGGCGCCTGAGATATAGCGGGTCAGCGAACCGTGCGCCGTCGCGGTTGGCCACGTTAGGGGCTGCCGGCCTCTCGCCAAGCGCGCGGCGTTCCATCCGGCCATCAGGCCCGTGGCCATCGCTTCTACGTAGCCTTCCACGCCGGAAATTTGTCCCGCGAAGAGAATGTGCGGGTGGGAGCTGAGCTGCAACGTCGGCAAGAGCAGCGTGGGAGCGTTGATGTAGGTGTTGCGATGGATCTGGCCGTAGCGCAAAATCTCCGCCTTCTCAAGGCCAGGGATCATGCGCAACACTCGCTTTTGCTCACCGTACTTGAGGTGGTTTTGGAAGCCGACGATGTTGTACGATCCAGCACGCAAATCCTCTTGGCGTAGTTGAACGACGGCGTACGCACCCTTGTCGGTGCGCGGGTCGCGAAGGCCGACGGGCTTCATCGGGCCGAATCGCAGTGTGTCAATGCCGCGCCGCGCAATCTCCTCAATCGGTAGGCAGCCCTGGAAATAGTTGGGGTTGTCGAAGTCTTTCGATTGGTGTTGCTTCGAGCTGGTAAGCGCTTCGTAAAACGCCAGGTATTGGTCCTTCGTAAACGGGCAGTTGATGTAGTCGTCGCTGCCGTCGATCGATTTTCCATAACGCGAACCTCTGTAGGCGACCGCCATGTCGATCGACTCAGCGTCAACGATGGGGCTGATCGCGTCGAAAAACGAGAGGTGCTCCTGGCCGGTTAGAGTTCCAAGCGAAGTCGCCAGAGAATCGCTTGTCAGCGGACCCGAGGCGACGATCCAGATCGCGTCGTCCGAATGCGGTAGCGCGGTGACTTCTTCTCGGCGGACTTCGATTAGCGGATCGTCTGCTATTGCCTTATTCATGCCGGCGGAAAAAAGCTGGCGGTCAACCGTTAGCGCGTTGCCGGCGGGGACCCTCACCTGGGAGGCGACTTGCATCGACGCGGAGCCCATGCGGCGTAGTTCTTCCTTGAGTAGCCAGGGGGCGCTACCGGGGTTTTCAGTCTTGAACGAATTGCTACAGACGAGTTCACCGAAATCGTCTGTTTGGTGCGCGGGTGTCCCGCGGCCTGGCCGCATCTCGTGTAAAACGACAGATAGCCCTTGCCGGGCGATCTGTAACGCGGCTTCTGGTCCGGCCAGGCCACCGCCGATGACGTGGATCGGTTTCAACTGATTCAAATCATCCATTAGACGCACAAGTCATTCATTATCAATACAGTATAGAGCTTTAAGCATGCGACATTGATGCGGCTGATCGCTTCGGAGCCCCTAAAAATAGGGTTTCTGCAATTTTTTGCTTGCTATCATCGGCTCAGCTCGCTTATGATGGTGAGACGCAGTTAAACCATTTTACTGTGTAAATGTTTTGTATGCTGGCCCTCGAGCCGGACTAAGTTCAAGGAGAACCCATGGCAACGAAAGCTGCTCCAAAAGCTGCAAAGAAGGCTGTCAAAAAGGTAGCCGGAAAATTGACCCAGGCCCAAGTAATCACCACATTGGCGGAGGGCGCTAGTCTAAACAAGACCGTCGTAAAATCCCTGCTCGAAGACCTCGGCGCGCTCGCAGTCAAAGAGACAAAGAAGAACGGCGTGTTCATCGTTCCCGGAATTGGCCGTTTGGTCAAGTCCGACCGTAAGGCTCGTATGGGCCGCAACCCAGCGACCGGCGAGTCGATCAAGATCCCCGCGAAGAAGGTTGTGAAATTCCGTCTCGCGAAGGCCTGCAAAGACGCGATCGTCCCACCGAAAGTCAAGAAGTAGCGCTCGCTCGCTTCTTGCTGAATAGAAAAAGCCCCGCTCGGATGTTACTCCGAGTGGGGCTTTTCAATTGACTTTCTTGACGGGCATAGGCTCTAGGCTGCCTTGTCTTTTGGCTCTGCCTCCGCCGCCTTGTCGTCGTCGTCGCCCTTAAGCGAAGACTTAAATTGCCGGATACCGTCGCCTAAACCGCGCCCAATCTCCGGGATCTTCTTTCCGCCGAAAAAAATCAGCGCGATCAACAGCACGACCAGTAGCTCTTGCATACTGAACGGCCCGAAGATAAACGCCACTGGTGTTCCAAAAGGTAACATGGTGACTCCTAACCACAATTCTAGGGACGCCCGCGAGGGGAGTCAACCGAGATCTGAGCGCCTGTCACGCCTGCTGTGGCGAACGGATGCGATGTTAATTTACCCATGGGCCCTCTCCTCCTCCGGAGCGGTCCCGTTTCTTCATATATACCTCAAACTTGCGACGCGAGCGGCGGAGTTGCCACTGGCGGAAGGTTGACTGCCAGTCGGTGTCGAGTAATTTTGGGCGAAATCGTACGAAGTAGTAGCCCAAAGCAATGCCCGCCAGATGAACCGTGAAAGCGGTTCCGTTGGGGTTTCCGCCCTGCCTAAGCTCGCTGATGGCCCCTAGGAGGTTGATCACCGTGTAGGCAGCCGCCAGTACCCAGGCTGGGATCGGCAGAATGAGCGCAATCAAGATCGGCGTGTGCGGATACATCACCGCGAACGCGATGACCACCGATAACACCGCGCCAGACGCGCCGACCGTCGCTACCGCCGATGTGCCGATCAGAAGCCGTAGGACGACATCGATGAGGCCGGCGCCAACGCCGCACATGATATAGAAATTCATGAAGCGGCGGGTGCCCCAGTCGCGCTCGAGCGTGCCGCCAAACATCCACAGCGCAAACATATTCCAACCAACGTGCCCGAGGCCGAACGGGTCGTGCAGGAACATGTAGGTCAACGGCTGCCAGAGGCCGCCGCGAACGACGTCGGTCGGCGTCATGCTCAGCCATCCGAACAACGACATCAACGGCCTGATTCCGGCAGCGTACGCAAGGGCGAATACGAGCCAAATTCCAACGTTGATCCACAGTAGTTTTTTTACAGCGGGAGGGGTCGGCGGAAACATGCCGCCACCGAACGACATGCGCCGTTGTTGGTAATAAACCATCGACTATTGGAGATCGGCGGACCGACTAGTATGCAGCATAGCAATCGGGTCGAGTATGCCTGTCTCACGCTACACTGAGCGGTCGCGCATGAACCCTGAACAACTTGCAACTGGAGCGATTTGGTACGTAGCATTTTTACTTTCGTTGACGTGCCATGAAGCAGCGCACGCGCTGGTTGCCCAGTGGGGCGGTGACGATACGGCGGCGGCGGGCGGTCAAGTAACGCTGAATCCAGTGCCCCACATGCAGCGCTCGCCGCTGGGGACGATAGTGGCTCCATTGTTGTCATTTGCGATTCAGGGATGGATGTTGGGGTGGGCGTCGGCTCCCTACAACCCGCTGTGGGAACAGCGTTACCCGCATCGCTCGGGGTGGATGGCGCTCGCCGGCCCTGCCGCGAATTTTCTACTGATGCTGTCTGCCGCTGTCGCGATCAACGTCGGGATCTGGAACGGATTTTTCGAGATTCCTGACTCGATCACTTTTACGCACTTGGTGCAGGGTGAGGGCGATTTGGAGCCAGTGGCGTTGTTCGTCAGCGTGCTATTCACGTTGAATATCCTGCTGATGACGTTCAACCTGTTGCCGGTACCGCCGCTCGATGGAAACACGGTTGTGGGTCTTTTCGTGTCTGAGCAGCGCGCCCGGGACTGGTTTGACTTCAGTCGCGATCCTAACTACGGATTCATGGGACTTGTTCTCGCTTGGGTGCTCTTTGGACGAATGTTTTGGCCAATTTTGCGGTTTGCCGTCGATTGTCTTTACTGGGTTTGACGCATTAAACTGTGGCCAACTATGAGTGCTCGATTGTATCGAGTGATCTTGCCGGTTAACGATATCGCTGTCGCGGAAAAGTTTTACTCGACGCTGCTTGACAATCCCGGCTCGCGGGTGTCGCCGGGGGTTTGGCCTGGGGTTTACTGACCCGCATTTCTCAGCACCTGGCGGAACGACGGCAGGCGCACGCATCAGGTCTGGATGACGGCCTTGTAGGATTCGATGACACGCGTGATTGAATGACTTTCGCGGACGTACGATTCAGCCGCACTGCCAATCGAGCGGCGGATATCCGGCTCGCGCCGTAGCCATTCGAGGTACTCCGCAAGCATGTCGAGCTCGGCTTCGCCGGCGTCCACTCGGATCATCGTATCGTCGGGAAACGAGCTGTTCTCGTCGTTGCCTGTGACAATCACGGGCTTGGCGGCGGCCATCAGCTTCATTGCGATTCCGGAGGTTTCTCCCGCCGACGGATAGCGCAGGTTGACGCAGACGTCGGTTATAAAGGCCAGCCTCCAAAAGTCATCGGCGTCTACGTATGGAATGCGCACGACTTGCGGGTCGTCGAGTCGATCAGCGAGCGCGGACTCGTACTCACGGTCAACAAAGTCGCCGACTACTAACAGTCGATACTTACCCCCGAGACGCTGAACTGCTTCCAATATGCTGCCGAGGCGTTTCGTTGGCCGCTGATAGCCGAAGCATGCAACGACGAACGCATCGGCCGGGAGTGACCAGCGAGCACGTAGCTCGGCATCGCTGCCGAACTGGTCGCGGGGCGGGGCTTCGACGTAGTGCGGAATCTCCCAAACTTGAGGATGAGCGGCGACGCGTTCCACGCTGCGACGTGCCCCCGGATTGTGAACGATCACGGCTCCGGCCGACTGCACCAATCGATCGAGCATCGGCATGGCGAAATAGCGCTCGTCGGTGCCGGAGCCGGCTCGCCGGTCCCACATTTCCTGGCCCACGGACTGTAGCCAGACGGCATCGTTTCCGCCGTTGAATCGGAATTCTTCTAGGTATTCGTTTTTGGAGAGGGCGCCTAGCAGCATGTGATGGATCACCGCATCGTGAAGTTCGACGATGCCTGGGTGCTCGAGCGCGGCGCGATAGATTGGCGCGTGGAGGCTGTTGTTGCCAATTTGATAGATGACTCTGTCGAATTCGCGGGCACGAGCCGCCTCGTCTGGGCGAAGTAGCTCGACCGGCCCGTGGTTCGCCAGCTCGGAGCCGATGCGATGGCTGTACTCTGCGACTCCGCTGGGTGCCGGGGGCAGTGGCGACACGATCGCAGTCGCCGGGAACGAAGGGCTCACGTGGGATAGACCCGCTTGCCAAAAATAGCGGTGCCGACACGCACGTACGTGGCGCCCTCATCGATGGCAACCTCAAGATCGCTACTCATGCCCATCGAAAGTTCGGCTAGGCCGTGGAGTTCAGCGAGTTTCCGCAGACGACGGAAGTATGGCCGAGCCGCCTCAGGATCTTCCGACCATGGCGGCATCGTCATCAACCCCTTGAGCGCGAGGTTGGGGGCGTCGTTTACAAACTGTTTTAGAGGCTCGATCGATTCGGCGTCCATGCCGGACTTCGAGTCCTCGCCAGATAGTTTGACTTCGAGAAAAACGTCGAGCTGCTTTCCGGCGTCGTTGAGGCGCTTGGCGAGTTTGAGACTGTCGACCGTATGCACCGTGTCGAAGAGTTCGGCCGCGGGCTTTGATTTGTTGCTTTGAAGCTTGCCGATCATGTGGAACCGGGCGCCGGGCAGAGTGGGCAACTCAGCCGACTTTGCCTGAAATTCTTGAACGTAGTTCTCGCCGAAGTCGCGCTGCCCGGCCTCGTAGGCGGCGACGATGTCAGCGGCGGGTTTGATTTTCGATACGGCCAGCAGAGTAATTTGATCGGGGTCACGGCCAGCGCGTTTAGCGGCCCTTGCAATTCGTTCGCGCACCAACGAGATTTGCTCAGCGATCACCCAACTATCTTAGTTTGGCGGCCAGCGAATAAAATAAAAGCTTGGCTGAACGCGTCATGGCACTCGACTGGGGCACGCGTCGCATTGGTATTGCGGTCAGTGACGAACTTGGCGTATCTCGGAATGGCTTGCCGACACTGGAACGCACGAATATCCGGTCGGACCTCGAGTTCCTCACGGGGCTCATTCGCGAGCGTCAGATCGGTCGGGTCGTCGTCGGTCGGCCACTCAATATGGATGGCAGCGACGGCAAGTCGGCCAATCTCGCTCACCGTTTTGCGCGACGACTCGCAAAACACGCGGTCGTGGAGGTCGAAATGTGGGACGAGCGCCTCACTAGTTGGGAAGCTGAGTCGCAGTTCGAATCAGGCTCGCGAACTCCGGGCCTGATCGACCAAGCCGCCGCGATTCTCTTGCTGGAAAGTTATCTTGACGCGCAAAATTCATAAATTTGGGATCGCCATTTGCTGCGCTGCCCTACTGGGCTGTGGGGGCGATGCTGTTGATTTCGAAACGTTCCCCGAGCCCGTAATTGTCGAGATCGATCGCGGTCTGACGTCGCAGCAAATCGCGGAAACACTGCAGGCGGCGGGGGTCATCCAATCGCAATGGGCCTTTCTCGCCGAACGCGTGTTCGATCGCGAAGCCACGTTGATGGCGGGCGAGTACGAGTTTGAACGGCCTGTTACGTCGGCAGAGGCGTTCGGAATCCTTGCCAACGGTCGCGTCAAGCTGTATCCGATTACGATTCCGGAAGGGTACAACCGTTTCGAAGTTGCCGACAAGGTGGCGGAGGCAGGCCTCGCGTCAAGAGAAGAGTTCTTGCGGATGACGGCCGACCCGACGGCCGTGAAAGACATCCTGCCGGAAGCTGAAACGCTTGAGGGCTGCTTGTTCCCTGAAACCTACAATCTTGCCCGAACATCAACAGCCGAGGATCTGCTCGACGCCATGCTGGCGCGGTTTCGCGAGGTGCTCGAAACGGCACGCGGTGATCGCACGAGCAACCTGTCGGATTGGGAGACTCTGATCATCGCGTCAATGGTCGAGAAGGAAACGGGAGTTGCGTCGGAGCACGAATTGGTTTCGTCGGTCTTTCACAACCGAGTGCGCAAGAGAATGTTGATTCAATGTGACCCCACGATAATTTACGGGTTGCTTATCGAGGGGCGATATCGAGGCAAGATTTATGCTTCAGACTTAGAGAATCCGCACCCGTATAACACTTACATTCACGCCGGCTTGCCTCCGGGCCCGATTGCGAATCCCGGGAAAGGCGCGCTCACGGCCGCGTTTCATCCGGCGGAAACGGACTATATTTTCTTTGTCGCGAAGTCGGCCGACGCCAAAGATCATCTATTCTCAACGACGATGAGAGCGCATCAAAAAGGCGTCGACGCCTTGCGCCGTAGCGAAAACTCTCGTTAGCCCGATGAGCGCAAAGCCGGCCGCAACGATAAAGGGTGTCGTGTTGGAATACCTCGCTAAGAACCGGCCAAAGTGCGTCGACGAGGAGGAGTTCAACGCGATCCGCCGCGATGTCGTTGTCACATTGAATAGGGGCCGCGCACCATCGGACGCCTACTTGATGGACATTCTGCTGACTACCGAAGTTGAAGTTGACCGCAGTCTGGGCGGGATCCCTGTCGATTTACGCGACAAGGTTCGATCCCGTAATCGCGAGCAAGCGAAAGCGTCGTTGCTGGAGATGGCAAAGGCTTACGCGGACGCAGAGGACGGCACCCGAGCGGAGGATGTGCGCCGCGCTGTGCGTCGAGCAAAGGACCGAATACGGTTATTACTTTCCGGCAAGCTGTCGCCCGAAAAGCGCCAAGCGAAGGAAGAGATACTCGAGTGGATGTTGGTCTGGCTGGAAAACCCGTTGGTTTTTGAGTCGTGGATCGAGGTCCGCCTGCGGGCGACGAGCGACGGTCGCGACGAGACGATTTCGGGCCTCACTCAGTAGAACTGCCTACGCCGCCTCAAGGTTTAGATATACGACCGTCGACGGATTGTGCGTATTCAATTTAGCCGGGATAATGGCCGAAACGGCCGATCCGTTTAATACAAGGGGTGGATTCGATTGGCCGCGCCAGAGTCTGTTGATTACTACGAATTGCTGATGATCAGCCCAAGGGCTGATCGCGCCATGGTCGAATGGTCGGTTCGACTCATGCTCAGGCGTTACGGCCCTGAGAATAAGGCAACTGGCGATGTCGAAAAGTACAGCTTAGTTCAGCAAGCTTTTCGAACTTTGGCGGATTCCGAGAAGAGGGCGGAATACGACGAGACGTATGGTCTCGACACAGAGTCGACTCCGTCGGAAGATACTGCCGACAATTCTAAGAACGGCCACGCTCCGAAGCCCAACGCTCTATCGCTTCTCAAGCCGGCGCCGCTGCGATCTTCTGTTACGAGAGAGCATGTTTTAACGCAACAACAGATCAGGCAGGGAATTATTAGCGTCGTATATGACGCGATGGCGCAGCGATCACGCAACCCTGAGCTGGGGCGGGCCGAAATCGTACGGGTGCTGGGGCGAAGCAACGATGAGCTTGAGTTCGCGTTGTGGCTCCTTCGAGAAGAAAAGCTGATCCGAACGACGCCGAACGGAGCATATTCGGCCACCGCCAAGGGCGTGCGGTGGGCCGAAGATGGCGGTGTTCCGAACCTCTCGGCGGACGAGCGGGACGATGGTAGCGCTGCGCAAAGCCGTAAAGAGGGCGCGAAGTCGGACATGCCGCTGCCAAATGATACGGTCAGCAGGGCTTAGCCCGCATTTCTCACCACCTGACGGCGAAAGTACGCGATAGGAGCGCCACTACTTCGTTGCGCTTGATCG
Organism: Bryobacterales bacterium; assembly: GCA_965205595.1. Classification (GTDB taxonomy): domain Bacteria; phylum Acidobacteriota; class Terriglobia; order Bryobacterales; family UBA6623; genus CATQHP01. Next base: position 43,510 of record CBDBHI010000090.1, on the reverse strand, counting down.
GCGTGCTCAACGGACTGTCAAGTACGCCTCCGCGCGCCAACCGTCGCCCGCCTCGTACTGACGCACCTCTTACGCACTTTCGCTCGGCACGTGGTGAGAAATGCGGGCATAGCGCGGTAGAGCGGACGATAGGCCGAGTGGTTAGCGGCCCTGCCAGACGGGATCGCGCTTTTCAAGAAACGCGCACATTCCCTCTTGGGCGTCGCCCGCAACGGCGTTCTTGCTCATGACCTCTTTGGTGTAGGCGTAGGCCTTCGCTTGGTCGAGATCAATTTGCGAGTAGAACGCTTGCTTACCAATGCCGACCGTCAACGAACTGGCATTTGCGATTTGCAGCGCGAGCGAATGCGCTTCAGCGGATAGTTCCACGCTAGGCACAACGCGGTTCACGAGCCCCCACTCGGCTGCGGTATTGGCATCGATCGCACGACCGGTCATTAGCATCTCGAGCGCCCGTTTGCGTCCGATGGCGCGACTGAGCGCCACCATTGGCGTGCTACAGAAGAGGCCGATCTTGACGCCCGGTGTGGCGAAACGGGCGTCTTCAGAGGCAACGACGAGGTCGCAGGTGGCGACAAGTTGGCATCCGGCCGCGGTCGCGAGCCCGTCAACCTGAGCGATGACGGGTTGCGGCACATCCTGAATCGCCGTCATCAGGTTGGTGCATAGCTCGAACACATGGCGGTAGTGGGCCAGGTCGGCGCCGACCATTTCCCGCAAGTCATGCCCGGCACTAAAGACCGGCCCTTCGGCCGCCAAAACGATGGCGTGGACGTCGCGATCGGCGCCCAAATACTCGAACGCAGCCTGCAATTCGAGCATCGTATTGATCGACAGCGGATTGCGGCGTTCGGGGTTGGCGAGGGTGATATTTGCGATGGCGCCGTCGCGATCGAGGCGAACAAATGTCTCAGCCATAGTGAACTCAGCATATCAACCGGTGTATGCTGTTCGGAACCCATGCACCCCATACTCATTCTGCTGATCGCGATGGCTTCAGTCTTCTTGCTGATCATTCGCTTTAAGATCAACGCCTTCGTCGCTCTGATATGTTCAGCGATTTTGATCGGCATCCTTTCGCCAGAAATGGCTCTCGAAGACGTGATCGGAGAGGTCGGCACAGCGTTTGGAGGACTGGTCGGACGTATCGGCGTAGTGATTGCAATGGCTGCCGTGATCGGCCAATGCCTGATGGAAAGCGGCGCGGCGGAAAAAATCACTCGGCGCTTCGTAGCTTGGTTAGGCGAGAAGTACTCGTCGCTGTCGATGGTGATTAGCGGCTATATCCTCTCCATCCCGGTTTTCTACGACACGGTGTTTTATCTGCTGGTACCGCTGGCAAGATCGATGAGCATGCGGGCCGGCGGGCGCAAATACCTGCTTTATACGCTTGCCATCGGGGCGGGTGGTGTTACAACGCACATCCTTGTACCACCGACGCCGGGACCTTTGGCTATGGCCGAGACGCTCAATATCGACGTGGGCCTCGTAATTATCGTTGGTGGGTTGGTAGCGATTCCGGCGGCATTTTCATCGTGGCTGTTTTCAGTTTGGGTCGACCGCAAGATGAACATCCCGATCCGCGAAGCTCCCGGGCTCACCCTCAAAGAACTTGAAGAAGTTGCAAACCGACCGGAGAGCGAGCTGCCGGGCTTCATGCGCTCGCTATTGCCGATTGCGCTTCCGCTGGTGCTGATCACCGGGAACACGGTTACGAGTACATTTTTCCCCGATAGTGGCCTTCGACCGATAACCGCGTTTCTTGGCAACCCGAGCTTTGCGCTAATCGTTGCAGCCGCGGCGGCGCTGTGGGTTCTGGCAAGCCACAAAGGCCTGTCTCTAACGCAGCTTGCCAAACCGACCGAGGAAGCGATCAAGAGCGCCGGGTTAATTATTTTGATTACCGCGGGCGGCGGTGCCTTTGGACGCATGCTAGTGAAGGCCGGAGTCGGTGACGTGCTCGGCGGGTGGGCGCAGGATGCGGGGCTATCGCTGATGTTGCTGGGCTTCGGCGTTTCGATGCTATTCCGAATCGCCCAGGGCTCGGCAACTACCGCGATGATCACGTCGTCAGAGATTGTCGCGCCGCTGATCATTGCGACACCGCCGGACCATCACGCGGTCTACGTTCTAACGGCGATCGGTTCGGGCTCGATTGTCGGCGGATGGATGAATGATTCCGGATTCTGGGTCTTTAAGACGATGACCGGTTTGACTGAGATAGAAACGCTCAAATCAAAGACACCGTCGCTGATCGCTCTGGGATTAGGGGGCCTGATCGCGTCGATGGTTGGGGCGGCGTTGTTCCCGATGGTCTAGCGCAGCGCAGCCAAAGCGCGATTTGTATCGCGTCTGGAAGCGATTTTGGACTGGGCAGAGTCTATGCTTGGTGCTGTACGGTTTTTTAGGATGCCGATGGTTCCAGCTTGAGGAGTGCCCTATGAATTCGAAAGCTATGCGGATAGTGCTTTTATTGATGGCTGTCGGGTCAGTCGCTGTCGCCCAGCACGATGTACCGAACCCCTATGCCGGCGGCGAACAGTGGGGCACGCTTCCCGCTGGAAGAAATTGGGGATCGACGAGTGGGATCTACCCGCACCGTGATAGTGAAGGGAAGTTCACGGGAAATATTTGGGTCTTTGAGCGATGCGCCAAGGGCTCATGCCTTGATAGTGACCTCGACCCGATTATGCTGTTTGACCCGGCGGGAAAGTTGATTCGCAGCTTCGGGTCTGGGATGTTTGTCTGGCCGCACGGCATCTACGCCGATCATCAAGGCAATCTTTGGGTGGCGGACGCGGTCCACACCGACTGTAAGCCGGGCGTAGGAAAAGGGAAGGGGCATCAGGTTCACAAGTTCAGTCCTATGGGGGAGTTGTTGATGAGCCTTGGCACGAAGGGTGTTGAAGGCGGGGGCGAGGATAAATTCCGTTGCCCCTCAGACGTCGTGGTCTCGCGGAACGGCGATATTTTCGTAAACGATGGGCACAACCACGGGCACGGCGGCAGTAATCGGCTGGTGAAATTCTCATCCGATGGCAAGTTCATTGCAGCCTGGGGGCATCACGGTACGGGAGCGGGTGAATTTCAAGGCCTCCACGCACTAGCGATCGACTCTCAAGGGCGACTTTTCGTTGGTGATCGCGCCAACCAAAGAATTCAAATTTTAGATCAGAGTGGAAACCACATCGCGACTTGGAGGCAGTTCGGGTCACCGAGCGGAATTTTTATTGACGAGGACGACACGATTTATGTCGCTGATTCCGATTCCGGTTTTGATCCCGAATCAACAGGTGACCCTCGAAATCCAGAATTCCAGCGGGGTATCTACATTGGCAGTGCCCGCGACGGCAAGGTCACAGCGTTCATTCCAGACCCCGCGCCCGATCTGAGCAAGGTAACGAGCGGTGCTGAGGGAGTCGCGATGTCAGGCGGGTCGGTCTTCGCTGCCCAAGTTGGCGGTTCTCGAGGGATATTGCGCTATTCGGCGGCCCGCTGAACAGCTTGCGGCCGCGACTATAGCAAACCCATGAACCGTCGCACTTTTCTGAAATCGCTTTCAGCCGGCGCCGCGATGATGTCGGCCGCACGAGCTCAGGCCAACCGGCCAAATATCGTTTGGATCATGGCCGACGACCTTGGGTATGGCGACCTGGGATGCTACGGTCAGACGAAAATTCGCACGCCGAACATTGACCGACTTGCCACGGAAGGCATGCGGTTCACCGACGCGTACGCCGGCTCAACAGTTTGCGCGCCTTCACGCTGCGCGTTGATGACCGGCTTCCACAACGGGCACGGACGCCTGCGCGACAACATTCCCCATGGCGTATTTCTACGCCCTGACGATTTCACCGTCGCCGAACTGCTCAAGCAAGCCGGGTATCAAACCGGCGGGTTTGGCAAGTGGAGTTTGGGGAATCCCGGTTCATGGGGGATTCCGCGCTATCAAGGGTTCGATACTTATTTTGGCCACCTCAATCAAGATCAAGCCCATCAGTACTATCCAGATTATTTGTGGGACGACGATCGCATCATGTTGCTGATGGAAAACCGTGAAGACCAGCACAACCAATACGCAGCCGACCTGCTTGCCGACCGGGCAGTCCAGTTCATCGATGACAATCGCGAACGCCCGTTTTTTCTATACTTCCCGACGACGCTGCCCCATTTTTCGGATTTCACAGAGGGACCCGACAAGTTGATCGTGCCGACCGATGCGCCCTACACCGCCGAAGACTGGCCACAACTGGAGAAAAACTACGCCGCGATGATCACACGCCTTGATGATCAGGTAGGACGAATTGTAGAGAGACTGCGAGAGCACGGGCTTGAGCAAAACACCGTTATTTTCTTTACTAGCGACAACGGCCCTTGGGGCGGACACGATGTCGACTTTTTCAAGAGCGGTGGGCCTTTTCGTGGCAAGAAGCGCGACGTATATGAGGGCGGAATTCGGATACCGCTAATTGCTCGCTGGAAGGGTCGAATCGAACCAGGCACGGAAAGTGATCACGTCTGTGCGTTTTGGGATTTCATGCCAACGGCGGCAGAGTTAGCAGGCTTGCCCGCGCCTGAGTCAACCGATGGAGTTTCGTTTGTTCCGGAATTGGTGGGTAAGCCGCAAAAGGAGCACGAATACCTGTACTGGGACTACGGACATACCCGCGGCAACTACATGCAGGCTGTCCGTCGAGGAAACTGGAAGGCTGTTCGCAACGGCCCGGACGGCGCAATTGAGCTATATGATTTGCAGGCTGACCCGGCAGAGGCGAGCGATGTTGTTTCTGAACACCCGGCGATTGCTCGAGGTATGAGCGAGATCATGCTGGAGGCCGTTGTGGCCTCAGTGGACTACCCGGTAAAGCGCGAATAGGGCTTCTCGCAGGCAGGGAAATGTTCGCTCGGTCCGCCGTCAATTCGCGAGGTGGCGAAGGGTTGACTGGGAAAGATGATTTGGGCCCTGTTGAGGAATGATCAGCAGGTCCCAACTCAGCGTATTCCACAAAGCTGCTCCGACACCGCACTCCTTTATAGTCGCGCCTCCGATTTTGGACAGCGGAATCTCGTCTCCAGAAGTTGCCGGCTTCACCGCTTTTTATGCAAGAACGGTCTATGGCATCAGCGAAATTGCTCTAGCACCGTCTGGGCGTTTGGGAAGAAACAGCATTTGGCAACGACGATGAAGGCCACGTGCTGCATCATCCGCGCGCTGCGATGCTACTTTTCTGGCAGCGCAAACACGTAAAGCGCATTCCCGGTCGGCGGGTGGCGAATGTCGGGCGCGATGAGACCTGGAACAACTCGGGGACTGCCGCCGCCCAGCCCTGTGGTCACGGCGAGGTACTGCCTCCCGCCGACCGTAAACGTACCCGGGAAACCCTGCACAGACGTAGCGAGACGCGTTTTCCACACTACGTCGCCGGTCTCGGTGTTGACCGCCTTGAGCTCGCGATTGAGATCGCCCACAAACGCCACGCCACCGGCGGTGGACAGAACCCCGGTTAGAAACGGAGCTCGCTGCTCAATCGACCACACTTCTTCCAGGGTGTTTACGTCGTAGGCTGCGAGCTTGCCGATGTTCCCGTCGCTGCCCGGCATTTCGAACCAGCGACGATCCGCCGCAACGCCTCCGCCGCCCGCGACGCGCTCTACGACCCGGCCGCGGATCTCCATACAACTCTGGCTCAGCGGGATAATCAATCGCTCGGAGGGTGCGTGATAGCTCATCGGCTGCCAGTTGTGCCCTCCCTCTGTACTGGGGCACGAACTGACCCACTCACCCCGCTTGTTGTTGAGAATGTCGGAGCGGTAGTGAGGCCTGCCGGTTGCCGGATCGATGTGATCGTAAACGTTTTGAAACACCGTTTCGCGATGACCGAGGAACTTGCCTGTCTCGCGGTTGAGCTTCCAAAGAATTCCGGGCTTGCCGATGGTGAAGACGACCTTTGCGCCGTCCACCTCGATCAACACCCGCTCAAACACCTCGTCGAGGTCTAGCGATTCGCCGGGGGCGTGTTGAAAGTACCAGCGCATCGTTCCGTCGTCGGCGTCGATCGCTAGTGTGGAGCTCGTGTAGAGGGCATCGTCAAGGGCACTGTTGCCGCGGCTGACAGGCATCCAAGGTTTCGCTTGCGCGGTTCCCCAATAGGTCAAGTTGAGTTCAGGGTCGTAGCTTCCTGTGATCCAGCTTTCGCCGCCGGCGCGAAAAAGATTCGGAAGATCGCCCCAGGTCTCTCCGCCCGGCTCTGAGCTTTTTGCGATGGTATTGAGTCTCCAGAGCTCCGCGCCGTTTTCGGAATCATAGGCGCTAATGAAGCATTTCTCATTGCGAAACCGAGCGCAGCCTATTAGGCCGGAGACGACCTTGCCATTGATGACCAGGGGACCGCTCGAGTTGCGGTATTCGCCCTCGCTACGGTCGCCCATTGTCGTGTCCCACACCAGTTTTCCGGTGCGAGCGTCGAGCGCGACCAGCCGAGCATCGCTGGTCGCGGTGTAGACGTTGTCGCCATAAATGGCCAGTCCGCGCATCGCGCCGGATGCCTTGTTGGGTCCTAAGCGATGCTCCCAGATCAAATCGCCGGTAGCCGCGTCAAGCGCTTGCACGACATTGCCCATGTTGAACAAGAACAAAATGCCGTCGTGGATGACGGGCGCGGGCTGACTCGCACCGCCCGCCGGCATGGCCCACGCCCACTGCAAGCGCAGGTCGCCAACGTTTTCCAGATTGATTTGATCGAGCGGGCTGTAGCTCCACGCCTGGTAGTTGCCGCGCAGCATCAGCCAGTCGTCAGGCGAAGGATTGCGCATCATTTCGTCGGTAATGGTGGAGTAGTCCGCGATCGAGCCCTCGAGTGTCAGGCCGGTTGGACCGCCGCCGCCAGCGGTAGCCGCAGCCGGGAACGCTCGGGACGCGGCGACCTGAATAGCCTCGGGCATCACGCCGTTGGCGACCTTACCGACGACGGCGGTGCTGCTTGGCGTTAGCGGTTCGCTTCCGGGTTGAGCGCCATTCGCTTGCAGCAGGAACGCGGTGAGGTTCAAGTACGTCTGTTCGCCCAGAGAACCGGGAACGCCCGGCGGTAGCGGCATTGTCAGTTGGGTGTAGGTGAATAGGTGTTGGGCCGTCCGTGTCCGCCATTGGCGCATAAAATCGGGGCCGACGAGTGGGCGCGCCTCGTTCAATCCGCTCAAGTCGGGGCGGTGGCAATTGGCGCAGTGTTCTTGGTAGGCCGCAAGGCCCGCCGCGGCTTGCTGTTCTGTGAACGGCCCCGGCTCAAGCGACACTGTTGGCTGCTGAGCGTGGAGTGTAATCGCGCCGAGCGCGAGCGCAAAAAACACATTGGCAGACGGCAGCCAACTTCGAACAATCTGTTGAATCGAAACTTCCACCAATCGATCACCTATGGCAGCAGCCAACCCCATAAATTGCCGTCCGGAGCGCTTTCGCTGTGGATCTGGATATACATCCGCCCCTGGCGCAGACTTTCGACTTGCTTGGCTGTGAGCTTGAACTTACCGGAGAATTCGCCCTGCGAGTCTGCTGCAATCTTGAGGTCAAATAGCGCAGGCCCGCGCACGCTCATCATTGGGCCTTGGTGGACCCGCGCCGCGCTTGCCGGTCCTCGCATTCCGGAAAAAGTTCCGCGTACCGTGAGCGTTGTGCCGGCAAGCGCTGCCGAGCCGGAACCGGACCCTGTGATTAACTCCCGAGTCGCGACCTCGATCGGCATCGTTGCAAGACGCGCCTGGAAGGCATCCTGAGCGATAGCGGAGGTGGCCAACGCGAAAGCTAAGAGAGCAATGCGGATGGACCGAATCCGACCGAGAGGCTTGTAGAGCGAGACATCGAAGCTTGGCAAGACAGTCCGATTCTAGCGTCCTAGAGACCAGAACGAAACCTGTTCGTGCGCGAATAGGGATTTCGTTTACGGGCAGTCCGACCTAAGACATCACTGAAAATGCTTTAGTCGGCTGATGAGGCCGATCTGACTTGGTCCTCGATCCAAGCGTAGGTCTGTGACAGGCCGTCTTCCAGCGAAATCAAGGGTTCCCATCCGAGAACCTGGCGAAGCAGATCGTTGTCGGAGTTCCTGCCGCGAACACCCATTGGGCCATCGATGTGCTTTTTCGTGATTTCGACGCCCGCTGCCTCGGCAATAATATCCGCTAACTGGTTGATTGTCACCATGCGATCTTGGCCGAGGTTCAGAGGCTCGGCGAAGTCCGAATCCATCAGCCTTAGGATGCCCTCCACACAGTCATCCACGTGACAAAACGAGCGGGTTTGCTCGCCATCTCCCCAGATTTCAATTTCGTTGGTTCCGGCAAGCTTCGCCTTTGCGATTTTTCGACAGAGCGCTGCCGGAGCTTTCTCTCTGCCCCCGCGCCAGGTGCCGAGCGGTCCGAAGATGTTGTGGAATCGGACGATTCTCGTCTCGATGCCGTAGTCCTCGCGATAGTGTAGGCACAGCCTCTCACTGATTAGCTTCTCCCAACCGTAGGCGTCTTGCGGAGCCGCCGGGTAAGCGTCCGTTTCCTTCAGAGGGGTCACCGCCGCTTCGGTCTGCTTGTGTTCCGGGTAGATACACGCGGATGACGTGTAGAGATAGCGTTTGACGCCATTCTCGCGAGCGGCGTGAAGTGTATGGAAGTTGATCACTCCGTTGTTGTAGAGGATTTCGGCGTGACGTGCGGAAATGAATCCCATTCCGCCCATGTCGGCGGCGAGCGCGAATACCCGATCGACGCCCTGCGTGGCCTCCATGCATTGGTCAATCAGACGGAGGTCGGCTACCAGAAACTCGTCTGCCGCCGACGGCGCGAACTCGGGCTGTTTAAGGTCAACACCGCGTACCCAATATCCTCGTTTTTTTAACTCATTGGTCAGGTGGTAGCCGATAAATCCCCCCGCTCCAGTGACTAAGACTCGTGTACTTTGATCCATCGGACGATCGAGAGAATCTTCAATGCTAGCAAGCGATTTGCAGTGTGCGCTTGATGTCTGTGAAATGATGGAGAATCAGATCAGATGGGGGTAATTGTTGCATCTTTCATCGCCGCCCTGTGCCTAGCGCTGCTGGTCTTGGTGTATCGGCACTAGTACTTAGTTGCGTAAGTTAGAATATTTACTGGCGAGGGGACGAGGGGCGACGACGGTCTTGGTCCATTCGAACGGAGTAGCCTTGGAGTTGTAGACGCGGACGAAGCTGTCGATGGCCTCGCGCACCTGCCGGGGGGAAGTGAAACTCGCCCCCCGCAAGGCGCGGCGGCTCAGAATCGAAAACCACACCTCAACCTGATTCATCCACGAACTGTAGGTCGGCGTGTAGTGAAAATGGATGTTCGCATGACGTTGCAGCCAGCGGTCATTTTTGGGCTTGTGAGTGTTCAAGTTATCCAAGATGATGTGGATCTCGCGGCCTTCGTGGATGGCCGCGATGTGGTTCATGAAGTCGAGAAACTCGCGACGCCGTCGGCGCCAATAGTGTCCGGCGATGATGAATCCGGTAGCCACTTCCAGCGCGGCGAAAAGCGGCGTCGTGCCGTGCCGCCTGTAGCCGTGCGAGAAGCCCGTCAAGGCCTTGCCGTTGGGCAAGCGTAGCCAGCCCTGCGCTCGCTCCAAGGCCTGGATGCTCGGCTTCTCGTCGACCGCGAGCACCACGGCGTTTTCCGGCGGGCTGAGGTAGAGTCCGACAATGTCGGCGGCCTTGCGAGCGAACTCCGGGTCGGTTGACAAACACCAACTGCGCCGCCGCCGCAAGGACACGCCGAGCTGCCGCAGTACGCGCCAGACTTGATGCTTGCTGACGTCGCCGAGAGCTTCCGCGAGCAGTTCGCCTGTCCAAGTGGCGTGCCCTTCGGGCGGAGCTTCGTCGAGTTGGCAGAGGATGCGTTTGCGCGTCGCTTGGTCGTACCGCGCGGGCCTGCCGGAACGCGCTTGATCGCATAATCCCGCCAGACGTTGCTGGGCGAAGCGGGTGCGCCATTTCGACACGCGCGCCGCCGGGGATCCCAGTTGCCGGGCGATCTCGGCGGTCGAGGTAGCGGCGGCCGCCAGCAGCACAATGCGAGCGCGCTCCACCATGCGCCGTTCGGACTTGTGGCCGCGCACCCAGAGTCGCAGCGTCTCTTCTTCCTCGGCGTTCAGTCGAATCACCGTTGCCGGTCTTGCCATACCGACATTTTCCAGTTAAAGGCCTTACTTTCGCAAGTTAGTACTAGGCGAGATTCGGCGCGGCCAGGAAAGCGGCGCGCTTGCGATCGAACGCGGTCGGGTGGAGGCTCAGGAGTCGAGCAGAGACCCGCAGTCCATGCATAACGATGTGACTGCTATGAGGGGCGAGCTGCAGTTGATTCGCTCTGCGCTTCGCGCACCCGACCTACCTGTGGAGCTCGACCTGGAGGAGCTCTCTGACGAGCAGATGCTTAATTTTGCGGCAAAATTGTGCCACGTTCGCCCGCTTGTGCCGTATCCGCGCTGGCGGTTCGGTTCGGACTGGTCAAATCCCGATACCGCATTTCAATTTCGCAAGCAGATTTGGACGCACTGCCGCGATCAGGCAGTCTCCCTGCCGTTTCATCTCGATTGGCACCACGGAATCAAGCTTGAGCTGCATCTCGGCAACGACCTGAGTTTACTCATATTCGGATACGGATGCTATGAGCCCAACGAATTCGCGCTCTTGGAGCGCTTCTTACTACCAGGCATGAATGTTGTGGATGCGGGAGCAAACGAGGGGCTGTACTCCCTGTTCGCCGCGGCGAAAGTCGGAAGAGAGGGACATGTGTGGGCGGTTGAGCCCAGCGATAGAGAATTACGGCGGCTCTCGGCTAATCTGGCGTTAAACGCCGCCGCGAACGTGAGTAGCCATCGGCTCGCTCTATCGAATGAGAACGGTTCAGCGCAGCTAATTGTGGCGTCCGACGAGCACGGTGGCCACAATTCGCTTGGAAAACTCGCCTACGCCTCCACTGAATCACTTCATCACGAAGCGGTTCAGACGCAAACTCTGGATGCCTTTGTCGATGCAAACCAAGTGGACCGCATTGACTTTCTAAAGATTGATGTCGAGGGAGCCGAGGAACGGCTAATTGAAGGCGGGCGACGCGCAATTGCCAGGTTTCTTCCGGTCATTCTATTTGAGGCCTCGGAGCGGTCTCTGCTTGCCCAAGGCGGAAGTGTGGGCGGGCTGTGCGGCACCCTGCGCGCACAAAACTACGAGATATTTCGTTTCGATGAATCCACAGGCCTTGCGGTACCGGCGACAGACGGCATCTATAGCGAGAACCTGATCGCGGTGCCCGTGGAACGTCCGCTTCCCGATCGTGTATTCCAAATGATTTTGTAGTCTTGGTTTCGAGGTCCCGCGCCTGCCGATTCATCCGACCCTCACGTTAGGCCTAAGGAACGAACAGACGATCGGGCGGGCGGATAAGATAGTAGAATTCAGCCATGAAGTCCTTTGTGCGAATCCGCGCGACGTTCTTGACGATTGCGCAGTACTGATGGGTGCGCCTCCCGAAGTATTCAATTTCGACCTGACGAAAATCTCAAGCAAACACTATATAGTTCGTGACCACGACAATTGCACTGAAGGGCGGAGCCGCTGGCGGCAATGACGGACGCGATGCGGCTTCACAGCAACATGGGTAATCAAGCTGAATATCCCTCCGAGCCGACCTCTCGGGGCGTTCAACGCCATCCAAACCGGTATCCAGGGGACGTCGTCCGGCGCAACGTGGACGAGGAGACTCCGTTCGAACTCGGCGGCGTAGAACTTTTTGATGAAGAGATTGCGATCTCGATTAACCAAGGTCGGCTTGATCATCTGGCTTCTCTTGAAATGAGTATTGCCAGAAAGCGCGTTCTCGACGTCGGTTGTGGTGTTGGTCATTTATCGCGATATTTCGCAGCCCTAGGCTGTGAGCTCGTCTGCGTCGACATTCGACTGGAGAATGTCAAGGAACTGAAACGTAGGCATCCAGGGACCGAGGCGCATGTCGTCGATATCGAGACCGACGACCTCTCTAGCCTGGGTGTTTTTGACATCGTGTTCTGCTACGGCTTGCTGTATCATCTCGAAAACCCGGTAGCGGCTTTGCGCAAACTGCGTAGCGCCTGTCGCGGGCAGTTGATCCTCGAAACGATCGTGTGCGACAGCTCCGAGCCGGTGATGAAATTGGCTGACGAACCACTGACGAGCAACCAAGCCAAAGGCGGGATAGGCTGTCGGCCGAGCCCTTCTTTCGTGGCGTTCGCGCTCAACCGCGTCGGGTTTCGCCACGTCTACCAGCCAATAAATAAACCAGAGCACTCCGATTTTTTGTTTGAGTGGAAGAACGATTTTTGCGATAAGCTTGACGATCACCCCATCAGATGTGTTTTCGTCGCAAGTACCGTGCCTTTGGAAAACGAGAACCTAATCGATTTTCTACTTCCTCGGTAGCGAGGGGTAATGCTCCACGGCATCGTGGAGAAGCGATATTGCATCGCATCAGCCTCCATCTGTTCGAGCGATTCTTCAACTCAGATCCCTTCGCAAATCGGCGATTGTGGATGGAAAGCGGGCGATTGCTCAGCAATAAGACTCCGACGGCATTTAGGCACCTTCACTTACGAAACCAATGAACTCCGAGACCGTAAAGGAAAGGATCTTACGCGACACCGGAGCGCTGGAGAAGGGGAGCCTGCGGACGCTTCGTCGAATCCGAGAATGGGTTTACCAGCACACGGTAGTGTCGGCCACGCCGGGCACGCTCCTGCCGGATGAGTTGCTTCAGGGAGACCTAGTACTTAGTTGCGTAAGTTAGAATATTTACTGGCGAGGGGACGAGGGGCGACGACGGTCTTGGTCCATTCGAACGGAGTAGCCTTGGAGTTGTAGACGCGGACGAAGCTGTCGATGGCCTCGCGCACCTGCCGGGGGGAAGTGAAACTCGCCCCCCGCAAGGCGCGGCGGCTCAGAATCGAAAACCACACCTCAACCTGATTCATCCACGAACTGTAGGTCGGCGTGTAGTGAAAATGGATGTTCGCATGACGTTGCAGCCAGCGGTCATTTTTGGGCTTGTGAGTGTTCAAGTTATCCAAGATGATGTGGATCTCGCGGCCTTCGTGGATGGCCGCGATGTGGTTCATGAAGTCGAGAAACTCGCGACGCCGTCGGCGCCAATAGTGTCCGGCGATGATGAATCCGGTAGCCACTTCCAGCGCGGCGAAAAGCGGCGTCGTGCCGTGCCGCCTGTAGCCGTGCGAGAAGCCCGTCAAGGCCTTGCCGTTGGGCAAGCGTAGCCAGCCCTGCGCTCGCTCCAAGGCCTGGATGCTCGGCTTCTCGTCGACCGCGAGCACCACGGCGTTTTCCGGCGGGCTGAGGTAGAGTCCGACAATGTCGGCGGCCTTGCGAGCGAACTCCGGGTCGGTTGACAAACACCAACTGCGCCGCCGCCGCAAGGACACGCCGAGCTGCCGCAGTACGCGCCAGACTTGATGCTTGCTGACGTCGCCGAGAGCTTCCGCGAGCAGTTCGCCTGTCCAAGTGGCGTGCCCTTCGGGCGGAGCTTCGTCGAGTTGGCAGAGGATGCGTTTGCGCGTCGCTTGGTCGTACCGCGCGGGCCTGCCGGAACGCGCTTGATCGCATAATCCCGCCAGACGTTGCTGGGCGAAGCGGGTGCGCCATTTCGACACGCGCGCCGCCGGGGATCCCAGTTGCCGGGCGATCTCGGCGGTCGAGGTAGCGGCGGCCGCCAGCAGCACAATGCGAGCGCGCTCCACCATGCGCCGTTCGGACTTGTGGCCGCGCACCCAGAGTCGCAGCGTCTCTTCTTCCTCGGCGTTCAGTCGAATCACCGTTGCCGGTCTTGCCATACCGACATTTTACAGTTAAAGGCCTTACTTTCGCAAGTTAGTACTAGCGAGTCTCTTTGGCAAGCAGGAAAACCTAGAGGGGGGGGTACTGGTGCGGCGGAACGGAAATGATGTTGCGGCGGGTTTATGAATTGTTTGGAATCGACTCGGTGGGCTTTTTTTACGGCGTGGACGGAGTATATACGCACGTCACAACCCTCGTTCCATTTGAAGGCGAGTGGATCGTGCAGGACGCCTACTTCAACACGGAATGGACTGACGTAAAGGGGACGGCGCTCTCGATACTTCAAGTTCTAGAAGATCTAGAAAAGGAGCGGTTTTTCAGGCCAAATCGACTTCTTTGACTCGGACAGTCCTATTTGAAGAAGAGGTCGATCGTGATCATTGGGTGGGGGTGCGGATCAAACCGGGTTCCGTTCGTCGGACGGACGGAGGCGGTGCCGCTAGCTCCACAGTTACCGATATGGCGTCATTCCAGACAAACTGGACGTTCCGTGAAAAGGCAACGGCATTCCTATCCGAAGCCGGACTTCCGCCGGACTTTCGGTACTTTGTTCTTTTCCCGCAGGCGATATCCGATTCAGGCGAGTTCATCGAAGACGCCTCGAAGAGCGAGCTACTGGGCCGCATATCGAAAAAAAGCACCGAGACACTTAGGGTTCTTCAGCGCATCTCGCCGCCCATCACTGGGGCGCAATCGGCTAGTTGTTTGCGGTCGCTACCGTAGCTGGGATGCTCCCTCACCGTCAAGAAACCGTTACGAACCTTAACGTGCACGTACTCCCCGTAAGTCGGGAGGTCTCCGGCGCAGTTCGCGCTGACGAGTTTCTTGATTTATCTCACGCCGCGGATCGAGCTCAACGAAGAACTTGTCAATAGGCGAGAGCCGGCTGAGTTCTGACTACTTTTCGGCGCTTGCTCGCTCGGCGACGAAGTGGTCGCTTCGGCCGCGACCCTCGAACTCGCCGATAAAGTCGATTCCTTCTTCGATCATGCGACCGTCGAACAAGATCCTGGCACCGGGCACTTCGAGAGTAAATGTCATCGACTCGTCGGCGATTTTTCCGTCTTGGATCTCGAATTCTCCTCGCGAGCTGCTCACCGTGCCCGTTAAGTTCGCGCCGTCAACCTTGAAGTTAAATGTTACGTCGATGGGTGACTCCGCGCCGCCGCCGCCCATGTGCATGCGGCCTGTCCATGTGCCGGCGAAGTCGGCGGCAGCCGTGGCAACTAGGGCTCCGAGTAGCAAAACTACGAGACAATTGAAAGCAGTCGATCTCATCACAACCCCCGGACGAAATAGCGAGCGGAGAAACGCATGGATCTATCGTACCGTCCTGCTAGAGCAACCGGATTCAGTGCCGCCGGCGCAACCTTTGTATACTTTTTGTCGCCAAATACTCCATGTCCCGTATTCCGACTCTCGTAGGCTACATGATTTTCGTGGCGACGCTCGCCGCGCAGCCCAGCGTCGGCGGCGACTGCGGTGCAACACATCTGCTCGACGTCTCGAAGTTTGCCGGAGCCGGCGAGCAGTACGCCAAACCCAGTGTCGAAGGAGCTTGCGAAGGCGACGAGTTCATCATCCGCTCGAATGGCATTCCGCACTACGAATTTGTTCAGATCACGCCGAACCCGTTAACTGAGCAGAAGAACGAAGTTCGTGTCCCGCGTCACCCCAAGATCGCTGAGGAGCCCACTTCGATCCCGTTTCTCGGAACGATTGGCATTGCCGTCAATGGAATCGTTCTCTACGGTCCCAACGAGGGCCCGGTCCCTGCGGTCGAGCGATTTGGCGACCCGATATTCAACGCCATTATGGACGAGTGCATGGGCCACACCGCCGATCAGTATCACTATCACGCGCTCAACCAACTTTGTCTGACCGATGGAGTGAAAGAAGGCGCTCCCTCGCCGGTTTTGGGCTACGCTCTTGACGGGTTCGCGATTCGCGGGCCGCTTGGGTGTGCGAATCAAGATTGCAGCGAGGTCATTCGGTATCAAAGCTCGTGGGGGATGACCGGCGACCCGGCGATCAAGGCCTGGGAGGCCTACAAATTCAGTGAGAAAGACGATGAAAAATTTCTAGATCGCTGCAACGGTCACACCGCGCCGGACGGCGACTATCACTACCACGCAACCGCAACTTTTCCATACATCCTGGGCTGCTACTCCGGGAATCCGAACCTGCCGGAGCGATCTCGGGTGAGTGGCAACCGTGGCCCACGCCGTGGAGGTCCGGGCGGTCCGGCCGCGCGGCGTCGAGGCGGGCCAGGTGGTACCGCCGGTGGACTGGGCCGTCGACGCTTCCGGCCGGGCGATTTAGCTAGCGCCGCCGCACGTCTGTCCGCTACGGAAGATGATCTAACGGCCGTCATCGACGTGGAAGCCCTACGGGCGTATCTGCGCGACCCCGAGAATCTAACGTTCGACTACACCGCCGCGGCCAAAAAACTTAATCTCAACGAAGAAGTTCTTCGCCACGCGCTCGAACATCAGATCCCGACTCCGCTTGCGTACAAAGGTCATCGTCCGGGCTGCACCACTACGCCCGAGGGCTACTTGCTTTGTCACCCGAACGCGGTTCATCATTTAGTGGATCAAGTTCAGCGCCAACCAGCACCATAAATCTGTCTTGTGAGGGGAAATTTTGATACTACGAATTCTATTGGCTCTGGTCGTGCCAGCCCTCCTCTGCGCCAAAACCAACATCGTGTTCATGATCGCCGACGACCTCGGCTGGAACGACGTCGGCTATCACGGCAGCGCGATCAAGACACCTCATATCGACGCGCTCGCCAAGAAAGGCGTCGAACTCGACCGCTACTACGCCTACCCGGTCTGCAGCCCGACCCGGGTCGCCATCATGACAGGGCGCACGCCCATCCGGCAGGGTATTGACAGCCCGATAGGCCCCAACGGTGGCCTGCCTCTCGATGAACATTTGTTTCCGCAGACACTGCAAGCGGCCGGCTACCAAACCTTCATGGCCGGCAAGTGGCATCTTGGCCTTGAGCGCGTAGCTTCACACCCATACAGCCGCGGATTCGATCGCTCCTACGGGCATCTTGGCCCCGCCGTCGACTACTTCACGCACATCTGGAATGGCGGCTTAGATTGGCACCGTGACGGGAAGCTGGTTCGTGAACAGGGCTACTCTACGGAACTCATTGCTGCCGAGGCAGTCTCCCTCTTAAAAGCCCGCGACAAGTCGAAGCCAATGTTCCTGTACGTTGCGTTCAATGCGCCGCACACGCCGTTGCAGGCCACCGACAAGTACCTTGATCGCTACGCTGATATGAGCGACGGCAACCGCAAACATTTCGCCGCCCTGGTCAGCGCGGTGGACGACGGAGTCGGCAAAATCTTAGATGCGGTCAAGAGCGAGGGCCTCGAAAAAGACACGATCATCGTCTGGGTAAGTGACAACGGCGGCAACGAAACCGCCGGTGCGGATAATGGCGTGCTGCGCGGTGGCAAGGGAAACGTGTTTGAAGGTGGCATCCGCGTCCCGGGCATGATTTATCAGCAGGGTGTCCTCGAGGGGCGAAAATTCTCGAAGCAAATCTCCGCCCACGACTGGTTCCAAACGCTTACCACGGCAGTCGGCGTGAGCCCCAAGAACACCAAGAAGTTTGATGGGGTCGACATGTGGGCTGCTCTCAAAGACGGTGCCGACGCGGGCCGAAGCGACACGATTTTTGGAGTCGATGGTAACTACGCGATCTTCCGTGACGGCTGGAAATTCGTCGAGTATACGCCGAGAGGCGCGACCAAATCGACGACGCACCTGTTCCGCATCGACGACGACCCCTACGAGGAGCACGACTTCATCAATGAGAAGCCTGAGCTAGCCAAAGAGCTTCTGGCCGCGATTCGCGAAATGCCGCGCCCGCCATCCGCAAGCCGCGACGTCGCTCCGGCAGTCGGACCTGGCGGACCCGGCGGAAAAAAAGGCGCAAAGAAGAAAGGCCGCCGAGGGCCCGGAGGCCGCGACCCGAGGCAGGGCTGGTCCGAGGAGACGCGCGCGCCCTGGGTTGAAGCGGCAATTCGCGATTAACCCGCGGTTTTCACCACCTACCGCCCGGTTTCGCCGTCAGGTCGTTAAAAATGTGGGTTAGCTTCCAGCGGCGGCTTCCCGTGCCAGTCTGGCGGCTCGAAATGATCGGATGCAGAGCACCAAGAACACCAACATCAGAACGGCCATAATCGCCTTCGCGATGGACGCCTGCGGTGTAGTTACATTCGCGCCGGCGACCATCGAGACCACTTCGATGATGCCACTGACTGTTCCGAAAAATCCAAGTAAAGCCAAGACCGCGGCACCGTGCATGGCGTGCTTGAGCAGCGACTCTTTTCTCGCCAAGACTCCGCACACTTCAAAGAGTATGCCGAAGCCGGCGGGGATAAGAGCGGTCGCGCTGACCATGCCACTTGCCACGTAGCCGCCGACGCCGAGAAGGATCAGGATGCCCCCAAGGGCGATTGTCACTATTGGCATGTTTTCGTATCCTCGTAGACCCGTAGACCATTTTATGCGGTTAGCGCTGCTCGTCACCGCGTGTGACAGTTTGGCTGTGTTTCTCGAGAACAGCGACGAGTTGCTTCACTATCTCAGAGTTAGCCTCGGCCACGTCGTAGCGCTCGCCCGGGTCGAGCCGCAGGTTGAATAGGATTGGTGTGTCGAGCGCGGTCCCCTGGCGAACGAGTGAGTCGTACGTGTCGACGTGCAACTTCCATTCTCCCTTGCGAACCGCCGCCAGAGTTGTTTCGCGCCAGTAGAAATTCAGAGCTTCGCGGTCGAACTTTCTGCCCATTAGCAGCTCACTGATGTCGGTACCGTCGTATTTCCTGTCGCTGGGGATCTTCGCGCCCGCCAATTCTAGGCAGGTCGGGAAAAGGTCCATGGTGGAAGCAACTTCATTACTTAGCGCGCCCGCCGGAATCCGATTTGGCCAACGGGCGATGAATGGCTCGCGCACTCCGCCTTCCCAGGTGCTGAATTTGCCGTCGCGAAAGGGGCCGGCTGAGCCGCCGTTCCACTTGTGGGCCAGCCACGGTCCGTTGTCACTCGTAAAAATGACCAACGTCTTCTCATCCGCTCCAACTTCCTTAATAGCTCGCAGTACCTCGCCGACGCTCCAGTCGATTTCCTCAATCACGTCACCATAGAGTCCGGCGAGACTGCGATCTTTGAACTGTTCGCTAGCAAAGATCGGAACATGCGGCATGGTGTGGGCGTAGTAGAGGAAGAATGGGTCATCGCCCCCACCGAATTTATTGATCACCTCGACAGCTTCGGCGGTATACCGCTTGGTAATCAGGCTCTGGTCGGGATCGCTTTCGACGATCTTCCCGCCGCGCATCAACGGGACCTCGGGCATTTGCCTGCGCGGTACCTTTCCGGATGTAACTCGGGTCGGCCTGGTCCGGCCCGGCGGTATCGCCCTGCGTCGAGCGCTCATGTCGTTTGAATATGGAATGCCGAAGTAAGACTCGAAGCCGTTGTTCGTCGGTAGATACTTGGGTCGGTCACCTAGGTGCCATTTGCCGACCATGGCGGTGCGGTAGCCGGCGTCTTTGAGGACCTCGGCGACGGTCACTTCAGACGACTGGATTCCTCCGGTCGCGCCCGGAAATAGAACTCGGTTGAGGCCGCTTCGAATCGGTAGACGTCCGGTAAGCAAGACGGCGCGGCTTGGCGTGCAGACCGACGAAGCAGAATAGAAATCCGTGAGTCGCATTCCCTCGGCCGCCATGCGGTCAAGATTCGGCGTACGGATGTTGGGGCTGCCATAGACGGCCAGATCACCATAGGCCAGATCATCGGCGAATATGATGACGATGTTAGGCCGGGGCGCCTGCTGGGCTGACGCTAACATTGCGAGCGATAACCCGACGAGGATATGCTTTACACATGTTGAAATCATAAGAATATTATCGGGCCTAGCCAATTGAGTCGCAGACTGCTTGTCCGACTTGCTTGGTTGTGGCCGGTTCGCCGGCAGGTTTAAGGTCGGCGGTAACGTTGCCGGAGTCTAGCACTTGGCGCATCGCGGCTTCGATAGCGGCGGCTTCCGCGGTGAGTCCGAAGCTGTAGTTCAGCATTGAGGCCGCCGAGCCAATCGCGGCGAGCGGATTCGCCCTGCCCTGGCCGGCAATATCCGGTGCGGAACCGTGTACGGGTTCGTAAAGGCCGCGCCATACACCGTTGGGAAGTTGATCGCCTATCGAGGCTGAGGGGAGCATGCCGATCGACCCGGCCAAAACAGAGGCTTCGTCGCTCAAAATGTCCCCGAATAGGTTCTCGGTGACGAGCACGTCGAATGAGGTCGGGCGCAAGATCAACTGCATGGCGCAGTTGTCGACCAAGACGTGGTCGAGCGTCACGTCTGGATAGTCCGCCGCCAGCTCGGTCATCACCCGTCGCCAAAGCTGCGAGTTTTCGAGGACATTAGCCTTGTCGACAGAGGTCAGGCGTTTGTCGCGCTTGCGCGCCAGCTCAAACGCCATGCGGCCAACGCGCTCAATCTCAGAGCGCCGGTAGACCATCGAGTTGACTGCGGTTTCGTCGGCGCCCTCGCCCGAAATTCCACGCGGTTGGCCGAAGTAGAGGCCGCCGGTTAGCTCGCGGACGATCAAGATATCGGTGTCGCGAACGATCTCGTTCTTCAGCGGCGACGACTCGATCAGGCTTTCGTAGGCCAGCACGGGACGCAGGTTGGCGTAAACGTCGAGCGCTTTTCGTATCCCAAGCAGACCTTTTTCGGGCCGCTCAGACGGCGGGAGCTCGTCGAATTCCGGTAGGCCGACAGCGCCGAGAAGGGTGGCGTCGGCTTTGAGCGCGAGTGCTTTCGTGGTGTCGGGAAACGGTCCGCCGGTGGCATGAATTGCGGCGCCTCCGAGCAGGCCTTCGCTCTTTGTGAGATTGTGACCCCATTTAGCAGCAACGTGATCGAGAACGCGGATCGCTTCGCGGGTGACTTCAGGGCCAATGCCGTCGCCGGGCAAGACGAGTAACTTAAGGTTCATGGTGAACTCACTATTCTACGGAAGAGGGCTCGGACAAGTTAACTCGGACAAGTTAAACCGCGATGCGCGGGCGGCCAACGCGAAGGACCTTTGGGTGTTTCCGCTCGAGACGTTAGCACTCGTCAGGCGGAGCGACGTCATCAACCGCAAGATGTTCGGCGACATTCTCTAGCAATTCGGCGGCCGATTCCGCATCATCGGTTGCGACTTGAACTCGGTATTCACCGAACACCGGATTGAACCCGAGCATCGGGGAACTCACTCCGAGTAGCCTCGTGGTATTCTCGCCCGCGACTACGTAGCCGATCTCAGCGCCGTCGAGCAAAGATTTTGCTACCGCCAGCGCAAAGGGGTCGAATGTGGTCCAAGCGGTCGTTAGCTCACCAGTGTAGAGCGGAGTTTCTGGAGCCGGTTCGGCGGGAAGCTCGGCGACGAGAGCGACGTTGCAATCAGAGCATGTGAAGAAGCCCGAGCGAAACTCGACGCGGCAGTTGGGGCAGTACACGTTTGTTGCCTTTATGTAAGCTACAGCGACAGCAGGTGTTTGGCAAGCGAAATGATAGATGCGGGGGAGCGATTAGAGAGCGCCGACTGGTCTAGAAGCTATAGCGCGCATAGAGTTCGACGACTCTTGCCCCTATCAGTGTGCTGCGGATCCGACCGAATTGTTCGTCATCTAAAAACTGATTGCCAGAGAAAAAGACCGGGTGGTTGAGCACGTTGGCAACTTTCGCCCCGAACTTCAGAAGCCGGCCTTCGCGGATTTCAGTTTCCTTGCTCAGTGCTAAATCGAGTGCGAAGACCGACGGGCCATTGAGTAGATTGCGTTGCAGGGCTCCGAGCGTGCCGGGCGCGGGGTGGAAGAACTGCTGGCCGGCAAAGGCGGGCTCGCCGTCGGGGGCGACGGCCGTATTGTCGCGCGGGTTGATTGCGCCTCGGTCGATCATGAATGGGCCGTCGGGGGTCATGCGGAAACTTACGAGGTCTTGGAGTTGGCTCAGATTGAGCTCGGTGTCGGCCGTGTTCTTGCCCGAACGGCCCCCTCGGTTGAGGGTTCCGCGGCCGGAGTAGATCGACATCGGCGCGCCGGTTTGCCAGCCCAAGACGCTACCGAGGCTCCAACCGCCGATCAACTTGTCGAGTCCCGGTCGCCTCCATCGCTTACCAGGGCCGAATGGCAGTTCCCACACGGCGTTTCCATTGACGACGTGCGTGAGGTCGAAGTCAGCGCGGCCGCGTTCGATCTCGGGCGAGTTGATGTCGAGGAACGGGTCGAAACGGACTTGGTTGGCCCCGCTCGAGTCGGTCAGCACTTTTGAGAACGAGTAATTGAGTTGGTAGCTAAGGCCGCTGTGCAGCCTGCGGCTGACCTCGAGTTGCAGTGCGTGGTAGCTGCTATTCGAAAAGTTGGTGACCATGTCGGCCGGAAGCGTGGCGCGGTTGACGCGGAAATCGGCGTCGGCGTTTGTCAGTTCATTGATAATGTAAAGCCCGGCGAGGCTGCCAGGCTGGCCGGTCTGGATCAGTTGCTGAATGGTCGAGTCGCTTAGAATTCCGTCGCTTTCGAGCTTTGGAAAAAATGACAGTGGCTGGCTTCCGGCGATAGTTCCATCAAACGCCGGGTTGAATCCGCCGTCGGCCTCCAGGGCCAAAAAACCGTTGGATCGCGCGCGCTGAAAGTCATCGAAAAATCCGTTCGAGAAAATATCGATCTGGTTGAAGTCAAAACCGCGGATGAGCTTGGTGGCCTTATTGCCGAGGTAGCGGGTTTCGACGATCGTTCCTGGTGCGATCTCGTGCTGGATGCTGAACTGCCATTCCTGAACGTATGGCGTCCTTAAATTGGGATCGATCCCGAATATCGCTGATGTCGGGTCGAGCGCCAAATTGTCGCTTGCAGTGCGCGGAACTTTAAACTCGGGGGCGGTGAAGTCGAATGATGGATCGCGTAAAAATAAGGCCACCGACGGGTCGCTCAAATTGCCGACCAGACCGCTGTTGGCGTCAATGGCATTCCGTGCGGCGCCGACGATCTCGTCGTTGATGAAGTGAATGCCATACCCGGCGCGAATAGCCGTACGACCATTGCCAAATGGGTCGTAGGCGACGCCGATATTCGGCGCGAAATTATTGAAATCACGGTTGTAGAGCGTTCGCCCGGAGCCGGGGCCGACAAAGTCGAGACTGGCATCTGTCTTGAGTGTTTCGATCAGACCACCGGCGCCCTCGACGGGGCTGAGCATGAGACCGTCCCGTTCGTTGAAACGGCCTTGATAGTCCCAGCGTAGTCCGATTTCCATCGTCAACCGCGGGGTGAGTTTCCAGTTGTCGGTCACGTAGCCGGCGAAACTGTTGAGACTGTAGTTGCGGCGCAATTCGAGGCCGGGAATGAATCCCGAGCCGCGGTCGCGTACGTTGAAAGATTGTCGGGCACTGCCGAGCAGACCTGCGAGCGTGGCAAGCAGGCCCTCGGCGGCGGCCGCTTGCGTACCACTCACTCCGCCGGGGAAGTTGCGGCTGGTGAGGATGAACGGGCTTACGATACTGATGCCGACGCCAAACCCCGGACGGGTACCGCTGAAGTCGAATCTCTCTATAAGCACCCTTTGTGACCAAAAGCCGAAGCGCAGTGAATGATTTCCGCGGATCACCGAGGTGTTGTTGCTGAGGTTAAACGTGTCGGTGTTGCGGCCCTGGTTATCAAAGTTGACGATCGGGTTGGTGAACATGAATCCACCGATGTCGGGCGTGCGGCGGTTTTCAGTACTGCGAAAGTCGCCGGGGGCCAGGTTGAAACCGCCTCTCAGCTCGTTCGACCAGCGCGGGCCTGGGCTCCAGCGCCAGCCGACGGACACGAGCTGCGTATGCCCGAAGTCCTTGACGACTGGGTCAGTGTGGAACCCGATTCCGGCGTCAGGGCGATCATTGTCCTCGCGCGTTACTTGGTAAGTTCCGCTGACCTGGCTGCGGTCGGTTGCATTGAAATCGAAACGGCCCAACAGGGAATCGCGGTTGCTGTCGAGGTTTGCCAGAAAACGATAGCCCGCGGTATTGCGCACAGTTTCGTTGTCGCTATCGCCAACGTCGAAATTGTTGATCAGCTCGGAGCCTGGAATCTCGTCGAGCATGTCCTGGATCCGCGGGTCGATCCCGAGTCCTTGCATGTTGAGCACATTGACGATGTGTTTGCGCTCGTCGTTTCCGATGTAGGTGAAGATGCCCCGGCGCGCCGATTCTGTGAGCACGGTCGAATTCACCACTGCATCGGAGCGCTCTCGAAACGCTTCGTAATTCCCGTAGAAAAACAAACGATTTTTGATGAGAGGTCCGCCGAGAGATGCGCCGGCCTGTTGGCGGTTGAGAAAGGGTTTGTCGAGTCCGTCGCGGTTGCTAAACCACTCGTTCGCCGAAAGAGCTGAATTGCGGTTGTGCCAGAACAGATTGCCGTGGAACTCAGGCCCGCCCGAGCGAGAAACGAAGTTGGCCTGCGAAGATCCTCCACTAGCGGCGGAGTTGCCGTTTTGGGTCGTTAGTGTGAACTCAGCGACCTGGTCGACGGTGGTTCGGTTGGGGAGGAAATTGAGACTATTGGTGCGAATGAAATTGTCCTGAATGTTTATGCCGTCGAACGTCACGTTGCTCGAAGAGGTTCGCTGCCCATTGATCGTGGTCGGCGCGGCTCCGGATGTATTGACGCCCGCCTGCAAGCCGATCAGGTCGAGCGGACTGCGTCCGATGATCGGCAAGTTGTCGATCTGCGATTGAGTGATCGTTTTCGTGATCTCGGCGTTTGCGGATTGCACGCCGCCGGCGATGGCGACAACTTCGACCGTAAAACTGGCTTCTCCGATCTGGAGTTTGACCGGCGGGACTGAAGTTTCAGCCGCAACGTCGATCTTGAGCTCACGCAAGATCTGCGTATTGAAGCCGTCGGATGAAACTTCGAGCGTATAGAAAACAGCGGGCAAGTCGACAGCCGTGTAGCCACCGGCGGCGTTAGTTTCGAGTTGCAGCGTGACGCCGGTGGATTCATTTCGAACCACGACAGATGCGCCCGGAATCGCGGCGCCGGACTCGTCGATCACAGTCCCGGACAAGCGGCCAGTGGCACTCTGTGGAGCCGCCGGCCATGATGCGAATCCGCACAGCGCAACCGCCAGGATCAGGCTGATCCTATTCTGCAATGCCGCGCGCCGCCGATTGTTCATAGGTAGGAGGAGAAATCCCAGGCGAATGCCGCTAATAGCTCAGCATATAGCACCCCCGTGTCGTGGCTATTTGCGAGCAGGATAACAGGGCCTGCTGGGGTACAATCGAACGCTTATGAAAATCGCGATTGGTTCTGATCACGCCGGATTCGAACTCAAGCAGACCCTAGCAAGGCAACTTGCCGACGCCGGGCATGAGCTTGTGGATGTTGGCGCCTACGAGTATGAGGCGGGGGACGACTATCCTGATTTTGCATTGGCCGCGGCGCGAAAAGTACGTGCCGGCGAGGCCGAGCGCGCGGTGATTTGCTGCGGCAGCGGTGTTGGCGCCTGTGTGGCAGCCAACAAAGTGAAGGGTATTCGCGCCTGCCTCTGCCACGACACCTACTCCGCCCATCAGGGAGTCGAACATGACGACATGAATGTCATCTGCCTCGGCGGCAAGATCGTGGGCGCCGCTCTGGCCGGCGAGATCGTTGAATCGTTCGTATCGGCCGTCTACACGCCGAAGGAAAGCTTTCAACGGCGATTGGACAAGGTGCTCAAGGCCGAGGCCGACGGCTAACCCGCATTTCTCCCCACCTGACGACGAAAGCACGCGACAGGCGCGCCACTACTTCGTTGTGCTTGATCATCGTGCTCGACGGACTGTCGAGTACGCCTCCGCGCGCCGACCATCGCCCGCCTCGTATTGACGGACCTCTCACGCACTTTCGCGCGCCGCGTGGGGAGAAATTTGGGTTAACGTTTTGCGACTAGGACTTCCGCACCGGCAGTGATCCCAGCTACCTCCGCGGCCGACCCGCGGTTTATCGATACTTCAACGTAGCCAGAGCTTCCAACGATGAGGAACGGTTCCGAGCCCGGAGCGTCGGCGTACGATTTAGGCCAATTCCTAACGGTCAGACTCCCGACTCGTAGTTCGCCGGAATCTCCGACGTCGGCTCGCCGGAAACTGCTGACGATATTTCCGAAGCGATCGATATGGAGTGCCCGTCCTACGCCACCTGACGGAATTGTCGCCGGCAAAAGTACAGGGTCGCCGATCAGTGGTCCAACATGATCGAACTCAAGGCCGTTCGCTAGCCGCGCGACGACCGGTGCGAATAAGTCGCGCCCGTGGAAGGTCGTGCTGATCTCGTCGAGTCCAAGTTTGGAATCGATCTGGCGGGCGCTCCACGTGTCCTCGCGTTCAAGCACTTGCGAGAGCACCCCGTTATCGGGAGCGACGAACAGATGTCCAGCCGAGGCTGCTACGATCGCTCTACGCGCCGAGCCGACGCCCGGGTCGACTACCACGAGATGGATGCTGCCGCTAGGAAAATCCGCGTAGGTCTGAGAGATCGTGAACGCCCCTTCGGCGATATCGAACGCTGGAATTTCGTGCGAGATGTCGACGAAGCGCACGCTAGGGGCGATGCCGAGAATCACGCCTTTCATCGCCCCCACGTAGTGGTCTCTTGACCCGAAATCCGTTGTCATCGTCACGATTTTGGGACTACGCTCAGCTTGTGGCACGAACTATGTGTAGCAAGTGAAACCACCAACATGCCAGGGTCCGGGGGAAGTGAGACGGACTTCGTCAAGGTGGTCTGGCGCAAACGGGCCGGTCGCTATACTGAGCCTTGAAACCGGAGAATTCGCCCTCGAAACCGCAGCGGCTGCGGACGATCCTGCCGGACGTCTGGGTGCTCATCAACAAACGCCGCAAGGAGTTGGCGATCGGTTTCGTTTTGATCATTGTCAGCCGGCTTGCGGGACTGGTACTGCCGTGGTCGACAAAACCTTTTATCGACGAAGTTGTAGGCAAGCAAGACTCGACGCTACTAGCGCCGCTGTGCCTTGCCGTTTTAGCCGCCACGGTGGTCCAGGCGCTGTCCGCGTTTTCACTCACG
Organism: Bryobacterales bacterium; assembly: GCA_965205595.1. Classification (GTDB taxonomy): domain Bacteria; phylum Acidobacteriota; class Terriglobia; order Bryobacterales; family UBA6623; genus CATQHP01. The sequence goes on along the minus strand of CBDBHI010000090.1, from coordinate 16,505 downwards.
CAGGTGCTTTCGAAATCAGGGCAGCGCTTAATCGCCGAGATGCGCAAGAGGGTGCAGGTACACATCGGGCGCCTGCCGATCAGCTACTACGACAGCAACAAGACGGGAGCACTGGTATCTCGCATCATGAGCGATGTCGAAGGGATTCGAAACTTAGTCGGAACCGGATTGGTGCATCTGTTCGGCGGCGTCATCACGGCAGGGATCTCGCTCGGCATTCTCTTTTCGATCAATTTTCGTCTGACCGCGATTGTGTTGGTCATAGTGATTGCATTCGCATTGCTAATCCGCCATGTCTTTACGACGATTCGACCGGTCTTTCGGGAACGCACGAAGATTCGCGCAGCCGTAACGGGACGCCTAACCGAGTCTCTTGGCGGCGTCAGGGTTGTGAAAGGGTATCGCGCGGAAGAGCGCGAGGCTAAAGTGTTTTCCGACGGCGTAGGGCTGCTACTGGAGAACATCATCACGACCATAACGGGCACATCGTTGGTGTCGGTTGCCGCTCAAGTGCTCTTAGGCGGCGCGGGCGCCTTAGTCATGTACTTCGGTGGGAGATTAATGCTCGATGGCGTGTTAACATCCGGCGAACTGGTTCGGTTCACAGTGTTCCTGGCAATGTTGGTTGCCCCTCTATTCCAGATGGTAAATATCGCGACGCAGCTGATGGAAGCCGCTGTCGGGCTTGAGCGCACCCGCGAGGTCTTTAATGAGACACCCGAAGACTCCGATCCACGGCGTACGGAATCCCTCGGCGTCGTCAGGGGCGAGATCGAATTTAAGGATGTCGATTTCTCATACATTGAAAACGAGCCCGTTCTAAGTAACGTTTCGTTCGTTGCGGATCGAGGTACTGTCACAGCGCTCGTTGGGTCATCCGGATCAGGGAAATCCACAACCATCGGACTTGTTTCGGCCTTCTATACGCCCGACTCCGGGTCGATTTGGGTGGACGGAGTCGATCTTTCGACGGTCAGTCTCGACAGCTACCGTTCTCAGCTGGGTCTTGTTCTTCAAGACAATTTTCTGTTTGACGGCTCGATTCGGGACAATGTCGCTTTCCCAAGACCAGATGCGACGGACAGCGAGATCCTCGACGCTTGTCGAATCGCCCGCGTCGACGAGTTCGCCGACCGTCTTGCTGACGGTCTCGACACGATCGTCGGCGAGCGGGGAGTTAAGCTTTCCGGCGGACAAGTTCAGCGGGTCGCAATCGCGCGGGCCGTACTGGCTGACCCTCGGATCTTGATTCTTGATGAGGCTACGTCGAGCTTGGACTCCGAGTCGGAAGCCCTGATTCAGGAAGGTCTTTCATACCTGATGCAAGGCCGAACGACGTTCGTTATTGCTCACAGATTGTCAACGATTCGTCGCGCCGACCAAATTCTCGTGATCGAAGGTGGTCGAATCGTTGAACGCGGGAGCCATGACGAGCTTCTTGATCAACGAGGACGTTACCACGACCTCTACACCCGTCAGTACGGTCTCGAAAAGAATCTTTTTCTGGCCCCCGGCGAGGGTGACAGTATTGTCGAACCGCAATCGTCGGCCTTCGAAGTCGAGCGTACTTAAACTTGGCTGTAGTATCAGCGATGTCCGAAGTCGTGATATATGACCAAGCCCATTTGCGCACGGGTGTCGACTTTCCGGCAGAACTGCCTCCCTCGCAGGCGTACGTCGTTACGGGGATGTTCATAGCTTGGCTCGCGGAACACGACTTTCTCGCGCCTGCGATCGTAGCGCGGCAGGGCGATCTCATTGATCAGGTTAAAGCGCAACAGGTCACGGGACCGAAGTTGTGGGAGGCGATGGGCGGGAGACTCTCGTCTGAAATGTTGACTCCGCAATGTGATGCCTTCGTAGCGGCCTACTTCGACTTTGAGCGCGGTGATTACCTAAAGGACTTCGAAGACAGCTTCCGCGAGGCGCTGTCTACGATCTATCACGTTGAAGACAATTGGGATAACTACGACTATCTAACAGCGTCGATCGACGTGCGCTATGAAGCCTGGCTGGCGGAATTGGGCGAACGAGCCGCAGCGGGTCAATCGATCAAGAAACATGAAGTTCTCGACTAGCGATAGCACTTTTCTCGTTGCCGACCCGCGCCGTCATGGGCTGCGGCTCGAGTAAGGCATGCGGGCTAGTCCCACTTAAGTTCAAAGATCTTCGCTCCACCGTTTGAACTTCTAAATACCTCGACATGCTCGCTAAGCAGGCGGTCGGTCGCTGCGCGAAGATGCCCGCTTGTTGCAATGGTCTCGGCATTGTAGTCAGTATCTGTCTGCAGCCAGTATTTTGCCTCGATGTATCGGGCGCTATCGGCGAGCCCGGCCAGCTCCGACTCAATAAACCCGCCGTCTGGAAAATACCCACAGCGAGTCGTCAGATTGATCGGGCGCATTGATCGCCTGGCGGCCTCCAAATAGAGCACGGCATCCTCGTAGGCGATGACCGTGTCGCTTGGATCGGTGTTTTTTTCCAGCCACGCATAAGCTTGGCGTCGCTCATCGGGAATGGCTGCGCGGGATGACTGGCTGCTCAGAATATTTCGCGGCGCTTCCCAGAAATAGCTGTAGCAGGACAGACTCAACCATCCGACTGCTACAAGCACATAGCAGTAACCGATTATTTTTTCCAGACTGAATCGGCGGCCTGAGATCGCCGAGCCAACCTTCGCTTTCCATCGATCGAAAACGAGTTTTCCGGTCCAGAGGAACAAGGGCAAGAACAACAGCTGGAATCGCGACATCTGCGGATAGTTCCAAAACACCAGAATCCCGCCGTAAATTGGCAGCGCGAAGTGTAGCGATCGAGCTCGGCCCGCCAAGGCCAGCCGTACGATCTGCTCGAATATCAACAACGAGCCCACGGCGCCTAGCCCCAGGGCTAGCATCCGCATCCACGGCATCGACCGAGGTAGTGGCAGCGCGAGCGCAGCCGGTTCGGTAGCGAACCAAGCTGCATTTTGAGATAGGAACGAAGGCCACAACGATGGCTCCGGCAGGCTGAGCACCCAAAACTTCGTATAGCTCAAATAATACGTAAGTGTCTGAATATAACCGGCCGGTGCCCCTGCTAGGTCCGGTTGCAAAAGCTGTGCGGCCCAAAACGCCGGCCCAACAACGCCCGCTAGGCCCGCGAGTAGTACGCTGACGGCCCGGAGGCGGCCGCCGCGCACAATGACAAATAGGGCAATTCCGACCGCGGCAGCAACGCCTAGAGTTCGGGTCAGTGTCGCCCCGAGGCAGAATACGCAACCGGCGAGACAAAGCAGGCGACTTTTTGTTGAATTCGAAATGTGTTCCGTTGATCTCTCGCAGCAAATTATCGCCGCGTATAGAAGTGTCAAGAAGAGCATTTCGCTGGCGATAGTCAGCCTCATTCTCGTCATCACCGGGTGGAATGCCGTGATCGCCGTGATCGCAAGCGACCAACCTGGGCCGGCGCCGAAATCGCGGACCGCTAGATAGCAAGTGGGCACGAATGCCATCCCGAGTAGGACGACTAGGGACTGCGCGACCCACGAGTTGTCTGGGTAGCCGGCATCTCCGATCCATGCTACGGCGAGTAACATCGGGAACAACGGGGGATACTTAGTTGCAGGCGTCGGTACCGGCATGCTCGGAAGCCATAAACCATTGCCGCTGGCGATTGATTTTGCGGTGACAAGGTACAGCGAGTCGTCATGAAGGGCCCCAAGCATCGCAGGGTCGAAGAACGTCGCCGACTGTAATCCGACGGCCGTCATTATGGCGGCCAGTGCCCAAGCAGCTTTTTTCGATGAGATCGTGGTCATGACGAGAATCGCGGACTCCTGACCACACAACCAAGATTGCCAATCATGCAGTCCACTTTCAAGTCACTCTCACTACCCGAAAAATCCGAGACAAACGTCGCCGAGCCAGAGCATTTTTCTGTAGCGATCTAGAGCGGATGTATATATAGTCAAGGGTAGGGGGCATTTTGTCAGGTACTAACTTCGGCGGAATTGTGCTGGGTCTTTTGATCTTCCTTGGGATCGCTGCATATATGAGTATCGGCCGAGACGGCGCGGTAGAAATCATCAACGAGGCAGCCGCGTACGTACCAAGTCTATCTAGGCCGGATTTCTTGGGCGGCTCGGCAGTTACAGGGCCAGATGCAGGTGATCCTACGGAAGAAGCCGAGCCTGTAGCGAAACCGCGAGCACGTCGGCGGCCGTCAACGAAAACCGAACCAGCTCAGCCACCCGAACCTGCGGTCGCGCCGATCCGCGAAAACCGCGTCGAGCGCCCGATCCCGGGGCCAACCAACGAATTGCTGGGAGTAAGCTCCCGTGAGTTGGACCAGAGCTTTGGCGCGCCGGCGATTACCGCCTTCACTGTAAGCTCGGATTCCTTAATCGAAACCCAGGTGTTCGTCGACGATGCGCGCGGCGCGTCCACGATTCTTCGTCTCGAAAACGGGATCGTTGTAGAAGTTCAAAAAGGCGTACGCTAGCCCATTGATCCCCGGGGTCGTAGGGTACTAAGAGTTTCATCGCTCCATTCGCGGCATTTTCCTCGACCAAAATCCGCTCTCCCTCTTACTAGACTATTGACGCGCGTATGATACGATTCTCGGTGTCGACGTGCCCGAGTTGTCGCTAATTCCGCATTTGCACGGGTCACTCCTGGTGCTCACGTTAATGCCGGCAGCCGTTTACGATGGACTGTATCGCAAGATACCGAATTGGCTGACATTTCCAGCCATGCTTTTGGGCGTAGCGCTTAACGGAATCATGCACGGCGTTCAGGGCTTAATTTTTTCCGCGGCCGGGATGGGGCTAGCTCTTGCCTTGTACGGAGCGTTGTTTTTCTTACGAGGAATGGGCGGCGGAGACGTCAAACTAATGATGGCTGTTGGATCTATGGTTGGTCCAAAAAATTGGGCAGGTGTCGCGCTCTGCACCGCAGTCCTAGGGCTGATTGCGGGAATAGTTCTCATTTTGACGAAACGGAGGGGTGCGGAAACGCTCTCAAATATCCGATTCATCGTCGGGAGGCTCCTTCGGCTCCGCGTGCCGCATCATGAGCGCCCCGAGTTGCAGATTAGCGGGAAAAACGCGATCACGATGCCCCATGGGGTTGTGATTGGGCTGGGAACGGTGGCCTATCTAGGCACCGCGTGGATATTGACTGACTTTTGAGGGCCGATGGAGTTACACAATGGGAACATTTTTACCTAAACTAGACTATCCCCAACCAGTCCGACGGACAGAGGTGGCCGGCGGCGTCTACCTAGAGGTTTTTGTGTATCTCCAATTATTGGACCTGATGACCACGCTGATTGGCCTCAAGCTCGGTCTGTCGGAAGCCAGCCCGTTTATTCGGATGTTGATGAGCATCGGCCCGGAATTTGGCGTTATTCTGTCTAAGGTCGTGGGGTTGGGCCTAGGCGCGATCTGCATCGCGCTCAAACGGCCTAGGGTCATACGCTTGATCAACTACTGGTATGCCGGGCTGATCGTCTGGAATCTCGCCTTGCTGCTCAACATCATGGGATAGCGCTGATTCTTCGATCCCCAGAACATTTTTAGCATCGTCATAGACAACCCGCCGACGGCGTCGAGTAGATGTCTCGGGCATGAAATTGTTGAATCGAGCGTAGCCGTACGTTCAGAATCCGCCACTCAGGCGTCTGAGCTGGATTCAACTTTCTCCTTGAGGCAGTCAAAGAAGCGGGCGGTCATCATGTCCGAGACGCCTCCCAGCAGGCGCTGCCCAACTCTCGCGATGGCACCCCCAACTTTCGCGGTTCCCTCTACGTCGACAATGGTCTTAGTCCCCTCGGCCTTAAGCGCGACGCGCCCTTCGCCGTTCATGAAGCCGGCATTCCCGCGTCCCGAAATCGCGATCGTGTAGGAAAAAGGGCGCTCCAAGTCACGAATCTCAACGCTACCCTTGTAGCGTCCGGTGACGGCTGCAATTGCGACAGTTAGCAGAGCCTCGTACTTGTGGTCGCCGACGGGCTCAAGCTTTTCGCATCCCGGTAGGCACGCGGCCACAACCACAGGGTCGACCATTGCGTCGAACACGCGCTCGGGGCTCGCGTCGAACTCATACGTCTTTTTGAGCTGCATCTTATCCCTAGCAATACCACCGCTAAGCTACGCGGCGCGTCGTCTTCGGTCGTTCGCCAGCGAATTGAGGTGCTCAGCGAGTTTTCCCAAGCTTGTCAGATTGTGTACCGGCATGAAGTCGTCCACAAACGGTAAGGCCGCTTGCATGCCTCGGGTCAGCGGCTCGTAGGCCGGCGAGCCAAGTAGAGGGTTCAGCCAGATCAGTCGGTGGCAAGAGCGCTGCAGCCGCGACATTTCGTGGCGCAGTACGTCGGGTTCGCCGCGATCCCAGCCATCGGAAATAAGCAGTACAACCGGCCCATGATTGAGCACCCGGCGAGCCCAATGAACATTGAAGCTGCGCAGCGCGTCCCCGATTCGCGTACCCCCCGACCAATCTGGAACCAGCGTCGACATCGCCGTAAACGCAGCGCCGAGCCGGCGGCGGCGAAGCTGATGCGAACCCCGAGTCAGCCGGGTCGCGAAATAGAAAGATTCAACTCGATCGAGCCCACCCGAGATGACATGCGCAAATTGAACCAGCATCGTGCTGTAGCGCTCCATCGAGCCGCTCACGTCGCAAAGCAGCACCAACGGGCGCTGCCGCAACTTGCGCTCTCGCATCGGGATACGAAATCCGCCGGCGCCTCCGCGCGTACACGCCCGAAGCAGGGCTCGCATATCAACTTGTGGTCCGGCACCGGCGCGCCAACGCTTCGAACGCCTCAAACCAGGCTGCCATTGAAGGTCCGCCATCAACCGGCTTGCGTCATCCAATTCCTCGGGCGACATTGTTTTGAAGTCCTTCTCTTGCAGGACCTCTCGATCGCTATATGTTTGAAGAGTGATAGGCACGACTTCCGCTTGCTTTGTCGCGTCGGACGACGATCCCCCGTTAGCAGTAAGCGACGGCATTTCGACTCGAGGCCTAGTAAATCGCCGCTCCTTGCCTAGCGGCCTGAGATCGAGCGTAGTGCGCTCGCCCGGCGGCTTACGCCAGAACGCACGAAACGCTTGTTCGAAAATCGGCAGATCTTCCGAGCGATGGACTAGCAGTGTCCGCAGCGCGTGGAAAAACTCGTCCCGTCGACCGACCTCTACGTGCTTCAAAGCGCGCGAGACGTCGAGCATCCGCCCCGCTTGTAGGTCGATTCCGAGTGCTCTCAGCAAGCGGCCAAACTGCACCAGGTTTTCAAGCAGGTGGCTCATCAATCAGAAGACCTGACCCTGCGGTTTTGGGCACGAGCCAACATATCGCGCACCCGCTCTCCACGCACAGCCTGAATGTCTTCCTGGTTCTTCAACAGCAGCCCCAGGGTTTCGTCGATCGCTTCGGCCGACAGCGTCTCTTCGTTCAGCGATACAAGAGCGGCGATCCAATCGAGCGATTCGGAAACACCGGTCGCCTTATACAGTTCGGCCCGGCGCAGTTCCTGGACGAAGGCGGCAACCTGCTCCGCAAGCTGCTTCGAGGCTCCCGGAGCTTTCGCTTCGATGATGCGAAGCTCTTTCTCGAAATCGGGGTAGTCGATCCAGCAGTAAAGGCAGCGACGCTTCAACGCATCATGCAATTCACGAGTTCGATTCGAGGTAATAATCACGATTGGCGGCGTTCCCGCACGGATCGTGCCCAACTCGGGGATTGTCACCTGAAAGTCGGAGAGCAGCTCTAAGAGGTACCCTTCGAACTCCTCATCGGCGCGGTCCAGTTCGTCGATCAACAAGACGGGAGCGCTGCCGTTATTCTCGATCGCTCGAAGCAGAGGTCGTTCGATCAAGAACTCTCGGCTGAAAAGCTCGCGTCGCGCGGCCTCGCGGTCCACGGCCCCGGAACTTTCCATCAGCCGGATTTCCAAGAGTTGCCGGGCGTAATCCCACTCGTAGACGGCGTGGTTGACGTCGAGCCCCTCGTAGCACTGCAGCCGGATCAACTCAGCGTCGAGCGCCGCCGACAGGACCTTCGCGACCTCTGTTTTTCCAACCCCCGCTTCGCCCTCGAGCAACAACGGGCGTCCGAGTTTCAGCGCCAGAAAAACGGCGGTGGCCAGCCCGCGGTCGGCGATGTAGCCGTGGCTCGCCAAGATCGACTGCAAATCATCGATCGAGGCAGGCATTGAACTGCCGGTGCCCATCTTGCCAAACGCGGCTAGCCGGCGCGCTCCGCCGCCGCGGCAATCGCCCGCCCGACCCAGACGTGCGCGACGGCTTTGCGGTATTCCGACGAGGCATAGATGTCGCCCATCAGGTCGTCCCCGAGGTCGTCCCCAACGAGACTCGACGCGTTCGCTATGTTGTCGCCGGATAAGGCGTTGCCCACAAGCGCCGCCTCTACGCTTGGTGCCCGAGTCGGCTTCGACGTCAGGCCGCCGAGAGTTACTGTCGCGGCTGTGCACAGTCCATCGCTGAGGGTAACGCTTGCCGCCGCGCCGATAACCGCGTACCGAGATGCCGGATGCGGCAGCTTGGAATATGCGGACCCTTGTCCGGGTTGCTTTGCGGGAAGCTCGATAGAGGTAAGCAATTCATCTTCGCCGAGTGCCGTCGTCATTAGGCCCTCGAAGAAGTCCGCGGCCGCGACGCGGCGCGATCCACCCGGCCCCGTCAATCTGAACGTCGCATCGAGTGTCACCAGAACTTGCGGTAGATCGGACGCCGGATCGGCGTGAGCGACGTTGCCGCCAATCGTGCCGCGGTTGCGCACTGCCGGGTCGCCGATGATCGAAGCCGCCTCGGGAATCGCTTGAGCATTCGCTTTCAGTTCCTCCGAAGCCGCCAACTCCGCATGAGTCGTCAGCGCGCCGATCGTCACGACGCCGGCATCCACCGTGACGCCCCGCAACTCGGGGATCCGCCCAATGTCGATCACGACTTCAGGCGCTGCCAGCCTGAGCTTGAGCAGCGGGATCAGGCTGTGCCCACCGGCGAGAACCTTCGCGCCCGGGTTGTCGGCGAGTAACTGGCCGGCCTCGGCAATCGAACCGGCGCGGTGATAGTTGAATTCAGGTGCAAACATCGCTTAGGCTCCTTTCCCGTCTTGAATCGCGCGCCAGATCCGCTCAGGCGTAAACGGCATGTCCAACGATGTCACGTTGAACGGCTTGAGAGCGTCCATCACGGCGTTGTATACCGCCACCGTTGAGGCAATCGTGCCGGCCTCGCCGACGCCCTTCACTCCAAGCGGGTGATGTGGCGACGGCGTCACCGTCGAGATCACCTCGATTTCGCATAGATTGTCAGCCCTCGGGATTGCGTAGTCCAACATCGAGCCCGAAAGCAATTGGCCATCTTCGTCGTAGACACACTCTTCCCAAAGCGCCTGCCCGATACCTTGAACAACTCCGCCGTGGACCTGCCCCTCAACAATCATGGGGTTGATCTGCGGGCCGCAATCGTCGAGCGCGACGTATCGCTTCAGCTCGATCTCGCCTGTGACCGCGTCGACCTCTACAACGGCGAGATGAGCGCCATAGGGAAAAACGAAGTTCGGCGGATCATAGAACGTCGAGGCCTCGAGCCCCGACTCCATTCCCTCGGGCATGTTCCACGAAAGGTTCGCCATCAACGCGATATCTTGAATGGTCTTGCCGTTGTCGGGCGAGCCCTTCACGAAGAAGTTGCCGTCTTCGTATTCCATGTCTTCAACAGCAGCTTCGAGCAGGTGCGCGGCGAGAACTTTGCACTTTTCGCTAATCTTCCGGGCCGAGACAGCCAGAGCAGCGCCGCCAACCGCCGTCGTACGGCTACCGTAGGTGCCCCAGCCCATCGGGGTGTTGTCGGTATCTCCGTGGAAGACTTTGACGTCTTCGGGGGAAACGCCCAGTTCGGACGAAACGATCTGTGCGAACGTCGTTTCTTCGCCTTGACCGTGTGGTGACGAGCCGATGAAAACGTGTACCTTCCCGCTCGGGTGGAAGCGTATGATCGCGCTTTCCCACAGTCCGCCTTGGAAGCCAATCGCCCCCGCAACCTGCGAGGGGCCGAGGCCGCAGATCTCGACGTAGCTCGACAGTCCGATGCCAACGTAGCGGCCCTGGCTGCGCCCGGCTTCTTGGTCTGCCCTAAGATCGGCGTACCCGGCGTGATCGAGCGTCTTGTCAAGCGCCCGCTCGTAGTCGCCACTGTCGTAGGTGATTCCGGTAACGACATCGTGTCCATCGTCAAATTTGGGGATGAAATTCTTTCGGCGTACCTCGGCCGGATCCATGCCGAGCTTGTCCGCCAGCATGTCGACTAGGCGTTCGATCATGAAAGTTGCTTCAGGCCTTCCGGCTCCTCGATACGCTTCGACAGGGGTTTCGTTGGTGTAAAGCCCGTAGACATCTTCCTTGACGGCGGGGATGTCATAAGCGCCCGACAGCATCAATCCGTGTAGGATGGTCGGGATTCCCGGCGCCGCGGTCGAGACGTACGCACCGATTCCCGCGCGTACAGTGGCTCGCAGGCCTGTGATCTTACCTTCGCTCGTCGCGGCCATTTCGACGTCTTGAACGTGATTACGCCCATGCGTCGTGGCCTGATAGTTTTCGGTGCGGGTCTCGGTCCATTTGACGGGCGAGCCGGTCTTCATCGAACAGAAGATGGTGACGAAATCCGCCGGGTAAACGGCGATCTTGCTGCCGAATCCGCCGCCAACCTCGGGCGCGATGACGCGCAATTTGTCCTCGGGAATGCCGGTGACCGCGGAGCAAATGAAGCGTGCGATGTGCGGGTTCTGGGTCGTATTCCAGAGGGTCGCCTCTTTCGAGGCTTGCGAATAGCTCGCAACCGCCGCGCGTGTCTCCATTGCCGTGGGTATCAGCCGCTGCTGCAGGATGCGGTCTTTAACAACGACATCGGCGTTGGCGAAGGCCTCGTCGATATCGGCGCCGCCTGTCAGTTTCCAGTGAAACGCCTGGTTGCCGTCGATCTCCGCGTGTAGTTGTGGAGCAACGGGCGTACCTGCCGTGTCGAGGTCGATCGCGACCGGGAGCGGATCGTAATCGACGTCAATCAGATCGAGCGCGTCGTACGCCTGGTAACGGCTCTCGGCCACCACGACGGCGACAATCTCGCCGACATAGCGCACGGTGTCTTTTGCAATGCAGGGGTACTCAGCGATTTTCAACTCAGAGTCTGGCAGTAACCAAGCGCAGGGCGTAGCGGCGAGCACGCCTTCGGTATCGGCGTTGGTGTAAACGGCAACGACACCCGAGGCGCCGGCCGCGGCGGACGTGTCGATCGAAATGATCCGCGCGTGGGCGTGCGGACTCCGCAGCATCGCGGCGTAGAGCATCCCGGGCAAAGCAATGTCGTCGGTGTACGACGCTTCGCCGGTAATCAGCCGCGGATCCTCACGGCGACGAATGGAAGAGCCGAACATGGCGCTACTCATGACGTGCCTCCCTCGGCGGCATCCTTCACCGCGCGAACGATATTTTGATATCCGGTGCAGCGGCAGAAGTTGCCCTCGAGGCCGTGGCGGATCTCGGCGTCGCTCGGATGCGGATTCGTGCGCAATATCTCATGCGAGGCCAGGATCATACCCGGCGTGCAGAACCCACACTGCAGGCCATGCTTGTTCCAGAACGACTCTTGCAACGGGTGCAGTTGCTCGCCGTCCGCGAGGCCCTCGATCGTAGTAATCTCAGCGCCGTCGACTTGCACAGCGAGGCATGTGCATGACTTCGCCGTCAGGCCGTCGAGGAGTACGGTGCACGAACCGCATTGGCTCGTGTCGCAGCCGACTTTCGTGCCGGTCAAACCGAGCACGTCGCGAATGAAATGAACCAGCAACAGCCGAGGTTCGACCTCGCGTTCGTAGCGGCGGCCATTGATGCTGATACTTACCGGCATCGTCATCGCTTTACCTCCAATGGAAAAAAGGGTCACTGGCGCATCGAGCGCCTGCCCGGATTCTCAACGCAGCCCGATTGTATATCAACTCGAGGCAGCGATCACGGAACGGCTCAGCCGCCGACGCATGATTTTATGGAATTGCTGAACCGGTACCGCCTCTGCCAGGAGATAGGGAAAATAGAATTTCTCCTCTCGGTGGGCTAGTCCATCCGAAGGACACCAGCGACGTTGCGCTTGGGCACGGCTCCGACTGGAATCTTGGCGACGACTTTTAGCGTCTCGATGTCTACGACTACCGTCACGTCGTCGCCCGCCGCGGCCACGTAAAGGCTCTTGCCGTCAGGAGTAATCGCGAGCCAGTCGGGGTGCTCACCCACTTCGATTACTTTGAGCAGCTTGTAGTCCGGCAGCGAGTACGCCATCACGCTGTGGTACCACTTGCTCGTTGACCAAAGCATCTTTCCGTCGGGCGTGATCGCCAGCCCGTGTGCTGGAGAACCCTGTAGTGTCTTCTCTTCTTTTCCGTGACCGGGTGGATCGGGAAGCTTGATTCGCTTGACTACCTTGCGCGTCGCGAAGTCTACCACCGCGAACCCATGGAAATCCGAGAGCTGCACGACAATCTCTTTCGTCGAGCCGTCCGGGTTTGTGGGAAACGCCATCGGGCGAATGCCGGCGTCAAGCGTCAGTGTCCACGCCATCGTGTCAGTAGAGGTGTCGATGACGCTGATCGTCTTCGCCGGAATCGCTCCTGCCACGGCATACTTGCTGTCCGGCGTTACGTAGACGTTGTGTAGGCGGCCGTTGACGGGCACGCTCTTAACGTTCCTCAGCGAAGCCGTATCGATTACGTCGACGTAGCCTGGATCTTCAGCGATTGCAACGTACACTTTCGCGCCGTCGTTTGACACGGCTAGGTTATTAGGGCGGCCGCTCAAAGGAACCCGCTTGATCACTTTGAGGGTCTTCGCGTCGACCGCGTCGAGCGTAACTAGCGATTCATTGGTGACGTAGATGCGGCGGCCGTCAGGAGCGATGGTGATGCCGTGCGGAACCTCGATGTCATCGATCATCGCGACGACTCCGTTGGTTATCGGGTCGATCACGTGAATGTTGTCGCCCGCGGCATTTGTCTGCAGCACGCGAACTACGCCACCGTTCGACGATTTTTGGGTTGCGTGCGTTTCGCCGCGCACCCAAGCCGCGAGCGTTTGCCACTCGGCGTCGTCTTGCGATTGCCAGTGCTTGCCGCCCGCATGGTAACTGTCGCCGCCGGCGTAGCTGGCCAGCGGGTGAATCAACATTTTGCTCTCCAGCGGTTTTCCCGGCACAACGAAAAGTTTCCAGAAGTCGAAGTTCTTGCGCGACTGTTCCTCGTCCCACGTTTCGGCGCCATTCTCAAGTTCCTCAAGTGGCGGGACGCGATGCGTGTGGCAGGTAACGCAGCGCGCATGCCCAGCCCGTTTCTTGAGAAATATGGGTTGCACGTTTTCCTTAAAGAACTCAAAGTCGAGCGCTTCCGCCGACCACGATGGCGCAGCGAACAGCACTCCAGTCATTAATAAAACTAGGCTCGGACGGCTAAGCAATGAATTCACGGCATGCGCTCCTTGGCCTGGCCATTGTATACCCTGACGGGCTGCTCCGTCCGGCGGTTTATAGGGCTGGGGCGCGTGCTTCGGGTCAAAGGGCGAGCGCGCCGGAGGATTTCATTTCCGCGATTGTGGCATCGTCGTAGCCCAGTTCTCGCAGCAGCTCCGGCCCGTGCTCACCAAAATGCGGTGCCTGACTTCGAATCGACGCGGGCGTTTTTGAGAACTTTACCGGCGGCCGCACCAAGTTCGTATCACCCTCGGTCGAGTGATGATGCTTTTCGAACATGCCGACTTCCTTAAGATGCTCGTCGTCGACCAGGTCAGCGATATCGACAACTGGCATTGAGGGAATTTCGGCTTTCTGACAGATCTCGACCCATTCCGCCGTCGTTTTCTCAGGCGTCACGCTGGCGATGAACCGGTATAGGTCTTCGATCGTGTGAACTCTGGCGCTGTAGTTCGAAAACCGAGGGTCTTGCATCAGCTCCGGACGCCCAACGGCGGTGAAGAAGTTGAGACATTGTTTGTCCGTATACGGCAGGATGCATACGTAGCCGTCCTTCGTCGGAAACGGACGCCGCTCGGATGTGACAACCCGCTGATAGCCGATCTCACCCACTGGTGGGTCGTAGGCGCCGCCGTTGAGATGCTCAATCATGTTGAACGAAACCAGCGTTTCGAACATCGGCACCTCGACGAATTGTCCCTCACCGGTACGCTCTTTGTGGAACAGCGCTACGGCAACAGCTTGACTCAGTGCCAGTCCGACGATCTTGTCGGCAACTGTCGACGGGACATACTGGGGCACGCCGCTTTGCATCTGGAACAAGCTTGCTAGGCCTGAACCGGCCTGAATCGCGTCGTCATAAGCCGGCCGCGCCCGGTATGGCCCGTCTTGGCCGAAACCATAGGCGCCGACGTAAACGATGTCAGGCTTCAGCGCTGAAACGGCGTCGTAGTCGAATCCCAAACGCGCGATGGCCTGAGGCCGCATGTTGTGGACGAACACACCGGCGGTTGGGATCAGGCGACGTAGCGCTACTTTTGCAGCGTCCTGTTTGAGATCGAGGCCGAGTGAACGCTTGTTGCGGTTGATGTTGAGGAAACTTCCCCCCATGCCGGCGTGGCGGACGTGGCCCATGTTGCGCGCGATATCACCAGTGGGCGGCGCTTCGACCTTGATCACGTCGGCGCCCATATCGCCGAGCATCTGGGTCCCGTAGGGACCAAGAACCACGGTCGTGATATCGATAATGCGAATTCCGTCGAGTGGGCCGGGCACGTACCATTATGATCGCTTGATGCTTGGCGAGGCCAATGATGGGCGCTGGCCGCCGGACCGGCACTTTCTATCGGCATCGCCCGTAACTTCTGGTTTCGCAGCCAGTATCCAACGTCAAATGGCTGCGGTTTCTGAAGCGATTGCGAGTTCGCGCGCAGCCACTCCGCCGCCGACGCCGATCGTTACGTAAGTGCCATTTCGCTCGAAAAGGGAGCGCTGCAAAATCCGCCAGCAGTCGATGACGATCGCGCCGTCCTTTAATCTGCTCGGGTCGAGACCTTTGTAGTCTTCCCAAGCCGTGGCCACCACGACAACGTCGGCGTCACAAAGACTCTGGGCGAGTGATTCCGCGTAGAGTACGTTGTCACCAAGTTCCGCCCTAACACCAGGCAGAGCAATCGGGTCGTGCACTGTGACCGCGACGTTTAGGTGAACCAACTTCTTGGCGATTTTCAAGCCCTGCGATTCTTCGATCACGGGAGTGTCCGGCTTGTAGGCCATTCCCAGCACAGCCACGACCCCGTCCCGTGGGTTCAGGGCGGCAGCCTTGGCGGCCACACGAACCGCCTGCCTGGCATTCGCACGTTGAGTCGCTTTCGTCAGATCGAGATCAAGTCCGCAACGTTCGCCGACTCGGTCGAAAGCCACGTTATCGCGGGGAAAACAAGGCCCGCCGTATCCCAGGGCTACCTTTAGGTACTTGCGTCCAATGCGCGAATCGAGGCCTACCGCGCCCGTCACGACGTCGACGCCTTCGAGGTTTTCACAAACTTCCGCCAGCATGTTGGCATAAGCGATTTTGGTCGTCACAAAAGTATTAATGCTGATTTTTGTTAGCTCAGCGTTGACGAAGTTCATGCGCTCGACTGGAGCGGTATGCACGACGGACTTGTGAATCCGTTCGAGCGTGTCGCCTGCACGCTGGTCTACCTCGCCGACCAAAATCATATCGGGGTTGAGCATATCGCGAATGACGCTGCCTAGAGCGATGAACTCCGGGTTGTAGCAGAGACCGAAATCTTGGCCGCAACGTTTGCCCGATACTCGTTCCAATTCCGTCAGTAATTCCCCGCCTGTGGTGCCCGGCATCACGGTGCTACACAAAACCACTAGGTGATAATCGTCCCGTTCTCGAGGCCCCTGCCCAATGGATTGAGCCGCCTGGATCACTAAATCGTTCGAAAATGCCCCGTCTGGCCGGGACGGCGTGGGCACAATAATGAACGAAGCGTCGCACTCTCGCGTCGCCGTAATTCCGTCGTGGATCGCCGTAATCCGCTCACGGTTATTGAGAATCATCTCCGCGGGACCAGGTTCTTCGAATGACGGATGGCGACTATTGATCCCGGCGATGGTTTCTGGACTTGGATCAACTCCGACGATGTCGTGGCCTGCCTGTGCATACACAGCGGCTAAGGGCGCGCCTAACTTGCCGAGCCCAAAAATTGCGAGTCTCATTTATGAATGGGGCCCTCCGAAAGAGGTATCGGGACTATTGTGACGCGAGGGAGGGCTCGGTTTCAACACGCGCTCCAGAAAGACCTTGTTGCATGGATCATCCCGAAGGATGTCTTATCATTGGTTTTTTCAACGCTGGGGGTAGTCTAAATGCCACATAAGTTCAACGCAGCGCGCCGGCACAAGTTTGATAAGGTGCAGTACCGGGTGATCAACTGGGCGGAATATAACGAGAGCTTGCGCCAACGGGGTG
>CBDBHI010000089.1:0-14733 GCA_965205595.1 Bryobacterales bacterium | reverse complement strand
AACGAGGTGATCATCGATGGGGTCTCGGTGGTGATGCCCCGGCAGAGGGGCGCCATCGCCAGTTCTCCTTCGGCGGACGCCCTGTCGGAGTTCAAGGTGCTGTCGACCGTGTTTGACGCTTCGTTAGGTCGTACCAATGGTGGAGCGGTTATTATGGCGTCGAAAGGCGGCACCAACGAGTACCACGGTTCGTTCGAGTATTTCTTCCGCGACAAGGTGCTGGAAGCCAACAGTTGGACGAACAACAAGAGCGGCAGGGAACGGCCGGAAACCGACCGGAATTTCGCGCTGGGCACGGTCGGCGGCCCGATCGTCAAGAACAAGACCTTCTTCTTCGCCAGTTACCAGCGGGAACGGATCAACACCGCCCTCTCCCACCAGAGCCGGGTGCCGAGCGAGCTGGAGCGCAACGGCGATTTCTCCCAGACGCTGAACAGCAGAGGCGGCGAGCTGACGATCTACGACCCGCTGACGACGGTCGTGACAGGAAGCAAGGCGACCCGTGATCCGTTTCCGGGCAACCTGATTCCCTCATCGCGGTTCGATCCAACCGGGAAGGCGATCCTCGACGTTTATCCGATGCCGAACCAGGACGTGCCGGTGCAGATCAGCCGGCGCAACTTCGTCGCCACCGGTGTCGGCCCCAGCCTCGCCTACGGGGTGACCAGCCGGGTTGACCAGGTGCTGAGCGACCGCCAGCGGATCTTCGGCCGGTTCAGCTTCACCGACCAAAAATCGAAAGGCGGCCCCGCGCCTCCAGGCATGCGGATCTGGACGGGGCAGTTCCGGAAGTTCTGGTCATCCTCGTTGAACCATGACGTCACCTTCTCTCCGACGACGCTGGCCACGTTCCGCTACGGCTGGGTCCGGTACTGGAACGATCAGTTATTCAATGCCAATTTCCGGGATCCGCAGGAACTGAACGTACCGAACATCATCGTGAGCAACTCGCTGAACGAAGCCTGGCCGTATGTGAGCATGAGCGAGAACATCGAGACGCTCGGCGGCCGCGTGAAGCGGCGCGCCAACGACGTCTTTTCCATCGTGCCGAGCTTGACGAAGCTGATGGGCAGTCACACGCTGAAGTTCGGCGCTGACCTGAGATACACGGCCTGGAACTCGAACGAGGTGGGCAGCAACGGCGCCGGGCGCTTCAACTTCAGA
This sequence comes from Bryobacterales bacterium, assembly GCA_965205595.1. Classification (GTDB taxonomy): domain Bacteria; phylum Acidobacteriota; class Terriglobia; order Bryobacterales; family UBA6623; genus CATQHP01. The sequence continues at coordinate 13,569 of CBDBHI010000089.1, read as the reverse complement.
AACCAGTTCACCAGGGGGGACCCGTTCAAGTCGTCCAGCGGCAGGACATCGGGCACCTCCATGGCTTCGCTGCTGCTGGGAACGCTGCAGGACAACAGCATCCTCAACGGCAGTTCGCCGTATACGAACAATACCTACTACACAGCGTTCTTCGTTCAGGATGACTGGAAGGCGACGCCGAAGCTGACGCTGAACTTCGGACTGCGCTACGACATCGAGACGCCGTACAAGGAACGCTACAACCGGATGTGGTACGGGTTCGACCGTGATGCCCAGTCCCCGATCGAGGTGCCAGGCATGGATCTCCGCGGTGGAGGGTTGTTCGCCGGGGTAGACGGCAGGGGCGCCCGCGAGGGCGAGACCGATTACAATAACCTCGGCCCGAGATTCGGCTTCGCTTACCGGCTGTTCGAAAACACCGTCATCCGCGGCGGTTACGGCCTGTTCTATTCGAGCAACGTCTACAACACCACGAACTCGACCCCGATCCCGCGGAGCTTTGGCCTGCAAGCTCCCATCATCGGCTCGGTAGACGGTCACGCCACGCCCTTTGCGACGCTGCAGAACCCGTTCCCGAATGGGGTTACGCCGCCGCCGGGCAATTCCCAAGGGCTGGCCGCGCGGACGGGCGACAATATCCGGTTCATGAACCAGACTCGCATCCTGCCCTACAACCAGCAGTGGCAGTTCAGCGTCCAGCAGCAGCTCAGTCCGACCATTTCGATGGAGGTCGCCTTCATGCGGATGCTCAGCGTCAACACCATCGGCGACGCCACGGATGCTTTCTCACGGCTAGACCTGAACGAGGTGCCGGACCACTTCCTGCAGTTCGGAGCAGACGAGAACAAGAAGATCCCCAACCCGTTCTTTGGAATCTTGCCGCCGACCACGCGCCTCGGCGCATCGAAGACCCTCCGCCAGCGTGATCTCTGGCGGCAGTACCCCCAGTTCACGCAGGTCCAGTCCACGGAGAACGGGAAAACCGCCTACTATCACGCGCTGATCATCAAGCTCGAAAAGCGGTTCTCCCACGGGCTCAACCTGCTGTTCAATCACAACTGGTCGAAGATGATCGAGGACAACCGGGTGAGCCTGGTGAACCCAAGGCCGTTCTTTCGGGGCATCTCCGGTCTCGACCGGCCGCACATGACCAACGTGGCGTTCGTCTACGATCTGCCGTTCGGTCAAGGACAGCCCTTGCTGAGCGGCGCCGGCCGCGGCTTGAACGCCCTCGTAGGCGGGTGGACTATCTCGAGCCGCTTCCGCTATGTCTCCGGCCCGCCCCTGGGGATAAGCGACTCTAACGGGCGACCGATCCGGATTAGGAGCCCGAGGATCAACGGTTCGATTGACGGCCGGCTGGGAGACCAGCGGGACGCGTCGGGCATCGTGATAAACCCGTACTTCGACATTACGGCATTCGAGTCGTTGCCGGACCAGTACACCATCACCCCCGAGGCGCCGTTCTATGCGGCCGAGATCAGGGATCCGTACCTCGTGCAACTCGACATGTCCGTGATGAAGAGCTTCCAGGTCTGGAGAGAGCGTGTCCGGGTGGAAATCCGGGCGGACGCCCAGAACTTCACCAACACGCCGGAGTTCGGCTCTGTCGGCACCAACCTGGCAAGCCTGGGTTCGTTCGGTGTGGTTCGAAGCGGCGGCAACCCCCGCATCGTCCAGTTGGCGTTGCGCGCGGTGTTCTAATCTCGGATTTGACCAAGCCTTGAAACGGGCAGCCTCCAGCCAAACCCGGGCCGCGGGTTTCCGGCGCGAACTCCGCGTGCCCGGAAGGCTTCCGGCAGCCGCTCACAGTGAGGCTCAATTTACAGAGCTCAATTTACAGAGAATGAAGCGAGCCGAATTGTACTCGAGAATTCGTGGAGTATGCATGGTGAACCGTACCTTTATCTTGATCGCCGCGCTGGTCCTCCCATGTTACGCCGGCGACGAGGATGCACCCGGCCAACATCGCTATTTAGACGTCGTCAAAACCTTCGTGGAGACCATGATGGACCGTGGCACGGACCGCTACGGCAAGGTCCAATCGCCGCTGTTTGCGGCCATGCTCGATCTGGACACAATGTCTCTGCCAAAGCCAACAGACATCGACGAGCTCCCACAGAGGCAAAGCGGCCATGTCAAAGCCATTGGCTACGGACTGCCGGATCCTCCGGTTGGAATTCGGCCCGGAGATAGGGCGCCGTTCGGCAATAACCTGGAGCACGACATTATGCTCCTGAGAACCATGTACGAGCTTTCCGCAGTTACCGGAGACAAAAAGTACGCCGATCATGCGGATTCGACCTTGCGGTTCTGGTTGACTCATTGCCAGAGCCCGGAGACCGGTCTCATGGCCGGCGGGGAACATATGAGCTGGGATTTCCGGCACGAGAAAGCGTACGGGAACATCCATGAGGTGTTCCGGCGCTTTCCCTTTTATGACAAGCTCTACGGTATCAGTCCCCACCGGGCCTTGCGCTTGGCGGACGGCCTTTGGCTGTCGCAGATTGGCAACAAGAAGGTGGGAGATTTCAGCCGCCACGCCGATTGGAAGAGCTACAACGCACATACCGGCGCCGCCTATCCCAGACATGCGGGTTTTTACATTTGGGCTTATGCCAACGCCTATGTTCAGAGCCGGGATCCGAAGTACATCGAACGCATCGAGGTGCTAATAGAGAGCAGAACCGGCAGGCGGCTGCAGCCGGAATCTCTCCTCGTGCAGGCTGGATCCTTCAAGCCGGAGCACTCCACCGATCCAACGCTTCGCGTGATGCTTTGGGACGCAGCGGAATTGGCGCCCCGCCGCCGGGCAGCATGGCGCAAGCTTGTGCGGGAATTGGACGAGAAAGCACTCGCGGCGCTTGGGCGACAGCGCGAAGCAAGACCTGCCCCGGAAGAGGCGAATCCCGTGGAGCAAGAAAAGCTGGCCAAACTCTATCCTCAATTGGCGCGCTTTAGCAGAAGGATTGTCCCCAGATGGCCGGGCACGGAGAGCACGACGCTCAGTGCACTGTGGCGGTTGAGGTACGGCAGCGCTGGGGTCTCCGGAGCCGCGCTCAGGGATTTCACACACTATCGCCAGACCAAAGACAATCGCTTTCTTCGGCTGGCGGAACAAGTTGCTGACCGATACATTGAAGAGGGTATACCTGAGAAGAAAGACGATCTCTGGCCCAAGGCGTGCGGTCAGGTGATCTCGCTCATGCTCGTGTTGGCGCACGAGAACGGAATTCCAGAGGCCAAGCAGAAGCGTTACAAGGCCTTTGCGAGTCAGGTGGCTGACATGTCGATCGGCCTGTTCAGTAAGAATGGGCTCTTTCGCGCCGATGGCCAGGCGCGGCATTACGAGGCGATCACCGGAGCCGATGACCTTGTGTGGGCCTTGTTACAGCTCCACTCCGCGCTAAAGAGACCGAATCAACTGCTTGGGCATATTGACGTGAATTTCTAGCGCTCCGGCCCCGATTGCATCCCCAAATTCACGGAAAATCGATCTCCCTCTACGTTTCACCGCAGCCACTCCAAACTAGGGTGCCAAGCCTCTCGGGCCGTCGGCAGTCTACAGGAAATTGAACACCTGCGTTGCCGCCTTCGATACCGGCTTAGCCAACGCCGCCTCAAGCTTCATTTCGGCTGTGCTGTCGGCGTGAGCGGCGATCCAATTTTAAGCATCTCCCCGCCTGGTCAAAAGTCGGCAAGCCGTCTGCTGCCAGTTGTCCGGTGATTTCCTGCCGGGTACGGTTTATGTCATCAGCATCAAGGACCGCCAAGCTGTCTTGCTGGTATTCGTTGAACAGGTCCGCGAACTCGATGGAGAATCGATTCGGCGTATCGGCAATAGCGCGGGACCACAGCCGAACGGATATAGAATTGTCCGGCTTCCGAAGAATCGCCGATGTCAGCCCTGGCGTGGAGCCATCCGCATAGACATAAGCGGGCCAGCCACCGTTTAGGGGATTGAGCGCGTTTGATCCTTCGGGCTTTGTCGGTTGCTGCAGTAATAGCGAATTCTCAACAAACACCGCCAGCTTGCCATCGGAGCGATAGGTCATGAAACACCACGAGCAGTATTCCCAGCCGCGGTTCATTGATCTTTTCAAACAGGTCGCCACCTACTGGATGAAAGACGACCACGACCACCGCTTCAACGACTCGGACCCCATCAACCCAAGCCTAGACTACCCGCCTTACGTGGAAACACCGCGGGTGGACGCGGACTACTATCCCAAGACCAACATTCACCCAAGATTGTCCGGTTCTGGCTTCCAACCGTCCCATGAGCTGGGGGTTTACGTGTTCCGGGAGCAGCTACCGGTTGTCGACCTGGACGATCCCGACGCACTCACGTATCGGACGTATCGCGTCCACAAGCACCTGCAGATCTGGTTTGTGGAGGGACGCGATTATCGGAGTCCTAATGATATGCCCGACGGTCCGGAAAAATCGATCTGGGGGAAAGATCAGAAAGAGTGGCTCAAGCGCACCCTTCTGGAAAGCGCCGCCACTTTTAAGATTCTTTTCTCCGCGACACCGATGGTCGGGCCCGACAGCACCACTAAGCGAGACAGTCACGTAAATCCGCGCGGGTTTCGGCACGAAGGGGAGGAGTTCTTCCGATGGCTGAAGGGTAACGGTTTTTCACCCAAGCGATTCTTCATCGTCAATGGCGACCGGCACTGGCAGTACCACTCCATTCATCCCTCCGGGTTCGAAGAATTTTCGTGTGGCGCTCTGGTCGACGCCAACGCGTTTGTCGGGAGGCGCCCCGGACCCGGTTCGTCTGACCCCGACGCTCGAATCAAGCAGCCTTATATCTATGATGAGCCGACGGGCGGTTTCCTCCTGGTGACGGTTGGACCTGGAAGTGAGGAGAAGACGGCTGTCGCCGACTTCACCTTCTATGACGAGAAAGGGTCGAGCCTCTATACCCGGATTCCCACTTTAGTTTCGATTCTGCTAACCATCGGGTGGCCTCGGACGCCTTTATTTATGCGGGTTGGAAAGCACTCAAGGCGCTGAGGAGATCAACACCCAATGGGTGAAAAAGAAAACAAACCGTTCCAGCTAAGCTTCAACGGCTTATTGAAAGTCGATTTCCAAGGATCGCGTGTCACTTCCGACGGCGGGCTGATCCTGGTCCGCGAGCTGGACGAGCGACTCGGACTCGGGAAGCTGATCGACGAATACCTCAGTGACCCACGGCAAGGCTTGAACAAGAAGTTCCCGCTGGCCGATCTGCTGCGGCAGTCAGTCTACTCTCGGCTGGCAGGCTACGAGGACCTCAATGACGCCGTCCGAGTGTCGGCTGACCCGACGTTTCGCTTGATCGGCTCGAAGAGGAACTGGGATCGCGGCGGGGCACTGACCTCGCGACTGCAGAGCTTCGAGACGGAGATGCTGGCGAGCGAGGAGAACTTGCTGGGGCTGATGGCTGTGAACCGCGAGCTGGTGGCGCAAGCCGAGACGCAAGACGACTCCGAGCGCGTCGTGCTCGACATGGATTCGACCGAAAGCCCTGTCCACGGCCAGCAAGAGGGCAGCGCCTACAACGGCCATTTCGAGTCGGTCTGCTACCACCCGCTGTTGTTGTTCAACCAGCATGGGGATTGCCTGGCGGCGAAGCTGCGTCCAGGCAACGTGCACAGCGCTGAGGACTGGAAGGAGTTGCTGCTGCCCGAGATCAAGCGCCAACAGGCTGCGGGCAAACAGGTCACCTTCCGGGGCGATGCGGCCTTTGCCAAGCCGGAGATTTATGAGTTTTCGGAGGAACGCGGAGTGCAGTACGCCATTCGCATTCCGGCCAACAAGAGCTTGGAATTGGCGATCGAAGACATCTTGTTTCGCCCGCCGGGCAGGCCGGGTCGCAAGCCCTTGGTGCGCTACAAGAGCTTCCGCTATCAGGCGGAGAGTTGGTCCAAGCCGCGACGCATCGTGGCCAAGGTCGAGCATCATCTCGGTGAGCTGTTCCCGCGGGTCGGATTTATCGTGACCAACATGAGCTTGCCAAGCCGGTCGGTGGTGCGCTTCTACAACAAGCGCGGCACGGCCGAGCAATGGATTAAAGAAGGCAAACAGGCCACGCACTGGACGCGGCTTTCGTGCCATCGCTTTCGGGCCAACGAAGTGCGACTGCAACTCAGCGTGCTGGCCTACAACCTGGGCAACTTGTGGCGGCGGCTCGGACTGCCGAACAGGATCAAGAGTTGGTCGCTCACGAGCTTGCAGCAGCGGCTGATGAAGACCGGCGGCCGGCTGGTCAAGCACGCGCGCTACTACTGGTTGCTGCTGGCCGAGGGGCATCTGAACCGGCGGCTGTTCGGTGACATGCTGCACAGGATCTGGGCGCTGCCGCTGCCGAGCGGGTAGCGTTACCTGGACGAGGATCAACAGTTTTTAGCTCCGAAAAGGCTTCGCAGGGAGCAGTGTCGGCCGGTGTGCCGTTCAGCCCGCTCCATCAACGTCTGTGAGCGGACGGACGGGCTTTGGGGCCTGCCGCCGGAGGTGATGTGCAGGGTTCAGCGCGGAAAGACGTGGTATTCGGGGCAGCGCGGGTGTATACTTTCACCGTGCCAGGGCCAAAATGGAAATCCTGGAGAAGAAGGATTCGAGCAAAGCGGCGGTTCGCGCATCGATCAATTTCTCTCTCGACATGTACGAAACCCTCGAAAGCGTTGCCAGAGAGAAGAAGGTTTCGCTGGCCTGGATAGTCCGGGAAGCGGCGGAACAATACATCGGCAGCAAGTGGCCATTGTTGTTCAAGCGCAAAACGGGAGAGCGCACATGAGGAAGGCCGCACAACTGAATCCGGTCTCGCCGCGCACTACCGAGAGCACCCGCCGGAGAAATAGCCTCCCTCGGAGATTTCCCGTGGCATCATTCAGCGTTGCAGTCGTCGGCGACCGGTGCAATGATAGGCCTCCGCAGACTGAAACGCGGTCGTTAGCCGCGATTTGAGAAACACATGTCCAATACCAGGCAGCACATCGACTAATGAGATGCTACATCGTCACATTTAAAGTAGCCGACGCCACCGTGCGTCAGAGGGTCCACAATCGACTCAAGACCTACGGTGGGTACTGCCCTGTGCACGAGCACTGCTGGGCGATCATGTCCGATCGGAAGGCCGCTCGAATCAGGGATCACATCGCAGAGCTTCTGGGCCCCAAAGACCGTCTCTTCATTGTGCGTTCAGGCACAGAGGCTGCTTGGGCAAATTCGTACGGGCCGAAGAACAGTGAGTGGCTCAAGAAGAACCTGTGATGGCTGGGCTAACGACACCGTTCGACGACGATCAGAAACCCACACGGATACGTCGCGGGCGCGTAGACTCTGTTGATCTGTATGAGATCAAGGACGGTGAGCTTGATCTGCTCGAGAAGGGTTCCACCGCCAATCTCGAACTGAACTTCGCGATCTTTCTGCTTTCGACCGCCTTTTCGTCGATCTGTACGCTTGTAGCTGCGACTTTCGCCAATCCTCAACTTGAGAGCATTTTCATTTTTGTTGCGGTTGTCGGCGTTTTCTTTGGAGCGTACCTCCTGATCTCGTGGTACCGGTCGCGCACGCCACTTCAAGAAGTATATCTCCGGATCCGCGAAAGAATTCCTGAGGACGCATTGCCGCCGAGCCCTGACCAAGCCCCAGGTGGTGATGACGTGACACCTGCGGACTGACATCAAGTTCAGACCGCAAGACTACTGAGGTTTTCAGCTTGCGCTTTCCCCTCGACGGCCAAAGTGTCGAGCGCCCGCTCAATGGCGACCAGATGGGCGATCACCTCCACGGCCTCGGCGTTCTCCCTGTTAGGTATTGGCCCAGCGGGCGATCTGGTTCAGGTTTGGGCCGATCCGCGCCAACTCTCGCCGATTTCTCGACGGGACGAGGAGGGCTTCTCCAGTTGCTCGGCATGCCCTTGTCACCGTGCCGCCCCTAATACCCCGCCGGAGTGACAACTGGCGCTTCGGTCAGTCTGCGCCAAGTCATACTGCCTTCGCCCTTGAAATGCGGGCTCGGCCTCCGAGGTTTTTAGTTTTCGAGGCCACCTGTGGGTTCACTTGCGTTACGGCCCGGTGACTCGCTTACCATCCCAAGGATGGCTTTGTCGGTTGGCCGGAGTGGACCCCAAAAATGAGACAACTGGCTAAGCATCTTTTTACAGTGAACGGAGAGAGGTGCTATGGCGTTGTCAAGACGGAAGTTTTCTGTGGAGTTCAAGTTGCGGGCGGTACGGCAGGTCGAGGCGGGAGCTTCGACGGCCGCAGTCGCTCGGCGCTATGAAGTCCATCCCACGCTGCTGACAAAGTGGCGTAAACAGCTGCGGCAGGATCCTGAGCGAGCGTTCCGCGGCAACAGAAACGGCTCGGACGAAGAAGCTCGCATCGGAGAGCTAGAGCGCATGGTCGGCCGGCTGACAATGGAGAACGCGCTGTTAAAAAAGGCCTTGGCGCGGCTCGAGGAACAACGCCTGCCGAGCGTCGCGCCTACAAGCAAAAGATGATCGCGGTGATCGAGCAGGAACCAACCACTGCGCTGTCGTTGGCGGCGATGTGCCGCGCCTTGCAGGTGAATCGCGCCGCCTACTACCGGGCGCATCAGCAGGCGAGGAGCCGCGACGACAGCGAGTTCCGCGATGCCATCCAGCGCGTCGCCTTGGAGATGCCTGGCTACGGCTCGCGGCGCATCACTGCCGAGCTGCGGCGGCGTGGTTGGACGATCAATCGCAAGCGCGTAGAGCGCCTCATGCGGGAAGACAATCTGCTGTGCCTGCGGCGGGTCCAACGCGTGCGTACCACCGATTCGCGGCACGGGCTGACGGTCTATCCGAACCTGGTTCCCGAGCTCCAGCTGACGGGGCTGAACCAGCTGTGGGTGGCCGATATCACCTATATTCGGCTGCTGCGCGAGTTCGTTTACCTGGCGGTGTTGTTGGACGGCCACTCGCTGTTTTTGGCAACTTCACTTGGCCCACTTCGGCGGTTTATTTTGGCCCCCCTGTAAACGGGCCTCTAAGTCATTGATTCCAGGTCACCTCCTTTCGTTTTTGGGGACGTGGTCCGGAGCGGAGCCCGAAGGGCGAAGCGCAGGACGATGTCCCCAAAAACGAGCGCCCTCCTTGCTACCGCCCTCGCTTCTTCTTCGCCAGCGTCCTACGAAAGCGGTAGGACTCCTCGCCCGTCTCGATGATGTGAGCGCGGTCGGTAATGCGATCCAACAGCGCCTTACATAGCCGAGCGTTCGGAATCACCTTTGTCCACTCGGAGAACGGCAGGTTGGTCGTCAGCATTAGAGCCGCCTTTTCCGCGCGATCAGCGATGACTTGGAACAAGAACTCTGCTCCCACCTCCGCCAGCGGCACGTAACCCACTTCGTCGATCGCGATCAGCTCGTAGCGCGACCAGCGTGCGAGCACTCGACTCAGCTGCATTTGCTGCTTGGCTTCGACGAGTTCGTTGACCAGCGCCGACGCCGTGGTGAAGCGCACCCGCCGTTTCTGCAGGCAGGCCGCCACGCACAGGCCCGTCATCAGGTGGGTCTTGCCCGTGCCGCAATCGCCGAGAAACAGGATCGGTTCCGAACTCTCGATGTAGCCGCCTTCGGCCAACTCGGTTAGCTGCGGGGCCGAGACCGCCTTCGTCTCGGAGAAGTCGAACTCCTCGAGCGTCTTCATGCGAGGCAGCCGCGCTTCGCGTAAGCGACGATCCACCGTACGTCGCTCGCGCTCTTCCAACTCCGCGCTTAGCAGCGCTTCGAGATAGCCGACCGGCGTTTGTCTCTCGCGTATGGCTTGTTTGGCCAACGTCTCGAATTGCGCGCCCACCGTCGGCAGCCGCAGCAGCTTGCACTGTTGTTGGATGGCCTGCACCGCCAGGCTTTCGTTGGGGGCGCTGGATTTGCGGGCGCTCATTGCACCGCCTCCGCCGCCAGCAACTGATCGTAGTTCGTCAGCGTCGGCAAGGGCCGCTCAAAGCGTTCCAGCTCCGGCGCCACCAGCGGCGGCTGAGCTAGCCGTTCGAGGCACTGCGAGGTCAGCAAGTAACGCACCGCCGCCTGATCGCAGCAGCCGCACTCGAGCGCTTTCTCGATCGCCTCGCTCAGCTTGTCCCAACCGTGGCGTTTGCCCTCTTGCAACAGCTCGATCATCTGTTGCGTCCCCGCTTGCTTGTCATGGCGCTGGATCAACTTCGCCCATAACGTGTCGTAGCTCGCCGGCCAACGCCCGGCTTGGCGCCATTGTTCCAGCGGCGTCGAGCCCGCCAGCGCTCCCGGCTTGTGGGCCAATACGTCGAGGTAATGCTCCAAATTAAAGATCTTCTGCTGCCGAGAGTAGCTGCGCTCATGTCGCGCGATGCGACGACCTTCGTGCCAGACCTCGACCGACTCGGCGTAGATCTTCGCCTGCGCCCTGGTTCCCGGACGCAGCGGCGTCGAGTAGAAGTTCGTGCGCACCTTGACGCAGCCTGTCGCGTCAACCTTCGGGAAGCTCGACACTTCGATCTCAAAGCCTTCCGCCGCCAACCCCAACAGCCGCTCGCGTTCGATCAGCATTCCCTCGCCGACCGTTTGCGCCCGTCCGGCGACCGTGCGCGCTTCGTCTTCGCGGCAGCCTTCGAGCAGCTTGCTGTTGAGCTCGTCCAGCGTCTTGGCTTCAGGCAGCGGCACCCAGTGGTTGCGGCGGTAACGTCTCACCTCGCCTTCCACGCCCCCTTTCTCGTTGCCTTTCCCCGGCGTGCAGAACTCGGAGGCGAAGCGCCAATGCGAACGAAAAGCCACGAAGCGCGCCGTCTCCTCGCGTCGCGCGCCGCGCAGAATCCGCTTCACCGCCGAAGAGAGATTATCGTACCTCAATGTCCGAAACACCCCGCCAAAGTAGGCCAAGGCCAGCTCGTGCGCTTCCAGAAACGCCTGCTGCGTCGCGCGCCGATAGGCGCGATGAAAGGCCGCGCCGCTCGCCATCGAGCGCATCGTGAACACTTGCAGCTTCACGCGCTCGCCGTCCATCTCGGCCCACGACTCGTACCAGTCCACCTGCGCTTCTTGGCCCCAGTCGTAGCTTTGCGGCACGAACGTCTCGCGCTTCTCCAATCCCAACTCGCGCTTGCGCTCTTGAACGTACTGCCGCACCGTGCGCTCGGCCACTTCGCAACTGGTTTCCTCCCGTATCCGGTTCCAGATACGGTGCGCCGTGTGACGCTGCTTACGCGGCGCCTTGCGGTCCTCTTTGAGAATGCGGTCGATGAACCCCACCGCCGGCGCCAGCTTGGCGCGCCGTCGCGCCGGCTTCTTGCGCGGCGGCGGCAGCGCGCTGGCTACCGCCTCGCGCACCATCCGCCGGTGCACGCCCAGCTTGCGCGCCACCCCCTTGATCGTCCCCACGCCGAATTCGTACTCGCGTCGAATCTCTTCGAATAGTTCCACTTTGCTCCTCCAGTCCAATTCGTTCCTCCGTTGCGGGCGATTCCCGCAAACAGAGTATCCGTTGATTGTTCTAGGGGGGCCAAATCAGGGCGCCGAAAGGGGCCAATTCAGAATGCCAAACTCACTCGCGGCGCTGCATCGGCTGGTCACTGGGCCGCACGCTGGGGACGGAGCTGACGCTCGGAGCTTTGCGGATGGCCTTGGCGAAGCGCGACGTGGGGCCTGCACTGGTGCATCATTCCGATCGCGGCTCGCAATACGCGGCCGGAGACTATACGGCGCTGTTGGCCGAGCACGGCATCGCCATCAGCATGAGCCGCAAGGCGAGCCCCAACGACAATGCCAAAGCGGAGTCGTTCATCAAGACGCTCCAGTACGAAGAAGTCTACCTGTTCGAGTACGAGCATTACGTCGAGGCGCAGCAGCGCATCGAGGAGTTCATCGAGCGCGTCTACAACGAAAAACGGCTGCACTCGGCGCTGGGCTACCGGCCGCCCAACGAGTATGAGCAGTGGTTGCTCAACCAGCAGACGCCGCAGGAGGTCGCGGGATGAGTTTTCTGAGGCATCGGGAAATCTATCGATCCGATGGGCTGGGCTTTCGTGAGAGTGGGGCGCGAAGCGGAGGGCTCCACGCCCCGACCCATCGTTGCGATGAGTTTCCAGCCGGCTATTCCTGGGCGGGTTGCGCTCCCGCAGAGCCCGCTTCCGCTTCACCAGCCGAGCAGAAGTTTACAATGAAGGCCATTCCCCGGCCAAGCTTTTTTCAGCGAATGGGGAAACCCTGCTTAGCAGGTTGTCTCACTTCAGGGGTCCACCGCGAATTCACGGTTATGGACCCTGGGGCGGCGATGAACTTTCGCGGGTGCGGGTGAGGCAGGCAAACTCCTGCGGGAGACGCCTTTATATAGCACGATAAAGTATGTTATCGTTCCATGTCTTGGATCGCCCGGTTTCGTCTTCTTGAACCCCCTTTCCCTCGCCACGGATGATTCCAGATCGGTCCTCGCCGTCAAGGGTTCGCTGCGCCGCTTCGCGCCCTGGACGGCTGCGGGCCGATCCGGGAGACGTGGCTGTTTACGAGGGAAAGGGGATGTCCCGGCGTCCGCCGGCCCAGATCAGCGAGTGCGCACGTCTAATCCGCGCCTCGAGTTCGATTGCCGGCACGGGTTTGATGTCCGTGTCACCCCCCGCGACAACTAGGGTGTACTGCGGCGCGTCTCCGTACTGCTTGGGCAAAGCCTCGCGCGCCCCGATCTGGTTCTTGACGCGTTCGCCGGGTGGATATCCAGCGATGTCCAAGATGACGCTCTTGCGTCCCTGGTCGACGAGTGTTTTTGGCAACTTCACTTGGCCCACTTCGGCGGTTTATTTTGGCCCACAAGCCGGGAGCGCTGGCGGGCTCGACGCCGCTGGAACAATGGCGCCAAGCCGGGCGTTGGCCGGCGAGCTACGACACGTTATGGGCGAAGTTGATCCAGCGCCATGACAAGCAAGCGGGGACGCAACAGATGATCGAGCTGTTGCAAGAGGGCAAACGCCACGGTTGGGACAAGCTGAGCGAGGCGATCGAGAAAGCGCTCGAGTGCGGCTGCTGCGATCAGGCGGCGGTGCGTTACTTGCTGACCTCGCAGTGCCTCGAACGGCTAGCTCAGCCGCCGCTGGTGGCGCCGGAGCTGGAACGCTTTGAGCGGCCCTTGCCGACGCTGACGAACTACGATCAGTTGCTGGCGGCGGAGGCGGTGCAATGAGCGCCCGCAAATCCAGCGCCCCCAACGAAAGCCTGGCGGTGCAGGCCATCCAACAACAGTGCAAGCTGCTGCGGCTGCCGACGGTGGGCGCGCAATTCGAGACGTTGGCCAAACAAGCCATACGCGAGAGACAAACGCCGGTCGGCTATCTCGAAGCGCTGCTAAGCGCGGAGTTGGAAGAGCGCGAGCGACGTACGGTGGATCGTCGCTTACGCGAAGCGCGGCTGCCTCGCATGAAGACGCTCGAGGAGTTCGACTTCTCCGAGACGAAGGCGGTCTCGGCCCCGCAGCTAACCGAGTTGGCCGAAGGCGGCTACATCGAGAGTTCGGAACCGATCCTGTTTCTCGGCGATTGCGGCACGGGCAAGACCCACCTGATGACGGGCCTGTGCGTGGCGGCC
>CBDBHI010000088.1:0-9881 GCA_965205595.1 Bryobacterales bacterium | reverse complement strand
GAATGTGCTTGAGAAGGACGACTTCATCCGCTTGCCAGATGCCACCGTAAAGTTCCGAGGGCGGCAATCCGGTCAGCGGGAATTCTTTGAAGCCGTAGCGTTTTCCCCAGGATTTGCGATATTCATCGTAGCCGTAGAACTCGACCCCCAGTCTTTTCTTCGACACGCTCACGAGGGCGAAGCCGTATTCGGTTATCAGTATCTTCTGCGTCGCGACCCCGTAGACTTTCTTTCCGGGGTTTCGCAGTTGTTTTCCGCCCGCTCCCTGAACGACCTGGTGAAACGCGTCGCCGCATCCCGGACAGTAAGACGTTTCAAGGTGCTCCTGGTGGTGTTCGTGACCGGCAAAGTACACGTCAATATCAATTCCAGCACCGCAAATAAGTTCGTCGATGATCGCCGATTTTATGGCCGGGTTGACGCCTGGGTTTCCTTATTCTGTGCCGTGCCGGAGAGCTTCTCGCGGCAGAGCTTCTCGCAGCCACCGTCGGTGAGCGCGTCGTGCTGGAGTCGCAGCGTCTGGTCTTGGGTGGAGACCCGTGCATACCCAATGAGCATCATCACCCCCCTGTCTGGGTGTCGCAGAAAGCCCGCGCGCCCACCCAGTCCACGCGCAAGTGGCGATAACGTCCTTGCTTCTTCATGGCCTTTAGAGATTACCTCAGTTGTGCTTTCCATCCGAGGCGGGGTGGTGGTGGTGGGGCGTCCCTTCCCGGCGGAACGCCTGGATGACCGCCTCGCGGACGGCGTTGCAAAAAACTATCGCCAATTGAATCTCTCCTGCAATACCGTTTCGCAACCCAAAAGCCCTTGAAAACCAGTTCGCTGTCGAGTCGTTGCGAAACCGCTCGTTTGTGCAAGCTGCACTCGTCGACGAGGGACGCAAGAGCGTCATCTTTTTGGACATCGCTGGATATCCACCCGGCGAACGCGGGCGCGAAGATGAACGATGAAATCCGCCGGTTCATTGATCGTCGATGCGCGGAGCTCGAAACTTCATCACAATGAGTATGGCGAAGCACGAATCAAGGAGGGGAGATGATTAGGCCAACTGAAGTGGAGCCACGAGAGGGGTACCGGATATGGCTTCGGTACTCGGACGGTACGGCGGGGGAAATCGACCTGTCTCATCTGGCAGGGCGTGGCGTATTCAAGGACTGGAATGACCGCGCTTGCTTCGAGACGGTGCATATTGCTCCGGCCGGAGGGATCGCCTGGGGGAGAAGACGGCGAACTTTGCCCGGACGCTCTCTACATGCAACTCACCGGTAAGGCCGTTACGGAAGTGATGCCGGGTGCCCAGCTTCTGGTTGAAAATGCCTGAACTCTGCCGGTTCTACGGAATCGTCATACGTATGTATTTTGACGAGCACGGGCCGCCTCACTTCCACGCATTGTACGGTGGAGATGAAGCGTTAGTGGCAATCGATAGCTTGACCGTGTTGCACGGGCATCTTCCTCCGCGAGCTCTGGGTCTGGTGGTCGAGTGGGCCTTACTTCGGCAAGCGGAACTGAAAGAGGCCTGGAATCTGGCAAAGCGCCTGGAGACGCCTGGCAGAATTGCCCCGCTGAAATGATCCTGCCACGAAGCAGGTAGCCGCGTTCTCTTTGAGCCGCGTCACAAAGTACACCTTGCGCCGGCTGAGTTCGACAAACCACTGATAATCGATGTAGCCGCGGTCGAGCACCAGCACCGTGCCGGGATCGAACTCGAGCTGGCGCGCCACGCGAAGATCATGCGTTTTACCCGTGGTGATCACGGCGAACGAGGGCAGATGAGTTTGGCATTCTGAATTGGCCCCTTTCGGCGCCCTGATTTGGCCCCCCTAGAACAATCAACGGATACTCTGTTTGCGGGAATCGCCCGCAACGGAGGAACGAATTGGACTGGAGGAGCAAAGTGGAACTATTCGAAGAGATTCGACGCGAGTACGAATTCGGCGTGGGGACGATCAAGGGGGTGGCGCGCAAGCTGGGCGTGCACCGGCGGATGGTGCGCGAGGCGGTAGCCAGCGCGCTGCCGCCGCCGCGCAAGAAGCCGGCGCGACGGCGCGCCAAGCTGGCGCCGGCGGTGGGGTTCATCGACCGCATTCTCAAAGAGGACCGCAAGGCGCCGCGTAAGCAGCGTCACACGGCGCACCGTATCTGGAACCGGATACGGGAGGAAACCAGTTGCGAAGTGGCCGAGCGCACGGTGCGGCAGTACGTTCAAGAGCGCAAGCGCGAGTTGGGATTGGAGAAGCGCGAGACGTTCGTGCCGCAAAGCTACGACTGGGGCCAAGAAGCGCAGGTGGACTGGTACGAGTCGTGGGCCGAGATGGACGGCGAGCGCGTGAAGCTGCAAGTGTTCACGATGCGCTCGATGGCGAGCGGCGCGGCCTTTCATCGCGCCTATCGGCGCGCGACGCAGCAGGCGTTTCTGGAAGCGCACGAGCTGGCCTTGGACTACTTTGGCGGGGTGTTTCGGACATTGAGGTACGATAATCTCTCTTCGGCGGTGAAGCGGATTCTGCGCGGCGCGCGACGCGAGGAGACGGCGCGCTTCGTGGCTTTTCGTTCGCATTGGCGCTTCGCCTCCGAGTTCTGCACGCCGGGGAAAGGCAACGAGAAAGGGGGCGTGGAAGGCGAGGTGAGACGTTACCGCCGCAACCACTGGGTGCCGCTGCCTGAAGCCAAGACGCTGGACGAGCTCAACAGCAAGCTGCTCGAAGGCTGCCGCGAAGACGAAGCGCGCACGGTCGCCGGACGGGCGCAAACGGTCGGCGAGGGAATGCTGATCGAACGCGAGCGGCTGTTGGGGTTGGCGGCGGAAGGCTTTGAGATCGAAGTGTCGAGCTTCCCGAAGGTTGACGCGACAGGCTGCGTCAAGGTGCGCACGAACTTCTACTCGACGCCGCTGCGTCCGGGAACCAGGGCGCAGGCGAAGATCTACGCCGAGTCGGTCGAGGTCTGGCACGAAGGTCGTCGCATCGCGCGACATGAGCGCAGCTACTCTCGGCAGCAGAAGATCTTTAATTTGGAGCATTACCTCGACGTATTGGCCCACAAGCCGGGAGCGCTGGCGGGCTCGACGCCGCTGGAACAATGGCGCCAAGCCGGGCGTTGGCCGGCGAGCTACGACACGTTATGGGCGAAGTTGATCCAGCGCCATGACAAGCAAGCGGGGACGCAACAGATGATCGAGCTGTTGCAAGAGGGCAAACGCCACGGTTGGGACAAGCTGAGCGAGGCGATCGAGAAAGCGCTCGAGTGCGGCTGCTGCGATCAGGCGGCGGTGCGTTACTTGCTGACCTCGCAGTGCCTCGAACGGCTAGCTCAGCCGCCGCTGGTGGCGCCGGAGCTGGAACGCTTTGAGCGGCCCTTGCCGACGCTGACGAACTACGATCAGTTGCTGGCGGCGGAGGCGGTGCAATGAGCGCCCGCAAATCCAGCGCCCCCAACGAAAGCCTGGCGGTGCAGGCCATCCAACAACAGTGCAAGCTGCTGCGGCTGCCGACGGTGGGCGCGCAATTCGAGACGTTGGCCAAACAAGCCATACGCGAGAGACAAACGCCGGTCGGCTATCTCGAAGCGCTGCTAAGCGCGGAGTTGGAAGAGCGCGAGCGACGTACGGTGGATCGTCGCTTACGCGAAGCGCGGCTGCCTCGCATGAAGACGCTCGAGGAGTTCGACTTCTCCGAGACGAAGGCGGTCTCGGCCCCGCAGCTAACCGAGTTGGCCGAAGGCGGCTACATCGAGAGTTCGGAACCGATCCTGTTTCTCGGCGATTGCGGCACGGGCAAGACCCACCTGATGACGGGCCTGTGCGTGGCGGCCTGCCTGCAGAAACGGCGGGTGCGCTTCACCACGGCGTCGGCGCTGGTCAACGAACTCGTCGAAGCCAAGCAGCAAATGCAGCTGAGTCGAGTGCTCGCACGCTGGTCGCGCTACGAGCTGATCGCGATCGACGAAGTGGGTTACGTGCCGCTGGCGGAGGTGGGAGCAGAGTTCTTGTTCCAAGTCATCGCTGATCGCGCGGAAAAGGCGGCTCTAATGCTGACGACCAACCTGCCGTTCTCCGAGTGGACAAAGGTGATTCCGAACGCTCGGCTATGTAAGGCGCTGTTGGATCGCATTACCGACCGCGCTCACATCATCGAGACGGGCGAGGAGTCCTACCGCTTTCGTAGGACGCTGGCGAAGAAGAAGCGAGGGCGGTAGCAAGGAGGGCGCTCGTTTTTGGGGACATCGTCCTGCGCTTCGCCCTTCGGGCTCCGCTCCGGACCACGTCCCCAAAAACGAAAGGAGGTGACCTGAAATCAATGACTTAGAGGCCCGTTTACAGGGGGGCCAAAATAAACCGCCGAAGTGGGCCAAGTGAAGTTGCCAAAAACAGGCAGATAGCCGGCGTGGTCCAGCAGCAGGTGCAGCTTGAGGGCGCCTTTGGTGCGCTGAAACTGCGCCCAGTCAAACACCGATACGCACAGGTCGATGACGCTGGCATCGAGACTGAGCAGGCGGTTTTTGAACCGAAACTTGTGGCCTCTGGCGGTCAGCCCGAGCTGTCCGCGGCACTTGCCGAGCAGTTGCTGGAAGACGGTTTCGAACGACTGCCAGGGCCGCTGCCCCTTGGCGTAGGAAAGCGTGGAGCGCTGGGGCGCTGCCGACAAGCCGAGGTGCTTGAGCTTGCCCTCGGTCGCGGCCAGCCCGCCACAGATCTCGCGCAGCGAGTGGGCTTGGCCGAGTTGACAAAACAGCATGGCCACGAACTGGCCCCAGCAGGGGAAACCGCGCAGGTGGCGGTCGGCGTGGTAGCTAATTTGGACAAGAGTGGGCTACGGTGTTTCTTGAATTCTGAAGGGGTGCCCACCGCAGGTGAGCCACAATCCGTGGGGGGGATTTAGCAGGAATCCACCGAGTCCAAAACGCTCGGCGGTAGAATAATTGGTTGAGACCCGACTCAGTAGTCCTATTCGAGGTTCAAACACCCGTCGGTTTTCGCGTCAAGGTTACGAGAAGTCGCTGGAATCTGATCGTCATGGAGAAACATCCCGCAATGGCTGGCGAGGAAGACGCTGTGCGAGCAGCGTTAGAAGCACCAGATGAAGTGAGACAGAGTCGAGCGGATCCTACAGTGTACTTGTTCTACAGCGTTCAGCAGGCAAAGCGCTGGGTTTGCGCGGTCGCAAAACGGAAAGGTGGTGATGGCTTCCTGATAACCGCATATCCAACCGACGCGATCAAGGAAGGCAAAAGAGTATGGCCGAACTAAAGGTGCTTTACGACAAAGACGGCAAGACACTGACTGTCTGGTTCACAGAGTCGCGGGAAGAGCACATCTGTGAAGAAACCGGAGATGAAGTTATCCTGATGAAAGACGCAGAGGGACACGTGATCGGATTTGAGAAACTCAACTTCTCTCCTCCGAGCTCAGGAGCGCTGAACGTCTTTGTCGAGACAGCCCCTGCCTGAAATAGCCGCCCAAGTGGCTGCAAGCTCCTCATTCCCGGGCCTCAAACACAATGAGATCGACGAGTTCGGGGAGTACCGCACCCAGCGCTACGTCCTACATGCATTCGATCAGTTGGCTCGCGGAGCACTCCCGGATCTGGAAAATCAATAAGGGGCCACGATACATTACACCCAATGGTTGAAGGCATGCCGACACCCTCGGAGTTCTCCGTCTGCGATCCCGTCCGGTTCACGCACCGTGGCAACAGCGTCGAGGGGCACATTGCGCGGAAGACGGCCCGGCGGGCACTGGTCGTAACGGCAGCCGGAAACGAGTACCGAGTCCCGTGGAACCTTCTGGTACGAGACGAGAGTGGGCAGAAAAAACGCGTGAGCCTCCAGAATGACACGCTCAAGGCGCGGTTCCGTCCCAATGACGAAGTTTCGTTCCCGGACGGGTCCGGCACGCTTCGCGGCGTCATCGCCCGGCTTGGACCCAAGCGTGCCGTGGTCGCTTGCGCCAACGGCAAGAACTATCGGGTGGCCTACGGATTGCTGGAACCTGCCGTGCCCGATTCCCAACGGGCTGACCAAGAGCGACTCGAAGAGGTCTCTCGTCTAGCCGAAGGACTCATCCATCAGCACGGCCTCGTGGCTTGGAGTTTCCAATTCAACGACGCTTCGCGACAAGCTGGACGCTGCGCTTACGGCACCCGAGTGATTAGCATGTCGCACCTCTTTTGCCTCAACGCACCTGGCGACGAGGTTCGGAATACGATTCTTCATGAGATCGCGCACGCACTCGTTGGTCCCGAGCACAACCACGACTTGATCTGGAAAGCGAGAGCTCGTTCGATCGGCTGCACCGGGAACCGGTGCCATGATGTCGAGTTCGCTCCGCACCGGTACATCGTATCGTGTCACCGGTGCGGTTGGAATCAGCGGGCGAATCTGCGCAGACCGGGAGCCGTATGCAAGACCTGCTCGAAGCCAGTCACGTATCAAACATACACGGGCCAGGCTTGGGAGCGAATGCGCAGCCGATAAGATCAGTCCGACCTCGGTCACGCATCGCTGACCGTGCAGGGTCGCCGTGATGGGGGTCACCGGCACACCCAGCGCCCTCGACAGCGCATTGGCCGACAGGCCGAGCGCCTCAATTTCATCCTGCAATATCTCTCCAGCCGTCGCTGAAGTCCGCATCGGCTGCGATTTGTCGCAACGCAACCGAAGATGGCCTCGCCGGACGCCTGATCGGGCACCGACGGCGGCATCGAACCGCAGGGTGTTAGCGCCGGTCTGTCGGCCGAGCCCGAGCTCCTGGCACACATCTCACCCCTCGGCTGGGCTCATATTCTCCTGACCGGCGAATACCGATGGCCGAGAAAACGGTGACCGGCGCTTAGCGTAGGATTTCGGTGCGCTGTGAAAGGCGCCATTCCACAGCGGGTGCGAACCCCGCCCGGCAACTGTCGCTCCAGCCGGTAGCAGTCGGAGCGGACGATGGAGGTAACGACATCGGCTGAAGCACTCCGATGACAAAGGGCCGCCCTGGGCGGTTCAGCGACCACGCGGGCCGCAACGATGTGAACGCTGCGCAGGCCTCGAAACGAAGCGATGCGGAAGCCGATCCGCCCGGAATACGGGGAAGGCTGCCAACGGTCGGGAAGCGAGCGACGCAAGCACCGACCGGTTCCGCCGGGGTAGTAGCGGCGGCACGTGTGGAAGGGGGGGGATGGACGCAACACGGGAAGCCCTGCCGGTGGCGTGGCACGCGCCAACCGACAGCCCGCGAGGGCCAGGTTGGGACGGCAGGGTGGCGGAGAGGTCCGCAGTACCAAGGAGGCCGGGTAATGCCGGTGGAGGGAAGGGACCTCAGTTCGAGAGCAGCGCATGACGGAGGAAGGGACATGAGGACTGGCAAGAGCCTAACAGCCTCAGAGGGAGTTCAGCGACTCCAGACGGCGCTACCCTAACGGGCCGGAGTTCAGCAGCCGCGCCTATCTGGCTTGGGCTCTGGAGCGTCGCATCGAGCTGTTGCACATCCGGCCTGGCAAGCCCATCGAGAACGCCTATATCGAAAGCTTCAACGGACGGTTGCGCGAGGAGTGCCTGAACGTGAGTTGGTTTCGCAATTTGTTTGACGCGCGTCGCCAGATCGTGGCCTGGCGCAAGCATTACAACCAGTTGCGTCCGCACAGCAGTCTGGGCTATCGTACGCCCGAAGAGTTTGCGGCGCTTCATCGCGCCGCCGGTCTCTGCAGTGCTGGTGCGGGGAAAGGTGTCTCAAACGCCGACCCCTTTCCCCACGCCCCTATCCCCGCTCAATCGGGCGGGACCAACCCGAGTTGTCGTATGGTCGGTTGAACGGATGCGGGGGGAAGGTCAACATGCCGCCGACTCGACCAGAGATGAGAATCCACGAATGGGAGGTGTGGCACACATATGCCACGTACCTCCACGTGAGGAAGGTCGACCTAGACGAAGCCGCAAGGAGCCTTGTCGAGGCCGAAATTGCCCTTTGTGCGATGTTACGGAATGGTCGAACTTATTGGTCTTCAAGCCAGAAAATTTGCAGCGGCAACACGACGGTTGAGTTGGATGACCCTGGGGGCACCGCCACGTGTAGCATGGAATACGACGCGGGCTGTAATGAGAGTTTGGACGGATTCGCGGCGGAGGCATGGTATCAAGCTGCCTATTTCCGGCATGCTGAGACTCGCGTTTTCGGTGAAGACGGTCACCTGCCCTCTCCCTACCTGCGCGCTTTCCTTGGACAATGTAACCTGACTTCTACGACCGAACCAAAGTCCACAGTTCGCTTATATCCAACCCTCATTATCTACGAGTCTGGCGTTATGGTGCTCGAACTTCGAACGCTTGCGCCAAACCCCTCAATCCCGCTTAGCCAGTTCATTGCTGGTTCAGTAAACCTTTTTTCAATTCTCCTTCGAGCAGGTTGAGGCGCCTCCAGGTCTCGTGAAGCTTGCCTCACAAGCTTATTATCATTCTTGCCGTGAATGGTCGATTCTGTATCGGGGAGCACTCGTTTGGCTCCAATGGGGACACGAAACAGCGCTCCGCCAACTGACAAGGCACCACAAGGAAGGAGATTTCGGCTTCAATCTCGCGCCAATGAGTTCGGAAGAAGGCGTAAAGCGTAGCGACAAGCTGAGTACTTTTGCCCTAACGGTTTTTCACACAGCAGCCTTTGCGATCAGTCGGCCTCGCTCCGGAGTAGCATTTCTCTTAGGCGGACAGAAACGCACCCCGCAGATGGGAGACTTCTGGTCAGGCCGGCCGCATATCTACATCATACGATTCGATGGCCAATGCGACAGCGCGTGCGAGAACGAGCGTCGGCACGCGGTCGCGTTCCGCAACATGCTCCTCCGGGTTCCTGCATCTGATTCCGTTGTCGCGAAGCAACGCCCACCAAAGGATTGCCGATGGTTCGATGACTACAACGCGTATGTCACGGCTGCTGCAACGCTCTGGGTATGGTCCAACAGTGGCATTGATCGACAGCGCGAGTGGGCGGATGATAACCGAGGCCACCTAATCTACGAACAGCAGGCCGTAGTCGAGCTTCTGGAATACGGATGCATGCTCCATCACAGCATCTTGGGCCGCGCGAGCAATTATGGCAACTTGGACGAGGTATTTGAGGCCCGTCGTGCGCTCATCCAACTCAGGCAGGCCATGACGTTTGCGAGCCATTCCGGCGAGATCATGGACCTGCTGAATCACGGGTGGAAGCAATACAAAGTTTCCCAACTGCGCGAGCAGATCAACGACGCCTTCCGCCTACGCCAAGCCGAAACAAGCGCTTCCGAAGCACGGACGTCTACACGCGTTGGTTACCTCCTCACAGTACTTTTCGGCTTGCTAGCGGTTCCGCCCCTTGTGGGACAGGTCGTGAAACCAGCGTGGGAGTGGCTGAATCTACCTCGCCCCAGCGGCGACGTAGCGTTCCAGATGCTTGCGAACGGCTTTTCGTTTGCCATCGTAGTGCTTGTAGTCCTTTGGTTAATGAGACAGCCCAGTTTCAAACGACGCCGCACTCGACCAGCGAGAGAGTAGCCTATGTGAACGGACCACCATTGCACCGCCGATTGTGTCGGCATTCACGCCGCCAAACGGGCGAGGCGTTTTGAAGCCCTCGATCCCATCCGGCAAGGCCTCAACCCAGATCCTGTGCAGCATGTCGCCGAACAGCCTGCGGTTCAAATGCCCTTCGGCCAGCAGCAGCCAGTAATACCGCGCGTGCTTGACCAGCCGACCGCCGGTCTTCATCAACCTGTGTTGCAAGCTCGTCAGCGACCAACTCTTAATCCTGTTCGGCAGTCCGAGCCGCCGCCACAAGTTGCCCAAGTTGTAGGCCGGCACGCTCAGTTGTAGCCGTACCTCGTTCGCCCGCAACCGATGGCACGACAGCCTTGTCCAATGCG
>CBDBHI010000087.1:0-67284 GCA_965205595.1 Bryobacterales bacterium | reverse complement strand
TCTTCTTCCGCTGGTTGTAGCCCTCTTCCAGAGCTTTGCGCACGTACAGCAGCGCATTGTCGTAAAGTTCAGCCTGGGCGTATGCCTTCGCCATAAAGTAATAGTATTTGCCCCGGTTGGTCACCGAGCGCTCTTGCAGTAAAGTTCCGTTTGTACCGCGATGCTCGAAAACTTCGGGATCGAGCTTTAGCGCCGTCAGGTACGCCGCTGACGCGTTTTTGAATTTTCCGCGCGCAAAAAATGACGTTCCGAGGTTGCTGTAGACCGACGCCGAGTAGGGCGTAACCTTGAGCGCTCGCTTGTATGTCTGGGTGGCTTTCTTATAGCGATGCTCAGCGTAGTGAATTGTGCCAAGGTTGTTGATCGCCTGACTGTATCCCTTGTCAACGCGGAAGGCGCGCTCGTAGTAGCGTCGCGCACTGCCTAAGTTAAGTTGCTGGTGATGGGCGATCCCCAGCTTGTTATAAAGTCGCGCCGACTGCGGATCGCTCTCAATCGCCTTCTTATACATTTCCTCCGCTTCCCGATACATCTTGCGCGCCATATAAATGTCAGCGCGCTTTTCGACCGTCAGATTGGGGTCGGGAAGATTTGATCGATTGCGGTCTGCGGTGCGATCGACAAGTTGGCCCGACATGGCCGCGCAGGAAAACCCGAGCAGCAAGCTCAATCGAATTTTGCCGCAACCACTCATAGGTTCTTTCCCGCTCGACTAGCGCGGGATGTGCCTCTCATTGAACCATACGGCCGTTCCAAGGTTTCGACCGACGACGACAAAACCCGTTCTTGTTCAAAATTGTTCTAGAGGGCACTTTCAGCGTACGCATTACACGGTCAGCCGATCAGTTGCTCGAAGATAGGGAACAGCTTCGCCTTCGTCTCGATACCGATGCCGGCGGCGTCGGGCAAACGGACGTGGCCTGACTCTATAGGAGCGCCATCGGCGAAACCGCCAAAGGGCTCGAAGACCCCGGGGTACGACTCATTTCCTCCCAACTGCAGCCCAGCCGCCAGGTGCAGCGCGAACTGGTGGCCACCGTGAGGGACGCAACGTCGCCGCGACCAACCCTCGGCGGCGAGTGCGTCTAGAGTGCGCAGGTACTCCACCAAACCGTAGCTGAGCGCCGGGTCCATTTGAAGATAGTCACGGTTCGGGTCGAGGCCTCCGTAACGCAGCAGGTTGCGCGCATCGATCGCCGAAAACAAATTCTCCCCAGCCGCGATCGGCACCGTTGCGCCTTCCGCGACACGCGAGCTGACTGCGTAGTCAAGAGGGTCTCCTGGTTCTTCGTACCACTTGAGCGGATAGCGCTCGAGCATCTCCCGGTAGGCGAGCGCCGTTGGTTCGTCAAAGCGGCCGTTGGCGTCGACGGCAAGCTTTCTCTCGGGTCCGATCAGGTCGAGGACGGCTTCGATACGGCGCCGGTCTTCTTCAATAGGGACTCCGCCTATTTTGATCTTGACCGTGTCGTAGCCAAGTTCGACGTAGCGGCTCATCTCTTCTCGCAGCAATTCGATGTCTTTGCCTGGATAGTAGTAACCACCGGCCGCATACACCCATGGGGCCTCGTCGGATGCGCCGTTGTTGTAACGCTCACTTAGAAGGTGATACAGCGGTCTGCCTTCAAGCTTGGCGGCTAGATCCCACAAAGCCATGTCGACGATGCCTACGGCTACTGATCGCTCGCCGTGCCCGCCGGGCTTTTCGTTCGACATCATGATGTCCCAGCAGCGATGCGGGTCGACGTTTTCGCCGCTGTCGTCGAGCAATGCCGCGCGATCCGCGTCTGTCAGCCGGGGCAGAATGCGGCTGCGCAAGATCCCTTGTTGGTCGTAGCGTCCGTTCGAGTTGAATCCGAAACCCGCTACCGGCTTCCCGTCTCGCACGACGTCCGTCATGACGGCCACTACAGAGACCGTCATCGCGCTAAACGAGATGTACGCGTTGCTGATGTCGGAGCTAATTGGGACGACGGCGTCGCGGATTTCTGTGATTCGCATGGGTTGATAGCGGAGCGAAGATTTTAGCTCATCGCGTCGCATCCGCGAGCTTAGTTTTTATTCAGACATCGCGCGGCGCGCGACGAAGCCTATGATGGGCGAATGAAACTCTCGGCCAAGATTGCGATCGGCGTCGTGGCTATATATATAGTCGTCATGGCTGCGAGCGGGCTTTTCCTGAAAAGCAAGCTCTCAGGCTCAGAGCTGGCGGAGGCCGTCGCGCAAGAGCTGCCGATCGAGTTTGAGACGGACGCCATCGGTTTCGATCTCGTCGCGTGGTTCCAGTTCAGCCCAACAATCTCGCTCTCGAACCTGCGGGTCAAGAATGCCGACGGTTTGCCAGCGAGAATATTCTGACCGCCGAAGAAGTTTCAGCTCGAGCCCGACTGATGGCTTTGTTTCAGTCGCGGGTCGAAATACCTTCGATTGTCTTGCGGAAGCCGATTCTATTCATCGACCGCAATCGCGGCGGCGAGACGGAGTTCGCCGAATTCGCGACGAGATTAGTTATCGAGGATCAGAAAGTACAGTTTCCAGAGTTTGCGCTTGACGGCTCGGGAATGAAAGCCACTGGCAACGGGTTTCTCGGTTTCGACAAAACTCTCGACTTTGACGTTGAAACTTGGCTGCCAGTCAAAGACAGTGGTCCCACGGCGTTGTTGACCTTAGCAGGTGGTCAGCAGTCGATGCAGATACCGGTAAGAGTGACTGGCTCAGTAGAGTCGCCAAAGGTTCGTCCGAACATTGGCAAGGTGGCAAAGCAGCAAGTCACGGAGCAGGCGAGTTCGGTGCTAGGATCGATTTTCGGTCGGCTCACACAGCCTAAGGAAGAAGAGCAACCAGCGGAGGCAGCGGTGCCTGAATAGTAGAGCGACCGCGCCAGACAGGGCTAAGACGTAGCGATTAATTCGACATCCACGTTCGACGCCGAGAAGCCTTTGTCGAAAGTAACGACCGAGAGCCCGGCGGAACCCGCGAGAGCGGCGAGGTAGGCGTTTGTCCACATCTTCGACGACGAGGTGCGGCGACTTGTGAGTCGACGTAGCTCCGATTCGACCGGTCCTGCTTCCGGCAGAAACGCCGTACGGGGCTCACTCCTAAGCGAATCGTAGATCCTCCAGGCTTGGCGTTGCGTTAGCGTGTCGCCCTTCATTACGGCGCAATGCGTAAGCAGCCGCAACAGACCGAGTTGCGTGATGCGGCAAAAGAATGCAGTGCGGTTGCCGAGTTCGGAATACCAGCGTTTCGCAGCTTGATGGTGCGGGGGGCATCGTAGGTCAGCGCGAGCCACACCCCGGCGTCAACCAAATGCGATTTCATCAAGCTGCTCCGACGTCAGCGATATCTTGTCCTTGCGCTTCGATCGGATCAGCGGAAACTCAACGCGGACCTTCGAAGCCGGTCGAGCAACCCCCTCGAGTTCTTCGGACACAAGACGCATGATGATCGCACGGACGGTCGTACCTTCGGACGCCGCCTTAGATTTAAGCCCGCGATAGATCGGATCGGGAATGTCGATCGTCGTACGCAGGTTTATGTTTTAGCGTTTTTGTGGATCGCATCGAATCAGAGAACTGTTCCCAGGCGCGGGAGATCGGCATAGTCGGAGCGTTTCGAGGAAAGTCAGAAGCGTTGGGACGTTTGCTATTTCCGACAATCCACTATCGAAAGCGCACGCCGCGCCGACAGGTCGCGACTCTGCTACTGATCCGCGAACTCGCCTCGGAGCACCCATTCGAGCGGTCACGGGCATAGATACTGAAATTTATTTTCGCGTGGACTCAAACCACTGCCCGAGGTTAGTCACAGCCGCTTAAACAGGGCCTTAGAGCGGTCCAGGCCGGGGTTTTGCAGGCCCTTAGCGGGTCGTTTATGCGATCGTTTGTTTTCACCACTTAACGGACAGCACCCTCTCAGCGGTAAAATCGACGCATCTTGGTTGGGCAGATCATCAGCCACTACAAGATCCTCGACAAACTGGGCGAGGGCGGCATGGGCGTGGTGTATAAGGCCCAGGACACCAAGCTCGATCGACCTGTTGCTCTGAAGTTCCTTCCCGCCCACTTGCTCGGCGACGAGCAAATTCGCAAGCGGTTCGAGCGAGAAGCTAAGGCCTCCGCAGCCCTCTCGCACTCCAACGTCTGCACCGTCCACGAGATCGATAGAGCCGATGGCAACACCTTCATCGCGATGGAATTCATCGAGGGCGAGTCTCTCGATAATCAGATCGCACAAGGCCCGCTTAAGCTCGACGAAGCCCTCGACATTGCTCAACAGATTGCCAAGGGCCTGGAAGCCGCCCACAAGAAGGGTGTGGTCCACCGCGATATCAAGCCGCAAAACATCATGGTCGGCGAGGACGGACACGTCACCATCATGGACTTCGGGTTGGCTCAACTTACGCAGGCGAGCCTCCTAACCAGGCCCGACCAGACCTTGGGGACCACGTTCTACATGAGTCCCGAGCAGACCGAGGGCTCGGGTACGGATCACCGCACTGATATTTGGGCGTTGGGAGTTGTGATCTACGAGATGGTCACTGGTCAACGGCCTTTCAAGGGGGACTACGACAAAGCTGTGATGTATTCCATCCTAAACGAGGAACCGGAGCCCATCACTGCGTTGCGGACGGGCGTGCCCACTCAACTCGAGCACACCGCTGGCAAGTGTATGGCCAAGGCGGTTGACGATCGTTACGGCTCAGCCGCTGAAGTGGGGCGAGATTTGCGGAGGCTAGCAACCGAACTCAAGACCGGTAGCGCCAAAAGCCTTGGGCCGGGAAGCCGCCAAGGTACGGCGGTTACGCGGGCGGCTCCGTCAAGCGTCCAGGCTTATCTCCTGACGGCGGTGATCTCCGGCGTCGTCGGTGCGATCGTCTGGGCGTTCTTTGTGCCGCCATCTCCCGGTCCTCCAGCGGCCACGCGGCTTCACCTCAACCTTCCTGGTCTAAACGCACAGCCTCGTTTTGGTCGCGGGTTCACACTTTCGCCAGACGGCCGGACCATAGCATTCGTTGCCAACGGAATGCTCAATCTCCGCGAGCTGGGGAGCTTACAGGTGAAGCCGATTCCAGGCACGGAAGACGGGTACACGCCGTTCTTCTCACCCGACGGTGAGTGGTTGGGCTTTCTCACCGTTTCCGCTGTAAAGAAGGTCTCGATGAAGGGCGGACCGCCGATCACATTGGCGAACGTGACGGCCCCCGGTAGAGCAGTCTGGGGATCGAACGGCGACATTATTATTGACACCCGCGGGCCATCCGGCCTGTTGAGGGTCTCGGCGGCCGGTGGGGAACCTGCTCAGAGTTTTACGACGCCGTCAGAGGATGAGATCGACCACTCTAATCCCGACATCATGCCGGATGGCGACACAGTGACCTTCGGAGCGCTCCCCGATGGAGTCGGCTGGGAAGAGGGTAACCTGTTCGCCCAATCTTTGACGACTGGCGAACGGAAGCTCGTCATCTCGGGGCGAGGTGGAAACGGGCGTTATGCGGCCAGCGGTCATTTGATCCACCAATCGGGAGGAACTTTGATGGCGACGCCCTTCGACACCGAGAGAATGGAGCCGACGGGCGAGCGGGTTGCAGTCGTCGAGCGAGTTAGCAACTTGCGTGTCGCAAATTCCCTGGCGTTCTCTAGTAACGGAACATTGGTCTACTTGGCTTCGGATTCGGACGAGGTAGGGTTGCGCACTCTGGTTTGGGTCGATAGACAAGGTCGAGAAGAAGCGGTCGGCGTTGCCCCAGATTCCTTTCGTGCACCGAGGCTGTCGCCAGATGGCGCCAAATTAGTCGCAATCGGACGGCGACCGCAACTCGGAACGGAGGTCCTGGTCTACGATCTGAAACGGAAGGTGCTCGAGAGAACCCTTGCTCAATTCGAGGGCAACGACAATTCGCCTATCTGGAGCGCCGAGGGCGACCGCGTGTTCTATGTCTCTGATGAGGCCGGTGGGAAGCTTATGTCGAAGTTCCCGGACGGTAGCGGCCAAGAGGCGCTGGTAGAGAGCTGGATTGCTCCGCAGTCGGTGTCGAGAAACGGATCAACACTGGTCTACCTCGCACTCGATGAGAATGGAGGCCGGGACATTGGAATTGTGTCCCTCGACAGAGATAGTACGCCGCGTGAGCTGTTGGCCGGCCCTGCCCTTGAAGAATCGCCGGCCATCTCACCCGACGGCCGGTTTCTCGCATATGCGTCCACCGAATCGGGCAGGAGCGAAATTTACGTGAGCCCGTTTCCCAACGTTGAGGACGGTCGTTGGACGATCTCGCGCGGTGGCGGAATCGACCCAGCCTGGTCGCCAGACGGTAGCGAGCTCTATTTTCTCGAAGCCAACGCCATGATGGCTTCGCGCCGAGAGTCGGGGTCGAGCGAGAGCTGGAGTACACCGGTCGAACTGTTCGAGGGTGACTACATTACGACGGGGCCGTTCGCTCGACAGTTCGACGTTGCTCCAGACGGAAGGTTCCTGATGATAAAGGACGCCAGCGGCTCACGGCCCGAGGAGCTTACGATCGTGTTGAACTGGTTCGAGGAGCTGAAGCGCCTCGAGTCGAAGCACTGATGTCGGCAGAACCGGAAGGCAGAATTCCGCGACCGCGATTAGTCTAACGATTAGAGGAAACGAGACTTAGGGGCAATTAGCCGGATTCGTGTCGTGAAATCTCCTTTCGTCCAACGATTCTCGCGGCGTCACCACTTCCGACGGGTCCGGTTCGCGGAAACGCCGTCCAGCGCGGCGGTAACAACGAAATCTGCCGGAAGGCCCACGGCTTTACTACGGGTGGAGGGTTCCGGCAACTGCGGGGGCCGACCGCCCAACCCATACATGGCGATCAACTGCGCCGGAGCTCCCGCACCCGGCAAGGCCCAAGCCACCGGCGCGAAATCCCAGCGATGACTCCGTCTCACGCCGACTGTAGCGTGAACTGAAAATTAGACCCGCCGCCCTGAGCGGGCTCTACCCAGATTTCACCGCCGTGCTGTTCGACGATCCTCTTGCAAGTGGCTAGTCCGATGCCCGAGCCCTCAAACTCTTGGCGAGAATGGAGGCGCTTGAACGGGGCGAATATCTGTTCTTGGTGGGCCGGGTCGATGCCAATTCCGTTGTCTTGCACCGAGATTCTCCAACCACCGTGATGTCGCTTCGAATCGACTCTCACGATCGGTTCATTCCCATTGCTGAATTTAATCGCATTCGCGCTGAGATTCTGCATCAGTTGTATCAGCGCATCCTCGTCCCCCAACACCTCTGGCATCGGACCGACGACGATCTTTGTTCCAGACTCGCTGATCACCGACTGCAAGTTCCCCTGCACCGCCTGCATGCATCGATCGAGTTCGACGGGAACCAGCGTTTTGCTCGACCTGCCCATCCGAGAATACTCCACCAGGCTTTCGAGCATCTTTATCGTTCGGACCACTGCCCCACCGGCGGAGGCCAGCATTTGCTCGCCTCTGCTGTCGAGCGGCTTGCCTTGGTAAAAGTCTTGAATGATTTCGATATTGTCTTTCGCTATGCATAGCGGCGTTTTCAAATCGTGCGATGCGACGGAGACAAACGCTTCAAGCTCGCGGCGCTGATCGGCAATCCGCCGCTCGAGTTCCACTTTCTCGATGGCCCTGCTGATCGCTCGCTGCAGGGCATTTGAGGTCATGCCCTCGCGAACCATGACGTCTTTAATCAGGTAGTCCTGCGCGCCACGCTGCATCGCTTCCACCGCGACCGCTTCATTCCCTACTCCGGTCAAGACCACTACGGGCACGTCATCACCCAGTTCCCTGACCGACGACAGCAGCCCAAGGCCGCTGTCTTTGCCGAGCTGATAGTCGAGTAGGAGGCAGTCGGGCTTGCTCGCCCTAAGAGCCGACACGCCGCTCTCGGCTTCTAGGCAATGGGTAAATTCAAAGTCGGTTTCAGAAGTTCTGCGCAGCAATCGTTGGATTATCGCGGCGTCGGCCGGACTATCATCGATCAGCAAGATTCGTAGTCGCTGCTTCGCCATAACCCGTATCTCCCGGCTAACAAGCCTCCCCCGCCGGTCTGAAGTTCAGGGCGTCGCTAGGGAGGGCCACCAGGTCGAGCCAATAGTGGCCTAGCTTTTGAAGCGTCTCTTTGAACTCTGGTACGTCGACGGGCTTCGATATGTATGAATTGCATCCCGAACCGTAGGCCGATAAGATGTCCACTTCCGAAACCGAGGTTGTCAGCATCGATGCCGGGATGCTGCACAAGTCGTCATCTTTCTTGACCTGTTTGAGCACATCAATTCCCGACCTCCTCGGCATGTTGATATCGAGCAACAGCAGATCAGGCCGGGGGTGCGTATCTGGATGCTCGCACATGCGGCTCAGGTACTCGAGGGCTTCAACGCCATCGTTCACTATGTGAAGCTCGCAGTGAAACGCACCGGACCCTAGAACCCGCCGGACGATCTCTTGATCCGCCGGATTGTCGTCGGCCAATAGAACTACAGCAAGACGTTTAAACCCGTCGCGGCTCGTCATCCGCTATGCGCCTCGTTCAGCCACGGGCAACGTGAAATAAAAACTTGAGCTGTCGTCCGCCGTTGACTCAACCCAAATCCGGCCGGCAACAGCCGCTACCATTACCGCCACCGAGCGCTTTGAGTTCAAAATGACAGCTCCTAGCAACGAGAGCCCGCGCCACATTGCCCTGCTCGGCAATGATCGGACCAGTGAAACGAACTTCTCAAGATTGATCCTCTTATCACTCTTCGTCCTTTGGAGCTGAATTGCTTATAGTTTCTTCGGCAGACTGCGGGCGGACGCGCGGCTGTTGCGGCTCGTCGCGGCAGCACGCAATGCTATCATTCCCGCGTGCGACTCTCTATAACTCTTCTCCTCAGCTGCTGCCTGCTCTACGGCGCCGATAGTTCCTCCGGCCCAGTCAAATTTCAAACCCACATCATTGAAGCGGAAATTCCCGGCGGCTATTCGGTCCTGGTGACCGACATCAATAAGGATGGGCGTCCCGACGTGATCGGGATGACATCCCGCATTAAGGAACTCGCTTGGTACGAGAACCCTTCGTGGGAACGCCACGTCATGGTTGAAAATATGAGCGGGCTGGTCAACATGGCCGCCCACGACGTCGACGGCGACGGCATCCCTGAAATTGCCATCGAAAACGAGTTCGCCATGGTCGCCGCCAAGAGCCGCGGACTAGTCTGGCTGCTGCAGCATCAAGGCGATCCAAGCAAACCCTGGAAATCGATTCTTGTCGATGAACTCACCACTTCTCACCACGTAGCCTGGGCGGACGTCGATGGCGACGGCGCGAAAGAGCTCATCAACGGACCGCTGATCGGCCCCGACGCGCTCGCGCCCAAATATGAGGGCAACGTTCCGCTCGTCTACTATCAAGTGCCGAGCAAGCTCGACGGCAAATGGGAGCGTCTACTAATTGACGACACACTCAACGGCGTTCTGCACCGGGTCCGCGTCGTTCAGTGGGACGACGACAAGCGTGAAGAGCTGCTGACCGCGGGATTCGACGGCATCAAGCTCCACAACCCTAGCGGAGAAGGGGACAAAGTCAATTGGGCGAACACTCTCCTGTCGAGAGGACACAAAGAAGAGCCAAAGACCGCCGGGGCCAGCGATGTTGCCCTAGGAACGTTAAACAAGACACGGATGATCGCCTCCGTCGAGCCCTGGCACGGAAACGAAGTCGTGGCTTACACGCAAGACAATTCCGGCAAGTGGCAACGCAACGTCATCTTCGAGAAACTCACCGAAGGACATGAAGTGTGCGTCGGCGACTTTAACGGCGATGGCCGTGATGACATCGTAGCCGGCGACCGAGCGCGCGGTGAGATCGCCAGCTCGCACGTGTTCTATTCGCAAGACGACGCCGGCGCCAAGTGGCAACACGAAGAACTCGACCACCTTGGCATGTCTGCCTCGGGGTGCGCGGTAGCCGATATCAATTCCGACGGCCGCGCGGACATCGTGCAAATCGGTGGCGCAACAAAGAACATCAAGTGGTACGAAAATCTAGGCCACTGATTCTCCCTACCAACGAGCGGGGCTGTCCCATCCCGAGAAACACTCATGAGACTCCTTTCCCTTTTCACCCTGACACTATCGTTCCTAGTCCCCGCCGGCGCACAGATCCTGCCTCCCAATGACTCCGGCGTCAGCATGGGCCACGTGCACTTAAATGTTCGCGACGTTGCGCAGCACAGAAAACTCTGGATCGAGCACTTCGGCGCTGAGCCTCTAGAGCGAGAAGGTCTCGCCGGCGTAAAGATACCCGGCACGGTAATTTTGTTCCGGCAGCAGGAACCCACCGGCGGCACCGAAGGAACGGTCATCGACCACTTTGGGCTCAAGGTTCCGAACTTGGCTAACGCCCTAGCCGCGTGGCGCGCCGCCGGACTCGAAGTCCAGGCCGAATTCACCGGTACCGAGGGGTTCCCGAATGCTTACATCATCGGGCCGGACGACATCAAGATCGAGCTGCAACAAGAAGCCCACCTCGCCCACAAAGCCATCTCATACCACCTGCACTTTTACGCCATCGATCATCTGACCCTGTTGGACTGGTACGTCAAGGAAATGACGGCCTTCAAAAAAAAGCGCGGGCATCACGATGCCGCCGACTTGCCCGGCATCAACCTCACCTACAACTCGCCAAAGCAGCCTCGCCCAGGGACCAAAGGCCGCACCCTCGATCACATTGGCTTTGAGGTCAAGAACCTAGAAGCCTTTTGCAAGAAGCTAGAATCCAAGGGAATCAAGTTCGACAGACCCTACGGCAAGCTTGACCGGCTTGGCCTCGGCTTGGCGTTTCTGACCGATCCGGCCGGCGTCTACATCGAGCTGACCGAAGGCCTCGATCAGTATTAGCCCGCATCTCTCGCCACGTGATGAGAAATGCGGACTCGATCAGTGAATCATCTCACCGCTAGACGCATCAAACGAAATCGTCCGCCCGTCAACCGTCTTCACATCAAACGAGGCACGATTTCCACCTAGCCGTCGATATCCCAGAACTTTCTCGATAACCGTATAGTGCGAAACCGAAGCGCTCACGTTCTCCGGACTCCCAGCAATATCCAATGTCGAGTACTCCTTCAGCATCTGCCCCTTGAAGTAAAAACCCATAGCCAACTGATCAGCGCGAGCGGCGTGCCCTCGAGCCCACGGCCCCAAGCGAACTACCGAAACACCCGTAGGAGTTTTCGAATCCGAAACGTTGCACTCGATGAAGATTTGCTGGCTGAACCAGTCGTATGAGTGCACGGTCATATCCTTGTCTTTCGCAACCCGAAAGACAGTCGTGGTCCCCGCTGTGCCATACAATTCATCGGGAACCGACTTCGCGTAACACTGCCCGTACTCACTGGCGCGAACGACTGCAACGTTGCTGGCCTCGTCGTCGCCCAATGCCGGCAAAGCCCACAGTAACACTGCCGCGAAATAGATCAGACGCATGCGCCCTCAGCCTAGCAACCCATGGCAAAGATGCAAGATCTTGACGTGACGAGATAAATACGTTACCATCGAGTCACGTAAATAATCTCCCTTAGGGAGCAGAGAGGAAGACGAATGACCGTACAAGACTTGACGCTCGACATCGAGCTGAACATCGACATTAACGCGTCGCCCGAAAAAGCGTTCGAGGCGATGCTGCACCGCCTCGGCGAAGGCAATACCGCCCCTGACGGCTCAGCTATGCCGATGGTTTTCGAAGCCCAACCTGGAGGTCGCTGGTACCGTGACCGTGGCAACGGAATCTTCCACCTATGGGGATTTCTGCAGGTCATCAAACCCGCCGCACTCATCGAGATCAGCGGCCCGATGTTCATGTCGTATCCTGCCAACAATCACCTTGAGATCAAGTTCGCCGGAGCACCCAGCGGCTGCCACGTGACACTGCGCCACCGCGCCATTGGCATGATCGAACCCAGCCACCGCCAAGGCCTAGGCTCCGGCTGGCGGCACATGCTCGCCGAAGTCAAGAAGGAATCAGAGTAAACCCTCTACAAGGAGCGCCGTTGGAAGAACTAGACCCGGTCTGGAAAGCGCTTGGCGACCCCACGCGCCGAGCGATTCTCGACCGTCTGCGGGCGGGGCCGCAAAATACAACCGAGATCGTCAATGCATTCCCGCACCTCACCAGGTTCGGGGTCATGAAGCACATCGAGGTCTTGCGCGAAGCCCAACTCATCCAGACACGCGAGTCGGGCAGACTTCGCGTAAACTCGCTCAACGCTGTCCCCATCCGCCAAATTTACGAGCGCTGGGTCAGCCAGTTTGAAGATCGATGGGCAAACGGCCTGCTGCGTCTCAAAGACGATTCGGAAGGCGGCGCCACCGACCAGCCACCTACGAGGAACGAAATGGTTATCGACAATCTAATTATTCAGCACGAGTTAGGAGCCCAAGTTTGCACGGGCAACACCGCCGGCCTGACCCACGAAGAGAGTCTAGTCTCGCCCCAAGGCGGAGGGAACTGCGTCAACTGGATCCTCGGCCACCTAGTCAAGGCTCGCAACGACGAGATGGGCCTGCTCGGCAAGACGCCTATATTCCCACCAGAAAAATTCGAGCGCTACAACATCGGCCAGCCGCCTCTTACCGACGACGGCGAGGCGCTCGATCTCAACGAGCTATGCGATGATTTCACGGCCCTACAAGCACCGTTAGTCGCGGCTCTGCGTGACGTCGCGCCCGAGATACTAGCGCGGCCATTGCCAGACAGCCCGACCGGCAACCCGAACGAAACAGTGGGCTCGATGATAACGGCAATAGCGTTTCACGAAGCCTATCACCTAGGCCAAATCGGCCTGCTGCGCCGGACGCTCGGCAAGTAAAGCGCGGCTGCGGTCGTACATACGGCCGCCAAACGTCCACCACCGCACCGGCCAGCGGCCTTTCGTATTTAGCCCGAATTATCGCTGGAAGGTAGCGGCTGAAGCCAGTCGCTCTCGGCGATTGAGGTCGCCACGGCCTCGCCGATGAGTTGCCCACTATTTCCGATGTGGTGTATATCGTCGACGAAATGATCCCAGTCCCTGGGGATCGTCGGTGCGACGTCAACGAGCAGTGCACCGTGCCGCTCGGCTACTTCTCTAACAACATCGTTAGCTGCCTGCATGGCCATGGCCATCGAAGACACCGACGGGTACTCGCGCTCTAAAAAACCCGACCACATACCGCAATAGGTGAACTTGAAGATCAGCCGTTGTTTGTCTTCGTCCGTAAGCCCATCGCGGTAAATCGAAGGCTGCGTCAACAACACTAATCGTGCACCGCCAGCGTGGACAATCTCTGCAATCGTGTCAAGATGGCGCCGAAGCTGTCCGAGTGAGCGGTAGCGTTCCAACGGAAAATCAACGGCGGTATTGTGAACACAACTGTGAGCGAAGCCCATAAACGGAGAGACCAGCAGGCGCTCGAACGTCGGTCTACGCGCCGCGTATATTGCCGGACCGTAATAGTGCCCGTAATCTTCCTGATACTCCCCAACGGCGGCGCGATCTGGAGAGAACGATCGCGTCAGGTCGTTGAATCCGTGCATCACAGTAACGACGTCAGCGTCTAGATCGGAGAGATTCGTTACATAGTTGATCAGCGAATGTTTCGACGTCCACCAGGTCATTCCGGCGTTGAACACCTCGATGTCTCGCTCGCTGTAGCGCTGACGGAGACCCACTTCGAGTAGGCTGGGATAGTCCGATTCCAACGTTGTCGACCCCCCCATCGTCACTATTCGAATTGCGCCCCGCGGCTTGGCCCCGGCATTAAATTTAGTGGGATGAATCTGCAAGAATGGGTCGAATAGTCGGACCCGCGTCGAATGATAGAACTGGACGGACCCGGCCACATACAAGAAGACAACGAGCACTGACGCGGGCACCAACGAGAAGACTATCTGTTGAGTCGAAAATCGGCTACGGATCAGTCCGAGCAGCCAGGGCACAGCGCTGCCAATCAGCGCGGTTCCAACAAGAATGAGCCCATAGCGGGCGCTGTACCCAAACACCACCGGCGTTTCCGAGCGATGCATCGCCAAAAGCACCAGCAGCAGCGCCAGCATGACCCAGTAGGCGACGCGGATAGCTGTTCTCATAAGACCGTACTTCGGCTAGAATACAGACATTCCAGTCGGCCCCGGCCGGTCGCGACCAACGCCGGCAGTCAGCTCAACCATTTGTCGAGATGTTCGGCGACGAATAACCCATCGTTAAGCTGCGGATAGGCGGCGTGTACCCGGTCGATTTCGTCCATCTGACCTGGCGACAACACCTCGTTTTCGTCGAGACACCAATTGCCTTCGAGCAAACCCTGGCGGCGCAGCACTTCGTGAATGCCCGGGATGCAACCGGCAAAATTGTTGCGCACGTCGAAAAACGCGCCGTTTGCGTCGGTCACTTGGTTATCGAGTGAAAGCATGTACTCCGGGATCGGCAACCGCCTTAGCGAACCCAATCGCCGGCACTCTTTCCAGTAGTCGTAGGCCCTGCGTGTCCATACCGCCCAATGGCCCAGCAGCCCACCGACAAACTGCTGTGAGTGAGGCTTGCGCTTGCCAGGAGCTTCGTAGATCGTCAGCAAGTCCCCAACGATGTGATCGTCATTGCCGGTATAAAGAGCAATCTTCTTGCGCCGATCCGATTCCATCACTGCTCGCACCACATCGAGTGTTTGATAGCGATTGAAGGGCGCGACCTTGATGGCAGCAACGTTCTCGATCGCCGCAAACTCGCGCCAGAATTCGTACTGCAGCACGCGCCCGCCAACAGATGGCTGCAAATAAAATCCCATCAGGGGAATGACTTCGGCGACTGCTCGTGAGTGATCGAGCAGCGTACGGACATCCGCATCTGGAAACGCCGAAAGACTCAAAAGCCCGAGGTGATATCCGAGGTCGGCCGCGATCCGCGCTTCACGAACGGCCTGGTGAGTCTGCCCGCAAATGCCCGCAACCCGAATCACCGGCGGCTGTTTTACAGCGCGTTCAAACTCGTCAATCGTTTCCGCCGCCAATTCCAACACTGGCTGAAAAAGACCGACCTTCGCGTCTCGAATCGCGAACTGCGTAGTGTGAACGCCCACCGCCAGGCCACCCGAGCCGGCGTTCAAGTAATATCGCGTCAACGCCCGCTGCCGGCGCTCGTCAAGCTTGCGCTGCGAAGTGAGAGCGAGCGGATGCGCCGGAATCATCGCACCTTCGCGCAGACGCTTGGCAACCTTCTTTTTCAGTTTCGGCAGTTCGTTCATCGCGGCCGGGGTTCACTCCAGCGTGTACAGTCCGAAGTCGAGTCCGCGCTGCTCGTCCGAAAATTCGCCGGTTACGGCGATGACGTTTTCGCCCTTTCGCAGCAGGTCTGCGTGGTCGCTTAAATCGAGATGATGATAGTGTCTGCGAGCCGGCCGGGTCCCGTCAAAATTAAGCACCTCTTTGCCATTCAGATAGATCACGCCCGTGTCGACCGCGTGGTATGCCTCGAGCCATAGATTGCCCGGGACTTCCGCCAACTCAAACGACTTGCGTATCCAAATCGGGCCCTTCGCCCACTTCGTACCAGTTGGGTACATTGCATCACTGCCCGATTGAAACGGCGCTAAACCCTTTTTCCAACCGCGGCCCTTTGCTCCTATCGACTGCCAACCGGCCTTAGGCTCTTTGAGTCGATATTGCCAAGTCTGTGCCTCATGCTCAGAGGTTTTGAGTAAGACCCTCGCTCGTCCCGCCGCGGAGTAGAGCAAGTTGTGAACGTCGCGTAGCTTCTGCTTATCGAACTTCACAATCTCGCGGTCATACGTCATCAGTCCGTTGACTTCACCTTCAACGTCGGTGGTTTGCGTATATACCGCCGCCGCCAAGCCGTGCCCGATCGGACCAACCACGTTGCGAACAACCTCTTGATACTTGTCGTTGAGATCTTCGCGGCTGTAGTAGGTGCGATACCCCCAATTGCGCTTGTCCCACCACAGGTGATCGTCGACGGGCCAGCCGAGTCCACCGAATTCGCCAAGCAGCGTAGCCCGTTCCGGCGATACATGTTCCATGCCGGGCCCGGGGTACATGTGCGTGTCGTAGACATGACCGGCGCCGCGATCGGTCCAGCCACTTGTGGCGTTGACTAGGCGCGTCGGGTCCCGCTTCTGAACCCACTCCGCGATCCGCGTGCTGTCGTACTGTCCCCAGCCTTCGTTGAACGGAACCCAACTGACAATCGACGGAAAGAACGAAAAGTAGTCGATCAGTTCCGCCAGCTCGGCCTCAAACTGTGTGGCCGAATCTAGCGGACGTTCAGCATCCTCGGCGGCGCCTGGAGACACGCGCAGATTATTCGGCTGACCGCGGCGCAGGTTGCCGTTTGGCATGTCTTGCCAAACCATCAGTCCCAGGCGATCGCAATGGTAGTACCAGCGGGCCGGCTCGACTTTCACGTGCTTGCGCGCCATGTTGAAACCAAGTTTTTTCGTGACCTCGATGTCGTATCGCAGCGCCTCATCAGTAGGAGCGGTGTAGAGTCCGTCGGGCCACCAGCCTTGATCGAGCGGTCCGAGCATAAACGTCGGACGGTCGTTCAACATCAATCGAGTAAACCCGCGATCGTCCTTGCCAAGCGAAACCTTACGCATGGCGAAGTAACTGCTGACCTGATCTAGCGGATTTTCGCCGCGGGTCAGATGAATGTCGAGGTCGTATAGATTCGGATCGTCTGGCGACCACAGATGTGGATTCTGGACGGCGATCGTTATTGGCCGACTTGGCGAGCCGATGCCGTGAATCAACCGCTGCCCTTTGTAGTAAACCGTCGCCCGCACCTTCATGTCCGCGCGGGTGCCGCGCGTCCGAACGATGAGCTTGATGGATTGCTTGTCGACGTCAGGCACAACAGAAACCGATTCGATCGCACCGCCGGGTACTGGCTCCATCCAGACCGTTTGCCAGATCCCCGTGACAGAGGTGTACCAGATGCCCTCGGGTTCACTCACCTGCTTGCCCCGAGCCTGTGTCCAGGTGTCGGTCGGATCCCAAACGGAAACGACAAGCTCTTGCTCATCGCCGTCATTTAGCGCGGACGTGATATCGAAACTGAATGGCGTGTAGCCGCCCTTGTGTTCTCCAACCTTCTTGCCGTTGACAGTTACGGTTGCATGCCAATCGACGGCACCGAAGTGAAGCAAGATGTGGTCGTCGGCCCACTCGGGCGGGACGCTAAACGTGCGGCGATACCAAAGCCGCCGTTCCGCACCCGGAACTTTCTTGACGCCTGACAGCGCTGACTCGATGGCGAACGGGACCAAAATTTCGCCATCAAACCCGTTCGGCCGCTCGGCATCTTTCGCGGTCAACGCGTAGTCCCACAAGCCATTGAGGTTCTGCCAGCGCGAGCGCACCATCTGAGGCCGCGGGTATTGTCGCCAGGCCGTATCGGCAGCCACATCCTTCGCGAAGCGGCTAAGCATTTGCCCTTCGACTGGTGCCCAGTCAGCACCGGCCGCAGTACCCGCGAAAATCGCAAAAACAACAGCTAAAAAGTATTGAAGTGGTCGGTGCATGGCTACGCGGAAACTCCGCGTTTCAGGCTATCACGCGACCCGCGGAACGCAGCGGTCGCTCGAGGCCGAACTACAGACTCTCTTGAAAGCTTTTGATGCGGCCTTTCAAATCAGCAACCACCCGTGGGAATGCCTCTGCCCGGTTATAGCGCTCTGAAGGGTCGAGTTCCAAATCAAAAAGCTCATCGCCGTCGACCGTGCGGAGCTTCCAATTGTCGACCCGGATCCCTTGAATATCCCGTCCGCGATGATAGAGAAACTCATGGCGCGGCGACTTGTC
The DNA here is from genome assembly GCA_965205595.1 of Bryobacterales bacterium. Taxonomy (GTDB): domain Bacteria; phylum Acidobacteriota; class Terriglobia; order Bryobacterales; family UBA6623; genus CATQHP01. The sequence goes on along the minus strand of CBDBHI010000087.1, from coordinate 49,449 downwards.
CGTAGCCCCAGTCCAGAGTGGCATCAAGTCGAAGCCGTCGCGCTTGGGGTCGTCGCCACCCGCGGCCTGGGTCAGTGTGCTGTAGAGATCGAGCGTCGCCGCCATCTCGGCCGTAACAGACTCGGCGGGAATACGGTTCGGCCAGCGCACGATCGCGGGCATGCGAACACCACCCTCGTAAGTCGTGTGCTTAGCGCCGCGAAACGGTCCCGGCGAACCGGCGTGCCAGGGCTCGACGCCGCCAGCCAGCATGCGCGCCGGCAGGTTGAGCCACGGCCCGTTGTCGCTTGTAAAAACAACAATCGTGTCGTCGACTTTGCGTGCCTCGTAGAGGGCGCGCAAGACCTCGCCCACCGACCAGTCGATGGTCTCGATTACATCGCCAAACAGACCCGCGCGCGAGCGGCCCTGAAATCGCTTCGCTGTGTGGATCGGCAAGTGCGGCATGTTATACGCCAGGTACAAAAAGAACGGGTCATCGCCTTGATTGCTGATGAACTCAACCGCGTTCTCCGTATACGAAACGGTGAGCTCGTCTTGATCAACAGGCTGCTCGATGCGCTCCGCGTTTCGGTAAAGCCGTAGCGGGACATCAGTTTGCACCCACGGCGGCAGCATGTCGTTCGAATACGGCAATCCGAACCATTGGTCGAAGCCCTTTCCCACGGGGAGATACTTTTCCTGTTGATAACCTAGATGCCACTTGCCCACCATCGCGGTGCGATAGCCGAGCGACTTTAGCGCCTGCGCAAGAGTGGTCTCGTCATCAGGAATACCGCCCGAGCCGCCCACGCTTGTACGACCGAGATTGACCCGGCTGGGGTAGCGCCCCAGCATCAATTGCGTGCGAGCCGGAACGCACGACGGAGCCGAGTAGAACGACGTCATGCGTAGCCCTTCGGCGGCCAGGCGGTCAAGATTCTCGGTGCGAATATTCGGGTTTCCGTTCACCGACAGATCGCCGTAGCCCAGATCATCCGCAAAAAATAGAACGATGTTGGGAGCCCCAAGTGAGCTGGCGGCGGTAAAAGCGGCCAGCAGGGCGACGAAGGCAATTCGGAAGTGCATCACAGCAATTATCCCTCGCCCGGCGTCGGCATCGGCTAGACCCAAATCCGTCCGCAAGGAAGTCATGTACGCAAGTTCCGGGCAAGTCCGGCGCGCGCGGCTCAAACGCGAGATCTCCCGCGTCAACGGAGCGCACTCGCGAAGGATGCTTGCCGACGGATCAGGGACTAGGTGGCAAACGTTGAAGCAGCAAAAAGGAGCGTCATTCTTGCGAACAAAGCGCTTCGAAGTCCAGCTTGCCCTGCATCAATTCCTCGCGAGGCAGGCCGCCGGCGCTCAGTTTATCGTCGGACAGCCCCTCGATTTCCGCGTAGAAAGCGCGCCCGCAAGCCGGCAACCGCCGCTACTACTTTGTCGATAGCTTGCCGTAAGGCTCCTCGAAATACTTATCGAAGATCCAGTCGGGCTGCCATTTGTCGCGAACGCGCTCGTGCCCAGTCAGATCGATCTCTTTCGGGCCGGGGTTGGCGACGGTCAGCGGGTGATCGTCGCCGTACTCCATCTGCAGCGTTTTGAGCAATGCCGTGAGTCGCGAAACCCGCTCTTGCTGTGACCGATCTTCAGCAAGGTTCTTCATCTCATGCGGATCATTCGCCAGATCGAAAAGCTGTGTATGGTCGATCTTCGGGTAGCGAATCAACTTCCAGCGATCATCGCGGACCGCCTTCATCAAGTCGCGAAATGAGGTGAAGATCGCATCGCGCACTTTTGTCTTTTCGCCCTTCCAAATTGGCGAAAGATCGTAACCGTCAAGATCGTTAGGCCTTTCGACGCCAAGCAACGAACAAAGCGTCGGGAAGACGTCGAGCAGATAGCTGAAGGCCTGAGTTTCCTTGTTCTTCGGAATGCCGGGCCCGGAAAAAATCAACGGCGCGCCCATCGAATGTTCGTACAAACTCTGCTTGCCGAGCAATCCGTGACTGCCGATTGCGAGACCGTGATCAGCGGCATAGACGACGATCGTGTTCTCGGCATGGGCCGTCGATTCGAGCTTGCGCAGGATGCGACCGATCTGATTGTCGAGATGCGTTATCAGTCCGTAATATTCAGCGAGTTGATCGCTGACGATTTCTTCTGTACGCGGCCAAGGGCCCAGACTTTCGTCGCGCCCTGTCATATGGCCGTTGTCGAACCAGTGTTGCGGCGCAAAGTTCGGAGGCAACGGCGGGCGGTTCTTGTAGTACATCCGGCGATACTTCGGTGGCGGATTGCGCGTGTCATTCGGGGCGGTAAATGCCATGTAGGCGTAGAAGGGCTTTTCGTCTTTGTAGTTATGCAAAAACTCGATCGCCGTGTCGGCAAACAGGCGACTCGAGAAGCGAATGCTTTCGCGCTCGCTTATCAGATCGCCGTCCGGGCCAAGGTCGACGATTGGAACCTTCGTGTGGTCGGACATTCCGCCGAACATGATCGCCTTGCCCTGCTGGAAGCTCTTCAGCCACGACGGTTGCTGGTTGTGCCACTTGCCTGTCGCGAAGGTGGTGTAGCCGTTTTGCCCAAGCAGTTGCGGCAGCGTGGTGTGACCATCCATGTCCATCGGGATCTTAAAAAAACTCTTACCCGTATTGAGCATCGCTCGACTGGGGACGCAGACCGCGCCGCCCTGCGCGCCAAGGCAGTAATTGCGCCGGAAGCTATAGCCGTTGGCGACGAGGCGGTCGAGGTTGGGCGTTTCGATGAAGCGGTTGCCGTGCGCGCTGATGGTGTCGGGCCGCTGGTCGTCAGCAAGAAGAAACAGTACGTTGGGCGCTGCGGCCGCCAGAGGTACGGCGAGAAGTAGAGCGAGGAGCGTGTTGCGAAACATCAGTCCGATTCTATCCTGGAGTCTTCTGGACGTGCGCGGCGGCTCGGTAGCCGGTCTTGATCGGGTCGGCGGGCGGGTGATTGGGTTTGTGGCGAGGATTAGGTTTGTTCTTGATTGGTGGTGTAGGCGATAAGAGTCACTTATGTCGATGATAAATAAGGACTTGAGTGAGTTGAATTGCAATAGCAATTGGGTTCGTTTCGCATTTTTTCGTTTATGGTGGGCTGCCAACCCGGGTCCGGCTGTGGCCGGATTTGGCAGGGTTTTGGCGAAATTTCGGTTTTCGGCGCGCGGGCGTGACTTTCTTGTCCGATCGGTGGAGACTCGACGATTTGGCACTGCGTCCAGTGTAAGGGTAGGTGTGCCGATTTTTGTGTGCCCATCGGCGTAAGTCACCTGGAATCAGTGAAAGTTTTTTTCAAACGCACAGGACGAGGTTGTCTGGAGGTCTGAAAACTGCTTGGCCGCCAAGAAATGTTTAGAAATAGTGAACACTGAGTTCGCTGGAAGCTACTGATACGCCTATTGGTTATGACGATTCGCCCCTGTCCTGCTCAGTCCCGATCATTTGTCACCTTCAATATGTTCTTGACAACATATGTATTACATGACATATTTTACTAGTGGGATGGGTTGTAGATTTTAGTGATGAGTTTGAGCCAGAGTTCGACGAGTTGCACAAAGACGTGCAAGACGAACTTCTCGCCCATTCGCTTTTGCTAGAAACCTACGGCCCACAGCTTGGCCGACCCTGGGCGGATACGCTGAACGGATCGCGCCACGCGAATATGAAGGAACTGCGCTTCAAGGCCGCGGCCGGTGTCTGGCGCGTAGCCTTCGCATTTGACTCGCGCCGGCACGCGATCTTGCTGGTCGCCGGCGACAAATCCGGTGGCAGTGAGAAGCGCTTCTACCGCGAGCTGATCCGCAAGGGAGATGAGCGTTTCGACGCCCATATGGATCGACTGAAGAAGACGAAAGGGAGCTAACGATGCCAACGAACGCAAGCAACAAGATTAAGGGCCTAAGCGCAAAACGCCAGAAGAAGATCGAGAGCCGCGCCGCCGCGCTGATCGCCGAAGAAATGTCGCTGCAAGAGCTGCGAAAAGCTCATGGGTTGGCACAGCAGCGTGTGGCGGAGAAACTCGGCATTGGTCAAGACGGGGTCTCACGTCTTGAGAAGCGCAGCGATGTCCTGATCTCCACACTGCGTGGCTACGTTGAAGCGATGGGTGGCGAGCTCTCACTCATTGCCGAATTCCCCGACCGGGCCCCCATCGTGCTTTCCGGTTTGGCCACAATGGAGCCAGCAACGTCGCGCGACGACACCGGAAAGAAGGCCTAGGCTGCGGCATTCTCGGCGGCGCAGGGAAGTCGCCGCTGAAACACTTAGGAAAACCTACCCATCAAGCGGGCGAACCCAGCTTCCGGCCACCCGAATATGCCTGCCACCATTTTTGTCCTTGACAAATACCTATCATGGATGTCCCCTTCAGTTGAGAAGAAAAGATCGAGCGATGGTCTGGCCTCAAAAAATACCATCCCGAGATTGATGTGGCCTTTGTCGGCCAACTTACCAACGGGCTCACGCCAGCCGATCTCTGGCTACCCAAACCCTACTTCCCTTTGATATCAATCGATCTGTGTGAGTCCCTGTCGACTGAAAGTACATTTAGGAATGCGAGCAGCGCCAACTTATGTTGTTCCTCGATTCCAGGAACCTTGCGATGGATCACATCGGAGAGTGTCTTTGCGCTACCGTCATGGAAATAAGGAGCTGTGTTCGCAACATCGATCAACGAGGGAGTTCGAAATGCGTGTTTGCAAGGGGATGATGATTCATCACTTGATTCGACAATTTCTGAAGCGCTGCAGCCATCAGGTGTCAAGGGCGGAGTAAATTTGGACCACTTCGGCGGAGCAAAAGTAGACCAGTTGGTGAAGGGGTAGCGGTTTTCGTGGGACGGCTGGAACGGAGCCTGCGGTCGCCCTTTAGGGCGGCCCAGGCGTAGTGGAGGCCGTCCCACGAAAACCGGGCGAGTGGCCGGTGGGTCAGCCCAAAGAGTGAGCCCGCTTCTTCTTGCTCTGGATCAGACGGAAGCTTTCGCCGTTCAGCTCTAGAATATGAACGTGGTGCGTGAGGCGATCGAGCAGGGCGCCGGTCAGCCGCTCGGAGCCGAAGACCTCCGTCCATTCGTTAAACGGCAGATTCGAGGTGACCAGCGTCGAGCCCTGTTCGTAGCGCTGGGAAAACACTTCGAACAATAACTCCGCTCCGGTCTTCGATAGCGGCACGTAGCCCAGTTCATCGACGATCAGCAGATCCTGCTTGGCCAACTGCTTTTGACATCGCAGCAAGCGCCGTTCATCTCGGGCTTCGAGCAGCTCATTGACCAGTGCCGCCGCTGTTGTGAAGCGTGTTCGATAGCCGCGCTGACAAGCCGCCAGTCCCAACGCCAAGCCGATGTGCGTTTTGCCCGTGCCGGAATTACCCAGTGCCGGCACGTTTTCGCGGCGGTCGATAAACTCACAGCGCGCCAGTTCCAGCACCAGCTTCTTGTTCAACGCCGGCAAGGACGGGAAGTCGAAAGTGTCCAGACTCTTGGTCACGGGAAACTTCGCGGCCTTGCTGCGGCGCTCGGTGGCCCGCTGTTCACGGTCGAGCAGTTCCAGCTCGCAGAGTTGTTGCAGGAAGCTCCTCGAATCCAAGCTCTCGGCGGCGCATTGCCGCGCCAGTTTGTCGTACTCGCGCAGGAAGGTTGGCAGCCGCAACGCTTTCAAATGCGCTTCGAGCAGAAGTTTCGACCTCGCCATTACCCCCCTCCTTGTGCCGGCAGTGCCAAATAGTCCGCAGCGGAGGTTTGCTCCACCTGGGCTGCCGGCAGCTGCGGATACTTCGTCAAGTCCAAGCGCGGCGGCCGTTGCTCGATGCGGCACAGCACTAAGTGCCTGACTGCATCCAAGCCAATCGCTCCCAACTCGCAGGCTTGGCGCACCGCCGCGGCAACGTGCTCGAATCGGAAGTCCTCCAGTCATCGCAATACCCGCACGTACTCGCGCTTGCCTGGCTTTCCCAACCGTGCCTCGAGCAAACGTCTCAAGCACGGGAACTGTTCGGGCAGCTCCCAGCCCGCCAACGGGGCCGCTTGATCGAGCGCGTTGGTCTTGCGTTCCAGCAGTGCTAGGTAATGCAGCGGATCGAAGATCAACTCTTCGCGTTCGTAACTGCGCCGGTGGCGCGCGATCTCTTCGCTGCCACAACAGATCACGATTTCATCGACGTAGCCTTTCAGCAACACCTGGCGATGTCCGTAGCGTGTGGGCACCGAGTAGTCGTTGGCGCGATAGCGCACCAATGACAGCGACGTCACCCGCGTGGTGCGTTTGTCGCAGGCGTCATAGGGCGTGGGCGGCAAGGGCAACAACGCTTGGCGGTCACGCTTGAAACGTTCCTCAATCGTTTCGGTGTGCCGCCGCAAGCGCCGCTTACGATTGTTGAGGCACTGCGCTTCGAGCTGCTCGTTGAACGCTTCCCAGCTTGGAAACCTTGGCGCCGGCACCATGAAGTTCCGCCGGGCATAACCGACCAGTCCTTCCACCTTTCCCTTGTCGTTGCCTTTGCCCGGACGCCCCAAACGATCGGAGAATAAATAGTGCGACTGCAGTTCACTGAACACCCTGGTCCGCTTGCGCCTGCCGTCGCCCAGAATCCTCGCCAGCGCCAAGGTCGTGTTGTCGTAGAGGATGCTGCGTGGCACGCCGCCGAAGTACCGAAACGCTGCGTTGTGCCCCTCGCAAAACGCTTCCGTCGTCGCGGCCGGGAAAGCTTTTACGAAAGCGTCATCGCTAGGCGGCAGATCGACCACCAAGTAGTGCGCCTTGCGCTGTACGCCGTCAATGACCACCAGAGCTTCACCGCAGTCGGCCTGGGCATCGCCCGCCGGATGCACCAGCGGCACGAACATCTCTTGCCCGCCGAGCTTCTTGTCGCGAACATAGTCCTTGACGATCGTGTAACCGCCGGTGAAATCGTACTCGTCGCGCAAGCGGTCGAAGATGCGTTTTGCGGTGTGGCGTTGTTTCTTCGGACGTTCCTGATCGTCGCTGAGGATCTGATCGACGATTCCGGTGAAGGGATCCAGCTTCGGCCTCTGCGCTGGTTGGCGCCGCCGATAGCCCGGCGGAGTGGCGTAGCGCAACATCTTGCGCACCGTCCCTCGCGCCAGGCCAAACCGTTTGGCGGCCTCGCGCTCACTGAGCCCTTCGACAAAGACACTGCGCCGTACTTGAGCGTATAGCTCCACGCGATACATCCCTCTCGTGTCCCACAAACACCACAGGAATGTTCGCTGGACCACTCGGACGGTCTACTTTTACTCCGCCCAAAAGCAGCTTCGATTCGCCGCTCTATGGTCTAGTTTCGCTCCGCCGTTCTCACGACATCGACCGTTTCGGGCTCACTAGCCGTGGTTTCGGTCGTGTTCTGCTGGCTGAATACCACATCGACCGAGCCGAGCGGAGTCTCCCATGGAACTTGGGCGTTGACTTGTCCTGAAATCACCGACTGCTGTTTCTGAGCGGCCGTTTCGGCGCCGCCAATGAAAAACAGTGGGGCTTCGCGGCCGTCGATCATCAGTGTCGCGCCGTTGAGAGAGGTTGGTAGCGGCACAGATATTGCCAGCGCTTGATACGGCGCGAGTGCACCGTCGACCGCGCGGGCCCCGATGTTGTCGCCGAAAACAGAGATGATGGAACCGGGGGCGATCGGTTCGCCCTGGCCGAATGAGGCGCCGTTTACGACGCCGCTTTGGCTAATATTGGGTGCGGGCAGCCCAGTGAAGCCGGCGGGTTCGGAGGGCACGGAGGATCCGTCGGTTGAGCTTGCTGTCACACGGTACTCGTATTCGACGCCCGGGGTGAGCTTGCCGTCCGTGAATGTGTTCTTCGATCCCCCCACAGTGCCGACTTGTTCCCAGCGGTTGGCGCCGACGACTCGCCGTTCGACGATGTAACCGGAAGCGGCGGGGTCGGGGGTCCAAGTGACCTTGGCCGAAGTGTTCGAAACGCGGCTGACCTCGACGCCCATCGGTTGGGCGGGGAGCGTTAGAGGCATCACCGCCGTCAAGTTGTTCGAGGTGTCATACGAATAGCCGACGCCTCCGCCCTCAGGGTAGGCGACAGCGAATAGACGGCCGGCCGCGTCGTAGCGATAGGTCTGGGCTTGACCGGTTTGCAGGCCGAGGATTCCAGCCAGCAGGACGAGGGTGCGGATGATCGTCGAGTTCGTCATGTGTCTAGAAGCCCGCCAGTATCGGATTGGGGTTGCTGAGCCGCGGCACGCCGGCGGCGGCCAAAGCTTGGTTGTACAGGCGCACGTGCAAGTGTTCGCCGAACTGTGAGCGGCGTCCGGCTTGGACTTCGGCTCGTGACGTGGAATAGGTATCTGAATTTGATGTCCCGCCCGGCCGACTACCGTCGTCGCCGATTCCGGCGGCGCCGGTGATAGCGCTCTGGAGTCCGTTCTGGAACTGACTGATGCCGACGTCAACGAGGAATCCCGCGGCGGCGTGTTTCCGCGCGATCCGCTTCGCCGCCTCTTCGACATGCTTCTTTGATGTCTTGATTGTGGGCAACAGGGTTCGGCCGGCGGTGGCCTTGAGGGGCCGCGCGCCGAGCTTCGATCCGGAAATAATCGCCTTACCGCCCTTGCCTCCAATGGGGATGGCGCCGAACGCGCCAGAGAGCACGACCTCCACCCCGAAGTCGGCCCAGTCGAACTCGGAAATGCTCTTACCTTGTGCGGCAAGGCTGATGCCCTGTTTTGTCACGTTACTAACCACGCCGCCGGCCACTCCGCCGGCCACGCCGACTCCAATCACGGTTCCAAGTGACGCCGTTCCCAAGGCACATGGGCCGCAGGTCGCTACGAGGGCCCCGGTGACGGCTCCGCCCAGTGCCGCGCCCGCAAGATCTGCAAGGGGCGGTGCAGCGAGTGTAAAACGACCGTTCTTGATGGACTCGGAAATCGTCTCAGAGACCACGGCGGCGACGACGCCGACGACTGCTCCCCCGACCGCTCCACAAACGGCTGAGATCTCACCGCTCGGGTCGGTGAAGTTGACCGGATCGCCGGACGCAAAGGCGTAGCGGTTAAGAGAAGCCGGGGCGGCGATGTCACCGAAGTGAGCGTCTTGGTTGATGAAGCGCCGAGTCTGCGGCGAGTACCAACGGAACCGCATGTAGCTTAGTCCGTTGGGGCCGGTATAGACGCCAAAAAGCCCGCCAAAGAGGAAGGGCGTGTCGGTATCGCCGGTGCGGGCCGCGATCTCGCCGTAGGGCCCGTAGGCGATCCAGCCGACGGGCATGCCGTCATCGCCACTCAGAGCTACAGTGCTGCCGCTACGGTCGAAGTGGAAGACGCGGATTGAGCCGTCGGGGAGTTCTTCGTATGTCAGTCCGATGCCGTAGACGAATGAGGCGACGCCGCCCGCGGGGTCCTGTTTCTCAAGGATTCTAGCGAGTGAAGGGAGCGGATCCGTCGTCAGCGTGGTCACTCCGCCGGATGTGCGGTAGCCGGCAAGGCGGTCTTCGACGTCGTAGAAATAATCGACGGAGCCGGCGCTGATGAGGTTGTTATCGCGGTCGTAGCCGAAATTCGCGAAGGTCGTTCCTAGGGGGCCTCGCGTCATGTTGCCATCGGCGTCGGTCGTAACCGAGCTGCCGTTGAACTGCGTGAGCCTGTTGGCATTGCCGTAGCTCATCGAGACAGGTGTCGGCTGGTAGCGGGTCGAGACTGGCGCTCCACCCTCGGTGTCGATTCGCCCGTCAGGCAGGAAGCTGTAGGTGTAGTCGACGATGGCCATGCCGTCGGAGGCTAGGTCGCGACGGCGGGTGACTCGGCCCGCTTCGTCGTACTCCATCAGGCGCTCGGCGCCGTTGGGAAACTCGACCCCGGTGACGTGGTCGTTCGCGTCGTATTCATAGCGCGTGACACGGTTCGCCCAATCGGTCATTTGGGTGAGGCGTCTGGCGGAATCGTATTCGTAGCGAACGAATTTTTCTTCGGTGTAGACGAGAAATACGAGGTTGCCCGCGCGGTCGTAGAGATAACGGATTCGGCGGCCGCGTTCATTGCGAAAAACGATCGTGCGATCGAGCCGGTCGTATTCGCGCGACACCGACGGACCCTCGGGTTCAAACGGCGTGACCCGTTCGCGATCGGTCTGCACCGCGATGGGGTTGCCGTTGTCGTCGTAGAAATACTCGATCACTTCGTCCGGGTCGGAACCGAACTTAGTCGTCTTCTTTGAGCGCTGTCCGGCGTCGTTGTACTCGTATTCGCGAGTGACTCCGCGGGCGGTGACCTCGCGTGTGACGGCGTCGCGGCCGTTGTAGCTGATGCTGACTTCGTTCCCGGCGGAGGTAACCGCGCTCATGCGGTTGGCTTCGTCGTAGTCGAACGAGACGGTTCGGCCGCCGCCATCATCGACTGACGAAACGAGATCTTCCGCCAAGTAGTCGTTACTGACAGTGCGGCCGAGCGGGTCGCGCACTTCGATGAGCCGGCCTAGTACTTAGTTGCGTAAGTTAGAATATTTACTGGCGAGGGGACGAGGGGCGACGACGGTCTTGGTCCATTCGAACGGAGTAGCCTTGGAGTTGTAGACGCGGACGAAGCTGTCGATGGCCTCGCGCACCTGCCGGGGGGAAGTGAAACTCGCCCCCCGCAAGGCGCGGCGGCTCAGAATCGAAAACCACACCTCAACCTGATTCATCCACGAACTGTAGGTCGGCGTGTAGTGAAAATGGATGTTCGCATGACGTTGCAGCCAGCGGTCATTTTTGGGCTTGTGAGTGTTCAAGTTATCCAAGATGATGTGGATCTCGCGGCCTTCGTGGATGGCCGCGATGTGGTTCATGAAGTCGAGAAACTCGCGACGCCGTCGGCGCCAATAGTGTCCGGCGATGATGAATCCGGTAGCCACTTCCAGCGCGGCGAAAAGCGGCGTCGTGCCGTGCCGCCTGTAGCCGTGCGAGAAGCCCGTCAAGGCCTTGCCGTTGGGCAAGCGTAGCCAGCCCTGCGCTCGCTCCAAGGCCTGGATGCTCGGCTTCTCGTCGACCGCGAGCACCACGGCGTTTTCCGGCGGGCTGAGGTAGAGTCCGACAATGTCGGCGGCCTTGCGAGCGAACTCCGGGTCGGTTGACAAACACCAACTGCGCCGCCGCCGCAAGGACACGCCGAGCTGCCGCAGTACGCGCCAGACTTGATGCTTGCTGACGTCGCCGAGAGCTTCCGCGAGCAGTTCGCCTGTCCAAGTGGCGTGCCCTTCGGGCGGAGCTTCGTCGAGTTGGCAGAGGATGCGTTTGCGCGTCGCTTGGTCGTACCGCGCGGGCCTGCCGGAACGCGCTTGATCGCATAATCCCGCCAGACGTTGCTGGGCGAAGCGGGTGCGCCATTTCGACACGCGCGCCGCCGGGGATCCCAGTTGCCGGGCGATCTCGGCGGTCGAGGTAGCGGCGGCCGCCAGCAGCACAATGCGAGCGCGCTCCACCATGCGCCGTTCGGACTTGTGGCCGCGCACCCAGAGTCGCAGCGTCTCTTCTTCCTCGGCGTTCAGTCGAATCACCGTTGCCGGTCTTGCCATACCGACATTTTACAGTTAAAGGCCTTACTTTCGCAAGTTAGTACTAGAGCGTCGTAGCCGGCTCGGGTGACGCGGCCGGAAGGGTCTTCATAGGCGACTGGCCGCCCGGCTGCATCATACGTAGTGACTGTCTTGTTTCCGAGAGCGTCTTCGTCGACTATCGGCAGATCACGGTCGTCGTAGGTGATCTTGCGGATCGGCTCGTCGTCGGCGTCGAAGAGCGCGACGACATTTCCTACGGCGTCGTACCGGGTGCGGCGCGCATTGCCCTCGCCGTCAATTTGGTCGACCATTCGTCCGGCGTCGTCGAACTTCATCTCAGTGACGTTGCCGGCCGGGTCGATCATGCGCACGGGATGGTCCTCGGCGTCGTACTCCATCAGGGTCGAGTGGCCGAGGGCGTTGACGATCTCGACGATCAAATTGTTGCCGTTGTAGCGAAACTCGGTAGCGTTGCCCTTGGCGTCAATCTGTTTTACGAGCCGGCTGCGGTGATCGTACTCCGAACGGTTGCTGTATCCGAGAGGGTCGGTCGTGCGGATCAGATGGCCGCGTGAGTCGTACTCGACCTCGTGTTCAAAACCGTCAGAGTCCGTAATCTTTTCGACTCGGCCCATCGGCTCGTAACCGAGGCCGCCGGAACCCGCCATCGGGTCGCGGTGTGATGCGTTGACAAGCATTCCGCCCGCGTAGCCGAAGATTTGTTGGGTCGGTAAGTGTCGCCCACGGCCCGCTGGAAGACGGATGCCGGTGGGCTGCGAGCTGGAGTTGAACGTTCTCTCGGAGATATTTCCGAGGGCGTCTTCGACGCTGACGACATTATTTTGGTCGTAGGTGAAGCGCGTTGTACTGCCGAGCGCGTCCGTCAGTGAGCGCAGATTGCGGGCGCTATAGGTCATCCGGGCTGTCGCGCCGGAGGGGTCGGTCATCGAGACCAAATTGCCGGACGCATCGTATTGAAAACCCGAGATCCGGTCGAGCGCGTCGGTGAGCGTGACGCGGTTGCCGTTAGCGTCGTATTCGTGGCTGGTTTCGCCGCCCAATGGATCGATGAAACGCAGCAGGTGATAGTCGAAGTCGTGTTCGTAGATCCAGCGATTCTCGAGGCGGTCGGTGTAGATCGTGCGGTTGCGGCTAATCTGGGTAGTCGTATAGCTGAATTGCGTGGGTGGGGTAGTGCCGAGTCCGTCGTCTTGCGCCACGACGCGCCCTTGGAAGTCGTATGTGTTGGCGAGAATGCGCGCACGCTGGGAATCTTCGATACGGCGCAAGCGCGATTGCGAATCGTAGACGAAGTAGGTGGGGTAGGTTGGGCCGGAGAGATACATCCGCCACTGGTTGAGCTCGCCTCCAGAGCTTGAATTACTGGGCGCGCCGTCGTTGATGCGAAGACGCCAGCGGCCGCGCGGGTCTTCGCCGGCGAAGTCACCGATCAACACGTCATCGAAATCGAAGACACTCGGACTCGGACGCGAAGCGCGAGCGGTTATGTTGACAACGGTGCCCCGAGGTGACTCGAGGATGATGCTCGAGTTGGCCGCGTCGGCGTGCGCGAGATTGAGACTGTCGAGACGGATTGCACCGACCTCGGCCGGGCCGCTCACGTCGAGAGTGAAAAAGGCGGAGCTTCCAGGTGAGATCGGTACGGGCCCGGTCAGCGTGACCGGCGCGTTGTCGAACGTTGCCGGGCTGTGGACGGCGTCGAGCGAGCCGGCGGAGTTGTAGGCGAAGAGGGTGCGGGCGCCCGCCGGGTCTTGCAGTTCGACCAATCGGCCGGCCGGGTCGTAGACGAGGTCGATGTCTTTGTTGGTGATGTCTTCGATGACGCGGTTGGGCCGGCCGTCGGAATCGTACTGGACGCGGATTTCCTGACCGACGTGGTTGCGGATCTCGCGCAGGCGGCCGTTGTTTCTATCGAACTCGTAGGCGGTGCCGTCGCGGCGAGTGACGGTGAAGATGTTGGTCGAGGCCACGACACGGTCGTAGTTGGCGGATTCATCCGCGCCCGCGAAGGAGTTGCCGCTGGTGTTGGTGTACGTGTTTTTGCGGTAGGAGTCCCAGTGGACAATTGCGTCGCCATTGGAAGCAACCGAGAGTGACGCCTCATAAGGGTGGGTCCAGCCGGGGCCGAGCCGGCCGCCGGACATCGTCGCGAGCGAGTGGTAGAGCAGCGGGAAGTCCATCGCCCGGCCGCCCTGCACTGTGATCGTCGGGACTGTGTAGAGGAACGCGCCGGTGCCCGCGTCTACGGAGTTGCCAGCGATGCTCTCGGGGCGCGGTCCGTTCAGTCGAGAAGCACCGTCGGACGCGGCTTGGCCGGTGGCTTGAGCGGAGGCAAAAGGGGTGACGGCGAAAAGCGCCGCGGCGGCAACGAGAACTTTGAAGCGCAATTCACAATTGTATCGATCGCTGGATTGCTTACAAATAGGGGAACCCACTGGGCGAGGTCGCATCCTGGAATCGCCGGAACTTTTGGTTTGGGGTTCGAGTTTTCCCCATATGGAGGCTGTGCATGGGGAATTGCTAATTGTGCCTATGCTGGAGGGTCTTGACTTAGCCTTCGGCAACCTCGCATTTCAGTGCGGATGGGGCCCTGGTCAAACGACAGGGCCGCACCGGCGACGCAGGAGGACTGTAGATAATTTTGTAGCTGTTCAGAGCACCCAGAAACCACAAGTTTCAACAGGTTTCAACAAGTCCGCCGTAAGTCTTTGAATCGTAAGTAGTTGAAAACAAGAGGTTCAGGCCGGGAGGCAGAATCTGCTTCACACGCAGGCTATCTGTGCTGAACAGCACATTGCAAGTCTTATAGGATAAGCAGCTCACAAAACCGGGGTTGTTGATACTTGTTGATCCTTGTGGTTCTGTTAGCTACAGAATTGACTACAGCTCCGACTTCGGCCGTCGTCCTTTGGTGCCGGGACGCTTGAGAATCAGCGAGATACGAAGCCGATCAGGAAGAGAGACCGCCTGCATTCTCGGCAGGAGCTCCGTGTCGACGAAGCATCGCGTGACATTTCTTTCGGCTTCCCGTGTGCCTTGGGTGCTTGAATTGCGACGTCGTCCACGCTGAGTTGCCCGACGACTGAACGGCGTGACGGCATTCTAATAGTTTCCTGCAAGCTCAATGTTTTCAACGTGAACGGAATAAACGATAGGCACAGCTTACGTCGTCGCACCTAGTCGCCGCAGTAGCGCCGCGATCTCAGGGCGCTTCCCCTTGAGTGCATTCGTCCCGGGAATACTCTGAACCGTCTCGGCTAGGATTAGTGGCGTTTGTCCGCTGACGTTTGCAGGACTGATGTCGGCGCCGTTCGCCAGTAGGAAGTTGATCACCTTCTTGAATCTCTTTAGAACGGCATGGTGGAGAGCCGTGTTGCCTTTCATGTCCGCCGTGTTGACATCCGCGCCGAGGTCGAGAATGAACCGCGAGAGTTCGAGCGTCATTTCTTCTTCTACGAGCGGATCTGGAGGCGTTTTTCCTATGCGATCACGGCGATTCTCGAGGGAACCACCCGGAGAACCCATTGCGGCTTGAATCGCCGAGACTCCAGTGTTTGGCCTGATCGAGGTGTCGGCGCCACGCTCGGCTAGAGTACGGATGATTTCCAGTTCACCGTACTTCGCGGCAAGCCAGAATGCGGATCCGCCAACGAGTTGCGCGCGGATAGAATAGTCCGCGCTGAACCTGCGGCCGGGTGTGCCGCGCTCGACGCGCGCGTCAATATCGGCGCCATGGCCGAGTAGCGCCCCGACTAGCGCGTGGTCACTCCGGAGAACCGCAGCATGCAGTGCGGTATAGCCGGCTTCGGCCGCATTCGGATCCGCGCCTTGTTTAAGTAGGTAGATGGCAAGCGGCCCATGACCGCTGTGCGCCGCCATAACCAACGCGCTCTCGCCGGCCGCCGACGTGTCGTTTACATTGGCGCCGGCTTCAAGTAGCACCCTCGCCGTAGCGATATCACCGTTGCGCGCGACGAAGAGCAGCGGCGTCGAACCGCCGCGGGCCATTCTGAAGTTTCCGCTGGAATTCGTGTTTCCCGCGGTGTTTTCAAGCTGGTAGTAGACCTTGGTTCGAGCGCGCAGGTCTGCGCCGTTGGCGATGAGCAGGCGCGCCGCCTCGGCGTGGCCTTGCGCGACAGCCCACATCAAAGCAGTCTGGCCCCGCTCGATCTCGGCGGCGTTGACCTCAGCTCCGTGCGCGAGGATCTGGTCGAGCGCTGATAGGGCGCCGGCCCGCGATGCCGCCATCAGCGGCGTTTCTCCCAGCTTCAGAGAAACGTTCGGGTCGGCCCCGGCTTGCAAGAGAAGCTCAATCATCTCCGGGCTGCCGTTGACGGCGGCCAACCACAGGGGCGTGGCACCAAGCTGGTTTGCCGCGTTCGTATCCGCTCCCGCTTCAATCAACAGCGAGGCGGCCTGCAGATCGTCCCTGTGGGCCGCATAGTGCAAGGCGGTCGCGCCGTCAGCTTGGCGTGTGTTCGGATCGGTCGAGCCGCGCAAGAGCGATTGAAGCTCGGCTATTCTCCCCTGGCGGACTGCCCGGGCCAATCCGGAAGACTCCTCGGCAAGACCCGCGGTCGACCACACAAGCGCAGCAAGCGCTACGCAGACGCGCTGTCTGCTTAACATCTGCGAACGGCGCGGCATGCCGCCATGTTATAGCAAAGAGTCACATTCGCCGACTTGTTCGAACGGTTTCGATTGTCCATTTGAGCTAAGAGGCAAGCTGCCTTTTCACCACCGCCTCGTCGAGCTCTACTCCCAGGCCCGGCCCTGTCGGCGGGACGATGAACCCGTTCTCGAACTTCATCGGCTCGACGAAGACGTCCCGGTGCAGGTCGTTGGTGTTGTACTCCTGAATAAGGAAGTTGGAGCAGCATGTATCGAGCTGCACGGCCGCTGCCGCCGACACCGGACCGCAGTACATGTGTGGCGCGATCATCGCGTAGTGCGTCTCCGCCATGCCGGCAATCTTCTTCGACTCGAGGATTCCGCCGCACTGTCCGACGTCGAGCTGGATGATCTGGGCGGCCTGCTTCTCGAGCACCTTGGCGAATTCGAACTTCGTCACCAGGCGCTCACCAGTCGCGATCGGGATGTTTGTATGGGCCGCCACGCGCGCCATCTCGTCTACGTTCTCCGGCGCAACCGGCTCTTCGAAAAAGTAGGGGTCGAATTCCTCTAGAATGCCGGCGACGCGGATCGCCCCGGCTGTGGAAAACTGCCCATGGGTCCCGATTCCGATTTCGAGGTCATCGCCGACAGCGTCACGCATCGCCCGAAAGATCTTCGCTACGTGTCGGATTGTCTTGAGTGAATAGTCCTTCGGCGGCCCTGTGATCGGCCGGAACGGGTCGAGCTTGCACACCGTGTTGCCGTCAGCCACAAGCTCGGCGGCACGCTCTCCGGCTAGCTCGGGCCGCTCCCACACTCCCGCCGTGTTCAGGTATGCATAGGCTCGCAGCTTGTCGTTGTATTTGCCTCCCAGTAGGTTGTAGATCGGCTGATTGGTCGCCTTGCCGACTAGATCCCAACACGCCATCTCGATCGCCGAGAACGCCGGAACGGAGTAGAGACTCGGATGCCGGTAGTCGTGAACGCTGGTGTACATCGTCTGCCAGATCTTCTCGATGTCGAATGGGCTCTGGCCGATGACGAAGCGATCACAAAGATCGTTGAGCAGCTCGACTTGGGGCTTCAGATTCGTGACGCCACCTGATACGCGTTCGCCAAGTCCGACGAGCCCCTCGTCGGTGTGCAGCTTGATGAACAGCCACTTCCGATGTCCGATCGGAGGGTCAATGTTATCGAGAACGATCGTTTCGAGCCGGGTGATTTTCATTTTCGATCCCTTCGTCTGTTGGGCCGTTGCGAAAGCGAGCTGGGGAGCCGCGGCAAGGCCCGCACTGATTCCAGCCCCCAGAAAACTGCGTCGATTCATAATCATTTTTATCTTGCAATCGCTTCTGCGGCAGAGTGTAGCACCAGGTGAGTCCCGAAAAGGTGTCGCGGGGAGCGTTGTTTTGCATTGGCGGGGGGTGGGCTTAAGATTGGCGTGGTCCCGCGGAACTTGGGTCTGGCGTAGAATCAACAGGGGCCGACCCGCATATGTTGCGACACTCGCCGATTCCCTACCTGGCCGTCATACTATTCAGCGCGGTTGCGAGCGCCGACACTTCGTTGCTTCAGGCGACCCTGAACAACTATTGCGTCGGGTGCCACAACGACCAGCTCAGCAATGCCAACCTCAACCTGAACGAGCTTGATCTGTCGAAGCTTGGCGAGCAAATCGAGAGTTGGGAGAAGGTTGTAGCCAAGCTGCGCGCCCGGACTATGCCTCCCGCCGGCAAACCGCGGCCGGCAAATAAGACTTACGACAATCTCGCTAGGTGGCTTGAATCCCAGATCGACGAGCACGCCGCGGCCCATCCGAACCCTGGGCGAACTGAAGCGTTTCATCGCCTCAATCGCGCCGAATACGCCAACGCTGTACGAGACCTGCTTGCCCTCGAAGTCGACGTCAACGCTTTGCTGCCCGCGGACGAAATCGACGGAAGCGGCTTCGACAACATAGCCGAGGCGCTCACCGTGTCGCCCGCATTGATGGAGCGCTATCTCTCGGCGGCGCGCAAGACGGCCCGGCTCGCCCTCGGCCAGATCCCGTTGTCGCCGGCATCGGAAAACTACTACGTGCCGATCCTGCTGCGGCAGGACGACCGTATGAGCGACGACCTGCCGTTCGGCTCCCGCGGCGGCTTAGCGGCGCGACACTACTTCCCTGTAACAGGAGAATACGACCTTGAACTCCGATTGCACCGCAACTATGTCAACTACGTTCGCGGAATGGGTTCTCGTCACGAGCTCGAAGTTCGCTTTGACGGCGTTCGCTCTAAGACCTTCAGCTTTGGAGGGGAAGAGCCAGACGGCGTGCAGGCGCCGGCCAGCTACGCGGGCAATCAGTTCGGCGACCCGCAATGGGAAGAGTACATGCTAGTCGCTGATTCGAACCTGCGGCTGCGATTGCAAGCAACGGCGGGGTCGCATCTGATCGGGGTCTCGTTCGTTCGCAAGTTCAGCGAGCCGGAGGGCGTTCTGCAGCCGCGCCAATCGGTCTTCGCCTCGGCGGTGAACGAGATGCGCGACGGAAACGCAGCGGTTGAGCGCATGACCATTACAGGTCCGTTCGAAAGTCAGGGGCCCGGCGATACGCCCAGCCGAAAAATTCTTACAACGTGCGGGGCGACAGCGGACCAAGAGAGCTGCGCTGGTGAGATTCTGACCTCGCTCGCGCGGCTCGCGTACCGACGACCAGTAGCGCCGGCGGATCTGAATACTCTGATGGAGTTCTATCGCAATGGGCGGCGCGGCGGAAGCTTCGACTCCGGGATCCAGCTTGCCCTTGAGAGGCTGCTGATTTCGCCGGATTTCCTTTTTCGGATCGAGCGGGATCCGGACGACGCGGCCCCGGGCGCCGCCTACCAGCTAAGCGATCTCGAGCTCGCGTCGAGGTTGTCGTTCTTCTTGTGGAGCAGCATCCCCGACGCGGAGCTGCTCGATCTCGCGGAGGCTGGGTGGCTTGGTCAGCCAGCCGTTCTCAAGGAGCAAACCCAACGGATGCTCGCGGATCCCCGCTCGAAGGCGTTGGTCGCGAATTTCGCCGGCCAGTGGTTGTACCTCAGGAATCTTCGGAGCGTGGTTCCCGACGGCGCTACATTTCCGGAATGGGATGAGAACCTCCGCGAGGCATTCTTGAGAGAAACCGAGCTTTTCGTCTCAAGCTTGCTCGACGAAGACCGGAGTGTAATGGATTTGCTCGACGCCGACTACACTTTTGCCAACGAGCGTCTAGCGCAGCACTACGGAATTCCAGGCGTCTACGGCAGTCACTTCCGCCGAGTGAAACTCAGTGCAAAACTGGCGGAGCGCCGAGGCGGCATCCTGGGCCAAGGAAGCCTGCTCACCGTCACGTCCTACCCCAACCGAACTTCTCCCGTGCTTCGCGGCAAATGGATCCTTGCGAATCTCCTCGGCGCCCCTCCGCCCCCTCCGCCGGCGGACGTGCCCGATCTGCCTGCCCGCGGCAAAACCGGAGAGCCGGCGACGGTCCGTGAACGGCTGGAGCAGCACCGGGAGAACCCCGCCTGCGCGGCATGCCACGCTCCGATGGACCCGCTTGGGTTCGCGCTCGAAAACTACGACGCAGTCGGCAAATGGCGGGATACCGCCGAGGCGGGATCGCCGGTCGACGCGGCGGGCTCACTTCCCGGCGGGGCGCGTTTCGAAGGGCCTGGCGGGCTCCGCGGGTTGCTGCTCGAGCGCCGCGAGCAGTTCGTCAGCGCCCTCACGGAAAAACTCCTCGCCTACGCGGTCGGCCGCGGCGCGAAATCCTACGATCGCCCCGCCATCCGGGGCGTGGTACGCCACGCAGCCGCTGACGACTATCGCTGGTCGTCAATTATTGTTGGTATCGTACAAAGCACACCGTTCCGTATGCGGAGGTCGAAGCGATGATGATCACTAAGAAGGCCATCCCACGCCGGCTGGTACTCCGTGGGCTCGGCGCCTCCGTTGCGCTGCCACTTCTTGACTCGATGGTCCCGGCGGCGACGCCGCTACGTGAGACGGGCGCGAACGCTCCACGCCGGCTAGGCGTCGTCTACGTGCCCAACGGGATGATGATGCCCCACTGGACTCCGACGGCTGAGGGGACCAAGTTCGAGCTTCCGTCGATCCTTGAGCCGCTCGAACCGTTTCGCGACAAGGTACAGGTGCTTTCCGGCATGCGCGGCCCCGACGCCGAAGGGCCGCACGCCCGTGCGTCCACACGTTTCCTCACTGCCGTGGCATCGCAACGCGACGACGGCTCAAGCCTTCACGCGGGAGTTTCGATGGACCAGATCGCGGGTCGCGTTCTTCGGCGCAAGACGCAACTGGCGACGCTTGAACTCGGGCTCGACGGGCGCGACTTCGCCGGCTCTTGTGACGAGGGCTTCAGTTGCGCCTATACGAACACGATCTCGTGGGCGAACGAGGCCACACCCTTACCGATGGAGATCAATCCGCGCGTCGTTTTTGAGCGCCTCTTCGGAGACAGCGGCAGTACGGACCCCGAAGTCCGAAGGGCGCGGCTTGCGAGGGACGCAAGCTTACTCGATTCTGTCACTGAACGCGCTAACGATCTCTCGCGCCAGGTTGGGGACGGCGATCGAGCCAAGTTGAGCCAGTACCTGGAAGCGGTGCGCGATATCGAACGGCGCATCCAGATGGCGGAAGAGCAGAGGGACCGTGAGTTGCCGGTTGTCGAACAGCCAGCCGGCATCCCGACGACCTTCGGAGAGCACGCCAAGCTCATGTTTGACCTGCTCGCCTTGGCCTACGAGACCGATCTGACGCGCGTCGCGACCTTTATGATGGGGCGCGAGATCACGGGCCGCACGTACCCGGAGATCGGCGTTCCCGACGCCCACCACCCGATCTCGCACCACCAGAAGGATCCGGCGAAGCTCGAAAAGCTCCGCAAGATCAACCGCTACCACATGGAGCTGTTCACGGAATTTGTCAGGCGTCTTGCCTCCACGCCTGATGGTGACGGAACGCTACTCGATCACTCGATGATCGTCTACGGGGCCGGGATGTCCGACAGCAACACGCACGGCTCGTACGACCTGCCCATCTTGCTGGCTGGTGGCGGCGCCGGACCTGGCGGTCACCATACAAGGTATAGCGAGGAGACGCCCCTAGCCAACCTCCACCTCACCCTGCTGGACAAAATGGGCGTTCCAATCGACAGGCTGGGGAACTCGACCGGCCCACTTGCGCTTGAGCCTCTCAACGTTTGACCCAAGCGGGGCGGCGCACCGCATTCAACGTGCTTCTAGCTTCTCCCAACCTGGGGGGCAGGTCACCGGCGCGTCTTGTCCAATACAAGATGAGCCTGAAGGGAGGGGTGATTCCAACACAAGATGAGCCTGGAGGTAATTTGGGCAAGGTCGATTAGGAACAGGCAAACTGCGGGCGATGGGAGTCGCCGTGCAGCAAGCCGAATCAGTGAGTCTCGATGAGATCGAGAGTTTTCTCGACGGGTGTGGGTCCGTCGAGTTCCAGGCCGGAAGTCGAGCGGATAAATACGCGCTCGTCGAAGGCGTCCTGAAGAGGCATCATTATGCCGACCAGAAGCGCTCGGTTAAAGGATTGTTGAGACGCTTCCTGAGCAAGCTAACCGGCTTAAGCCGCGCCCAATTGACTCGCCTCATCGGGCAGTTTTTGCGCGAAAAGTGCGTTCGGCCGACAGCCTATCGAAGGCGCCGCTTCCCCACCAAGTACAGCCGCGCCGACATCGTTCTCCTGGCGCATGTCGACCAAGTACAGCAACGTCTCTCCGGGCCGGCGACGCGTCGCATTCTCCAGCGCGAGTTCCAAATCTACAACCGCAAGGAGTTCGAACGCCTTGCCGAACTGTCGGTGGGACACCTCTACAACTTGCGCAAACGCGCCGTCTACCGGCGACACAGTTTGCATCTCGACAAGACTCGACCGACACCCGTGGCGATCGGCGAACGCCGCCAACCCGAGCCGCGAGGACGTCCGGGCTACCTGCGCATCGACACCGTGCACTCGCCCGAACAGGAAGGCGAAAAAGGCGCCTACAGCATCAATGTGGTCGACGAAGTGACGCAGTGGCAGGCCGTCGGCTGCGTCCAACGCATCAACGAAAACCACCTCATTCCCTTGCTGGAAGGGCTTTTGGAACAATTTCCATTTATCGTTCGCGGCTTTCACTCCGACAATGGCAGCGAATTCGTCAACCATCAAACCGCTAAACTGCTCGAGAAGTTGCGAATTGAATTTACGAAGTCTCGCGCGCGCCGTTCGAACGACAATGCCTTGGTCGAAACCAAGAACGGCGCGGTGGTGCGCAAGTGGATGGGCTACCAGTTTTTGCCCTCGGAAGCGACGCAGGCGATCGACACCTTCTACCGCCAGTGGCTCAACCCGTACTTGAATTTTCATCGCCCATGCGCTTTCGCCAGCGAGCGCCGAGACCGCCGCGGCAAGTTGCGCAAGGTGTACGCCGAGTGGAGCACGCCGTGGGAAAAGCTGCTCAGCCTGCCCGCCGAGCAGCGCGGCCTGCGCGCGGATCGCTCGCTCAAGAAGCTCCAAGCGCGAGCGGACACTTGTTCCGACACCGAGTTTGCCGAGCAACTCGACGCTCAGCGCAACGAACTGCAACGCGTCTGCAAAGACCTCGCGATCTGCTGGCGCACGCGCTAGACAACGCCCCGACCCGAGGCGTTGTCGGCTCCTCCGGCCCACGTCCGAAGACGGCCGTGGGGTCTCGCCTGGGATGGCTGCAAAGGGGGATTGGGGTGCCGCCCCTTCCCCCTTATGCAATCCCCCTCACCCCGCCCTACGAAGCCACAAATAGCTGTAGCCGCCGACCTCAACTCACGCTTTATCCCCCTCAACCCGCAGCTGCTTCGCCTCTCTCCTTCAGGCTCATCCTTCAATTGGAAAAGAGGGTCGGGGTTGTCACGGATGAAGAACTGTGCGTCGTAGAGGCCTTTGAGGAACGCTCGAAGCTGGTCGGGTTTTTCATCGATCGTCTGCTGCATCACATCAGCGACATACAATTCCGAGTAGATGTCTGCGTCGGCGAAGGTCGTGCCCTCTTCCCCCATCTCACGCTCCGCTACACGGGCGAAGGGATCGAAAATGGATATCCCATCTACCGAGCCACTAAGCAGCGCCGCCGGCATGTCTTCGGGCTTTTGACTGATCAACTCCACCTGGTCATCGCCAATACCATGCTTCTGGAAGAAGCTGTAAGTGAAGAACTCAGGGCCCCCGCCGAACGATGTAGCGAGTTTCCGTTTCTTCGCCCCAAAGTACTTCTCTGCCGTGTCGAGACCCGGCTCCTTAGGGACCACCACACGGCACTCGTTGATGGTGCGCTCCACCACCTGAGCAAGGACCCTGAACTTATTGCCTTGAAGCGTGGACAGGGTCACCGGTACCTCGCCTGACACCGCGATGTCTAGGGATCCACCCAAGAACGCCTGCAGAGCGAACTTGCCGGCTGTGAACTCCTTGATCTCGACATCGACCCCGGCCTTGTCAAAGAAGCCCTCGTCCTCTGCCACCATGACCAGGACCATGGCCGGCGACACTTGAATACCGACAGTGAGCGCCGGGAGCCCGCCTGGTTCAGGGGGGCTACCAGAGGGACCACAGCCAGCGAGAAGAAAGCCGCAGACAACGAGCATCGCGGCCAGCCATTTTACAACGCGCAATCGACAAACCAATATATTCCTCCCCTCTTTTCCAATCGAAAGATGAGCCTGAAGGAGGCAGGCGAAGGTAGCTGTGGGCAGGAGGGATTATAGCTCGGATTGGGGCTTGAGGTTGAAGCCCGTTGTGGGGCCCGTAGGGCGGGGTGAGGGGGATTGCATAAGGGGGAAGGGGCGGCAGCCCCAGTCCCCCTTTGCAGCCATCCCAGGCGAGACCCCACGGCCGTCTTCGGACGTGGGCCGGAGGAGCCGACAACGCCTCGGGTCGGGGCGTTGTCTAGCGCGTGCGCCAGCAGATCGCGAGGTCTTTGCAGACGCGTTGCAGTTCGTTGCGCTGAGCGTCGAGTTGCTCGGCAAACTCGGTGTCGGAACAAGTGTCCGCTCGCGCTTGGAGCTTCTTGAGCGAGCGATCCGCGCGCAGGCCGCGCTGCTCGGCGGGCAGGCTGAGCAGCTTTTCCCACGGCGTGCTCCACTCGGCGTACACCTTGCGCAACTTGCCGCGGCGGTCTCGGCGCTCGCTGGCGAAAGCGCATGGGCGATGAAAATTCAAGTACGGGTTGAGCCACTGGCGGTAGAAGGTGTCGATCGCCTGCGTCGCTTCCGAGGGCAAAAACTGGTAGCCCATCCACTTGCGCACCACCGCGCCGTTCTTGGTTTCGACCAAGGCATTGTCGTTCGAACGGCGCGCGCGAGACTTCGTAAATTCAATTCGCAACTTCTCGAGCAGTTTAGCGGTTTGATGGTTGACGAATTCGCTGCCATTGTCGGAGTGAAAGCCGCGAACGATAAATGGAAATTGTTCCAAAAGCCCTTCCAGCAAGGGAATGAGGTGATTTTCGTTGATGCGTTGGACGCAGCCGACGGCCTGCCACTGCGTCACTTCGTCGACCACATTGATGCTGTAGGCGCCTTTTTCGCCTTCCTGTTCGGGCGAGTGCACGGTGTCGATGCGCAGGTAGCCCGGACGTCCTCGCGGCTCGGGTTGGCGGCGTTCGCCGATCGCAACGGGCGTGGGACGGGTCTTGTCGAGATGCAAACTGTGACGTTGGTAGACGGCTCTTTTTCGCAAGTTGTACAGCTGGCCCACGGACAATTCGGCCAGGCGTCGAAACTCTTTGCGGCCGTAGATCTGGAACTCGCGTTGGAGAATGCGGCGGGTGGCCGGCCCCGAGAGGCGCTGATGAACTCGATCGACGTGCGCCAGTAAGACGCTGTCGGCGCGTGTGTACTTGCTGGGAAAACGGCGCCGCCGATAGGCCCTCGGACGGACGCAACGCGTGTGCAAGAACTGTCCGATCAGGCGGGTGAGTTGCGCGCGGCTTAAGCCCGTGAGCTTAGCGAGATAACGCCGCAGGAGACCCTTGACGGAGCGCTTCTGGTCGGCATAGTGATGCCGCTTCAAGACGCTTTCGACGAGCGCATATTTGTCGCTTCGATTGCCGCCCTCGAAGGCGACGGATTGGCACCCGTCGAGAAAACACTCGATCTGCTCCAGACTCAGCGATTCGGCTTGCTGCACGGCGACTCCCATCGCCCGCAGCTGCTCTGTTCCTGACCACCCAACGGATCCCCGTCAGGCTCATCTTGTATTGGAATCGCCCTCCCCTTCAGGCTCATCTTGTATTGGACAAGACGGTGGAACCTCGGAGGGTTTCCTCGCGAAGTTGCATTGGTTGCCGTTAGGCGAGGCGCTGCCCCAGGGATACGGCTTCCCAATGAGATCGCCACGGGCGGCTCTTTCCCATTCAGCTTCCGTGGGCAGGCGCTTCCCAGCCCAGCGCGCGTAAGTATTCGCGTCTTCCCAACTCACGAGGACAACTGGGTGGTCCTCACGGCCTTCAAGAGCGCAACTCCGCCAGCACAAGCCAGCGATATGGGAAAACCCCGCCGTTGCGATAGCCCCAAGCTCCGCCAGACCGCTCGGCGTCGGTTTGGTAACCCGTTTCTCGAACGAAAGTCTGGAATTGACCGTTGGTCACAGGGGTCCTGTCCATCCAGTATGCATCCAGGTAGAGCTCGTGTACGGGACTCTCAAACTCCCCGCCCTCGTCGCTACCCATCAGGAACCGTCCGGCCGGGATCAAGATTTCTTCGCCACAGGAACTCGTAGCCGTTGTCGGCCGATCAATTCCCGACCTCGGCGGCGTTGAAGTCATATCCATAATTGAAGAATCTCCTTGCTGTATCTCGTCGGCGTGTTGCCCTTAACACGTCAGTCAGCGCTCCAACCTTCTATCTTTCAATACTTTAGCACACGAACAAATGTCTGGGAGCGTTTCTGAGAACTTCGGGCTCGCGGCCCGCTCTTGTTCAATCTCTAGGAAAATCAAAAACTGATTTCTAACGTGGTCGTGCTGTCCAGCGGGGGAGGACAAGGAGATCAGGGACAGGGGATCGGGGGGATCGGGAACAGGGGTAAAACTTCGCAAACCTTTATATAACATCGGTTTACGGCGATTCGAATGTAGCAGTACACTCACAACGTTATGCCCCGCAAAAAGCGTCTCGTTGTCGTCGGAACGCCCCACCACATCACACAACGAGGCAACAATCGTCAGGCGGTTTTTCGGTCCGACGCCGATCGACACTTCTATCTCAAAACTCTCAAAGCCAAGTGTAAACAGCACAACCTGCGCGTACTGGGATACTGCTTCATGACCAATCATGTGCACCTCGTCGCCACGCCGGAGCACGAGAGTTCCATGGCCCGGGCGCTGGGGCAAACGCATATGATTTATGCCCAGCGCTTCAACTTCACCGCACGTCGCAGCGGTCACCTCTGGCAGAACCGCTTCTACTCGTGTCCTCTCGGCCCGACCCGCCTACTTGACGCTCTCGTTTATGTCGACACGAATCCGGTTCGCGCCCGCATTGTCGATCATGCCGTTCACTACCGCTGGTCCAGTGCGGCGGCGCATATCAGCCACATCGATCCAAGGGAAGTCGTTGACATGTGGACCTGGGCCGACCTCGACCACGAACACGATTGGAAGGAACGCCTCGACGCCGCCGACCCCACTCCTCGTGCCTCCCGGCGTCTACGCCACGCGATCCGAAGCGGCATTCCATACGGAGACCATGCCTTCGTGTCGTCACTGGAGCAGCGTTTCAGGCGACGCCTCGTCCCCAGCAGGCCGGGACCGAAGCGAGCTCAAGCGAGCGTCGCAGCGACGCTATGACAGAAACGCGGCGCCGGCGGCGGGGCATTCTCATCGGTGCGACTCTAGACGATGTCAACGTCTTGCGTAGAGCGCGCCACACCGTGTGCACGGGCGGCCAAGCCACGCACCGGGATGAATCGAGCTCCATTCTGGTCAAGCGCCTTGAGAATGAGCCTCGAAATCGGTCAACGAGCCGCCCGCTTGGCGCCCCTTTGAAGCTCTGTTGCGAATCGCTCGAGTTCGGCTAACTCGCGCAGTCGTTCGTCGGGAGTCTTTTGAAGTTGCTCGCGAAGCAGGGTCCGGTCGACGTCCTTTTTGAAGGCGTCGATTACGTCGTCGAGCGAAGAACGCGATCCCGGCACGTTTTCATGATAACGGTCGGGGCTGGACTGCTTCAGCTTGGTGATTCGTCGTCACCGGCGGGCAATGAAATCTAGGGCCGGCATCGACCCCGGGTAGACTGTGCCCCTGCACGTGGTTACG
Source organism: Bryobacterales bacterium (assembly GCA_965205595.1). Lineage (GTDB taxonomy): Bacteria > Acidobacteriota > Terriglobia > Bryobacterales > UBA6623 > CATQHP01. Next base: position 21,998 of record CBDBHI010000087.1, on the reverse strand, counting down.
TGCAGGGGCGTGTCCCACGGAACTAGAGCTTGCTACAAGCGCTGGCGGCACCCATCGGGTCGATCGCGTCTCCGCCTGCTTCGACGTGTGCGATCTTGCCGTTCTTGTCGACCACAAACGTGGTGCGACCCGACATGTTCCGCTCGGCATTGTAGATGCCGAACTTCTTCGAGACGGCGCCGTCTTCGTCGCTCAAGAGCGCGAACTCAAGTTTTAGCGATTCGGCGAAATCTTTGTTGCGCTGCAGCGGGTCGGTGCTAATTCCGAAAACGACCGAGTCGCTGTCGGTGAATTTTGAGATACCAGCCTGGTATCCCGTCATTTCGCGCGTTCAACCACCTGTGAAAGCTTTGGGAAAGAACGCCAAGACGACGTTGCTCTTTCCCTTATAAGAGGACAGCATGGCGTCTTTGCCATCGGTGCCCGGAAGCGTGAAATCGGGGGCTGCGTCGCCAACGGCGAGAGCCGCGGCCGACGCTGTGCCGGCGGCTGCCATCGCGGCACCAGTCAGCAGGACTTCTCTTCGTGAGAATTGACTCATGAGTACTCCTTCGTAATCATCGAATTCGAGCGCTGTTGGACTCGCGGCCCAGCCGGACGCATCGAGTTGAGTTTACCAGGCCGAGGGCCGCCAGTGCGCGGCCCGTCTTGTCCAATACAAGATGAGCCTGAAGGGGAGGGCGATTCCAATACAAGATGAGCCTGACGGGGATCCGTTGGGTGGTCAGGAACAGAGCAGCTGCGGGCGATGGGAGTCGCCGTGCAGCAAGCCGAATCGCTGAGTCTGGAGCAGATCGAGTGTTTTCTCGACGGGTGCCAATCCGTCGCCTTCGAGGGCGGCAATCGAAGCGACAAATATGCGCTCGTCGAAAGCGTCTTGAAGCGGCATCACTATGCCGACCAGAAGCGCTCCGTCAAGGGTCTCCTGCGGCGTTATCTCGCTAAGCTCACGGGCTTAAGCCGCGCGCAACTCACCCGCCTGATCGGACAGTTCTTGCACACGCGTTGCGTCCGTCCGAGGGCCTATCGGCGGCGCCGTTTTCCCAGCAAGTACACACGCGCCGACAGCGTCTTACTGGCGCACGTCGATCGAGTTCATCAGCGCCTCTCGGGGCCGGCCACCCGCCGCATTCTCCAACGCGAGTTCCAGATCTACGGCCGCAAAGAGTTTCGACGCCTGGCCGAATTGTCCGTGGGCCAGCTGTACAACTTGCGAAAAAGAGCCGTCTACCAACGTCACAGTTTGCATCTCGACAAGACCCGTCCCACGCCCGTGGCGATCGGCGAACGCCGCCAACCCGAGCCGCGAGGACGTCCGGGCTACCTGCGCATCGACACCGTGCACTCGCCCGAACAGGAAGGCGAAAAAGGCGCCTACAGCATCAATGTGGTCGACGAAGTGACGCAGTGGCAGGCCGTCGGCTGCGTCCAACGCATCAACGAAAACCACCTCATTCCCTTGCTGGAAGGCCTTTTGGAACAATTGGCGCCGGAGCTCCATTTATCGTTCGCGGCTTTCACTCCGACAATGGCAGCGAATTCGTCAACCATCAAACCGCTAAACTGCTCGAGAAGTTGCGAATTGAATTTACGAAGTCTCGCGCGCGCCGTTCGAACGACAATGCCTTGGTCGAAACCAAGAACGGCGCGGTGGTGCGCAAGTGGATGGGCTACCAGTTTTTGCCCTCGGAAGCGACGCAGGCGATCGACACCTTCTACCGCCAGTGGCTCAACCCGTACTTGAATTTTCATCGCCCATGCGCTTTCGCCAGCGAGCGCCGAGACCGCCGCGGCAAGTTGCGCAAGGTGTACGCCGAGTGGAGCACGCCGTGGGAAAAGCTGCTCAGCCTGCCCGCCGAGCAGCGCGGCCTGCGCGCGGATCGCTCGCTCAAGAAGCTCCAAGCGCGAGCGGACACTTGTTCCGACACCGAGTTTGCCGAGCAACTCGACGCTCAGCGCAACGAACTGCAACGCGTCTGCAAAGACCTCGCGATCTGCTGGCGCACGCGCTAGACAACGCCCCGACCCGAGGCGTTGTCGGCTCCTCCGGCCCACGTCCGAAGACGGCCGTGGGGTCTCGCCTGGGATGGCTGCAAAGGGGGACTGGGGCTGCCGCCCCTTCCCCCTTATGCAATCCCCCTCACCCCGCCCTACGGGCCCCACAACGGGCTTCAACCTCAAGCCCCAATCCGAGCTATAATCCCTCCTGCCCACAGCTACCTTCGCCTGCCTCCTGCAGGCTCATCTTTCGATTGGAAAAGAGGAAGGGTCGCGGTAGGGACGTCGGTCGCCCAACGCCCCCCGCACAGATCCGTACGTGAGCTTCAACTCATACGGCTTCCATGAGGAGGTTCGCTTTGTCAAGGGCAAAAGAGTCTCAATAAGCTTCAGCTTCTTGGAAAATAGTCCGACCGGGCTTCCATCCGCACTCTCAGTGGCATCGGTTCTTCGATGCGGTGCTCTATGAAGTTCGGTTCTGGACGGTGCTGCCCGCTCCATCGACGGCCTCGAGGGCCGGCCGTATGCCCGCAGTCACCGTGAACTCGTTGTCAGACATTTCCTGCCGCTGTTGCTCGTCTCGTCTCCGTTGCCTTCAATCCATCACGCTCGAATCAAGTCGTGCAGTCGAGCTATGCTGCTTGTGGCACGGCTTCGGGAACATCGTCAACGCCGTAGAACGGGTCGAAGTCCACGTCGCGTTGCCACAACACGTGCAGCAGCACCGCCAGCTTGCGCGCCACCGCCACCACCGCCTTGCGCTTGGCGCTCTTGGTCCCACCACGAGCCGCTAACCCTAAACCCCAACGTCGCAGCGCCGAATCCTTTCCACGATGACCCAAGATGTGCTGGGCGCATTGCACCAGTAGTCGCCGCATCATCGGATCCCCCGTCTTGGTGATGCCCAGCTCGGGTGAACGCTCCCCCGAATCGCGTCGCTTCGGTCGCAGTCCGACTCGCGCGCCGGCGTCCCGGCTGTGCCGTAGTCGATTCGGGTCGTTATCCAGATTCAGCACGAAGGCCGGCGAGGTGATCACGCCCACACCATTGGCCGAGCGCATCCGCTTCGTTTGTGGGTACTTCTTGTTTGCAAGCTCTTCGATTCGCTTGTCATAGCGGCGGATCTCGTCCGTGGCATGCTGGATCAGCAGCAGCAGGGGATGCAGCACGTCTCGCAACTCAACCGGCAGCAGCGGACCCGCTTTCTTGGCAAACGCGGGGGAAGTCAAAGCCGGCAGCCGCCGCCCGAAACTCTTCAGCGTGCCGCGTATGTTGTTGATCAGCTTCGTGCGTACTTCCACCAGCGCCTCGCGGGCCTTCCATACCGCGCGATCGTTCTGGGTTTCCAACGAGCACGGCTCGACCGCATGCAACATCTCAGGCATCCGCAGTCCCAACTCCGCCAATCGCTCGGAGTCTTTGCGGTCGTCCTTCGACAGCGATTGTGTGATCAGCGCCAGACGGCGCGTGTCGGCCATCAACGGCGCGTGTCCCAAGCGCTCGAGCAAGCGGTAGGTCCAGTTGGCGTGAGTGCCGGCTTCAAACACCACTCGCATCTGGACCCAGGCTTGGAAATAACGTTCGAACCCGGCCAAGCTAGTCGCAATCTTTTTGCGCTCCACGATCTCGCCGTCGAGGTCCATCACCGTCACAACACTGTGCTTGTCGCCCAAGTCGAGCCCGGCTACGGCATTCATACCGCGCTCGATCATCTCTTGTTTCGATCTCACTACCAGGGTCTTGCTCTGTTTCTTCATGGCTCGTCTCTCCTTTTGTCCTTACAACAATCCAGGATCGCCGCCCTGCGGCGACGCCCTTTGCGGGGAGCTTAACTCACTCCCCTGACGGGCCTCCTCATTTCATCTCCTAGCTCGGATGCAGGGCGTCAAAGCGAAAGTCTGGATAGGGATGCAAGTTTCGCGCTGTGGGTATGTACTTCCGAATCAGTCGCCGCATGCGTCGCCACTGCATCTTCGTGACTTGGCTACGGCGGGCCAAGACCCGCCGCCAGTAACGCGCAACCGCGCTGCGAAACGTGCACAGGCTGCGCCGATTCCCCGGGATCGCATGGTAGTTGAAATAACCCTGGACCACCCTCTTTAGCCATTCCCCGGTCTCCGCAATCCGCGCGTGCATGCGCTGACGCAGTTGCTGCTTCACTTCCCGCAGCTTCTTCGCCAATCGCTTGCCCACCGTCTTACGCCGTACCGTGAACTTGCCCGTCTTCGCAGTCTTCCCGCAAATGTGCGTGAACCCCAAGAAGTCAAAGGTCTCCGGCTTCCCTTTCCCACGCTCTCGCCGGTTCGAGTCAGCAAATCGCCCGAACTCAATGAGTCGCGTCTTTTCCGGATGTAACTCCAATCCAAACTTCGCAAATCGCTCTCGCAATGCTTCGAGAAACTGCTCCGCCTCGGCTCGTCGCTCAAAGCCCAACACGAAATCGTCCGCATACCGGACGACGATGACGTCGCCCTTCGCGCACTTTCTGCGCCAGGCTTCCACCCACAAATCGAAAACATAGTGTAGATAGATATTCGCTAGAAGCGGTGAAATCACCGCCCCTTGCGGAGTCCCCACCGTCGTCTCCGTCCACTCCCCTTGCTCGGATACCCCGGCCTTCAGCCACTTTTGTAGCAGCCGTAGGACGCGGCGGTCTCCGCTGTGGTGCTCAAGAAACTTCACCATCCATTCGTGATCGATGGGATCAAAGAACCCACGAATGTCGGCGTCGAGCACCCAGTTCACCTTCTTCCGCGTCAATCCAACCGTGACCGCATCTAGCGCGTGATGCGCCTGCCGTCCCGGTCGAAAACCATACGAAAAGCCCCGAAAGTCTTCCTCATAAATCTGATTTAGAATCGTGATCACCGCCTGTTGGACGATTTTGTCCTCTAATGCGGCAATCCCCAACGGACGTTGCCGGCGGTCGGCTTTCGGAATGTAGACTCTCTTCGATGGCTGCGCGCGATATGCGCCGCGGTGTATCCGGCCATGAAGATCGTTAAGTCGATCTTCATGGCCGTCCTCATACTCTTCCCACTTGATGCCGTCCACTCCCGGCGCGGCTGTACGCTTGAGCGCGTAGTAGCTTGCCCGCAGCAGATTAACAGTCAAATGATGAAGTAAAGCGGTGAACTTTTCATCTCCTTTCTCCTTTGCTCTTTGACGCACGCGATGCAGCCGCTTGGACACGCTTTCCCGACTCGGCGTCCGGTGCGTGTTCGACTGTCTCGCGTTCTCCTCGGTCGACGCGCTTCCCTCCACAGCCTCCGCCGATGTTGGCCCATCTTTGTTCGCTTGCTTCATCAGTACGATCGCCTCGTCCGACTCCTCGCCGGCGTACGCGTGGGACGTGCGGCCATAGCCTTCTCCCACCGGCCCGCCGGTTTCGCGGCGGAGGCCAAACGAGGCCGCCCGGTTCTCGTGCGGAAAGGTTCCGGACGTGCCTGGGGTCTACCGACCGCGCCGCGCCCTCCGCAGACTTGCGATGACGTCTGCGTCGGTGTAGCCTTCCGCATCAAAGCATTGCGTCGGCGCCCAAAACGAGTTCTTTCACGGCTCAATACCCAGCCCGTCCGTGCCCGAAGTCAACGCTTCGCCAACGGTGTCACCGCCGTCCACGCATGACTCGAGGTCAGGATGGCTCGCTATGCCTTTCCTGTGCGGCTCTTGCATCCGCTCCTTCCCGCCGGTTTATCCCGGCGCACGCTCCGTCCCCTTGCTCCCCCCTTTTGCTCCCCCCCTTTGCTCCCCCCCTTGCTCCCTTGCTCCCCTTGCTCCCTGGCAGTCCGCAGGAAAAAGCCTCTAGCACCGGTAGCCCGAAACCCTCGTCGAGGGAAGGGAAGAGCAGCGCCCGTGCCCGCCCATAGAGGGCCGCCCGAGTCTCAGCGGTAACAAATCCGGTTCGATGAATACGACGCTTCAGCGGGCTAGCCTCGATGCGGCGGTCGATTTCATCGCAGCCAAACCCGTCGGGACCGGCTAATACCAAATCGAGGTCGGCTCCGACCGCTTCGAACGCTTCGATGATGCGGATGAAATTCTTTCGCATCTGAATCGCCCCAACGCCCAGGAAGAACGGCCGAGCGATGCCCAGGCGTAACAGCAGTTCGTCCATCCGCTGCTGAGAAGGTTTAGCAATAGGGTCAACACCGTGATGAATTGCCGTAACTCGCTCGCTGGGAACTCCGAGCAGGTCGACCACCTGCTGAGCTGTGAATTGGGAAACCGCGATCACCTGGTCCGCTCGCTCGGCGGTTTCTTGCGCAAGCCTTGTGAAGCGCTGACGAAACTCGGGCGTCGAGTACTCGCTCGTCATCACGAATAAGTCGTGAAATGTCGCCACCTTCGGGCACGATAGGCCTCTCGGAAGTCTCTGATTCAGCCCGTGAAACACTTGCAGGCCGGAGCCCGTGATGCCAAGCGCAAACTCCTCGAGCAGGGCCCGCGAGCAATTCATCGGCAGCCGCTCGCCGAACGATCGAAAGTAGCGATTGCTGCGATAGAACAGCCGATACCGTTCGTCGCGGCGATGGGCCGTAATAGCGTCTATCAACTTCCGACAATAGACCGACACTCCTGTAGGCGGCCGGTCGAAGCTATGGCCGGCGTCGATGCCGATCATCTAGCGATTGCCTTCGCGACTGCCGCTAGAACCGCCGTCTCCGACGTTTCAGGCTCGACGGGAATCATTTTCACATGCGCCGGCCCGCTCGGCGTCCAGCGTTGCCTCATGCGTTCCGAGGCCGCGCCGGCAAACACCTCTACCACTGGTACGGCCAAGGCGGCCGCAAGGTGAGACGAAGCGGAATCGTAGCCCACGTAGCAATCACTGGCGGCAATCAATCCGCCAAACGCAGCGAGACTGCCCTGCCAAGTGACAAGCTGCGCGGGCGCGTCGCTGAGCTCCCCCGTCGTTCCCTGAAAGCGCTCGATGCGCTGCTCGACGCGAAGCTTCTCAGCGTCTCCCGCGCCGTAGTCGAGCACGATGTCATACCCCGAGCGTCTCAACGTTTCGAGAAGTTCGTCCTCAAATGCTCCCGAAAGCCGTTTTGACTCTCTGCCGCCGACTCCCAAGCTCACGGCGGCTACTGGATTGCTAAGCGCCTCGCGAAGAGCCACTCCGCGTTGTATATCTTCGCTCGAAAGTGCAACGCGCGGATTCAGATCGTCTGGGTCTATTCCAGGGAGTACCTCGCCACACCAGCGCGCCGTGACGTGTCCGATCGTCTCGTCAGATCGCCCGCCGAAGCTTCGGCTCTCGAAGAACCGACAGTTTGTGTCGGAGTCGCCGGCAGGCAGAACGCCCAGTTGAGTCAGTCGACTGTCTGGATCGAGAATCACGTACTCCCCGGGAGCCAGTCCCGCGATTGAGCCCTCGATCACACGGCGCGTCTCAAGCCAAACTTGCAGACGGTCGGCAAACGAGGCTCCACGCGAATAGGAAACCGGCAGTTGTCGCACGCGGTCGCTCCCCGCAAAGAATGCCGCACCCTTGGGCCCGCCAACGAATTCCACGCTAGCGTGTGGAAATGAGCGTTTCGCGGCTTCGATCACAACGCTCGTGACTGCGATGTCGGCACCGAGTGTAACCCGCGAAAGCACAAGGACTTTGCGCACGCCTTCGCACGGAAAATCTAGTGGATCGGCATGGCGCAGTTGGCGTGAGCGGGTAGTTAACTTCGCGGGCGAATCGTAGCCCAGCCGCGCCAGCTCGGTTGCAACCGGACTGCCGTCCACAAAGACACACTCGGCCATGAAGTCCAAATATCTGTCGCAGTCAGCCGCATCAAAAAGATCCGACCAGGGTTCGATTACTTCCGCAAAAATGGTGCGTGTGGCATCCGCCGCGACACTGGGATCGGACGACAGCGCGAGTTGAGCGAGCGACCTAACCGCTTCGCGCCAGGGCAGGGAAGCGCATGGTTGCGACAAGACAACGGCAGCGAGTTCCGATCGAGACACTCGTTCCAGGATCGCGAACGACGACAATCATCGGCAACTGCCCCAAACCCGTCCGTAAGCGACTATGTCAAGCGTTTTGTGGAATCCAGGTATTTTTGTCGCGGGCCATGGCGTTGAGTGCGACGAGGAGTTTGCGGGCGACGGCGATGACGACGACCTGTTTCGCGTTGTGCCGGACGAGTTTGGCGGCCAACTTGGCGAGTGCTTTTGGCGCTCGCGGCCTACGGCCGCTTGCTTCTTTTTTTCCATTGAGAATGAAGAAATCGACGATGTCCTTGGACCCATCGATGCCGACGATAACGGTTGTAGAATCAGTATGCATACTCGGAGCATCCTTCCTTGCAAATACGGGCTCGATGGCCCTAGCGACTATCCGGGGTTTTTCGATCGAGGCACGCGCTGCCGCTCCAGCTTACGGACGGGCTCGAAGCCCTTGGAAGTATGCACGAGCTAACATCGCGCTGTGAGGAGCTGGTTTTCACCGGCTCCTCGCTTGCCTCTTCCCTAGAATTCCACATACAAGGAAGAGAGTGAGTCTCTGCGCCCTCCGCTCGCTCCCATCGTCCCACTTGAGATCGAACTCTTTGCGCAGTCTTGCAGGAAGCAGGCTGATCCCAACAAGGCTTGCAGCTCGGATCGCTCGGCCCACCACCGCCCCGTCAAAAAGCCAGTACGCTTGCTCGCGCGCCGTTTCACTCACCGTGATCTCGTCGCTCGACAGCATCCTGCGGAAGTAGGTCTCAAATTCGCTGTAGTCCGTTGGAACAATGGACGCTGGAATGTCAAAGAGTTCCGCAAGAGTCCGCGAGTCGAAGTAGTAGGCGGCTCGCTCCTCCTCAGACAGAGGGCGAATGAGTGTTTGGTAGCTTTGCAGCGTGGAATCGATCAGAGTTGCCCAGACCCAGAGCCGCAGGCGCGGATGGGCTGCGCTGTACTTGGCTCCCCGGAGCCGTAGGGCCTTCGGATGTTCGAGTCGGCCGGCCACAGGCTCGTGTTTCCCTTTCATACGACGAAGCTCTCTCGCAACCTGTCGTTGGCTGCCAAAACTGCAGGCGATCATCAGGCGTAGCGTCCGCAACAGGCGACCGAAACGATTCCGACGAAAGCCACTGTGCTTGGCGACTCCCTCGGCGACCAGCGGGTGGGCGATTTCGAGCAGCACGGCGCGTGTGCCCGCCAGCGCCACTAACATTTCACGGTTGACCTGCCAGAAGACTCCGCCCGGGTCGAAGGAACGACCGGCTCGGTGATCGACGTTAGGCGTATGGCCCACGCTCTTATGCTAGTCCGGTGGGAGCGACAAGCATGCTTGATCGCTCCCGACAGGTGAACTGAAAGACAGAGCGGCACCGTTCCGGGTTGTCGTGTGGACTTGCCGAATCTAGCTGGAGCTAGCGGTCCGCAACGAGCAGAATGCTCCCTGAGGCGTGCTTAAATCTCGCTACGCCGTTACAGGGGATCTAGCGGCCGAGCCCAAGCGCCGTGGGACCGATCGATTGGATTAGCGACCCTTCAGCAACGCGAGCACCAGTCGCTCGGAGAGGTTTGCCGAGGCCTGTTGCAGCGCCTTTTTGCCGGCCATCTCTCCTGACAGGTCCACGGCAACCTCGGTCTGTCGATCCACCGCAACTACAGCATGGGTTTTGCGGTCCACTGCTTTTATCTCGACACGCCCGCTCGCCGAGACCAGATTTCCCCGCCGGGAGCCCACTTCGCTGAACGCCTCTCCGGTGACCCGGATATCCGGACGGGCGTTGGAGTTCGGATCGAGTAGCGTGAAGCCGAGCGACCTAAGCACACGCGAGATCTCGGTTTCGGCTGCCGGGTCTATCGCGGCACGACCGGAATGGCGCTCCGGGATCGAGACAGACAGGGAGGGGAGCGTCTTTCCCCGCGCTAACCGAGCGAGACGCCGCATGCGATCTTCGCTCGTCGGGGGAGGGGCGAACAAACTGTCCTTAGAGCGACTCAGTCGCGAGGACAGCTTTTCGGCTAGAATCTCCGCGAATCGGTGGGCCGGCTCGTCGGCCGCTAGGGTTACGCTTTCCGCATAGACCCGGCCCGTCTCTGTTCCGATGATGCGCGCAATGGCAACTAAGTCATCACCCGAGGAGAATACCGATCCCGTGACGAGGGCCTTGGCGCCAATCAGGCCACCGATCTTCGCCGCCGTATCGGGTTGCACGGTGCCCGAGATGCCTAGCTCGAGTTCACTGAGTACTTCGCCCAGTCGCTGGCGCTCCACGAGAATCAAGTTCGGGCGACTCGAGACCCCGGAGATCAGGAGTTCCGTCACCTGCCTCGCAGTCTTCGCAAGATCTTTGCTCTCGGGCTCGAAATCGAGGACTGCGATAGCCAGATGTCGGTGCTCCGCGGGTGGAGCTGCGGCCGCGGAGAGGCCAAGGGCTAAGAAGAGCGAAAGTGTTAAGAGCCACGGCGTAGCGCAACGCGCTCGGTCGAAAATCAGTAATCTCATTGAATATCTCCTTTAACTGACGGTCTCTCCTCGTGGAGGAGTTGGAACACCTCAAGAAAGATCTTCTGCGCCAGAGGGTCGGTGGCCAAACGGTCGAGAAGGCGCATCTCGACGCTCACGGTCGTTCCGCGGTCGGTACGCTCGATGAAAAGGCGCGGGGGTTCCGACTCGCGTTCTGTGAACAGGACGATCGCTTCGTCTTCCGGTAGAGGGAAGCGTTCATGCTCGCGAAACGCCGACGCTCCGGCAAAGAGCGATACGCCAGGCCCGTCACCGAAACCCTGGGTTTTCCCATCGGCGACCACGGGAATCCTCTGCTGGCGCAAGAAACGCTGCAGTGATCCGTTGCCGTGCCTCACGCGAAGCGGGTGAGACTTCGCCCACACGCGGACCGGATCGAGCAGGTTACCGGGATACACCCGCAATGCGATACGGCCGGCAGCGTGCCAAGGCTTGTCGTGACCTCGGCGTGACCGAACCCGGAGTTCGAAGTTTGTCTCCCGCTGAACTGCGGGAAGCGGGACGGATAGATCCAGCTCGATCCCAAAATGCAGCGAAGGGTTCGACGGGAGCGGAACTTCGAGCTCGGCGCCGGTGCGAACCGAGAGATTGGAAGTCAACTGCACCAACTGTGCGCGGAGGGTGAGCCCTTCGACCTGAAGCGCGCGGACGAGGACAGGCACCGCAACGGTCTGGCCCCCAAAGAGCCGGAGAGGCTCGGGTCGGCTCGGCCGAGTGACGACCAGAGCAGGACCGCCAAACGACGCAGCGTGAGACTCTGAGCCCAGAGCCAAGCAGGAAGCGAGCGTGAAGGCGACGACTCCCCTGACTGCTTGCGCGGCATGCCGCAACAAGGAGGCGCTCGGCGCGAATCCCAGTGGGGCCATTAGTCGGTTAGCCTTGGTGCTATTAGGCGCTGGCATGAGTCGCGTCTACTCCCTTGTGGGAGCTTGCAACATGGCCAGCTCCTCGATAATCTTCACTTCCTCGGGGTCTAAGTGTTTCTCACAGGCACGCATCTTGGCTTTGACCTCGTCATGGCGGAGGTTGCTCGATCCACTGCGCATCAGCCTGCTCAACTCGAGATAGGCATGACCAAACTGGTTTTGGGCCAGGTAGGCGTTTGCCAGCCAAAGCCGGGAGATATCGCGCAACTCCTGCTCCTCCGCAGCCTGCACGAACTCCCCCAGCGCCTGGTTGTAGCGCGCGCTGAAATAGAAACCAAGACCCCGCATGAAATGCAGGTTGGAGAGCGGCGCCTGGTCGATCTGATCGGCGCGCAGAGCGGGTAGCCACGTGCCTAAGTCCTGGGCTAATCTGCCATAGAGCTTACTCACTAACGGACCGAGTTGACCGACAGGACCACGTGCTTCCGCAGTTGCGGTGACGATTCCTGTTTCAACATCGGCCGCCCGAATCGTGATGAGAAGCTCTTGGCCCTGCTTGACAAAGCTCCCACTAATCATCACCGGTGCTTCAAGGAGCCTCCCGACCCGGTGCTTGGAACTGGGCGATGTCAGACCCTCGAGAGTCAGAGACTGCTCGGCCAGGACGCGGGTCAAGTGCTGTCGATCCACCACGGCGTGTTCGTCGGTTTGAGACACGGCGACGGCTAGTAGCGCTGGAAGCGCCTCTTCCAGGTATTCCAAAGATTCATCGGCGCTAGGATTGTCGAACGGCAAAAACCAGATGCGAGCGGGCCGCTCAATTGCCCAGACCTCACTAGCACACACAAGGTGCACCGCCACCGCCGTTAGCAACAACACACGAATCTGAACCCGCCAATCCTTCATCTACTGTTGAGCCTCTCGTAAAGCGCTCGGGAGCTTGTGGCCAAAAGCATCGCCTTCTGTTTCTCGAAATCGAAGACCGGACGGATACAAGTAAGAACTGCGTCGAGAGCGAAGAACTCCGCTTCCTCTGATTGATGCATGACCTCGAGTTCGGTCTCGACCCGGCGCAGCTCGCTCAAACGCGACGTCGTCAACCACTTTGCGAAGAGATTATTGAAGGCCACGGCTATGCCGATCTGACCTTCCGAAACGGCGAAAGCCCACAGCCCACTGGGCTGACCGGGAAAAACGACTTGACCCGCCCGCTCCCAATGAATGCCATCCCCACTTCGACTGACGTGCAGCTCCGTGACGTGTCTGTACCGCTTGCCGTCGACCACGAAGTAGCCATAGAGCCAGTCGTCCGGTGTGTAGGGCTGAAGCTCGTCCGATGAGTTCTCGTAAACCGCCCATACAGTCCCATCGCGGGTCTTCACGAGACGATTCCGATAGAGGTCTTGCGGGAGGACTTTCTGCGGTGGGCCCCAACTCCTCAAGTCCTTCGAGTGCCGCACGAAGCCCTGTGCCAGCAACATCACGTAGCCCCCGCGGCTGGGGACGACGTTGTAGGTCCGCTCGGGCGGCTCGGCCTGTGTATAGGTGTAGCCGATGTTCTTGGGTGCTTCTTCGAACACCATCCGCTGCGGCGTCGCCCATCGCAGCAAATCCGCGGAGAACGCCACGAAGCGCAAAGCATTTCTCTTGCTCGTTCCACGCGCCCAAAGCAACGCGTACCGGCCGTCATGGGTTCGAACCAACGACGGATCAAACTCTTGTTCCCCGGTGTTAATCGTGATGGGTATGTCAATCTTGAGCCGCGCGTCGCGTTGGTGGAAGATCTCAATGTCGCCATCAATTGAATACACAAGCCAGTCCTCGGCGTACACATCCAGGGAAGGATCGCCCGAATAGAGGGCTGTCTGTCCCTCTCGGATTACGGAGCTGCTTTCCCAGCCGGCCGTGTAACGGTCGATCAGTTTTTGAACTGCAGGGTCGAGCTGCGTCGCGACACCGGATCTTGTCTCGACGGCCGCGCCGTGCTTGGGAGAGACGGCGAACGACGCCTCCCAGCGCACGATGTCTGGGCCATCCTTCAACCCGAACAGTTTGTGGTAGAGCGCCTCGACCGACGTATTCGAATACAAGCCACGTCCCCAGCTCGTACCGATCGAAAAGAATTCGGTTCCAGAGGGCAAGGCAACCGTCTGCTCGTAGTCGCCCCGCTTCGAGAATTTGAAGCCCTTAAACCGTTTGGAAAAGGAAAACTGCGGGGGCCACCCGGCAGGCTTCGGTAGGTTGAACCCGAACGACCCGATGCCCTCGATCTTTGCCTTAAGGGTGACCGAATCGATTTGATAGCCCGACGGGGCTGCGAAGTAAAAGTATTCGTGGCCTCGCTCTTCGTATTGGGAAGCCACCCTGGCCCGTGCATCGGGGCCGAGGTCCCCGAAGTCGCGCGTGAACACAAGCCCATCTCTGACGACATTGAGTCGGTTGATCTTGTTCACAGCGTGATCCCGGACCAACTTGCCCGTTTTTGCATAGTGGCGCAACAACATAAAATGGGCTTCCGTCCTGATGGGATCACGCTGCGTCTCTTCGTAGAGGGGGTGTTCGGTCAGGAATTCGTACTCTTCAAATAGTTCCCGATAATGATCCAGTGCTCGTTCGATTCTCCCCACATGGGCATACGCTCGGGCCAGGGTCTGCTGCGCACGAATCTTCGACATGAGCACCGAGGGCTTGGGGACGGATCGCGTAGTTCACTGGCCGTCCTCGAATACGGCGTACCCTCCGCGCGCTTGCTTTTCCGCTCTGCGCCTCAGCTCGGCTTTAATATCACTAGGCCACAACCGATACCGGATGCTGCGATCCGCCAGTATCTTTCCGAACGATTCGTATTTTCCAGTTTCGTGCAGCTCATCAATCCTGTCCAGAATGAACCGCTTGGTCGCCTCCATCTCGTTGGTCTTGTGTTCATGCTGTTTCACGAGGCGCAAAAGCTCGTTCAACAGGCGGATGCCCGATCTGTGATTGTTCAAAGGGTCCAAACATTGCTCGGCCGCGGCGAAGTAGTACTCGAGGGCGCTTCCTACGTCACCCCTCTTCTCGTAGAGTTGCGCCAACTCCCGGGCGAAGACGACGGCATGTTCGCTCCTGCCGAGCAGATAGTACATCTCAAGTACGGCCGGGTAGACCTTGATGAAATCGCCGGCTTCCCGGGCTGCGTCGAGGTATTCAGCCAGCGCTTCCGGGTAGTGGCCGTTGTCGAAGGCTGGGATGCCTTGGTAGTAGGACTTGGCAACATCAATGCTCCTCGGGATCTCTTTCTCGAAGCCCTCAAGCTGTGCCGGATCGACAGGGTTGCCCAGAGCCACAAGCAGTCTCTCGCTCAAGTCCCGCAGAGCGCTGAGGACTTTGGCGTAGGGATCCGTCCAAGTGACCCGTGCAAGAATCCGCTGGTCCGAGATTCTTATAAGCCGAACTTGAATCGTCAGTCGATCGTCTTGTCTTGCAAAACTTCCTAGCAGCAAGAGCTGGGCCTTGGCCAGTCGGGCGTGTCGGATCGCTGTGTCCGTATCCACCAGCCCGTTCGCCGCCAAACCTTGTTCCCGGAGGATCTCCTTCAGGTATTGGCGCTCGATGACCTGATACGGGCTAAGCCCATTCATGGTGCCGATGATCATGTCGGCGAGACCTTCCTGCAGCCAGTCCATGCTGGCATCGTCGCCTAGCCGATTGAAGTCGAGAACGCAGAGGGTCTGAGCGGGGGGCTCCGCTGCTGCTGTGGGCGTGAAGCAGACCAGCAAGGACACAGCGAGAAGCTTCAAGAATCTCATCGCACTCAGAGATGAAATCGGGCGGAGAATCTCGCCGTTCAGCGGTCTCCGGGACAGATTCTCCCTATACCAACGACGCTAGGCCCGACGAAGCCGTGCAGTCAATCGGGAGATTAACCGACCAGCAAAACTCCGAAGAACTCCCTTGAGGGAAGTGACGATCGGTTGATCCAGCGGCCTGGATTGCCTGAATCAAGAGTTCGCCGTTTATCAGGATCTAGACGGGACGATGTCGAAGATCGTATGTCCGTGGCGGGAAACTCAACCGAACTCGATTTGAACGAAGCCTGACGGCAGACGCTTCGCGTGGTAGTATTTGGCAGGGCAACTGCGATGACGCAGATCAGTTTGCGGCCAGGAGTATCTGGTCGATCCGGCTCTGAATCAGTAACATACAGCGCTGGCCAGGGCAGTTTGAGTACAAACCCCATAAAGCAATTGCCCTGCCAAACCTAACCCGGGCGGCTCCCTTCAAATCGTTGTAACGCTTGCGACGACGTTCCTCGTATCGCGGGGACCTTCCGCTCGTGTCGCCTGCGATACAACACTCAGATTTTCCTACACCTAACCGAAGAACGAGACGGAACCGCTTCGGTTTCAGTAGCTTAGTCCTGCTCGCGGTCGCGGAACTCTTCGTACCAGTTTTCGACAAAGCGGATTGACAGCCCAGTAACCCCGCCCACCGGCTCGGCAAGGAGGCACCGCTGCCTGTCAGCAGAGATGCCGTAGGGGGGATAAGCATTCGCCAGCCCCAAAACCGGATTCGAAAACAAGCGGCTCGCAGTGGCGTCGGTGCGGTCCGGCATCGCGGCTGGCCTGACTGCTGCAGGCGCGTAGGCTCTCCTTAAGCAGTTCCGCACGCGCCACGTCAAAAGTGAAATAGAATACGGAACTGGAGGTTCGCATGCCCAGTTGGCTCCGACACCGATCTTGGATCTCGTTTTTGGCCTTGGGGAGCGTCGCTTGGCTTCTGGCCGCCGCTTCCCTAAACGCCGCGACGGAGCTGAATGCTCGTGCCCCAGCCGGGCAGGCAGAAGAGCCGCGGGCTCTACGAAGCTTCGGCACGACGGCGATGCCGTCGCTCGAGGACCGGCTCCTGCGCCCCCTGGCAATGGCGCCCAAGCAAGTCAGGCTCGGGCAGATCCGGCTCAGAAGTTACAACGGCAAGCTCCCTCGCTACTTCGAGGCGAACCGCGGACAAACTGACTCGCGGGTGCAATTCCTCTCGAGAGGCGGCCGGCACGCCTGGTTCTTCTCGGCGGACGAAGTGGTCGTCGCCATCGTTGACGGAGAGGGACGCCGAGCCAACCTACGTATGAAGTGGGCGGGCGCCAACTCGCACGTCGAGCCAATCGGGCTGGAAGCGCTTCCAGGCCAAAGCAATTATTTCATCGGCAACGATGCGGCTAGCTGGCAAACCGGCGTTCCCCATTACGCCAAACTGCTGTACGAAGACATCTATCCAGGAATCGATCTGCTCTGCTACTGGAGCTACGACGGAAAATTGGAGTATGACTTCGTCGTGGAGCCCGGCGGCGACCCGGGCGCCATCCAGCTAACGTTTGAGGGCCCAGACCAGCTTGAGATCAGCGAGTCGGGTGATTTGATTGTCGGCCTAAGCGCAACGCGGATTTATCACAGAAAGCCGGTCATCTATCAAGAGATCGACGGCGATCGGTACCCGGTTTCGGGAGCCTACCGGATCGAGGGGCGAAACCGTGTCGGCTTCCAGCTAGTACTTAGTTGCGTAAGTTAGAATATTTACTGGCGAGGGGACGAGGGGCTACGACGGTCTTGGTCCATTCGAACGGAGTAGCCTTGGAGTTGTAGACGCGGACGAAGCTGTCGATGGCCTCGCGCACCTGCCGGGGGGAAGTGAAACTCGCCCCCCGCAAGGCGCGGCGGCTCAGAATCGAAAACCACACCTCAACCTGATTCATCCACGAACTGTAGGTCGGCGTGTAGTGAAAATGGATGTTCGCATGACGTTGCAGCCAGCGGTCATTTTTGGGCTTGTGAGTGTTCAAGTTATCCAAGATGATGTGGATCTCGCGGCCTTCGTGGATGGCCGCGATGTGGTTCATGAAGTCGAGAAACTCGCGACGCCGTCGGCGCCAATAGTGTCCGGCGATGATGAATCCGGTAGCCACTTCCAGCGCGGCGAAAAGCGGCGTCGTGCCGTGCCGCCTGTAGCCGTGCGAGAAGCCCGTCAAGGCCTTGCCGTTGGGCAAGCGTAGCCAGCCCTGCGCTCGCTCCAAGGCCTGGATGCTCGGCTTCTCGTCGACCGCGAGCACCACGGCGTTTTCCGGCGGGCTGAGGTAGAGTCCGACAATGTCGGCGGCCTTGCGAGCGAACTCCGGGTCGGTTGACAAACACCAACTGCGCCGCCGCCGCAAGGACACGCCGAGCTGCCGCAGTACGCGCCAGACTTGATGCTTGCTGACGTCGCCGAGAGCTTCCGCGAGCAGTTCGCCTGTCCAAGTGGCGTGCCCTTCGGGCGGAGCTTCGTCGAGTTGGCAGAGGATGCGTTTGCGCGTCGCTTGGTCGTACCGCGCGGGCCTGCCGGAACGCGCTTGATCGCATAATCCCGCCAGACGTTGCTGGGCGAAGCGGGTGCGCCATTTCGACACGCGCGCCGCCGGGGATCCCAGTTGCCGGGCGATCTCGGCGGTCGAGGTAGCGGCGGCCGCCAGCAGCACAATGCGAGCGCGCTCCACCATGCGCCGTTCGGACTTGTGGCCGCGCACCCAGAGTCGCAGCGTCTCTTCTTCCTCGGCGTTCAGTCGAATCACCGTTGCCGGTCTTGCCATACCGACATTTTACAGTTAAAGGCCTTACTTTCGCAAGTTAGTACTAGCAGCCTACGACAGAACATTGCCGCTGGTAATTGACCCGGTTCTTGAGTACTCCACGTTTGTCGGTGGCAGCGACCGTGATCGGGAGGCAAGTATCGCCGCTGATACAGATGGGAATATCTATCTCACAGCCGGCGTCCGTTCAGGAGATTTTCCGACCACCATGGGAGCTTTTGACGAAACTCATGACAGCGCCGTCGTCTTGTCCAATACAAGATGAGCCTGAAGGGGAGGGCGATTCCAATACAAGATGAGCCTGACGGGGATCCGTTGGGTGGTCAGGAACAGAGCAGCTGCGGGCGATGGGAGTCGCCGTGCAGCAAGCCGAATCGCTGAGTCTGGAGCAGATCGAGTGTTTTCTCGACGGGTGCCAATCCGTCGCCTTCGAGGGCGGCAATCGAAGCGACAAATATGCGCTCGTCGAAAGCGTCTTGAAGCGGCATCACTATGCCGACCAGAAGCGCTCCGTCAAGGGTCTCCTGCGGCGTTATCTCGCTAAGCTCACGGGCTTAAGCCGCGCGCAACTCACCCGCCTGATCGGACAGTTCTTGCACACGCGTTGCGTCCGTCCGAGGGCCTATCGGCGGCGCCGTTTTCCCAGCAAGTACACACGCGCCGACAGCGTCTTACTGGCGCACGTCGATCGAGTTCATCAGCGCCTCTCGGGGCCGGCCACCCGCCGCATTCTCCAACGCGAGTTCCAGATCTACGGCCGCAAAGAGTTTCGACGCCTGGCCGAATTGTCCGTGGGCCAGCTGTACAACTTGCGAAAAAGAGCCGTCTACCAACGTCACAGTTTGCATCTCGACAAGACCCGTCCCACGCCCGTTGCGATCGGCGAACGCCGCCAACCCGAGCCGCGAGGACGTCCGGGCTACCTGCGCATCGACACCGTGCACTCGCCCGAACAGGAAGGTGAAAAAGGCGCCTACAGCATCAACGTGGTCGACGAAGTGACGCAGTGGCAGGCCGTCGGCTGCGTCCAACGCATCAACGAAAATCACCTCATTCCCTTGCTGGAAGGGCTTTTGGAACAATTTCCATTTATCGTTCGCGGCTTTCACTCCGACAATGGCAGCGAATTCGTCAACCATCAAACCGCTAAACTGCTCGAGAAGTTGCGAATTGAATTTACGAAGTCTCGCGCGCGCCGTTCGAACGACAATGCCTTGGTCGAAACCAAGAACGGCGCGGTGGTGCGCAAGTGGATGGGCTACCAGTTTTTGCCCTCGGAAGCGACGCAGGCGATCGACACCTTCTACCGCCAGTGGCTCAACCCGTACTTGAATTTTCATCGCCCATGCGCTTTCGCCAGCGAGCGCCGAGACCGCCGCGGCAAGTTGCGCAAGGTGTACGCCGAGTGGAGCACGCCGTGGGAAAAGCTGCTCAGCCTGCCCGCCGAGCAGCGCGGCCTGCGCGCGGATCGCTCGCTCAAGAAGCTCCAAGCGCGAGCGGACACTTGTTCCGACACCGAGTTTGCCGAGCAACTCGACGCTCAGCGCAACGAACTGCAACGCGTCTGCAAAGACCTCGCGATCTGCTGGCGCACGCGCTAGACAACGCCCCGACCCGAGGCGTTGTCGGCTCCTCCGGCCCACGTCCGAAGACGGCCGTGGGGTCTCGCCTGGGATGGCTGCAAAGGGGGACTGGGGCTGCCGCCCCTTCCCCCTTATGCAATCCCCCTCACCCCGCCCTACGGGCCCCACAACGGGCTTCAACCTCAAGCCCCAATCCGAGCTATAATCCCTCCTGCCCACAGCTACCTTCGCCTGCCTCCTGCAGGCTCATCTTTCGATTGGAAAAGAGGCCGGCGAGGAGACGGGCACGGCCATATTCAAGTTGGGGCCGGATGGGGCGACCCTGCTCTTTTCCACTTTTCTGGGAGGCAGCGCAGCGGACGTTCCTCGTTCCCACGGTAATCAGATCGCGCTACACAGCTTGGGCAACATTTACGTATCCGGACATACCACGTCTCCCGACTTTCCCACTACGCCCGGGGCATTCGACGAAACGCACAACGGCGAGTTTGACCAGTTCCTCTCGGTGCTTGATCCGACGGGATCGATCCTGCTCTATTCCACGTATTTGGATGGCGCGGCTCGCGACAATCGACCTTGCGTTGCCGTTGACGACGCAGGCATCGTCTATTTGGCGGGCATCACGCAATCTCCCGATATGCCCACGACTCCGGGCGCATTCGATGCAACCTATAACGGCGGCGTCGACGTATATATCGCCAAGCTCAGACCGGCGGGCAACGGCGCGGCTGACCTGCTCTACGCCACTTTCCTGGGCGGCGAAAGCGACGACAACTCCCCTTCGATGACGATCGACGATGCCGGTATCGTCTACATCGTCGGCGAGACCGAGTCGGCGGATTTCCCGGCCACGCCTGGCGCGTTCGACACCACCCATAACGGCGGCGCGACACGGGGGGACGACCAGGGAGACGACTTGTTCGTCGTCAAGTTCGATCCGAATCCGGCCGGCGGCGGAGCGGAAGATCTGCTCTATTCAACATTCTTCGGAGGCAGCTCGGAAGATGACTACGGGGCTTTCGCTCCCGGCATCGCCGTCGGCCAGCAGGGGGACATCTACTTTACCGGCGAGACGATTTCACGACCCACTGGCGACCGCGGCGACTATCCGCTCACACGCGATGCCATCGACCCGGATCCTAACTTGGAGCTTCGAGACACTTTTCGGCTCGACAAAGTCGTCATCGCAAGGCTCAGGCCCAACGGACAAGGGCCGCGCGACCTCATCTACTCCAGCTTCTGGGGAGGCATGGGTGAGAACGAGTTGGGCGCGCTCGCCCTCGACGAAAACGGGTTCCTGTATATTTCGGGCATCACGGACGCGCCCGACTTCCCCACAATGGACCCCGTACAGGCTGAGAACGGAGGTGGCAGGCGTGACGGCTTCGTCTCGGTGTTTTCGCAGGGCGGCCGGCGGCTACTGTTTTCCACCTACCTCGGGGGCAGCGGCGAGGAGCGCCACATCAACGTGCTCCCTCACCCGACGGGAATCTTTGTGGCCGGCCACACAGACTCGGCGGACTTCCCGACCACCACGGGCGCCTTCGACACAACACAGAACGGCGAACGGGACGTCTTCGTCAGCAAGATCACCGACTTGGATTTCCTGCCGGAGCCCATCGGGCCGGTGACGACCGTTTCCGCTGCCAGCTTTCTTGGTCCGGTGGCCGCCGAGTCCATTGCCAGCGCTTTTGGCCCGCGATTGGCGCCGCGCACCGAGCTGGCTCCCGGTGTCCCACTGCCCACGGTACTGGCGGACACCTCGGTTCAAATCGTCGACAGCGAGGGAAAAGAATCGCTCGGCCAACTCTTCTTTGTTGCAAGCCTCCAGATCAACCTCTACATCCCCGCTGGTGTGGCCCCCGGGCCGGCCACGGTGAACGTAATCGTCAGCGGCGACGTCGTGGCCTCAGGTGGCGTCGACATCCAGCGTGTCGCGCCAGGACTGTTTTTCGTTGGCGGGCAGCGCATTGCGGCTGCCTTCTTGCTGCGCGTGAACCGGGATGGCTCGCGCGAGCAACTGGAGGTCTTCACCAGCAACCCAATCGCACCGCGGACGATTGACCTGGGCCCGGAAGGCGCGCAAGTTTTCCTGCTGCTGTTCGGCACCGGGATTCGCGGCTTCTCCCAAGAGGTGACGGCGACCGTTGGGGGCGAGCCGGTGGCGGTTCTTGGAGCCGTGCCTCAAGGAGCCTTCGTCGGTCTCGATCAAGTGAACATCGGTCCGCTACCGCGCAGCTTGATCGGCCGCGGGGACGTAGAGGTTGTTCTCACCGTCGACGGCATCCTGACCAACGTGGTAACGGTTAGGATTCAGTGAGCCTGCGTCGCGCTGCGGAGCCGCAACGCTCTTTTCGTCAGAATCGAGAACGCGCTTGTCGCTGTGGTGGCGACGCTTGTCTCAACTGCAGCTCGCAGTGCGGATCGAGCCGGGCGGGCACACGGTTCCCTTTGCGACCCGCGGCATCCCGCGCTCCCCTACGCGCATTCCTTAC
>CBDBHI010000086.1:0-7529 GCA_965205595.1 Bryobacterales bacterium | reverse complement strand
ACGAACGGACACCGAAACTCTCGCCGGACGGCCGATACGTCGCCTACGTCTCGAACGAATCCGGGGAGCGAGAAGTCTACGTGCAGCGTTACCCCGACCTCGGCGGCAAGCGCCGCGTCTCGACGCGCGGGGGCTTCGCGCCGCGTTGGCGTCGTGACGGCAAGGAACTTTTTTTCGTCCAGGCCGACACGCTGGTCGCCGTCCCCGTTTCCGCCTCGCCTGAGCTGAACTTTGGCGAGCTGGAGGAGTTGTTCCAGTCGCCGGGGCTGAGCTACCGCAATGACAACGTCATCCCGTACGATGTTTTCCCCGACGGGGAACGCTTCGTCCACTGGGAGCCAGTGGATGACACGGTCCGGCATTCGATCCGCATCGTCCAAAACTGGTACGAAGAGTTCCGTGACCGCGAATAGCTTAACGAACACAGCAGAAAGGACTTAGGCGCAAATCGCAGGTTAGCTGTCAGGAAATCTCGCTTGCTTGAGCTTCCGCCAAGATCATCGGTTCAGCCCTAGTCGTCCGCCTAAATTCTGTGTAACGGCGAAGGGATATTTTCAGCTTCTAACGGCCAGTTATCCGTGGCTCGCACTCGAAGTCCGGCGCAGCGCCGGTCTGGACGAGCGCTTGCCTCGAGCATTTGACAATCGTGTACCGAGGTCGCCTTCGAGGATAACTGCTGGCATATCCGCCTCACTCGCGATCGATCACTCAACCTGTGTCCGAGTACGAGCCGAGCGCATGCCGCTCCGGAACCTATACTGCTCAATGGCGAGCGAGAAAATTTTCACTTCTCAACGGTCTATGGCCAGATAACCCGCTCGGTGGCGAACGACTCTCAATGTCACAAATCAAACTTGACCCGTTAGATGCTTCGTGGTATAAAGTACTTGATAGTGGCGACACCCGAGCCAGTTTTGCGGGAGCCAATTTCGATCGATTCGCGGGCCGATGAGAACGTGCGGGTTATTCGTATGGCGATGGAGCGCTCGTCGGTTTTTACGGCGCTTCCGGGTCGCGGGGCCATAGTGATGGGGCTGAGCGCGGTTGTTGCCGCATGGTTCGCGGCCTCGGCTTCGAGCGTCAACGCGTGGTTCGGCATTTGGCTTGCTGAAGCGCTGGTTGGATTTTCGATCGCGGTTGCGGCGGTTGCCTGGAAAATCCGTTCGGTGGAAACTCCCGCCTCATTACGTCCGGCGCGCAACTTTGCGGTTGGTCTGGCGCCACCACTGCTCGCCGGCGCGGTCCTAACTTGGGCGCTGTACCAGGCTGGTACGACGGCGCTCATTCCGGGGGTCTGGCTGCTGCTGTACGGTTGTGGCATCGCGACCGCCGGGACCTTTTCAATCCGAATCGTTCCGGCGATGGGCGCTTGCTTTGTGATCGTCGGAGTGGTCACGTTGTTCGCGCCCGAGGCATGGCACAATGCCCTTCTTGCCGCCGGATTTGGCGGGATACACATGATATTCGGCGGCATCGTCTGGAGGAACTACGGTGGCTAAATCATCAGCGGCTCGCGTGCTTAAACCAGTCCCGTCGTCGCTGGCCAAGGTCGAGGGCAGGGGAGCGCTCGATCTCGACCGCGTCATTCACGAACGTACGCGCTTGGCGATTGTCAGCGCGCTTGCGGTCAACAAGCATCTCACGTTTAGCGAGTTAAAACGCCTGTTAGACGTGACCGACGGAAACCTTAGCATCCATGCTCGCAAGATCGAAGACGCCGGTTACGTGAAGTGCGTCAAAACGTTTGTCGGTCGAGTGCCAAAGACGACCTTCAGCTTAACGGCGGCCGGACGCGAAGCGCTCGAGGGCTACCTGGGGCATATGGAAGCGATTATCAAAGTTGCCCGCAACGAGTAAATTTTTTTGGAGATATACTTTACAATGACAAGAACTTTACATATCTCGATCATCATGGACGGCAATGGCCGCTGGGCCCGTCAACGTGGCGGTCCGCGGCTCGTCGGCCACCGAGAGGGCGCGAAGGCGGTTCGGCGTACGGTTGAAGCAGCGCTCGAGCAAGGAGTGAACGTGCTGACGCTGCACGCATTTTCGGCTGACAACTGGAAGCGTCCAAGCGACGAAGTCGATTCGCTGATGCAACTGTTCGCCGCGCACCTTGACTCGGAAACTTCCGGCTGCCTGAAAAACGGTATCCGGCTCAGCGTGATCGGTCGCCGCGATAGGCTCGACGGCGATTTGCTCGAACAGATCGAGTGGACCGAGGCGACGACGGCCGGCGGCACGAAGATGCACCTGCGCCTGGCTGTCGACTATTCGGCACGCGAGTGTCTCGTGCATGCGGCGCGGCGGCTACAGAGCAGCGTTTTGATTTCACCGAAGGCGATGGAGCTCGCCGTCGCGCAGGCGACCCACGCCGATCCAGCGACGCCTGCCGTCGACCTATTGATTCGAACCGGTGGCGAGCAGCGCCTGAGCGATCTCTTCGGTTGGGACTATGCGTACGCCGAATTGTGGTTCACTCAGAAGCTTTGGCCTGATTTCGCTGGGGAAGATTTGGCAGCCGCGATTGCAGAGTTTCACAGGCGTGATCGCCGCTTCGGCGCCATCTCAGAGAAGGTCGCATGACGAGGAGGTTATGCTGCCCCGCGTTACCATGGGCTGATGCGAATTACGAAAAATACGTTTGGGGTAGGCGACCGTTTTGCCCACCAGGCGAAGCCTCAATTGCGCGCTTGTATGCTGGCGGCGGAACAGGGTGTTGAAGTCAATCCGACTTGGAATAAATCTCATCGCGAGCACCTAACGGTAGGCTCGCAGCCGCCCAGTGTTCGCGAAGCCGCCGACGCGGCGGTCAGCGAATTGGGTTGGGACAAGCCGTACTACGTCGACGCTGACCACATCAATCTCGATACGGTTGACGGCTATGTCGCTACGGCTGATTTTTTCACGCTAGACGTTGCCTATGCCATCGGTAAACCGGCCGATCAGTCCGCCATCGATGCCTTGATCGACCGCCACCCGGAGTTGATCGGTCGGATTGAAATAGAAGGCATCGCGGAGCCGTTCGCGACCACTCGCGAGAGCGTTTCCGCGGTGGCCGCGCAATTTTTGTTCGCGGTACAAGAGGCGGGGCGCATTCATCGCCACATCGAATCGGCGAAGGGGGCAGGGAACTTCATCACCGAAGTTTCGATGGACGAGACGGACAATCCCCAAACGCCGCCGGAACTGCTTATCATCCTGGCGGCGATTGCGGACGAGGGTATCCCGATTCAAACCATCGCGCCGAAGTTTACCGGGCGCTTCAATAAGGGCGTCGACTACGTCGGTGACGTTGAGCAATTCGGCAAAGAGTTTCCCAACGACCTCGCTGTAATCGATTACGCGGTAAAGCGTTACGGCTTGCCGGACACACTGAAACTCAGCGTCCACTCGGGGTCGGACAAGTTT
This sequence comes from Bryobacterales bacterium, assembly GCA_965205595.1. Classification (GTDB taxonomy): domain Bacteria; phylum Acidobacteriota; class Terriglobia; order Bryobacterales; family UBA6623; genus CATQHP01. The sequence goes on along the minus strand of CBDBHI010000086.1, from coordinate 4,118 downwards.
TCGATCTATGCTCCGATTCGCGAGTCAATCAAGAAGTTTGGAGCGGGGGTGCACGTCAAGACGGCGGGCACCAACTGGCTCGAGGAGTTAATCGGCCTGGCCGAGGCCGGCGGCGACGGCCTGCTGCTCGCCAAAGATGTTTATGCGGAAGCCCACGCGGCCAGTGACGCGCTGTGCGCGCCGTACGCCGCCGTGATTGATATCGACGTCGATAAGCTGCCTTCGCCGGCGGAGGTTCGGACGTGGACCTCGGAGCAATACACCTTCGCGCTACGTCACGATCAATCGAACCCCGATTTCAATTTGAATCTGCGCCAGCTCTTGCACGTCGGATACAAGATCGCGGCTAAGATGGGTGATCGCTACTTGAATATGCTTGGCGAATGCGAAGAGTCGATTTCTAAGAACGTGACCGAAAACCTCTACGACCGCCACATTAAGCCGCTGTTCCTGGAGGCTTGAGCCGTGATGCATCGTACTCGAAAAACGTTGCTTGCGCTCTGGGTGTCGGCATTGTTCTTAACTGCGTGCTCCCAGAAGCCGCCGCCGGAATCGCGGTTTGTTACGGAACGGGCGACGAGCATCGACGCCTCGGCAACTGAGCTGATCGTTCTTCGGGACGAGCAGGCCGGCATCGAAGCAGCCGTTGCACCGTCGAAGGGCGGGGAATTGGCGGGCCTCGCCGTTCGCCGGGACGGAACATGGATTGAGACGTTGTATCGAGCTCGAGACTACTCGCCCGTCGAAGGCTTCAAGGGCAAGGGCCCGTTTTTATGGCCCGCCACCGGTCGCAATTTTCCACCCGACCTTGAGAAGCGTCGACAGGCCGGCGAGAATTTCAACGACGGCGCGTACGAACACAATGGTGTGCGCCGCGCGATACCGATTCACGGTTTTGCGCAGGCCGCTGATTGGGTCGTTGAAGAAGAGGATGCGGATGAAGTTGGAGTGCGGGCGCTTCTGAGTTTTGAAGACAGCGAGCAGACTCGCGAGTGGTACCCATTCGGGTTCCGGGCGACTGTCGAGTATGTTCTGTCCGGCGGCAAACTCGAAATGCGCTACGTCATTAACGCCGACGCGTCGAATAGCGAGCCGATGTTTTTTTCGATTGGCAACCATATTGCTTTCGTGGCGCCACTGATCGCGGGAAGCGATCCCACAAAGATGGAATTGGTCACACCGTCGAGCGTGGAACTGCTCAAGACCGACTACGGTACCCCGACCGGCGAGACCCGGGCGCGCTCTCATGCCGAGGGTGTCGAACTCGGCGAGTTTCCACCGCTGGTACCAATTTCACTCGCCGGATATCCGCCAGGCGAAGACCCCTGGATCGAGTACAAGGACCCCGCCGGGTTGACGATCCGCATGGCGCATCACGCATCTGAAGTGCCGCCCGATCCGGTCGTTCTGTTCAATCTTTGGGGAGATGTGCGAGCTGGGTTTTACAGTCCGGAGCCGTGGGTCGGTCTACAGAATTCGTTCGTGTTGCGGGAGGGGTTGATCTATTTGGATCCAGGTAAACAGTTCGACTGGACGATCACGATCTCGATTTCAGACCAGTAGTGATGTTTGCGGCTCGGTGAATGTAATTCTCGGGAGGGTTCTGCCGATAGCCTAGTTGGATCCCTTTCTTTGCTTGATGGTCCGCTAAAATGCGGATTAGAGGAACGCGCTAGCTATGGCCGACTCGACCAAATCTCCCCGCACTTTGGCTATTGATATCGGAGGTACGGGCCTCAAAATGATGACGCTCGGGCCGCAAGGCGAGCCCTTGAATGAGCGCGATAGGCAACTCACTCCTGAGGTCCCGACTCCAGGCGCGGTGCTTGCGGTCTTGGAGACGATGATCGCTACGCAGCCGGAGTTCGATCGCGTATCGGTTGGATTCCCTGGTGTGGTCCACAACGGTGTCACTGAAACCGCCGTGAATCTGCACCCCGATTGGGTGGGGTTTGAGCTGTCGGCGTCGCTCGAAAAGCTTACAGGCAAAGCTACCCACGCCGCCAACGATGCGGACGTCCAGGGCTTGGCCGTGATTCAGGGTGTTGGCGTCGAACTCGTCATCACCCTCGGGACCGGGCTTGGTTCCGCGCTCTACGTCGATGGCAAGTCAGTGAGCAACCTCGAGTTGGCCCATCACCTGTTTCGAAAGGACAAGACTTACGAGCAATGTCTGGGCAACGCCGCGTTGCAGTCTCAGGGCAAGACAAAGTGGAATCGGCGTTTGGAGCAGGCGATTGCTCTTCTTGATCGCACTTTCAACTACCGCATGCTCTATCTGGGTGGCGGAAATACCAAAAAGATTCAGATCGAGTTGCCGACGAATGCGCAGATGGTTCCAAATGTTGCCGGGTTGCTTGGCGGCATTCGCCTTTGGAAGACTTAGCCTGTGATCCGGCTAACGGCGTAATGGATCTACGAGATTAGTAGGCCATTCACCGTCTGGTTGCGGGAGCGCGGTCGTTCTGTCCTGGTTCAGCCGGAATTGGAAAATGGGCCTTGGCTGTTGGTTGAAGATGCCGCGCTGCGGGCGGGGATTTTCATGGCATTGGGGTCTATCGATTCGACGATGGGTTCGGCGGGTGAGGTGGGTGTTTCCTCGCGCCGCCGCTCGCCGTCTCGATGAGCTCTGCGGGTTATCCCTCGGCATCGTTGCATGCCTGCAGAGCCCGCTTCCGTTTCGCCCGGCGGATCGATTGTAGCGCGCTCACTCACAGCGCCCCGGCAGCGGCGCAGTTGGCGCTGCCGGGGCGCCTCCTCCAGCTTGCGATCACGCTTACTATGGATCGCCGTTTGCCGTCCGGCGAGCATATCGTTGGGCGTCACGATAGCCGATCGCGCTGTGCAAACGCACTTCGTCCGCCGCAAGCGGTGTCAAGGGCCGAATGCATTCGCTCTTGAGCGATTGATGCCAACGCTCGATCTTGCCGTTCGATTGCGGATAGTAGGGCGACGTTCTGACGTGCCTCATGCCCGCGACGCGCATGAATTCCTTGCAGTCCTTCGCCAAGAATTGCGGGCCCCAAGTCGGAGATGATGCGCGGCCTCGCTTGCGGCTGCAACTCACGCGCCCGTTGCAGGATCACTTCCACCTCCGCCTCCTTCATCGACTCGCGCAAATCCCAGTGCACGATCGCCCGGCGGTAGCCGTCGAGCGGATGCTCGCGATGAAAGTCGAGGATCGCCTGCTTTTCCCACTGCTCCAACCAGCGCTCGCGGGGGGTCCAAGCGTTGTGTTCGTTGACCTTGCCGTAGCGTTTGCGCCAGTTGTAGAATTTGCTTGTCGAGATGTCCAGCCAGGCGACGAAACGCGCGCCACCCAAACGCCTGTTAGATTTCCCCAAGACTTTTTTTTAAAGCGATATGCTCGGCCGGCAACTCGGCCAACACTTCGTCCTTGGTCCGGATCTTCTTCTCGAGTTTTTCGATGCGTTGCCGCTCGCGGGCCGGACGGCCGCAGTTTTTGGGCTGGAAGGCGGCGGCTCCGTTCTCGAAGAATTCCTTCTGCCGGCGGCAGAAGACGTTCGGTTGGAGACCGAGCTGCTCACACAGCTCTGAGATCGGCACTTTCTCGACCAAATGCCGCTTCAAGATCGCGACCTTTTCCTGCGCGCTATAGTTCCTGCGTTGCTTCTTCATTCGTTCGCTCCGTTATCTTAACGGCCGAACGCTTTCTTCCATCTCCAACTGAGGCGGGACAGAACCATCCCAACATCTTTGCTGTGCCCATATCGACGAGGCAGACAATAGTTCGTTCGTCGGAATGGCGTTGATCGACGGTCAGCCTTGCGATAAGAAGATCACCAAGGGACTTCTAAAACTCGACGAAGATATAGAGATCGCTAAGTAAATCGCCAAAGGACTCGAAGCCACTCACGAGTGCAGGCATCCACCACCGCGACGTCAAGCCCGAGAACGCAATCGCACTCTCGCGTCGAATCGGTTAAAACAGTACAGGCCACATGTTTCGCAACCTATACCAACAGGTTCACACCTTCAGGGACTTCAATTATTCCGATCTGCTTGGGCAACTTGAGCTCGTTTCTCGTCAAGATCTGAAAAGGGCTACCCGAGATTACATTACAGGAGCTGAGTTCGATCCCCTTCGATCAGCTCGT
>CBDBHI010000085.1:0-43221 GCA_965205595.1 Bryobacterales bacterium | reverse complement strand
CCGTCGCGCCTGAAGTCAAGTAGCAGCGGGGCCGAGACTTCATCCCAATCCCAGGAGTCAGTTCCAGTGGTACTGGTGGTGAGCGCGGATCTCGCCGGTCTCGACGGCGAGCGCAACAACCGAGTTGGCGTAAAGGTTGTCGCCCGGCCTAGCGTCACCCATCCAGGGTGCGGCGTTCCCGGTTCCCCAATACGTGAGGCCCAGCAGCGGGTCGTATGAGCCGGTGACCCAGATCGATGCGCCGCCCGTTTTCCAGGTATCGCCCGGCCAGGTTTCGCTGCCCGGCTCACCCGGCGCCGGTATCGTGTAAGTCTTCCAGGCCTCCTCACCGGTCATCGCATCGAACGCCGTGATAAAGCCGCGAATACCGAATTCACCGCCCGAGACGCCGACGATCACCTTGCCCTCGGCGACTAACGGCGCGAGCGTCATGTAGTAGCCCGAACCGTAGTCCTCGACCTCGCTCTCCCACACAAGCTCCCCGCTCCGCGCGTCGAGCGCCACGAGATAGCAGTCCGCGGTGGCCAGGTAGACCCGGTCTTCGTACAGAGCGACACCGCGGTTGGTTGGGTGCATCTGGAACTGGTCCTCGGGTAATTCGCGGTCGTATCTCCACAGGAGGTCGCCACTGCGAGCGTCGAGTGCGAGCACGCGGTTGTGCGGCGCCGAGACGAACATCACACCCTCGTTAACGATCGGAGGTGCCTGGTGTCCCTCACGCATGGCCCGTTGAGAACGTCCAAGCCGGAACCAGCGTGTTCACGTTCTTTGCGTTGATCTGGTCGAGGGCGCTGTAGCCCATCGAATCGTAAGTGCCGCGGTACATCAACCAGTTTTGCGGCTCGGGATTTTTCAGCCGCTCGTCGGTGACAGTTTTGTACGCGGGCCCAGTTTGCGCGAGGCTGATCGACGAGAACGCGACGGCTACGAATGTGGCCGCCAGACTAGTACCTACGCGAAGCGATGAGGAGAAACTTGGCATCGCTTTATTGTGGCGGATTGGCTGAATCACTGACGTTGAAATCCGACGCGGCGCGTGAATTTATTGGCTACTCGTAACTCGCCCGCTGCGATCTCGAGCGGTAGCATCGCCAGCGGCTTCGGCGCCGGTCCGGTCACCACGCGGGCGCTGTCCGAGACCTCGAATTCCGATTCGTGGCAGGGGCATACCGGGCGGCGCGTTTCCTCGTTCCAACCCTCGACATCGCATCCGGTGTGGGTACAGATGCTCGAGTATGCCACGATCCCGTCGGCCGCCCCCTCAGTTGTCTTTTCCGACAGCGTGGCCGGGTCGAGCCGCATCACCATTACGCGATTGAGCCGCGACCCGTCGCGCACCACGGCGTCGTCAGGGCTCTTCGGCCAGGCCACCAGAGGTTTCTCGCCGATTGTAATGTCATCCGCTAGCAACTGCTCGCCCTCGCGTGGTCCAAACGCGAATACGAGTTGGTCGCCGGGCTGCGGCCGCAGCTTTTCAGGTTTCGCGCCGGCCTGCGCCAAGCCCCGTAGTGGCGCCGCAACCGCAAGCGCCACGGCGGGCTCAAGCACGGCGCGCCGCGTCGGCCGTAGCGTCGCGGATTCTTCGTCAGCCGTAGCCATTGTTTTCAACCTCCCGCCCCCCTGGCTCAGGTAGCGTATCAAATTGGATCGTAGCGGACAGCAGTGGAAAAACCGAACTCCGCGGTTTTCGTCATGCACAACTTCCCACACGGACCACTCGCCACATCCAACTCGCGACCAGCTTCATTAGCGACCAAATAATAGCCCCTTACTGATGCCCGGCTTCGGTGCTTGAATCCAGCGGGCCGCTCAGTCCTGGAACTCTAGCGACGACAGGTAACGGAAACTGCCCTCAAGGGTTTGATCGGCGTCGGGCGCCAGGTCGCGCTCCAGGTAGAAGTGCTCGACGCCGGCTTGACGCGCTCGCGCAATGATCCCGGCGAGGTCGAGGACGCCGTCCCCTGCATCGGCGATGTGAGGGAACAACTCGATCCACTGGGCCGGGTCCCCTCCGTCACCGGCAAAGTGGACAAGCTCGGTCATGTCCTTGATATGCATCAGCCGGAAACGGTCGGGGTACTCATCTAGGTAGGAGATAGGATCAGCGCGGCCGGCTGTCAGCCAGTAGACGTCCATTTCAAGGACCACCAAGTTGGGGTCTGTTCGCTCAAGCAAAACCTTGAAGGGGATCTCGCCGTCCATTTCGACCAGGCCGTAGCCATGGTTGTGATACAGGAACTTGAGACCCAACTTCTCCATTCGCCCGCCTATCTCGTTGAATTCATCGGCGACCCGCTTGTATCCATCGAGCGTTTCTCGTTCTTGAGGGGGGATGGCCGCGATACCCGCGTAGCGCTGCCCAAGGGTATGGGCCGCTTCAGCAGCGGGGCCAAGATTGCTCCGAAGCGTTTCCATGTCAATATGCATGGACGGGGAGGAGAGCCCGTTGTCGTCTAGGACGCTGCGAGCTTCGCCGGCCGTCAGGCCAAAGTAACCGCTCCGCGAAAGACCCAGTGCCTCAGCGATCAGTTTCCAATCATCGTGCGCCTGCGGTGCACTGAAGGGATAGGGTCCGAAGAACTCAACCTCTTTGTAACCGACGTCGGCCGCCTGTTTCATGGCAGCGGCAAAACCTTGTTGCAAACGATGCGGGATGGTGAAGAGCCCCAAGCCGATTCGCTCAAGATGGGTCGAGGGGGCGCGGTCTGGCTGCTGAGTGGCGCACGCCGCCGTCAGGCCAACACACGAGGCGGCTGTGAAGGACTTCAGGAAGTTTCTACGGTCGATCATCGAAAGCATCGGTCACACCGCGCATAGTGTACCGCCTGCCCCGGATGAAGCTTTAGAAGAATCACGTTTCGCCGATCGGTCCGGCTGAGGGGCTCGCCTTACAGGCAAGTCGACGTAGATCGTGTTTCGTTTGCCGCTGCGCCCCGCGACGGCAGCCAAAGGGGTCGGTCCCCTTCGGCTGAATTGTGGCTGAATTGCGTGTATTGCGTGCGTGTCCCCCATCTCCCGGAAAGCTTCTCCTGCAGCGCGTCGATAAACAGATTTTTTGGCGATCTCCCGCTAAGCGCAGCTTCCGCCCTGGCGCGCTTCATGAGGTCGTCGGGCACTTCGATGGTCGTTCTCATATGCCATAATTATGTCATATTTCTTCCGGCGTGTCATTGTCTATTCTTGCACGCTGTCGCGAAATTCCTCATACCAGTTTTCGGTGATGTGGATAGCGGGTTTGCGCTGCGGTGCGGTTTCGTCGACAACCTCTTCGATCATCACGAACCGGCCGTCCGAAGACACGTCATAGTCGGGAGTACTACCTAGGAGCATCGGATCCGAAAAAAGGTACTCTACCGGTCCCAGACGGAACTCCTGCATCCGTACCCACCCCAGCTGCGACCAACCAATCTCCCTCCACATAAAACAACTCTGTTCCGTCCTGGCTCCAGCGAGGTTGACAGCCGCCATTCCGAGGAAACTTGCCGCCGTCCGGTTCCCGACGGGAATCTACTCACATACAACTCCCGAGATTCTGTCTCGTCGGAGCAATAAGCAACGTACTTGCCATCGGCTGAGATTTGCGCGTTTGTTTCCGTCGAGTCGGAACCCAGAAATGTTGTGCCGATGCCGTTGCCGGCCTGTCGGTCAAAGATCTCTAAATCAAACTCGGAGACCTCGCGCGAAACCGAATAAATCAGGTAGCGACTATCCGGCGACCACTCCGAATCGAAGCCTCCAGGCGTGACTAACGTTCGGTGTTGCGGATCACCGTCGGCGTCGCCAATGTATAGAGAGCGCTTGCCGTCGAGAAGCTGCGAATAGCTAACCAAGGATAGATCCGGGGACCAGGTCAGCAGTGATGTTGTCCCAGCCTCGAACGTCAGCGGCCTACTAACACCTTGCGCAAGCTCGTGAATCCATAGCTTGTTTTGCGCGTCATCCTGGGCGCTGTACGCAACCAATCGTTCGTCCGGCGAAAGGCTCGGGGAAAAAATTTGGTCGTGAACCGCACCAATTTCTCCGACATCACTTCCCGTGCGATCCCTCCAGACCAGTCGCTGCTTTGTAGCCCCCGATGTCACGTCAACAGTCATCAAACTTCCATCATTGGCGACGCCCGCGTCTCTTATGTGTTGACCCACCGGAAACGGCTCACCGACCTCCTCGAGTCTCGCCAACGAGAATGGCAAGGCCCAAACACTTGGAATCCGCTCTTGTGGCTTGTAGATGATGAACCCGGGAGCAGCGTATGTTGCCTCTCTGCCCTCGATAATCCTTTTCGAGACACGGGAATCCAGATTCCAAAGATAAACATCGCTATCAGTCGGTAGGCCGACCGTGAGCAACAGCGTGCTGGAACCGTCCTCCGTCGGCAAAAAGAAAGGATGTGAATTTCCCCGGCCTTTTTCACTCCCGATTGGCTCGAGCAACGGAGTTGACCGGCCGCCATTCGCAGAGACCTCATGGAGGCGTCTTGTCCAATACAAGATGAGCCTGAAGGGAGGGGTGATTCCAACACAAGATGAGCCTGGAGGTAATTTGGGCAAGGTCGATTAGGAACAGGCAAACTGCGGGCGATGGGAGTCGCCGTGCAGCAAGCCGAATCAGTGAGTCTCGATGAGATCGAGAGTTTTCTCGACGGGTGTGGGTCCGTCGAGTTCCAGGCCGGAAGTCGAGCGGATAAATACGCGCTCGTCGAAGGCGTCCTGAAGAGGCATCATTATGCCGACCAGAAGCGCTCGGTTAAAGGATTGTTGAGACGCTTCCTGAGCAAGCTAACCGGCTTAAGCCGCGCCCAATTGACTCGCCTCATCGGGCAGTTTTTGCGCGAAAAGTGCGTTCGGCCGACAGCCTATCGAAGGCGCCGCTTCCCCACCAAGTACAGCCGCGCCGACATCGTTCTCCTGGCGCATGTCGACCAAGTACAGCAACGTCTCTCCGGGCCGGCGACGCGTCGCATTCTCCAGCGCGAGTTCCAAATCTACAACCGCAAGGAGTTCGAACGCCTTGCCGAACTGTCGGTGGGACACCTCTACAACTTGCGCAAACGCGCCGTCTACCGGCGACACAGTTTGCATCTCGACAAGACTCGACCGACACCCGTGGCGATCGGCGAACGCCGCCAACCCGAGCCGCGAGGACGTCCGGGCTACCTGCGCATCGACACCGTGCACTCGCCCGAACAGGAAGGTGAAAAAGGCGCCTACAGCATCAACGTGGTCGACGAAGTGACGCAGTGGCAGGCCGTCGGCTGCGTCCAACGCATCAACGAAAATCACCTCATTCCCTTGCTGGAAGGCCTTTTGGAACAATTTCCATTTATCGTTCGCGGCTTTCACTCCGACAATGGCAGCGAATTCGTCAACCATCAAACCGCTAAACTGCTCGAGAAGTTGCGAATTGAATTTACGAAGTCTCGCGCGCGCCGTTCGAACGACAATGCCTTGGTCGAAACCAAGAACGGCGCGGTGGTGCGCAAGTGGATGGGCTACCAGTTTTTGCCCTCGGAAGCGACGCAGGCGATCGACACCTTCTACCGCCAGTGGCTCAACCCGTACTTGAATTTTCATCGCCCATGCGCTTTCGCCAGCGAGCGCCGAGACCGCCGCGGCAAGTTGCGCAAGGTGTACGCCGAGTGGAGCACGCCGTGGGAAAAGCTGCTCAGCCTGCCCGCCGAGCAGCGCGGCCTGCGCGCGGATCGCTCGCTCAAGAAGCTCCAAGCGCGAGCGGACACTTGTTCCGACACCGAGTTTGCCGAGCAACTCGACGCTCAGCGCAACGAACTGCAACGCGTCTGCAAAGACCTCGCGATCTGCTGGCGCACGCGCTAGACAACGCCCCGACCCGAGGCGTTGTCGGCTCCTCCGGCCCACGTCCGAAGACGGCCGTGGGGTCTCGCCTGGGATGGCTGCAAAGGGGGATTGGGGTGCCGCCCCTTCCCCCTTATGCAATCCCCCTCACCCCGCCCTACGAAGCCACAAATAGCTGTAGCCGCCGACCTCAACTCACGCTATAATCCCCCTCAACCCGCAGCTGCTTCGCCTCTCTCCTTCAGGCTCATCTTTCAATTGGAAAAGAGGGAGGACGGGAAAGGTAGGCCCAGAACTAAATACGATTTTCTTGCCATCCGAGCTCCAAGCAGCTCCACCGTAACCTGTTGGCCGTATCCAGTCGCACAGCACGACTGGGGCACCGCCGAGAAGGTCAATCTTTTTGAGGTGGCCCTCCGCCGCGAAGCCAATCGTGCGACTGTCAGGAGACCAAAACATTCGTCGGTGCGAACCGTCCGTTCCTTCCAACCTGCGCGGTATTTCCTTATCAATGGCGCGAACCCACAGTGCAGGTGGGGATTCGTTGGAAAGATATACGATCTGTCGTCCGTCGGGGGAGATTGCGGCTCGACCACCCGCGACGTGGTTTAGGGACTCCGGTGTAAATGAGAATCGGCGGACTGGGCGATCGGGTGCCGGCCCGTCGGTCGGGACGAACGCCAGCGCTAAGGCGATGGCGCTGACAACGGCAAGTAGCACCCACGGTAGCCGGTTCGAGGGCACGACATGTTGTCGCGCCCCTACGGATGGTGCTGCAGATACGACCCGGGATTGGCCCGACTGCAGGCGCTTTTGCAGACCCTTGATGTCTACGAGCAATTCGCTAGTGCTTTGATAGCGCTCATCGGGCGACTTGGCGATGGCCTTGTTGACAGCAACCTCGAGTTCCATCGGGACACCCGTCCGCAACGCGGTCATCGGCTCGGCGTCCTCGTTGAGGATCGAGTACATGATCGCCTTGTCGTAGTCGCCCTTAAACGGGCGTTCGCCAACGACCATTTCGTAGAGAACAACCCCGAGCGACCAAACGTCGGTGCGGTGGTCAGTGCCCGACCCCTCGCACTGCTCTGGAGACATGTAGGCGATCGTGCCCATGGTCGTGCCGGCTTTGGTGAGGCGGCTGGCCTGCGTGAGCTGCGCCAAGCCGAAGTCCATGATCGTGACGTGGCCTTTGGCGTCAACGATTACGTTCTCGGGCTTGACGTCGCGATGGACGACCCCCTTTTCGTGAGCCGCGTCGAGGCCGGTCGCGATCTGCTCAGCGATTGCCAACGCCTCCCCGAGTTTCAACGGCCCCTCGGCGATCTTTTTATCGAGCGAATCCCCCCCTATCAGAGCCATCGCGATGAACGACTGCCCGTCAATCTGATCGATCTCATGAACCGGGCAAATATTCGTGTGGTGCAGAGCCGCCGCGGCCTTGGCCTCGCGCTCAAACCGCTTGCGGACTTCCTCGTCACCCAACAGGTGAGCGGGCAAAAACTTCAGAGCTACATCGCGATCGAGCCTGGTATCGGTGGCCTTGTAGACCACACCCATGCCGCCCTCGCCGAGCTTCTCGCGAATTTCATAGTGACTAACGGAGCGGCCTTCCACGTTACCGAGAGTTTAGCGTGGAATTCGCAGTACACACTCGTAAACTTGTGACACCACGCCAAATTTCGGTGGCGCTAGCGCAAAGCCAACAAAACCGACTCGCCCGCCAAGTCAATAAACGGTTGCGGGTAAAGCCCAATTACCAAGGTCAAGACCGCGCAGCCGGCGATAGCCGCCCGGGTCCCAAAGTTCATGTCGAGCAGCGCCGGTTGATCGCCTTCTTTGAAAAGCCAGCAAGCTCGAATCACGCGGAAGTAATAGAACGCCGAGACGGCGACGTAAAGGGCCGCGAAAATCGCCAAGACATAGTTCCCGGCCTGCAGCAACCCCAGGAAAATAAAATACTTTCCGTAAAAACCGGCCAACGGCGGAATGCCCGCCAACGACAGCATGAAGATCACCAGCAAGATCGTGTAGCCCGGCGCCCGGTGGTACAGCCCGTTAAAGTCGTCAATCTCCTCGGCGGCCTCGCCCTCGCGACGTAGCGCGGCGACGATCGCGAACGCTCCGAAATTCATGAACACATACGCGAGGATATACACCGCAATGCCGCGCAGCCCGCTTTCGTTCCCCGCCACCAGGCCAAGCAAAATATAGCCGCCGTGTGCGATCGAGCTGTACCCCAACAATCGCTTCATGTTGGTTTGCGTGACCGCTGCGAGGTTGCCCACCGTCATCGTGATCAGCGCGATTGCACCCAGTAGCGGCGTCCAAGTGTCGGGCACGCTTCCGAATGCGACCAAGAAAATCCGCAGCATCAGGGCAAATGAAGCAGCCTTTGAGGCCACCGACACATAGGCGGTAATCGGAGTCGGCGCACCTTCATACACATCGGGAGCCCACATGTGGAATGGCACCGCCGAGATTTTAAAGAACAAGCCTACTGAACAGGTGACGAGCGCCAGCAACAGCGCCAGATCCCCTTCCGGGCGAGCCGCGACGGCTTTCGAGATTTCTTCTAAGTTGGTTGAACCGGAGATCCCGTACAGGATCGAAAAGCCATAGACCAGCAGGCCGCTCGAGAATGCGCCCAAGATCAGATACTTCAGCGCCGCTTCATTCGAGCGGCGTGTGTCGCGCAGGAACCCGACCAAAACGTAAAAGCTCAGAGCCATCGTTTCCAGGCCGATAAATAGTACGACCAGATCGTAGCCCGAAGCCATCACCGTCATGCCGGCCTGCGCAAACAAAATCAGTGCGTAGAACTCGCCCCGATGTTCGCCTTCCGCATCCATATAGCGGGCCGAGATGATGATCGCGAGTGTCGCCGCTAATACGAAAATCCAATTAAAAAATACCGAAAAGCCGTCAACCTGCATCGACCCCGAGAGGCCAATGAAAGCCCCGCCCGAGCGCACGTCGCCCAGATGCTGAATCAGCGACGCGCCGACAGCAACTTGCGCCGCAAGCGCGGGAATCGCATTCCACCAGCGGTTCGCGCGGTTACGAATGAAAAACGCGTCCGTAACCAGCACGCCACACCCAAACAGGCAAAGTAAAATCGCCGGCTTGAGGACGTGAAAGTCTGTCGCGGTAAATGTAATCGCGTCCATTACTCACTCACTAGCGCGGCGAGCTTGGCCTGCTCGTATTTCTCTAGCGGGTTCTCAAGACCGTTGCGGCTGTAATAGCCAGGGTCCAGCCGCTCAACCAACTTGGCCGTGGGAGCCGCGAGGATCTCGAAGCAAGGTTTGGGATAGAGGCCGATCCAGAAGCAGCCCGCGATTAGAGGCGCCATGACGAGGATTTCGCGAAGGGTCATATCCTTCACGTCTTCGTTCTTGGGATTGGTGATAGGCCCCAGAATCACGCGCTGGAACAGCCACAACAAGTAGGCCGCGCCAAGCACAATGCCAAGAACCGCGAATCCGGCCCACCAGGCGCTGACTTCAAACGCCCCGCGTAAGATCGTAAACTCACCAATAAATCCATTCAGCCCGGGCATACCGGCCGAGGCGAACATACCGATCGCAAACAACACCGTGTAGATCGGCATGCGATTGGCGAGTCCGCCGTAGTCGGCGATTTCGCGCGTGTGCCTGCGGTCGTACATCACGCCCACCGCAAGGAATAAGAGGGGCGTCGAAAGGCCGTGGTTGATTCCCTGTAGGATTCCGCCGGCGATGCCGTTCGGGTTCATCGCAATGATGCCGAGCGTGCAGTAGCCCAAGTGGCTCACGGAGGAATAAGCGACGAGCTTCTTCCAATCTTTTTGCATCAGCGAAACCAGAGCGCCATAGATGATGCCAATGATTGAGAGCCCGGCAACAAGCTGCACGGTCGTTTCGTCGCTGGCGCCCTTCGGGAACAGCGGCATCGCGAAGCGAACCAGCCCGTAGAGGCCCATCTTCAATAAGATGCCGGCCAGAATAACCGAACCAGCCGTGGGCGCCTCCGTATGCGCATCCGGCAACCAAGTGTGGAACGGGAACATCGGAACCTTAACCGCCAGTGCGATGAAGAATCCCCAGAACAGCCAGAACTGCAACTCTGGCGTCATGTATGCCGCGACGCGCATCAAGTCTTCCAGCGCGAAGCTGGCATTGCCAAACTGCTCGATGTGCTTGAAGTAAACCGTCAGCAGCGCCAGCAGCATCAGCACCGATCCGGCCAATGTGTAGAGGAAAAACTTGATCGCCGCGTAAAGCCGGCGCGGGCCGCCCCAGATACCGATGATGAAGTACATTGGCACGAGCATGACTTCCCAGAAAACGTAGAACAAGAATAAGTCGGCGACCATAAAGACGCCCAGCATGCCCGCCTGCAAGAACAAGAAGAAGGAGTAGTATTCCTTCAAGCGTTCTGTGATTGACGCCCAGCCGCACCAGATCGACAGCCAGCCGACCAGCACCGTCAGCAAAATCATGATGTAGCCGAACCCGTCAACGCCTAGGTAATACTGCGCCCCGATGGTCGGTATCCAGTCGAAACGCTCGACGAATTGGAACTCCGCGTTGGCGGTATCGAAGCCGCGGATCAGCGGAATCGTCACCAACATGCCCAGGATGGCGAACCCATTCGCGACGTAGCGAATGAGATTGCCGTTGTCCTTTGGTAGGCACATGACAACGAACATGCCAATAAGCGGCGTTAGCCAAATGATGCTTAAAATGTGTTCACTCATGGTCTTCAGCACTCTGAGCGGCGAGGGCCGCCTTCAATCTCACGCGAATAGGTAGTACCCCGCGACGGCGCCAACGCCAATCACAAACAGCAGGGCGTAATTTTGAACCATACCCGTCTGGAACATGCGCACCGGGTACGAGACGAATTTGACGCCGTAGCCAGTGACGTTGACAATGCCGTCCACGACCCACTTGTCGAAAAACATCGTCAGCGTGGAACTCAGCCGCGTCAGCCATCCGACGCCGTTAACCGCGCCGTCGACAATCTTGCGGTCAATACTTCCAAGTTGTTCGCCCCCGCCCTTTGCGAGTCCATCGACAAAGACGGCGCCGTAAAATTCGTCAACGTAGTACTTGTTCATCAAGACCTTGTGAAAACCTTTTCCGAGCAGGCCGTGCATCGGCTCTCCCTCGTACTTGGCCGTCTTAAATTTCTTCATGGCGAACCAAATCGCAAACAGTGCCAGGCAGACCGAAAGTCCCATCAGGCCCCATTCGAGCGCCGCGCTGTGGTGCTCAGCCGCGGCCTCGCCGTGCGCGCCCTCCACAACCACCGAGGCGCTGAGCCAGTGCTCGAGGTTAGGCAGCATTTCATGAAGCGGTCCGAACACGACGGGCGTGCCGACGTAGCCGGCCAAGATGCTGCCGGCCGCAAGAATCATTAGTGGCACGGTCATCGACTTCGGCGACTCATGCACGTGAGTTTTCGGATCGACGCGGTTATCGCCGTGGAAGGTCATGAAGATCAGGCGGAACATGTAGAACGCCGTCATCATCGCTGTGATCAGGCCGAGTGCGTAGAGCAACGTGTGGTGCGAGGAGTAAGTCTTCCAGAGAATCTCGTCCTTCGAGTAGAAGCCAGCCAAGCCGGGCACCCCCGCGATCGCGATCGCGCCGATCAGCATCGTCACGTACGTGACCGGAATCTTGTCTTTGAGCGCGCCCATCTTGCGCATGTCTTGCTCGCCGCCGACGGCGTGAATCACCGAGCCTGAGCAGAGGAATAAGAGGGCCTTGAAGAAAGCGTGCGTGTAGAGGTGGAAGATGCCAACCCAGAAAGCGCCGACGCCGCAGGCCAGAAACATGTAGCCCAACTGCGAAACCGTCGAGTAGGCCAAAACTTTCTTGATGTCGTACTGCACCAGCGCGATCGAAGCGGCAAAGATGGCGGTCAGGCCGCCAACGACAGCTACGACGAGCATGGCGTCTGGCGCATAGACGTAGATTTCGCTTGAGCGCGCAACCAGGTAAACCCCCGCGGTTACCATCGTTGCGGCATGGATCAGGGCCGAGACCGGAGTCGGGCCTTCCATCGCATCAGGCAGCCAGACGTGAAGAGGCAACTGCGCCGACTTGCCGCAGGCGCCAATAAAGAAGAACAACCCGATCAGGCTGAGCGGGCCCCAGGCCTCTTCCATGTGGAAGCCACCGTCGTGCAGCGCGGGGGCTAGCTCCGTAAATGTAAGCGTGCCAAGCGTCGTGAACGTCAGCAACATGCCCAGCACAAACGCGGCGTCACCAATACGGTTGACCAGGAATGCCTTGGTCGCTGCATTTTGAGCTGACTGCTTTCTGAAGTAAAAACCAATCAGTCCCCAACTACAGAAACCGACGCCCTCCCAACCCACGAACAGCAACACATAGTTGTTCGCCAGCACGAGAATGAGCATGAAAAACAGAAAGAGATTCAGGAAGCCGAAAAAGCGGTAGTAGCCACCGTCGTGGGCCATGTATCCGGTCGAGTAGACGTGAATCAAGAATCCGATCCCCGTAACCACCAGCACCATGACGGAGCTCAGCGAGTCAAGTAAAAAACCCCAGTCGGCGGTGAATTTTGCGAGGCCCATGCCGGTCGCGGAATCGAGTCCGGCGAGCCAGGTCCACTTCACAACTTCGTAACTATGACCCTCGACACTCTGCAGCTGAAACACCGCGCCCAGCGCAAAAATAAACGACAGCAACACCATGCCGGGGCAGAGGATATCGATGATGTTGCGGCCCGCCGGCGGCGCGTGATGATCGTCGTCACCGTGGTCGGCGTGATCGTCCTCGGGCGGTCCGTCGTCGTGCTGCGGCTCGAGGCGGCGCCCAAACAGCAGCATGAGCGCGGCTCCCAGCAGCGGGAACATCGGGATGAGCCAAATACTATCGAGGAAAAACATGGTCTATCGGCTTGTTCTTGCTACCAGCGCAGCAAATCGACCTCGTCGGCGTGAATGACTTCTTTGTTGCGGAACAGGGCGATCAGGATACCGAGTCCGACGGCGGCCTCGGCGGCGGCGTCGGTGATCACAAAGATTGAGAAAACCTGTCCGTTGACTTGTTGCAGCGCGGACGAAAACGCGACCAGATTGATGTTCACGGCGTTGAGGACCAACTCGAGCGACATCAAGATCACAATGATGTTGCGGCGAGTCAAGATTCCGATCGTGCCGATCACGAGCAACATCGTGCTCAGCACCAGGTAATGCGATGTGGTGACTTCCATTCGCTTGTCTAATCTTCCGTCTCGGGGCCACGCGCCTTCGACATCACTACGGCGCCGATAACGGCCACCAGCAGCAGAATCGACGCCAGCTCAAACGGTAAAAGGTATTGAGAAAAGAGCACGAAGCCGACTTCTTCTGAATTTTGGGTCAGCGAGCCGATTTCTAGCGGCTCGGCCTTGGCGGGAAAATCGATTGCGCTGATGCCGTGGACAACGAAGACGCCCAAGATCGCCAGCACCGCCAGCGAACAGACGAGCGCGATCCATTTCTGCGAGGCAAAACGGCGCGTCATGGCCTCTTCGTTCACTGGCACCAGCATGATCACGAACAAGAACAGCACCATGATGCCGCCAATGTAGACGATGACCTGCACGCCCGCCAAGAACTCCGCGCCTTGCAGCAGATAGAGCCCCGCGACGCCAACGAGAGTGCTAATCAGCCAAATAGCCGAATGCACCACATTCGGGCGCGTGATCGTCATGATCGCGCCGCCGAGAATGATGATCGCAAAAATGTAAAAAAGGATGCTGTCGAGCAACATGGTCGGACGAAACTCACCTAACGAGATGAGGCAAAGACCCTACAGGATACACCAAACGTGCCGGTCAACGCGTCTTGTCCAATACAAGATGAGCCTGAAGGGAGGGGTGATTCCAACACAAGATGAGCCTGGAGGTAATTTGGGCAAGGTCGATTAGGAACAGGCAAACTGCGGGCGATGGGAGTCGCCGTGCAGCAAGCCGAATCAGTGAGTCTCGATGAGATCGAGAGTTTTCTCGACGGGTGTGGGTCCGTCGAGTTCCAGGCCGGAAGTCGAGCGGATAAATACGCGCTCGTCGAAGGCGTCCTGAAGAGGCATCATTATGCCGACCAGAAGCGCTCGGTTAAAGGATTGTTGAGACGCTTCCTGAGCAAGCTAACCGGCTTAAGCCGCGCCCAATTGACTCGCCTCATCGGGCAGTTTTTGCGCGAAAAGTGCGTTCGGCCGACAGCCTATCGAAGGCGCCGCTTCCCCACCAAGTACAGCCGCGCCGACATCGTTCTCCTGGCGCATGTCGACCAAGTACAGCAACGTCTCTCCGGGCCGGCGACGCGTCGCATTCTCCAGCGCGAGTTCCAAATCTACAACCGCAAGGAGTTCGAACGCCTTGCCGAACTGTCGGTGGGACACCTCTACAACTTGCGCAAACGCGCCGTCTACCGGCGACACAGTTTGCATCTCGACAAGAC
This sequence comes from Bryobacterales bacterium, assembly GCA_965205595.1. Classification (GTDB taxonomy): domain Bacteria; phylum Acidobacteriota; class Terriglobia; order Bryobacterales; family UBA6623; genus CATQHP01. Next base: position 28,950 of record CBDBHI010000085.1, on the reverse strand, counting down.
TCGACCGACACCCGTGGCGATCGGCGAACGCCGCCAACCCGAGCCGCGAGGACGTCCGGGCTACCTGCGCATCGACACCGTGCACTCGCCCGAACAGGAAGGTGAAAAAGGCGCCTACAGCATCAACGTGGTCGACGAAGTGACGCAGTGGCAGGCCGTCGGCTGCGTCCAACGCATCAACGAAAATCACCTCATTCCCTTGCTGGAAGGGCTTTTGGAACAATTTCCATTTATCGTTCGCGGCTTTCACTCCGACAATGGCAGCGAATTCGTCAACCATCAAACCGCTAAACTGCTCGAGAAGTTGCGAATTGAATTTACGAAGTCTCGCGCGCGCCGTTCGAACGACAATGCCTTGGTCGAAACCAAGAACGGCGCGGTGGTGCGCAAGTGGATGGGCTACCAGTTTTTGCCCTCGGAAGCGACGCAGGCGATCGACACCTTCTACCGCCAGTGGCTCAACCCGTACTTGAATTTTCATCGCCCATGCGCTTTCGCCAGCGAGCGCCGAGACCGCCGCGGCAAGTTGCGCAAGGTGTACGCCGAGTGGAGCACGCCGTGGGAAAAGCTGCTCAGCCTGCCCGCCGAGCAGCGCGGCCTGCGCGCGGATCGCTCGCTCAAGAAGCTCCAAGCGCGAGCGGACACTTGTTCCGACACCGAGTTTGCCGAGCAACTCGACGCTCAGCGCAACGAACTGCAACGCGTCTGCAAAGACCTCGCGATCTGCTGGCGCACGCGCTAGACAACGCCCCGACCCGAGGCGTTGTCGGCTCCTCCGGCCCACGTCCGAAGACGGCCGTGGGGTCTCGCCTGGGATGGCTGCAAAGGGGGATTGGGGTGCCGCCCCTTCCCCCTTATGCAATCCCCCTCACCCCGCCCTACGAAGCCACAAATAGCTGTAGCCGCCGACCTCAACTCACGCTATAATCCCCCTCAACCCGCAGCTGCTTCGCCTCTCTCCTTCAGGCTCATCTTTCAATTGGAAAAGAGGAACGGGGCGCAATGAGTGGGCGTACGTGAATTCATCTGTTTTGGATGCCGACCCGTGGACGGAAAGTCCACGATGATAAGAATGCGAGGCTGGCTCGTCTCAACTCCGGGGCCTAATTTCGTGAGTCCCATAGGGACAGCATTTGAATTAGCCCAAGGTGAAACCCTGACAAGCGTGGCAGAGGCACGCCAATACGCCAACCGCTAATGCCGGTACTGATTCGGCAATGGCCCTTCTTCCAACATCTGCCGATCCCAAATCTGGCCTTCTCGATTAAACGTCGCCATCTCAAAGTCCTGCGTCAACTCCAGCGCGTCCACCGGGCAGGCGTCCTCACACAAGCCGCAGAACATACACCGCGAAGTGTCATAAGTAAAATTCGAAAGATCCTTGCGCTTCGTCACCGGGTTGCGTTCCGAGGTAACCACGATCAGTTGTTCCGGGCAAGCCAGCGCGCATAGATTGCAGGAGATACAAAGCGTTTCCGCCGATTCCGGGTGGACGTTCAGCCGCGGTGCGCCGCGATAGCGCTCAGCGACCGAGGGCCGCTCCTGAGGATACTGCTCGGTCACGACGAGCGATGGCCGTTGGTTCTTAAAAGTCGTCCACAGACCCTTGAGTAGGTCGGTGAGCAAAAAAGTCTGAAACAGGTTCGCCATCGGTCTTTCTCTTAGTTTAGTCCCGACCCGTTATCCGCGGATCAGCAATTGCACAATGCCGTTGATGATTAGCCCAACCATGCTAGTTGGTATCAGCCATTTCCAGCCGACATCCATCAGTTGGTCATAGCGAAATCTCGGAAACGTTCCGCGATACCAAATGAACATGTAGACCAACACGGCTACCTTTGCCATGAACCAGAACAAGCCGATGATTAACTCATTCACCATCGGGATGGCGAATAGCGCGGCCAACATCAGCGCGGCACCCGCCAAGCCGAACATGCCCAGCTTAAAGCCGGTAATAATTTGCTTGCCCGCGCCCTTTACACAACCGAATGCGATCACGAGGAAGAGCAATACAGGTAGCCCGACATTCAGCGGCATCTCAAGCACCGCGACGTTAGGGAAGGGCCGCAGCCACCCGCCAAAAAACAGCGTGATGCAAACGCTGCTGATCACAAAGATTGCAGCGTATTCAGCCAAGAAGAACAGCGCGAACCGGAATCCCGAATATTCCGTATGGAACCCGGCGACGATTTCCGACTCGGCTTCCGGCAAGTCAAATGGCGCCCGGTTCGTTTCAGCGGTGCCGGCGATAATAAACAGCACCGTCGGAATCAGCATCAGCAGGTAGTTATCGAATGCCCCCCAGATCCCGCGCTCATATTGCGCGACGATGATGCCTTGCATCGAAAGCGACCCGGCACACATGATGCCCGTTACGGTCGCGAAGCCAAGCGGCACTTCATAGCTCACCATTTGCGCCGCCGCGCGCAGCGAACCCATCAGCGAATACTTCGAGTTCGACGACCAGCCGGCCAAGATCAGACCGAGCGCCCCGATCGATGACATCGCCAAGATAAACAGGATGCCGATGTTGACGTCCGCGACAAAAAATTTGTCGCTCAACGGCAGAACGGCGAACGCCGACAGCGCCGTAAATGTTGAGAGAACCGGCGCGATCCAGAAAATCCATTTGTCCGCCTGCGCGGGAATGATATCTTCCTTGAGCATCAGCTTCACAGCATCGGCCAGCGGCTGCAGAGAACCGTACGGGCCGACCCGCATGGGGCCTAGCCGAACTTGTAGATCGGCCAACACTTTGCGCTCGGCAAGCACAATGTAGCCGGCGATCAGCGGGAACAGCGCAATGATCAGCAGCGTAAACGCCAGCGGAGGTAGATACGGATTCGAGAGAAGTTCTTCCATTACGAGCTACCTATCGACCTCGCCCAAAACGATATCGATCGTGCCAATGATCGCCACCACATCGGCTACGAGCGACCCTCGGCACATCTTGTCGAGAGCACCGAGATTGACATACGAAGGCGGGCGCACCCGCAGGCGATAAGGATTCAGAGAACCGTCGCTAACAACGTAATAGCCCAGTTCGCCCTTCGGTGCTTCGATCGAAACGTAGGCTTCGCCCGGTGGCGGCTTGATCACTTTGCCGACCTTACCCTTGATCGGTCCAGTCGGAATATCTTCAACGGCTTGGCGGATAATGCGGCACGATTGCACCATCTCTTCCATGCGCACCATGTAACGATCGAACGTATCGCCATTCTCGGCGGTCGGGATATCGAAGTCGTATTTTTCGTAACCGCAGTAGGGCTGCGCCTTGCGCAGGTCGAATGCCTCGCCCGCCGCGCGCAGTACGGGTCCGGTCACGCCGTAGTCTTTGCAATCCGCGACATTCAATATGCCGATACCCGTCGTCCGGTTGACCCAGATGCGGTTGCCCGTCAGCAAGTCGTGATAGTCCTTGAGCTTTTCTTCCATCTGGTCGCAGAACGCCAGACAGTCTTTCTCAAACGTGTCGTAGGTTTCGTACTGCAAACCGCCGATGCGAAACGCATGTGTCGTCAAACGAGCGCCGCAGTACTTTTCGAAAATCTTTAGCGCTTCTTCGCGCTCTCTGAAACACAAGAAGACGGGCGTAATCGCGCCGAGGTCGAGTGCATGCGTCCCCAACCACAGCAGGTGCGACGAGATGCGGTTGATTTCCGTCAGCACAACCCGGACCACCTGAGCGCGCTCAGGAATCTCGACATTGAGCAGCTTCTCGACGGCCATGCAGTAGCCCAGGCCGTTCGAAACGGCTGCGACGTAATCCATGCGGTCGACGTATGGCGCGAACTGCTGGTAGGTACGATTTTCGGCAATCTTTTCAACACCGCGATGGAGGTAGCCGATGACGCATTCCGTGCCCAGCACGGTTTCGCCGTCAAGCCTCAATATCACCCGCAAGACGCCATGCGTCGACGGATGCTGCGGCCCCATGTTGATCACCAACTCGTTGGAGTCGAGAAACGTCGCTTCGTGGGCCGGCGGTGGTGCAAGCATCGTGTCAGACATTACTGCGCGCTCTCAATCTTCAAATTCTCGCGAACCCAGGCTTCATCTTGCTCGATCATGCCGTATTCCTTGCGCAGCGGAAAGCCTTCCCATTCGTCGGGCATGAGGATGCGCTTCAGATCAGGGTGGTTCTCGAACTCGATGCCGTACATGTCGTACACTTCGCGCTCCGCCCAGTTCGCCGTCGTGTGCAGTGCTACGACGCTAGGCGCTTTCTCACCCTCGGCGAGAGACGACTTCATTCGAACGCGCGTGTTCTTATCGAACGAATACAGGATCCAGACGACTTCGAGCGGCCTATCCTTCTTCGGCCAATGGACAGCGGTCAAGTCGACCAGATAGTCGAACGCCTCGTCGTTCTTGAGAAACTCGACGATATCGTAAGCGGCACTGATATCAGCTTCGATAAAGTCCTGCTCGCGATAGGTCGGGTGGCCGAAGAGTGAAATTTTGTCGCCGAAACGACCCTTGAGCGCGTCGACCAGCGGCCCTTCCCAGGGCTCGGTCTCCATGATCGCGGGCTTCTTAGGGGCAGGCTTCGGAGGCGGCTTCTTCGTGGCGGGCGCGGCCGGTTTGGCGCCGGCCGGCACCGTTGCCGCGGCAGCGTCGGGCTTGGCCGCCGGAGTCGGCTTGTCGCCTTCCGCAGCGGCCGGAGCAGCAGCGGCAGGTGGCGGAGCAGGTACAGATTCGGCTGGTTTTTTAGGCTCGGCGGGTGGCTCGGGAACGCCCTCGCCGGGCTTCACTTCGTCAGACATAAGTCCCCTAGATATCGCTCCGCGCACACGGAGGGAGACTGACTAGTGGAGCATACCGCTCCAGCCTCATGCAAGCGAGGGTAGCGTCCTGCTTGTGCCTCGCCGAGATTTTACTCGCTGGAAGGGGCGGAAGTCTTTATTCCTAATAGCTGCACCAACACTATGGCGCTTGCTATGAGGATATAGCCACCGATTTGACTGTCTTCTCTGGTGAGCTGCAGAAAGATCCCAGTGACCACCCCTACAATCGCGACAATCACCACAACGGTGGTTAGCGTAGTTGCGTGGTTCAGTCTTTTTTTTCTAAACTTCGTGATCCCTGGCTTGCTGCTTGTCCCGCTGGTCCAGTGTGGCTTGATAACCCTTTAGCCTCAGCTCCTCGTTATGCTTTTCAGCTTCCGCCAGCACTTTAGCTGTCTGTGGATTGGGCCCGACTCTTGAGGAGCTGGCAAAGAAAGACAACAGAGCTTTAGGCCCCCCCTCCTCCATCAGCTTCTTGATCGACTCTTCCACCTCTGGTGGAATTACTTGCGCTTCCGCTGACGGTGATGGCGCACTGTCCCCATCTTCCATATCTGAGCTTATTGGGGGGACCTCGGACTCAGGCATGCCTCATGCTAGCGAGACAGAAGGCGAGCAAGAGTAGCCGTCATTCTTGCCAGCAGCTCGCTATACGCCAATTCAGGCTCCACCGTCTCAACGCGAAAGCCATCGCTGACCGACCCAGATGGGACAATTCGGTAGAACTTCTTCGGATTCTTCTTGCGCATCTCAGCGGCTGTTTGCGATGCATCTGAGAGCGACAGCGGCACTTCGTCGTAGTGCTTGATGCTGAATTGCTCGTAGCTCTGCATTTCCAATTGCGGCATAAAAATCCAAACGGCGGAAACCGTCACACCCTCCACTCAATTAGACTACCAGCAACCTGTTAGCGTTTCGAAGGGATGACGCTCTTACATCCTGCAACGCGAATATTATCACATAGATACATGTTCTTCAATACCACATACGCACAAACAGGCCAACACCAGGGATCAAGTTAACATGGCCGAATTCCGGCCCTAGTTACAATATATGAATCGCGGTTCGAAATGGTCCTCAAAATTGTCAAATACGGCGACCCTGTGCTCGAAACGCCCTGCAAGCCCGTTGCGGATCGCGAATTCGATTCGCGCAAGCTAAAAAAGCTCGTCAACGACATGTTCGAGACCATGTACCAGGCCGAAGGTGTCGGGCTGGCTGCCCCTCAGGTCGGCATATTAAAGCGCTTAACCGTGATTGACTGCTCGCTAGGCGAAGAGCCCGAAGAAAAACTCGTTTTTATTAATCCCGAAATTGTCGAGACGGCCGGCAGGCAAGACGGCGAAGAGGGCTGCCTCTCCATTCCTGGATTCCGAGAGCCCGTGAAACGCCCTCAGTTCGTGCGCGCCCGCGCGCGGGATGTGAAGGGCGAGTGGTTTGAAATTGAAGCCGAAGATTTGCTGGCCCGTGCAATTTGCCACGAAAACGATCATCTCGATGGCGTTCTATTTCTCACCCACCTCAGCCGCCTCAAACGTGAGCTAATCAAACGCAAGATTCGCGCCCTCCGCAAGAAAGACGAGTGGGAGTAGCCCGCAATTCTCAGCACATGGCGAGCGAAAGTGCGTGATAGGTGCTTCACTACGAGGCGCGCGAAGGTCGGCGCGCGGAGGCGTACTATTGCAGTCCTGTGAGCACGACAATCGAGCGCAACGAAGTAGTGGCGCACCTATCGCGTGCTTTCGCCGGCAGGTGGTGAGAAATGCGGGCTAAGCCGGTGCGCGCGGTTTTTATGGGCACCCCCGAGTTTGCGGTGCCGACGCTTCGGCTGCTCGCCGAGCATCACGACGTCAGCTCCGTGATCACCCAGCCGGACCGCCCCTCCGGGCGAGGGAATAAACTGACCGCCCCGCCGATAAAGAACTGCGCGGAGGAACTAGCGCTACCGGTGTATCAGCCCGAGCGAATCAAGGCTGCCGAGGTCACCGAACACCTGAGAGCCAATCGCCCTGACGTGATCGTGGTTGTAGGCTACGGACAAATCATCCCGCAAAGAATAATCGACTTGCCTTGCTACGGCTGTGTCAATGTCCACTCATCGCTGTTGCCAAAGTGGCGTGGAGCCGCGCCGATGAACTGGGCGATCGTGAACGGCGATACCGTTGGCGGGGTAACCACGATGCTGATTGAAAAACGCCTCGACGCGGGCGACATCCTGCTACAACGCGAGGTCGCCATCGGCGCCGGCGAGTCCGCGTCCGGGTTCGCATCTCGGCTAGCGCCCATCGGAGCCGACTTGCTTATCGAGACGCTGCATGCTCTAGCGTCCGCGGGCATCGAGCCCCGTCCACAGGATGAGCATGAGGCTACCTACGCCCCCATCATCAAGCGCGAAGACGGCCGCATCGACTGGACGCAGGCCTCGCACGAAATCTACAACCGCCTACGCGGCTTTGATCCCTGGCCTGGAGTCTTCAGCACGTTTCGCGGCAAACGCATTCAGATTCGCGCCGCTAAACCGGTCCGTGGTGAAGGCGAGCCCGGCAGACTGTCCTTTGACGGCGGCGCGCTTTTCGCGGCGTGCGGCGTCGGTCGGCTAGAGTTGCTTGAAGTCCAAATTGAAGGCAAACAGCGTGTCGCTGCCGCGGATTTTGCGCGTGGCCACCGCATCAATGACAGCGAGATACTTGGAACATGAGCGACGAAGCACCTGATCGCATACCCCGCGGCTTCCGATTCGCGGCAATGCACGCCGGAATCCGCAAGAATCCCGCCGACGACCTAGCATTGATGATTTCCGAAGAGCCGTCGTCCGCTGCGGCCGTCTTCACGCAAAACTCCGTACGCGCGGCGCCAGTCACGGTAACGGCCAAGCACCTCGAGAAGAGCGCCGGGGCCGCGCGCGCCATCGTAGCCAACGCGGGCAACGCAAATTGCGCCACGCCCAACATGGCCGCGGTCGCGAAAGCAACCGCGAAAGCCGCCTCGGCCCTAACCCTGATCCCCCGCGAGCAAGTGCTGCTAGCGTCAACCGGAGTGATCGGCGAGCCGATGGATGAAAACGTGATCCCGCAAGCGCTCCCGAAACTGTGGGACGCCCTCTCGCCGGACAATTTCGAGGCCTGCGCCGCCGCCATCATGACGACCGACACCGTGCCCAAGACGGCCTACGTCGAGTTAGATACCGGCAAAGGAAAAATCCGCCTAGCCGGGATGGCCAAGGGCGCCGGCATGATCATGCCCAACATGGCCACGATGTTGAGCTTTATTTTCACCGACGCGGCAATCAAGCCCGACCTACTACAGCGCATGTTGAAGAACTCCGTCGGGCAGAGCTTCAATTGCATTTCGGTGGACTCCGATACCTCCACAAACGACACGGTCTATCTGCTCGCCAACGGTGCTTCCGGCATTCGTGTCAAGAAAAATCAACGGCAGGCGTTTCAAGATGCCTTAGATGAGTTGACGCGCAGTCTGGCAATCGCGATCGCCCGCGACGGCGAAGGCTCTCGCAAGCTAACGACAATCGACGTCGAGGGCGCATCGAGCGACCGTGACGCTACGACCCTAGCGATGTCGATTGCCAACTCGCCCCTGGTGAAAACGGCAATCGCGGGTGCTGATCCCAACTGGGGCCGCATTCTTCCCGCCGCGGGTAAATCGAGCGTCGCCTTCGATCCCACGACCGTCGATATCTCAGTCAACGGGACGCGCGTCTGTAAAAAAGGCTTTCGCGCCGAATTCGACGAGCCGACAGTTCAAAAATCAATGGAAGGCGACGAAGTCGTCATCCACTTCAAGATTCGGGGCAAGGGCAAAGGAAAGGCCCACGTCTGGACCTGCGACTTCACCGAAGACTACATCAAGATTAACGCGGAGTATCGAACATAAGCCCGCGGCAAATCCAGCCCAAATTGGTCGGCGCGTTTCTTGAACCCCAGCGGGGGTGACCTTTGTATTAGCCCAGGGTGCAACCCAATAAGCGTTAACCTATCTATATTTGAATCGCGTTCTCCGTCGCGGCGGTTCGGATAGCATGTTACGGATGAGTGACCAGTTGCGCAGAATCTCCTTCAGGTTCTGCGCGGGCAGCACGGCGGTACAGGTTTGTCGATGCAGAAACGCGGTCTCACGCCAGCGGCTTCGACCGCGCCTCAAGGTTGTACCCCCAGGGGGAAATAGAGTCCGCGTGGGCGATCATTCGCTCCACCAATAGGCCCACTAACAGCTTCCCCGCCAGCCAGGCTTTCGCGCTTCGCTCGTCTTTTTTCGGTAGATGGCCGAGGCTCATAATCGATTTCATCCGCTTGAATACCAACTCGATCTGCCAACGCAATCGATACGTGTTTAGAATGTCGATCGACGAGATGTCCGGCGCCAGCGTCGTCCAGATCATCAAGTACTCAGCGAACACTAGCGACTGCTCCGAAACCGTTGTTTGATTGCGCTTGGCGCGCGATTCCAAACGTCGCCGGGCTTGCTCCGTCGCTTCGGCGGAGCGCCGCACAGCAACCAGACGTCCCTCGATCCAATCCCCGTTTGGGCCCTTCACGCGGGTCGAAAACTCGCGCGGAACGTAGCCGCGCAGACGGCGCATTCGCGACAGCAAGTCGATGCGTTTGCCCTTAATATCAAACAATGGAAGCGATTGTCGGTTGAGTCGCACGATCACATCGCCACCCGCGCTCACCACATGGGCCACCCCTGGCGGCGTGGCATACACGCGATCTCCCATCATCACATCGCCCGCTTCGACATCGAATCGCCGGAAGGTTTCGCCGCCTTTCCGCACTGCGGTGAGTTCAAAAAAGTCGCACTCGAGGTTGGCCAGATTCACGGCGTAGTGCAGTTTCCAGTCGCTGCCCGTGCTGCCGGGTTCGGACACCGCGGTTGCGTCAACGGCGCGCAAGCGTCGATCCAACGAAGCCAACGGCAACTGCACGCTGCCGCGCATTTGCTGCGCCAGCCAACGCAGCCACTCCTCGGCGGCGCGTAGCCTTTTGAACACGCCCACGGCGCTGATTTGCGCCAACCCGGAGGCCGCTGCTCGCGCCGCCGTTTCAGCCAGCGAACAACCGCTCGCCAAATGAATCAGGAGCAACCGTAGAACGGTTTCGGGATCCTTGATATAGCGGGCGCGACGCATGGCGCCCAGTGTCTTAGCCTGCTCCCGCCAGCCGTCGGGGAGAAACGAACACAGTACCTCCCAATTTTCGATGTCAGCCAAATACGCATCTGAAGTTCTCATACCAACAGTATGAGAACAATCGCCCTCCGAGAGCAAATGTTAGGTTAACTCTTATTGGGGGCAGCCCTGGGATTCAAAGTCGACGACGCACCTAGACTTCCCCGCGCCACCCCGACCGGGCCGCTAATAGAAACTCAGCCCTGACTAGCTGAGTCCTGACCGATGCCTTCCCCAAAGCGCCTCGAATTTCCCACGAGTCGACCTCAACTACGCCGTTCAGTCCGTATCCGAATTTACATCCACCACTAATCTGGCGAGCCGCGCTGATATAATTAAACCTTGCGAAGGGCTGTCGGGACTCCTTTCTCCATCGCACAATTCCAACGTTCGCTTTCAGTCGCTGCGGTTACGTTGTGCCTTGGTGTCTCGCTTGGGTGTGGTCTAATTTCGACCACCACCAAGGTTACGCCCCCGCCTGTCTTCCAGACCGCCGGCCGGCAACAGCTAATCGATAAGATCGAAAAGCTTGCCTCGATCGAGTCGATGAAATCGACGATCTACATTACGCTCACTGTCGAGTCAGAAGACCGCGCTGAGAAGACGCAACATCGCGAGGTTCGCGGCGCTCTCGTCACTCGTAGGCCACGCTGGATCCGCACTACCGCCCAGACTCCCGGCGGAATGAGCAAGGCAATCGACATGGTTTCCAATGGCGACACCTTCCAGGTACACGTGCCTTGGAAGAATCTCGTTTACGAAGGCGACAACGCTCTTGACGCGCCCTCCGATAACCGCGCCGAAAACATCCGCCCGCAGCACATACTGACCGCCATTATGTTCGCGCCCATCCAGCAGGACCAAATGATATTGATGGACACCGAAAGCTATGGCCGCACAGGCTATCAGGTCGTCCACATCGTTGATCGAAACGTGGGCGGAGAGCCGAAGATTCGCCGCAAGTATTGGTTTGCCCGCGACACGTTGGCGCTAGCGCGCTTGCAGATTCTCGACGATGACTCCGAACTCGCGACCGATGCCTGGTATCGTGACTGGCAGGACGAGGACGGGCTACCGTATCCCAAGTTCGCTCAAATTCGCCGGCCGCAAGACGGCTACCAGATTGATATCCAGATCCTCAAGGCTGGCTTGAACGAGACCGTACCCGATACCTCGTTTGTCCTCACGCTTCCAGAGGATATCGAGGTGGAACGCATCGGCAAGCCCGCCGGCGAACAGACCGCCCAAGCAAGCAATGATTAACCGCCTGGTATTCCGCAACCTGTTCCATCGCAAGATGCGAACAGCGCTGACGATTCTTGCCATCGCCGTTGAGGTCATGATGATCATGTTGATCGTCGGGGTCTCCGAAGGGCTACTCGAGGAATCGCAACGGCGTACGCGCGGCATCGGCGCCGACATCATGATCCGCCCTCAAATTGGCGGCGCTTCCATTACCAGCGCGGATATTTCCGAGAAACTGATCGATGTCCTCGGTGAACGCTTTGAAGAAATTGACTTCTCGATGGGCTCGGCGGTGTTCATGCCCGGCGACCTGCAAACCATCACCGGGGTGAACTGGGACGAACTTAACCGCATGAGCGGCGGCGTGGCAATATTCGAAGGCCGCGCCTATGAAGCACCCTACGAGGCGGTTGTCGATGTAATCTACGCCCAGCAAAGAAATTTGTCTGTCGGATCAACGACCGAGCTAATGAACCACGAGTTCGAGATCGTCGGCATCGTCGAAACAGGCAAGATGTCGCGGGTGTTTATGCCCCTCGAAACGATCCGTGAGCTGCAAGGCTGGCAGGGCAAGTTTAGTCAGCTCTATATCAAGCTCAACGATCCCGCGAAAATGCGCGAAGTCATCGCGGGCATGAAAGAGCTGCTTCCAAAGTACTCGGTTGTTTCTGTAGAAGACTTCTTGGCCTTGACGGCCGCCCACGTGCGGGATGTGGCCGGCAAGTTCGTCGATATCATCATCTCGATCGCCGTAGTGATTGGCTTCATCGTCGTTCTGCTCGCAATGTATACCGCAATCCTAGAGCGCACACGCGAGATCGGCATTCTCAAATCTTTGGGAGCTTCAAAGAATTACATTGTCGGGGTGATCATGCGCGAAACGCTGATCTTGTGCGTCTGCGGCATCGTTGTCGGTTATGGCCTGAGCTATCTTGGCCAACAAGCCGTAGCGGTGAAGTTCCCCCTGATCCCCGTGATCTTGTTACCGGCCTGGATGGGCTGGTCGGCCGCCCTAGCGGTCTTCGGCTCGCTGGTCGGCGCGTTCTACCCCGCCTGGAAAGCGGCTTCAGCCGACCCAATCGAAGCACTAGCCTACGAGTAGAGATAGATTTTGGGAGATACTCCGTTAATTGAAGTTGAAGACCTCAAGAAGGTCTATCACATGGGCGGCGTCGATGTTCCCGCGTTGCGGGGCATTTCGATGCAAGCGGAGGCGGGTGAGTTTTTGGCCGTGCTCGGCCCCTCGGGTTCCGGCAAGTCAACGTTGTTTCACGTCATTGGCGGGCTGACGCCTCCGACGAGCGGGACCATCCGTATCGACGGTCAGGATCTGAGTCACCTGAGCGACGCCGAGCGGACCAGCCTACGCAAAACGATGGTCGGCTTCGTGTTCCAGAAATTTAATCTATTGCCCACCCTGACGGCCCACGAGAATATCGAAGTCGCGAAACACATCGCGGGTAATACAGCCGAAGACGACGAACACTTCAAGCACGTGCTCGAGATTCTCGGAGTGGCGCATCGCCTCGGACACAAGCCATACGCGCTATCCGGCGGCGAGCAACAGCGCGTAGCCATCGCACGTTCCATCGTCAACAAGCCGCGCATTCTACTCGCCGACGAGCCCACAGGCAATCTCGATTCGCAGAATTCAATCGCCGTCCTCGACACGCTAAAAGAGCTCAACAAGTCGATGGGCCAAACGGTCCTAATGATTACGCACAACCCTGAAGCCGCGCGGTACTGCACCGACCGGGTCCTCGAAATGCGCGACGGACGAATCGTCTAACGCAGGCGACTCGCCCCTGCAGTCCCCCGCCCAAAAAATCCCCTTGACAGGGGTCTTATCCTGAAACTGCGAAGTCCGGACGATCGTAGGAAAAAGGAGGTATCGGAGAGCGTGAGCCTGAACGGCCTCGCGCGCGATGGCGTTTTCCGGCCATAAGCGGCCAAATCCGGCCATTTCGGCTCCCGAGCTGGGTCCGTTCGACGTATCGCGCAAGGTCCCTCGGGCGGGACTTTCCCATGAGACAAGCAATTTATACCGAGAGACCGAACCTACGTGTGGACTGTCCCATCCCAACGCGGTTAGTGCGCGGTCTGATGCGCCCTAGTCACCGCTCAGCGCCGTGTCGCCGAACTCACGGCGCTGTGACTGCACGGGCATCTTGGTCAGATATGTGCTCGACTCACGATAGTCATCGAACCAATGCGCGCTCGGATCGCGGTCGAAAATCATCACTTTGCCTTGTTGGCGCGGATTCGCCGCGCGATGGTATCGAAACAGGATCTGCTGGTCCGTGAGGCCAACGACTTCTATCTTGCCGCTCATATGCGACATCGCAAAGCGAGCGCGCTTGGCCAGCCCAGAGCCGAGCGCCTGTGCCTTGGCAAATATCTTGTAAGCGTTCTCTAGCGGTACCGAGTAGGATTCATTGCCCTCCGTTGGGCGGCACTGGAAAATGTAATACGGGGGCACACCGAGGAACGACAGCTCATCAAAGAGTTCGCGCAGGACCTGGGGGTCATCGTTGATCCCCGCGATCATCGGCGACTGATTGACGGTCACGACGCCACTGCGTTGCAGGCGGTCGAGGCCCTCGCGCGCTTCCGGCGTCAACTCGACGCGGTGATTGAAATGGCACATCACGTAAATGCGGCCGACCTCGGGATTGGAATACTTTTCAAACATTGCCCAAAGACTGGGATCACCGGTGATGCGATGCGGATTGAACGCGGGCATCTTGCTGCCGAGCCGAATGATCTTGACGTGCGGGATTTCCCGCAGCCTAGCGATGATCGGCTCCAGCTTCGAAGTAGACATGATCAGCGGGTCACCACCTGTCAGCAGGACGTTCGAAATCTCCGGGTGATCGCTGATGTACTTGAGGCCCGCGGAGACGTCGCGAACAACCTCGTCGTTGTCGTCCATGAAGAGGCGCTTCCGGAAGCAGAAGCGGCAGTACGCGCCGCACACGTCGTTGCAAAGGAGCAACGCGGTGTCGGTGTACTTGTGCTCAAGCCCGGGAACTTTGGTGTAGAGTTCCTCGTGTGAGGCATCAAGCTCACCCCATTCGTGGAGCTCGCTAGCATCTGGAATGACCAGCTTGCGTATCGGATCGTTGGGGTCGTCCCAATTAATCAGGCCTTGGTAATAGTCATTGGTTCGAAATACGAATTTCTTGCCGACTTCGCGAGCCATCTCGCGTTCTGACGCTGCAAGTTGTGGAATCTTGTCGATGGACGTGACGTATTTCGGCTTATGCAAAAGGCCTCGCTTTCTGTAGACGGGCACGACCCAAGATCAGCGCGACGCCGAACCAGACCGCATAAGCCTCGCGTTTCGAAGCTGTTACAGCGGCACTTACAGGGGTTCAGCGGCGGTTTCGTTCAGGAAAACTCGCTACGCTGCCGAGAGCACACGCCCGTGGACTCGCGATAGTATTGAAACATTTTGCCCGACTCTGTGTCAATCCACAGTCGTGCCGCGAACGTCTACGGGCACAATATCGCAATCGTACTCAACGGGCTCACGTCGTCGCCGACCTGGATATTCAGCGGTCGTAGACCACAGCGGGCGTCGCTGGGCACGATGAAGTTAACCTGATAGAGCCCTAGGAATCCTGGCGCATAGCCCTTGAAGAGCAGATCGGCGCCCTTGTTATCAACTCCGACAATGACCGGTAGCGTCATTGTCGATGCCGGAATGGGCCCCAGCGTCCCTGTCTGCACCGGCGGGCTTATGGGCCCGCCGCCAGTCAAGAATAAGGCAACAGGTTGGCCGTGAGCAATCGGCGTGTCGGGGGTGATCAGCGAGCCGTTGATTCCGTTGAGGGCGGCACCGATCGTGCCACCGGCCACGAGCGGTATTTCAAATATCCCTGGCTGCGACGGATGAACGGCGATACCCGCGACTGCGGTTCTACTGCCGTTATTCTCGACTTCGACTACCGTGGTTTGATTCGGCGTTAAACCGAACGGCACCTGCAAATTGATCTGTTCGGGCGGACCCGCGCTCAAATTTAGTAGTGGCGCCGGAAGCCCGCCGATGCGAACCGTCGTCCCCCTAAAGGAGATGTTCGCGCCCGCATTCTCGGTACCGATAATGCCCTCAAACAGGCCCGCGCCGAATAGGCTGGCGAGGCCGCCGGGGACGACGCCCGCTTCAAAGGTGGCCGCGTTGGTTATCGAATTCGAAGCAAAGTTTGGGGCCCTTCCGACTACATTCAGCAAGAACGACGTCGAGAGTTGACCGCCGACGGAGGCCGTTACGGTAATAGAATTCGCGAGTTGGTTCGGACTAGCGCCCTCGGCTCGCAGGCTGGCCGAGCCCAGAAGTTCCACGCGTACCGAGGCCTCGCCATTGAGATTCGCCGGCACCTGAACGGGATTCGCCGGTGCGCCTGACGGTGGATGAAGACGCACATTCGCTGGCGCGGTGAATGTCACGATCGCGCCGGCCGCCGGGCGGTTGTTGAGTTCCGATACGCGAACGACAAGCGGTTCGGAGAGGCGTCCGGTGGTTAGCGTCTGGCTTTGTCCGGAAACGGTCGAAATCGATGCCGGCTCGGGTGGTACCGCCGTCAGAGTAAATACGACCTGCAGGCTGCCGATTGCGGCAACGATTTCGACGGGGCCAGGCGTTCCCCCCAGCCTCACTCGGGCCTCGGCACTCGTCGGATCATTTGAAGTTGTAAGCGTCGCGTCGCCCCGCAGGATTCGCCAAGTGACATCTGGGAACGGAACGATGTCGTTAGACTCGTTGATCACCACGACGCGCAGCGGTATTGGTAGCGTCGTCTCGATGTTCCCGACTTGATTGTTGCCGGAAACATCCATCCTTATCGGCTCGCCGCCAGTTGCGGTGAGAGTGTAGAAAAGGGTCGGAGGCCCCAATGTAGTGCCCGGCGCGCTCGCAACAACTTTGAGGGTCGAGTTTCCGGCGTTCTTACCAAACGTTACGAAGATATCTTGTATTCGACCGGGCAACGTGTTCAGCACGCGGGGACTGAACAGCAATTTGGGTCCGTCGACCTGCGTGATCGTCACTCCGACTGTTCCGGCACCGCCAAAGTTGCTGTTGAGGCGGAACTGCAGCGGCGCAGGCAGCGTCTCTCCGGTTGGTCCAACCTGACCGTCGCCGGATATTTTTTCAATCGTGACCTGGTTGGCACCCTTGGCAAGGCTGAAATTAAACGTCGTGGTTGTTAGCTTGATGCCCAACTGAGGCTGTAGGGTTGGAATCGATGCTGTAATCGTACCCGCTAGAACTGAGTTCGAAATGGGTAAGAAACTCCCTTTGCATTTGACGGTCGCGAAACCGTTGGGGTCGGTCAGCAACATCAATTGCTCGCAAGCCGCGGCAAATGGCGCGAGGCTCATTTCCGTTCCGGTTGGAAGCGGGCGGCCGCTGTCGTCGGTGCCAAGTAGTGTAAGAGGCTGCGGAAAGTCTTCGTTCTCTCCAACCAACTGGTTGTCTCCCGATACCTTTAGAAGGCCGATTCCTCGAATCACATTTACAGTTAGTGAGATCGGAGTGAGGCCCGAGACCGAGACGTCGACCAAGATCGTTTGGAGGATCTCCGCTAGGTCTTGGTCGCGCGTGTCGGGTGCCGTCAACGCTGACGCCAAGACGGTTTCATCAGTTTCTGGTTCCGATTCTTGTCGACCTACCGACTCGTCGAGTGTCGGCACGTCGGGAATTGTGATATTGATCGAGGCGATCCCGGCCAGGTTCGTGACGACCGGCTGCTGCGGTTCGATTACCAGTCCCAGCCCGGCGGAATCATTGAAAGTCACAGGGGCCCCTGATATTGGTACGCCCTCCGCGTCCAAAATGCGTACTGACAGCGGCACAGGGAGTTTCGTTCCGGGTGGCTGAAATTGGTTGTTGCCACCAAGCACATCGATCCGAGCCGGTCGTTTGATCGATCGATCGAATACAGATCGATGCATCGCCGGAGCAATCGGTAGCGCAAGTGTGTTGATCAAGTTGCCGGTCGCTGCGTTAACGGTTGTGAGTTCGGCGTTGAGTAGCGACGAGACGTAGAGCGTTTTTCGGTTCGACGAGAGGTCAACGTTGCGAGCGCCTGTTGCGAAAGGTAGCGCCGTTACAATCGCTGATGGCGAGGTGGTTAGATCGATGGACACTAGCGCGAAGTCGTCACTGCGGACGCCGTACGCAAGATCCGGGCCTGTTACCGCGACAGCCGATAGCTCGTCCGATCCGACTCCGCCAATATCCTTGACCTTGGTCGTATCGAGATCGACGATGGCAGAGGTATTGTTCGGTGAACTTCCGGCTGACTGAATCAATACTCGTTGGGTCCCGGGGATCAAATGGATCATCGGATTGATGTAGTCGAACTTCGAGGGAATGTCATTGAGCTTGGTGTGATCGGAAACACGGTATTGAATCACACCATCTCGATGAGCTACTATCAGACGCCCATCGTCTTCGCTAAGCGAGATGTCAGTCGCGTTGGGGACTTCGATGTTTCCTTCGATTGATAGCGTGTCGGTGTTTAGGATTTGTATCCGGCTTCCGGCGTCAGCGAGGATGTAGGCACGCGGAAATGTCCCGCTAATAACTAGTTTCGTTGGCCCCGTTCCCACCTGAATCGAGTTCGGCATCAACAAATTTGTTTGAGTGTCGACTACGAATAGGTCGCTGGCGGTTATGAGTAGGTAACGCCCGTTTGGAGTTAGTTTTGCTTGGGCGGCGCTGGCGCCCAGGTCGATGGTTTTGGTGACAGATAGAGTAGTGGCGTCCAGTACCGCGATCGATCCGGTCGCCCGTCTTGTCCAATACAAGATGAGCCTGAAGGGAGGGGTGATTCCAACACAAGATGAGCCTGGAGGTAATTTGGGCAAGGTCGATTAGGAACAGGCAAACTGCGGGCGATGGGAGTCGCCGTGCAGCAAGCCGAATCAGTGAGTCTCGATGAGATCGAGAGTTTTCTCGACGGGTGTGGGTCCGTCGAGTTCCAGGCCGGAAGTCGAGCGGATAAATACGCGCTCGTCGAAGGCGTCCTGAAGAGGCATCATTATGCCGACCAGAAGCGCTCGGTTAAAGGATTGTTGAGACGCTTCCTGAGCAAGCTAACCGGCTTAAGCCGCGCCCAATTGACTCGCCTCATCGGGCAGTTTTTGCGCGAAAAGTGCGTTCGGCCGACAGCCTATCGAAGGCGCCGCTTCCCCACCAAGTACAGCCGCGCCGACATCGTTCTCCTGGCGCATGTCGACCAAGTACAGCAACGTCTCTCCGGGCCGGCGACGCGTCGCATTCTCCAGCGCGAGTTCCAAATCTACAACCGCAAGGAGTTCGAACGCCTTGCCGAACTGTCGGTGGGACACCTCTACAACTTGCGAAAAAGAGCCGTCTACCAACGTCACAGTTTGCATCTCGACAAGACCCGTCCCACGCCCGTGGCGATCGGCGAACGCCGCCAACCCGAGCCGCGAGGACGTCCGGGCTACCTGCGCATCGACACCGTGCACTCGCCCGAACAGGAAGGCGAAAAAGGCGCCTACAGCATCAACGTGGTCGACGAAGTGACGCAGTGGCAGGCCGTCGGCTGCGTCCAACGCATCAACGAAAACCACCTCATTCCCTTGCTGGAAGGCCTTTTGGAACAATTTCCATTTATCGTTCGCGGCTTTCACTCCGACAATGGCAGCGAATTCGTCAACCATCAAACCGCTAAACTGCTCGAGAAGTTGCGAATTGAATTTACGAAGTCTCGCGCGCGCCGTTCGAACGACAATGCCTTGGTCGAAACCAAGAACGGCGCGGTGGTGCGCAAGTGGATGGGCTACCAGTTTTTGCCCTCGGAAGCGACGCAGGCGATCGACACCTTCTACCGCCAGTGGCTCAACCCGTACTTGAATTTTCATCGCCCATGCGCTTTCGCCAGCGAGCGCCGAGACCGCCGCGGCAAGTTGCGCAAGGTGTACGCCGAGTGGAGCACGCCGTGGGAAAAGCTGCTCAGCCTGCCCGCCGAGCAGCGCGGCCTGCGCGCGGATCGCTCGCTCAAGAAGCTCCAAGCGCGAGCGGACACTTGTTCCGACACCGAGTTTGCCGAGCAACTCGACGCTCAGCGCAACGAACTGCAACGCGTCTGCAAAGACCTCGCGATCTGCTGGCGCACGCGCTAGACAACGCCCCGACCCGAGGCGTTGTCGGCTCCTCCGGCCCACGTCCGAAGACGGCCGTGGGGTCTCGCCTGGGATGGCTGCAAAGGGGGATTGGGGTGCCGCCCCTTCCCCCTTATGCAATCCCCCTCACCCCGCCCTACGAAGCCACAAATAGCTGTAGCCGCCGACCTCAACTCACGCTATAATCCCCCTCAACCCGCAGCTGCTTCGCCTCTCTCCTTCAGGCTCATCTTTCAATTGGAAAAGAGGCGACCGTCTCGTAAGGATGTAGTAGAACTCGGCCGTCGGGCCTTGGATAATGTCGGTGATGCCGGGCGGTGCGGTGATGGTGGTTTCTATTGAGTTGTCTTGGGCACGAATTACCGTGATGAGGTTTGCGCCACCAGCGGGAAATAGGAACACGCGGTCGATGCCGTACGCCGATCCGGCACTGACGCACAACAGCGCCATGCAGATTTGAAATCTACGATAAATGTTGGACATAAACGTCTTTTAGGAACTCCGGAGTGGCGACGCGAACCGGGCGGGCTGAATTGGAATGATATCAGCTTTCGGCTGGACGATCCCAGTGAACGGTACCGATGAGCACAGACACTGTTTCCCGTTTTTTGGTGCTATACCAAAGCGAACGGGGAGGGCCGGATGGCCCTCCCCGTTGCGGTTATGGCGTTGTTGACGCCGAGGTTAGTGGTTAAGTGCCTCACCAAAGAGGTGAAGGGCGCCCGAACCTTGGGGCACGCCCGCGATTCGACCGTCGTTCGGCGTAACCGGGATAACGAGGGCAAGATAGCCCTGCGCCAGTGCCGGAACTCCACCGAAGCCGTCGGTGATGAAGGCGAAGCCATGTCCGTACTGGAATTCGCATTGAGCAATGATGTAGCCCTGGAATTCCGGCGCGCCGGCGATGCCCTGTGCAGCGTTGCCGCTTGACAGTGTGAAGATCAACTGCTCGCCCGCAGCCAGAACCGTTGAGGTCTGGTCGACAGGAGCAGCGCTTCCACCGACACCCGAGCCATGGTAATGGAGGGTGCAGGTGCCATCTTGCGGGTCGGTACCGAGCCAATCTCTTGAGGTATTCGAAATCGCAATACCTGTGTCGAAGTTGGCTTGATTAGTAACGAACGGGAAGAGCAACGTCGTCGTACAGCGGATGATTTCGAAGATATCTTCGGGATCTCCACTGTTATCAACGAAGCGCGGCTCTGGTGCCGATTCGTCCGCGGTTGTGACGGTACTTGTCGGAGCGAAGCTAGCCGTTGCTTGGCCTATACCAATACCCGGCAGATCGTTGGTTGTGTCAGTCTCCCATTTGAACCAGAGACCGACTTCACAGTCTTCGTTCGCGAACGGGTCAGCCTCTGTAACTTCGTAGACCACGAACCCAGCGCCTCCAGACAAACTAACTTCGGTCGTATCTTCCGGGTCGTCGGCGGTGCCAACAGGTTTCCCCCCAGCGCCGGCCGAGTCAGTACCATCAACCAACTGGAGCCTCAGTAGATCGCTGTCTACGTCATCTGGGTCGTCGGCGTTCCAGCAGTCGATGTTGTCAAAGACCGTTAGTTCACCACCTGCGGGAATATTAGTGAAGTTGATGATAAACCTCGTTCCCTGCGATGCGCCACCGTCGTTTGCTCCCGAACCCAACGTGTAGTATCCGTCTTCCCATTGGGTATTACCCGGAATAAACGTTGGCAAG
Source organism: Bryobacterales bacterium (assembly GCA_965205595.1). Lineage (GTDB taxonomy): Bacteria > Acidobacteriota > Terriglobia > Bryobacterales > UBA6623 > CATQHP01. The sequence goes on along the minus strand of CBDBHI010000085.1, from coordinate 7,880 downwards.
CCCAGAATCTTGAATGCGGTTGCAAATCCCTCCTCGAGGGTGATGATCGCGTGCTCTTCGCCATCTACACACTGTAGACCGGCATCGCCCCCATCGGTTGTGACCCTAAGGCCCAAAATCGGTACCGCAACGTTGAGAACGTTATTGTTTACCGGGATAGTGTTCGGGCCCGTGATGGACACAAACGCCGTGATCTGCGTCGACGGGAAGCTCGCCGAGTTCGGGACGCCAAGCTGTGACGCATTCCCACGAATGTTGGTAATACGCAGAGTCGTCGTGAAAGGATGACAACCATTTTCGACACCGATCTGGCCGGAGCAGTCCGCAATTGGACCGGGTGCGTTGATCGGTGTGCCGGGAATTGGGAATGAAATCTCATTCCACTCCAAGCGATTCGCCGCCGCCAGATTGCCATGCTGCGGATCTTGAATGGTTGTATTGACCGCACCGCATCCATCGAAGGTTTGCACCTCTTCCGGATCGCCGCAGTTGTTTTCGTTCACAACCAACACTGAGTCGGTGATGGTTTCGCCATCACCAAAGTCAATATTGTTCGTGAAATTGTCCCGAGCTCAGTTGGGGGATAAAGGGCCGGCGGTTCTCAAGCTTGGTTCTCTGGGAGAATCGAGCAAATCTTTAACCACAAAGGAGAACCGCCGTGAAGAAACCGTATCACATTCTTGATTCCGCCAAGCAGCAGCGGCTGAGGCCCGAGGAGCTCACGCGTCTGCTCAGCCAAAACGCGCAGCTCATGCTGCCCCTCGTCGAACTCATCGAACAATGCCAGGGAGCCGTCGACGAGGTCATCGACGTCACCGGCCGCGCCGCCATCCAAGCCGTGCTCGAACTCTCTGCCCAGCAGGTCACCGGAGGCGAACTCGCCCAACCCGGCAAGAAGCGCGACGGCGACGTGCTGCGCTGGGGACGGCAATCGGGCCGCGTGAATCTAAGCGATCGCAAGCTGCGGGTGGCCAAGCCGCGCTTGCGCAAACGCTCCGGCGGCGAGGTCAAAGTGCCCGCCTACGAATCCCTGCAAGACGACGAGCGGCTAGGCTCGCGCATGCTGGATATCTTGATGAAAGGCGTCTCGACGCGTCAGTATGCGGGAGTAATCGGCGAAATGGCCGACACCGTCGGCGTGTCTAAATCGGCGATAAGTCGCGACACCATCGAGGCTGCGGAAAAGAAAATCGACGAACTATTCGCGCGCCGTTTCGATGACGTGGACTTGCTGGTGATCTACGTGGACGGCCTGATTTTCTCGGGACACACGGTTTTAGCGGCCGTGGGGGTGGACGCGGAAGGGAACAAGCACGTACTGGGCTTGCAACACGCGGCGACGGAGAACGCGGCGGCGGCCGAGGACCTGTTGACAGGCTTGGTCGAGCGTGGAGTCTCGCCCGCGAAAAAGAGGCTTTTTGTACTCGATGGATCGAAGGCTTTACGCGCGGCAGTGCACAAAATCTTTGGTGACGCCCCGGTGCAGCGTTGTCGCGCCCACAAGCTGCGCAACGTTCTCGACAGGCTGCCGAAGGCCGAACAGGATCAGGCCAAAGCGGCAATCCGCGCGGCCTGGCGGCTCGAAGCCAAGGACGGTCAAGCGCGGCTCAAGAAGCTGGCCGAATGGTACGCGGGCGACTGGCCCGAGGCGGCGGCGAGTTTGCGCGAGGGTCTCGAGGAGTGTTTCACGATCAATCGCCTGGGATTGCCGCCGTCGTTGCATCGTTGTCTGGCGACGACCAACATCGTCGAGAGTCCGAACGCCGGCGTGCGGCGGAGGACACGTCGCGTGACGCGCTGGAAGGATGCTTCGATGGTGCGCCGTTGGGCGGCGGCGGCATTCCTGGATACCGAGAAAAACTTCCGCAAGATCATGGGCTATAAGGATCTCTGGATGCTCGAAGCCGTCCTCAATCCAACCGACTCCGCCGAACCGAAAGTCGCCTAGTACAATGCCCCTCTACACCGCCGCTCCTCAACCCTCAACTACGACTGGGACTAGCTCTTGTTCGTGACGTTTACGTTCAAGGAAACACTAACGTTTGTCTCCAGGTACGCTTGGAAGTTTCCAATTGGTACGGCCGGCGGAATATTTTGACAAGTCGAAACAATATCACCAACCAACTCGGCGATGCCTTCCGCACGAACAACGGGCGGAACGGCGACTGCCTGACAGGTAATTACACCGAGTTCGAGACTCGGCACCTGTGCGTTTGCTACCGGTGCGCTGATCGACACCGCTAACAGCAGCGCGAGCATCAGCGCGACTGAGCCTTTTTTCAAAGCTGCCATCGTAAGCTCTCCTAATCTTTTGTATGTCTGTTCAGTTATCTTCATAGCTTTGCCTTGCATTTGGTTTTGGCCGGGGAGCCCTTTGAGCAGCCCCCCTGGATTTAGCTGTGAGCTATATCTTGTAACCTGTGTTTCCCCTTTGCTAGTGCGAAAGGCTCTCGCCCAGGAGGTGCAAGTTAGGCACGCCTGGTACGCGTCCATCGTCCGGGGTATCCGGAATGACGAGTGCGAGATAGCCTTGAGCCAGAGCGGGGATTCCGCCGAAGCCGTCGGTGATAAAGGCAAAGCCGTGCGCGTATTGGAATTCGCAGACCGCGATAATGTAGCCCTGGAATTCAAATGCGCCGTCAATGTTCTGCGCAGCGTTGCCGCTTGACAGAGTGAAGATCAACTGCTCACCCGCCGGAATTGGCGTTGACATCTGATCTAGAGGAGCCGCACCGCCACCGGTCCGAGAACCGTGGTAGTGGATCGTGCAAGAACCTTGCTGCGGCTGCGTACCCAACCAGTCTTTCGAAGTGTTCGAAATCGCTAGTCCGGTATCGAAGCCCGCCTGGTTAGTGACGAACGGGAACAGCAGAGTCGTCGTGCAGCGCGCGATCGTGATGATCGTTGCCGGGTCGCCACTGGTGTCGAGGAAGCGAGGCTCTGGTGCATCTTCGTCGGCCACGAAGACCGTGCTTAACGGCGCGAAGCTAGCAGACATTTGCCCACTACCGACTGCCGGTAATTCATTCTCGGTATCCGTTTCCCACTCGAACCAGATTTCGACGTCACAAGATTCAATCCGGAACGGATCGGCATCTCTAACTTCATAGACCGCAACCCCAAATCCGGACGAAAGACTGATTTCGCCGTCGCCGGCATCGTCGCCGATACCCGCGCCGTCGCTATCCACTCCGTCGATTAGGACGAGTTTCAAGAAGTCACCAGTTACGTTCGGGTCAGCCTGGACCTCAAGAAGATCGCCATCATCGTCCTCCTGGAGCTGACCGTGGTCGATCTCCGTCGGCACGGTAACTTCGACACCATCTGGGATGTTATGGAACGTGAGGATGAAGCGAGTCGCCTGACTTGCACCACCGTCATTGTTTGACCCAGGAGCCCAGTAGCCGCTTTCTGTCTGCGTGTTACCTGGCGTAGTCGTCGGGAATCCGATGGTTTTAAACGCTGTCGCAAATCCTTCCTCTAGCGTAATCTCGGTGTGCTCCGAAGCATCGATACACTGCAGACCCGCAACGGGATCACCAGGCGTTACGATAAGGCCCAAAATCGGGACAGCAACGTTGAGAACGTTGTTGTTAACCGGGATATTTGTCGGACCCGTGATCGAGATAAAGGCTGTGATCAGCGTTGACGGGAACGTCGCGGCATCCGGCACGCCAAGCTGTGAGGCATTGGCACGGATGCTGTGAACGCGCAGCGTCGTGATCAGAGGGAATTGCGTCGGGTCAGCGATGACGCCCGGGAACGGAAAGTCAACTTCATCCCACTCTAAACGGTTGACATCGGCCAAACGTCCGAATTGAGGATCTTGAAATTGAGACGACGGAGCACCACATGAGTCATATGTCGCGCCGAGAGCGCTCGGAGCAGTGCAGTTGTTTTCATTAATAATCAAAACGGCGGCAGCGATATCGCCACCTTCGCCGAAATCGATGTTGTTGGTTATATTTACGTTCAGGGAAACGCTGACGTTGGTCTTCAAATAGAATCCGGGGGTTGGATTCGCGCCTGGCGTTGCTACGCACGTCAGGACGATGTCACCCACCAACTCAGCGATACCCTCGGCGCGAACGACCGGCGGAACGGCGGTTGCAGTACATGCAATCAATCCGATCAGCGGGGCATTTTGCGCCTGTGCCACGCCACTACCCATCACTGCTAATGCAAACAGTGATAGCAGGGCGAGGGTTTTTCTCAAGGCTACCATTTGTATCTCCTTCTTCCCACAAGAATCTAAATCGTTACGGCCACTCGCGTCATTGCTCTTTGAGCGATGACCCACACGAGACCGTTAGCCAAATTGTTTCGACGTCGGTACAAGAGACGTCTGATTCGTCACAATTGAAACTAGTACTTAGTTGCGTAAGTTAGAATATTTACTGGCGAGGGGACGAGGGGCGACGACGGTCTTGGTCCATTCGAACGGAGTAGCCTTGGAGTTGTAGACGCGGACGAAGCTGTCGATGGCCTCGCGCACCTGCCGGGGGGAAGTGAAACTCGCCCCCCGCAAGGCGCGGCGGCTCAGAATCGAAAACCACACCTCAACCTGATTCATCCACGAACTGTAGGTCGGCGTGTAGTGAAAATGGATGTTCGCATGACGTTGCAGCCAGCGGTCATTTTTGGGCTTGTGAGTGTTCAAGTTATCCAAGATGATGTGGATCTCGCGGCCTTCGTGGATGGCCGCGATGTGGTTCATGAAGTCGAGAAACTCGCGACGCCGTCGGCGCCAATAGTGTCCGGCGATGATGAATCCGGTAGCCACTTCCAGCGCGGCGAAAAGCGGCGTCGTGCCGTGCCGCCTGTAGCCGTGCGAGAAGCCCGTCAAGGCCTTGCCGTTGGGCAAGCGTAGCCAGCCCTGCGCTCGCTCCAAGGCCTGGATGCTCGGCTTCTCGTCGACCGCGAGCACCACGGCGTTTTCCGGCGGGCTGAGGTAGAGTCCGACAATGTCGGCGGCCTTGCGAGCGAACTCCGGGTCGGTTGACAAACACCAACTGCGCCGCCGCCGCAAGGACACGCCGAGCTGCCGCAGTACGCGCCAGACTTGATGCTTGCTGACGTCGCCGAGAGCTTCCGCGAGCAGTTCGCCTGTCCAAGTGGCGTGCCCTTCGGGCGGAGCTTCGTCGAGTTGGCAGAGGATGCGTTTGCGCGTCGCTTGGTCGTACCGCGCGGGCCTGCCGGAACGCGCTTGATCGCATAATCCCGCCAGACGTTGCTGGGCGAAGCGGGTGCGCCATTTCGACACGCGCGCCGCCGGGGATCCCAGTTGCCGGGCGATCTCGGCGGTCGAGGTAGCGGCGGCCGCCAGCAGCACAATGCGAGCGCGCTCCAGCATGCGCCGTTCGGACTTGTGGCCGCGCACCCAGAGTCGCAGCGTCTCTTCTTCCTCGGCGTTCAGTCGAATCACCGTTGCCGGTCTTGCCATACCGACATTTTACAGTTAAAGGCCTTACTTTCGCAAGTTAGTACTAGCTCTCGAGCTTGCTAGTTTGCGACTGCCTGCTCGACAGAACGTGGAGCCCGCAATGGACTGCCGCTAGATCCGTCCTATCCAGGGATCCGCATCATCGACTCGCCAATCGACGGACACAACAACGCGAACCTCAGCCATGTCTGCCACTCCGCGAGCGCCGAATGAGCTCAAGACATCGACGGTTTCCCCTACACAGTACGCAGGGTGAGCTTAGACGAACGCTAGCCGGAACCAGAGGACGCGGTACGGGAGGAAACCGCCGCAAGGTCTCTTGCTCTGCAAGTGGCGTTTGTGGGGGTCGGGCTGCTAGTCGAATTACCTGCGGACGAACAGTTATCTTCGTGCTTCTGGGCGTTGGGATCACCGGTGAGGGGGGCACCAATGAAACTCCCCTCGCTGAGGGCTGAAGAAGGCGATTCTGGATCTGATCGTGACGGTAGGGACGAAGATTGAGTGCAAAACTCCTGGACTTTTTGGCAGCGGAGGGTTTCCGAAGGGGGCAAAAAGACCTTCTGCTAACCAAACGTCGCTAAGTTACTTATTCAGAACAGCTTCTGAGCACCGACAAAGATGAGAAGTATACTGCAGGCACCACTTAGGTGCCATTTCGAAGGCCGTTCGAAGCCTCTAGAACCGTTGTACTACACTCCGCGAGGTGCTCTATTGACCGAATACCAGAATCCTATAATATAATAATGTAACTATTGGGCATGGCCGATTTTAGGGCCGACCTCGAATTGCCAGTTTGTCGCCCACGATTTAGCGCCGGAGCGCTTCACGTTTCTCGCGGCGGCGAAATGCTGGCTGAGAAACCCTGTTCGAGGTCTCGATCAGGGTCACGCAAGCCGATTTCAATGGCCACGCTCTAACCAAGCAGCGGATTTCAAGCTTATGGAGCGGTGCCACGGCGCTCTGAGCAGCCGAATGGGAAAAGATTCTCCCAGACATAGGCACCGAAGCCTCTAAGGGCTTCTCTAGGCGAAATTATGGTTGACGTCTCCCGCGGTTCCCCTCCACAAGGCCTTACAGGAATCCGTTGGGACAAAGTTCTGGACGAGAAGAACTCAACGGCGAGGCGCCGGGGCCGCTATCAGCGAAATCGAAAGTCCCGTTTGGACGAACCCTCGATCCCGCTGTTGTTCGATGGCTCGCCCGTATGTGCCCTGAGACTGCGCTGAGCCGAGGCGGTTGAGAAAAGCGGATCCAGGTTGTTCTAGCTCGGGTAGGGATGGATTGCGACTCCCGGGTCGAGTGTGGCAATGAGGCATCTTCTTCATAGATAGGCCGCCTCGTTTTGCTCCCGGATCATTCCACTCGCCGGTTGATTGCTCCGACCAACTGGAATCGGCGGCCCGTTCGGACGCGAAGATGACAAAGCCATGAGAGATGCTCCGAGCCCGTAGGAAAGGCTGCATTGGAGCGCCTGGCCGACAAATGTTGAAAAGTATTTTCACACGGACCTGACGACGGCCCTAAATTGCTAGGAGGCCTATAAACAAGGCGTTAGAGAGCATTGGCGGGAGTTTTGGCACCCTCTCGAATGGAAGTTTGTGGCATCGTTTGTTCCCAACAGGAAACCTTGTCAAGGCCCTCAGCGCTAAAATTGAGCCGTCGTGGTTGGCAAAACCCTCGGGCACGTCAAGATCCTCGAGAAGCTCGGAGAGGGCGGGATTAGCGTCGCAAGTGACAGTTGGATCACCAAGAATGTAAATGTTCTCATCACGACAAAGACGACGGTGCCGAAATAGATGGATTAGCTCGTGTGGGTTGAACTTTCTCCCTAGAAGCTATTACCCCGATGTCGAGCGAGACCTCAATCAGTGGCTGCCGTTGGCGAAGTGGCTGCTAGCTATCCCGCACCTCATTGCGCTCATGGTGCTCTGGGTCATCGCGATCCTCGCGGTCGTTGTAGCTTGGTTCGCGATCCTCCTAACCGGACACTATCCACGGTCGCTCTTCGATTACGTGGTAGGGGTTGGAAGATGGGGGCTTCGCGTATATGCTTACGCGTTCTTGTTAGTTACGGACCAATACCCGCCGTTCAGCCTCGAATGAACTGAGCGATACTGACCTTTCGGCAGCCCGACCGCGGGGCCCGGTGATCTTCACTGAAACTCCTCATGCTGATGCTGGGTGACGGCGAAAATGCACCCGCAGACTCACTGGGTCGCGCGGGCGTAGGCGACGGTCGAATCGGCCCGGCTGGCTGGCCTATCGTACGGTGTTGCTACATCGCGTTGTACCGAGGTTCCGCGCCGAGTCAGCCGACCCAACGGAAACGTTCCGAAACAGGCATCCCTAGCGCGATTGTCACATTCAGGTGCGCGAGCACAGTCCCGACACTGGCTATTCGTCCACTCGGTCATGGCCGCTGCGCCAACCGATCGCC
>CBDBHI010000084.1:0-31053 GCA_965205595.1 Bryobacterales bacterium | reverse complement strand
GAAGACATTTCCACCTAGGGCTTGGATTCGTTCGCGGGGTATGTAGCGAATCTCGGCTTCGCGGCCTGAGGCTGCGGCTAGCGCTTCTACGAGAGCGGTCTGCGTCACGGCTTCAGAATTGGCGATGTTGTACGCTCTGCCAACGGCTTTCGGCGAATCCGCGGCTTGGATGGCAGCTTGAGCGAGGTCGGTGGCAAGTATGAATTGCATCAACCGGGTACCGTCCGCTGGGACAATGACCGGCCTTCCCGCGGTGAGGCGATCCCAGAAGAACGCCTCGCGGTAGAACGGATTTTCAGGTCCGTAGACGTACGGTGGACGCAGTGTCACCGCCGGGAAACCGGATTCCGCGTGTAGCCGAAACAGAAGGCGCTCGGAATCGGCTTTATTGCGGCAGTAGAGGTCGGGGTCGTCGGGCGGCGCCAACGGAGCCTCTTCGGTGAGATTGAGTCCGGAGCCGTAGGCGGCACAGCTCGACATGAAGACGTAACGCCGGAGTTCGGGTCCGCACGCTACCGCGGCTGCCTCGACGTGTGCTGCCGTCGTGCCTCGCTCCCAGTCGTAGACGTTGTCGAAGATGAATTCGAAGTGACCGTCTTTAAGCGCAATTGCGATTTCGGCGGTGTCGTTGCGGTCACAACGGATCTCTTCGGTTTGGCCTTGGAAGGGGTTCTCGCTGCCGCGGTGCAGTATTGTTACGTCGTGGCCTCGCTCGAGGAGTAGCCGCACCAAGGCTCGGCCGATGAAGAGGGTGCCCCCAATGACTAGTACTCGGCTCACCTATCCATGCTAGCCCGCAATTCTCACCACCTGACGACGAAAGAACGCGATAGGTGCGCCACGACTTCGTCGCGGTCGATTCACGGAGGAGGCCTTGTGTGCTCCTCAAGGAACCCCGGGTTCCGCTTACGCTTCACCCGGGGCTAATTCAAATGCCACCCCCGCTGGGGGTTCAAGACTGGCTCACCCGATGACTAGTGCTCGGCTCAGCTATCGATGCTAGCCTCAATTCTCAACGGCGGGTTAGGGCTACATAGCGGATTTCAGCGACCTCGGTTGATGCTATTTCCGTGGCGCGTAGCTTGAGTTGTGCTCGACCGGCGGTCAGGGAGATTGTCCCTAGGCTCATCGGCTTGAAGTCTTTGACTTCGGATTCGCCTCGCGGGACGCGATCGTCATCGGCTCCGTAGAGCGGTGGGTCGTGGATTTCGGTGATTTTTGCCGACGTGGCAGCCCCGTTGAAACTGAGTTCAACCGTCGAACCGGCCTCGGCAGCGGCGTAATAGATTTGGGCTTCGTACTCGCCGGATGACGGTACTTCGATGTCCCAAGTGATGGCGTCGTCCGTGGATTTCCAGTTGGTGAAATACGAGCAGTTGGGGGCTCTGGCGCTGCGCTTGATTCCGCCGTGGGCGATGCCGTCACGGGCCGGCAAAAGAGTTGTGGTGGAGTGCCCTACCGGGAACGGGCGATCGTCGGGACCGACACTTGGAAGCACCTCGGCGGCCCAATCGGCCGCAGCTTGGCGGAGGTGGGCCGCGATCTGCTCATTCTCAGACGCGACATCGAGCGCCTGGCCCGGGTCGCGGTCGATATCGAATAGTTCGCCCTCGCTCCCGAGCCGAAAGCGTTGGTTGCGCACGCTGACTTTTTCCCGCCGTAGCGAAAATATGAGGCGATCGGGCCAGTCGGATACTTCGCCTGCGAGCAGTGGCTTGATGCTTTTTCCGTCAAGAGGTTTTTCGCTTTTGACGGTGACGCCCGCGAGGTCGGCGAGGGTTGGGAGCAAGTCGATTGCGCCGGCGATTTTGGCGACTCTATGGCCGGCTGGGATTTGGCCGGGCCAACGGATCAGGAAGGGTACGCGCAGGCCGCCTTCATCGATGCTCCCTTTACGTCCCTTCATGCCGCCATTCCAGCGCCAACTGTTGGGTCCGTTGTCGCTGAAGTACAAGACGATGGTGTCCTCGGCCAGGTTCAGCTCGTCGAGTTTGGCGAGCACGCGGCCCACGTTCCAGTCGATGTTTTCGACCATCGCGAGGGCGGCGCGGGTCTTGGGCACGTCTTCGTTGTCGGGATCACGGTTTCGCAAGGCGAGCTCTTTTGACTCGAACCGGTTCCAGAATTCGTCGGGAACTTGCATTGGCGAATGCGGCGTGTTGAAGGGCAGGTAGGCGAAGAATGGGCCGGCGCGGTTTTGTTCGATGAAATCAATAGCGTGGTTGGTGAAGTCGTCGATGACGAAACCTTCACCTCGGACGAGAGTGCCATTGTGGTCGAGTTCGTAGTCGAAGTACTGGCCCCAGTGGCCTTCAGTGAATCCGTAGAATTCGTCGAATCCGCGGGCGTTGGGGTGGTAAGGGTGCTGGGTGCCGTTGTGCCACTTGCCGAACGCCCCGGTGGCGTACCCGGCGGTTTTGAAAGTTTGAGCGATGGTGTGCTCATCGAGGTTGAGGCGCTCTTGGCCGGTGCTGACGCCGCGCACGCCGCCTCGCGAGGAATAACGGCCGGTGAGGAACTCGGCGCGGGTGGGGGCGCAGACGTTGCAGACGTAGAAGTGTTCAAAGAGCGCGCCGTCACGGGCTAGGGAGTCGATGTTGGGGGTCGAAAGGTTGGTGTTTCCATGCACGCTGAGGTCGCCCCAGCCCTGGTCGTCGGCAAGTATCACGACGATGTTGGGGTGGCCGGTGGCTTGTGGTTGACCGCTGGGCGCGCCTCCGCAGCTCAGACCGATCGCGATCACCGATAGAAGGACGACGTGGGGCTTTATGGTTTCGCGCACAGTTCCTGACAGCTTACCAGCGCCGCCGCTACTTCGACTTGTAGTTGCGTGAAACGCCGTTGCGGCTGTTGGTCAGCGTGTAGCTGCCGTCTTTGGCGATCGATGCGCGGATCCAATGACCCTCGCAGCCGTCGATCGGCGTCAGATTGGCGGTCAGATCCTCTGACGTATTGTGGGCGGCATCGTTGTTGACCGCGCGGTGAAGTTGCCAAAAATCAGTTAGACCCGGCGACTTCATCACGGCCTCGACGGCTGCCGGGCCGGCGCCCTTGGTTGGGCCGTTGTTCATCACCGCGACTGTTGGCTTGGTCGCCCACATTTGTTGCGGCAAGACGTCATCGCGGACTCCGTGATGGGTGGCTTGGAAGACGTCAACCTCTCCGACTAGATTGACGGGGCAGGCCAATTTGGCTTGAAAGTTCCAGGAGAGGTCGCCTAGGTTCAAAAATTCGAATTGCCCTGATTGAAACAAGTAGCCGGTGCTCTTGCCGTTCTCGCCATCGTCGGCGGGCTTGGTCTCGAGATTTGCACAGAGCGGGTTTTTCTTTCCTCCCGGCAGTGCTTTCTGGAGAACTTGACTGTGGGCGGCCACGATGAGCAGTTTGGCATTCGACAGCGGAATCTCATCGCCTGGCTTGACGATCGTTCGTTTGCCGCCCGCGGTCTTGAGGTAGGTCTGCCATAGATCTTTGCCTCGGCCGTCTTTCTCTACGCTGTCGCCATGGTCAAGAAACTTGTCGATCGGCACGAGTGCGGCCAACGCGGGCAGGCCGCCGACGTGGTCGCGGTGAAAATGCGACGTGATGAAATAATCGAGCTTTTTCGCACCAGCTTCTTGGGTCAGGACATGGTGAATTCGCTTGGCGTCGCGGCCATCGAATCCCGGGTAGCCGGCGTCCATCAAGACGGTTTCGCCGGCATCGGTCACGATTAGGGTTGAGGCTCCTCCCTCGACGTCGATCCAATAGATGTCGATGGCTGATGCAGTGTTCAGGCTTAGCCAGAACGGGAGGAGAAGTAGTGCGGCGCGATTCATTTAGGTTTCCTTATGGCCGAGTCCATTCTAGCCCGGGATTCTAGCTTGGTGGGGGACAGACAACACGAGCGTTAGTCAAGGTGGAGAGATTGCGAGATCGCATGTGCCAGTCCCCGCCCGCAAGTCCTTCTTCTTCCGTTTGGAACCACATGGCGAGCAATTGTAGACTAGCGGGGCCCTAGGTACTTTGCGAGCCAGGCGTGTACTTCATTCCAGAAGAACTTAGCATCGTGGCCCTTGCCTATCCAGTGGTTTTCTTCGTGAAAGACAATTAGCTTGCTGGGGGTTTTCAAACGCTGTAGGATTGCCCACGTCCAGAGGGTCTGATTTAGCGGGACGCGGTAGTCTCGCTCGCCGATCGTCAGCAGCGTGGGGGTGGTGAAATTTTCGGCGTAGGTCGACGGACTTTGTTCTTTCCAGACGGAGCTGTCGCCCCACGGCACGCCGCCGTTACCACGCTCGCGGTGGTAGATGCCGTCGCTGGTACCCCATTGGCCTTCTAGGCTGACGAGGCCGGCGTGGCCAACGAAGCAGTCGAAGCCGTCGCTGGTTACGGCTTGAAGCCAGTTGACAAGGTGACCGCCGTAGCTGGCTCCAGAGGCGCATTGTCTCTCACCGTCGATGAACGCGAATCGCTCAATTGCTTGGTCAGCGGCTTCGAGGACCTCCTCGCCGGGTGTTCGCAACGGATCGCCCTGGATTCGCTGCGAGAATTCTTCGCCGTATCCGACAGAGCCGGTGTAGTCGGTCATGAGAACGACGTAGCCGGGCGCCGCGAGCAATTGCGCGCTCCAGCGAAGGTGGCTGGAGTCCTTGGACGAGCTGTAGGGCCCGCCGTGGATAAACAGAAGCAGCGGGTAGGTCTTTGTTTCGTCAAACCCAGGAGGCAGAACGAGCCAATTGTGGATTCGGCGGCCCTTTTTCGACTCGAACCAAAACTCTCGGAAGGGTTGCCAGTCGATTTCAGCGGCCTGCGTGACATTCAAAGAAGTCAAAGGCGACTGCTTGCCATTGCGCGGGTTAATGCGCACGATCTCGGCCGGTTTGTTCCCGGCCTGCCAGAGCGCCGTGAGCACTTGCTCGCCTTGCCTGTTCGATGACACGCCCGAGTAGACGCCCCGACTTTCGGGATCTAGGCCCCTGACCGTACCGCCATTTGACTTTAGGCTGAATATTCGTGTGCGACCGGCCTCATCGGCTGTTAGGAAGAGCGATTTTCCGTCGGCGGCGAAAGAGATTCCCGACACGGAGCGGTCGAAATCTGATGTCAAATGTTCAGGCGCGCCAACATCTGGCCAGTCGAAGCGCGCGACTCGAGTCAGCGTGTATACGTGTTCGTTTTCGACGGATCGAAGCGCGTAGAGGTGGCGGCCGTTTGGGCTGAACGTGGGATCGCCGTACGACGCGGCGTCGGAGGTGAGACGCTTGGGCTCGCCGCCGCTGACCGGGACACGATAGAGATCGCTCTTGACCGAAGCAAATGCAGACTCGTCACGGTTGACTTCCGCCGAGAAAACGATTGCAGAGCCGTCGGGGGACCAGGCCGGGGCGTTTACGCCGTCGAACCCGGTGGCCGAAGCCAACTGGGAGCCGGCGATTAAATTTTTGGCCTCGGCGTCAGGCTTCGCTTGCTGTACGAACAGATGCTGTTTGCGGTCGTCGCGCCACTCGTCCCAACGGCGAACTGGAAACCCTTCGTAGACGCTAGCCTTGTATTTGCGATCTTTGCGCGCCTTCTTCTCGTCGGCGTTCTCCTGATTGGTGAGCTTGCCCGGATAAACGTTGCTGGTGAAAAGCAATCTCTCGCCCGCCGGCCCCCAGGCGGGATTCGCGGCTCCGGTTGCAAGCGAGGTGATGCGTCGGGCCTCGCCGGGACCAGTCATGTCCATGGTGTAACTCTGGCTTACTTCGTCTTCGCCACGTTTGGCGCTGAACGCTATTTGTCTGCTATCAGGACTCCACGCTAGGCCGGTTTCCGGGGAGGCGGTCGAGGTTAGGCGGCGTTGCGGTGTTGCGCCATCTGTCGCGACGATCCAAAGATCCGAGACTTGCTCCTCTGCGTCATAAGAAGGCTCCGTTACAGAGAACACCGCCCAGCGGCCATCCGGGCTTGTTGCAGGTGCCCCGAGCCTCTTCATGAGCCACAGATCTTCGTGAGTCATTGGCCGTTTGGCGCCCGCCGCGATCGAAATGCAGGCCGCCGCCAGCGCTAGTGCGAAGAATCGCTTCATGGCGGCAGCATAGCAGCCGGCGCGGCTTACCAGCCGTAATAACCAGGTCGCGTTCTTACACGCGCGTCGGCTGGAGCTACACCGACCGCGATGCGCCGCCAGGCGCCGTTGAACTGTTGGTTTGAGGGGTAGTATCCGAGAGTGTAGACGCTGCGAAGTTCGTTCGCAACGGCTTCGTAGACAGGGTCAAGATCGCGTATCGAGTTTGCGGTGAATAGACGTCCGCCGGACGCGGTAGCGATGCGCGTCAGTCGGCCACGTGCCTCATTGGTAAGACGGCGGGCCCTTTCGCGCCAGCTTCTCTCGACGCGCACTCCCGGTGGCTCAGGCTCTAAAAAGATTGGATAGATTACGGCGTTCATCTCGGCGGCGGCCCGTTCAAGTTCGTCTGAGGAGACCTCTGATGGAATCGAGCGATTCCAGTTCGGCAGCAGGTCGTTGTCCATGCCGTCGCTGATCACGATGAGGGCGTTGCGCTCCCAGCGTCGCTTGGCCAGCTCGTGCGCGTAGGCCAGGACTATAGCGTCGTAGAGCGGCGTGCCGCCGGAGAGCTGCGGAATGTCCTCGATCTTGCGGAGCACGGCATCATGGTTGTCGGTTAGCGGCGAGAGCACTTGGAGATAGCTGTCAGCGAGCACGTAGACCGCTACGCGATCGGTGCGCCGAGCGACCATCGTGAACTGGCGCGCCGCCTCAACGACCGATTGGCGATCGACCAAAGTGCTAGTACTGCAGTCGAGCAGCACGACTAGATTGAACGGGGCCTCGGTGCCCTGCACGATTTTTACGTCTTGCGCGAGGCCGTCTTCGCGAACGTCGAAGTCATCTGGCAGCAAACCTGTAAGGGGGCGATTGTCAGCATCGACCACGGAGACAGTTAGATCTACCAGCCTGACGTCGGAGCTAAACACGGGCGTCTCGAGCGCGGTTTTCGCGGCCACCAATTCAGGCTTCGAAGCGCCGTCACCTTGCTGGATCAGCTTGCGGCCGAAAGGATTTCGAAAGACAGTTTCCAGTACACGCGGAGCATCCCAATGCATACGCACCGGCGAGTCTTCGTCAAACTCGGCCTCACGAATCGTTAGGCGCGCTGGAAGATTTGCGTCGATTCGAATGTCGCCGTAAAGCGGCCGCGCCTCAAGATGAGAGTCAGTCAGAGTCCAGCGCGCATCCCCGGGTTTGCCTCGGGGCGGTACGATGGTTGAGCGCAAAGAGTCGGGAATATCAACCGTGTCGGGGCGATATTTCGAGGTCATCCGCAGGCGCGTCGTTCTCCACGGCGCGGCGATATTGAGTGCACCGGTGCCGGTTTTTAACGAGGCCCGGCGAACCATGCCTTCGAGCGTGATCGCACCGTTGACGGTTTCGACTTCTAGACGGTGCCCGTAGGGTAAGTCCACGTCGAGATCGATCAACTCGCCGTCGGAGGGCTGGGCACGAACGCGCATCTTGCGCCGAAACCGCGTGGTGACGGTGTCACTGTCGCGGACTTCCCGGGTGGCGCCGGCTCTGCGGACCCTGACTCGGTCTGTATTGGTCACGCGAACTCGAACGCGGCCAGAGGCGTTTTCAATTCGCAGAACGGGCTCCTCAACCGAACCGGCGTCAGTCCACCAGGGGTCCGCTTCGAAATTTACCGGCTCAAATTCCTCGGTGTCGGCGCCGGTCACGACGACCTTGTTAGTGACACTGCGGACGCCTAGGACTTGGAGCGCTTGGTCTTCGGCGGTCCGCTTGTCGCCGAGCTGCTCGACCTCTCCCTCGAGTGTGATGTGGCCGTCACGCACAAGGATGTGAATTGGTTGCAGCAAGACTCTCTGAACGTCGCCTTGAGAGCGTCGCAGCCTTGATTGAAATTTCGTGTCGCCGGACAAGTAGCGGCGGATCTCGGGATGGCCGTATATCCGCCAGTAGGCGTTGATCCTCATCCCAATGTCGTCACCGGAATGCGGAAACTCCTCGATTTCGTTGGTGACGGACTCGACGGCTTCGAGCCGCAGGACGGCGCGCTCGATTGATCGCCGCAAGGACGGGCGGGTCACGATGCCCGACAGAGTCACTTGCGAGTCGGCGATGGAGAAGCCAACCCAGTCGTAGACGCGCAGGGTGGGCTCGGTCGAGATGATGTACTCGATTTGGCTGATTAGGCGGGCGGATTCATCTTGAGATTGAGCAGAGGTTGGCCGCGCTGCCGGGCTCAGCAGCAAAACACTTGCGATGACTAGGCGCAGGCGCACGAGTTGCCCTTAGGGTACATTGTCGTGAGCGCGGCAGGGTCGGTTTGGGCCGGCAAGATCGCGCGCAAACGCGGGCTGGGGAACCTCGGATGGGGCTGGAGCGATCAGGCTTGGTCTTGAGGCGACGGGTGGTGCATTGGTCGCAACTTTAGGGGCTGTGAAAAACCTCGAATAGCTCTGCGGTCGCCCGAGGGTGCGACATGTCGCACCCCTACAGCGCTGATAACACGCAAGTTATTTGTAGGGGCGTAGCTTGCTACGCCCGATTCTCGAGTTAAGGGAGGTTTTTTCACAGCCCCTTACAGTTGCGGCACCGTAGTTTCGGTTCGATGTTTCCTAGCCGGAACAGCGAACGGTTTCGTCCAACAAGCAGCTCGTGTTGGCAGCTTGAAATATCAAGTCGCGGGTTAGTCGAAGAAATCGCGTAGTTTGTCGAAGAAGCCTTTGTCGTTTGGCGTGTTTTCGACGGGAAGAAGTTCGCCTAGTTGTTCGAAGAGTTTGCGCTGCTCGGGCGAGAGTTTGGTCGGAATGGCGACCGTCACATGAACGTATAGGTCTCCACGACGGCCGCTGTTGACGTGCTGAACACCCTTGGCTCGCAGCTTGTAGCGTGCGCCGGATTGTGTCCCGGGCCGGAGAGTGACTGAGGAATCGCCCTCGAGCGTTGGAACTTGGATCTCCGCGCCCAGGGCGACTTGTGCGACGTTGACCGGCACCTGGCAGTGCAGATCGTACTTTTCGCGATGGAAAATTGCGTGCTCGCTGACATGAATCAGGACGTACAAATCGCCCTTGGGTCCGCCATTCGGCCCAGATTCACCCTCGCTGGAGAGACGCAATCGCGTCCCGTGGTCAACGCCCGGTGGGATCTTCACCTTGAGCTTGCGCTGGGTTCGACTGGACCCCGCGCCGCTGCATGTTTTGCAGGGCTTTTGAATGACTTGACCTGCCCCGCGGCATGCGGAACAAGTGCGGCCTACCGAGAAAAATCCCTGCTGGTAGTAGACTTGGCCGCGTCCGCCGCAGGTATCGCAGGTGATTTTGCGCGATCCCGGTTCGCCGCCAGAGCCATCGCAACGATCACATGACTCGGTTCGCGGGAACTGAATTTCGGTACTGAATCCGAAGACGGCGTCCTCGAACTCGATTTCCAATTCGTATTGCAGGTCGGAACCGCGACGAGGCCGGCTTCTCGACCGACCGCCTCCGCCAAAGATGTCGCCGAAGAAGTCTCCGAATACATCAGAAAAATCACCGACATCGGCGGGGTTGAAGCCTCCCGAGCCGGTCAGACCATCGTGACCAAAACGGTCGTAGCGGGCGCGTTTATCGGAGTCACTTAAAACGCTATATGCCTCGGAAGCTTCCTTGAATTTATCCTCGGCATCAGCGGAATCTGGGTTGCGATCAGGGTGGAACTTCATTGCCAGCTTGCGGTAGGCGCTCTTCAGCTCCTGGTCGCCGCTGTCGCGCTCCACACCCAGAACCTCGTAATAATCGCGTTTCGCCACCATGCCCGCTACCCGTCGAGAGACCGAGGTTATTCCTTAACCGCTACCTTGACCATTGATGCGCGTAGCAATCGGTCTTTGAAGTGATAGCCCTTTTGGTAAACATCAAGAATCGTCTGATCTTCCTGCCCTTCTTCAGCAGGCGCACGGTCGACGGCAAAGTGCAAATACGGATCGAACCACTCGTGTTGGTCGACCTCGCGAAGCCCGGCCCTAGAAAACACCTCGAACAGCCGCTTATAGATCAGCTCCAAGCCCTTCTTTATTTCCGGGTCTAGACCCTCAGTTTCGATCGCGCGTTCGAAATCATCGACGATCGGCAGAAGTGAACTAATGGTGTCGGACGCGGCGTACTGTACGACGTCTTGCTTCTCTTTGTAGAGACGTTTGCGAATGTTCTCGAACTCCGCCTGGCTGCGCTTGAGCTGGTCGACGAGTTCGTCTCGTTGCTGAGCCGCCGCGTCGCGGTCGGCGATCGCCTGCTCAAGCTCAGAAACGGGTTCCGGCTCTGGTTCCGACGATTCTTCGGCGTCCGTTGCGACAGGCGCACCGTTCTGCGAGGCGGCTTCCTCGACCTGTTCCAGAGCCTCGTCCTGATCGGGAGATTCGGACGACACAGGTATGATTTTTTCGGTTCCAGCCATTGATTCCATGGGCTCTCAGGGCCCTTAAGCTCATCCTAGCAAACGGTAAAAGCGCGCCTGGGCCGGCGTCTATCCCGCCGTCAAAACGTAGTCCAGCAGAAGAATTCCAAGCAGCGTGTAGATAATGTCGAATCCAATCAGCATTTTGACCCAGACCGCCAGCTCGGAGACGGCCTCCGGGTCGAAAATGCCCCACGTCACGCTAACGCAGGCAATCAGGGCGGGCAGGCAGATCGGGAATAGCAACAATGGCAACATCAATTCGCGCAGGCGATTGTTCGCGGTGATTGCCCCGAAGGTGGTGCCGACCGAGGCGAATGCCCAAGTGCCAAGCGCAAAAATGCCAAGTAGCGGTCCGAATTTCGGGAGCCAGCTGACGTCGAAAAATATACCGAAAATTGGCAGACAGCACAGCTCAACCACGAGGATTAGAGCCCAATTTGCAATTGTCTTTCCGAGAAAGATGGCATCGCCAGAAACCGGAGACGCGATCAAGGCGTCGAGGCATTCGTTTGCCGATTCGCGCGCGAAGCTGCGGTTGAGCACGAGCACGCCCGCGAATATGAAGACGATCCAGAGAAGCCCGCCCGCAAGGTCGCGAACATCAGAGTTGGTATTTGGGTCGAAGGCGAAGCTGAACATCAGCAAAACAACCAACGAAAACGATAAGGCCGCGTTGAATACCTCGCGATTGCGCAGCTCGCTCCGCAAGTCTTTGCTTGCGATGATCCAGACCTGGCCGGCGAAGCGTCTCACGCGATCCTCTCGTAGAGGCTTTCGGGATCGTTGCGAAGCCCGTCGTCGTTGGGCCCTCGAAAAACGATCTTTCCTCTATCAAGTAAAGCGATCTCATCGGAAACTTCGAGCGCTTCGCGCAACTGGTGGGAACAGATCACAACTGTGCGGCCCGCCTCGCGTGCTTCGACGACCAGCGATGACAGCAGGCGCATGGCGCGGTCGTCAAGAGCTGTCCAGGGTTCGTCAAGTAACAGAATCGCCGGCTCATGTATAAAGGCGCGGGCGACGGCCAGGCGTTGGCGCATGCCGCGAGAAAAATCGCTGACGCGCGAGCGGCGGAACTGCGCCAATCCAACTTTCTCGAGCCACTCGCTTATCTTTCGCTCGATATCGCGGACCTCGTACAGCGACCCGAAAAATCTGAGGTTATCTTGCGCCGAGAGATCGTCGTAAACCCACTGACCGTGTCCGACGACACCGATATGCTTTCGGATCGACGCAAAATCCGCGCCTACGGATGGCAACGACAATTCGCCGTCCGTCGGAGACGTGAGGCCGGCCAACATCCGCAGGAATGTGGTTTTACCGGCGCCGTTTCGGCCCAGCAGCGCTAAAACGCAGCCAGGGGCAACCTGCAAGTCAACTTTGCGTAATGCGGGGAAATCGCCAAAATATTTTGAAACGCCGCGGGCTAGAATCGCGGGCTCGCTCATGGCTTCCGCCGCTTCTTCTTGGGCGACGACGCAGGCCTTGTCGATGGCGCCGGCGCAGTCGGACTTGGCGCTGGGATGGAACCTTCGGCAGACGTGAGCAGGTGATAGAACCCGATGCCAAGGATCAAAACGGTCAGGCCAATGATCCAATAAAATTCGCTCGCGATGGGGGCAGGCTGAACCGAAATATCGCCGCCGCCCGAGCCACCGGCGGACGCCGGCGACGATCTCCGCAATCCGCCCTCGCCGACTACCGTAAGACTGACGGACTCGACATCGGGCAGGTCGTAGATGACTGCCTGCGTGGTCGGTTCTTGCCCTACCGAAGTGATGCCTTCACCGGTAATCGTTACTCCCGTGGGGGCCGCTACTCGTGTCGGCACTCCGCGGTAGATCGAGTGGATCTCAAGAGGGCGGTCCTCGGCGCGAGGAATCAAGTAGGTCACGTCGATGCGGTTCTCGCCTGGCTTTAGAGGAAAGTCCACCTTGTAAATATTTTCCTCGTCCGAGGGCAGCCCCGAATTTTGCAACGGCATGCCGGCCGGCCCGGTGCCAGATACCTGAACGATACCTTTTGCCTCGGGCGGCAGATAGAAGCGCAGCGTCCCGGCCTCGCTGCTGTAGGTAACCGGCGGATTCGAGGCGTTAAAGAATTGATAGCTCTCGTTGACGACCATCTCGCTGGGGCCGGGTTCCAAGATGACGATTCGTCCGGACGGATCTGGGAGATTGTCACTGCTGGCCGAGTAAATTACGAGCCCGAGATCTTCGAGATTCATGTCCCTGCGGATCAGCTCGGTGTATCCAACGACCTCGAACTCAGCTCGGATTGCGCCCATAAACGGCTGCTGTGGGGGAACAGCCGGAAGCTCTTTGGCGAATTCGAACTTCCCATCCGCGCCAGACATGACTTCGTCAACCGGCGTCATTCCCCCTTGGAAGGACGACAGCGTAAGCATCACGCCCGCTGCTGGTTCGCCGGTGGTCGCGTTGCGGACCGTGCCCTTAATAGCGGCGCCGGCAGAACTAACGCAGGCGAGCAACATCGCGAACGGCAGCCAGCATCTTAGAGAGGCGGCCGGGCTATTCATTCTCGCCCCCGATGACCCGCTCAATCTCAGCGAGCACGCCCGCTAGCTCCTTCTGCAGATGTCCTTTGCTCTCTTGATAGTCTTCCGCAGACATTTTGCCCATCTGAAACTCGGCTAAGAGATCGCGTAGATTCTCGTAGATTGATGCCTTGCGGTCGTCCAGATGTTGGGTTGGCGGAACAGGCTCTTCGGGCGGGATGTCGCTGCCGCGCACAGCCAGTGGCAGCGCGAACGCGATGAGTATCAAGACAACTGCAGCGGCGATGAGCATACCGATAGGCCCGGGCGGAATGAGGATCCTCCGACCGTCGAAAAATCTATTCCAGCTCCTCGAGATTTCGCTCGATCTCGTCGCGGTACTTGTCGACGACTTGATCGGAAACGGGTTGCGGTCCAGCTGACGAGTGGGAACTCTTGCGCCAGCGGCGAACGACGAATGGGATGATCCCGAAGCCTCCTAATAGCAAGACAAACGGCATCGCCCAGCCGACGATTCCAAATCCCTCGGTTCGCGGCACGACGCGCATCTCGTTGCCGTACTTTTCGTAGACAGCCTCAAGGATCTGCTCCTGCGATTGACCCGCTTTTAACCCAGCTTCAATGTCTTCGTTGATGGGCACACGGATGTGGCAACCCATCATGTTGCAAGTTGAAACCGTCGACGAGCAACCGCAGGTGCACTCGATTTGATCACCGACCGCGCGGATCTCAAGATACAAGTCGTCGGCCCACAGTGCGTGGACGGAGATAACCAGCGCCGCCGTCGCCAGACTAAGCGTTCGTCGTAACAACGGGTTTCTCCTTGCGAATGGCCGTCCCAACAATGCGCGTTCGGGCGTAAGACCGCTGGACTTTGCTTGGCACCAGCGCCACCAACGTGCCAAAGACCAGGAGGAACGCGCCAATCCAAATCCAATTCACGAGCGGGTTGATGTAGACCTCGATGATCGGCCTTTCGCCGTCATTCGACTGCCCGGCGAAATTCAGGTAGACATCTTCGCGCAGCGAGTAGCGGACGTCAACTCGGCCGGTTGGCTGCTCAGAGACGTGATAGAAGCGCCGCTCGGGCTTCATGGTCTCCAGGAAAACACCGTTCTTCGCGACGTCGATTTCGGCGATGGAGCTGAAGTAATTGGGGTTGTCGTCTTCGGAGACCTTAGTCAGGGTGAACTCATAGGCGCCCACGGTCATCGAATCACCAACATTCAGCTCTTCTTGTTGGACGAGATTGAACGCCGCGCCCGCGAAGCCGATGAACATCAGCACGATCGCCATGTGGACCAAGTAGCCGCCATAGCGCCGCGTGTTGCGGTGAGTCAGATCAAACACCGCGGGAGCGAACGACAGCGCGTGTTTTTTCTGAATGACGCGGGCACCACGGTAAAACTCGATTACGATCGTACTCGTGACGAATGCGCAAAGGATAAAGCATACGAGCGCGTAGAAGTGGCGAATGCCGAAAGCGAACAGCACCGCGCCGAGCGCCAACGAACCCAGCGCCGGCCACTGGAAATTCCGCCGCAGTGATTCCGCTGATGTACGTCGCCATGCGAATAGCGGTCCGACGCCGGTAAGGAACAGCAAGAACAGCCCGATCGGGACATTGACCTTGTTGAAAAACGGCGCGCCAACCGTGATCTTGTCACCAGATACCCATTCGCTGATCACCGGGAACAGAGTGCCCCACAAGACCGCGAAGCAGCTTGCGAGCAAGATAACGTTGTTGAACAAGAAGCTCGATTCGCGGGAAATGACCGAGTCGAGCTCGGCCTCGCTTTTCAAATAGTCAAGGCGGCTCAGGATCAAGTAAGTGGTGATTCCAATTCCGATGACCAGATACCAGACGAAATAGCTTCCGATCTCGGACTCAGCGAAGGCGTGAACGGAACTCACGAGTCCGCCTCGGGTCATCATCGTGCCGAAGATGCAGAGGAAAAACGTCGCCGAGATGAGCACGATGTTCCAGACCTTCATCATGCCTTTCTTCTCTTGCATCATTACCGAGTGAAGGAAGGCCGTTCCCGTGATCCACGGCAGTAGCGAGGCGTTCTCGACCGGATCCCAGCCCCAGTAGCCGCCCCAGCCGAGCACGACGTACGCCCAGCGTGCGCCGAGCAAGACACCGATGCCCTGAAATAGCCAAGTCACCATGGTCCAGATGCGGGTCGTGTGGATCCAACGTTCGCCGGGCTGGCGAGTAATCAACGACGCAAGCGCGAACGCGAACGGCACCGTGAAACCCACGTAGCCGAGGTAGAGCATCGGCGGATGAATTGCCATCATCGGATGTTGCAGCAGCGGGTTAAGGCCATTGCCGTCGGGCATGGCAGTGATCTGCGGCCCGGACATGATGACGGCGAAAGGGTTGGCCGAAAACGCGACGAGCCCCAGGAAGAATGCTTGTGTCGCCGCCATGACTGCAACGACGTAGGAAATCATGTTGCGGTGGCGCTTGCGGCCGGTGTAAACCGCGACGAAGGTGTAGGTCGTGGCTATCCAGCTCCAGAAGAGAAGGGAGCCCTCTTGGCCGCCCCACCAGGCCGCGAATTTATAGATCAGGTCGAGGTCGGCATTCGAGCGGGACGCGACGTAACTGAGACGGAAGTCGTCGGTCAGGATGGCATACAGCAAAACGCCGGAAGCAGTCGTGACGAGCAGCCAGGCGCTCACGACGGCGCGTTGCGCACTGACTTCAAGGAACGAGTTGTTTCGGAGGCGCCCGACCAGCGACGCGACGACGGCGTACACCGAGACGAGGAACCCTAGCAGGACAGCAAGGTAACCGATATTTTCCATGAAAGCGCCTTCCCGCCTAATAGCTTAGGGTAGCGCGTCGACCCCGATCCGTCGGTAGCCGACCAGTCTTCCACAGAGATGCGGTGATGACACCGGGCGGGTGCGACTCGCTGCCGAGCCAAGCATCAGATGCGAGGCCTCACCGGGCCCTTGCCAAAGCTGTCAGTGGGCGGTTTGACCAGCGAGACCCGAGCCGCGCCGCGGTGCGGTCTTCTACTCATAGCGCGAACGCCCCACACATTGCGGCGGACAAACTGCGGTTTCGATACGCAGCAGACGATGCTTGTCGCTGAAATTTGTCGCTGAGCCGGCGGCCAAGACCGCACCGCACGGCGGCGCGGCTCGGGAAATGGAAGATCAACGGGTCCCATGGGGAGGCCGATTCGAATTGTCCAAGCATCAGAGGCGAGGACGGAAGTCCTCGCTCTGGGGTTTGGACATTTCCTCATCGGGCCCTTGCCAAAGCTGTCAGTGGGCGGTTTGACCAGCGAGACCCGAGCCGCGTCGCCTCGCGGTGCGGTCTTCTACTCATAGCGCGAACGCCCCACACATTGCGGCGGACAAACTGCGGTTTCGATACGCGGCAGACGATGTTTGTCGCTGAAATATCTCGCTGAGCCGGCGGATAAGACCGCACCGCACGGCGGCGCGGCTCGGGAAATGGAAGATCAACGGGTCCCATGGGGAGGCCGATTCGAATTGTCCAAGCATCAGAGGCGAGGACGGAAGTCCTCGCTTTCTTACATCCGAAGTGGCGGTCAATTCTACGGCAAGCTTCGACGTGCGCCACATGAACATCTCGCTCGATCCAGTTCGATGTCGCTGAATCCTGACAGACAGATTTGTGCGTCCAGGGGAGCGAGTTGGCGTAGCGCGGGCGCAGGCGGACCGAGAAAAACGACAGAAATTCGCAGTCCGAGCGGGGGAGGCTAGATATGGTCGTTGGGCCATCTTTGTTCGGTTGCTTCATCGGTACTATCGCCTCGTCCGACTCCTCGCCGGCGTACGCGTGGGACGTGCGGCCATAGCCAATAGTCAGCCACAGCGTCTACCGGCCGCGCCGGGCCCTCCGCGGACTTGCGATGGCGTCTGCGTCGGTGTTGCCTTCCGCATCAGAGCATTGCGTCGGCGCCCAAAACGAGTTCTTTCACGGCTCAATACCCAGCCCGTCCGTGCCGGAAGTCAACGCTTCGCCAACGGTGTCACCCTCTTTTCCAATCGAAAGATGAGCCTGAAGGAGGCAGGCGAAGGTAGCTGTGGGCAGGAGGGATTATAGCTCGGATTGGGGCTTGAGGTTGAAGCCCGTTGTGGGGCCCGTAGGGCGGGGTGAGGGGGATTGCATAAGGGGGAAGGGGCGGCAGCCCCAGTCCCCCTTTGCAGCCATCCCAGGCGAGACCCCACGGCCGTCTTCGGACGTGGGCCGGAGGAGCCGACAACGCCTCGGGTCGGGGCGTTGTCTAGCGCGTGCGCCAGCAGATCGCGAGGTCTTTGCAGACGCGTTGCAGTTCGTTGCGCTGAGCGTCGAGTTGCTCGGCAAACTCGGTGTCGGAACAAGTGTCCGCTCGCGCTTGGAGCTTCTTGAGCGAGCGATCCGCGCGCAGGCCGCGCTGCTCGGCGGGCAGGCTGAGCAGCTTTTCCCACGGCGTGCTCCACTCGGCGTACACCTTGCGCAACTTGCCGCGGCGATCTCTGCGCTCGCTGGCGAAGGCGCAAGGGCGATGAAAATTCAAGTACGGGTTGAGCCACTGGCGGTAGAAGGTGTCGATCGCCTGCGTCGCTTCCGAGGGCAAAAACTGGTAGCCCATCCACTTGCGCACCACCGCGCCGTTCTTGGTTTCGACCAAGGCATTGTCGTTCGAACGGCGCGCGCGAGACTTCGTAAATTCAATTCGCAACTTCTCGAGCAGTTTAGCGGTTTGATGGTTGACGAATTCGCTGCCATTGTCGGAGTGAAAGCCGCGAACGATAAATGGAAATTGTTCCAAAAGGCCTTCCAGCAAGGGAATGAGGTGATTTTCGTTGATGCGTTGGACGCAGCCGACGGCCTGCCACTGCGTCACTTCGTCGACCACATTGATGCTGTAGGCGCCTTTTTCGCCTTCCTGTTCGGGCGAGTGCACGGTGTCGATGCGCAGGTAGCCCGGACGTCCTCGCGGCTCGGGTTGGCGGCGTTCGCCGATCGCAACGGGCGTGGGACGGGTCTTGTCGAGATGCAAACTGTGACGTTGGTAGACGGCTCTTTTTCGCAAGTTGTACAGCTGGCCCACGGACAATTCGGCCAGGCGTCGAAACTCTTTGCGGCCGTAGATCTGGAACTCGCGTTGGAGAATGCGGCGGGTGGCCGGCCCCGAGAGGCGCTGATGAACTCGATCGACGTGCGCCAGTAAGACGCTGTCGGCGCGTGTGTACTTGCTGGGAAAACGGCGCCGCCGATAGGCCCTCGGACGGACGCAACGCGTGTGCAAGAACTGTCCGATCAGGCGGGTGAGTTGCGCGCGGCTTAAGCCCGTGAGCTTAGCGAGATAACGCCGCAGGAGACCCTTGACGGAGCGCTTCTGGTCGGCATAGTGATGCCGCTTCAAGACGCTTTCGACGAGCGCATATTTGTCGCTTCGATTGCCGCCCTCGAAGGCGACGGATTGGCACCCGTCGAGAAAACACTCGATCTGCTCCAGACTCAGCGATTCGGCTTGCTGCACGGCGACTCCCATCGCCCGCAGCTGCTCTGTTCCTGACCACCCAACGGATCCCCGTCAGGCTCATCTTGTATTGGAATCGCCCTCCCCTTCAGGCTCATCTTGTATTGGACAAGACGCTTTCAAGAAACCTGTGGTGGCTCCAACGCCCACAGTCGAAAACAGCGCTCAAGTACAAACTCCGATCGACGCTTTCGTCCTTGAACAACTAGAAGCAAAGGGCTGGAAGCTCAGCCCCGACGCCGACCGCAAAACGCTCATTCGACGAGTCTATCTTGACCTTGTCGGATTGCCGCCAACTCCCGAGCAGAGTCAAGCGTTTATCGAAGACCCGTCGCCCCGAGCTTACGAAAACTTGATCGACCGTTTGCTTGACTCGCCGCACTACGGTGAACGTTGGGGCCGTCATTGGCTCGATGTGGCCGGTTACTCTGACTCGGTTGGGAATGCCGCCGATGAGCTCCGCCCCAATAGCTGGGAATATCGCGACTGGGTGATTCGGGCCTTGAACGAAGACAAGCCCTACGACCAGTTCCTGACCGAACAACTCGCGGGCGACCAACTCGTTAACTACGAGCCGGGAACGAAACCCAAGCCGGAGCAAGTCGACGCTCTGATTGCGACCGGCTTCTTGCGCGTTCCGCCCGACATCACCGATACCCAGTCGATCTATCAGGTCGACAAGTGGTACGACGCTTTGCAAACAACAGTTGAAACGTCGATGAAGGCGACGATGGGCCTGACGGTCGGTTGCGCCAAGTGCCACGACCACAAATTCGACCCGATCCTGCAGGAGGACTACTACCGCCTAACGGCGATCTATCAGTCCGTCTGGGATCCCGAAAACTGGCTGCCCGCCGCAATCGGATTCGGCGAATGGCCTACCCGCTACATTCTCGACGCCGACAAGGCCGAGCGTGACACCTGGATCGAGGCGGTTTCGGACAAAGACCGCTATCGTTCCGTCCGCAACGAGCGCCGCGCGCTAGCGGCCTCTTACGAGGAATATCGCGTCCGGCACTCCGACGAAATGACGGCTAAGACTTCCGCCGGGGTCGGCGATGCCCTTGCCGCGCGCGGCGCTGAAATCAGCGATCAGCAGTTAGAGCTGCTATATCCTGAACTCGCCAAAATAGCGGCTGCCGCCAAGGCCAAGCTGAAGGCCTACGACGACCTCACGCCCCGTCGCATTTGGGCCGCGTGGGATCTATCGAAAGAGCCATCTCCGACGTACATGCTGCTGCGCGGAAATTACCTGACTCCTGGACCACAGGTCGAGCCGGGTATCTTGGCGGTGCTCGATGACCCCCAAGATCGTTTTCAATTTCCGGAACCCAAGCCAGAGTGGAACCATACCGGCAGACGGCTGACTTTGGCGCGCTGGCTTACCCAACCCGACCACCCGCTAACCGCGCGCCTGATGGTTAACCGCGTTTGGCTGTATCACTTCGGCGAGGGCATCGTGAGGACCCCTGACGACTTCGGCGTCATGGGCGCTCGCCCCACCCATCCGGAATTGCTTGATTGGCTCGCAATGAACTTTGTAAAGCACGGCTGGAGCCTGAAGTCGCTCCATCGCCAAATCATGCTTTCATCGGTTTACCGACAGTCCTCGGCGGAAGACTCGGAACGATTCGCTGCTGATCCATCGAACAAACTGCTCTGGCGGAAAACCCCGCTACGGCTCGAAGCCGAGGTGATCCGTGACTCGATTCTCAGCATCGCCGGGCGTTGGTGCATGAATCGGTGTAAGCGAGCACGCTAGCGGCGGGGGTGGGGTGCAGTCCATCATAGAGATCGGGGGGGGTAACGTCGTGGTCGCAGCGAAGTCGAGCCGAGTCAACCGCCAGTACAAGAAGAAGTACAGAATCCGGAACTGGAGGGAGTACGAGCGTGGCCTCAGGAGCCGCGGCGACGTCACGATCTGGCTGAGCGAGGATGCAATTGCCGCGTGGGTACCACCGAAGAACGGTCTTCGCGGAGGCCAGCGGCGGTACTCGAACCTCGCGGTCCGGACCGCGTTGACGCTGCGGGTCGTCTTCAGCCTGCCGCTCCGCCAGACCGAGGGGTTCCTGGACTCGCTGCTCCGCTTGATGGGCCTCAACCTCAAGGCCCCGGACCACACCACACTCTCGCGCCGGAACCAAATCGTTGCGGTGCCGCCCCTGAGCCGATCCCACGATGGCCCGATCGACTTGATCGTCGATTCCACAGGGCTGAAGATTCTGGGTTGCGGCGAATGGAACGCGCACAAGCACAAGGCATCAAAGAAACGCCGGGATTGGCGGAAGCTGCACATCGGGGTGGATGCCGAGGGGTTCATTGTGGCGGCCGAACTCACAGCGAGCAGCCGGGACGACGCCTCCACACTCCCTGCTCTTCTCGACACAATCGAGGTTCCCATCCGGCGTTTCACCGCGGACGGAGCCTACGACCACAGGTCGGTCTACGATCAACTCAGCGCGGCCGGTACAGAGAACGTCGTGATTGTGATTCCCCCTCGTCGCTCCGCGCTGTCGGCGGGGCCAACGGACGGCCCCTGGGCGCAGCGTGACACGGCTCTTGAGAGGATTCGCCAGGTCGGGCGACGAGAGTGGCAGAAGGAGTCGGGCTACCGACAGCAGGCGCGCGTTGAAAACAGCTTCTTCCGATACAAGTCCGTGCTCGGAGGCGGATTGAAGGCGAGGCACGGCAAGGCACAAAGGAGAGAAGTTGCGATCGGGTGTCACATCCTCAACCGGATGGCCGAGCTGGGTAGGCCGAAATCCTGCGCTGTGGTGTCCTGAACGAGAAGTTGGAAAAGCGCCCCCACTCGCGCCGCAGTTGAATCATGCAACAGCGCCGCATCGCCGACGAACTAGATCCGACAATGTACGGGAAGTATGAACCGCTCACCCGCGCGCTCGACGGCGAATGGGTTATCGATATCGCAAACGGCGGCAAACGTCGCCGCAGCCTCTATATCCTGAACCGCCGTAGCGGATATCACGGTTTCTTGCAAACTTTCGACGCGCCGCCGATGGACAACGGCAATATGCCACAAAGATTCCGCTCCGCCCTGCCCGCACAGTCGCTGGCGCAGATGAACAGCCCATTCGTTGTGGAAATGGCCGGGGCCTTCGCCCAACGAGTTTTCTCGCACGGCATTACGTTCGATGAGCGCGTTGAAAAGGTATTTCAACTAGCTTACGGCCGTCCCGCCAGCCAAGACGAGCGT
The DNA here is from genome assembly GCA_965205595.1 of Bryobacterales bacterium. Taxonomy (GTDB): domain Bacteria; phylum Acidobacteriota; class Terriglobia; order Bryobacterales; family UBA6623; genus CATQHP01. The sequence goes on along the minus strand of CBDBHI010000084.1, from coordinate 9,361 downwards.
ACCTTCGCTCACGGCTATCTTGAAGCGCGGCCCGATGACGTCAAAGCTTGGAGCACTTTCTGCCAAGCGGTTCTTGGCTCCAATCAATTCTTGTATAGCTACTAGTCGAAACAAACGAGAGTATCAATATGCGCAAACCACTCACTAGACGGCAGGCCCTTAAAGAAACAGCCGGGGGCCTAGGCGCCGTAGCAGCCGGCTGGCTGCTACGGCAAGAAAATCTTCGCGCGGCCAGTGGCGCGGGAGAAATGCCGAATTTGCTGCCTCGTGAGCCGCACTTCGCTCCGAAGGCCAAGTCGTGCATATTCATCTACATGGGTGGCGCGCCGAGCACGATCGACTTGTTCGATTACAAGCCGAACTTGTGGAAGTACGACGGCAAAGATTCGCCGTTCCTGATTAAGGGACGGCGCTTGGGCGGTTCACAGCAAGTGATGGCCAGCCCGTTTGAATTCAAGCAATTCGGCGAGACCGGCCGCAACGTATCCAACCTGCTGCCGCGTTTCACGAAAGTTGTCGATGAGGTCGCCTTCATTCGTTCGATGTGGACCGATCGTATCGATCATTCGACCGCACAATTTACTTTTGCGAGCGGTCGCGGCGTCGCCGGTTTCCCGAGTCTTGGGTCGTGGGCCTCATATGGGCTGGGCACCGAGAACCAAAATCTGCCGGCGTTCATTGCCATGGAAGATAGTCCCACGACAATCAAGCGGCGAGCGTTTGGCTCCGCCTGGCTGCCCCCGGTCTACCAGGGAACGCTGATGAATGTGGAGAGCGCCACAATTCCCAATTTGACGCGGGCAGATGGCGTCAGCGCGAGTGATCAGCAAGATTTCTTGAGAAACGTCAACGGTCTCAACAAGCTTCACCAAAAGGACTACCCGCTCGACCCTGACTTTGAATCGCGTATCGCCAACTACGAACTAGCTGCTCGCATGCAGTTGGAGGCCTCAGAGGTCGCCGACATCTCGAAGGAAAGCAAAGCGACGCGCGAGCTCTATTGAGTCGACGACCCGCTCTCGGGCGGCTATGGCACGCGTTGCCTACCGGCGCGGCGCTTGGTCGAGAGCGGCGTGCGATTCGTCTCGGTGATCAACGGCCAATGGGATCACCACTCGAACATCAAAGAGAAAATCGAAGAGCTTTGCAACCACACCGACCAAGGTGTCGCCGCACTTCTCACCGACCTCAAGACCCGAGGATTGCTCGACGAGACATTGGTAGTTTGGGCCGGTGAGTTTGGCCGACTGCCCACGATCGAGGCCCGCCAAGAAAAGCCGGGCCGTGACCACAATCCATACGGTTTCAGTGTGTGGATGGCGGGTGGCGGAGTTCAAGCCGGCGCCGAATACGGTGAGACGGACGAGTTAGGCTGGCAGGCTATCGAAGAGTTCAAAGTGAGCCACCACGACCTTCACGCCACGATCATGCATCTGCTCGGTCTCGACGTCAATAAACTGACCTTTGAGTATGAGGGCCGAGACGAGACTCTGACCGGAGTCCAGCAGAACCGCGTAGTTCACGAGATCCTGACGTAACACCGGTTAGCAAGAGTCATTCCAGGAGAGAGCATGGAGCGCAGACGTTTTCTGAATCAGTCAATGGGGCTTGCCGCCATATCCGCCGCCTCGACGTTGCCCGCGGCTGCCGCAATTGGAGAAGTCGAGCGCCGAGGCGGTACGCGCATCAAGATCGGCCTCAATGCTTATTCGTTCAACACGCCGTTACGCGACGGCTCGATGACGCTTGACGACATGATCGACTTTTGCGCCGCCGAGAACATCGACGGCGTAGACGCGACAGGCTATTACTTTCCCGGCTACCCCGAGGTTCCGAGCGATGAGTTTATCTACGACTTCAAACGCAAGGCCTTTCTAAACGGAGTCTCGGTTAGCGGAACCGGAGTGCGCAACGATTTCGCGCTCGACAATCCCGTCAGCCGTGAGGGACATATTCAGTTGGTGAAGAACTGGGTAGACGTCACGCAGAAACTTGGTGCCGACGTTCTACGCGTATTCTCTGGGCGCGGAATCACCGAGGGTTCCACGTTTGAAAAAACCATGGCATGGATGGTGCCTGCCTTTCAGGAGTGCGCTGAGTACGCCGGCGAGCGAGGCGTGATCCTAGGACTTCAGCACCACGATGATTTCCTGAAGACTGCTGACGAAACCATCGAATTGGTCGAAAAAGTCGACTCCAAGTGGTTCAACGTTATCCTCGACGTCGGCAGCCTGCGGCAGCGCGACGTTTACGAAGAAATCGAAAAGCTAGTTCCCTACGCCTGTACCTGGCAAATCAAGGAACAGGTCTGGTATGGCGAAAACGCCGTTCCGATTGATCTACCCAAGCTCAGGGCGATCATCGACAAAACCGGCTACCGCGGCTTCCTACCAGTGGAAGCACTCGGCCGCGAGGGTAAGGCCACCGAAAGGGTCTCAGCCTTCCTGGCGCAAGTTCGCGCCGCCTTCCTTTAGACAGACGAGCCCGCGGTTCTATCCACACCCCAGAAACTCGCGCGCTTCTCCGACAAGGTAAATGGATCCAGCGATGACGATCCAGCCATTCGACGACGAGTGTTTGCGCGCGGAATCAATTGCCTCCTGGAGCGTAGCGGCCATCTCAATTTTGTCGTGATGATGTCCGGCGATCGCCAGCAACGTTTCAGGCCGCAGCGCGCGCTTGATTTTCGACCGCGTTAGGATCACCCGATCCGCTGCGGGAAACAGCCACCCTGCCACCTCGTCAACCGCCTTTTCTCGCGACGAGCCATAGAGCAATATCACTCGTTGGTCGCTAGCGCGTTGCCCCAGAAATGCGGCCAAGGCGCGGGCGCCACTCGGGTTGTGGGCCGCGTCGAGCAAGATTTTCGGACTGCCGTCGATTAGCTCTAGACGACCGGGCCACTTCACTTGGCCGAGTCCGGTCGCGATTGCGGCGGAAGGAATTCGAAGAGCAGTAAGCGCCGCGATAGCCGATATAGCGTTCTCGATCTGGTGCTCTCCCGCCAAGCCGAGCCGGATCGCAATTGAGCCATTTGCGTCTACAGCGTCAAAGTGCCGATAGCCATCAACGTCTCTTAGGTTCGTCACCCGCCACGTAGCTGCCGCATCGATTGCGGTCGCTCCGACTGTGCTCGCGTGATCGAACAGCACGCGTCGAGCCTCGTCATCTTGCGAACCGATCACGACGCGGCAACGAGGCTTGATAATTGCCGCCTTCTCAGATGCGATCTGCTTCAAGCTATTTCCGAGAAAACCTTCGTGGTCGAAGGCAATTCGGGTGACGACCGCGAGTTCCGGTTGGACAACATTACTGGCGTCCAGGCGGCCGCCGAGCCCAACTTCGACGATGCGGTAGTCAAGGCCCGCGTCGCGGAAAATACATAAGGCTACTGCCGTTGCCGATTCGAAAAAAGTTGGATGCGCCGAGCGTCCGTGCCGGCCGACAACGCTTTCGTTCGCCAGACGCACCTGTTCGATCCCCTTAGACACAGCGGCGTCGCTCGCCGGAACGCCGTTCACCCGAAAGCGCTCGTTAATGCGCGATAAGTGAGGCGAGCTAGAGAACCCGGTCGGATGCCCGGCGGCAAGCAGGGCCGCCTCGATCATTGCCCCCGTCGAACCCTTGCCGTTCGTTCCCGCGATGTGGACGATGCCCGGATCGCGCTCGGGGTGACCGAGCTCGGCCACTAAGCGACGCATGCGCTCAAGGCCGAAATTTTCTTTGCGAATTGAGCCCAGCAGCGAGAAGAGATAGCGGACGGATTGTTCGTACGCCATCGCTTGCGGAGCCGACAGCTACTTTAGGCGGCGGCGTCGCAGAAGAATGCCAGCGCGTGCGCAATGTAATCCTTCAGTTGGCCGCGGGCAACAATCGCGTCGAGCATACCGTGTTCGACAAGAAACTCCGAGCGCTGAAAACCCTTCGGTAATTTTTGGCGAATCGTCTGTTCGATCACCCGTGGGCCGGCGAACCCGATCAAAGCTCCGGGCTCCGCGATATTCAAATCGCCCAACATGGCAAAGCTTGCCGTGACGCCACCCGTAGTCGGGTCGGTCAGCACGCTAATGTAGGGAACCCGGGCGCGGTCGAGCCTCTTGAGCGCGGCCGATACCTTGGCCATCTGAACCAGGCTGATCATGCCTTCCATCATGCGCGCGCCACCCGAGGCGGAAATGATGACAAGCGGGGCCGAGCGCTCCTTCGCCAGTTCGGCGGCTCGGGTAAGTTTCTCGCCAACCACGGCACCCATGCTGCCACCGATAAATCGATATTCCATGGCGCAGATGATGACGTCGCGCCCAGCGAGTTTTCCCTCGGCGCAGATCACGGCATCGTGGAGACCGGTCCGCGCTTTTGCGTCGGCGAGGCGTTCATCGTAAGGTTTGCGGTCGACGAACTGTAATGCGTTGGTTGAACGGAGGTTCCAACCAAACTCTTCCCAGCGGGCGTCATCAAACAGCAGCTTCAGCCGTTCGCGTGCATTGATTTTGAAATGGAAGCCGCACTTTTCGCAGACCATGCCGGCGGCTTCAAGGTCTTTTTTCCAGATCGTCGCGCTACAAGAATCGCACTTGATCCAAAGACCCTCGGTGCGAACCTTCTTCGGCTCGTCGTTTTTGCGAAGCCAAGCCACTAGCGCTGCGCGCTCCTAACTCGCATTTTTCACCACCTGGCGGCAGAAGCAGGCGATCGGTGCGCCACTACTTCGTTGCGCTCGGGCGCCGTGAGTTGCCCGCCTCGTATTGAAGCACCTCTAACGCACTTTCTCACGCCACGTGGTGAGAATTGCGGGCTAGGGCAGGAGCTTGAATCGACGATCATGTCTTAACCACGAGATCACTCGCGTTTCACCGACAACGGGGCTGAAACTTCGAAAAATACTACTCTGACATCGGCATCTGCACTTCGATGTCACGCCAGGCGCTGATCTTCAGACGCCGACAAACCCAACACAGCCCCTCGGACTGTTCGCTCGCTCCCGACTCAGAGCAAATGCGGCAATTGAAGGTCTTAATCGGTTTCGGCTCGAAGACTGTTCGGTGAGCGGATTCAAGAACTCGCGGATCAATCGCGGGTTCTTCAGGCAGGTTGGGCTTTATAGGTTTGCTCATCGATCCGTCAAACAATACCCCTCACTATAGGGCGTTAGACATACGAAGTCTAGTGGCCGGGCTACTGGGTTGCGCGACGTTTGGTTTGAGTCGGGGATGTAAGGAAAAAGGGGTGCCGGAGGGGTGTGTTTCAGGGGTCTTTTTTGGTTGAGGTTAGTCTCGGTTGGTGGGGTTGCCCCCCCGGCATTAGAATTACTATACCAGAGATCATAGACGGCGACAAGTGTTAATTCCAAAAATTGTATTTTTTTTCTTGGCCGAGGTCGCAGGACTTCCATAAGTATAAAAGTATCAACAACTTGATTGATTTTTCGCTACGTAATCAATCACCCAAAGTGCTCCGAAGTCTGGTAGGCGAAGGTGCAAACGACCAGCCTGGAGCGAGAATTTACGATCAACTTGCGCCGACGAGCGAATCGTCGATATGACTATCAGTGAGCCATTTCGTAAACCGACCGACTGCGCGTGTGGGCCAACTAATTCCAAGGATGCCGACTCCGAGAAGAGATTGCTCAGCGGAGCAGGAGGCAGCCGTGGCGGCTCACCGAGATACCATAGAATCGCCTCGAGCAACGTCCATGAACAATCCCCGCGTTGCAATCGACTCGCAGCGGCTTCTTCTCTGGACGGCGGTGGTTGGCTCGATAGCCTACATCGCTATCGCCTGGTCGAAGAATTTCGACCTAGTACTAACTTGCGAAAGTAAGGCCTTTAACTGTAAAATGTCGGTATGGCAAGACCGGCAACGGTGATTCGACTGAACGCCGAGGAAGAAGAGACGCTGCGACTCTGGGTGCGCGGCCACAAGTCCGAACGGCGCATGGTGGAGCGCGCTCGCATTGTGCTGCTGGCGGCCGCCGCTACCTCGACCGCCGAGATCGCCCGGCAACTGGGATCCCCGGCGGCGCGCGTGTCGAAATGGCGCACCCGCTTCGCCCAGCAACGTCTGGCGGGATTATGCGATCAAGCGCGTTCCGGCAGGCCCGCGCGGTACGACCAAGCGACGCGCAAACGCATCCTCTGCCAACTCGACGAAGCTCCGCCCGAAGGGCACGCCACTTGGACAGGCGAACTGCTCGCGGAAGCTCTCGGCGACGTCAGCAAGCATCAAGTCTGGCGCGTACTGCGGCAGCTCGGCGTGTCCTTGCGGCGGCGGCGCAGTTGGTGTTTGTCAACCGACCCGGAGTTCGCTCGCAAGGCCGCCGACATTGTCGGACTCTACCTCAGCCCGCCGGAAAACGCCGTGGTGCTCGCGGTCGACGAGAAGCCGAGCATCCAGGCCTTGGAGCGAGCGCAGGGCTGGCTACGCTTGCCCAACGGCAAGGCCTTGACGGGCTTCTCGCACGGCTACAGGCGGCACGGCACGACGCCGCTTTTCGCCGCGCTGGAAGTGGCTACCGGATTCATCATCGCCGGACACTATTGGCGCCGACGGCGTCGCGAGTTTCTCGACTTCATGAACCACATCGCGGCCATCCACGAAGGCCGCGAGATCCACATCATCTTGGATAACTTGAACACTCACAAGCCCAAAAATGACCGCTGGCTGCAACGTCATGCGAACATCCATTTTCACTACACGCCGACCTACAGTTCGTGGATGAATCAGGTTGAGGTGTGGTTTTCGATTCTGAGCCGCCGCGCCTTGCGGGGGGCGAGTTTCACTTCCCCCCGGCAGGTGCGCGAGGCCATCGACAGCTTCGTCCGCGTCTACAACTCCAAGGCTACTCCGTTCGAATGGACCAAGACCGTCGTAGCCCCTCGTCCCCTCGCCAGTAAATATTCTAACTTACGCAACTAAGTACTAGCCGACGATGACACGCTAAGCCAGTATCTGGCGTGGAAACTCTTAATCGGCGGCCAGCAGCTCGATACGTGGACGATCGCAACACCGAAGCTTCTACAAATACTCATCGATGGACCCATCAATGCGCTGTTTGGTTCAGCGGCGGCATTGACGCGGTCTATCGTTGTCGCATTCGCAGCGGCGGTCGGCGGCGGATGGGTCGTGCATCGCTACTGGGGGCCGTGGCCGGCTGCCGCCTGCCTGTGCTTGCTGATGTCGAATCGTACGGTTTTCAACTCGGTAATCTCGGGCAACTCGACGGCGCTGTTTAGCGCACTCTTGATTGGCGCTGTGTGGCTTTGGAGTCGCGGGTCGAGACCGCTTGTCGTTCTGTCCGCGCTTGGACTGGCGGCAATCTGCCGCACCGAAGGTATTTGCTTCCTCGGCCTGGCAGCGCTCGGATACGGATTGTCATGGTGGCGCTCACGCGACCGCCGATCGCTACAAGCCGTCGGTGTGGCGATAGTTCTTTCGGCGCTGGCATTTGGGCTCGATACGGTCGTTCCGACGGTATTATCCGGTGCATATCGAACGAACGCCGAAATCACGAAGATCATTGATCAGTCCGCGACTCGCAAGGCACAGCGGGATCTTGCGCGCGGAGGTGAGCTTGCCTACGACCTTCGACGATTCGTCGAAGTTGAGGCGTCTTATCTCTCAATCGTGTCCGAACTGCTGCCGCGCCTGTTTCGACCGTGGTCGCTGTACTTGTTGGGCGTGATCGCTGGGATTGCAGTATGGTGGCGGCAGCATCCGACATTCGTCGCCGTGATCGTTGCTACCGGGGTCGCGCCGCTCGTCTACTGTGCGGCTTTGCACTGGTTGGGCTACGCCCTCTTCGATCGTTTTTTCCTGCCAATGGTGTTCCCGGCTGTCGTTTTGACGATTGGAGCACTTGTCGGGTTGGCAACCCGCATGCCGCGTCAAACCCCGGCCGCCGTGGGAGTGATCGTAGCGATGCTACTCGCAGTCAATGCGCGGGACATCTACTACGCCGAGCGCGGCTATCTGAAGATGACCACCGACGTTCGATCGGAACTTCGCGGTGCTATCGATCAGCTCGTCGCCCTTGGTAGCGACGATGTTGATCTGGTGCTTCCGGAAAACCAGTGGCTGCTTGCGAATCTGATCCTCCCGGATCTAATTTCAAGGGCACGGCGGACGGGTGTGTTCTTCGAGGACAGCAGCGTCCCGGCCGACCTAAACACTATCGAGTTCGTATTAATTGACCGTCAAGAGGGCTGGTACTCCATAGCTCAGCGGAAAATGAATCAGCGTGGATTCGCCCCGGCTTGGCAGTCTCCAGCCAATCGGTTCGAGATTTGGGCCGCGAAAAACAAGTAGGGTTCTTCTAAACCCGGCTAAGAGTGCTAACACTAAAACCCTAAGGAACTTAGTGCCTTGACCTGATACCCCTCCCCGTACGGGCGTCCCTAAACTGAATTACGTCGTCCCACGATCTATTTGGTAATGGTCGAGTTCCCTGAAATTCCCGCGCAAGATTTCTTTCTTGCCCTAGCGTCGGCTGGAGTGCTGCTGTGGCTAGCGCTGTATCTGGCCAAACCCTCCACCGAAGAGACGGATCTGTTCGTCGACGGTCTGTTCACGCCTCCGCCTGAAGCGGGCATGCGTCGGCACCTGAGCTTTCTGGGCGCCTTGTTCGCACAGATCTTCGTCGTCGCTTCCATTCCTCTTCTGGAAGTGATCTTCCACGCGACGTTGCCTTTTGAGCCACGCCAGTACGACATGATCGTGCTGCAGTTTAGTGAACCGGAAAGACCTTTCCGCGTACCGGCCGGGATCGCCGAAATGTTGGCGCCCCAGAAGAAGACCCCTCTAGATCCGGATGCACTGCAAGTTCCGGAGATTGAATCCCCCGCGAGCAAGTCGGAAGACAGACCGAGTGGCGACAAAGAGTTGGGAGACGGCGGGCCGGAGGAAGAGCTTGAACGTGGACCGTTGGCGCCGCAGCGAGCCGTCGTCGAGATTGTCGTACCCGAGATGCCTCCGCCGAGGGCGGTTGGAGAAATTGATGTCCCGACGCCTGAAGTCGCTGTCTCACTGGCGGAGGTGCTTCGCGCTGCCGAGACGATGATGCTGGCCTCGGAGCTAGCGCCGCTTGAAGACTTTTTCAACGCGAATGTGCCCTCGCTGGCGGATCTCGGGATCGCGCTACCGGATATTGGAGACAGCGGGCAGTTGGCTCCGCTACCTCCCGCGGCCCTGATGGGCATGGATCGTATGCCTCTGTCCATTGGAATTCTCAACGGACAATCAGTCCCGCTGGGCGACCCCGGATTTCTAGCCGGCATTCCAGACTTCGACCCCCGGTCGCTTGTCTGGGGCGTGCAGGGCGCGCTTCCGGGTTGGCCGGGTGCTACAGCAGGCGGAGGAGGCGGAA
>CBDBHI010000083.1:0-8804 GCA_965205595.1 Bryobacterales bacterium | reverse complement strand
CCGAGTCGGCGACAGCAAGGCCCAATTGACCGAAGCTAGGGCCTACCTCGGCAAAACGCAATACACCGTGCTCGACGGCGAAATGCCGGAGCGAGACAGCTTCAAGACCTTGCTCAGAGACGGCCGTGCGCCGACAGAGTCACCCTTTAAATCTCTGCGCGAGCGATCGGCGCTGCTGGCCCAGAGCGCGATCAACGCTCTCGTGAGCGCCAGTCGAGGCGAGGTAGTCGCATAATGGCCACTAATTTCCCGAAGAAGGTAGAGACGTCCGAGCCGCCGCAACCAGAGCGGAAAAACAGAACCGGCAACCTCGACAAGCTAGCGCGTCACCAGGACGAAAACGAGACGGTTAAGAAACCGCTGCAGTTCAAGGTTCCGGAAACGGTTTTCAATGAATTCTCACGGCGAGCGCATGAAGATTTCGGCCACCAGAAGGGCGCAAAGCTCAATCTGTTTATGGAAATGTGGCGGGTCTACCAAGAAGTGAAAGCATGATAGCATGATCTCATGCTATTATTCTTTGCCTGAGGCGAGGATTCGTACAGCACTCTCACGAGCACTTCCCAGCCTTTCATCCTGGCCGCAGAGCGATAAACCTCGGGGTCTGGGGCGGAGCCCCTGAGGAGGGCTCCCGGCCACGCGCCCAAGTTCTTGATCCTCGACTACAAGCGCGACTACACCAAACCCGATTTCGTCGACGCGGTCGGAGCGCGCGTCGTCAGCCCGCACCGCATTCCCCTCAACGTGTTCGACCTACCTGCCGCCCGTGAACACCTGCCGCCCGCGCGTCTCGGTCGCGTCAAGTTCCTGAACGACGTCCTGCAGAAGATATACGGCGGCATCGGTCCTCGGCAGCGGAACCACCTGAAGATGGCCGTGCTGCGGGCCTACGCGTCCTAGGCCGACGGCGCACCCACGCTAACGGACGTGAAGTCGTCCCGAAGGTCGGCGTCGACAAGCTGAAGGTAGGGTCGAACGACACATCGCAGCGCCTCTGCGCGCGCCGGGTCGTCGGCGGGGAGCTGGCGCGCTGCGCACAGCCGCCCCTGCAGTTCGGTTCCGTCGGCGATCAGCGTGCGGATCGACTTCCACTTGGAGGACGCGCGGGGGCGTTCCATTCTGCGGATGAACTTGCGGACGTTCGCGTCGGAGAACTGCTGCTGGACGCGCGCGCGGAGCTCGTTGCGGATGGCTTCCTTGCGACGGCGCGCCTGGGCGGGGTCGGAAACCCGCTCGTCCTGGGGACGCGGCGAGTGCAGTTCTAGGCCGTACCCGCTCTCCACAAGCGTCCAGCGCAGCTGCGCGAGGTCGCCGAGCACGCGGACGCATGCGGTGTATTCGTCGCACTGGCCCTTGAGGTCGCGCAGCCCGGAGGCGCGGGTCGTTTCGACCTCGACGAGCGCGCTGATGCGTCCGGGGACACCGGCCGCCTGCCGGTCGAGTATCTGCCGCGCGAAGCTGAAGAAACGTCTTTCGGCGAGACCTTCGAGTTTGGGTTCGAGGGGGACGATCATTGGGAGACCGCCTCATGTTGGAACGCCGTCGAAAGTGTTCGCGGTGGTCCGGCTTGACGTTCGTTCGCGCCGAAACGCGGCAGGTTCTGCAAACGCCTCGCGGGGGCGACGGCGCTATTATTGCGGCGGGCGCCGTTTCTGGACGTCAGACACGTAGAAGAGCGCAGTGTCGCGAACCACAAGAAGTCGGATTGCGGATCCTGTGGTCGTCTTGGCATCCAGGTGACGGCAAAGTCGGCGCCTTCATCAAGCCTGAGGGTGGTGTTGCGTGGTGTGCTGTTCGCGAGGCCACAACCCATAGGGTGTACCTGAATTAAGTGGATACCCCACACAGATGAAATTAGGATGCGAGTGAAAGTGCCGGGACGATTTGAGGCACCATCGGACTATAACCCATTTTTGCTAGAGAAAGGGGTCAATCGCAAGGTTTGTTCGTAGGATTACTCTAAGGGTTGCTTTCGGCGTCGAGCGCTAAGCGCGGATCCTCGCGAGCCGCTGTGAGCGGCAAGCCAGCCAAACCCCGGCTCATCAAGATCATGCTCTAGCGCCGAACGCCTTTGTTTTGAGTATTTAAGACACGCTTGTCGGACAAGTCTACAAAGTGTCTCGAATCGAGTTGTTCCAGGTCGGATCGCTTGATGCGCCACCCTCCCGCTTTGACGGCGGGAATGGCTGCGGCATGGATCAAACGGCGGATCGTCGCTTGGGGCAGCCCGGCGAAGCGGGCCGCTTCCTTGATGGTGAGGAAGAGCTTGTCGCGCAAGGGCAGGTCTGAAGGGAAGAGGGTTTGCAGGAGTGAAGGTAGCAGGTCAGCGCGGGGAACTAGCGCGGGCTGCTGCTGCGGTGCTTCCGCCTGGGAAATGATCTCGACGCGGGGAATCTGCGAATCCTTGATCTTCTGTAAGTCGTCGGGATCGTAGACGGGAAGCGGGCGGACGCCGGGGCGCTTGCGAGTAGCACGGCGAATGTCGCCTTTGGTGGCAAGCCGTTCGATGGTCTTTTCGGAGACCTGCAAGCGTAACACGGCCTAGAGACAAGTTAGACAGGGCGTGTCCGACAGGTCCGCAAAGTGTCTCTAATCGGGGTTTTACCGGGAAGAAGCGCGGCGAAGCAAGCGGCTCCGCCGCGCCCTGGAGCGGTTGCCCGCTAGGACTCGTCTACTTGAACCTCCGAGAGTTCTGCTTCTGCGGGAAGCTGGAAGAGGCGCGTGTGGGCTAGATCGGCCACTTTGGCAAGCACCAACAAATCGTTGCGCCCGAAGCTCTGCGTGCTCTTCCATTCATCGCCTTCCTTGTAGAGCCGCGAGAAGGTGACGTTGTACCTGGGCTGCTCGTCGGTTCCGTTGCGCCAAACTGTTGCCTTGACGCGCCCGATTCGGACTTCTTCAACTGGTTTCTGGTTAGCCATAATGTTTTTCTCCTGAGTTAAGGGTTTGTGAGCGTTTTTCGCTCACCCACGCATGGCGGAAAACGCCCAAACCCTGACGCGGAAGGAAAGCGCCGCCCGCGCCGGTGACCGGGCAGGGCCGACAAAAGCAACGCGAGTGACAGACGCCGAAGGTGAGCGAAGCGTTCTGGCGCGGGAGTTGCGACGGCCCAAAGCGGACCCGGCGAACGGGAAGCGCGGAAACATGGCGTAACCTAGCACCCGGCTTATCGGGCAATCTCTGAGAAGGATTTGGCGCACTCCGAAAGGGGTTGTCACCTTCTCGCGGCTCGGCTGGCGATTCAGGATCAATGGAGCGGGGCGATTTGATGGGTGCGAAAAGTGGTCTGCCCGGACGCCCTTGCGGACTGCCTCGGCCCGCTTGTGAGCGACCGCCTGGCTGTAGTGGTTGGACGAGTCCTAGCGGGCAAGGCTGCGATCCTAGCGGCGGTTCCATAAGCCGATTCCTCGCCGCCGAGCTTGTTCTTCCAGTCGTATAAACTCCGTCCGCTTCGAGAAGGGAAAGCGCCGGTAAGCATGAGCGTAGCCGTCGCGGATGAGCCGGGCGTTGAAGTTGTCTCCGTCCAGCAGGACGTAGCGAAGCCAGCGCCCGTAGCGGTCTACGGTGTCTCCGGTGCGGTCCTTTTGACCCGCATTTCCAATTTGATTTCGGCATCCCGACCTTCCAGCGGCCTTCAGCGTCTTTATTGATAGGGGATCGAGCCCTGTCAGGACGCACGGAGGCCAACACCCAATGGGTGAAAAAGAAAACAAGCCGTTTCAGCTCACCTTCAACGGATTTCTCAAAGTCGATTTCCAAGGATCGCGCGTCACCTCGGATGGTGGCCTGATTCTCATTCGGGAACTGGACGAGCGGCTCGGACTGGGCAAGCTGATCGACGAGCATCTGACGGATTCGCGACAAGGCACAAACAAGAAGTTTCCGTTCGTCGATCTGGTGCGGCAATCGGTCTACAGCCGCCGCGCAGGCTACCAGGATCTCAACGATGCCGTGCGAGTCTCCGCCGATCCGACCTTTCGCTTGCTCGGCTCGAAAAAGAACTGGGATCGCGGCGGGGCGCTTACGTCGCGTCTGCAAAGCTTCGAGGCAGAGCTGCTGGCCAGTGAAGAGAACCTGCTTGGGCTGATGGCGGTCAACCGCGAGTTGGTCGCTCAAGCCCAAGCGCAGGACCAGTCCGAGCGTGTCGTGCTCGATATGGACTCGACCGAAAGCCCCGTTCACGGCCAACAGGAAGGCAGCGCTTACAACGGCCATTTCGAGTCCACCTGCTATCACCCGCTGTTGCTGTTCAACCAGCACGGCGATTGTCTGGCGGCAAAGCTGCGACCGGGTAACGTGTCCAGCGCCGAGGACTGGGACGAACTGCTGCTGCCCGAGATCAAGCGCCAACAGGGAGAAGGCAAGCGAGTGACGTTCCGCGCCGACGCCGCCTTCGCCAAGCCGGCGATCTACGAGGCATTGGAGGATCGCGGAGTGGACTACGTCATTCGCATCCCGGCGAACAAGAACTTGGAGTTGGAAATCGAAGACATTCTATTCCGTCCGCCGGGCAGGCCGAGCCTGAAGCCGCTGGTGCGCTACAAGAGCTTCCGCTATCAGGCCGCGAGTTGGTCGAAGCCCCGGCGGGTTGTGGCCAAGGTGGAGCACCACCAAGGCGAGTTGTTTCCTCGCGTCGGGTTCATCGTCACGAACATGCGCTTGCCCAGCCGCTCGCTGGTGCGGTTCTACAACAAGCGCGGCACGGCCGAGCAGTGGATCAAAGAGGGCAAGCAGGCGACGAACTGGACGCGTCTGTCGTGTCATCGCTTCCGGGCAAACCAAGTGCGGCTGCAACTCGCCGTTCTGGCCTACAACCTGGGCAATCTTTGGCGGCGACTGGGACTGCCGCGGCGCATCAAGAGCTGGTCGCTGACGAGCCTGCAGCAGCGGCTGATGAAGACGGGCGGGCGGCTGGTGAAGCATGCTCGCTACTACTGGTTGTTATTGGCCGAGGGACATCTGAACCGCAAGCTGTTCGGCGACATGCTGCACAGGATCTGGGCGCTGCCACTGCCGAGCGGGTAGAACGGTCGCTCGCGAGTGCGAAATCTGGATGCTGCGGAGTGAAGCTCGGAGGAGTGTCTGAAAAACTGCCTTCCGACCGACGAATTGTCCCCTTCGGAGAACGAAAGGGTCCAGTGCAAGCACTTCGGTCCGGCCCGGTGCGTGCCTGCGGTCAAGGAAGGCTTGCGGTCAAGAGAGAATGAACGTAGAATCGAGGAGGCCAAGATCCAAAATGGAAATTCTGGTCTATAGGGCCTGGGCGGCGCTTCGAAAGCCCGTGCGCGTGCCTACGCGAGTGAAATCAAACCATGCGCTTCAAGAGGTTGCCCGAAGCCTCTCGTTGAGCGTTCAATACCGAGTATCCATTGCGGCATTTGAAAACAACAACGATCTGCCTTGGCTGCGTTCTGCTGCTGGGGGCCAGTCTTTTCGGGGCCAACGTTTTCGGCGCTGCCCCGAAATTCACGGATATCGCTGCTGAGGCGGGCCTGCCCCACACCTTCTACTGCGGACGCGACGACCAGAAGGACTACATTATCGAGACAGTGGGCGGCGGCGTGGCGCTGCTCGACTATGACCGGGACGGCTATCTCGATGCCTTCTTCGTGACCGGAAGCACGCTGGAAGGTTTTCCGCCCGGCAGCCACCCCAGCAATCAGCTCTACCGTAACAACCACGACGGCACGTTCAAGACCGTCACCGGCGACGCGGGCTTGAAGAGTGACGGTTGGGGGCAAGGAGCATGCGCCGGCGACATCGACAACGACGGCTTCGACGATCTCTTTGTCACCTTCTTCGGGCAGAACCACCTCTACCGCAACACCGGCAAGGGCCGTTTTGAGGACATCACGGAACGATCGGGCATCTCGGCGGCAAAACGGTGGTCCACCGGCTGCACCTTTCTTGACTACGATCGGGACGGTCTTCTTGATCTCTTCGTAGCGAACTACATTGTGTTCGACAAGGAACGAGTGCCCGCCCGGGGAACCGCCCCGTCGTGCCGCTGGAAGGGCCAGCCGGTGCTGTGTGGCCCGCGCGGTCTTACTGGCGAAACCAACGAGCTGTACCAAAACCTGGGTGGCGGCAAGTTCAAAGACGTCTCCGAGCCGTCCGGTATCGCCAGTGTTGAGAATCGCTATTCGCTTTCGGTAACGACCCTCGACCACAATCGCGACGGCTGGCTCGATATCTATGTGGCTGTCGATTCCCAGGCCAGCATTCTCTTCGAGAATCAAGCAGACGGGACGTTCGAGGACGTCGGCGTGTTCGCTGGTGTGGCCTTCGACGAAAACGGGAAAGTGCAAGCGGGCATGGGGTCCGCGGCCGGCGATATTGACGGAGATGGAAATATCGATTTGGTGAAGACCAACTTCATCGAGGAAACATCGAACATCTACATAAACAAAGGGGACGACTCGTTCGAGGATCGGGTCTATCCCTCCGGTGTCGGCGTCAGCACGAATTACATGGGGTGGGGAGTCGGATTTCTCGACTACGATCGCGACACTTGGCGCGATATTCTCGTGGTGAACGGACACGTCTACCCGGAAATCGAAGCTCTGGTTCCCGGCAACCCCTACAAGCAACGCCGCATGTTTTACCGCAACCTCGGTGGCGGGAAACTCGAAAATGTCACCGTGTCGGCGGGAACCGGCGCTTTGGCGCCGCACTCAAGCCGCGGTCTGGCACTCGGAGACTTCGACAACGACGGTGACATCGATGCGTTCGTCAACAATATGAATGAGTCTCCCAGCCTGTTGAGAAACGATACCGAAGTATCGGGGGGCTTCCTTTCGGTGAAGCTGGCCGGCGTGAAGTCGAACCGAAGCGCGATCGGCGCAAGAGTGACCGTGAGGGCAGGGGGACGCGAAATGGTGCAAGAAGTCCGCTCCGGTTCAAGCTTCATGTCCAGCAGCGATTTGCGTCTCCATTTCGGGCTAGCGGCCGCGAAGACCGTCGAAAAGATCACGATCGACTGGCCATACGAGAAATCCCAAGAAAAGATCGAAGGCGCCGGGATCAACCAATTCATTACCATCACCGAGGGGAAGGGAATCACTGAAAGGAAGAAAGCCTCCGGTAGCCAGGAAAACTGATCAACCATGGCAACGACTCGGCGGCGGTTCCTACAACTCGCGGGCACCGGCTTGGCGGCAGGCTGGCCGTTTCGGGACCGCCTCCCGGGAGCTGCTCCGCCGGAAACTCCGCCGCCCTACGGAGTCGAGTTTGTCGATATCGCCAAGCAAGCCGGGTTGACCGACACGATCTACTACGGCGGTGCTGAACAGGTCAAATACATCGTCGAAGCCAACGGCTGCGGTGTCGCCTTCTATGACTACGACAACGACGGCTGGCTGGATATCTTTGTCCTCAACGGGTCCCGTATTGAAAGCTTTCCGGGAGAGAAGAAGCCTACGAACCACCTCTATAAGAACAATCGCGACGGCACCTTCAGCGACGTTACGAAAGAGGCTGGCCTCATTCATTCCGGTTGGGCTAATAGCGTTTGCATCGGCGATTTCGACAACGACGGCAACGATGATCTGTTCATCACTTATTGGGGACAGAACGTTCTCTACCACAACAATGGCGACGGCACGTTCACGGACGTGACAGCGGACGCTGGTCTGGGCGGCTTCCCCGACCGCTGGAACGCAGGCGCGACCTTCATCGACTACAACCGGGATGGCTACCTCGACTTGTTTGTGTCGAACTACATCGAGGTCGATCTCGACAAACTCCCTCTGCCGGGCCAAGGAAGCAACTGCAACTGGAAAGGTGTCCCCGTCTACTGTGGTCCTCGCGGAATGAAGGGCACCAAGAACTATCTCTATCGCAACAACGGTGACGGCACGTTTACAGATGTCAGTGAGCGCGCCGGCATCCACAGTCCAAACGGCTACTACGGAATGACCGCGGTCGTCACGGATGTTGACGAAGATGGCTGGCCCGATATTTACATTGCGTGCGATTCGACTCCAAGTATCCTCTATCGCAACAACCACGACGGCACCTTCACCGACATCGCGGTGGAGGCCGGCGTGGCCTACAGCGAGGACGGGCGTGAGCAGGCCGGCATGGGCCTCGCCGTGGCCGACTACGATGGGGACGGCAAGCTCGATATCGTGAAAACTCTGTTTGCCGACGAAATGCCGGCTCTTTACCGCAACAACGGAAATGGGAGTTTTGCGGATATGTCCGTTGAGGCAGGCCTCCACGCGATGACCCAGCACATCCAATGGGGAACAGGGTTTGTCGACTTTGACAACGACAGTTGGCCGGACCTGTTCTATTCCGTCGGAAACCTCTACCCGCGAGTCGAGCAATTCAACTCGCGCTATCCCTATCGCGGCCCGCGCTTCCTGTTCCGAAATATGCGCGACGGAACATTCGTCAATATCACGGAAAAGTGCGGCTCCGGCCTCTCGACGCCACACTCCAGCCGGGGTTGTGCTTTCGGCGACTTCGACAACGACGGCGACATGGACATCCTGGTTATGAACATGAACGAGCCGCCGTCCCTGATCCGCGCTGACGTCGAGACGGGGCATCATTGGCTGAAGGTGAAGCTGATCGGGGTCGAATCGAACCGCACCGCAATCGGAGCGCGAGTGGACGTTAAATCAGGTTCCAGATTTCAAGCGCAAGAAGTGCAGAGCCAGTCTAGCTACTACTCGGTGAACGATCTGCGGCTCCATTTCGGGCTAGGAGAAGAGGACAAAGCCGATGAGGTCTCGATCCGCTGGCCAAACGGCAAACGCGAGGTTCTGAAGGACGTTCCCGCCGATCGGGTGATCTAC
>CBDBHI010000082.1:0-87999 GCA_965205595.1 Bryobacterales bacterium | reverse complement strand
TCCATCTGACATTGCCTTGATGGACCGCTTAGAGGGCGACATATTGGTTCTCGGAGTGAGCGGCAAGATGGGCCCCAGTCTCGCCCGGCTCGCTAAAAGGGCGTCTGGCGGCTCTGAGCGTCGGGTGATTGGCGTCGCGCGATTCTCTGATCCTACGGTAAAAGATCGGCTTGAATCGTGGGGCATCGAGACCCATACTGCGGACCTGCTCGACCGAACGGCGGTCGACGCGCTTCCGTCCGCGGCGAATGTCGTTTTCATGGCCGGTCAAAAGTTCGGCACTAGCGGCAACCAAGCGCTGACGTGGGCGATCAACGCGCACACGGCTGCCCTCGCCGCCGAAAAGTTTCGCGACTCGCGTATCGCCGCTTTCTCGACCGGAAACGTTTATCCGCTGAGCGCGGTGGCGGGCGGCGGACCAGACGAGGAATCGGCCCCAGGCCCGATAGGCGAATATGCGCAATCCGCGCTTGGGCGTGAGCGACTCTTTGAACATTTCGCAACTCGAAACGGTACGCCAATATCGATCGTCCGGCTCAACTATGCCATTGACTTGCGCTACGGTGTGCTGCGCGACATCGGCGACAAGGTGTTTCGCGGCCAGGCGGTCGATCTTGCAATGGGCCATGTAAACGTGATTTGGCAACGCGATGCAAACTCGATTGCGTTGCGCATGCTTGAGCGCTGCGACTCTCCGCCGTTCGTCCTGAACGTTACCGGAGCTGAGACGTTGGCAGTGCGAAGTTTGGCCGAGCGGTTCGCTGGGCACTTTGGCGTCGAGGCAAAACTTGTGGGCACCGAGAACGCGACTGCTCTGCTTAGCAACGCTGCGAAGTGTGTCGAAACTTTCGGGGAGCCCGAGACCAGTGTCGACGAGATGATCGCGATGGTCGCGGACTGGGTTCGCCGCGACGGCGCGAGCCTTGGGAAGCCCACTCATTTCGAGGAACGAGAGGGCGGGTTCTAACCCGCATTTCTCGCCAACTAACGGCGAAAGCACGCGATAGGTGCGCTTCGCAGTACCGAGCCGCGCCGCCGTGCGGTGCGGTGCACACGTCGCAGAAAGGACCGCACCGCGAGGCGGCTGTGAAAAAACCTCGATTAGCTCGGCGGTCGTTCGAGGGTGCGACATGTCGCCCCCCTACAGCGTTGATAACACGCAAGTTACTTGTAGCGGCGCAGCTTGCTACGCCCGATTTTCAAGTTCGGGGAGGTTTTTTCACCGCCCCCGAGGCGGCGCGGCTCGGTACTGCGAACGGTTTCGTCCAACAAGTAAGTTGGAGGGCAGCCTGAAGAATCAAGTTTCCAATTAGAACAATCGCTCGAACTGCTTGGTTGATTGGCGTGTTACGGGCCGCGGAATCCAATACGTTTCGGCCTTTGAACCGCGGCGCTTGAGCTCGTCACGTCCGAACACTCGCATGATCAGCCCGTATGGCGTCATTACGAGATAGAAAATCAGTGCCAAGATGATGCGGCTATTGATCGCGCCGAGCACGGTCGCGAATTTCATCCAGTCGCGATGAAACGCCATCGCCCCGCCTGCCCAGAAAGATCCAATGGTCAGGAGCAACGCGCCAATCGAGCCAAAGCTCCAATAGATATGGGGGCGGCCGCGATAAACGTTCCAGGCCGCAATCGCCAGTAGCACCGCGCCGACAGCCCATGCCGACTTGCGCGCCTGTTTCACCGTGGGCGGGGAACTAGTCAAGTTGGAACTCCTGTTGCCACGCAGTGTCGTCGGCGGTCTTGGTTTGGGCGGTCTTTGCAAGCACGACATCGCCCAAGATCAAGACATCCATCTCGGTCCTCATGAAGCAGCGATAGGCGTCCTCCGGCGTGCAAACGATCGGCTCGCCGCGCACGTTGAACGAGGTATTCACCACCAACGGGCAGCCGCTCAGCCGGTTAAACTCGGCGATCAGATCGTAGTAAGGGCCGTTGCGCTCGGGCGTCACTGTTTGCACCCTGGCCGAATAGTCTACGTGCGTGACGGCTGGAATCGACGATCGCGGCACGTTGAGCTTGTCGATACCAAAAAGTTGCTCTTCTGACGCACTCATCCGGCGGCGAATGTCTTTCTGAACCGGAGCGACCAGCAACATGTACGGCGATTCCGCGTCGAGCTCGAAGTAATCCTTGGCGGCTTCCTCAAGAACAGAAGGCGCGAAGGGGCGAAAGCTCTCGCGGTACTTGATTTTGAGATTCATCACCGACTGCATTTTCGGCGAGCGGGGGTCTCCTATGATGCTTCGCCCACCCAGCGCGCGCGGACCAAACTCCATGCGGCCTTGAAACCAACCGACAACTTTTTCAGAGGCGAGCGCTTCGGCGCCGGCGCGAATCGCGTCGGCGTGCGCCCCCCGACTGTAAGACGCTCCCAGCGCGTCTAAACGAGAAACGATCTCGTCGTCGCTAAATGACGGTCCGAGATACGACCCTCGCATCGAGTCAGCAGCCCGTGCCGTTCGCGAATTTCCCAAATACTGGTGCCAAACGGATAAGGCCGCTCCAAGCGCGCCACCCGCGTCACCCGCCGCCGGCTGAATCCAGATATTGTCGAAGGGACCTTCGCGCAGCAGCCGGCCGTTGCCAACGCAATTCAGCGCAACTCCGCCCGCCAAGCAGAGATTTCGCTCACCCGTTTCCGACTGAACGTGGCGCGCCATCCGCAACATCGCTTCTTCGGTAACGTCTTGTACCGAGCGTGCAAAGTCCATCTCGCGCTGCGTGATCTCCGATTCCGGCTTGCGCGGAGGCGCGCCGAACAACCGATCAAATGCGCCGTTCGTCATCGTCAAGCCCTGGCAGAAGTTGAAGTACTTCATGTTGAGCCGCAAAGAGCCGTCGGCGCGCAGGTCAATCAACTCATCCAAAATCTTCGAAACATACTTGGGCTCGCCATACGGCGCCAGGCCCATGACCTTGTATTCGCCTGAATTGACCTTGAATCCCGTGTAGTACGTAAACGCCGAATACAACAGCCCAAGCGAATGAGGAAAGCGTGTTTCGGCAAGCAAATGGACCTCGTTTCCCTTGCCGTATCCGTAGCTTGAAGTCGCCCACTCACCGACGCCGTCGATGGTAAGAATTGCCGCTGACTCGAACGGTGACGGATAGAACGCGCTAGCGGCGTGGGTTTCGTGATGCTCGCTGAACAACACCTTGCCGCTGAAATCTTCCAGCTCGTCGGCGATCATCTCGCGCGTCCAGAGTTTCTCCTTGAGCCACAACGGCATTGCTTGTAGAAACGAGCGAATTCCGAAGGGCGCGTAGTCGAGGTATGTTTCGACTAACCGTTCAAACTTGCGCAGCGGTTTGTCGTAGAAGACGGCGTAGTCGACGTCACGCCCGCTAATCCCAGCTTCTCTCTGACAGTACTCGACCGCGTTCGCCGGAAATCGGTGGTCGTGTTTCTTACGAGTAAATCGCTCTTCCTGCGCCGCTGCTACGATTTCGCCGTCTTCCACCAGCGCCGCGGCGGAGTCGTGATAGTACGCCGAGATGCCTAAAATGCGCATGGATCGAAGGAGCCGGACTTAGGGCTGCTCGGGCTTTTTCGCGATATCGGCCCGGCAGCGCTGCGCCTCGCGATTTGCGATATCCATCGAGGTCTCAACTTCAACGGCGAGCTGGCCCATGTACTCTTTTAGCGTCCCAATATTTGCTACATTACGACTGCGGGCGGAATCCAGAAGATCGGCGATGGCGCCGTTGTAGTACTTGCGTACGCCACTAGCCATTGAGCTCAGAAGCGAATCCGACCGATCGAGCCACAAGAACGTATCGACGGCGTACGAAAGGCGCTCTGGATGGCGCCTTAGGGCCTCGGCTGACAACGTCGCACTGTCTAAATCGGACTGCAATGTAAGCAGCTGATCCACGTAGGCGTCGGGCGCGCCGTCTTGAAGCCATTCCCGCGGGCGCAGTTCCGAAAGCACTTTCTGGCCGGTCGCGATGTTTTTTACGACATCCTCAGCCAGTGCCGTGACCTCCCAGCGCGGAATCATACCCTCTTGCTGAGCCGAGCCCTGCCCGGCGAAAACAAGCGCAAAGACGGCCATTGTTAGGAATGTTGACTGAGCTGCCATTTGTGAGTTCCATGGTACCGGACGAGTGCCGATCAGCTCTCATCGTCGTCACACCGCCGCCTCGCCCGCATTTCTCACCACCTGACGGCGAAAGCACGCGATAGGTGCGCCATTACTTCGTTGCGCTCAATCGTCGTGCTCGACGGACTGTCAAGTACGCCTCCACGCGCCGACCGTCGCCCGC
Organism: Bryobacterales bacterium; assembly: GCA_965205595.1. GTDB lineage: Bacteria > Acidobacteriota > Terriglobia > Bryobacterales > UBA6623 > CATQHP01. The sequence continues at coordinate 83,724 of CBDBHI010000082.1, read as the reverse complement.
CTCGTATTGACACACCTCTTACGCACTTTCGCTCGCCACGTGGTGAGCAATGCGGGCTAACGGGATTATCATAGAAACGCAATGTTTCGAATGCTTTCTGGCGTCGCGTGGCTGTTGATTTCAATCCTGAGCGCCTACGCCCAATCTCCCGACCAGCTTGCCTTTTTCGAAAAAAGGATACGCCCGCTACTAGCGGAAAAATGTTATGCCTGCCACAGCGCCAAGACGATGGCGATGAGCGAGCTCCGTCTCGACTCGAAAGCCGGCGTCCTTAAGGGCGGCAGCCGCGGCGCCGCGATCATTCCGTCCGACCCGGACGGCAGCCTTTTGGTGAAGGCGATTCGCTATCGAACGATCGATTTGCGCATGCCTCCTACGGGGAAACTTGATGAGAGCGAGATAGCGAATCTCGAAGATTGGATTCGAATGGGAGCGCCCGATCCGCGCGTAGACGAACCGGCTCCGCAGGTCACGCAAAAGAAAATCGACCTCGAGGATGGAGGAAAATTTTGGTCGTTTCAACCTGTTCGCGACACGGCGGTGCCTGACGTGCAAGACACTGCGTGGGCTCGCTCGGATGTCGATCGATTTATCTTGGCGAAGCTTGAGTCGCATCAGTTTCAGCCTGCCGCCGAGGCCGGCCGCCGCACCTTGCTGCGCCGCGTAACATTTGACCTGACCGGCTTGCCTCCGAGCCCAGAAGAAATCGACCAGTTCCTTAGCGACTCATCGAGCGATGCGTACGAAAAAGTCGTCGATCGCTTGCTTGCGTCGCCACATTACGGCGAGCGCTGGGGGCGGCACTGGCTCGACTTAGTTCGCTGGGCGGAAACCAATGGACACGAGTTTGACAACAACAAACTAGACGCCTGGCGTTATCGCGACTACGTTATTGAAGCGTTCAACTCCGACCTGCCTTACAACCAATTTCTCAAGGAACAAATCGCAGGCGACCTAATGCCCGAGCGCCTGTCCGCCGACGAAGTCCACGCGGTCAACCCGATCGCCAGCGGTACGTATTGGCTTTGGGAAGTACTGAACTCGCCGACCGATTCCGTTAAAGCCCGAGCCGACCAAATCGACAATCAGATCGACGTAATCTCAAAGGCAACTCAAGGATTGACGGTCGCTTGCGCGCGCTGCCACGACCACAAATTCGACCCCATCCCGACCGCCGACTACTACTCGATGTTTGGAATTTTCCAGTCGACGCACATGAGTGAACGATGTGTCGACTCGCCAATGCAGGCCGCCCTCATTCGAAACGCCAACCGCAGGATTGGCGACATTCAATTGGATGTCGCTAGCCACCTGAACCCCGCGCTCAAGCGCCGTGCGGCGGGACTCGCCGAGCGGTATATAGCCGAAGTGGACGAGGTCACGGCGGAAGATGCCAAGGGCTTGGCCGCCGAGTTTAACTACGCACTGACCGAGCCGAGCCATCCGCTGTTTTTGTTCGCCCGGGTCGCCGAGCCAGGCTCGTCTGACTTCAAAGGCCGCCTTGATCACATGCGTGGCGAAGTGCGCGAGTGGGTCGCAAAGGCCGATCGAACTCATCCGATCTGGGCCGAGCGCGGCGACGTCATCTATGAAGACTTCGAATCGGGCTTCGAGAAATGGGAGGTCTCCGGCTCGGGGTTCGGCAGCGAGCCGGTTCACGCCGTACCGACCAATCTGAAGCTCTCCGGCTATGCAGGCCAGGCGCTCGCCAGCTCGTTTGGGAATGGCGCCGAAACGCTTGTCGGCACCCTAACCACCAGAAAATTTCGGATGCCCGCGCGCTACGTTCACGTGCGCATGGCCGGACCGGCGGATTCACCGCGCCAGAAGAACGACCCCAATATCCGCTTTACCGTCATCGCCGATGAACACAAGTCCGGCAATGCCATGCCCGATGCTAGCGGTCGGCTCACATGGAAAACCATCGCGATGACGAAGGAGCGCGGCCGCATCTGTTCCCTCGAGATCATCGACCGTGATCGCGGAGGATCGATAGTCGTCGATCAGGTCGTTTTCTCTGACACGAAAGATGCCCCGCCGATCGCTGCTAGTCCAGACGATCGCATCGTGTCGCTGCTCGAGCGCGACGACATTAACTCTCTTGAGGACCTGGCTCAGGCGTACCAACAAATTGCCAGTGGGCTTGCTCAGACGAGAAACCGCACAGCGGCCGACGAAGCTCTACTCGCCTCGCTGCTGGGACTCTCGCGGCTGGAGGACGCAGTCGACACGTTAGACGAGCTGGAGACGCGCTGGATCACCGAACTCTTCGCCTTCCGCGACGGCGCCGCCAAAAGTATTCCGCCGTCGACGTTCGCGATGACCAGCAAGGATTACGAGCCCGCCGACTCTCCGATTCACGTTCGCGGCAATCACAAGAACCCTGGCGAGATCGTACCGCGGCAGTTTCTGCAAATTGTCGCCGGAGACCAGCAAGAGCCATTCACGAACGGCTCGGGCCGATTAGAATTCGCCAACTCGGTCGCGAGCGAAAAAAACCCGTTGACCGCGCGGGTGATGGTCAATCGGGTTTGGAAACACCATTTCGGAAAAGGCATCGTCGCAACACCTGACAATTTCGGCAAGATGGGCGCTCGACCGACCCATCCCGATCTGCTCGACCACCTGGCCACGCGATTCGTAAAGAGTGGCTGGTCAGTCAAAGAACTGCAGCGATACATCGTGCTCTCGAGCGCCTACCGCCAAAGCAGCGAGACCTCGGGAGCCGCGCAAGAACGCGATCCCGGCAACCAGTGGCTTTCGTACATGCCGGTGCGACGTCTCGAAGCCGAAGCCATCCGAGACTCGGTGTTAGTGGTAGCCGGCACACTAGACCGAAAGGTCGGTGGGCCGGGCGTGCCACCGCACATCAGCGAATTTCAAGACGGCCGTGGTAAGCCCGCCACGGGACCGCTCGATGGCGATGGGCGCCGCAGCGTCTACGTGCAAGTTCGGCGCAATTTCTTGACGCCGCTGCTGCTGGCGTTTGACTACCCTCTGCCGATCTCGACAATCGGCCAACGCGGTGTCTCGGCCGTACCCTCGCAAGCTTTAATCTTGCTTAACAACGAATTTGTCAATACACAGGCCGCCAACTGGGCACAAAGGGAAATTGAACTCCACGAGCGGGCCGATGACCGCATTGGCGACATGTATGTCCGAGCGTTCGGGCGCGAACCGCTCGCTGAGGAAGTTGCCGAGATCCGCGAATTTCTATCCGAGCAAGGGGAGGCGCAAGACGAGACTCAAGCCTGGACCGAACTCGCTCACGCTCTGCTAAACACGTCCGAGTTCATCTTTATCCGCTAGCACGTTATATTGGCTATTCTGTACAACGAGGCCTAACCATGTTGCTCCGCTTATTCTTACTTGCCGCTGCCATCGGCGTGATCGGCGCCGCCGCGGAACCCGCCAACCAACTGTCAGACGCTGAGAAGCTCGACGGCTGGCAGTTGCTATTCGACGGTGAAACCACCACGGGCTGGGAGGGATTCAACGATACCCCCTTCCCATCACAATCGTGGGCAATCGAAGATGGCACTATCCGCACGCTGGCGGCGCGCTCGGGCGGCGACCTTGTCACGGTCAGCCAGTTCGAAAACTTCGAACTCGCCTTCGATTGGAAAATCGTCAAAGGCGGCAACAGCGGCGTCAAATATATAGTCCAAAAAGCCTGGGCGGGACCAGGTTATCGCCCGCACCTGAGCTCCGCGCGGAAGGCTCAATCGCTGCTTGGCGCGACCGGTCTGGAATATCAAGTACTCGACGACACGACTCTCAACCAAAAGCGGAAAGGTTGGGAGTACTCGAGCTGCGGGTCGCTCTACTTGCTTTATAAGCCGGACCCCAAACGGAAGCTCAACCCGCCCGGTGAATGGAACAGCTCGCGCATTGTCGTCAACGGAACTCATGGTGAGCACTGGCTCAACGGCATGAAAATTGTCGAGTTCGAGTTCAACTCGCCGGAAATGTTCAGCCGCGTCGAGCAGACGAAGTTCAAGCGCGTTCCGGGGTTCGGTTTCAAAGGCGAGGGGCACATCGCGTTGACGCACCACAACCATCCGGCCTGGTACCGCAATATCAAGATCCGCCCGTTGCAAGGCCCGCGCGTGAGCCACTATTTGCCGGGAAGACTTTTCGATCCCGAAGGTCTGATACCACCGCCGCCCCGGCCACTTCCTCAACCGGGCGACCCGTCGGGCAGCCACTAATTAGGGCGCCGCAGGTCGAGCGGATCCGTTGAACCGCCCGTGAGCCAAGCAGCCGAATTCCGAGGGGACGCCTGGCGGCTCGCGAAGTGCTGGGCGGCTGGGCTGATTGTGGCCGGTGCGCTTTTCGGTTGGATCATGCTCGGACCGATCGGGTTGCGGGTTTCGGCCGTTGCCGTGATTGTGGCGAGTCCTTTTTTGGCGCTGGCAGCGCTGGCCGTCAAGCGTTGGGACGTACTGCGATTCGATGATGAGGCGGGCGAGTTGTCCGCGCCCGGCCGGCCGAGGGTCAAGTACTCCGATCTAAATCACGCGAAGATCAAGGACGAGTTCGGCTTGCTTTCCGTCCGACTTGGAAAGCGCTCGTGGCTTGGACCGGTCGTGCTCATCGAACCGGCCGACACAGACTAACGAGCCCAAATATGGGTGGCGAGCGACGATCGGCCAAGCGAATTGCAAATTACGATCACCGGCGCCACGCCGCTTGGTGACGAATTGCCGGTCGCGATCGTAGGCGGCATCGAATGAGTACGGCGGTGTTCGTTGTATCGATGCCGCAAGATCGCCGTGATGTGGTGAGAAATAGCGGTGAAGACTACCGAGCCTAGATATGTGCCCGTCATCAAAGCGGCGCGAAGAAGGCGAGGATCAGAAGGGTCGCGGGTATCCAAAACTGCATGTCGATCGCGCGCGTAGCCCCCGAGGCCTCGGCCCAACGCGAAGCACTGCGCGAGCCAAGGCAGCGTGATTCTAGCGTGATTGCAATCGATTTCTCCCGTTGGAAGACTTCCGAGGAGGAGCCGCGTATAGAGATTGTTACATCGTTTCTTCACTATGCAAGCGCGAACGGCTAGAATTGACGTATCTTGATCGGCCAAACCATCAGCCATTACAAGATCCTAGACAAGCTCGGCGAGGGCGGCATGGGTGTTGTCTACAAGGCCGAAGATCTCGACCTCAAACGCATCGTCGCGCTAAAATTTCTCTCCAAACACGCTGTTGGTCACGAGAACGTCAAGGCCCGACTCACCCGCGAGGCTCAGGCCGCCGCCTCGTTAGACCACCCTCACATCTGCCAAGTCTTTGGCATTCAAAGACGTTGGCGAAACCTTCATCGCCTTGTCATACGTCGATGGGTCCTCTTTTCCAATCGAAAGATGAGCCTGAAGGAGGCAGGCGAAGGTAGCTGTGGGCAGGAGGGATTATAGCTCGGATTGGGGCTTGAGGTTGAAGCCCGTTGTGGGGCCCGTAGGGCGGGGTGAGGGGGATTGCATAAGGGGGAAGGGGCGGCAGCCCCAGTCCCCCTTTGCAGCCATCCCAGGCGAGACCCCACGGCCGTCTTCGGACGTGGGCCGGAGGAGCCGACAACGCCTCGGGTCGGGGCGTTGTCTAGCGCGTGCGCCAGCAGATCGCGAGGTCTTTGCAGACGCGTTGCAGTTCGTTGCGCTGAGCGTCGAGTTGCTCGGCAAACTCGGTGTCGGAACAAGTGTCCGCTCGCGCTTGGAGCTTCTTGAGCGAGCGATCCGCGCGCAGGCCGCGCTGCTCGGCGGGCAGGCTGAGCAGCTTTTCCCACGGCGTGCTCCACTCGGCGTACACCTTGCGCAACTTGCCGCGGCGGTCTCGGCGCTCGCTGGCGAAAGCGCATGGGCGATGAAAATTCAAGTACGGGTTGAGCCACTGGCGGTAGAAGGTGTCGATCGCCTGCGTCGCTTCCGAGGGCAAAAACTGGTAGCCCATCCACTTGCGCACCACCGCGCCGTTCTTGGTTTCGACCAAGGCATTGTCGTTCGAACGGCGCGCGCGAGACTTCGTAAATTCAATTCGCAACTTCTCGAGCAGTTTAGCGGTTTGATGGTTGACGAATTCGCTGCCATTGTCGGAGTGAAAGCCGCGAACGATAAATGGAAATTGTTCCAAAAGCCCTTCCAGCAAGGGAATGAGGTGATTTTCGTTGATGCGTTGGACGCAGCCGACGGCCTGCCACTGCGTCACTTCGTCGACCACGTTGATGCTGTAGGCGCCTTTTTCGCCTTCCTGTTCGGGCGAGTGCACGGTGTCGATGCGCAGGTAGCCCGGACGTCCTCGCGGCTCGGGTTGGCGGCGTTCGCCGATCGCAACGGGCGTGGGACGGGTCTTGTCGAGATGCAAACTGTGACGTTGGTAGACGGCTCTTTTTCGCAAGTTGTACAGCTGGCCCACGGACAATTCGGCCAGGCGTCGAAACTCTTTGCGGCCGTAGATCTGGAACTCGCGTTGGAGAATGCGGCGGGTGGCCGGCCCCGAGAGGCGCTGATGAACTCGATCGACGTGCGCCAGTAAGACGCTGTCGGCGCGTGTGTACTTGCTGGGAAAACGGCGCCGCCGATAGGCCCTCGGACGGACGCAACGCGTGTGCAAGAACTGTCCGATCAGGCGGGTGAGTTGCGCGCGGCTTAAGCCCGTGAGCTTAGCGAGATAACGCCGCAGGAGACCCTTGACGGAGCGCTTCTGGTCGGCATAGTGATGCCGCTTCAAGACGCTTTCGACGAGCGCATATTTGTCGCTTCGATTGCCGCCCTCGAAGGCGACGGATTGGCACCCGTCGAGAAAACACTCGATCTGCTCCAGACTCAGCGATTCGGCTTGCTGCACGGCGACTCCCATCGCCCGCAGCTGCTCTGTTCCTGACCACCCAACGGATCCCCGTCAGGCTCATCTTGTATTGGAATCGCCCTCCCCTTCAGGCTCATCTTGTATTGGACAAGACGCTCGCCGATGACGAGATCATACGGCATCTGAAATCGACGTGAATCGGAACGAATTCAGCTTGATCGCGGGCAACAACATGCGGAAATTGCCGTAGCGTTCGCCGCGAACGGTTGGCTGAGAGCTGCCGAGAGCATCAACGTCGCCCAAAATCCGGTAGGGGCTCTCGTTAAACCGAAAGTTCTTTAGAGGATATTTAATCTCTCCATCCTCGATCCAGAACGTGCCGTCCCGCGTCAAGCCTGTGAACAACGCTTGCTGCGGGTCGACTGAACGGATGTACCACAGCCGCGTGACCAGCACGCCGCGCTCGGTGGAAGCGATGAGTTTCGCCAGTGAGGTGTTTTCGCCGTCGATGATCAAGTTCGTCTGGTACGGTCCCGGGTTCTTCTTGTTCTTCGCTGCCCAGAAACGTGAATAGCTGAGGTTTTTCAGCACACCCTCGCGAACCAGATCGGCTCTTGCAACCGGATAGCCTCCTGGACCAATCGGACTCGACGGAGCCACGGCATGTTGCGGGTCAGAGTAAATATTCACTCGTGAGTCGAAAACCTTCTCGCCCAGCCGAGTCTTTCCGGCCGACTTCGTGAACACACTGCGCCCTTCATCGGCCAAGCGCGCGTCGAAGTCGAGACGCGAAATCAGGTCGCCCACCGCTTGCGGTTCAAGAATCGTCGGATAGGCTGCGGGCTTCAGTTCGCGCCCGCCTCTTGAGTCGATCGCCTTCTTAGCGGCAATCGCCGTCGTCTCTTTGACATCGATACTTGCGAATTTGTGCGAGCTGGCCGCGGTATAGCCGGAACCCTTTTCATCACTCGTTCTTGCGGTAACTGAAAACGTTGCGACGGTGCCCGGATAGTAGGCGAAAAGCCCGGCCGAGTTGGCAAGAATCGAAGTTTCGGCTACGTTTTCGAAAAAGCCGGCCGCTATCACTTTCTGCTTCTTTGCTGTCTCGATAGCATCGGCAACGGCTTTGGTGCGTCGCCGCGCGGGCAACTCAGCCGTCGTTTCGTCATAGCCGTCGACCTCAACGTATTCCTGTGGCCCGAGCAAGGGCATGTACTCGCGGTCTTCCGGCGACACCGCGGCGAGTTCCTCCGCCTGCGCAACCAACGTCTTTAGTGCCGCCTCGGCTTCCGCTGCGTCCGCCAAATTGACGCTGGCGGAGGCCGACGCTTTGCGCTTGCCTTTCCAAGCAGTGATGCGCGCCTCGGCCGATTGGGTGAACCCGCTGGTGGTCGGCGCATTACGGGCAAAGCGTATGAAGCCGTGCCGCCTGTCTGCCAACTCGATGGCAACCTCGGGCTGCTTCGCGCTCTTCAGAACCTTCTTTGTAAGAGCCTGAGCCTCGTCGCGCGTCATGACGACCCCCAGCCGGTGTTGATGACGTTGATGCCGCGGAAGCGCGTCGGACTGCAGCCGTGACTCACGGCGTTCGACTGCGGCGGTTCGCCCTTGCCGTCGTTGAGCGCCCCGTGGAGTTCGTATTCGTCCCTACCGGCCACGCCGTCGCAGGCGTTCCAGAACTCGGGAGTCCGTGCCTGGTAGGCCACGTCGCGAAGCATGCGAGCCTTCTTGCCGTTTTTGATCTCCCAGAAAACCTGACCGCCGAACTGGAAGTTGTAGCGTTGTTGGTCGATCGAAAAGCTGCCATTGCCCAGGATCAGGATGCCATTCTTGATATCCGCCATGAGCTCTTCGCTGGTCAGCTTACTTTCCATCGGATCGAGTGAAACGTTTGGCATACGCTGGAAGACCACGCTCGACCAATTGTCGGCGTGTGCGCAGGCGTGCGGCTTCACGCCGGGCACAAGCCCTGCCTGTTCACGCGTCGTCTGGTAGTCGACGAAAACACCTTCGCGCACCAAGTCCCAGCGCTGGGCCGGAGCACCATCGTCGTCGTAGGCCACCGTCGCTAAGCCATGTGGTTGAGTACGGTCGGCGACCATATTGACCCACTTCGAGCCGTAGCGAAACTTGCCGAGCTTGTCGGGCGTCAGGAAACTCGTTCCCGCGTAGTTAGCCTCATAGCCGAGCGCTCGGTCGAGTTCGGTTGGGTGGCCGCAACTCTCGTGAATGGTCAGCCACAGGTGTGTCGGATGTAACAGCAGATCATACGAGCCCGCCTGCACAGACGGAGCTTTGAGCTTCTGGAGCGCTTCCTCACCCGCTTGAGCAGCCTCCTCTAGGTAGGGGTATTCCTCAATCGCCTCCCAGCCCCTTTGCACTGGCAGCGCTAGAGAACCGCGCGACTGTGAATCGCCTTTCGCACGGTCGACAGCAGTCGCTTGAAACGTGCCCCACGAGCGCACGATGTCCTGCTGGATCACCGAGCCCTCAGTCGCTGCGAAGAATTTGTCCTCTCGCATGAACGACAATCGACTGCTGACGAAGCTCACGCCCTTGGTCTCGAGAGTGGCCGCGTTGATCTTCAGCAGCAGATCGATTTTCTTGTCCAGCGACACATCGAAGGGATCGGTGTCGTAGGCTGACTTCCAGTTCGCTTGGTGCGCTTTCTCCTTGGCAAACTTTACCGGACGGGTCTGGATCGAGGCATTCGCCTCTGCGATCTCAACGGCTCTGGCGACCGCCTCGGCTAGCGACTTTTGCTGAAGTCATTCGACGCCGCGAAACCCCAGGCGCCGCGCTTGAGTACGCGCACGCCATAGCCGTAACTGCTGCTCGAAGCGATGCTCCGCACCTGCTGCTCGCGTGTCGCAATACGCTGGTTGTCATAGCGGCTCACTCGGATGTCGGCGTAGCTGACGCTCGCCTTCTTGGCAAGCCCAAGCGCCTTTTCGGCAAACGACTCGCGCCCGACCGAAGCGCCCTTGAGTTGGGCAACGGCTGCCGCGGACGCTGCCGCCGCCAGAAATTCTCTGCGTGAAAGCATGGCGGGCTCAGTATATCTTGCGCGCTAGTGTCTCGGCTCTCGCGGGCGGGCTCTTCATGCCCGTCCTCGTTCTTCCTTGGCCATCTCGTAGAGCGCCTTGATGTAGCCGATGCTAAACGCCCAACCAGTTTTTCTGTCGCCTACCATCTGAGGAACGTGGTCAGCGATCAGAATCCCTCGGAAGTCGACGTCCACCAGCGTCCGCATGAGCTGTTTCATGTCGGTGTAGCCATCGTCGACGTACGTCTCGACGAAATCAGGGATTGGGCTGCTGACGTTGCGGAAGTGAATCTTCCACAGCTTGTCCATCTTGGCGAACTCTCTCGCGGCGTCGAGCACGTTCTTGCCTGTGTGCGCCCCGCCCTCCATCCAGGTGCCGCAGCACAGACAGATGCCTACGTTGGGACTGTTCGCGATTTCGAAAGCGCGCACATAGCCGTCAAAGGTGCCGAACATGTGGCGCGGCACGCCGGCCAACTCCGGCAACGGCGGGTCATCGGGGTGCACGCCGATTCGGACGCCGACATCCTCCGCGACGGGCACGACGCGCTTGGCGAAATACTCCCAGTTGTCCCACAGTTCTTCTTTTGAAAAGCGCCGCCCGTGGCTCAACGGCGATTCGAAAACTTCTCCGGCCCAATAGCCTTTCGCCGTTGACTGATGGAACGCCCGCGCCGACGCACCACCGCGTGTCGTCTCGCGCTCGGAACTCCAAATGCCGTTGCCCATGTGGGCGTAAGTCGTGTAGTGAATGCCGGCCTTGCCGATGTTCTTGAGATATCGGATGTACTCGGCGATCTTTTCGTCGCGGCCGGGGAGTCCGAGCGTGACCTCGGGCATGTTGTGAACGCTCGTGTCGCCCATGTTGGCGATCTTGAGGCCGGCAGCCTCGACGCGCTTCTTGTGCGAGGCGAAGTATTCGTACGAAGTCTCACGCCCGCCGATCGAAACGTATTCGACGCCCATCTGGGTGGCAAACGTCAGATAGTCGTCGTCGTAAGTGTTGGGGATTTGCAGCGAGAGTTTGATGCCCGGCCCCCAGGGCGGCGGTTCCTTGGTTTGAGATTTATTGGCGCCAGCGAGAGCAACGGCGGGAAGAAGGCGCAGCAACTCTCGGCGGTTGAATGATTTCATGGCAACTCTCCGTCCGTGACAAGTATAGTGTTCCGCCATACCTCGCGCCCCAAACCCGTCAATGCAGCGCCGGGCGGGGACTGTCACATGCGATCCCGAAATCTGAACCACGAAAACGAACCCTCGTGTTGACTCTCCCCCACCCAGCCATTGGACGCAGCTCAGCCGTCGGATTGGCCGGATTTGGCCGGATTTGGCCGGATAACGCCATCGCGCGCGAGGCCGCGGAGGGACGGTCTCCGCTAACGCCCGACTCTCCCCTCCACTGGCCGGACTTTCACTGTTCCAGGGTAAGCCCTGTGTCAAGGGGTTTTCGGGTCGACCGACACAGGAACTCCGATTCCTTGAAGGGAAAAGGGGACAAGGCCCTTTCCCCCGGCCTAATTTGGATAAGTGTTTTAGAAACAGCGTTTCGCTGTTTAGAAGTCAGAGATTCCACGTCGCAACTACTGGTGACCAAAGTACCTATAGTCCTGAATTACACTGATAACAAATTACTTGTCGCCACAATCTGAAGTCGAAAAAGGGCCTTGTCCCCTTTTCGCCCATTTTCGCCAACGCGATTTGCCTGGAACAAATACTGCTGTTCGGTGTCTGTAGTTACAGCATCTTGGAGGAGGATCAAATGTTGATCGCCATCACCGCCTTCCTCACCCTTTCACTGCTGAGCCAAGCGGCCCCTGCCCAGGATGCCTCGCCGCACACCGAACACTTCGTCGAAGCGAATGGCATCAGGCTTCATTATCTTGATTGGGGCGGTGAGGGCGAGCCGCTGGTTATGTTGACTGGCTATGGAACCACCGCACACACTTTTGATCACTTCGCTTCTCGCTTTGCAGATCAATATCGTGTCGTGTCATTCACAAGACGCGGCACCGCTCCATCCGAACGCACAGTTACAGGTTATGACCTCGCGACGTTGACCGCAGATGTTAAAGCATTCTTAGATGCGCTCGGTTTCCGACATGTTCATCTGGCGGGTCATTCTTTTGCAGGGACAGAGATGACAGAGTTTGCCACGCTTCATCCCGAGCGGGTGGCAAGCCTTGTCTACATTGATGCTGCGTTGGACTTGGCGGCCGGTTTTGCCCTCATGACGGACCCTGTCGTGACCCTTCCCCAGCCGCAACCCGGATCACCATATGCGCAGATCATGACATGGCAACAGCTCTACACTCCCGACTTTTCCAAATTGAAATCACCGGCGTTGGCATTCTACACAACACAAGCGCCGGTACCAATTCCCAGAGACGCTTCGGACGAGATCCGCCGCAAGATCGATGAATTCACACGAACGAAATGGGTGCCTCTTGTTGATCGCATGGCAAACAAGTTCCGGACTGAGACGAACACAGGACGAGCAATAGTGTTCGAAAATGTGAGCCACTATATATTTCGCGATCGAGACGACGATGTTGTCCGCGAAATGCGGAATATCTATACGTCCTTAAAGCGCTAGCTCCTTGACCGCTTGATAACTAAGCGATCAAAAGCGATCAGGGACAGATTGGAATGCGCACGGTCTGTGCGTATCCCCGAACTCCGAACTCCCTAGGGCTTCCGGGACCGTCACCGATGGGAGATCCGGGACGGAGCCCTAATTGGGGGCTTGCGCGCCGCCCGTGCGATACTGCTGTCAGATCTGCATGCCGCGAATGGCGCGTGTGGTTGCGGCGGGCGTCCCGCACCACATTACTCAGCGGGGCAACAACCGCCAAATCATTTTCGTCTCCGACGCCGATCGGCGACTCTATCTGGACCTGATTCTCGAAGAGTGTCAGCGATGTGGCATTCGTGTACTCGGGTACTGCTTGATGAGCAACCACGTGCACCTGGTCGCGGTACCGGAGTTCGGCGATTCGTTTGCCCGCGGTCTACGCAAAGCTCATTCTCGATACGCGCGCCTGTTTAACTTACGCTACGGACGCTCGGGCCACCTTTGGCAAAGCCGCTACTATTCGTGCCCGCTCGACGCCGACCATCTCATTCAGGCGTTGGCCTACGTAGACCTCAATCCGGTGCGCGCCGGGATCGTCGGTGAGGCGGAATTATACCCGTGGTCGAGCGCAAGGACTCATGCGGCATTGGAGAGATCTCCATTGATCGATGAAGTCTCTTGGAAAAAGTTTCAGGGCACTGAAGACAGACGCGCGGTGCAGGCTGGACTGGTTACTGCGAACGCTAGTGCTGCGATCCGAGAAGCCACGTACGGAGGACGTCCGCTAGGGAACGAGGCGTTCGTCAACGCTTTGGAGCGGCAAGTGGGAAGGATGCTCAGGCATCAGAAGCCGGGCCCGAAGCCCAGGCGCCTAGCCGCTGTTCGCTAGCGGCGTTGTCGAACGGTTCGTTGAATGGTTTTGGAGAACAAGAGGCGCAATTAGGGCTCCGGAAGGTGTGAAAAAATCGATTTCGGCGATCTTGCGATGTTGATTCTAAAAGACTTAGATTCGCTAAAAGGCGTCGATTTCGAATTAATTCACAGCTTCCCGTCCCGGATCTCCCGACGACCAGACGCTGCCCGTGCTACGTCTTCGAGGCATAATTATCGTCGATATGGACGGGGTGCTGATTCATCGTCATTAACGAGAACCAAGTGTCGTCGGCCTCGTTGATCGTGCGGCCAGGCCAATGCTTGAACTCCTGCCCGATCTCAAACTCCTCGAAGTAGCGGCCAAATTTCATACTCGCGATAACCCTCATCGGCGGCTCGCCGGTGCAAGCCGCAATGGGTAGCGTATCGAATCTGCTCGGCGCGCTACGCGCATGTCCGTCGCTCACCACTCTCGCTTGAGCGACTTGTGACGTGCCTGTCGAGGTCTCAAGCCGGCTCAGGTACCCCTGTACGAACGCCTATGGGCTTACCCGCCCGCGAATCTACCGTTGCCGCAACGGCGGCGTTGGAGATTCGGCACCGTCTGAGTCAACTGATTTCGGCTAACGATTGGAAGCTTGTGCGCTACTCTGCGGCGCGTGCTTCTGCGTAGTTTACGGCCTCATGTCCTAGGCTAATGCCCTCTGAGCGCAACTTCGCCGAAAACCTCACTAGGTCGCTGCTCTGATTGTCATCCCGGAGATTAGAGATCAGCAGTTCGAATGCCTCATAGTCGGCGCGAAGATCACTCTTGCGTGTCGGCTGAGGTCGATCGCCGTGGCTGGTCTTCAGCAACTCTTCGGCCCGACGGAACGCTTTCTCAGCCGCCGTCACCCTCACGTCCAGAGAACCAAACTCGGCGGGCTCTAATCGCTGATTCTCGGGGATAAAGCAGTTCAGAGCGGACCACATCGCCAGATAGGCCTCTGACAGGGCTCCTGTAACGTCGTTGTATGACACCGCTCTCGTTCTCATCGACTGAACTGCCTCTCCCCTTCAGTTTACGGTCATCGTCAAGCTTAGAAGTCCTGGTTAAGATGGACTGTCTCAATCGTTCGAACATGTTGCCCCTCAACGGGCTCATTTGGCACGACAAATTCGTCCGGTTCGTAACGTTCGCGAACGTCCATAAGGTCAGAGAGCCTAAACATTCTTGGCTCAAAGTTCTTCTCACGGAACGATTCGCCGATCATTGCGAGAGCTTGGTTCCTCAAGTCGTCATTGATCATATGGGGATGCATCTGATATACCCACCCCATAAGGCTGGCCTCTAGAGTTTCCGCCTTGTCGACATCCGGCTTTAACAATCCGCCGTGAAGGAAGCGACTAAGCTGAGCGAAAATTGCTAGTGGATTCGAGCTGAGGTTATTGTCGCGTGGGTTGATCACGGAGGCGCACCAAAAATTGATACGCCGATTGTTGATCAACTCCGCGACAGCAAGGGAGATTGATGCCTGTGTCGAGTAACCAGTACGGGCAACTGGTGAGTTTTGCGGGTCCGCCATCAACCGATTGTACAACGGTGCTCAGCCGCCCATCTCTGACCGGATTCGATAGATAATAGTCGTGTCCGCGTGCGCATAGCCGGGCAAACAATGCGTGAAAACTGCGATAGTGCCGGTGTAGGAACACCTGCGATTGCCCTCATCACCGCGACAAAGCGGGCAGAGACTGCTGCTCGTTGACAGGCCTCTCGCGGCACTCGAAATAGTCCCAGCGGTAGTTGAGGGCGATCGGGGACAGGGGCAAAATCCAGCAAACCTTTATACAACATCAGTTTACGGTGATCTGAATGTAGCAGTAGGCTCGTCACCGATAGGTTCGGGGACCTTAGGACTCCCAAGGATTGACGATCTTCAGGCCCAGGTCTTCAAAGTCCCGCACGTTACGAGTGACCAGGGAAAGATCGTGCTCAAGGGCGGTCGCCGCATTTGTCCGTCGGCGCTGCTGAGTGGTCGGCCCAGTAATTGCCGCTTGCCTTCAAGAGCGTCCCAGCGTTCCGCGACGGCTTGCGTCACTGGAAAGATCCGGCCCGCAAACAGCGCGTGTCAAGGGCGGAGTAAATTTGGACCACTTCGGCGGAGCAAAAGTAGACCAGTTGGTGAAGGGGTAGCGGTTTTCGTGGGACGGCTGGAACGGAGCCTGCGGTCGCCCTTTAGGGCGGCCCAGGCGTAGTGGAGGCCGTCCCACGAAAACCGGGCGAGTGGCCGGTGGGTCAGCCCAAAGAGTGAGCCCGCTTCTTCTTGCTCTGGATCAGACGGAAGCTTTCGCCGTTCAGCTCTAGAATATGAACGTGGTGTGTGAGGCGATCGAGCAGGGCGCCGGTCAGCCGCTCGGAGCCGAAGACCTCCGTCCATTCGTTAAACGGCAGATTCGAGGTGACCAGCGTCGAGCCCTGTTCGTAGCGCTGGGAAAACACTTCGAACAATAACTCCGCTCCGGTCTTCGATAGCGGCACGTAGCCCAGTTCATCGACGATCAGCAGATCCTGCTTGGCCAACTGCTTTTGACATCGCAGCAAGCGCCGTTCATCTCGGGCTTCGAGCAGCTCATTGACCAGTGCCGCCGCTGTTGTGAAGCGTGTTCGATAGCCGCGCTGACAAGCCGCCAGTCCCAACGCCAAGCCGATGTGCGTTTTGCCCGTGCCGGAATTACCCAGTGCCGGCACGTTTTCGCGGCGGTCGATAAACTCACAGCGCGCCAGTTCCAGCACCAGCTTCTTGTTCAACGCCGGCAAGGACGGGAAGTCGAAAGTGTCCAGACTCTTGGTCACGGGAAACTTCGCGGCCTTGCTGCGGCGCTCGGTGGCCCGCTGTTCACGGTCGAGCAGTTCCAGCTCGCAGAGTTGTTGCAGGAAGCTCCTCGAATCCAAGCTCTCGGCGGCGCATTGCCGCGCCAGTTTGTCGTACTCGCGCAGGAAGGTTGGCAGCCGCAACGCTTTCAAATGCGCTTCGAGCAGAAGTTTCGACCTCGCCATTACCCCCCTCCTTGTGCCGGCAGTGCCAAATAGTCCGCAGCGGAGGTTTGCTCCACCTGGGCTGCCGGCAGGTGCGGATACTTCGTCAAGTCCAAGCGCGGCGGCCGTTGCTCGATGCGGCACAGCACTAAGTGCCTGACTGCATCCAAGCCAATCGCTCCCAACTCGCAGGCTTGGCGCACCGCCGCGGCAACGTGCTCGAATCGGAAGTCCTCCAGTCATCGCAATACCCGCACGTACTCGCGCTTGCCTGGCTTTCCCAACCGTGCCTCGAGCAAACGTCTCAAGCACGGGAACTGTTCGGGCAGCTCCCAGCCCGCCAACGGGGCCGCTTGATCGAGCGCGTTGGTCTTGCGTTCCAGCAGTGCTAGGTAATGCAGCGGATCGAAGATCAACTCTTCGCGTTCGTAACTGCGCCGGTGGCGCGCGATCTCTTCGCTGCCACAACAGATCACGATTTCATCGACGTAGCCTTTCAGCAACACCTGGCGATGTCCGTAGCGTGTGGGCACCGAGTAGTCGTTGGCGCGATAGCGCACCAATGACAGCGACGTCACCCGCGTGGTGCGTTTGTCGCAGGCGTCATAGGGCGTGGGCGGCAAGGGCAACAACGCTTGGCGGTCACGCTTGAAACGTTCCTCAATCGTTTCGGTGTGCCGCCGCAAGCGCCGCTTACGATTGTTGAGGCACTGCGCTTCGAGCTGCTCGTTGAACGCTTCCCAGCTTGGAAACCTTGGCGCCGGCACCATGAAGTTCCGCCGGGCATAACCGACCAGTCCTTCCACCTTTCCCTTGTCGTTGCCTTTGCCCGGACGCCCGAAACGATCGGAGAATAAATAGTGCGACTGCAGTTCACTGAACACCCTGGTCCGCTTGCGCCTGCCGTCGCCCAGAATCCTCGCCAGCGCCAAGGTCGTGTTGTCGTAGAGGATGCTGCGTGGCACGCCGCCGAAGTACCGAAACGCTGCGTTGTGCCCCTCGCAAAACGCTTCCGTCGTCGCGGCCGGGAAAGCTTTTACGAAAGCGTCATCGCTAGGCGGCAGATCGACCACCAAGTAGTGCGCCTTGCGCTGTACGCCGTCAATGAACACCAGAGCTTCACCGCAGTCGGCCTGGGCATCGCCCGCCGGATGCACCAGCGGCACGAACATCTCTTGCCCGCCGAGCTTCTTGTCGCGAACATAGTCCTTGACGATCGTGTAACCGCCGGTGAAATCGTACTCGTCGCGCAAGCGGTCGAAGATGCGTTTTGCGGTGTGGCGTTGTTTCTTCGGACGTTCCTGATCGTCGATGAGGATCTGATCGACGATTCCGGTGAAGGGATCCAGCTTCGGCCTCTGCGCTGGTTGGCGCCGCCGATAGCCCGGCGGAGTGGCGTAGCGCAACATCTTGCGCACCGTCCCTCGCGCCAGGCCAAACCGTTTGGCGGCCTCGCGCTCACTGAGCCCTTCGACAAAGACACTGCGCCGTACTTGAGCGTATAGCTCCACGCGATACATCCCTCTCGTGTCCCACAAACACCACAGGAATGTTCGCTGGACCACTCGGACGGTCTACTTTTACTCCGCCCAAAAGCAGCTTCGATTCGCCGCTCTATGGTCTAGTTTCGCTCCGCCGTTCTCAAGCGCGAGTAGATCATCGTGAAACCATTGCTCAAGGCGGACGCGCCGGTTGTCGCTTGGTGAGAGCAATGTGAACCCTTTACGAAGCTCGCCAATCGTCACGACGCTCAGATAGAGGTCGTCAACCTGCGAAAGCATCCAGTTCTCAACGCGCGGATTAGGCCGCGCCTCTTTTCCAATTGAAAGATGAGCCTGAAGGAGAGAGGCGAAGCAGCTGCGGGTTGAGGGGGATTATAGCGTGAGTTGAGGTCGGCGGCTACAGCTATTTGTGGCTTCGTAGGGCGGGGTGAGGGGGATTGCATAAGGGGGAAGGGGCGGCACCCCAATCCCCCTTTGCAGCCATCCCAGGCGAGACCCCACGGCCGTCTTCGGACGTGGGCCGGAGGAGCCGACAACGCCTCGGGTCGGGGCGTTGTCTAGCGCGTGCGCCAGCAGATCGCGAGGTCTTTGCAGACGCGTTGCAGTTCGTTGCGCTGAGCGTCGAGTTGCTCGGCAAACTCGGTGTCGGAACAAGTGTCCGCTCGCGCTTGGAGCTTCTTGAGCGAGCGATCCGCGCGCAGGCCGCGCTGCTCGGCGGGCAGGCTGAGCAGCTTTTCCCACGGCGTGCTCCACTCGGCGTACACCTTGCGCAACTTGCCGCGGCGGTCTCGGCGCTCGCTGGCGAAAGCGCATGGGCGATGAAAATTCAAGTACGGGTTGAGCCACTGGCGGTAGAAGGTGTCGATCGCCTGCGTCGCTTCCGAGGGCAAAAACTGGTAGCCCATCCACTTGCGCACCACCGCGCCGTTCTTGGTTTCGACCAAGGCATTGTCGTTCGAACGGCGCGCGCGAGACTTCGTAAATTCAATTCGCAACTTCTCGAGCAGTTTAGCGGTTTGATGGTTGACGAATTCGCTGCCATTGTCGGAGTGAAAGCCGCGAACGATAAATGGAAATTGTTCCAAAAGCCCTTCCAGCAAGGGAATGAGGTGATTTTCGTTGATGCGTTGGACGCAGCCGACGGCCTGCCACTGCGTCACTTCGTCGACCACGTTGATGCTGTAGGCGCCTTTTTCACCTTCCTGTTCGGGCGAGTGCACGGTGTCGATGCGCAGGTAGCCCGGACGTCCTCGCGGCTCGGGTTGGCGGCGTTCGCCGATCGCCACGGGTGTCGGTCGAGTCTTGTCGAGATGCAAACTGTGTCGCCGGTAGACGGCGCGTTTGCGCAAGTTGTAGAGGTGTCCCACCGACAGTTCGGCAAGGCGTTCGAACTCCTTGCGGTTGTAGATTTGGAACTCGCGCTGGAGAATGCGACGCGTCGCCGGCCCGGAGAGACGTTGCTGTACTTGGTCGACATGCGCCAGGAGAACGATGTCGGCGCGGCTGTACTTGGTGGGGAAGCGGCGCCTTCGATAGGCTGTCGGCCGAACGCACTTTTCGCGCAAAAACTGCCCGATGAGGCGAGTCAATTGGGCGCGGCTTAAGCCGGTTAGCTTGCTCAGGAAGCGTCTCAACAATCCTTTAACCGAGCGCTTCTGGTCGGCATAATGATGCCTCTTCAGGACGCCTTCGACGAGCGCGTATTTATCCGCTCGACTTCCGGCCTGGAACTCGACGGACCCACACCCGTCGAGAAAACTCTCGATCTCATCGAGACTCACTGATTCGGCTTGCTGCACGGCGACTCCCATCGCCCGCAGTTTGCCTGTTCCTAATCGACCTTGCCCAAATTACCTCCAGGCTCATCTTGTGTTGGAATCACCCCTCCCTTCAGGCTCATCTTGTATTGGACAAGACGCGCGCTCGCGTCAACTCCGAGGGAATGTTAGTATCGAGCAGGAATCCGCTCATTGGTCAAGAGACCGGGCCGTCGACCGATTGCGACTGAAGTCGAGGTCGTCGGTCAATCCCTTGACTTTCGCGCAGACATCGACGAGCTTCTGTCCTTGTGCCGTACTCTCGGCTCGAGGGTGCCCGCGTTCTTCCGCCATTCGATGTAGGAGTTCGGGCACGGAAATACCTTCCTCCCTGGCGTAAGCCTCAAGAGTCGCGGCTTGTTCGTCGGAAAGCTCAATCGTGACCGACATGGCGGTTACAGTCCTTTCAGTGGTTCCTACTCTGTTGACTTTAAACTAGTGAGGTTCCGTTGTCACGTTGCGATTCATACTCGGCGATCAATTGCTGGGCTGAGCGGGACAGGGGCAAATCGGCATAACCATTGCTTCCGCTATCAGGCAGTCCGCGGACCGCTATAAGACCCCGCGTCCTGCGCGTTTCAGAAAATCTTTCACCGATTCCAGGCGACTTTCGGCTACGGTCACCCAAAAACCCGCACACCTACCCCGAGACTGGACCCGGTGACAAACCGCGATCATTGCACCCATCAGACGGGAAAACCGCGTCGGCGCGCCGAAATCCAAAATTTCGCTAAAACCCTCCCAAATCCTGCCACCTGATGGGGCGGAGATCCGTGCTAGCCTGACTTGCCATGAACTCCACCGGACGCAGATCGTTTTTTACCGCGTTTATCGCGGGGCTTGTTCCCGCGTTTGCCCAGCAGGGCTCCAAGGAACGTTACGTCCCCAAGCAAAGCGATCGGCCTACGCCGATCGACGGTGACGAGGCCGGCTTCAAGGCGATCTTCGACGGAAATACCCTCGACGGTTGGGAGGGCGACCCGACTTACTGGCGCGTTGAGAACGGTGTGCTCGTCGGTGAGATCACGCCGGCGACTGTGATTAAGAGCAACACGTTTATCATCTGGCGGGGCGGCAAACCCAAGGACTTCGAACTCAAGCTCAACTACCGCATCACCGCCAACGGCAACAGCGGCATCAACTACCGCAGCGTCGTTATCCCCGACCCAGTGACGCCTACGAATCGCTTCGCCATGCGCGGTTATCAATGCGACTTCGACGGCGCCAAGCGCTATTCCGGCAACAACTACGAGGAAAAGGGTCGGCGCTTCCTGGCCGTGCGCGGGCAGGTGTCGCATGTGGTCGGGGGGCGTCCGCCGATCCTGCTTTCGAAGTTCGCCGAATCGGACGAGCTAGCCGCCCACGTGAGCGACGACTGGAACGCGGTTCACCTAATTGTTCGCGGCAATACGCTGACGCATATGATCAACGGGCGGCTGATGAGCGTCACCATCGATGATGATGCGCCGAACCGTCCGGTAGATGGACTGATCGGGGTGCAGGTTCACGTGGGTCCGCCGATGAAGGTGGAGTACCGGAATATTCGGTTAAAAAACTGGTAGCGGTGGGCGACACCGACGAAACAGGCCTTCGACTAGAGCGATTTCGCTGATGCCATAGACCGTTCTTGAATAAAAAGCGGTAAAGCTGGCAATTTCTGGAGACTAGATTCCGCTGTCCAATATCGGAGGCGCGACTGTAAAGGAGTGCGGTGGAGGAGGGTTAGCAGGGAGAGTTGAGTTGGGTCCTTTTGAGGACTGATCAGCAGGACCCAATTTGACGTATTCCAGATAACTCCTTCGCCACCGCACTCCTTTACAGTCGCGCCTCCGAATTTCACGGGTTGGTGCCGCGGAAAGCAGTCGATGCCATTCCTGAAAATGCTCTAGTGGGCAACTGCCGCCGGCTCAAAAACGCTGACTAGATTTCCTTCGGCATCGAAGGGCGTTTCTTCGGGATCGCCCAGAATTTCGATGTCGGGATTCTGGCGCAGTTCCGGCAGTAGATTTTCGCTGACCATCAACTCACCCAGCTCCATCGTGTTGCGGATCCAGGCGATTAAACAATCTTGCGTGTCGAGATGCCCGCAAGTCGGCAGCACTCGTTCCAGGCACTCCCGATCGGTCGGGAAATGCATTGGTGTAAATGCCGGCTGAGTGGTCGATGCCGTTAGGCTGTTGATCCAGGTCGCCTTGAAATTTAGCCCTTCTAGCAAGCGGTCGTTTGCGACGTCGGCCATGCCCATGCCGACGGCATTGCCGTAGCTCAGGTCAGATAGCCCGCGGATAAATATTCTCGTTATGGTCGGAACATCGCTCCAAGAATTGGGCCCCTGGTTGACGGCTCGGTTGACTACTTTCGTGTCCATCCCCGCGCCGCTGATGTTTTTGCCGATCTCATCAAGAATCAGAAAGTCGACCTTTTCAACCGGAATATTCGCTTTCCATGACTTCACGCGCGCCAAAAGCTCTGCCTCGCGTTCGGCCATTCCGTCGACCCCTAGGGCGCGAACCTCAGCCGTGTTGTGGTGAGCGTCTTCCATGATGGCCAGCCCGCCGAGCATCTTGCCCGTGTTCATGACCACTTCGCCGACACCGCGGATGACGGCTTCCATACCGAGCCGTAGCGCCCAGCAGTGGTAGCGCTTGGCGCCTTCCCACTTGCCGAGCCCAATCGCCATCATCTTGTGAATACCGCTCTCAAGCGCGCCTTCAAAATCGGTGTGCCACTTGACCCGCCCGCAGAGCATAACGCCGTCGCTTTCGAAGGCGTTGCGATCCATTGAGACGTCGATGCCCTCACTGGTCTGACCGACATTGACGACATCGAGCGAACTGACCACGGGAGCGCCCATGGTCGCTTCGGTAATTCCGTAGTGCGCCAAGACGTCCGCCTGGCCCTCGGCGGTCGCCGCGCCGTGGCTTCCCATCACGGGAATGATGAATGGATTGACCCCGCGAGACTTCCAGAAGTCTACGACGGCCTTGGCGATAACGGCGATGTTCTGAATACCGCGGCTACCGACGCCGATCGCAATTCTGCTGCCGGCTGGGACGCGGTTTGTCCAACCGGCTTGTTCCAATTCCTCGCGAACAGCGAAACCTACATCAGCTAGGCGGCGGTCGGGAAAGTTCTGACGGATACGGACAAGTTTTTGAATACGCATGCTGCGAAAACGATCTTACTGGGCGGGCACTAGCCCTGCGAACGGATGAAATTCAGATACTCTTGGATCCGCGAATCATGACGAACGATTCGCCCGTCATCGGTGTATTCCTTCAGCTTCTGGGCGCGGAAGAATTCAAACATTTGATTGCGTTTGAAGTCGAGTTGCGACTGGCGAATCGTGTCGCCCTCGTCTTCAAGCGTGGCCTCGTCGGCGGGGCTGAGTTCTAAAGACCGGTACACGATAAAGTTGCTGCCGGATGGGACTGGTCCGATCACCGAGCCATCTGGCTTGTCAAATGCATCCTTGCCTAGAGACGATACAGGCCCGACGCCTTCGATCGAGTCTGATCGTTTCACCCAATTTGACTTTGACGCCTTCAGCCCGATCGCGCGCGCGGCAGCTACAAGATTACCGCCGTTCTCGCGAGCCTTTTCGGCGAGGTCTTCAGCGCGTGAGCGCGCTAGCGTCGAGGCTTCATCGTCGATAAAACTGGTAGTGACCGTTTCCCTAAACTCATCGATCGTGCCGTCACGCGCGGGGGTGATCGCGCTTATGACAGCGATGTAGAGCGTGCCGTCCTGGGTGACAGAGAAGACTTCCTCGGGAGCTTTTTGGAAGATGGCGCTAACAAACTGCGAGGCCTTAGGTAAATCAGCCGGCATGGTGGCGCGGCTGAATGGTTCGAATTGTTGGATCGGCAAGTTGACCTCGGCGGCGGCCTTTTCGAGTTCAACTCCATACTGCTGAGCGGTAGTCAGAGCCATGTCCATCAGCTCGAGCCTTGTGCTTTGGGAGCGCTCGATGATCAAGTCTTCGCGAATCCGCTCGCGAACTTCCTTGAGCGGCTTGACGGTGCCGGCCTCCTTGGCGTCGACGCGCAGCAGGTGATATCCAAACTGCGTTTTGACCGGCGCCGGACTTAGCTCTCCGGTTTGTAGCGCAAACATCGCTTGCTCAAATTCGGGCACCATCATTCCCTGCGATACCCAACCGAGATCCCCTCCGGTCTGGGCGTTAGCTGGGTCCTCTGAATGCTCGGCGGCGAGAGCTTCGAAGTCGCCGCCATCGCGAATCTCTTGCAATACCTCTTCAGCCTTGTTCCGCGCCTCTTCGGTTTCCTCTTCCGACTTCTCCATCGTCGAGAACAAGATGTGTCGCGTCTGATAGCGCTCTGGGTTTTCGAATCGGTACTGATTCTGCGCGTAATAGACCTCGATCTCCGTATCTGACAAGTCGATGTTGTCGGTGGCGAAATTCTCGCCGATGGCGATTAGCTTGAGATCGCGCTCTTCCTGCTTGCGGTAACGCAACTTGTTGGCTTCGAAATATTCAGCTAGCTTCTCTTCCGATACCGTGACTCGTGAGCGAAAGTCGTCTCTCTCGACCGCGGTCCATTCAATTTGGACCATATCGTTTTGCTGGTGAAAAATCTTCTTCAACTCCTCGTCGCTGACATTGACGTTGTCGGTAACCAAGCGCCTGAGGCGCATTTCGACCGCGAGGTCCTTGAGAAGGTCGGCCTCAAACTCAGGAATCGATTTCTGAAACTGCTGTTGGACGAATCCTCGATAGGCGGCAGTTCCGACGTACTTACCATTAGGAAACAGCAGGTCGGGAAGCTGGTCGCGTATCCACTGGGCAAGTTCTCCCTCGGTCGGCGTCAAGCCTAAGTCGTTGGCTTCGTTCAACAACACTTTCTCGCTGACTAAGCTGTCAACCATGTTGTTTGCGAGAAACGCCAATGACTCAGGTGGCACACTGCCGGCACGAACATATTGGCGCAGGCCCGAATCGAGATCGGCCATGGTTACGGCGAGGTCGCCCACCTCTACCAGAACTTGAGTGTCAGCACCGCCTTGCTGGGTGCTGAAGACGCTGGGGACGAGCGTAATGATCATCGAACCCGCGACCAATAACAACAGCCCGCCCATCACCCACCGCAAGGCTTTTCCTTGATTTTGGAACAACTTTAGCATCGGAATCGTCCTTTGAATACCAACCGAGGCGGTTCAACTCGCCCCCTCAAAATCGGACGCGCGAACGTCCCAAAAGGTTGGTAAATATTGATTTCGGCCTGCCCGTTGCGACCGAAGTTTCCTCGTCACAATTGTACTACGTCGATAGGGTGACGGTTTTCGGTCGAACGGATCCTGGCGCGTCGGCGTCGTCGCTGCGTACAAGAATGTCGACTGATGTGACACCGTTTTCGAGCAGGTATGCACGCGCCTCGTCGATTCCAGCGCCGACTTCGCTGGGGCCGTGGCTGTCATCACCGAAGCAAAATGGGACACCGACGGCGGCTGCCCGCTGCACGAGCCAGGGCGCGGGGTAGGGTCCGCCAAGTTGTTTGCGCCAGCCGGCGGTGTTGAGGTCGAGGATCGAGCCGGCCTCTCGAGCGGCTTCGAGGGCGCCGTCAGCGGCACGGCGGATTCTGGGGGTCGAAAGATCGGCGTCAGGCGGAGCATTGCGCCGCACTAGATCTAAGTGGCCAACGACGTGAGGCTTCAGGGCGGCGATCATCTCCGCGACGGTCTCGTAATACTTCACACAAAAGGCTTCTAGTCCGCCGCACGACGCGACGCTCTTAGCAAATTCGAGCGGAGGGCCGTCAATGGAAATTTCATTGACATAATGCACCGAGCCCACCATGTAGTCGAATTCGTACTGGCGAAACCATGCCTGCATCAGCTGGCGATACCCGGCGCTAGGCACGACGTCTGCTTCGAAACCTCGAAGGATCGTAATGCGGTCGGCATACTCGGCGGCTAGCTTAGACACCTCGGCGGCGTACTCGTCGAACTCGCGGGCCAGGCGATCGACACTATAGCCCTTTGCCAGTTCGCTCTCATAAAGGAATCGTTCTTCGGTGCGCGGTGCGTGTTCGCTAACGCCGAAGGTTTGATACCCGGCGGCGATGGCGGCCTCGATGGTCTCGCGCAGTGACCCGCGGGCGTGTTCGCAGAACTCGCCGCTGTGCCCGCCGTGCAGCGAGACCCTCCATTCAGCGCGGTTCATATAGTGATTATGGCCTCATCGCCGCACACGGTAAAATGCTTCACGCGAGTGAAGAAAACGCTGCAAGATGTATTGACTCTGCCATTGCTGCGCTCACTCGCAGGGGCGCAAAGCTTTCGCCGAGGCCAGGAGTACTTTGACTTCGGCTACGTTCACAATGTCTTCTATACACAGAAGGGCGCCTTCGTTTCCGCATGCGTCTCGGGAACCTACGATTACGACGTCGAATTGGGAATTCAGCGCGACGACCTTCTGAGCTATTGCTCGTGTCCACACTTTGCCGACGGTTTTTTCTGTAAACACGCTGTAGCCGTGGGCCTGGAATGTATGGCGGAACCGGTGAAGACCAAGGCGCCGCCGGTTAAAGCATCGAGACCCGCCACGAATAAAGCGAAAAACCGGCCGACCGAATCGGCCGATACGATTCGCATTCGAGCACTCATCGAAAAGTTCGTTTCGACGATGGATTTTGGATCTCAAGGCGGCGAGGCCGGCAACGACTTGGTGAGCGCGCTCGGCGATCTGCGAGCGGCCAAGCGATCAGAGGAAGCACTGCGCTTTGTCGATCTAGTGTTTGATCGGATTGGCAACCGGCCGCAATTCTCGAAGTCGGTTTCGCGAGTGATACCGCTTCTTGCTGATCTGCATTTCAAACTTGTTAGCGAAGTCCCGCGGGATCCCCAGGCGCTTGCCGAGCGGCTGATCCATATCGAGACTTGGTATGGGAAGCAGTTTCTCGACGACGCCGCCCGCCGTTACGCCGACCTGCTCGGGAAAAAGGGGATGACGGCATACCGTAAGGCGTTGCACAAACGAATCCAGCGCTTGGACGTTTTGGAAGGCGGCCAATGGCAGTCGTGGGTCGACCGGACGCCCTACGAATCGGTTTGTCGCGTGGCGAAAAATCTTGCCGGTTTTCAAAACGACCCGAGAATCTACATTGCCGCTCTGAGCCGCGACTTGCGCGACGCCAGGCGGCTCGCGACGTTGTCGCAGGTGTGCCGCGAAGCGAATCTGAAGAAAGAGGCCTGGCGCTGGGCGAAACTGGCGCATAAGAATTTTCCGTATTCCAACGAAAGCTACGAAGCCGTTGCCGAATGCCATGTCGCCGACGGCCGCGAAGATCTCGCTCTGAAAGAGCTTTTTGGCGAACTGAGCGCACACCCGGGCCTTGTCAACTATCAACTCGTGCGCAAGTTTGCCGTGCGCTTCGACCTCTGGAAGGAATCTGTCGATAGGGCTTTAGAGCTGCTGCGCGAGAATTCGATTCGCAGCGGATCGGGCTCCGATTACGTCGACGCTTGCCTTATTGAGAATTGTCCACTTGACGCTTTGGAACTTGCCGATGAGGTCGAGTTCGTGGAGCCCGGTTCGGTTCAGCGGTTAGCGCAGCACTTGGAGATCGAGCATCCGCAAGAGGCGATCGAACTTTACTTGGACCAGATCGATGAGCTTGTCGAGCAGACCAACGGCGACGCGTACGAGAAAGCGATTGCCTGGCTGAGGAAAGCCCTACGCGTATTGAGAGAGAACAGGGACAGCCGGACAATCAAGCTCGTAGTCGAAGACCTGCGGGAGCGCTACAAACGCAAGAAGGGATTTACATCGAGGCTCGAACAGCTCATGCGCGAAATGGACGTCAAGGTGGTTGTCGACGCACCGTCGAGAGCCTAGGATGTTGACGCCTGAGGGTAGGTCGTTGTCGCCGCCGAGCTTACTGGCTTGCGGGCCTCGGCTGCTAAAATCCTGATAGTTATGGCTGCGCCTGCCACACCCAGGCTGTACACCTGGGACGAGATTAAGGATTGGCCCGAGTCCAACGTTCGTACCGAGTTGGTCGATGGAGAACTTGTCGTGTCACCTTCACCAACGTATGATCACCAAAATACCGTCGGGCGGCTGTTCGTCTCGCTGACGACGTTCGGTAATGCGCGGGAGCTGGGCTCAGTTGTCATCGGCCCTCTCGATGTCGTGTTGTCGCCGACTGTCGTTTACCAGCCGGACATTCTTGTCGTTTTGAATACGGGCCGGTCGACCATCCGGAACGGCAAGGTCGAAGGACCGCCTGACTTGGCGGTCGAGGTCATTTCAGAGCACAATCGCAGCCACGACACGAGCGTAAAATTCCGCCACTACGAGCAGTACGGGGTTCGCGAGTACTGGCTAGTCGATCACCGCGACCAGCATATTCGCGTATATTCACTTGCCGACGGCAAATACGAACTCGTGGGTGCTTTCGAGCCGGGGAGCCAACTGAAGTCGGTAGTGCTGCCCGAGTACAAACTCGACCCGGCGGACGTTCTCTAAACCGCGAAGCCGTGTTGCTTGCGATGGTGCGGGCCGTCGAAAATTTGGCTGGACTTAAAAAGTTCGTGCCGCCCGTCGCCACCCTCCGCCGCTGCCTGGGCAACCACCGTCGCCCGTTGCGCGTCAGTCATCGGCTTGAAGTTTCGGCCGATCGCAATTTCCGCCTTGAGCTCATCCATCGAGAGCAGACCTACAACCAAGGTCGAAACCGGGAGGCTTAGCGCATATCTGCGGCACTGCTCGTGCGTGATGTCTGTTTCGCTTGGGATTCTACCCCTTGGCGCGCCGCCACCCAAACTCTTCATGCCGATGACGCCGACATCTTTGCTCAAGCACACCGGCACGACTTCTTTCTGGAAGCTGCGGTAATGCGCGTCCATCACGTTGATCGGCATCTGCGCGCTTGCCCAGTCGTAAGGCTTGTTGAGCATCTTGATGTGGATGCGTGGGTCTTTGTGTCCGGTGAACCCGATGTAGCGTACTTTGCCGGCCTTCTGGGCTTCGAGCGCCGCCTTGAGTCCGCCCTTTTCGAAGACCCAGTCGGGGTCGGAGTCGTAGACCATTTCGTGGAATTGCCACAGGTCGAGATGGTCGGTCTTTAGCCGCTTTAGGCTTTCGTCGAGACCACGCTTGGAGCCCTCATAGTCACGTTCGCAATTCTTGGTCATCAAGAAAACCTTGTCGCGCTTGCCGCCTTCGGAGAGCGCGCGGCCCATGATCTCTTCTGATCCACCGTCGTGGTAGTCCCAGGCATTGTCGAAGAACGTCATGCCCTCGTCGATTGCGGCGTGCATGATCTTGATGGCTTCGTTCTTGTTCTCGACGGCGCCGATATGCCAACCGCCCAGGCAAAGGATCGAGACCTGCTCGCCGGTGCGGCCAAGCTGCCTGGTCGGCAGACCGTTAGCGCTGTCGCGCTGCGCGATCGCCTGCTGTGCCAAAGCGGCCGCTGCGGCGCTGCCAAACATGCCCTTAAAGAAGGTGCGGCGTGAACGCGATTGAGACATATCGATTCTCCTGTTTGCGACCCAGACTCGAGTCGCCCCCATTCTATCTCTTCTGCCTACCGGGCTGATTACTTCGGCCAGTGCTGCTCGCAATAGTTGCCTGTGGTGTGAACAAATTACCCGCCCGTTAACGCTCGCGGAACGCCGGACGGTGGATAAACGTCACAAATATAAGGGCTAACGACGTTGCAGCTAGGGGATGTTCGATTTGGCACATGAGTTGCATTGTCGATGTCAGGAGGCTGCGGAATGCGAGTTGCGGGAGGGTTGGTTGCGTTCGTTCTGGTGTGCGGGCCACAGCTAAGCGGCGAGCTGGGCAGTTTTCGCGAGTCGCTACCCACACCGGCGTTCCACTTGGAGTCTGTTTCCGACGACGCGGAACAGCTCGAGTGCCAGTTTAGCGACGCGGAATTGGAGCTCCTCGAGAAGCTCAACCGCATCGATCGCAACCGGCTCACGGAACTTGGAAAGATCGTCATCCCCGATCGGTGGGACCTGCCCGAGACGGCCTACAGCCCGCTGCCGCAGTGGTTCACTTGGGCTGCGTATTTTCCAAAAGCTATCGTCGTCAGCAAAGAGCTACAGGCGTTTGGAGCGTTCGAGGAGGGCCGCCTGATCAGTTGGGGCCCAGTCAGCACCGGCGCAAAAAAGAGCGCAACGCCGAACGGCCTTTTTCACCTCAACTGGCGCTCGAAGAGCCATCGCAGCACGGTCAACCGCAGTTGGTTGTTGAACTGGTATTTCAACTTCAACAACGAGCGGGGTCACTCGTTTCACGAATATGAGCTGCCCGGCCTGCCCGTGAGCCACGGCTGCGTCCGCATGCTCCGCCGCGACGCCTACTGGTTGTACGAGTGGGGCGACTCGTGGGAGCTTGACGAACGCGGCTGGAATATCGAGCGAGCCGGTACGCCTGTGCTGGTGCTTGGCGCCTACGTCCACTCGGACCCAAAGCCATGGCTACAGCCCAACTCAGTTGATCTTGAATCCGTCGAGCTTCCGGGCGAGGCGCTCGACCTCGTCGCCGCGGTGCTGTTGGCTCGCGCCAACGAGATCACACCGATGGAAACGAATGGGACTGAACTCGAACTCAGCGTCGATTGGACTAGCCCGCCGTCAGAGATTGCGGATTTGGCGCTCTATCCCTGGACGCTGGCGCCACATCGACTCACGCCGGCGGAATCTCTCGTTAAGGCGCTTTCGATTTTCCCGGACGCGATGTCGGTGGAGCCACTACGTCCGTTTCGCTAGCCCGCCTTGAAAATTGGGTTTGAATTGGGTTTGTTTTCGAGCGCCCGGAAGTGTCATCGTCCTCGTAACCTATTGACAACAAATAGATTACTTGTTTACAGGGCGAAAAATATTGAGTTTGTTTTGAATATTTTTAACTCGGTCGATTCGTATCGTTCAATTCCGATTCCTCAGGCACGTTCAGGTTATCACCCCTGTCAAGCTTTTTAGGCGATCGGCTCACCATTCTTGCGGACCCAAGTTGCGTGCAGTGCTTGCAGCCGTTCGGTCAGCGGGCCCCGAGCCCCAGACCCTACTTGGCGGCCGTCGACTTCGAGGACCGGCGAGAGTTCGCCCATCGTCCCGGTGGTGAACATCTCGTCGGCT
The DNA here is from genome assembly GCA_965205595.1 of Bryobacterales bacterium. GTDB lineage: Bacteria > Acidobacteriota > Terriglobia > Bryobacterales > UBA6623 > CATQHP01. Next base: position 52,983 of record CBDBHI010000082.1, on the reverse strand, counting down.
GTATAGACCTCGCTTAACGATAGATTCTTCTCCACGATTTCAATTGCGTTCGCGCGCGCAAGTTCGATGACCGTCGCACGGGTAATGCCCGGCAGACAACTGTCAGCGTGTGGCGTATAGACAACCCCATGGCGGATCAAGAAAACGTTTGTGGCGTTGGTCTCGGAAACGAACCCGTGGATATCGAGCATGAGCGCATCATCAACAGCGGCGAAGTTCGCCTCGATCTTTGCAAGGATGTTGTTGATCAAATTGTTGTGATGGATCTTCGAGTCGAGGCACTGCGGGGTGTTACGGCGAACCGACGAAGTAATTAGTCGAACGCCGTTCTGGTCGTACACCGGAGCCTTCCACTCGGCGAGTACGATCAACGTGCATCCCGATTGATTCCAATGTGGGCTCATCCCTGAGGTGACCTTCTCGCCGCGCGTAAGCGTCAGCCGAACGTGCGCGCCGTCATTCATCCCATTTGCCTTCAGCGTTTCGAAGACGGCTAGCTTGACGTCAGCCCTGGTGGGTACTCCGGCGAACGCCATTGTGTGCGCGGACGCGAACAGCCGGTCGAGATGACGGTCAAAGTCCGCGATCTTGCCGATGTAAACCCGCAGACCCTCCCAAACGGCGTCGCCACCCTGCACCGAGCTATCAAAGACCGAAACCTTGGCCTCTGCCCGCGGCTTTAGCTCGCCGTCCACGTGAATCAAGATTTCGGCATTGCGCGGATCGGGCAGAGTCATGTAAAAGCAGCGTAGCGCAGGCTCGCGGATGTCGCGTTGACAGAGGGATGCGGCTAGCCAGACGGCGACCATATGAAAATCGAACGAGCGCTCTATTGACAGTCCCTCCAGAGTTTCGATAACGTTAACTAAACCGGTCTCGCGTTGGGGTTGTGAGTCTTCGCTTGCCACTGGGGTAGCGCAAGGCGATGTGTAGTTCATCTAGGCCGGGCAAATATTCAGGAGAAGAGAAAAACTATGACAATTACCAAGATGGGCACATGTGCCCTAGCGGTCTTGGGTCTGCTTCTTTTCGCGCCGAACGGCGCGTTTGCGCAGACGCAAGCCACATTGGTCGGTGACATTACCGACCCATCCGGCGCCGCCATTCCCGGCGCGTCGGTCACAGTTAGCAGTCAGGGAACCGGACTCGAGCGCATCGTTGAATCCAACGAAGCCGGTCAGTACCGCGTGTTCCCTTTGAACCCGGGCAACTATACGGTCACGGCCGAGTCAGCTGGATTCAAGACCTCTGTCCAAACCGATGTCGTGCTTCAGGTAGCCGACGTCCTCGAAGCCGACTTCGTGATGGAACTCGGTGAAGTCACCGAAACCATCGAAGTCACCGGCGCCGCGCCGATCATGCAGACGCAAGAAGCGTCCGTAGCCGGCGTCGTCAGCGAGCAGGAGCTTCAACGCCTCCCCGTGAACCAGCGCAACTTTACAAAGCTGATCCTGCTGATGCCGGGCACCAGCTCACGCCGACGCAGCCAGGCTCGCGGTGTGCTCGAGTCTGGTACGCAGCTTTACTCCGTCAACGGTGGCCGTCCGCAGGACAACACCTACACCCTCGACGGTATCGACGCCAACATGCAAATGATGAACTCGCCGGGAATCTCCCCGCCGATGGACGCCATCCAGGAGTTCAAAGTCGCCACCAACACCGGTTCCGAGTTTGCCCGCTCCGCCGGCGCCAACGTCAGTCTGGTGATGAAGTCCGGAACCAACGAAGTTCACGGCACCGTGTACGAGTTCTTCCGCAACGACAACCTCGACGCCAACGGATTCTTTGCCAACCGCAACGACAATCAAGTACCGTTTGCCTTGAATCAGTTCGGTGCCACGGTTGGCGGTCCGATCCCCGGCATGAAGAATAAGATGTTCTGGTTCGCCTCTTGGGAATCATTCCGTCGTCGCCGCGGCAACTCGACCACGTTCTCGACCCCTCCGGCGGACTTCCGGCAGGGCGACTTTTCGCGCGTCGGCACGCAACTTGTTAATCCCATCACTGGCGATAACTTCATTAACAACGCGATTCCGCTGTCGCAGCAGATTCCAACGGTCTCAATCGCAATCGGTCTGACGAATCCCTCCGGCCCCAACAGGGCCGGAGACACGAACAACTTCGTCAACAACCGTAGCCAGGAGAATGATCGCGACCAGATCCATTGGCGTTGGGACTACAACATTTCCGACAAGGACACGTTCTTCTTCCGCTTCAGCAACCAGAATGCTGATCTCGCAAGGCCGGACTCGAACCCGCTGTTCAGTAGGGACAGCCAGTTTGACGTGTTCAACTATGGCGGAACGTGGAACCACGTGTTCGGTGCGGCGACCGTCTTGACGACGACCTTCGGAGCAAACCAACCCGACAACCCGAGTATCACCGCAATCTCAAGCGGGCTCACTCGTCCGGACTTCCTCGACCAAACCGGCTTACAGATGTATCAGCGCGATGTCTTCCAAGATCCGCTTGTGAGCATCTCCTTCGGCTCCTATCGGGCCGGCCAGGGTGGAGGCACCGTGACAGGTGACGAGGTCTATCAGTTCTCGCAGAACCTCTCGTTCGTGAAGGGCAAGCACAATATCAAGGTTGGTGGCCAGTATCACCGCCGTCGGTTCTACACCAATACGACTAACCCGATGAACGGAAACGCGACCTTCAATGGTCAGCTCACCGGGTTCCCGATGGCGGACGCACTGTTCGGCTACCCGACGGAAATTCGCCGCGGCCAGGGCAATACGCTTACCAACGGCATCGGCCATTTCACGATCGCTCACGTGCAGGATGACTGGCGCGTTAGCCAGAAGCTGACTATCAACCTGGGCATGATGTACCAATTCGGCAGCCGCCCGTATGACACTACTGATCGTCTCGGCAACCTCTGGGTTCGCCGCGACCCCAACGGCGACTACTTCGGTACGTTGCTATGGGCCAACGAAAACCCGCAGCCGGCGCCTCCGGGAGGAAACATTCCGGCCCCGCTCGATACTTTCGAGACAGGCTTGCCCACCAACGATGGTGGCTGGGGACGCGCACTCGTCGGTTCCGACAAGAACGACTTTGCGCCTCGCCTCGGCATGGCCTATCGGGTCGCCGACAAGACCGTTGTGCGAGCCGGCTTCGGTATGTTCTATAACTCCACATTTGTTCAGGAGTTGCAGGATCTGCGCAAGTTCTGGCCCTTCACCGTCCAACAGGTGTTCAGCCCCAACCGTGGCGACATTAACTTCCCGATCACCGACTCCGGTCCGCCGTTCTCGTCGACGGCCGCGATCGGTGGCTGGCCGCAACAGCCGACCAACCGTTCGCCGTACTCGATGCAGTGGAACTTCACAATCCAACGTCAGCTCATGGACGACATGACCCTCGACATTGGCTACGTGGGTTCCGGTAGCCGCAAGCAAATCGGCTACTCGCCGTTCAACAATGCAATTACGCCGGGTCCCGGCGACGTCCAGCCCCGCCGCTTACTGCCGGACTTCGGCGATTTGGACGGCGGTTCGAACCAGTACAACGGTTCGTACAACGGCCTGCAAGTCAAAGTGGTCAAACGCTTCAGCGATGGTTTGCAGTTCAACTTGAACTACACCTACCAGAAAGCGCTTGACGGCCAGTCTTCGCTGGCTGAAGTCAAGGTGCAAGATCCCTTCAACCGCCAGTTCGATTACTCGCGGTCGAGCTGGGACACGCGCCAAGTCTTCAACTTCGCTTACGTGTATGAACTGCCATGGGGTAAAGGGCGCAAGTTCGGTTCCGGCATGAGCAGAGTAGCCGACGCCGTCGTCGGTGGCTGGTCGATCGAAGGTATCACCCGGCTCGAGACCGGGCCTCCGATCAACATTCAGTTGGGCCGCGACATCGCCAACACCGGTCGTTCACGCCAGCGTCCGAACTTGGTCGGTGATCCCAATGCGGGTCCGAAGACCGCGGAGGCTTGGTTTAACCGTTCAGCGTTTGCGACGCCGGCTGATTTCACATTCGGCAGTGCCGGCGCGTACATCACCGACGCCGACGGCATCGTGTCATTTGACATCGCCCTCCAGAAGGTGTTCACCCTTAACGAACGGCATGCAATCGAACTCCGCACGGAGTTCTTCAACCTGCCCAACGCCGTGAACTTCAACATTCCACAGGAACGGTTGAACCGCGGTAACGCAAACCAGATCACAAGCCAGAGCATCGCCCCGCGCCAGATCCAGTTGGGTCTGCGCTGGCGCTTCTAATCACCTAACCCCGTTTCGACGGGCCAACTAAAGCCCCGCCGGTAACCCCGGCGGGGCTTTTTCATTTCAGCGGGGCAGGGGGAAATTCCGGCGGGTAGTCGACTTTGAATCCCAGGGTTGCACCCTGAGCTAGAGCAATTTCGCTGATGCCATAGACCGGTCTTGAATAAATAGCGGTGAAGCCGGCAATTTCTGGAGACTAGATTCCGCTTTCCAAAATCGGAGGCGCGACTGTAAAGGAGTGCGGTGGCGAAGGGTTAACTGGGAAAGTTGGGTCGCGTCCTGTTGAGGAATGATCAGCAGGTCCCAACTCAGCGTATTCCAGAAAGCTGCTCCGCCACCGCACTCCTTTACAGTCGCGCCTCCGATTCTCACGGGCTTGGTGCCGCGGCAAGCAGTCGATGGCATTCCTGAAAAGGCTCCAATACGAACGTCACCCCTCTGGGGTTCAGTTTCTACGGCTTTGCGTTTATCCCGACGCGCGTATAGCGGTTTACGCTCCCACGAGGCTTGCTCGAACAGCAGTTCGTATTTCAGTTCCAGGACCCGCGTCGCGAATCGGTTCGGCCGCCGTAAGCGTAATCGTAGTATCGATTGCTGCGATTCGCAGTGGAGCCACATGGGCTCGGGCTGTACTGGCCGCGGCAAGCGGTTCCAGGCGGAACCGGCTTCGCGCCACGGTCTCACCAACGGGGTTGTCAGCAAATGCGATCACAGAGTAGCCGGCTTCAAGTGAGGCAAGAACCCCAACCTCCAAACCAAGCTCCGTGTCGGCCACGAGCGGATCGAGCAGAAACGCATAAAAGCTAGGGAGCTGTGCCCAGCCTGTAGAGTCGGCGAATACGAACGGCGACCGAAGCTGAGCCGCCACGATCAGTGGGTCAAGCCGGTGGGCGCGCGTAGCCGGCCAGACGCAAGGCGCGTCGCTGCGGGCGCTACCCTCAACCCGCAGTCCAGAGAGCGCCGCAAGCCAGCGAGCCGCCGGCCGGATTACCGGCAGCGCCAGTCCGCGAAAGGGCGCCAAGCGGGCAGCCATCCCAAACGAAATCGCGATCGCCGATTGCAGGGCCAGCAGCGACGTCGATTGAGCCTCGGCAGCCAAGCCGCCGGCGGCCGACGCCAGCCACCCGCCGGCGTTCTCAAACCAGAGCTTAGCAACCTGCACGCCAGGCGCCGCCCGCCTCTTATTGGCGATCTCACCGGCTTCATACAGGCGCCGCATTTCGGCGCGGCGTATCTTCCCACTTGATGTCTTAGGCACCGATTCTGGAGCCGACAGCACCACATCATCGGGCGGAATTCCGATCTTCGTTGCAATCACATCGACGACTTGGCCGGCCACGCGCCGTCGCTCGCTGGGATCGCTGACACGCGTCTCCGCCACCACAACCAGCTTCTCAGTGCCTGTACCTTGGTCGACGGTTCCGAAAGCGGCAACGCAGCCCTTGCGGATGCCCTCGACCTCCCACGCCGCCATCTCGACATCTTGCGGAATGATGTTGTGACCCGCCTTGATGATGCAGTCTTTGAGCCGTCCCGTAATGTAGATTTCGCCATCGGCGATGTAGCCCAGATCGCCGGAGTCCATCCAGCCATGCGGGTCGATAGCGGCCGCTGTCGCCTCAGGGTTGCGGAAGTAGCCCTGCGTGCGCGACGGGCCGCGAAAGATCACGCGGCCACGCGTACGCTCGGGTAAGTCTGCGCCATCGGAATCTACGATCCGGACCTGATGCTCGGGAAGTGCGACACCGTTGGCGACGAATTGCAGAGTGTCTTCCGACGTCCCTGCATTGGCGCTGACAGCACGGCCCTCGAGCTCGAAAGTCGCGCGGTCAATATTGTCTATTAGCGGGTCGCGCCACATCGGCGGGAATGTCAGCGCAACTGAAGACTCCGCCAGCCCGTAGCAGGGAATGAAGCCCCTGGCGTCAAAGCCTATGGGGCTGAAGCGTTCGCTAAAGCGCTTCAGCGTCGAAGGCAGAACGGGCTCGCCGGCGTTGATGACCACGTGCCACTTCGACAAATCAACGCCTTCCAATGCTTCGTCGCTAATCTTCCTGGCGCACAACTCGAATGAGAAATTCGGCGCGGGGCACAGCGTTCCGCCTGAATCGCTCAACGCCCAAAGCCAGCGCTCCGGCCGTGCCAAAAAATCAAGCGGCGACATGACCGTGATAGGGAAGCCGTGGTAGAGGCTGAACAGCCACGAACCAATCAGACCCATGTCGTGATAAAGCGGCAGCCAACTGACGACCACGTCGGCTGGAGTGGCGTTCACAGCCCAGCCGATGCCACGCACATTCGCCAGCACGTTCGAGTGCGTAAGCGTGACCCCCTTGGGGTTGCCCGTGCTGCCTGATGTGTATTGGATGAAAAAGATCTCAGCGGGGCTTGCCCCAGCGCCGCTAACGGCTCGGCCTCGAGCTACCAGTTGCGAGGTCGTAATGACTTCTTTGAGCGTCGGCAGGCTCAGCTCCATCAATTTCGACACTGCCCGAACTCGTTCGAACGAGATCAGAAACCTGACCCCAGCGTTGCGCAGAATGAGCGTCTGCCGCCGGACATACTCTTCAATCTGACTAGGCCGCGCCGGAGGATAGATCGGCACCGCAATGCCTCCCGACAGCATCACGCCCAAAAAGCTGTAGAAGAAGTCGTCACACGTCGGCAGCATGATGGCGACCGTCTCGCCAGGCTTAAGACCGGAGGACGCAAGACCCGCCGCGACGGCCGAAGCCCGCTCGTACAGCAGCCCGTAGCTGATATCCTCGCCGCGATCTTGGTCGAGCAAGTGAATTTGCACTCGCGCGGGATCGTGCTCCGCGTGTCGTCGAAGCACTTCGGCAAACGTGACGGCATCCACCGGAGGCGCGGCGGCTTCACGAGCCGGTTGCACAATCGGAAAGCGGGGCTGCACTCCCGCCCGGCCCTCGGCTTCGGCAACGGCCGTAACCCACTCGCCCGGTGTCTCGGCCGATTGTGCGACACCGTCCGCTAGTCTGACCCCGGCAGCGACCTCGACCCGCACCAGCAGCTCAACGCGCTCCAGGCTGCCGAGCCCGAGATCGCTATCGAGCGAGGACGTTAGGGTCGCCCGCGGCGCAGCTTGCTCTGAGCCAAGCTCGCGCAGCAAATTCCTGACGCAATCGAGCACGGCCGCTTCCGCGCCGCTGTGCTCCACTCTAGCCCGCATTTCGTACCACGTGACGGCGAAAGCACGCGATAGGTGCGCCACTACTTCGTTGCGCTCGATCGAGAGTGCTCGACGGACTGTAGAGTACGCCTCCGCGCTCCAATCGTCGCGCGCCTCGTATCGACGCACCTCTCACGCACTTTCGCTCGCCACGTGGTGAGAAATGCGGGCTAGGGGTGCCGGCCATCTGAAACTTTAGGGTACTTTAGCGGGAGCTAGCTGTTGTCGGACTACAGTTCAATGGCGGTCCGGCCCTTTGGGAGGTCGAAGCTAATAGCCTCCGGCTTCGCGGCAAGCTTCGAAACCTCCAGGCGCGACCCTTCGTGGAGCACTCGCGGATCCCCCGAACCAGCAGGAAGCTGGAGCGTAAAATTCGGCGTGCCGAAAGGAGCATCAAGCAGCACCCGGTCGCGTTCGCGACGAATTTCCGTCAGTTCTTTCGCGGCCCAATAGCGTGCGATTTCACTCAGCTTCATCCACTGGACGCGCTTTCCGTAGCGCGAGTCGATTCTCCGCACGGCCTCTTGGAAAACCTTAAAGCCAACTTCTTCACCGTTGAAATAGATGCCCGTCCAATGGCACACGATGCAGCCCGGTTCGCCGCGTTCAATCACGTCGACCATCCTGCCGGCCGTGAGGTCAGCCGTGATGAAGCGGTCAACAAAGCCGCGGCTCGAACAATTCCAACCGCCGGTCCAATCACCGGTGCAGCCAATGATCGAGACCACACATTGCGGATCGCTCGATTTCAGCCCCTTGGCGTTGAAGATCCGAGGGGCGACGCTTTCTTCGCCCTCCGAAAAAAGATCACGAAAGTAATGCGGCACTGCGGACTGAAACACGTCGCGGCACGACTCAAATGTTCCCTGCGCCAGTTGCGGCCTTGCTTTCGAGCCGAAGCCGCCCGGCGTCGTAACGCCTTCGCACGGTAGATCGACGTTGTGCAGAATCTGCAGCGCGTAGCGCATGTAGTCGGCAATCTCATCAGTCGAGCGGCCTACGCTCCAATTCCAATTCTCCATGTAGTCGCGGCTACGCTCCGGGTAGGGTTGGCCGGTCTTTGTGTTGATAACCCAAGTGTGGCTGACCATCTCGGGGTGGATATCCCAACTCGGAGTAACCCGCTCGCGAACGAGTTTGAGCGAGGCGTCGAGCTTCTCCCACGGCCAGCCCGGCAAGATGCGATCGACCCGGCCGACACACGCCGGGTAGGGAACGACCGAATACTTTCCCTTGACGCTGTTTTCGCCACACCAATCGACGAACTTGCGAACAAAGTCGTCGGGAATCTCGTCCGGCCATGTTTCCCACGGATCGGGCTGTCGCCGGCCCTGCCAAACATAATTGAACTGCGGAGACGCGAACTTGTTGAGGTTCACCAGGCAAGTCGAGTCGTCAATGATCAACGACAGCGGAACACGGTCGGCCGGATTGAGGACAGTGACCGATGGATCTTGAAGCGGGCGCTCGCCGGGCAGCGGACGTTCGAGGTCGGGTGTCTGCGCGCCGGCGGCCGCGGCCCCGATCGACCCATTGAGAAAAGCGCGCCTTGATAGCATCTGTCGAAATCCAGCCTAGATACACCCAGCTTAGATACGAATCGTATCGCTACTGGCTCGGATACTACCACAGCCGCGATCCGCCGTTAGCCCGCAATTCTCAGCAGCTTTCGGCGAATGCAGGCGATAGGTGGGCAACTACTTCGGTGCGGTCGACGGACTGAATAAGTGCGCCTTGGCGCACCGAGGGCTAGATCAGGTCTTTCCAGTCGCCGCTGAAAACGCCTTCGGCCTGGTCGCTCCACATCGCCAGCGCTTGTGTCGCATAGACGGTCGCGCGGGTAGTAACAATTGGAAGCGGGCTGCCATCTACCTTGGCCGGAGAAAATCCACCGTCGGCCCGCGGGTCGTGCGAATGGATCTGGAACTCTTGCAGCGAGTCTGCTTCGACCTCGGCGGCGGAATAGTCAAGTTCTACGATCCTCATCAGATCGCAAAACAGCCGCAACCGCAATAACTGCGCCGTGACTTCACAGCGGTGGTAGCTGCCGGCCAGCGCGTCGCAGCGCCTCTCTACCTGCAAGAAGCCGCCTTGAAGCGTCTGCATAACTGCAATATCATCCGTCGCGATAGGCAGTAGACCCTCGAGAAAACAGCAGTAACCGTGCAGACGCTCAGTCATCTCGTCGGGCGTCGCGTCCACGTCTAGAAAATTCGCGTGCTCACGCATTGCCCACCGAACCATGAAATCAGCCAATTCCGAAAGTTCGCGGTTGCGCGTCAGCTCGTAAACATAACGGGCGGCCGTGGCGGCCTTGAGCATTGGCACTGTCGCCTCGGTTTTCCAATCACCTGCTATTTCGAAGGCCTCCCTCGCTGCCAGATCATAAATCGGGAAGAATGATCCGTCAACTCGAGACATCCTCCTCATAAAGGCCGACCCACAGCCTTCAGCCGCTGCCAGATAGCGATAGTTCCTCGTGACGTCACCTAGACCCGCAAGCGCTTGCAGTGCAACCCCGCAATCGAATAGTTTTGCGATCGGCCCCCGATTTTCGATCGACGCGGTTGAGACGAAGAATTCGGTTTCGGCGTCGCGCGCTTCGTTAAGCAGGTGCTCGCCAGTCGCGGTGAGAAACTCCGGAACCTCGTCCTCCATCTCGACGAGCTTCAGAAGCCCATCGAGAAGGTAGCCGGAAGAAAGAGTCGACGTTTCTGAGTAGGTTCGACTCTCAACATCGTAAGAATCAGCAACCGCCCCGGACGCTGTCTGAATGCCCGAGTAGCCCAGCCACCGAACTCCGTCTGAGACGGAATCGCTGACGTCTGTTTCTATTGACTGCGCTGCTAGCACAATGTTTCCGTATTCTCTCTTCGACGTTTGCAAGCCAGTAATAACCGGCAATGTTCTGCACTTTAAGATAGACTGGGGAGACAGCCTGGAGGAATAGGCGATTTCCCTGCGAACTACAGTATTTCGACTTACTCATTACCTGTTACTTTCGTTTTGTATAGTACTGTCGGGGCAGCTCCTTGCAGAGCAGGCGGGAGGACTTCAGTACGATCCTCCTCCCTCCTGGCAGGCGCAGGCTAAGCCTATGAGAGTAGGGAACTTCGTGGTTCCCGCGGCAGCCGGCGATAGCGAAAACGGCGAGTGCGCTATCTATTACTTTGGTCCCGGTCAGGGCGGGGGCGTTGATGCGAACGTCGATCGCTGGCTCGGTCAATTTATTCGGTCCGATGGCAAGCCGCTGACCGCCTCAGACGCCAAGCGCGCGGAGCGAACGGTGAACGGGATACAGATAACAACGATTGACGTCACGGGCACTTACCTCTTCAAAGCCTTCCCGATGGCAAGACAAGCCACCAAAAAGCCGGGCTACCGGATGTTGGCGGCAATCGCCCAAGGTCCTGACGCGCCAATTTTCTTCAAGCTGACCGCGCCGGGCAAAACGGCGGCGGCGGCACAAGCGGCGTTCGACAAGATGATCGATTCGCTGCGAAAATAAGTCGGGCTTCGACCGGCTGGCAGCCTGCTCAATCTAGTTCTCGTTACCCTTCTGCTTCCCGCGGCCTATTCCGCGACTGCGGATTGGAAGACTGCGGACTGGAATCGGTTTCGTGGCCCCAACGGGAGTGGCGTTTCGAGCGACACCAATATCCCGGTCGAGTTTGGCCCCGACACGAACGTTGCCTGGAAGACACCGCCTCGAGACGGCAATTCCTCACCGGTCTTCGGGAAAAACAGCATTTTCGTGACCGGCTACGAGGACGACAAGCTTTTCACAATCGCCATGGGCCGCAAGTCGGGCCGGGTCAAGTGGCGTCGCGAGATCGTCAGGGCGCGCGCTGGAAGCTTGCGCGACCCAAACAACCCCGCGGCGCCCAGCGCGGCTACTGACGGCGTAAATGCGTTCATCTTCTGTCAAGATCTCGGCATGTTGGCATACGGTCCAGACGGCAACGAGCTGTGGCGTATCGAGCAGGGCCCATTCAACAACCCCATGGGCATGGCCTCATCGCCGATCTTCGTCAATAGCAAGGTGATTCAGGTCTGCGATTCGGAAATTGAGTCGTACATGTATGCCGCCGACGCAAAGACGGGCAAGGTCGTATGGCAGATTGAGCGACCCTATTCGCTGCGTGGATACTCAACGCCGGCGCTCTACAAACCCGACGACGGTGACTTGCAAGTTGTAATTGCGGGTTCGTATGAGTTGGCCGCATTCGATGTCGAGACGGCCGAAAAAATCTAGTTCGTCCAAGCTCTCACCTGGCAGTTAAAGCCGACAGCAGTGATCGACGGCGATTACGCATATGTTCTCGGCTAGGCCGGAAGCGCCGATCTTGGGCAGCAAGAAGATGTGCCTGCGTATCCAGAAGTCCTCACCGAGTCCGAACGAGACGCACTCGCTGACGGTCGAAATACGCTTTGCTCGAACGCCGTCGCCGAAATTGGCTCTCTGATCACCCCGACGATTCGTCGCGCGGATCTTCGCCCGAACCAGACATTCCGGCGGTGTGATATTCGCTTGGAATCAGAATCGCAAAATTCTATTGGCCATACAAATGCAACTACCAATACGACGCCATCAGGCGAAATCAACCATCATAAACCCAAAAATGGAGACTAGAAGATGAAACCCCTATTAGTCGCTTCCCTGGCATTGGCCGTCTGTGCAGGCACGATGCTCGCGCAGAATCCCAACCGAATGCGTTTTCAGATATCTGTAAGTCCGGCCAACATGTAACCCCCGCTTCCCAACACGGACACCAACGGGGATTGTGAATTTGCGATGAACATGACGCGAAATCAAAACGGTGAACCGGTTGAGGCTTTCGTCGACTTTGGCTGCAACCTCGGCCTTGGAATGAATCAAGAAATCACCGCAATGCATATCCATCGCGGCGAGCGCGGCCAAAACGGCCCAGTCGTGATTGACTCCCAGTTCGGCCCGGCAATCATGGCCGGCCCCGGACCGCAGCGGCTGTTCCGGCAAGTCGAAGTTGTTGACATGCCACGGCTTGGAATTCTTCAAGAAATCATGGACAACCCTGGCGGATTTTATGTGAATATTCATTCGACCGAAAACCCAGCGGGCTTCTGCCGTGATCAGCTTCGCGTTCACGATGCGGATCGGCCGGCCTCGATGGACCGTCGGATGGACCGCATACAACAGACGACTGACACGATCAACGAGAGACAGGGTCGACTGATGCGGGCCAACAGCTTGAGGCCCTAATTTGCGTGCGTAATCTCAGCCGCGGGACGAGCCATTTGAGGGCTCGTCCCCGGCCGCATTGGAAGTTTTGATGACAGACAGAGGGGAATATCGGAGGTCAGCGAAATGACTTGGAAGCTAGCCACACTATATACATCCCTCGGCGCGGCCACAGCGCTATGCGCGCGACTGGCAATCGCCGCCCCCGCCGCAACATCAGCGGTCGAGCTAAGCCGGCTAGAGCGTCAGGTTCGTCACGAGCTGGTGATGTTGCCTTACTACAGCGTTTTCGACAACGTGGCGTTTCAAGTTGTCGGGAACAAGGTCACGCTAACGGGGCAAGTCACTCGCCCTACGCTCAAGAAGAGTGCCGAGCGGGTCCTCGAGAGGATCGAGGGGATCTCATCCGTTGACAATCAAATCGAGGTGCTGCCGCCCTCGCCGAACGACGACCGCATTCGCCGCGGCGTCTACCGCGCGATCTACCAGCACCCGAACTTCACGCGCTACGCAATGCGCTCGGTTCCGCCAATCCACATCATCGTGAAGAACGGCGACGTCACATTGATGGGGGTCGTCGCCACTAAGACCGACAGCGATATGGCGAATATTCAAGCCAACGGAGTGTCCGGCGTGTTCTCTGTGACCAATGATTTGCAGCTTGAAAGTCGCTGAGACCGAGGTTGGGTATTCTTCATGACGAACCATACATCAAGAGCCGTCAACTCGACTGCCGGACTATCCAGAGTGGCGGACGTGCTCAGTTCGATCGGCGTGTTGCTATTCGCGATTTCACTGTCTTTCGCGTCGGCCCAGACAATCGACCCATTCACATCTACCGCGAACTGCGCGCTCTGCCACTCTAACTTGGCGTTACCACCGCAGGCTGTCGACACGGCCAGTATTTGGACTCCACCGCGGACGCGTGAAGCAGCGCGTCCGGCGCAGGCAGTCGTCGGGCCAAAATCACTCTGGCGATCGACCATGATGGCCCACGCCGACGTCGACCCCTATTGGAAAGCAAAGGTCCGATCCGAGGTGGCAATCACCCCCGCGGCGGCCGGAGTGATTGAGAACAAATGTTTGAGTTGCCACGCGCCGATGCAGCAGTACAACATCCGTACGTCGGGTGGGCAGATGCGGCTCGACGAATTGAGTGGACTCGGCCTCGAAGGCGTTGGATGCACGGTCTGTCACCAAATCACCCCGGCAGGCTTTGGCACGAAGACTTCGTTCACGGCGGGATTCACAATCAATGATCAGAAGCAGATCTTTGGGCCTCATCAGAATCCCTTCGCCAACCCCATGCGCAACAACTCGGGTTATACGCCCGTCGCCGCGAATCATATGACGCAGTCGGAGCTTTGCGCTACTTGCCACACGGTGATCACCCCGACATTGAGCGAAGAAGGCGAAGTATTGGGTGAGTTTGTTGAACAGGCTCCGTACCTGGAGTGGCTCGCGTCGTCGTTTCCGGCCGAGGGTACGAACTATCAGACCTGCCATATGCCGACTTTGGAGGATCAGGGCGGCCAACTCGTGCCCCAGTTCATTGCACATACACCGAATCAAACTACGTTCAACCAAACAGTTCCAGGCACCCCATTCGGACAACATTTTCTAGTCGGCGGCAACACTCAAGTCCTCGGAATGCTGCGGGAGCTGTTTCCGGCTGAGTCAGGTGATCTCGCGGGCGCGGCGGACCGCACTCGCCGGTCGCTCCACGAATCAGTGGAGATGCGCCCGACCGCTAGTTTTGACGGCAATCGCCTCGCTGTCACGGTTCAACTCGTTAATCGGACCGGCCACAAACTCCCGACCGCCTATCCGAGCCGCCGCATGTCGATCTACCTAGCGCTGAGCGATGAAGACGGCCGAACGCTTTCTTCCATTTCCAACTGAGGCGGAACAAGGAACTCTACAAGAAAGGCTCGTCGTTTGCCAGCATCGCTACGGAACTAGGGTCCGATGCAAAAACGATTGAGGGATGGTTGAAGAAATGAAGGGAGACATACCTAGACGAGGCACGCTCTCTTGGGAAATTGTGCTGGACATCGGAATCGATGAGAACGGCAAGCGCAAGCAGAAGTGGCACTCGGTCAAAGGCACTAAGTACGACGCTGAGAGTGAGATGGTTCGGTTACTCCACGAGCTGCAAGTTGGAGCGTACGTCGAGCCTAATCATCTGACGCTCGGGCGATATCTGGATCTCTGGCTGGAACGCCGAGTGAGTAAGATAGGCGGGAAAATTTTACGAGCGCTACAAGCAGATCGTCGACAATGACCTGAAACCTGCAGTACGCCAGCTCTCACTCACGAAGCTCAGGCCACTTCACATTGAGAGCTATTACGATACGGCGCGCCAGTCTGGACGCAAGAACGGCGACGGGGGGCTTTCGACACAAACTGTGCTGCATTATCACGCTGTCACTTTCGTCGGATCTGCGACAAGCCGTGCAATGGCAACTACTCGCCCGTAACCGTGCTGAGGTCGTAGAAGCACCACGCCCAACCCGAAAACCGAGAGAGGGGTCGGACGGTACTAGGCTTTACATTGGACGTCCACGCGCACTTGCTAGAAGGTATGGACGAAGAATCGGCCAGCCGAATCGAGACTGTCGTTGCGCAGGCTAAACAACTACTGCCGTAGCGAGTTCAATAAGGGCATGTTTGCAAAGCGTTTGCAAAACACTGATTCGACGCTGACGGCAATGGTATGGCATCAAGACGTAGGTTATTGATATGGCGGAGAGGGGGGGATTCGAACCCTCGTTAGAGTTACCCCTAAACACGCTTTCCAAGCGTGCGCCTTCAGCCACTCGGCCACCTCTCCACTGGGACATTCGGCGTCTTTAACTATTGTATCGGGTCGGACCGCACGTCCGGGGTGGCGTCTTGTCCAATACAAGATGAGCCTGGAGGTAATTTGGGCAAGGTCGATTAGGAACCGGCAAACTGCGGGCGATGGGAGTCGCCGTGCAGCAAGCCGAATCACTGAGTCTCGATGAGATCGAGAGTTTTCTCGACGGGTGTGGGTCCGTCGAGTTCCAGGCCGGAAGTCGAGCGGATAAATACGCGCTCGTCGAAGGCGTCCTGAAGAGGCATCATTATGCCGACCAGAAGCGCTCGGTTAAAGGATTGTTGAGACGCTTCCTGAGCAAGCTAACCGGCTTAAGCCGCGCCCAATTGACTCGCCTCATCGGGCAGTTTTTGCGCGAAAAGTGCGTTCGGCCGACAGCCTATCGAAGGCGCCGCTTCCCCACCAAGTACAGCCGCGCCGACATCGTTCTCCTGGCGCATGTCGACCAAGTACAGCAACGTCTCTCCGGGCCGGCGACGCGTCGCATTCTCCAGCGCGAGTTCCAAATCTACAACCGCAAGGAGTTCGAACGCCTTGCCGAACTGTCGGTGGGACACCTCTACAACTTGCGCAAACGCGCCGTCTACCGGCGACACAGTTTGCATCTCGACAAGACTCGACCGACACCCGTGGCGATCGGCGAACGCCGCCAACCCGAGCCGCGAGGACGTCCGGGCTACCTGCGTATCGACACCGTGCACTCGCCCGAACAGGAAGGGGAAAAAGGCGCCTACAGCATCAACGTGGTCGACGAAGTGACGCAATGGCAGGCGAGTCGGTTGTGTCGAACACATCAATCAAAACTACTTGATCCCCTTGCTGGAAGGACTTTTCGCGCAATTTCCATTTAACGTGCGTGGCTTTCATTCCGACAATGGCAGCGAATACATCAACCATCAAACCGCCAAATTGCTCGATAAGTTGCGAGTAGAATTCACGCGCATCTCGCGCGCGCCGTTCGAACGACAATGCCTTGGTCGAAACCAAGAACGGCGCGGTCGTGCGCAAGTGGATGGGATACCAGTTTTTGCCCTCGGACGCGACGCGTGCGATCGATGAATTCTACCGCGAGTGGCTGAATCCGTACTTGAACTTTCATCGCCCGTGCGCCTTCGCCACCTAGCGGCGCGATCGCCGCGGCAAGTTGCGCAAGGTGTACGCCGAGTGGAGCACGCCGTGGGAAAAGCTGCTCAGCCTGCCCGAGAAAGTGCGTGGCTTACGCGGCGACCAAACGATCGACGCACTCCAGGCGCAAGCAGATGCGCACTCGGATACGCAGTTCCCTCTTTTCCAATCGAAAGATGAGCCTGCAGGAGGCAGGCGAAGGTAGCTGTGGGCAGGAGGGATTATAGCTCGGATTGGGGCTTGAGGTTGAAGCCCGTTGTGGGGCCCGTAGGGCGGGGTGAGGGGGATTGCATAAGGGGGAAGGGGCGGCAAGCCCCAATCCCCCTTTGCAGCCATCCCAGGCGAGACCCCACGGCCGTCTTCGGACGTGGGCCGGAGGAGCCGACAACGCCTCGGGTCGGGGCGTTGTCTAGCGCGTGCGCCAGTAGATCGCGAGGTCTTTGCAGACGCGTTGCAGTTCGTTGCGCTGAGCGTCGAGTTGCTCGGCAAACTCGGTGTCGGAACAAGTGTCCGCTCGCGCTTGGAGCTTCTTGAGCGAGCGATCCGCGCGCAGGCCGCGCTGCTCGGCGGGCAGGCTGAGCAGCTTTTCCCACGGCGTGCTCCACTCGGCGTACACCTTGCGCAACTTGCCGCGGCGGTCTCGGCGCTCGCTGGCGAAAGCGCATGGGCGATGAAAATTCAAGTACGGGTTGAGCCACTGGCGGTAGAAGGTGTCGATCGCCTGCGTCGCTTCCGAGGGCAAAAACTGGTAGCCCATCCACTTGCGCACCACCGCGCCGTTCTTGGTTTCGACCAAGGCATTGTCGTTCGAACGGCGCGCGCGAGACTTCGTAAATTCAATTCGCAACTTCTCGAGCAGTTTAGCGGTTTGATGGTTGACGAATTCGCTGCCATTGTCGGAGTGAAAGCCGCGAACGATAAATGGAAATTGTTCCAAAAGGCCTTCCAGCAAGGGAATGAGGTGATTTTCGTTGATGCGTTGGACGCAGCCGACGGCCTGCCACTGCGTCACTTCGTCGACCACATTGATGCTGTAGGCGCCTTTTTCGCCTTCCTGTTCGGGCGAGTGCACGGTGTCGATGCGCAGGTAGCCCGGACGTCCTCGCGGCTCGGGTTGGCGGCGTTCGCCGATCGCAACGGGCGTGGGACGGGTCTTGTCGAGATGCAAACTGTGACGTTGGTAGACGGCTCTTTTTCGCAAGTTGTACAGCTGGCCCACGGACAATTCGGCCAGGCGTCGAAACTCTTTGCGGCCGTAGATCTGGAACTCGCGTTGGAGAATGCGGCGGGTGGCCGGCCCCGAGAGGCGCTGATGAACTCGATCGACGTGCGCCAGTAAGACGCTGTCGGCGCGTGTGTACTTGCTGGGAAAACGGCGCCGCCGATAGGCCCTCGGACGGACGCAACGCGTGTGCAAGAACTGTCCGATCAGGCGGGTGAGTTGCGCGCGGCTTAAGCCCGTGAGCTTAGCGAGATAACGCCGCAGGAGACCCTTGACGGAGCGCTTCTGGTCGGCATAGTGATGCCGCTTCAAGACGCTTTCGACGAGCGCATATTTGTCGCTTCGATTGCCGCCCTCGAAGGCGACGGATTGGCACCCGTCGAGAAAACACTCGATCTGCTCCAGACTCAGCGATTCGGCTTGCTGCACGGCGACTCCCATCGCCCGCAGCTGCTCTGTTCCTGACCACCCAACGGATCCCCGTCAGGCTCATCTTGTATTGGAATCGCCCTCCCCTTCAGGCTCATCTTGTATTGGACAAGACGGTTCGCCGAACAGCTTGATGCTCGGCGGAACGAATTACAACGCGTCTGCAAAGAGCTGGCGATCCGCTGGCGCGCGCAATAGACAAGAGCCGCAACTGAGAGCGAGATGCCACCCCAGGCCCAGGTCCGAAGACGGCCATGGAGTCTCGTCTGGGATGCGTGCAAAGGGGGATTGGGTCTGCCGCCCCTTCCCCCTTATGCAATCCCCCTTGCCCCGCCCCACGAAGCCATAGAAAGCTGCCGCCACCGACCTCAACTCAGGTTATAATCCCCTCCACCCGCAGCTACTTCGCCTCTCTCCTTCAGGCTCATCTTTCAATTGGAAAAGAGGAGAGTTTGCCCCGGCTCGGGGCAGAGTTGTCTCCTTCCCTTATTTTCTTTTTCTTAAGTCGTTTTTTAAACACCTCGAACCGAAGGCCCTGGGCGGATCAGATCGAAGAAGTTGTGATGCGGACATACTCCTCAAGACCCATCCGGGCGGAGCTCGTCGGCGAAGCCGACCACACTCTGCCGGCGTGCCGCTTGCTGAATTGGCCGGATTTGGCCGGTTCTGGCCGGATAACGCCATCGGGCGCGAGCACTCGCTGGCGCGGCTTGTGTTGACGCCTGTTTCCACTTTTAGTCGCCGTGCTCTCGCAACCCTCAGGGGCCGTGAAATAACCTTCTCAGCCGGCCTCTAGACCGCCTTCGCGGGCATAAGTTCGCACTCGCCCTCGCGATTCCACACCAACCGGATCCACACCCTGCCGTTGTACGCCAACATCGCGCACAACAATTCCGTTCGCCTTCCTCAACCCTCTCACCCAAAACTTTCTCATCCCAAAAGAGGCAATTAGGTGAGGTAATCGACGAGTTGCGGCTTAGTTGCGACGACCCTACCGTGGAGGAAATTGTGGAAGATGCGGCTGAGGATCAGTCGCCAGTGAGTGATCAAGGCCAACTGCTCCGCGCGATGCCGTGTAGCAGCAACGGTCGCGTCGTGATCGGTTCCCCCCTGCGGCCTGCCGCCAAGCGCGCGCACAACCCCCACCAGTTGTAGACCAACCCAATCACTTCCGTCATCACTCAGCTGCGCTTCAAATCACGCGTCGCAAATCCCGTCCAGTCCCACTGATTCTTCAACTCGCCAAAGTTGTTCTCCGCGTCCCGGCGGTCGCGGTACAACTACGCAACCCCGTGCAGTTCCTCATCCAGCGACGTCACCAGCACCACGTATTCGTACAACACGCCACCCTCGACCGCTTCGCAGAGCCCTAGCGAAAGCCGCAGCGGTTGCTTGGTGCCAGATGCTTGCCGCTTCGCGTTTGGCGGGCGCGTTCGGACTGCTGTAGCTGAGCGGGCAGTCGTCCACCCAGGCGTCGAACAGTCCGAGGTCTTGAGAAGCTCGACAAAATACGGCATCTGCCCGAAGGTGGTGACTGCCTCCTCCCCGTCCCAAAGCGACCCAACCTTGCCGTCGAAGGCATCGACTGCCCCCACCGACCTTTGGAGACCCGCCTGCTCGTCTTCGCCTCCAGGGTGATTGCTCGCCAACGCCTTCGATCCGACCATGACCCCACTTGTAGGGCGTCGCAGTTACACTTCTCGTTTCTAACTGCCGTTTCTCGGCTCACCGACCGACCGCACTCCAAAGCGCGCGCCGGGTCTGCGCGAGATTACACCCCTGTTTCTAGGTTTTCGGGGGTTTGGGGTACGGTATATCCGTAGCGGTGGAGAAGCTCGGCGGTTCTCTCGGTGACCAGCGAGTCGAGCGTGACTGGGATCGCGGTTTTCCATTCTGTGTCCTCGCGGACCTCCACGCGGTTGTCGGCGCGGATACGGCCTGGGTTTCCGGAGATTGTGTGGGTGGTTGCGAGTCTGAGCGTTTTGCGCCCCTCGATCGGAAGGGTCTCTGGAGCGCGGTGGTCGTTCACGAGGTCGAGCACCTTTGCCAGCGCTAAACGCGGATCAGACGCAAAATCTTCGTAGCGAATAAGGAGATAGTTCGACGGATTTAGGCCCCCGAGCGCCTCAGATTCTACATTGGATCGAGCCCATAGCCGGATCGCCTGCTGTGGGGTTGCCTCGAGCATCGACGAACCACCCGGATCGTCCGCGCGCTCCTTTATACGGTGAGTGAGTGAGTACACCGTGGCGCGGGAATCTCTTACTAAATGGACAACAAAGAACTCGACATTTCCGGCTGCTAGATGCACGCACGCTTGCCGGAATGTTTTCGATGAATCGATTAGAAATCGGCAGCCGCTGGTATTGATTGCGCGATCGACGAGTTGGCGGGTTTCGGCCACATATTGCGGATATCGGAGGGACAGCGTCTCGATATCTTCGAGTGAACGCTTCTCGCTCCACAACGCGCGCCGGTCGTGCTCGAGCTGCTCGGGGGACGTCGCGGAAGTTTCCCAGTCGACAACCTTGGCGACGTGTCTCCAGAATGGACATTGGCGGAACGGTTGGCCACAACCGCATAGCCAGTTCTTGGTCAGACCTCGGCCCCAGACGTGATGGAGTTCCCCGATATGGCAGTATCCGGAGATCGAGCCCAGGGCATCACCAAACAAGGTACTGCCGCTGCGCCAGCATCCCGCAATGTAGATGATTTTTACGCTGGACATTTCGTTGGGTTCGCGCAGGAGGATTCAACAGGGTAGCCGCATCCGCGGCGGTTTGCCAATCGGGCGACGATTTGCCGCGCTATGATTTTGAGGACAGACTGAAATGCCGACGGTACGTGCTCAGCCCCCGGGTGACGTTACGGTCTTGCTCAAGCGCTTCAAGGACGGCGATAGTGAGGCTGGCGATCAGCTCATCGAACTCGTCAGTTACGAGTTGCGAAGACTTGCCGGCTCGTACTTGAGGAATGAACGGCGCGGGCATTCAATTCAGCCGACAGAACTGGTCAACGAGGCCGTCTTGCGCCTGATGGGGCTTGATCGGATCGATTGGCAGCATCGATCGCACTTTTTTCGGGTCGCGGCTCGCAAAATGCGCGAAATTCTGATCGACCACGCCCGCAAACATCTTGCTCAAAAGCGCGGCGGCGGTATTACTGTTGTGACTTACATCGATGAGCGTGTCGTCGCTACAGTTCCGGCCGCCGAACTGGTGGCGCTCAACGACGCGCTGGACTCGCTAGCGAAGGAGCCTTGTTGCACGGATAGGGATGGAAACGGAATTCTCCCTTTCCCAAGCCGTAGCGTCAGGCGATGCGTTCGAACACAGGCCGTCCGAGCGCGGTCATTGTGTTCAGGACTTTTCGGCCGAGTTGGATCTCCGTGATCTGCCTGGAGAAGCTGCGGAATTTGAGTTTGGGGCCGATGACGCTCTTCCAACGGCCCATCTGCGTTTCTATTCGGCTGCGCTGGTTGTACCCTGTTGCCGTCTGCCAGGCCATGCGGCCGTTGCTGCGGATTTGGGCAATATGGCGATCCCGAACGGTCGCATCACGCGCCGATTGCAGGCGGATCACTGCGTCCTTTGGCGGCGGTATGACCACATCCAGGGTCTCCCCATACCGCTGCCTCAGCAGATTTCGTGTGGACGCTCCATCGTAGGCGCCGTCAGCCAGAAAGCCCGTGACCGGGGCATCCAGCTGATCCAGGAGGCTGGGTAAGGCTGTGCTGTCTCCAACGTTATCGTGAGTCAGAGCGGCGCAAACAATCGCCCCGCTGGCGAGGTCCAGTCCGAGGTGGAGCTTGCGCCAGCGGCGGCGTATTCCCTTGGTGTTATGCTTCTGCGCTAGCCATTCGCCCTCGCCGAAGATCTTGAGGCCAGTACTGTCGACCAGCAGATGGATAGGCACAGATCCTGCTTGCCTCATCACCTGAGCGATGCTCACCCCGTTTGCGCGCCGCGACAGCGTGGAGTAATCCGGTACCCGTATATCCAACCCCATGAGCGTGCCGATGGAACCCATAAGCCCCTGTGTCTGACGCAGTCCAAGATGGTATGCCGTGCGCAGCATCAGGCATGTCTCGATCGCCAAATCCGAGTATCTGCGCTGACCACCCCGTGACGTGCGGCGCGGCGCGCTCCACACACTTTGAGCCTCCTCACTGACCCAAATCGTGAGGTCACCCCGTTGGCGCAAGCTCTCGTTATATTCCGCCCAGTTGATCACCCGGTACTGCACCTTATCAAACTTGTGCCGGCGCGCTGCGGTGAACTTATGTGGCATTTGGACTACCCCCAGCGTTGAAAAACCAATGAGTAAGATATTCTTCGGGATGATCCATGCAACAAGGTCCCGTGATCCAACGCGAGGTCAGAGACGCTGAGGACGCGGCGCATAAGCTCGGCGCAAACTACGCGGTTGCCGGAGACTTGCAAGCGCAAGGGGATGTGCTGCGTTTGACGCTGGCGCTCGTGAATGCGACCGAGGGTCATCAGGTGGGCAGCGTCGAGGTGCGGGGGTCGCGCAGCAACACGCTTGGTCTACAGGACGCGGCGGCAAGAAGCTTGGCAAACCTGATGAACTTGCGGATCCAGCCGGAGCAGCTGGACTCAGAATCAGCAGCGAGTCAGGCCGTACTGGGCGCGGACCAGTTTTATCAGACCGGAGTCGGGTATCTGGCTCGAAGCAATGACACTCAGAGTATTGACCGGGCGATTTTGCAGTTTCGGCGGGCGATTGAAGAGGACGAGGGGTTTGCGTTAGCGCATGCGGGACTCTGTGAAGCGAATTTCCGGATGTTTGAGCGGCGAAGCGACCGCACGCTTCTGGAAGAAGCTGCCGAGAGCTGTGAGACCGCCGAAGCGCTGAATGATCAACTACCGGAAATTCAGATTGGACTGGGCAACGTCAACTTCGCGACCGGCAATCACGAGGAGGCTTTAGAAAATTTCCAGCAAGCTTTGGAGCTTGAAGAAAAAAACGCCGAAGCGCTGCTGGGCCTGGCAAAGGTTTACGCAGAAACAGGCAAGAGAGATGAGGCGCTGGCGACCTACGACCAAGCAATTCGACGCCGGCCGGCCGATTGGAGGATGTACCAGCAAGCGGGGAGATTCCACTTCCGGGAGCAAAATCACGCCGCGGCGATCGAGGCCTTCGAGCGATACCTCGATCTCACACCCGATAGTGCGCAGGCTCATCAAAATCTAGGCACCGCGCTCGCACGGAGCGGTCGGCTGGAAGAGGCCATCGCGAGGTTCGAACAGGCAATCCAAATTGAGCCCCGTTCCGAGGCACTCGCCGGCCTGGCAAAGATCGCCCTTGACCGAGGCGAGTATGCGGAAGCGGCGCGGCACTATGGCCGGGCAGTGGAGTTGAAAGGGAGCGACTACGCGCTACGAGGTGAGTTGTCGGCGGCGTTCGACTATTTGAGCGACCAACGGGCCGGCGACAGCTACCGGAAAGCGGCGGCCCTTGCCGAGGAGGCGCTGCAACTCAACGACAAGCGCATCGACTTATACAGCTTGATTGCGCACTATCGAGCAGGTGGCGGGCAGAGCGATCAAGCCGGGAATTGGCTGGAGAAGGCCCTGGGCCTGGGGGAGGCCGCCGGCGCTCGCGCAATGTTTCGAAACGCTGCCACTCTCTCGCGACTGGGGCACATCGACGAGGCGTTCGACTGGCTTGCGTCGGCGTTGCAAGCTGGATACGACAGGGCCGACCTTAAGAAACAACTTGAAACTAGTAGCTGGTTTGAGCCGCTGCGACGCGACTCCCGATACAGCGATATTGTCGGAGGAGATGACTAACAGCCTTCGAGAACGGCCCATGTTGCGCCGCGTATGGCACCGGGACGGTACATTGATTCAACCCTAGGAGGAGAAATGGAAGACGATATGACGAAAAATCAAGGTGATGGCGGATTGCGAAGCAACACTTCGCTCAGCCGGTCTGAAAAATCAAACCCAACTCACGAAACCCGCAGAGAGTTCGGCAAATCGGCGGCTTTCGCCATTGCCGCGATGGGCCTGGCTGGGGCTCAGTGCGGAAATGGGCCGTCAAAAAGCGGTCCCGGAGCATGCGCCGATCCGGTGGGTCAGCGTCCGCAACTCGTGGTTAAGGTTTTTCAGGATAACGACGACACTTTCTACGAACTCGTCGACGGCACCGCCCGCGTCTGCAAAAACGATGGTGCCGGCGCGGCGCCGATCCAAATGACGCTCTCGGCGGATAGCGTTCCCGAGAGAATTTTCGTCACGCCGCGTGAGGGGTCGACCCCGATGGCTGATGTGTTTCAGAATCCACCCGACGCCGCGGGATTCCCGCTGGAAAAGAACCAACCGCGGACCTTCGTAGTACGGCCGACGATCGGTCTTCAAAAACGCCCCGATGGGAGCAGGTGTGGCTTCTGCGATGAGGAGAAGGAATTCGCGAAGCTGGTTCTATTCGACTACCGTTTGACCGAAGGAGGGCCCACTCTCGGCCATCAAGACTCGGCCCTAGATACCGACTTCCATCTTGAATGCTGATGGGCCGGCGGCGCGCCGGCTGGGACGTTTCGCAATGCCGTCGAATCTTCTCTACTGCACGCTCGTTGGGTTAGCGTTCTCAGTCGCGGTTGCGGTCGAGAACAACCCTACGGGTGATCCGATCGCGGCCGAAGGCGCGCTAGACAAGCACGCGTTGCATCTCGAGGGCAGAACGCAAGTCCCGCTAAACGTCTGGCTGGCTCGGCCAAACTCGGCCCCGCATGCGCAAGATTCAGTGGCCGTCGCGGACATGCTGTTTAACGACAGCGGGGTGGGTGTTGAGTTTATCCGCTCGGCTAAGATTCGACCGGTCCCCGCGCGGTATGAGATTCGCGGGGACTGCGATCTTCTGCCCCTTCCAGACGACGTTTTCGTTGCGGGCGAACTCAATGTTTATTTCGTCGCCGACGAGGTGATAAACGCGCACGGCTTAAATTGCAGAAACGACCGCAACGTCATCTTCATCGGTCAGCACGAAATGGATGACACTTTGGCGCACGAGATTGGTCATGCGTTTGGCCTCAACGACGACGGATGCCGTGCGGGTGGCTGCTCGGAGAGCTACCACGGACACCCAAATGATCTGCCCAGTTTCGATCGGTTTGGATCGGCGAATGTGATGTCACGCGGCAATAGCGGGAGGAGCCGATTTACCGCGGGTCAAGCCCTACGGATGAACCTGCACGCGGGGTCGATGTTGAACGTTAACGGCCACCGCGAAGGGCCGACACGGAATTGTCCTGGTGATCTGACGAACGAGGAGTGCCCGCCGCTGGACTGGTCTGGCGAAATGTTGGAGTAGTCGCTGACGCCGGACTGGGGATGGCAGGCTATTGTGAGGTTGAGTAAGAACGCCGACACGAACCTCGACCGGAGGCGCGCGCCACAAGTTCTGAATTTTCGATCGCCGAGCCCCTCGGAGGGGAGTGTCGCGGAACGAGTTTCCGTCAATCTTGAAATTGCTCTAACAGGGCTTGCATCTGGCGCCAACTTGGCTCGAAGTGCTCGTTGAGGCGCTCGCGGGTTTGCTTTGACATGGGGCCGTAGTGGCCGGCATTGCGTTGGCGATATTCGGGCAGTTGAATGGGATCGATTCCTAGGAACTCCAGGACTCTTGTGTGTTCCATGGCGGGGTTTTTGAACATACGATCGCTTGATATGGGCAGGATCTGGTTTGGCTGATAGTGCTTTCGCCAAATTTCGAGCTGGTCGGTGTAGAGACCGCGGGATAGGTAGGAGTACGACTGGTGTGGGCGGCTACTGTAAGTTGGGTCGGAGATGAGCTTTGCTCGCTCGCCGGCTAGGCGCCCGGGTTCGCGGTCGATTGCCTCTTCGAACGAGAGCGGTTCGCGGCCTTTGCGGACTTCGTGGTGATAGTGGGAATAGGCGCGCTTGACCGGGTCGCGCACCATGACGATGAGCTTGGCGTCGGGCACTACTCTTGCACAGCGCTCGGCCGCTAAAGGGTGGAAGAGGTAGTACGGGCTGCCTTCGCCGGTGAGAGTCTGGGCGTTGCCAACCGCAGCACTGGGGAATTGGGCTCGATACCAATCGTCGCCCGCGCGGTAGTTGAGATCGAAGTAGTGAAGCTCTTTTCGATTTGCCGGGGCGATTTGCGGGTGTTGGATGAGGTAGGAATAGAGCGAGGAGGTTCCGCAGCGCTGGGCTCCGATGATGATGAAATCGGGCAAGCGTCCGTGGTTCGGCTGGTCGGATTGCTGGCTCATGTCGAGTGCTCCGGGCGGGCGAAGATCATCGATCATACCTCGGAATTCTCGACGTTGCTAGAGTACTAGCGGCGATGCGGTTTGGCCTTTTGCAGATGGTCTTCTTGCTGGCGGCGGGTTTGCTTGCCGCAGGCCCGGCTGATGCGGAGAGCTTGGACAAGGGTAAGTTTTTGGTGGCGGACCGCAGCTTGGCAGGATCGAATTTTGCTGAGTCGGTTGTTCTGCTGATCCGCTACGACGAGAGCGGGGCGATGGGCCTGGTGGTCAACCGCGAGACTCCGGTCCGGGCGGACAAGCTGCTACCGGATGTTTCGGGACTGGCTGAGAGGGGTGATCGGGTTTACGTTGGGGGCCCCGTCGAGACTTACAAAATTTTTCTGCTCGTGCGATCGGCCACGGCCCCAGCCGATGCGACGCCGGTGATTGACGAGGTTTATTTTGGGAATAGTCTCGATCTAGTCGCGCAGCAGGCGACCGAAGGGGACGCTGTGTTTCGTGTTTTTGCCGGGTATGCGGGCTGGGGCCCTGGGCAATTGGATGCCGAGCTCGACGAGGGGGCCTGGCACGTGCTGGCGGCGGATTCGGCCGCGGTGTTTGACGAGAATCCAGATGGATTGTGGGAGCGCTTGGTTGCGCGGACGGAGGTTCGGGTGGCCGGGGTATCTTACGGAGCCGGGGCAGCGGGAAATCCCTGCGCGACGTCGACTTTGAATCCTAGGGTTGCACCCTAGGCTAATGCAAAGGCCACCCCTACCGGGGTTCAGTTTTTGCGGCTTCGCGCACAGCCGAAGGGGACGCTGTCTTTCGTGTTTTTGCCGGGTATGCCGGCTGGGGGCCTGGGCAATTGAATGCCGAGCTTGACGAGGGGGCCTGGCACGTGTTGGCGGCGGATTCGGCCGCGGTGTTTGACGAGAATCCAGAGGGGTTGTGGGAGCGCTTGGTTGCGCGGACGGAGGTTCGGGTGGCCGGGGTATCTTACGGAGCCGGGGCAGCGGGAAATCCCTGCGCGACGTCGACTTTGAATCCTAGGGTTGCACCCTAGGCTAATGCAAAGGCCACCCCTACCGGGGTTCAGTTTTTGCGGCTTCGCGCACAGTCCTACGCGCACTTCGAAGCCTCAATAATTCTGTTGCTCCACGATATCTTTGTGTTTGCGCTGTGGTGATTTTACGGCAACGCGGATCGAAGAGTTGCAGCGTATGCTTCAATCATCTGGTTCTGGTTGAAACGATTGACTACTGTGCGGCGGGCGTTGCTTGATAAGTCCGCGCGGTCTGCCGGAATTTGGGTGAAGGCGTCGGCGAAGGCATCGGGTGTTCTGCCGCCAGTCAATTTGCCGTTTCTGCCGTCGGAGATGACGTCGGCTACCGTGCCGACATCGGTTGCTATCGGGACCACTCCCATCGACATTGCTTCTAGTAACACTAGCGGGCTGCCTTCAGTTTCGGAGGTCAGGAGCAGGTGGTCGGATACAGCTAGTAATTGGGGAATGCGGTCGGTCAGGCCTAGGACCCGGCAGTGATTGGTCAGATGCCGTTCGGTAATTTCCTTTTCCACCGTGTCTCTGTCGGGGCCGTCTCCGGCTATTAGTGCCCGGATCTTGCGGCCGGGGTCGCGGCGGATGATCTCTAACACGGCCCTTACGAAAAGAGGGCAGTCTTTTTCGGGAGAAAGTCTGCCTATGAATGTGAGTAGGGTTTCGTCTTCGGCGACGGCGAATTCGCGGCGCAGTTCGGGCAGTTCGTGCGCGTAAGTTTCGGGGTTGAAGCGAGATTCGACGTCAACTCCGTTGTGGGCAAGAGTGACCTTGTTCGGATCGATCGATGCGGATTTGATGAGTTCATCGGCCTGCGCTGGGCCAACCGCGAAGTGCCGGTCGATGAACGGATCAAAGAGAATTGAGTGCCGGATCCAGGCCTCGGGCGCTGTGTTGTGGACGATGTCGGCGGTCCAGATGTTGGCAATCGATTTGAGTTCCGGGAGGGCTTCGTAGCCGGCGGCGCACCAGTTGACTAAGACACCTCGAACACTGTGCTGCTCGGCTAACGATTTCAAGAAGGCCGGAGTCGGCTCGCTGGTCTGGCGGGCGGCGTGTTCGACCCAAACTGCTTGGCGAGCGACCTGCTCCTCTAGAGGGTGATCGCCAGGTAAGGTCGTAACGACGCCGAAATCGAATTCGTCACGGAGGGCCACGATGATTTGGAACCCGATCGCGTCGGCGCCGCCGATCTCAAGCCACGGGACGACTAGCATGATGGTCGGGCGCTGACTCATCTTTGGGCTCGGACTACTTTTCGAAGATTGTTTCGGCGGGGACGATTTCGATTGAGCCGATATCGAGTTTGTAGTCGACGATGATTTTGTCTTCGGCCAGGATGTCGTCGGCCGGCGGCGTTGCGTAAAGCGGTGTGGCCCGGGCGCCCGTTTGAAGGGCTCGGCGCATGCCCTGGGCATCTTTGGTGATGATGACGATGTCTAGGTCGGTGGCTCTCAGATGTTTCTTGATTGCTCGATTGACTGCATCAATTGAGAGGCCCCTGATCTGGTCTTTGATCCAACCGTTGAATTCGGGTAGGCGGTAGTGGGCGGCGTCGAGGGCGTAGCCAAGTTCGTTTGATTGCGTCTGCGTTAACAGATTGACGTACTTGCTAAGGAATTCCCGCGTCGCTGAAAAGTCCCCTTCGGGAATTCCTTCGCTCACCAGTTTGTCGAGTTCGTGCATGGCGATTTTGAGCGCGAACAGGCCGTTTTCTGGGACCACGGGGCGAATCCAAATTTGAAAGATTTGCTGTCGCCGCGCGAGATTCGGCTCGGGCTGGGTTAGGAACATTCCGCGCGGAAAATATTCGATGTAGGCGTAGTCGCCGTAGTTCATGCCGCGGATTTCGCGGATGCGTTGGTAGAGGCGGCTTTTACTTGAGCGGTGTTGGCCAAGGTAGCTCTGCACGAGTTTGAGCGCCGGCCAGTCGGGATGGTCGCGGGTGACTTCGATCGGGAAACCCAGCGAGATGAGAGTGGAGCGAGTGTCCTTTTCAATGATGTGGACTCTTAACTTTTTTGCCGGGCTAGGTTGCGGGAGGACGGTTTCCTCAGAGACAGGGTCGGGTAGGACTTCGAAGTCCTTTTTGACGCGCTCGGGGAAACTTTCGGGGTAACCGCCCGCTAGGCCGATCGTTAGTTTGCTTCGCCAGTAGTTGGCTTCGTAGAAGGCTTTGAGGTCGTCTAGGGTCATCGCTTCAACGGATGAGATTGTTCCTGAAGTTTGGTGACCGTAGGGGTGGCCTTGGTAGATCTTCAGGTACAGGTATTCTTTGCCTAGTTCCTCTTCGTTGTTGGAGCGGAGTTGGATTCGCAGGAAGTTGAGCGCTTCGTCTTTGAGACGCGTGAAGTCGTCCTCGCGCCAACCTGGTTCGAGTAGCATCTGGCGCAGGATTTCGTAGTAGGCGTCGAGATTTTCGGCGTGCGTTGTTCCCTCGAAGACGGTCATCTCTTTGTCGACTTGGGCTGAGAGGGCCGCTGCCATGGGGAAGAATGCGTCGACGATCTCGTCGTAGCTCATTTTTTGGCTGCCGCCGCCACTTAACATGGCCGCGGTTAGGGCGGCCGCGCCCTGTTTGCCCGGCGAGTCGAAGGCAGCACCGCTGCGAAAGACGATGCGGAAGGTCACCAGTGGAGATTTGGTTGGTTTTAGTAGCAGCTCGGGTTCGGCGGCTAGGGCCGTGAAGGCGAAGGCGGCGAGTGTGGCGAGGCGCATCAGTCTCATCAGGTTTTTGTTAGTCATCGCCGTTGCCTTTGTCGCCGGACTGATAGGTGAGTACTGAAACGGTTCGGGCCGTTTCGACAAAGTATTTTTGGGCGACCGCTTGGACGTCTTCGGCGCTGACGCCGGCGTAAAGTTTGTAGCGCTTGTTGATGGTTTCCGGAGTGCGCCGCAGGCTGAGGTAGTGGGCTAGCGTTTGGGCGATGGCTTCCGTGCTGTTCATGCCTAGCGCGAACTGGTAGCGCAGGTGCGACTTGACCGCGTCGAGCTCTTCGGTTGGGATCGGCTCATTCTTGACACGCTCGAAGGTTTCTAAGATCTGCTGTTCGACGTAGGCGACGTCGGCTTCGTCCTTCACGCGGGCAATTACCGAAAAGGGGTAAGGGTCTCGGTGGTCGGGGTAGCTGGGTATGACGGCATCGACCTTTTGCTCTTCGATGACCAACTTCTTGTAGAGGTCGGAATTATCGCCGAAGGAGTGGAAAGAGATCAGGTCCATCACGGCGGAGTCGATCAGCTCGTCGTCGTAGGCCGGCCCTTGGAAGGAGACCGCTAGGAACGGCAGCGTCGGCGCTTGGAACTTGAGATCGACTCGTTTTGATTCCGCTTGCGGCGGTTCGGCAGGGATGGCGGCTTCGTAGCTGCCGCGCTTCCAGCCGCCCCAGTATTTCTCGACCATCGCTCGGGTGGCATCGAAGTCGGCGTCGCCAACTACCGTGACCGTCGTGTATTCGGGGCGGTAGTAACGGTCGAAGAACTGCAAACCGTAGTCGTACATTGATGGCATGTTTTCGACGTCTTCGACAAAGCCCATCGTGGTGTGCTTGTAGGGGTGGTTGCTGAAGATGGCGTTGCGCATGCCTTCGTCTAGCTTGCGGAACGGGTTCGAAAAGTTCTTGTTGTACTCGCTAAGAACCGCGCGGGTTTCGGTCTTGAATGCTTCTTCGGAGTAGCTGAGGTTTTGGAAGCGGTCGGCTTCAAGGTCAAGTATGTTCTCTAAGTCTTCTTTGGAAAATGTGGCGTGATAGACGGTGCGGTCGTCTGAGGTGTAGGCGTTGGTGGACGCACCTGCTGCTTCCATCACGGCTTGCCACGCCTCGGGCGGATTTTTCTCGGTGCCGCGAAACATCACGTGTTCGAAGAGGTGGGCAAAGCCGGAACGGCCTGGTTCAACTTCGTTGCGCGAGCCGACGTTGACTACGACGTAGAGCGAAACGATATTGGGGTAGCCGGAATCGACTGTGACCAGGCGCAGGCCATTGTCAAAGTCGTGAATTTCGTGGGCGTAGGGAAAGATGGGTGGGGGGGCGGGGGTACCTGAGCTGCAGGCCGTCAGTACGATTGCGAGTACGCAGGCTAGTGCGCCCGTATGGTGAACTCTCATTTGTGATCTCCGCTGGGGATTCGACGCCTTTCATGCTAGCGGACAGGGCGGGCCTTGGTCACAGCGTGGATTGAGGGGTCGGATTCTGGGTGGCGAGTAGCCTTGTGGGCGTAGGGTTCGAGAATAGTGTCAACAAGAGAAGCCTTCTCGGGGCGGTAACTACGGCAGCTCTGAACACGCCCTTTGATAGAATGGACAACCCTGGAAGGCTTGTATTCTCATGATGATGCGTCTAGCCCGCATTTCTCACCACCTGACGGCGAAAGCACGCAATAGGTGGGCCACTACTTCGTTGCGCTCGATCGTCGTGCTCGACGTACGGTCAAGTACGCCTCCGCGCGCCGACCGTCGCCCGCCTCGTATTGACGCACCTCTCACGCACTTTCGCTCGCCACGTGGTGAGAAATGCGGGCTAATGTCGAAGTATTCTTTTATCGCGTTTTGGGTCGCGATCGCGTTGGCGATGCCGGCGGCTCAAGCCGCGGATTGGCCTAGTTGGCGCGGCGTCAATTCCGACGGCGTCTCGGGCGAGCGGGGGCTTCCGGGCACGTGGTCGGCTGACGGCGAGAACTTGATCTGGAAAGCGCCTTACGGAGGCCGCGCTACGCCGATCGTCTTAGACGGCCGGGTCTGCCTGATTCGGCTGGCTGAGCCCGACGACCCAACGAAATGGCAGGAGCACGTTGTTTGCCTGAACGCGGACACCGGCGCCGTGGTTTGGGAGTACCGTTTTAACGTCTTTCAGACCGATATTCCGCACCACCGCCTCGGTTGGGCGAGTTTGGTTGGCGACCCGTCGACCGGCAATGTTTTCGCGCATGGCGTCGAGGGGATGGTGATTGCTTTCGACCCCGTCGGGAACGTGCTTTGGGAGCGGGCGACTACCCAGGAGATCGGGCGCATCTCGGGCTTCGGCGGCCGCACCGTTAGCGGCGTGCTCGACGGCGATTTGCTGATTGTTAGTTTTCTGTCAGCCGGCTGGGGATCGACTTTCATCCCACGCCATCGTTTCTACGCTCTCGATAAGAGGAGTGGCGAAACCGTCTGGATTTCTACGCCGGGGAATGCTCCTTTCGACACCACTTATTCTGCTCCGATCGTTCGTGAAATGAGCGGTGAACGCCTATTGATCGCGGGCAACGGCGACGGCGGCGTCTACGCGCTGCAGGTCGCCACGGGCAAGAAAGTCTGGGGCTTCCCGATGTCGAAGCGCGGCCTCAATTCCTCGGTGGTCGTTGACGGCAATATTGTGTATGCCTCGCATAGCGAGGAAAACTCTGACAAAAGTACCGCAATGGGCCGCTTGGTGGCGCTTGATGCCGCAACGGTTTCTGACGGCAAGCCGAAGCAACTCTGGATGATTGACGGTTTCACTGGTGGCTATGCCTCACCCGCGCTGTACAACGGTGTGGTTTACCACGTCGACAACTCGGCGAACCTTGTCGCTATTGACGGCAAGACTGGAAACCAACTGTGGCTCAAGAATTTGGGAATCGCGCAGAAGGCTTCGCCGATTATCGGCGACGGCAAACTGTACGTTTCTGACGTTGACGGCAAATTTCATGTCTTCAAACTCAACGGCCGATCGGCGCCGGAGAAGATCGATCTCGACGTGTTCAAGAACCCAGACGGCAGCGCCACGCAAATCAACGGATCGCCCGCGATCGCCGGTGGGCGAGTGTATTTCATCACCAATAACGACCTTTACTGCATTGGCAAGAATGGGTCGGTCGGAGGTTCGACAGCGGAAATTTTGAGCGCGCCAACGAGAGCACGCGCGGGAGCAAAGGCGGCGCTCGTGCAGGTGACGCCGGCCGAGATCAATTTACGGCCTGGGGAAACGGCGCAGTTCACCGCGCGCATTTTTGACGCCAAAGGCCGGCTGATCGGCGAGAGCGAGGCTCAATGGTCAATCGAAGGAGCGCTCAAGGGCAACTTGAGTGGTTCGGGATCGTTCAAAGCGAGCGATGAGTTTCCGCAGGCCGGCCATGTCGTCGCAACGGTCGGCGAGTTGAAGGGTATCGCGCGCGTGGCGGTGCGGCCTGACGGCGGATTCACTGAAGACTTTTCGCGCTATGCACCGAAGAGCGTACCTGACGGGTGGTCGGCCGCGCGTGGGCGCTTCCAGGTAATGGAAGTCGACGGCGAGAAGATGCTCTACAAGCCTTCAGGCAATCCGCGTAGCTGGCGCACGACGGTTTACGTTGGCGATACGCGGCAGAAAAATTACGATGTCGAGGCCGAAGTGACGTCGAAAGAGGCACGGCGGCGGATGGCCGACATCGGCATTGTTTCGCACCGCTACACGTTGGCGCTAATGGGCAACGCTCAGACGCTGATGATTCGAACTTGGCTCTCGGAATTGGAGCGTTTTTCGAAAGAGATCGATTTTGAGTGGGATCCCGACGTTTGGTACCAAATCAAGCTTCGCGTCGAGCCCTCTGAGGACGGCACGACGACAGTTCGCGGCAAAGTTTGGGAGAAGGGCAAGCCTGAGCCCGAGGCTTGGACGATCGAGGCGACGGATCCGATCGGGCACACGCATGGCAGCCCTGGGATCTACGGCTACTCATCCGCTGACATTTACTACGACAACCTGAAGGTCACGCCCAACGGCGGCTAACCTGGCGACAAAGGGACTAGAACCATATGTTGATCAACAAACGTTTGCTCGTTGTTTCGCTCTCCGCCGCGCTTGCTGTGCCGCTTTTCGGTGCCGACTGGCCGATGTGGGGCGGTGACGGCGATCGCAACATGGTTTCAAGTGAGAAAGGCATAGCGCGCACTTGGGATGTAAAAGCGAAGACGAACATAAAGTGGGTGTCGGAGGTCGGCTCGCAGTCGTACGGCAACCCGGTCGTCGCCGACGGAAAGATTTTCGTCGGCACAAACAACGAATTCCTGCGCGATCCGAAGCAAGACGGCGACCGCGGAGTAGTGATGGTGTTCAACGAGGAAGATGGAAAGTTTCTGTGGCAGATGACGCATCCGAAGCTTGCGGCCGGGCGGGTAAATGATTGGCCCGAGCAGGGTGTTTGCTCTTCCCCGGCGGTGGTTGACGGTGTCGTTTACTACGTTTCGAATCGCGCCGAAGTGCTGGCGCTCGATGTTGAAGGTTTCATGGATGGCGAAAACGACGGCCCGTTCAAAGAAGAGGAGCATACCTCGGAAATGGACGGCGACGTCATTTGGTCGTTGAATATGTACGACGACCTGGGCGTGTTTCCACACAACATGGCGGCTACCTCACCGTTGATCGTTGGCGACATCTTGTTCGTGAACACTTCGAACGGCGTCGACGAAAGCCACGTGAATATTCCTTCGCCGCGAAGCCCAAGCTTCTTGGCAATCAATCGTAAGACAGGTGAAATTCTGTGGGAAGACCGTTCGCCCGGTCGCAACATTTTGCATGGCCAGTGGTCGTCACCCGCATACGGCGACATTGGCGGAAAGAAGCAGGTTCTTTTTGCGGGCGGAGACGGCTGGTTGCGCAGCTTCGTTCCTGAAAGTGGCGAGTTGATTTGGAAGTTTGATGCGAACCCGAAGGAATCCGAATGGAAGCAGGGACGTGGTGATCGCAACAACATCATCGCGACGCCGGTGGTCAATGAAGGCCGCATTTACTTCGCGGTGGGGCAAGACCCCGAGCACGGTGAAGGCGTCGGACACCTGTGGGCGATCGACGGTAGCGGGTCTGGCGATATGACCGAAACTGCGGTGGTTTGGCATCATCCCTTTCGACGGACGATTTCGACCGTAGCGATCGACGACGGCGTCGTATACGCCGCGAACTTCTCAGGCTTTCTGCATGCGCTTGATCTCGCGTCGGGCGAGTTGCTTTGGGAACACGATATGCTGGCGGCGGTTTGGGGATCTCCCTACGTAGTCGACGGCAGAGTCATGATCGGCGACGAGGATGGCGACTTGTCGATCGTCAAGACGGGACGCGAGATGGAAGTGCTGGCGGAGATCAGCTTTGGCAACACGATTTACTCGACACCGGTCGTCGCAAACGGGACACTCTACGTGATGACGCGCTCGCACCTGTACGCGATCGCGGAATAGTCCCGACGTGCGGAAAGTCTCTCGCATGAGGGTTTCCCTGTAGCACTATTAGGGCTTAATTCGGGTGTTGGGCTCGGGGCCCGAGGCCCCAACATTGTTCGTAGATATGTATTGCACTGGTTGCGGAACCTGTAGCACTATTAGGGCTTAATTCGGGTGTTGGGCTCGGGGCCCGAGGCCCCAACATTGTTCGTAGATATGTATTGCACTGGTTGCGGAACTGAACTAACGGGTGGGCATTGTCAAGTTAGCGATTCCGAGGCGGTTTAGCCCCGAAGCGCGTCCAGAATTTCCCTCTTTCAGCAAGCACAAGTCGCCGTCTTCCAGTCGCTAAAAGCCCGCTCTCTCAGGAGTCGATGATGGACCGCTTTGAGCTGATGACGTCCTACTCGGAACAGATTCTGAATCGCGCCGTGGACGTGGAGAAATCGTTGGAGCTGTGGCCCTGATTTGAATCCACGCATTTGGCGTTCCTGTTCTCTGGTGTGTTGGTGGGAAACTTCAGCTCGGTTGTTTTCATACTTGGCAGTTCGATGGTTGACGGATGGAAAGACCTCTCGGTGGGCGGCCGGATAGCTTCGAAGCTTGTCGGTCACGAGTTGCCACGGTGGCCTCCCCTGTTGTTTCAAGACCTTGCGGAAGAAGCGCTTAGCGGCCCTTTTGTTTCGGTGGCGGGTGACCAGGATGTCGAGGACATCCCCGTCCTGATCCACGGCTCTCCAAAGATAATGACGTTCACCGCGGATCGTGATGAACATTTCGTCCACGTGCCAGATGTCGCCGAGACGCCCTTGCCGCCGCCGCAGAGTGCGGGAGTATTCGGGTCCAAACTTGTGGCACCAGGATCGAATGGCTTCGTAGGATACCTTGATGCCACGCTCGGCAAGAAGGTCCTCGACGTCTCGAAGGCTCAGCGTGAACCGATGGTATAGCCAAACGGCGTGGCTGATGATTTCCGGCGGAAAACGGTGACCTCGATACAGAGATTCCATAAGCCGATTGTCGCCGACCATCGTTAACTTGACAAAGCCACCTCCAGTGTTAGTTGTGCCCACCTTCACCACACCGAGCGACATCGTGTCGTCGAAAGGACCTTCGACATGTAGAACCTCCGCGGCAACGGGGCTCACTCCCTCCGTACGGCAAAGTTCGACACGTGCCAGCAGTGAAGCGCTACAATCAGCCCAGCCGTTTCAGCGGGAGGCCAGCATGCAAACGATTCGGACGACTGATCACGCGCCGAGCAGACGTGACGTGTTTCGGGCCGGCACAGTGGCTGGCGCGGCGACGTTTTTTACCTCTACGGCATGGGCGGCGGCAAGCCTACCAAAGCGTGGCCCCGGTCCAGGCATTTACGAGCGTCTCAGCGTTCAGCCTTTCATCAACTGCACTTCTGACCGAACGATAAATGGAGGTGCAGTCGTACTTCAGGAGGTAATCGACGCCGTTCACGACTCTTCCTACTACCATGCCAATATCGAGGAGTTGATGGCCGCTGTGGGACCGCGAATCGCCGAGTTGCTCGACGCACCCGGCGCCATGGTCAGCTCCGGGTGCGCCGGGGCTCTCACCTGCGCCACGCTTGCGTGCATGGCCGGAGGCGACATCGAAACGCTGCAGCAAGTACCCGACACCGACGGCATCAAAGACGAGGTCGTGACGCCGCGCTGGTCGCGCTCGATCTACGATCACGCAGTTCGCATGACCGGCGCCAAGATGATGAACATCGAGACTGCGGCGGACCTCGACGGAGCGTTCGGGCCGCAGACGTTCATGGTTTTCGCCGGCAAGGAGGTCCATTACGCTGACAGCAAGATCCCTCTGGAAGCTCTTGCCAAGGCCGCCCATCAACACGGCGTGCCGGTTTTGGTGGACGCCGCGTCAGAGCTGCCCTTGAAACCCGACCCCTATCTTGCGGCGGGAGCGGATTTGGTCGCGTACAGTGGCGGCAAGGCACTGAAGGGGCCTCAGACCGCCGGACTTCTGCTTGGCCGCAAAGACCTTATCGACGCCGCGTTTATTGCCAGCGCGCCTCATCACACGTTCGCCCGCCCGATGAAGGTCGCCAAAGAAGAAATCATCGGCTTGCTTGCGGCGGTGGAAGCCCTCGTCACGACCCGCGATGTCAAAGCCGAGTGGGAACAGTTTCGAGGATGGTATCGACACATTAAGGAGCGCATCGTTGAGGTTTCCGGTGTGAAAGCGTGGATCGTCGAGAGTCCGCGCGCCAGTTTTTATCCCGTGCTCCGGATCGAATGGGACACCAATCAGATTGGCGTCGTCGCCCGGGAGATCGGCGAAGAACTGCTCAACGGTGAACCACGCATCATGTGCCATGCATTCCCCAAGGAGCTTGACCCGACGAGCATGGAAACCAATACGTTTGACGTCCGCCCGATGGCGCTCTACGCCGGAGACTACCGAGTCGTCGCCGAACGTCTACACGAGGCCTTTAAGAAGGCGCCGAAGGGCCCCCTGCCCCAACCAAAATACAAGCCGCCGGTAAACGATCTTAGCGGGCAGTGGGAGATCGATATCGAGTTCGTCGCGGGCAAAAGCCGCCACACGATGTACCTGGAATTGAGCGGTAACGAACTCCAGGGTCTACACCGCGGGCGCATTACCCAAGGAAGAATTCATGGCCATGCGGATGGCGACCGGGTGACGTTTGAGAGTCGGGGCAAGTTCGAAGCCGCCGACATGCGCTACTTTTTTACTGGGCTCGTACGAGGCGATGAGATTAGCGGAGAACTGGGCCTCGGCGAATACGGAAAGGCCCGCTGGACGGCGCGGCGGCAAGCCGTCTGAACGGATCGAGCAAGACCTTCAGCAGAACCATGACACGTCGCGACCTCTTTCGGGGAACCCTGGGCGCCACCATGGCGAGCGGTGCCGTTCGGGCGCAATCGACTGCGGCATCTAGCGAGTCCGCCGGCACTCAGCCCAACTTTGTTTTCATTCTCTTTGACAAGTGTCGCCGCGATGCTATCGGCGCTTACGGGCGAGAGGATGTCCACACGCCGAATATTGACCGACTCGCCGCCAACGGCGTTCGTTTCGACAACTGCTACGCGCCACAAGCACTTTGCGGACCCTGTCGGGCTTCGATCATCACCGGCGAATATCCGCACAAGCACGGCATGCGAAAGAATACGTATCCGTACGACCGCAGCCGTTCCAC
This sequence comes from Bryobacterales bacterium, assembly GCA_965205595.1. Classification (GTDB taxonomy): domain Bacteria; phylum Acidobacteriota; class Terriglobia; order Bryobacterales; family UBA6623; genus CATQHP01. The sequence goes on along the minus strand of CBDBHI010000082.1, from coordinate 14,060 downwards.
CAACGTCTATCACGAGGCCATACCCGACCCGTTTGGTGATCCGCGCTTTGACCTCTGGGATAACTTCCCTCACTTCTTGAACGCAGCAGGCTACCGCACGGCGCACATCGGTAAATGGCATCTCGGCGAGGGCAACCCGGGTTTCTTTGACGTGTGGAAATCATTCAACTCGCAGTTGCGGCACTGGGTGGGCGAGGCTCATCATTCGCCGTACCGCCCGCATGTCCATACGGATTTAGGAATCGAGTTCATCGAGCAGAACGCGGACCGGCCTTTCTTCCTCTATCAGTCGTACTATCCGCCGCATCGCCCGCATGATCCTCCGAAGCAGTTCTTCGAGTCCTACCGGGGCAAGAACGTCGAGCACGAAGAGTACTACGCCTCGGTCACAGCGCTCGACTACGACGTCGGTCGGTTGGTCGAAGCGCTGCGGCGCAACAACGTGCTCGACCGAACGTTCATCATCATCGGCACCGAGCACGGCAGGAGCTGGATCGATCGGCCGGGAACCCTCGAGGGCATGAGCATCGCTTACGACGATGCCGCGCGGCTTCCGTTGATCATGCACGGCCCCGACCTGCTGCCCCAAGGCCTCGTTTGGAACTCGGGTGTCAGCATGGTCGATTTGATGCCGACGATCCTACACGCGGCGAACGTACACGGGCGGCTTCGTAGGGACTACTCCGACCGCAGCCTGCTGCCGGACTTACGCTTGGGCCGGGATGAGTGGCGGCGGACGATCGTGATCCAGAACATTCCGCAGAAGGCGATCAACGATGTGATGTTTGAAGAACGCGCGTTGCGGACAGAGCGATGGAAGCTGATTTTGCGGTACTTCGGCGCTCGGCCCGAGATGAGGGCTGACGAGCTGTACGACATGCGCGGCGATCCCGGCGAGACGCGCAACGTGTATCAATCGCGTGCTGAGGTCGTGAAGCGGTTGGCGACCGAGCTTCGTGAATGGGGCGAGGAGAACGGGGACTCACTGGCGGTCGAGCTTGGGGCGCGGTCGGAGTCGTAGCGCTGTCTGCCGCCGTCACTGGATCACGATCAAAGCGTAAGCCCCGAGCTCGGGAACCGTGAATTTAGTTCGCGCATTCTCGACGTGGAAGGGCAGGGCTACTGACTCGCCCTGGGCCGCCGTCATCAGAATGATCGTCTTTGGTACGAAGTTGGTCGAATTCCGCAAGTCGACATTGATGCCGCGGACTACCGGAACTCGGGTGACGTTGAAATTCACCAAGTGCAGAAGAAGCTTGTTGTTCTCCTTCTGCTCCAACAACTCTGCAACAACGTACGAAGGGGCGTCGATCTGAAGCGAGAGTTCCCCGCCGGCGGCCCACTCGACGGCGTCTCTGAGTTGCTCCGAGTTCGCAGGAAGCTTCCAGTAGTCGTTTGTCATGTCAGCGAATCGAGGTCGAGACATTGACGGCTCCACAGCGCTGATGTAGACGACGCGCCCGTCTCCGGCCTCGCTCCGCTTGTCGATCCCGTCGGCAACCTTCGGGAGTTCTCCGCGGGCGGCGGGCGGGGGCGGATCGACTTGAAGCAGCTCGCCCAAGCCAAACGTCGGCCTGCGCCGTCTCCAGTCGTCGAACAGGGAAGTAAGGCCGGTCGCCACCAACCCTCCGCCGCCATGCACAAACTCATTGATTTGATGAATCGCCGCGTCGCTCAAACTCTCTTGGTTTGCCAGCACGAGAACTGAGTATTTGCTGAGATCGTCGAGATGTTTGTCGAAGATAATGTCGAAGGGGACGTTGTGCTGGATTAGCGCTTGCTCGAACAAGATCGTACTCTGGTGGGTCGAGTAGTTGTTGTACGCCATCGACGGATAGGAGCGAAGGATCGCGACATCCGCGATATTGCTGGTCCCGGAATAGTGGTGGAAGTTCTCTTTGAGGAATTCGATGTACTTCCAGTTGTCGGGATTCATCGATGCGGGGCCGAGACAATGCTGATTGAAGGCGAGCTGCTCCGGCACCGTGACCGCAGTGTACTCACTACCTCCCGGCGAGCCCATGCGGTTGAGGACCAGGTTGGAGAACGTTCGTCCGATCTTGTAGTCGCGGATGTTTGAGATGAGACGGTCATCCTCGGTATAGCGCCCACCGTTTTTGCCTTCGACGATGAAGATGTCGGTGCTTGGCAGCAGCAACGAGATGTCTTGACTGCTGCTCCAGGCGGCGTTGTCACCTTTGCGCGTCCCAATGTTGATGTCGGTTGCGACGCGAGGGTTGAGCGACCGCACGTAGTCGGTGAGTTCCTTGATGTAAGTCGCCAAGGTCTGGCAACGGAAATCGATCCACTCCATGACGAGCGGATCAATAAAGAACTCTTGATTTCCGAGAGCGGGCGCGATCGGCGGTTCGGTATGAGTGGTATCGCCGAAGCCAATGCGCTCCTTCAAACGCTCGGGTGTGTATTTCGTTTTCAAGTATTCCCGAAAGGCTTGGGCGGCCATCGGATGTGAGAAGACGGAAGTCTTGCCGACGTTACTGATGTTGTCGAAGTGGATGAGGTCCATTTCGTAGTCGACAACGCCAAGGCGCACGACCTTCTTGAGGTAGGCTTTATAGCCTGGATGATCGAACCAGATGCGCCGCCGGAAGTACTGGCTGTTGTACGTAGCGGCTTCACCCCAATATTCGAGGGGCACGAACCACTCCTTGGCGCTCGGTTCCTCTGACAGGAACGTCTCGTACGCAATCGTGCCGCCTACGTAGCCTCCAACCGTGAAGCCGGCCTCATGGAGGCGCTCGACAAGGCCTTTGACATGCGCACGGTCTTCGGCCTCGGCCTCTAAGCCAAAGCCTTTGAAGAGTTGCGTTGTCCAGTAGTTGCTCCCGGCCCGTACCTCGTACTCAATGCTGTCTTGGTCGAATACCGCTGCCCAGTTGTCCCGCGGGGAAGGGTCCGCAAAGCCTCGCCTCTGCTCGATATCGCGCAGGAATGACGACGGGTGCCCCCTCCTGAGGACGAACATGAAGGGTTCCCAATCGCCGCGGGCTTGGACGAAGGGCCGCTCGGCGAGCCATTGAGGGACGGCGTGAGACTCGCTTAAGGGCTCCGAGCTTGGGGCCATCCGCTCGGGAGCATTTCCACATGCAGTCAGCAAGAAGCCTACAACTAGAGCGGCGAGGGTAGGGGCGCGACATGTCGCGCCCTCAGCAAGTCTAATCACGATTGTCCTCCGCGCGAGCTGACGCTTGGCCGCTGAGCGCCGAGATGAGTTCAGCACGCTCGGTCGCGTCCATCTCGGCTCGAACGCTCCAATGCGCTCTCGTCCCAGCCGCTGCATATGCCTCCTCGACCGCGGCATAGCTTGCCCGAACCTCGTCCGCCGAAGCTCTCGATTGATCCCCGAGCAAAGGATTGATCAGCGTCACTGGACGGGGAGCCAAGCTCTGATAGATCTGAGGCAGGTCAAACTGCTCGAGCAGTCCGGGAATTAAGATCTCGTCCCCATACGCGGGGAGCCTGGTCGATACAACGCTCTCGAACGCAGTCAACGGGTCTTCGAGAATCAGCCCATCGATGCCGTCGCACCAAAGCGCGGCGAATGAGGCGTAGGCGGCAGTAACGCCCTGCGCCCAAATCGTGACGCCCGTCTTTCGAATCCGCGGACGACGCAGCCACTCTACGCAAGCGCAGATGTCTTGAACGCGCTGCCCGAAGATTGGCTTGCCGGCGAGGTAGTCCCAGTGCCAACTCTCTCTCCCAGGCGCCGTTTCGCCCATTCCCCTCAGGTCGACGGCAAGAATCCGGACGCCGCCTTCCAGTAGCTCATCGACGACAGCCGAGTCGCGGACGATGGCTTCTTTCCCACCCTCGTGAAGATAAAGCACCACAGGTCCCTCGGACACAACGCGCGATGACTCGATCCACGGCCCCGCGCGTGTTTCCTTCCGCTGCCAGACCTTCTCAGCTCCGGTCCGGTTTATCGATTCGATGAACACGCCAGGCAAAACAATCCCTTGCTCTGGTCGAATTTGCAGGGGAAGGAGAATGCGGCGCCCCGTGGTTCGAACAGCTAGCTCATCGAACTGCGGCGGGCCGGCAACACGCTCGATTCGCAGCAGAGTTGCGAGCTCGTGACGGAGGTCTTCACGAAGCGTAGCCAAAGCTGCCGGCGTTCCCGATTCGCGGCTGGCGGGGCTGTTGTTCCTTAGGTGCTCGGTGATCAGTTCTTGAGGCTCGCGACTGCGCGGCAACTGGTACACGTCTCCGTCCGGACTAGCCCACAGGTCTTCTTCCGTCGCGATAGTGAAGTCGCCCTCCTCGGAGTCGCCCGAACCATCACCCATCCAGCGAAGCAGCCATGCGTAAGCCGCCTCGCGCGGTCCCTTGAGGTACCCATGGGGCCCGTCCGTCATCGAGACCTGGAAACGGGTTGGGGCGTCGAGCACACCGTAGAGCTTGTCCAGCCAAGCGCCAAGTTCCCATGTTCCGCGTGGCGGGTTGAGGTGGTCGTCCCTGGTCGCGTTGATCAGAAGCGGCCTTGGCGCGTGCGCGAAAAGCGGATCGCCGCGCATGTCGATACCGGCGGCAAATGCGCCGAAGAATACGTTCTCGTGATCGGAGCCACTGGGTAAGTGGACGTGATACGAGTAGGTGTTGGGATTGCAGGTCGGAATCGCGACCTTGATCCGCGGTTCAAACGGTAGGAGGTAGGTCGTCAGCATCCCTCCGCCCGAAGCGCCGGTACAAGCGATCTGTTCCGGGTCAACCTCGGGTCTTGCGATCAGATAGTCGATGGCGCGTATCGCATCCCAGGCCATGATGTTGAACGAGTGGGTTCCGGCGAGAATTGCCTGATGCCCGATCGTCTTGTGGACCCCGCCCGGCGAGTTCGAAGCGAGGGGTCTCTGGTTCGCTTCACGCGTATAGGCTTCGATCTGTCTCTCGCCTTGACCAAGGCCGTCGATCGCAAACGCTACAAAGCCCTTGCGCGCTTGCTCGATCGAGCGGCGTTGCACATGTTCGGCCGCCTTCCCTTCGGCGTAGTGGCCAATCACGTTGAGAACCGCCGGCCGCCGGCCATCATGTCCCTTTGGCAGATATAGATTGCCACTTACCAAGAAGTTTGGACGACTCTCGAATAGGACGTTCTCAACAACGTAGTCATCTCGTTCGAAACGACGCGTGGTGCGTGCGTTCATTGGACTACGGTCGGGAAACGGTCCCGTTTCAGACCGAAGGAACTCGCGAATTCTCCCGATGTGCTGGTCCCATTGCTCTGGTGTTTCGAGGGACTCTAACACCTCATCGCGCGCCAAGAATTGGTCATCGATGAGTGCGGTCAAGAACTGTTCAATCATGCGGTCCGCAGGCCGCTCAAGCACCGTCATGTCGGTTGTGGTCCATTCTTTCTGGGCAGCAGCCTGCTGGCTCCAAAAGGCTACCCAGAAGAGGGATACAGCTAGTCCGGTTCGCGTCATCAGTGGCGGCGCTCCGAGTGTACATCGCTCTGAACACTACAAACAACGGACGCATGTTCTCAACGCGTCCCCCGATTGATGCCTCGCAAAAAGCTGTTGCAACAAGCGTTGCCTCAAATTCTCTATCCAGAGCCCTCTAAGACCCCTGCCAAATGGCTCTAAGCCCCTAGTCAAAGGGTTCTGAGCGATTTCGGGGGGTCGTCAGTTCATAGTGAAGATAATCTGCTACATCTGAGCCTTGGCACCTCGCCATCGAGCCGTTCTGGTTAAATCCTGCCTTGTCGGCATCTCATACCTTAGCGATTCGGACCCGTGAAAGTGGACTAGATCACCACCACGCCTAGCGTCCGCCGCCCCAGCGGCTTAGTTCTAACGGCGTGATGTTGATCCAAGCGGCTTTATGGCTACATCACGAGATGCCGACTAGCAAGAACTTTGTCAACCGAATGATCACGGCGAGCCTTCGCCAACTGGCCGAGTGTTACAATCGCGGCTGCTTATCAGTCTAGCTGTCGGGCCGCATGGCGAATCTTACGCGACGAGCGATGTTGGGAGCGGGTGCCGGCGCGATAGCTGGACCCGCCCTCGCTGCGACGAAGTGGCCAAATGTTCTGCTGGTCATTTCCGATCAGCTTCATCATGCTGCGTTCGGAGCCGCCGGCAATCCCGTCGTCCAAACCCCGAACATCGACCGCCTTGCTCGAGAAGGCATGAGGTTCGAGAACGCTCTTTGTCCCACGCCGTTCTGCAGCCCGACGCGCGCGTCTTTGATGACGGGTCTCTATCCGCACCAGCACGGCATCATCAAGAATCTCCCGGCCGACAACCCAGGGTTGGATCGTAACCTTAACACGACCGAGCAGGCGCTGTTCGATGCCGGCTACACGGAGCGCCAGTTCGGCAAGTGGCACTTAGGCGAGAAGACTCGCACGGCCGCCTACGCCGACGACCCCGAGTTGAGTTACCGAACATACTTCCGAGCGATCGCGGCCCGCATGCCTAAGCCTCCGGCAGGCCCGATCAGCCGTGTGGGACGACCGATTTTTGCTACCGAAGCCGTCAGGGATGCAAACGCCGAATACGACGGAAGCGGGCCCTCGAACACCTGGATCGGCCGCACCGACGTTCCGCTGGAGAACACGGAAGAAGCCTGGATCGCCGACCGCGCGATCGAGGCCCTCGGCCAGGTCTCCGACGACCCGTTTTTCCTGACGGTCAGCTTTCCAGCCCCGCATGCCTTGTGGGTCATCAACGAGCCCTACTACAGCCTGCATCTGCGCTCTCGGATCCCGCTGCCGGCCAATCGACAATCGGTGCAGGACGGGGACCGCAACACGTCTGCCTGGCGCTTCGGGAAGCTGCTCGGCGACGACGGCATGCGCGAATACCTCGGCGTCTACTACGGCATGGTCTCGATGATGGACGCTAATCTGGGTCGAATCCTCGATGAGCTGCAGCAGCTCGGCCACGAGGACGACACTCTCGTCATCTTCACCGCCGATCACGGCGACATGCAAGGCGGCCACGGCATGTACGACAAGACGAGCTACTCGCTGTACGAGGAGACGACGCGGGTTCCGCTGCTGCTGCGGTATCCGCGGCGCATTCCGGCGGGCAAGACGATGCGGACCCAAGCCGGAACTTGTGACGTCTCGCCGACGATACTGGACTACCTCGACTTGCCCGTGCCGAGTGGTTTGGCCGGCGTCAGTCTCAGAAGATTCATCGAAGGCGGTGAGGACCTGGATCGCCCGATCTTTGCCGAACGGGACCGAGCCGCCTGGGGAGAAGAGGGAGAGCGCCACTTCCAACGACTCATTCGCACCCAGCAGTGGAAGTACAGCTATCATTCCGTCGGCGATTCGCAGCTCTATAACTTGCAAGATGACCCCGGCGAAACCAAGAACCTGATCCACGAGCGGTCGTTTCAAACCGAAAAGAGAAGTTTGCACCGGGATCTGGTCCGTTGGATGAAACGGACCGGCGACCCGCGAGCGAACCAGATCGAACAGTCAGTGTGAAGCCATGAAACTAACAAGACGAGACCTAGGCCGCGCAACGCTTGCAAGCTCAGCGGCTCAGCTTGCAGGACAAGCGGCTTCACAGCAAAGCCGATGGGAGCCGCTGGTTCCCGGTGCAGAAGCGCCGGCGGCAGCCGACAGGATGGGCGCACCGGACACACAGCCGTTGAAGCTGGCGCAGGTGGACCCTTTCGCCCCAGGAGCCGGCATTGGAATCGGGCATCGCTTTCCACCGGAACCGGAAGACGAGGTGTTCGACTTCTATCGCGCGACGGGGATTGAGTACGGCAGCGTGCTGGGACGCCTGGGCGAAGTCAACTACGACTCGATGGCCCGCCTTAAGGACCGTATGGAGGAGCGCGGCATTCGGTTGTTCAACTTCAACGTCGTCGGGCTGCACTGCGATCCCGTAATCGTCCTTGGGTTGCCCGGCGTGGAGGAAAAGCTACGGCTCTATCAGCAATTCCTACGCGATGCGGGTAGGGCTGGAATCCCGTACACCACCTATGGCCATATGGCCAACCTGAGACTGCGTTATGGGGTAACGGCCCGCGCCTCTTTTCCAATCGAAAGATGAGCCTGAAGGAGGCAGGCGAAGGTAGCTGTGGGCAGGAGGGATTATAGCTCGGATTGGGGCTTGAGGTTGAAGCCCGTTGTGGGGCCCGTAGGGCGGGGTGAGGGGGATTGCATAAGGGGGAAGGGGCGGCAGCCCCAGTCCCCCTTTGCAGCCATCCCAGGCGAGACCCCACGGCCGTCTTCGGACGTGGGCCGGAGGAGCCGACAACGCCTCGGGTCGGGGCGTTGTCTAGCGCGTGCGCCAGCAGATCGCGAGGTCTTTGCAGACGCGTTGCAGTTCGTTGCGCTGAGCGTCGAGTTGCTCGGCAAACTCGGTGTCGGAACAAGTGTCCGCTCGCGCTTGGAGCTTCTTGAGCGAGCGATCCGCGCGCAGGCCGCGCTGCTCGGCGGGCAGGCTGAGCAGCTTTTCCCACGGCGTGCTCCACTCGGCGTACACCTTGCGCAACTTGCCGCGGCGGTCTCGGCGCTCGCTGGCGAAAGCGCATGGGCGATGAAAATTCAAGTACGGGTTGAGCCACTGGCGGTAGAAGGTGTCGATCGCCTGCGTCGCTTCCGAGGGCAAAAACTGGTAGCCCATCCACTTGCGCACCACCGCGCCGTTCTTGGTTTCGACCAAGGCATTGTCGTTCGAACGGCGCGCGCGAGACTTCGTAAATTCAATTCGCAACTTCTCGAGCAGTTTAGCGGTTTGATGGTTGACGAATTCGCTGCCATTGTCGGAGTGAAAGCCGCGAACGATAAATGGAAATTGTTCCAAAAGGCCTTCCAGCAAGGGAATGAGGTGATTTTCGTTGATGCGTTGGACGCAGCCGACGGCCTGCCACTGCGTCACTTCGTCGACCACATTGATGCTGTAGGCGCCTTTTTCGCCTTCCTGTTCGGGCGAGTGCACGGTGTCGATGCGCAGGTAGCCCGGACGTCCTCGCGGCTCGGGTTGGCGGCGTTCGCCGATCGCCACGGGCGTGGGACGGGTCTTGTCGAGATGCAAACTGTGACGTTGGTAGACGGCTCTTTTTCGCAAGTTGTACAGCTGGCCCACGGACAATTCGGCCAGGCGTCGAAACTCTTTGCGGCCGTAGATCTGGAACTCGCGTTGGAGAATGCGGCGGGTGGCCGGCCCCGAGAGGCGCTGATGAACTCGATCGACGTGCGCCAGTAAGACGCTGTCGGCGCGTGTGTACTTGCTGGGAAAACGGCGCCGCCGATAGGCCCTCGGACGGACGCAACGCGTGTGCAAGAACTGTCCGATCAGGCGGGTGAGTTGCGCGCGGCTTAAGCCCGTGAGCTTAGCGAGATAACGCCGCAGGAGACCCTTGACGGAGCGCTTCTGGTCGGCATAGTGATGCCGCTTCAAGACGCTTTCGACGAGCGCATATTTGTCGCTTCGATTGCCGCCCTCGAAGGCGACGGATTGGCACCCGTCGAGAAAACACTCGATCTGCTCCAGACTCAGCGATTCGGCTTGCTGCACGGCGACTCCCATCGCCCGCAGCTGCTCTGTTCCTGACCACCCAACGGATCCCCGTCAGGCTCATCTTGTATTGGAATCGCCCTCCCCTTCAGGCTCATCTTGTATTGGACAAGACGCGCGTGCCGACTCGCGGACAGCGCGCGAGGCAGTTCGATGCGAAGGCGGCGCAAGCGTATCCGGTGTCGCACGACCGGGAGTACTCGGAGAAAGAGATCTGGCAATCCTTTGCCCGGTTTGCGAAGACGGTCGTCCCTGTCGCAGAGGAGGCCGGCGTACGTATCGGGCTGCACCCTGATGACCCGCCGCTTCCCTCACTCGGCGGAGTGACGCGGGTCTTTCGCAACTACGAGGGCTACGCAAGGGCTCTCGAGATCACCGACAGCCCAAACTTCGGCTTCTGTTTCTGCATGGGAACTTGGGCCGAAGGGGGCGAAAGCACCGGCAAGTCGACCATCGCGATGATTCGCGAGTTCGCCCCGCTGGGGAAAATCTTCAAAGTGCATTTCCGCAACGTCGATCAGTCCATGCCGCGGTTCACGGAGACCTTCGTCGACGACGGCTACATCGACATGATCGAGGCCCTAAGAGAGTTGCGCAAAGCCAATTTCAACGGCGTGATCGTTCCCGATCACGTACCGCGCATGCGGCCGATGGGCGACCGCAATACCGCCTACACGGTGGGTTACATGCGAGCGCTGCGTGATGTTGTCAATCGTGAATTCGCCTAAACGCAAACGGCGCGCCATGCGCCACTTGTCGATTGCGGCATTTCGAACTCCAGAGCTAGCTTCGAGTACGATTCGAGCCACAACGCTCCGTGCGGTTTAGCTTCGTTGTCATGGTCGGCATCGACGGCCCAGGCGCAGGGTGAGAGGATCAGCTCACTTCCCATCTGCCCGAACGCTCGCCCAAGCGCTTTCGAACGAGGAAAGTTATCGGCGCAGATATTCAGACCGGTTGCTCCGAGGGCCGTGTCGGTAACGCTAAGAGACCGGCCAAGGTCGTAGATTTCATGACCAATAGTGAGCTCATGCACGCCGGGGAAAGGCAACGAGAAAGGGGGCGTGATCTTGTGGTGTGTAGCCAGGATCTCTCCTCTCGCCGAGACCAGAATTGCTGAATTGAAGACCTTGTCGCCGTCCAGTTCAGTGAGGCCGGCAATCAAGGAAATTCTTTCTTTCGTTGCAGCAGCGCCTAGTTCTTTGACCGCCTAATGTTTGGTCTTTCGTAGTCGAATTTGCGGCGTGCGGTTTTGCGGTCGAAGCGCCAGTCGATCTTCACCCGGTCGCGGTTGACCGGGCGGTTCCAGGCCGCCGCCTTGCTGCGCAGTTTTGTCAGGTCCGGGATGCGCCGCTTGCCCAAGCATTGCCTGCCGAACAGTCCGATCTCGATCTCCGCCTGATTCAACCAGCTGCCATGCTTCGGGGTGTAGTGCGCAGTAAAACGCTCCCTAATCTGCCCGCCGCGCTCGTCGCCGCAAAGATTTGTCAGCGACTTGAGCGTGTGTGTCGAGAGATTGTCCATGATCAAGTGGATCGTCTCCGCTTGGGGGTAGGACAGCGCCAGCTCAAACAGCGCCTTGGCAAACTCCGCCCCGCAGCGGTTCGGCGTCACGAACGTAAAATGGCGGCCCGCCTTGGGCTCCACGGCACAGAACACATTAGCCGTTCCGCGGCGCTGATACTCGCTGTCGAAACGAGCCTCGCGTCCCGGCGCGGCGGGCGTCGGAGGACGAACGTCGGCGTGCAGCGTCACCGCCTTCTCGTCCAAACAAACCACCGGCTGGGTCGGATTGGAGGGCCGTTCGTAGGTCTCGAGCACGTCTTCCATGCGCACGATGTAGTCGTCATTGAGTTCCGCCACGCACCACATTTTTTTCGCGCCACGGCTTGAGGTCGTGGCTGAGCAGCAAGACGCGAATGGTTTCTCGACCCGCTCGCGGGACCAGCCGTCGCTTGACGGCTTCGGCGGCGACGAGCCGCTTCGTCGTGTGCCGGGCATGTCTGACCGCTAAGAGGTGAAAGTCCTTTGTACAGCTTGATGGAAGCGAAGTACTAGTGAAACGCAAGGGCGCCGTCGCGAGGCGGGGTCTGGAGGAAGCGTGAATCAAAACTGCGACCTGACGAACAGAAACCGGATACGAGGCATCCTTGGCCGGACGAGCGGACGACGAATCGCGAAGTCCAGATCCATCAAGGGCCAAGGCTGTAGATCCGGCAGGTGTGCGGTGAAAGCGGTCAGACTTACCCCGGGAGGTCTGCGTTTCGTCTCGAAGTTCGGGACTGCGGAAGCCGAGAGGCGACCCGATCGGGACGCAGAAGTCAGCAGAGGGCATAGTAGGCCATGCAGTCGGTGAAGCTAGTGAGGCACTCCGCAAGTCGAAAGACGGAGTTAACGGATAGGCCGAACCCGTCTTGTCCAATACAAGATGAGCCTGAAGGGAGGGGTGATTCCAACACAAGATGAGCCTGGAGGTAATTTGGGCAAGGTCGATTAGGAACAGGCAAACTGCGGGCGATGGGAGTCGCCGTGCAGCAAGCCGAATCAGTGAGTCTCGATGAGATCGAGAGTTTTCTCGACGGGTGTGGGTCCGTCGAGTTCCAGGCCGGAAGTCGAGCGGATAAATACGCGCTCGTCGAAGGCGTCCTGAAGAGGCATCATTATGCCGACCAGAAGCGCTCGGTTAAAGGATTGTTGAGACGCTTCCTGAGCAAGCTAACCGGCTTAAGCCGCGCCCAATTGACTCGCCTCATCGGGCAGTTTTTGCGCGAAAAGTGCGTTCGGCCGACAGCCTATCGAAGGCGCCGCTTCCCCACCAAGTACAGCCGCGCCGACATCGTTCTCCTGGCGCATGTCGACCAAGTACAGCAACGTCTCTCCGGGCCGGCGACGCGTCGCATTCTCCAGCGCGAGTTCCAAATCTACAACCGCAAGGAGTTCGAACGCCTTGCCGAACTGTCGGTGGGACACCTCTACAACTTGCGCAAACGCGCCGTCTACCGGCGACACAGTTTGCATCTCGACAAGACTCGACCGACACCCGTGGCGATCGGCGAACGCCGCCAACCCGAGCCGCGAGGACGTCCGGGCTACCTGCGCATCGACACCGTGCACTCGCCCGAACAGGAAGGTGAAAAAGGCGCCTACAGCATCAACGTGGTCGACGAAGTGACGCAGTGGCAGGCCGTCGGCTGCGTCCAACGCATCAACGAAAACCACCTCATTCCCTTGCTGGAAGGCCTTTTGGAACAATTTCCATTTATCGTTCGCGGCTTTCACTCCGACAATGGCAGCGAATTCGTCAACCATCAAACCGCTAAACTGCTCGAGAAGTTGCGAATTGAATTTACGAAGTCTCGCGCGCGCCGTTCGAACGACAATGCCTTGGTCGAAACCAAGAACGGCGCGGTGGCGCGCAAGTGGATGGGCTACCAGTTTTTGCCCTCGGAAGCGACGCAGGCGATCGACACCTTCTACCGCCAGTGGCTCAACCCGTACTTGAATTTTCATCGCCCATGCGCTTTCGCCAGCGAGCGCCGAGACCGCCGCGGCAAGTTGCGCAAGGTGTACGCCGAGTGGAGCACGCCGTGGGAAAAGCTGCTCAGCCTGCCCGCCGAGCAGCGCGGCCTGCGCGCGGATCGCTCGCTCAAGAAGCTCCAAGCGCGAGCGGACACTTGTTCCGACACCGAGTTTGCCGAGCAACTCGACGCTCAGCGCAACGAACTGCAACGCGTCTGCAAAGACCTCGCGATCTGCTGGCGCACGCGGTAGACAACGCCCCGACCCGAGGCGTTGTCGGCTCCTCCGGCCCACGTCCGAAGACGGCCGTGGGGTCTCGCCTGGGATGGCTGCAAAGGGGGACTGGGGTGCCGCCCCTTCCCCCTTATGCAATCCCCCTCACCCCGCCCTACGAAGCCACAAATAGCTGTAGCCGCCGACCTCAACTCACGCTATAATCCCCCTCAACCCGCAGCTGCTTCGCCTCTCTCCTTCAGGCTCATCTTTCAATTGGAAAAGAGGAACCGAGAACGATGGCTGAAGGCCCGAACGGAAGAGAGTGGCAATTAGGACTCGTAACTCATGGACGGAAAGCGGCGGAACAACCAACTGGAGTTGGCCTTCATGAACGAGCCGGAGGGTGAAGCCCCGAGGCCCGCTCAACAAGGGACCGAACCGTGCGCGGTGAAGCGAGAGACCGCAAGCCCGGCGCGAGAGCAACAACTCATGGAGGAGGTGTGCGAGCGAGACAATCTTTTACAGGCATGGAAACAAGTCCGGGGCAACAAGGGGAGTCCGGGCGTTGATGGCAAAACCATCGACGAAACCTGGGACGACCTACGCGAGCATTGGCCGGTCATCCGGGAGCAGTTGCTTCAAGGAACGTACCAGCCGCAACCGCTGCGACGGGTGGAAATCCCGAAGCCGGGTGGCGGGGTCAGGAGGTTGGGTATCCCTACGGTACGCGACCGACTGATCCAGCAAGCGGTGTTACAAGTTCTTCAGAAGCGTTGGGACCCGACGTTTTCCAACAACAGTTACGGCTTGCGGCCG
>CBDBHI010000081.1:0-33057 GCA_965205595.1 Bryobacterales bacterium | reverse complement strand
CGACTCGATATTGGCTTCGAGTCGCGGGTCGAACCCAACTCGATCGAGAAACGCGGAATCGAGCCGATCGAGCAGGTCGAGTTGGCGGCGCTGCTCTTCGAGCGTGTATGAGCCGTTGGCGATGTCTTGAATCAGCTTGTCCGGTGTTTCGGCGTCGTTGCGGATTTGCGCGCCTTGAAACTTGGTCGGCAGGAAAGACGACGACCAATTGCGGGCGGCGCCTACCGGAGTGCCCGGGCTGAGCACGACGAATCCGGGTAGGTTTTGGTTCTCGGACCCAAGGCCGTAGAGAACCCACGAGCCCATCGACGGACGCGAGCCGCCGCGCAGGGCGTGGCCCGTGTTCATCATCAGCATCGAAGGCAAATGATTGACGCTCTTGGACCACATCGACCGCACGACCAGAAAGTCGTCAATGCGTGAGCCGATTCGCGGGAAGATGTCGCTGACCTCGATGCCGCTCTCGCCGTACGCTTGGAACTCGAACGGCGATTTCATCAGCCCGCCCGAGGCGCGGTCGGTTTTGATCTTCGGCCCCGGCATTGGTTGGCCGTCGTATTTCGCCAGCGAGGGCTTGGGGTCGAACGAATCGACGTGCGACACTCCGCCGTTGAGGAAAAGAAAGATGACGCGCTTGGCCCTGGCGGGGAAGTCCAACGGCCGTCCCGACGCCGCGGCGAGGCCGTCCGCCAAGCCGACCGCCCCGAAGCCGGCCCCCATCATCTTCAGCGTGTCTCGTCTGGTCAAGAGCATCGCGGATTACCTCACGGTCAGGAACTCACTGGAGCCGAGCAGCACTTGGGCGTAGCGCTCCCAGGTGTCGGTTTTGAGGAAAGTTGAGGCGGCCGCTATCTCGCCTGGCTCGGGCGGCCGGCAATAGATGAGGTCGTACGCCCGCCGCACCCTCGCCTCGGTATCACTACCGGCTTCGTCGGCGAGCCTGTCGGCCAAGGCTTGCGATTGCTCGATGATGAAAGGGTTGTTCAAGAAGAACAACCGCTGAAGCGGTCCGACTGTCACATCGCGAGCGTCAGAGTGAGCCTTGGCATCTGGAAAATCAAACAGCGTCACCGCGGGATCCGGATTGGTACGGTCGACTACGCCATAGAGCGCCCGACGGACGTTCACCGAATTCAGCTCGATGGGCGGACCGCCTGTTTCGAAGTCCAAATTCCCAGAGATTGAAAGTATCGCGTCGCGAATCGTCTCCGCGTCGAGCCGCTCGACGGGATTGAAGCGCCACAGCAGCTTGTTATCGGCATCCATTTGATGATTGGCTTCGAGGATTTTTGAACTGCGCCGGTAGGCCTTTGACAGCAAAATCTTTCGGTCGAGGCTCTTGATCGACCAGCCCGATTCCATGAACTCAGCCGCAAGCCAATCGAGCAGTTCCGGGTGAGTCGGACGCTCGCCGAGTTGCCCAAAGTTGCTCGGACTAGCGACAAGGCCTCGGTTGAAACGCCATTGCCACAGCCTATTGACGAACACTCGCGCCGTGAGCGGATTGTCGGGCGACGCGATCGCGCGGGCGAGCTGCAGGCGTCCGCTACCTTCGTCGAAGCGTTTTCTCTCGTCGCCATTCAAGACACTCAGAAATCGTCGAGGGGCGACATCGCCGAGGTTCTTCTTGTCGCCGCGGATCGCGATGCGAGCATCCTTCGGTTCTTTCGCGTCGCGATAGGCATGCAGGAAGGGGGTACTGCGCCGGCAGCGCTTCCTCTAGGCGCTTCAACTCGGCACGTTCGCGCGCGAGATGCTCTTTCCAAACGCCGCTGAGGAAGCGATCGATTTCTTTGGGACCGTGGTAGTAGACGCCGCCGACAAAAGGCAGGCCACGCTTTTTTGCCGGTGGCGCCGACATATCCCGCCAGACGTAGTATTTGAGCGGCTCGAGGAACTCTAGGTTCGTATTGAGTAGCGTGCGTTGATTCTTTACCCCGTCGGCGCCGCCGAGCTTGACGTAGTTGCGATCTTCTATGGCGCGTTTTTCGCGGTGGATAGAGACGAGTACCGCTTCGAATTCCTCGGCCTTCTCGCGGGCCTCCTCTAGCGAACCGCCGGCAGCGATCAACGTATCCCAGTCGCTCAGATAGGGGTGTTCGCGTGGGCCACTGCGCAGGTACGCCAGCCAGCGATCGAGGGTCTGCAGGTCGAGGTCTGACGGCTCCGCCGCGCGCGAAAGTTCGAGCGATTCTTTTGTTACTCGGAAATAGGCGACGAGATAGTCGGCGGTCCGCTCCATCATCACGTCGATGAGCTGGTCGCGCTGTTGTTCGATGAAGATGTCGACGCGCGCCTTTTGGTCGCTGACTCGCTTCTTCGCCTGGTTGTAGTCGGCGACCTGATCGGCGGGAGCGAGCGGGTGGTTGTAGGCGTTGGTGCTGCTGAATATCCCCTGCAAGGCGTAAAAATCGCTTTGCGGGATGGGGTCGAACTTGTGATCGTGGCACTGGGCGCAGCCGATCGTCAGTCCCAGTAGGGCGCGTCCAGTTACGTCGACGCGGTCATCATCTTTGTCACGCAAGGAATGAAAGCCCAGTGCGGGCAGATGGTCTCCGAGCTTGGGCTCTTCCAGCAGATCGGCCGCGAGTTGGGAGACAACGAACTCGTCGTAGGGCAGGTCTGTGTTGAACGCTTCGACAACCCAATCGCGGTAGCGCCAGGCATTCGGCAACGGCGTGTCCGCGTAGGCGGCGGATTGGCCGTCGGCGTAGCGCGCAAGGTCAAGCCAGTGACGCGCCATGCGCTCGCCGTAGTGCGGCGAATCGAGCAAGCGATCGACAAGCTTGGCGTAGGCTTGGTCAGACTCGTCCGCGAGAAAGGCGGAAGTTTCCTCCGGTGTCGGCGGCAGACCCAACAACGTGAATGTGACGCGTCGGATCAGCGTCCGCTTTTCGGCGGCCGGCGCGGGCTCGAGTCCGGCATCGTCGAGTCTTGCCGTCACGAAGCGGTCAATTGGGTTGGCGGAAGTATTGTTGGGCACGGCCGGCCGGTGCACCGGCTGAAACGACCAAAAGTTCCGAGCTTCCGGCGAGAGTTTCGCAGCGGGCGCTTCCGCCACCGTCACTTCGGGCCATTGAACTCCCGCCGCGATCCACTCTTCTAGGACGGCTATATCATCAGTCGACAGCGCCTCGCTCGGCGGCATCTTGAGATGCTCATCGACCCGTCGAACGGCCTTGATCAGCAGACTTTCGCCGGCGTCACCCGCAACAACCGCGGGGCCGCGAGAGCCTCCTTGCATGATCCTTTCGCGCGAGTCGAGCCGAAGCCCGCCCATCTCCGTGGCGGTATGGCAGGAGTGGCATTTCGTCGCGAGCAGCGGACGAACCTTGGTCTCGAAGAATTTGAGGTCAGCGGCGACGGATACTGAAGCCGCCGCGAGGATGGCTACGACTAGGCGCATCATTTTCTACTGGGGGCGAACGCGCCTCCAGTATAGGGCAGGGTACTGGCAGAGAATTTTAAAATAGGCGAAATCTCGTTCACTCTACTGTCGCTAGCACTAGCCACCTGCTCATTCTGCCGGCTAGCGCGAATCAAAATGCCGGATGAAAAATGCCGAGATGTCATCGTCCATCTGCGCGCGGGGCCACACGTTCATCTTTCCGCCGGGGTAGTCGGTCGAGTGCTTGACGACGCACTCAATACGGAGGGCGTCCATACGTTTCTTAAGCTCCTTGCCGAAGCGTGGGTGATGGATGCCTTGGCCGGGTTTCGCGTCAGACGGCAGCTCGCCGAATGGCTCGCGGTATACCGCCCAGACCGCGGGGTCGTCCGCCGTCAAGTAATTGATCGGCGATACGTCGTGGAAGACTCGGTGGGCCGATGGAGATTCCAATTCGTCTGACGACACGCCCCATAGCGGTGGCAGCGCCGGATGTTCGTGGGCGCGTCCGCCGATGTGTTTCTTGATCCAGCGCGGGTCGTAGGAGATCTGCGCTCCGCTCACCGCCATCGCCGTCAGCCGCGTCGATTGGCGAGCGACGGGGTCGCCGTTTGACGGCTCGGCTAGATCGTCGTGAAATCCTAGCCAAAGCGAAATGCCGGCGCCCGCCGAACCGCCGGTCGCTCCAAAGCGTTCCGGGTCGAGGTTCCATTTGCCTGCACGGTGGCGTAGGAATTGAACCGCGCGGGCGGGGTCGTGCATTTGCCGCGGGAAGTGCTCCGTGTCGGTGAGCGGATAGTTTAGCGAGGCAACAGAAACGCCCGCGGCGTTGAGTAGCCGCACCAGTTTCGCCGAGACGCCCTTCTTATCACCCGCTCGAAAGCCCCCACCGTGGATGTATATGACGAGAGGGGTCGGGTTCTCTGAAGTCGCCAGGTACAAATCGAAGACATTGCGTTCGTGCTCGCCGTAGCGGACATCGGGGTGGGTTGCGGTGGGACGTTCGGCGGATTCCCTCGCGGCCATCTGGGTTGGAACCGCCAACAGGACTAGAGCTGCAACAAACCGTTTCATCCTCTTTCTCCCTGTGCCTGTTAGAAACTCCAACGACGCCTCCGCGTCGCCGTTACATGTTACATCTCTCGTGGCGGATCCCAGTTTGCCAATCGCAGGTGCGCTGGTGTGTCAGCATAACTCACAACAGTGGAGTCGTTGGGCCTCGTTGCGGTCCAGTAGACACGGCGTAGTGAGGAGACCGCACCGCGAGGCGGCGCGGCTCGGTACCGCGAAGGGCCTATTCCAACCAGCAGCTAGCCCGCATTTCTCACCACGTGGCGAGCGAGAGTGCGTGAGAGGCGCGTCAGTACGAGGCGGGCGACGGTTGGCGCGCGGAGGCGTACTTGACAGTCCGGTGAGCACGGCGATCAAGCGCAACGAAGTAGTGGCGCTCCTATCGCGCGCTTTCGCCGTCAGGTGGTGAGAAATGCGGGCTAGTGATAGCAACCCGAATATTCGAGTATTGGGTCAGACGTTCTTTTGCGGCAGCGCCGGCGAGACGGCACGCCGGTACGGGTGTTTTTGGGTGGTTGTTGGGGTGCGGTGCCATGTCGTGCGGTTCGCGCACCACCTTCCCACCGGCTACGAGAGTCTCGAACGGACACAGCGCAAGCGCCGATTTGGCCGGTTCTGGCCGGAAAACGCCATCGCGCGCGAGGCCGGATAGGCGCACGTTCCGAGGTACCTCCTTTCTCCTTAAATCGCCGTGGCTTCGCACTTTCAGGATAAGACCCGTGTCAAGGGGTCCGGGAGTAACGCGGGCCGGAACACGGATCCCGTCAGAGGGCATAAACGTATGCAATAGACGGGCACACATTTCACGCGCCCAATCGCGAGGCTGTCCCGGATCTCCCCGGATCTCCCGAGCAGGCGACGACGGGTGAAGCCGCCCGTGGATCGATTGAACCAACCGGCGAAATCGCTCATTTCCATCACAAATTCTCCTTTGTCAGGGGGATGTGCCAGTAGTATAGTCCCGGGACGCCTCACGCCTTACAGACTCCCGACTTAGGGTGCGGCCGTCGTCGACGTCAGGTGGTGAGAAATGCGGGTTAGCTGAATTTTTCGACAATCCGCTTGATCGTGTTCCAGTTGCGGGATGTTGCGGGAACGCCGAGTTCTTTCTCGATGAAGTTGTTGGGGAAGCCGTAGAAGCCGTTCTCCTTTCGACCACTAACGATGTACACGTCGTTCTTTTCGCCCGCGAACACGCGAAGCTTTTCCTTGCGATCGACCAGCGGGTAGGTGGGCTGCGGTCGAGGCGCATTCGCGAGTAAGGCGACGTATAGCTTCACGTCGGCCTCCGGGTCGACGGCCGCGAAGGGGTCGGCATCGACGAGTTCTTTGAGGTGCCCGATCGATCGATAGCTGATCGTCGCATCGCCGCCGGTGAGCGAGTTCAAGTTCGCCTGGATCTTCTCATACAACTCTCGGTGACCCCGCGCGTTCCGAGAAAAAATGACGTTTCCGCTCTGGATGAAGGTCGAAACATCCCAGCATCCCGCTTCACTGAATGCCCGCTTGAGATCATCTTTCTTCACCACGGCGTGTCCGGCGACGTTGATTGCGCGTAGAAATGCAACTTGTCTGCTCACCTTCACCTCCAGCCTCTTTTCCAATCGAAAGATGAGCCTGCAGGAGGCAGGCGAAGGTAGCTGTGGGCAGGAGGGATTATAGCTCGGATTGGGGCTTGAGGTTGAAGCCCGTTGTGGGGCCCGTAGGGCGGGGTGAGGGGGATTGCATAAGGGGGAAGGGGCGGCAGCCCCAGTCCCCCTTTGCAGCCATCCCAGGCGAGACCCCACGGCCGTCTTCGGACGTGGGCCGGAGGAGCCGACAACGCCTCGGGTCGGGGCGTTGTCTAGCGCGTGCGCCAGCAGATCGCGAGGTCTTTGCAGACGCGTTGCAGTTCGTTGCGCTGAGCGTCGAGTTGCTCGGCAAACTCGGTGTCGGAACAAGTGTCCGCTCGCGCTTGGAGCTTCTTGAGCGAGCGATCCGCGCGCAGGCCGCGCTGCTCGGCGGGCAGGCTGAGCAGCTTTTCCCACGGCGTGCTCCACTCGGCGTACACCTTGCGCAACTTGCCGCGGCGGTCTCGGCGCTCGCTGGCGAAAGCGCATGGGCGATGAAAATTCAAGTACGGGTTGAGCCACTGGCGGTAGAAGGTGTCGATCGCCTGCGTCGCTTCCGAGGGCAAAAACTGGTAGCCCATCCACTTGCGCACCACCGCGCCGTTCTTGGTTTCGACCAAGGCATTGTCGTTCGAACGGCGCGCGCGAGACTTCGTAAATTCAATTCGCAACTTCTCGAGCAGTTTAGCGGTTTGATGGTTGACGAATTCGCTGCCATTGTCGGAGTGAAAGCCGCGAACGATAAATGGAAATTGTTCCAAAAGGCCTTCCAGCAAGGGAATGAGGTGATTTTCGTTGATGCGTTGGACGCAGCCGACGGCCTGCCACTGCGTCACTTCGTCGACCACGTTGATGCTGTAGGCGCCTTTTTCACCTTCCTGTTCGGGCGAGTGCACGGTGTCGATGCGCAGGTAGCCCGGACGTCCTCGCGGCTCGGGTTGGCGGCGTTCGCCGATCGCAACGGGCGTGGGACGGGTCTTGTCGAGATGCAAACTGTGACGTTGGTAGACGGCTCTTTTTCGCAAGTTGTACAGCTGGCCCACGGACAATTCGGCCAGGCGTCGAAACTCTTTGCGGCCGTAGATCTGGAACTCGCGTTGGAGAATGCGGCGGGTGGCCGGCCCCGAGAGGCGCTGATGAACTCGATCGACGTGCGCCAGTAAGACGCTGTCGGCGCGTGTGTACTTGCTGGGAAAACGGCGCCGCCGATAGGCCCTCGGACGGACGCAACGCGTGTGCAAGAACTGTCCGATCAGGCGGGTGAGTTGCGCGCGGCTTAAGCCCGTGAGCTTAGCGAGATAACGCCGCAGGAGACCCTTGACGGAGCGCTTCTGGTCGGCATAGTGATGCCGCTTCAAGACGCTTTCGACGAGCGCATATTTGTCGCTTCGATTGCCGCCCTCGAAGGCGACGGATTGGCACCCGTCGAGAAAACACTCGATCTGCTCCAGACTCAGCGATTCGGCTTGCTGCACGGCGACTCCCATCGCCCGCAGCTGCTCTGTTCCTGACCACCCAACGGATCCCCGTCAGGCTCATCTTGTATTGGAATCGCCCTCCCCTTCAGGCTCATCTTGTATTGGACAAGACGCCAGCGCCCTAGGCGGGCCGGCTGCCGAAGTCGGGAATCTTCATCACTTCGCCACCTTTTAGCGCGGACTCGTGAGCGATGAGGCCGGGCGCGGTGTAGGCGGCCGCCTCCCAAACGTCTACGGCTGGGTGGCGTTCGTTGCTGATCGCGTCAACAAATTCGTGAGTAATTTGGGCGTGCGAACCTACGTGGCCGCTCTCGGCGCGCATCGGCTCGGGCAGAAGGTGCCAGTACTTCTGTTGGTCATCATCGGCTGCTGCCGCGACGACCTTCGCCTCGGGGTTGCCTCGGCCGTCACGCGCCGTTCGGCCTTCGCGATCGAACCTCATCACGGTGTCTGGGTGATGCTCAGGTTGGCGGCCCATCACGTACGAAAGTTTTTCACCGTAGAACTGCGAACGTTGCGCGAACCCGGCCGGTGCGTGCCAAAAGACCGAGATCCTCGAGCTGTGGCCGCCCGACGTCTTGAAAAAAGCGTTGGTATTCCAGAACGGGTTGTTGTAGCGGTTCGTCCGCACGACCTGATGGCCGTCTCCCCAGCCGACTGCCTGGACTTCGGTCAGTCTCTCCCCGGTGACCGGAACAATTGCGCCGGTCTGGTGCGTGATGTACCACATGGGAGGGAGCCCATGCCGCCAAGTCGGCAGCCCGCGCTCGTCGTGCATCAGTTGCGGGATGTTGTGGTGGTACTCGGACTCGGAATAGAAGATGTCGCCGAAGCGTCCTTCCCGCGCCCATTTTCTACAGGTGATGATTTGCGGCCGGTAGTAGGTGGTCTCGGCCATCATGTAGCGCATGCCGGTGCGCCTAACGGTTTCGATCAGACTCTCGAGGTCGTCAAGTTTCAGCGCCGCCGGCACTGCGCTGACGACATGCTTACCCGCATTCATTGCCTCGATCGCCATCCAGGCGTGCATGGGAGCAGGGGTGAAGACCCCGACGGCGTCTAGACCGGGGTGGCGCAGCATCTCGCGAAATTCGGCATAGCCTGCCTCGCAGCGGTAGACCTCTTGCAGCGCTTGCACGCGGTCGGGGCGAATATCGCAGACTGCCTCGACCGTGCAGTCGGGATGGCGGTGCCACTGGAATGTCGCGCCGAAGCGTCCACCGACAATTCCGATGCGCACCTTATTTGACGCGTCAGCCGCGCTTGCCCCGGTCGCCGAGCCGGCGGCGGAGAGGAATGTTCTTCTACTTAGCGATGGCGTCATGATGCTAGGCCTTTCAATGATCGATCTGCTGCTTCGATCGTCGCGGCAACATCGTCAGCGGTGTGCGCTAGGGAGAGCGAACACTGCTTTGTCGCCACCGGGAAGAAGTAAATGCCGTTCGAGATCATTGCCTGGCGGAAGCGAGTATCGAGATCGAAATCGTGGTGCGCCGCGAGGTCATGCCAGTCGACTGGCGCGTGATCCATGAAGTAGGCGACGAACGCCGATCCCTGTCTAACGATTCGCGTGGCCGGGCCGAGGTTGCCAAAGACCTCTCCCAGCCCGTCCTCTATCGTCGCCCCCAAGCGCTCCACTTGGTCGTAGGCCGCGCCATTGTTCTCCAGCAGGACCTCTAACGTCGCGATCGCGGCCGCCGTTGGGATGGGGTGCGCGTTATAAGTCCCCGCCAGCAGAACGCGCCGGCCCGCGTCGGGATGGTAAAAAAATTCCATCCAACGAGCGGGTCCAGCGATTGCAGCAAGCGGGTAACCGCTCGCGATGGCCTTGCCGTACACCGCCAAGTCGGGCACGACGCCGGCGACTTCGGCGTAGCCACCAAACGCATGCCGAAAGCCCGTCTTGATTTCATCGAAAACAAGCAGGCAGCCGAACTGGTCGGCGAGACCTCGGAGCCCTTCGAGATACCCCGGGCTGGGCATGATCAGTCCAACGTTTTGGAGAATAGGTTCGGTAAGAATTGCCGCAACCGGATACTTCTCACACACAAACTGAACCGACTCAAGATCATTAAAATTCACCGCGTGAATCAGTGACCGATGCGCTGCGGGAATGCCCGCGCTGATCGGGTGGAACGGATACTCGCCTGCGCTGACGCGCGGACCTAACTGCTCCAGCGGCGTCATCAAATTGCATGCCACGTCGTTGTGCCAGCCGTTATAGCCGCCCTGCATGACGATGATGTCGTCGCGTCCGGTGCAGGCTCGTGCGAGGCGAATGGCTTGCGCCGTGGCCTCGCTGCCGCTGTTGAATACTGTCAGCCGCTCGACCCAAGGAATGTTTTCGCAGACAAGCTGCGCCAGGCGACCCTCGAGTTCAGTCGGCCCCGAGCCGAACAGGTCAGCCCCTGAGTCGATCGTCTGCTTAATGGCCTCAACGACGCGGGGATGGTTGTAGCCCAGGAACTGCGGGGAAAACGCGCCGTGATAGTCGATGTATTCGCGGCCCTCGACGTCTGTAATACGAGAGCCTTCTCCGTTTATAAACACGAGGTTCGGGTCGGCGAGACGGTTGACCGACGACAAACCGCCGGGGATGTAGCGGCTGTTGGAGCGAAGTATTTCGTCTGACGTGAGTGTCGCTTGCGGCATGTAGTGATCAGTGCAGTTTCTTGAGCAGCTCGGCGGCGGCTCCCGTAACGATCTTTGCCGCTCCAGGGCCGTAAGGGGTCCGCTCGACCTCGTAGCCACCATGTTGGTATTCGTCGGCAGTCGGCAGGTAGTCGCCGCCGATTCCGTCGGAGTATCCACAGAACATCGTGTACTCGAAGGGCGATTGTTTTCTGACGCTAGCGCCGATCTCGGCGAACGGTTCGCCAGGCATCGCGACGAGCGCTAGCTCTCCGATGCGCAGCACCTGCAATTCGACCTGGCGCGGCGAACTGCTAACCGCAGCCTGCCACTGCTTGAGCAGGTCGCCAAATCGCCGCACACGCGCTGCGGCCTGGTGCGTCTTCCACATGTCCGACGAGCCTGCCAGTTCGGCGAGTTGCTTCTTGGCGCGATCGAGCCGAGATTGCATGCCCGCAACCTCGGTTGCTGAGTACCCGCGGCGCGGGACCTCTACGATCGTTGAGCCGAACTTGAGCGTTGTGTCGCGCGGACCCTTCACACGCCAGTGCTGCTTTGCCTGGTACGCGGTTGACTCCACAAATCCTTCGAACGTTGGCTCGCGGCGAACCGTTTCGATCTGCTTCGCGACCGCCGCAATCTGGTGGCCGAGGATTTCACCTAAGCGGTGCGCGACCCGGAGGTCGCCGGTGAAGCCCTCGACGGGGCCTTGATTGCCGGCGGCGCCCTGGAAGAACAAGCACAGCGCGCCGGGCATCGCGGCCTCGACGGTTTTTCGAGTCATGCCTGGCCAGTCCGGGGAGATGACTTTGTTTTCGTACGCCAGCACCGTGCCGTGACACTGGTAGTTTGCCAGCACGGCGAGCGGGTTGCCCCTGGCATCGTCAATCCGGAAAACGATCAATTCTCGATCGAGAAATCCGTCTGGGTTGCGGCCTACGGCGGGCGGGTTGTCGCCGCGAGCCCTGACGCGTCGATTGATATTGATCGTGCCCTCACCGCGCCCGCCGTGCATGTGAGCCGGCTCAAGCTGGTCGTTAGCTTCTACGATTGCAGCGACGATCTTGTCGACAATCTGCAGCCGGTAGCGCTCGGCCATTTCGACATGCGGCGATAGGTCAACGCCGGGCGGACCCTTGGCGGCGGTCACCATTACTCCCGCGTGGGTGTGGGTCGCGGCCAGGCGAATGTGTTCAGCGGGAATGCCGGTGCGCGCGGAGGCGCTCTCGATCGCCGGTTCCAGACCATTCACGAACAAGCGATCGATGTCGACCATTGCAAACTTTTGGCTTCCATCCGCCAAGACGAGAGCGGTCAACTTCATGCCCGCCGGGTCGATCGCTACGGACTCGATGTGGCTCTGCGAACCCCAGTTCATCTGGGCGATTCCGACGGGCGGGGTAATGTCGGCGCGCGCGACTCCCGCCAGTAGGCCCGAGGGCGCGGCGTCGGACGGGCCTTGTTCCACGACATCGGCGCCGGCGCCGGCGGAGAATAGTACCGCGATCGCGGGCAAAAGTATTCGCATGGTGTGACCCCTCCTCAAGCCCGGTCGAAATTAGGGACTTCGAGCTGCTCGCCGTTCTTCAGCGCCGACTGATGCGCGATGAGACCCGGTACCGTCATCGCCAACGACTCGTAGACGTCGACCGTCGGTTCGCGCTCTTCGACGAGTGCGTTGATGAACTCCGCGGCGAGAAACGTGTGGCTGCCGTCGTGTCCGCTGCGGTGTCGCATCGGTTCGGGCAGCATCTCGCTTTTCCAATACTGCGGGATGTCGATCGGTTGCACCTTTTCGTCACGGTCGAGTTCGTGCGAACGCGGCAGCCATGCGTCGCCGTAGAGACCGCCGACGGCCATGTGCAACGACCCCTTGTCGCCGAACCATCGCGCTCGCTCGCCGTCCGCGGTCGACAGCCAAAAAATATTGCAGCGAACCATGTGGCCTTGGTCGGTCTGCAGCAACGCCGACTGGCACCAGTGCGGGTTCTTGTACACGTTTTCAGTTAGCCAGGGGTGCTGTTGTCCCCAGCCCAGACAAGATACTCGCTTGAAGCGTTCGCGGGTGACGCCGACGAGATGACCCAGGCAGTGCGTCGGATAGAGCATCGGCGGCAGGCCCCAGCGCCATGAGCGTGATCCGTCGGGTTCATAGAATCGGGTCGTTTTATCCGTCAGCAATTCATCGAGATTGCCGCGGTCGTGGTAGTACTCGAGTTCGCTGTAGTAGAGTTCGCCGAAGCCGCCTTCGTTGAAGAGGTTGCGGGCGTAGATGTTCGGCTGGCGGTAGTAACTGGTCTCGGCCATCATGTAGCGGAGTCCGGTACGCTCTTTGAGTTCGCGCAATTTCGGGGCGTCTTCGAGCGACATAACGGCGGGAACGGCCGAAATCACATGCAGACCGCAGTTCATGCACATCTCGACGTGTTTGAAGTGACTGGGCGCACCGCTAAATACCGCCACCGCGTCGAGCGCTTGGTGGTCTCGCAACATCGCCTCCAACGACGGATAGGCGATCTCGCAGCGGTAGACCTCTTGCAAAGTCCGCCGCCGGTCAGCGCGCAGATCGGTTACGGCGGCGACGCTGCAGTTGGGGTGCTCGTGCCAGTGGAATTGGCTCCCGAAACCGCCACCGACAACACCGATCCGAATCTGTTTCGACGAATCGGTGGGCGCCGCTAATCCCGCGGGAGCTGCACCCGCGGCGGCTAGCGAAGCAGTACTGAGAGCTGAACGGCCTAGGAATTCTCTTCGTGATTCCAATGCGCTACCTCCGTAAATCGCGACGCCACCAGTGTACTCCCTGGCCCGAACAAACGGTGCCGCGACCGCATGGGGCCGTGAAAAAACCTCGAATAGCTCTGCGGTCGCCCGAGGGTGCGACATGTCGCACCCCTACAGCGCTGATAACACGCAAGTTATTTGTAGGGGCGTAGCTTGCTACGCCCGATTCTCGAGTTAGGGGAGGTTTTTTCACAGCCCCCATCGTTGCGACCACTGCGCTACCCCCCCCCGTTGCCTCAACAAGATTCTGGTGACACAGGGAATTTTTCGCCAGATCGACCCACAGCGGCGGGTGGCGCTACTCGCCCGAAACCTAAGTTTTCAAGCTGCCATCATGAGCTGCTCGTTGAGCGGAATCTCTCGCCGAACCGAGACTCGTGAAAGTTGGCGTACCGAGGCGCAATAGCACAGTCCGTCGAGCACGACCATCGAGCGCAACGCAGCAGCAGCGCACCTATCGACTGCTTGCGACGTCGGCTGGAATGAAATGCGGGCCTAGCTCGACAACCCCAACACAATCAGTTTGTGGGTGTCAGCCCTCGCCTGTCGAGCGCCCCGCCAAATAGAATCCGAACGCAACCCAAAAACGCCGGCTCCCTGCGAGTTCGAATTTCATTTGGTCTTTATCGTCAGCAGCCTAGCGATACGATCGGTCGAAATCCGGATATTACGACGGCCAAGCCGCGCCCTCAGTGAGTAGGTTCGTGCATCACGAATCCGAACAAAGTGTCGCCGGCGCCGACAATTACGTACTGCTCTTGGTCGAGTTCGTAGCTGATCGGCCCGTTGCCGAGCTGATTGCCTAGGTTGGCGTGCCACAGCGGGTCTCCCGTCGTGGCGTTGAGCGCTACGAGATTGCCGCTACTGTCCCCGGCGAAGACCAAATTTCCAGCGGTGCTGAGCACACCGGCTCGGATCGTTCCGCCCCACTCGTGGCTCCAGCGAACTTCGCCCGTCTTGTAGTCGATCGCCCGTACGCTTGAGGTCGAATACCCGCCGCGATCGGTGCCGCCCCAACCCTGCGGGTTGTCGCTCGGATCGTAGATGTTGTAGACGCTGTAGGCCTGCGTCGCGTCCGTGTAAAAGAGGCCGGTCTTAGGACTGAAGCTAGGCGGCTGCCAGTTCGTCGCGCCGCCTTGGTTGGGCGTTACGAGCGCGCCGTCGAGCTGCGGATGTTTCGCTGGGTTCGGTATCGGTTGACCCTTCGCGTCGAAGCCGGATGACCAGTTTGTTTTCACGAATGGCTTGCTGACGATGTTCTCGCCGGTGGTGCGGTCAAGCACGAAGAAAAAGCCGTTGCGACTGGCCTGCGCCAGCAGCTTCCTCGGCTTGCCGTCGATCTCTCCGTCGATCAGCACGATGGCTTCCATCGCGTCCCAGTCGTGGGTGTCGTGGGGCGAGGGCTGGAAATACCAAGCCATCTTCCCGCTGTCGGCGTCGGCGGCGATGATCGATTCGGTGAAAAGATTGTCGCCGTCGCGGTTCGCATGAGCGATCACCGGTTGCGGATTCCCGGTTCCGACGTAGATCAAATTCAACTCTGGATCGTAGGTGACCGGCTGCCAGGTCATGCCGCCGCCGTTGCGCGCAATGGCCTCATTAGGCCATGACTTTGAACCCGCGTCGCCGGCCTTTTGCGGCGTCGTATACATACGCCACTGCATCTCGCCGGTTTCGGGATCGTGGGATTGGAGATAGCCGGGCCGGTCTAAGTCGTCGCCGCTGACCCCGACGATCACACGGTCGTTAATGACGATCGGCGCGACCGATCCGAAATAGAACTGATCGAGATCGCAGATCGACTTTCTCCAACGCTCGCTGCCGTCCTTCAGATTCAACGAGACTAAATTGCAGTCGGGCGTCTCAAAGTAGAGCCAGCTTCCGTAGATGCCGACGCCGCGATTGCCAATATGGATGCCGCCTTTCGACTCCCACTCGAAGTGCCAGATCTCGCGGCCGGTGCGCGCGTCGATCGCCCAGACGTGATCGGGAATCGTGTAATAAAGCACGCCGTTGACTTGCAAAGGCGTCGACTTGATGCGCCCGCGGCCTTCGACGTTGAAGCGATGGATCCAGGCCAGGCTGAGCGAATGCACATTCGAATCGTTGATCCGCGTAAGAGGGCTGAAGCGCTTACCGGAAAGGTCTCCGTGATAGGTCGGCCACGAGTCGGTCGGCGGTTGCGACAGTTTCGCTCGATCGAGCGAGCCCTGCGCGAGCAACGCCGCGGACAACAACAGAGAGCAGAGTGAGATTCGGAGCGCGATCATTGCAGGGTCTCCAGGTAGGCCACGATATCGTGCATATTCTTGTCGCTGTACTTGTCGAGCAGCTCGATGTGCGCGGCGTAGGGGTCGTTCTTTTCCACGCTTAGTTGCGGCCCGCGCTTCCACGAGCGGTACTCGCCTGACTCGTCGCGCAACGAAACGTTGAAGTCATCCAGATGAACCAGCACGCCGGTAACGGCGGACTCTCCAGCGGGAGTGACGGTTACTGTCGTCGGGCGGATCACCGGCGCGGCGCCTCGGCCAAATCTCGAGCGCCGGCGAAATCCGCCGGCCTGCGGGAAGAGAAATCGCGATTGCAGTGCCGGCGGGCTGAGGCGTCCACCGATTCCGGCAAGATTTCCCGTTGGTGAGTGGCACTTGTTACAACCGCCGGCTCAGTTGAAGTACGCTTCGCCGGCCGCGGCGTCGCCAGTTAATACGTTCTGCACTTCAAATATCGGCGAGCCGCGCAATGTATCGAACACCCGCTGATGGATGAAGTGCGAAAGCTCTTCGACCTGCGCTTGCGTCAGATCGGCGCTTGACGAACCGCTTTGCATCGGGTGCCCCATTTCCAGAAACGGGCCCAGCTTGCTGCCGTAACGATCCTGCAAAACGAGCGCGGACTGAATCAGGTTCGCGCCCCGCTCGGAGCCTCGCGCATACGTGCCGTGGCAGTGAATACACTCAGCCGCCCAGACGGTTCTGCCGCGGTCGGCTGCCTCAGCGTCGACTTTGTGTTGCTCGTTCGGACCTGAGCGCAACTGGGCGCGAAGGGCCTCGGCCCCACAGGTCGCGACCGCCAGCGCGACGAAACACACCGCCGGCAGCCGAAGGTGTGCCCTTGTACTTACAGCGTTTGACCAGCTCATAGATTCGCTCTCCTCAGGCCTCGCATTCAAAAGGAAACGGCGTCGCGTAGCGCTTTGAGCTTTTCCAAGTCGACGCCGGGCGTCTTTGAAAGGGCGTCAAAGTCAGCGTAGAAGCCGTGCTCGCGGCGATAGGCGACGATCGCTTGCGCTTGCTCGCTGGGTATGCCCAGCACTTCAATGATGTCGAGGGTCGGCGCACGATTCACGTTTACCCGCCCATAAGTGCGGATCAAGTAGTCTAGCGCCATGCTGAAGTCGTCGTCCGACGCCTTGGCCCCCAGGCCGATCATTTTGACGAACGTCTCTTCCCATTGAATGGGCGAGCGCCGACCACCGACGACCGTCTTGAGCGGATGGCAGTTGCCGCAGACTTTCTCAAACGTTCGTTTCGATTCGTCTCGCTCGGAGGACGGCCCCTGGGCGGCAAGCGCGCTACAGCCGGCGAGGCAAAGAATCCCGATCCAGAAAATCCGCTTCCAATGCATATCGCGATCGAAGAAATGACTGCAAACAGGATAGCGTTTGCGTCTCGGCAACAATCACCTTCTCATTACTCGCGGAAAACTCGCGGGAATCGCCTTCGAATGAGCGATCTTAGGGTGTGATCCCGAACGGTCGACTGGCGGTACAATTTCACCGTTGCGATAGCGACCACGAGCAGCCGCTACCGGTTTTGCGGAGCAAGGACTAGAAGTACGATGTTTGTCTATAGAAAGCGAACATTGCTCTCGGCGATTTCATGGCTGAGGGTTCGGTAGAGAGGTGTGCGATGGACTTGAAGACCATGAATATGACCCCGACGTGGGAATGGCCGGAAGACTCCAATACGAAGCTCGTTGAAGCTCTGCGTAATGACCAGCTCGATGAATCAGATCGCGTTCTCGCCGCACAGCTTGCCGGTGACTTCGTCGTTATCAACGAAGAGTTAGCGAACACTCTGCTATCTATCGTTGGTAATGGCCAGGAGAGCGAGAGACTGCGCGGGCGGGCAGCGATCTCTCTCGGTCCGGCGCTGCAATATGCCGACGAAGAAGGGTTTGACGGTCTCGGCGATGCGGAGATTAGCGAGGACGGCTTCAACAAGATCCTTGAGTCGCTGCACTCCCTCTACGTCGATGCCGACACACCGAAAGAAGTTAGGCGACGAATCTTAGAGGTAGCCGTACGCACTCGTCCGGACCAGCAACGGGAGGAGGTCCGGCGCCGCTATTCCAGCGATGACGACGACTGGAAGCTGACGGCGGTGTTCTGCATGCGCTGGGTTTCGGGCTTCGAGGACCATATAATGGAATCGCTCAAAAAGCGACAATCCCGAGATTCAATGCGAAGCGGTGTGGGCAGCCGGAGAATTCGAGCTAGACGGGGCGTGGCCTCATGTCGTCGCCCTTGTCAATGACAAGTCCACTGAGAAGCACTTACTAATTGCGGCGATCTCCGCCGTTGGGAGTATACGACCTGAAGACGCGGAAGAGGTCTTGTCAGACCTAGCTGAACACGAAGACGACGACATCGTGGAAGCCGTCGAGGATGCCATGGTCATGGCTGGCGCACCGCTGCCCGACGATTTCGACGACGACGACGATCTGCCAGACCTGTTGAGCGATGTTGGTGATCGCATTGAATCGAACGGCCGGCTTTCATAGCTAGAGTCGCCTAGAGGGAAGTCTCGGAGATTTCGTTGCCGGTGAGTGCGTTCTGTTTGAGCCGCGCGTCAGAATTTGCGGGAAACCTCCAGCGGGTGCTCGTTATGGCGTTTTATTGCGTTAGCCCGAAGGGCGTCACAATATAGTCCGCGATCTGCCTCGACGTCTCGGCTCCCAACGTGCGCGGTTAGCGTTGGGCGCGCACCTGTTCGAGCCGCTCCCTTAATTCTGGGGTGAGGGCTTGCGCAACTTCGTCCGTGATGAGTCCAACTCCGTCCATGTCTTGGATGTGAACTTGGTCCTTGAGGCGAAAGCTCGTGAGTTTCATCTTCACTAAATCCGCGACGGTACCGATCAATAGGCCGTCCGAGGTGCGCACGGCTTCGCGCATCGCCGGGATCGGCTCGAGATAGTCGGGCTGGACCTTCTCGCTCAGAAACACAAAGTGGACCGCGCTCCTCGCGGATGGAGACTCACGATCGACCAGCACGTCGACGCCGGCTGCATGCCGGAGTTCGAATCCTGATCCGGCCGCGGCTGCTCGGATTCGCTCCAAATCGTTCCGGTGGACGGCGACATCAACGTCACGGGTTGACCGAGCCGCTAGCGGATCAAGCTCTCGGACGTGAAGGAAGACCGCGAGCCCGCCGACCACGCGGTAGTCGATATTCGCTCCTTCGAGGGCCGACTTCAGCCTTGCGGCGACCTCAACGAGCTGGTCGATATGGGCGTCGTATGAAGCGATCGTAGTCACCTTGGTCCCTTGCACTCTGTGCGCTTAGTGTAGCCTTTTGCCTGAGCTGGACTGACCGCTTCCCAATCCCCACAAATTGAGGGGTATTGGTGCTACCTGCTGCTAGGTTATGGGTGTGGCTTTTGCACGGTTTCTACTGCTCGGACTCGCGGTGGTTGTTTGCTCGGCTCAGGATTCGGGAGAAGAATTGCTGGTGCGCGCGATCACAGCCTATCGCGAGGGCCGAGTCGACGAGGCATTCACGCTGTCCCAACGGGCGATCGAGATTTCGCCGGCCGATCCGACCGTGGCCTCGTTTGACAAGCTGAGCGGCAAGATGGTCTGGGGTACGGGGACCGAGTGGGGCTCCGGCTACTCTTCGCCCGTCCCGTCCGTCGTGCACGGCGAGCGGCGCTTGTTTGTATTCGCCGGTGGAGAGAGTCGGCCGCCGACGGGCGGACTGATGATGCTGGAGCCGCTAACCGGGCGGATCGATTTCACATTTCCATGGCGCAGCGAGACATACGAATCTGTGAATGCGTCGAGTCCCGTGGTCGTCGACAATCGAGTGCTCATTTCGGCCTCGTACCAGACCGGCGCCGCAACGGTCGAGATTCCGGCCTCGGGCAGACGCAAGGTGGCATGGGTGAATCCAAGCTTCGATCTACACTTCACAACTGCAATTCATCACGACGGCTACCTCTACGGGTTCGTTGGACGCAACGAGTCCGATGCGGCTCTCGTTTCCGTCGATCTCAAGACGGGTCGGGAGAAATGGCGAGCCGTTCCCGAGTGGAAGGAAACGGTTGTCTCAAACGGCCGGCCGACAGAGATCGTTGAGAGCACTTTTCGAGGGTCGTTGCTGCGGGTGGACGGCCGCTTTCTGGCAATCGGCGAGCACGGCCACCTGCTATGGATGCAGCTCGATCCCGAAGGCTATCGAATACTTTCTCGGGCGTCGCTTTTCAAAGCACGGGAAACCTGGGCGCTGTCGGTGCTCAGCCGCGGCCTGCTCTACGTCAGCCAAAACACGCGCGAAACGACGGCGCGTAAGCCCCCGCGGCTGCTTTGCTACGACCTGCGTGGCGAGGACTGAGGTAGCTGCTAGCACCAGCCAACGGCAAGAACCCCGCCTCTGCCGGCGATGCCGACGTGCGCTACTTTGCCGCAGGTCCAGCTAGCGTTTGCCGCCCGGCGAGCGACCGTGATGCGGCACTCCTACAATGGGGATCGTCGGGTGGAGTCCAAAAATGAATAATCGTACGACGAACCGATCTCGCGGCTTGACGCTAGCGCGCATTCTTCCCCACATCGCGATAGCGATTTTGATCGCGGCCTCAATGGCCGGATGTTCACAGCAGGACGGAGAATCAAACGACCAAGCCGCTGGCGGTGACAAGCCACAGGTCGCGCTGATCATGAAGTCACTTGCCAACGAGTTCTTCTCGACCATGGCCACTGGCGCCGAGCAGCATCAACAGGCGCACGCCGATGAGTACGACCTGGTCGTCAACGGCATCAAAGACGAACGCGACCTGAGCCGCCAAGTGTCGCTGGTCGAAGAGATGGTCGCGCGAGGCGTTGACGCCATCGTGATCGCCCCCGCCGATTCAAAGGCGCTAGCGCCGGTGCTCAAGCGCGCGGTCGATCAGGGCGTTTCGGTTATCAATATTGACAACAAACTCGATGAGGCCGTGCTGAAAGATGCCGGCGTCAGCATCCCGTTTGTCGGCCCCGACAATCGTGCCGGCGCTCGTAAGGTCGGTGACTATGTCGCCAGTCAGCTAACGGCCGGCGACGAGGTGGTGATCCTCGAAGGCATTCGTACTTCGTTCAACGGCCGGCAGCGCCTGCTTGGCTTTGAGGACGCGGTCCAGGCAGCGGGCCTCAAGATCGTTAGCTCGCAGTCGGCACAGTGAGAAATGAGCATCAGCAACCAGATCGCCTCCGCCATGCTGAGCGAGCATCCTAACGTGAAGGCGATTCTGGCCTGCAACGACAGCATGGCGCTTGGCGCGCTCGCG
This sequence comes from Bryobacterales bacterium, assembly GCA_965205595.1. GTDB lineage: Bacteria > Acidobacteriota > Terriglobia > Bryobacterales > UBA6623 > CATQHP01. The sequence goes on along the minus strand of CBDBHI010000081.1, from coordinate 12,556 downwards.
GCGGTAAAATCGGCAGGCAAAGCGGGCGAGGTTCTGGTAGCCGGCTTCGACAACATCGGTGCCGTGCAGCAGGCAATCCGTGAAGGCGACATCCTCGCAACCGCCGACCAACATGGTGACCAATTGGCGGTGTTCGACATCGAACGAGCCCTCAAAAGTCTCGTCGAGAAGACAACAATCGCCGATACAGAGACCCCGGTGGATCTAGTCACGGCGGCGGATCTGCGCTGATGGAGACGGCGCAAGCGCCGCTGCTACGGTTGCAGGGCATCGGTAAGCGCTACGCGACGCCGGTGCTGAGTGATGTCGATCTTGATCTGCGGGGCGCGGAAGTACACGCGCTGATTGGAGCAAATAGCGCGGGCAAAAGCACTCTCGCCAACATCATCAGCGGCTTGACCGCGCCAAGTTTAGGCGAGATGACGCTGGGCGCTGAACCCTACCTGCCCGCGGGCAAGACCGAGGCTGAAGAGCGCGGCGTCCACATCGTCCAGCAAGAACTGAATCTCATAGAACCACTCTCGGTGGCCGAGAATCTCTTCTTGAACCGGCTGCCGAGACGTCGCGGTCTGATCGAGTTCCCACTGCTGTACGAACAGGCCGAGTGCGCGTTGGCTCTAGTCGATCTCGAGGCGATCGATCCGCGCACTCCGATCAGCGAGTTAGGCGTGGGAAAACAGCAGCTTATCGAGATCGCGGCGGCGCTCTCGAGGGACTGCCGCTGGTTGATACTCGACGAGCCAACCGCGGCCTTGAACGGACCACAAATTGACCGCCTGTTCGAGCATGTGCGCCGGCTGAAGAGCGCGGGCGTCGGACTCATCTACATTAGCCACCGGATGGACGAAATCCAGCAGATCTGCGATCGCGCGACCGTGGTGCGCGACGGCAGAGTGATGGCGACCCGAGCGGTCGCGGACCTCTCACTCGACGACGCTGTGCAGCTCATGACCGGTCAGGCGCGAGAACAAGCCCCCGTGCGAAAAGAAGCGACCCAACCGGCGACCTCGCGGAGTGAAGCCGCGCTGCGCGTCGAGCACCTGTGTCGCGGACCGCTAGTGCGCGATGTGAGTTTCGAGGCCCGCCGCGGCGAGATGTTGGGGATAGCCGGTCTCGTCGGGTCCGGCCGAACCGAGCTGCTGCGAGCTATCTTCGGGGCAGACACGGCGGAGTCGGGTGCAGTCTACGTGCGCGGGTCCGATCAGCCGCGACGATTCCGCTCCCCGAGCGAAGCAGTACGCGCCGGTCTGGCGATGACGCCGGAAGACCGCAAGCAAGACGGGCTGCTGCCCACGAAGTCCGTGAAGATGAATGCATTGCTTGCCCGCACGGCCCGGCTGATGTCCTGGATCGACCGCGAGGCCGAGCGCTCGCTAGCGCAGCACTACGCCGACGAGACCGACATTCGTTGTCAGTCGATCGAGCAGCCAGTCGAAGAGTTGAGCGGCGGCAATCAGCAAAAGACGCTCATCGCGCGTTGGCTCATGTGCGACGCCGAAGTCTATCTGTTCGACGAACCGACCCGCGGCGTTGATGTTGCCGCCAAGGCGACGATACACCAGTTGCTCTATCAACTCGCCGCCCAAAATAAAGCGGTGGTGCTGGTCTCGAGTGACCTCGAGGAACTGACGGCGGTCTGCGAACGAATCGCGGTCATGGCGCGAGGACGGCTTGTGTCGTCGTTCGAACGAAACGACTGGTCCGACGAGCGGATTCTGGCCGCGGCGCTAGGAGGGCAATCTCACGATGGGTGAAAAGGCCGGCCCTCGACGCCGTGATGTGTTGCTCGAGTATTTTGGATTGCTGGGAGTATTGGCCGGACTCGCCATTCTATTCGGCCTCTTGAGCGAGAGTTTTTTCACGGCCCGCACGTTTTTTACGCTGGCCAACCAGATTCCCGACCTGATGGTCATTGCCGTCGGCATGACCTTCGTGCTGATCATCGCCGGCATCGATCTGTCGGTCGGCTCGGTCATGGCGCTAGGGGCCGCCGTTCTGGGAATGGCGATGACGGACTGGGGCTGGTCGCTCGCACCGGCCGCAATCGTGTGTGTCGTTACCGGGCTTGCAGCGGGCCTGGTCAACGGGTTCGTCAGCGTGCACTGGAGCATTCCGTCGTTCATCGTTACTTTGGGGATGCTTGAAATCGCCCGCTGCGGAGCCTATTTAGCCACCGATTCGCAGACCAAATATATTGGCTCCGCGATTGAGTCGGTGGGCGCCCCGCTCTCCGGCATCGGCTTCTCGCCGGCGTTTTTGATCGCATTGGCGGTAGTGCTGCTGGGGCAAGTCGTCTTGAGCCGGCTGGTGCTTGGCCGCCATATGATCGCCATCGGCGCGAACGAGCGCGCGGTCCGCTTGTCGGGCATTGACCCTCGCCCGACCAAGGTGATCGCGTTTGCGGTGTGCGGATTCCTAAGCGGCCTAGCCGGAGTATTCCAGACGTCGCGGCTGTCGTCCGCCGACCCGAATGCAGGTATCGGGATGGAGCTGTCAGCCATAGCGGCGGTGGTCATCGGCGGGACCAGCTTGATGGGCGGACGCGGTTCGGTCATCAACAGCTCCCTGGGCGTACTGATCATCGCGGTGTTACAAACCGGGCTCGCGCAGTTGGGGGCATCGGAACCGACGAAGCGGTTGATTACAGGTAGCGTGATCGTCGCCGCCGTCATTGTCGACGCCTACCGGCGCCGCTTGACGGGGGCGACGCATGCTTAAGCGGCGTTAAGACATTTAGTAACGGCCAGAAGCGCCATGATCTTCGAAGCGACCGTGCTCAAGATGCGTAGATAGTATGATATTTGTATACCTAAGAGATAGCGCATGACGATTCGAAAAACGATTTGCGTCACCGACAAGCAGGACGCCTGGATCAAGGAACAGGTTGCGGGCGGCGACTACACCAATGACAGCGAGTATTTTCGCGACCTCGTTAGACGCGACCAACAGGAGAACGCGAGGCTTGAAGCCTTAAAGAACGCGATCGAGGAGGGCCTGAACAGTGGCGTCAGCGATCGAACCGTTCGTGAAATCTGGGACGCCGCTGAAGCTCGCCACTCAGCGCGCAGTGGCTAGATATTCGCTCAGTAGCCGTGCCGAATCCGACCTCCGCGAGATCGCTGACTTCACCATCAACACCTTCGGAATCGACCAAGCGCGACGCTACGGCGGCGGACTCGAAGAGTGCTTTCAATCGCTCGCCGACAACCCGTTGAGTGGCGGAAGCGCGCGGGAAATTGCACCCCGTTTGAGGCGTATTAGGCACGAGTCTCATGTCGTTTTCTACCTTCCCGACGAAGCGGGCGTGTTTATCGTTCGCGTCCTACATCAAAGAATGGATTTTCGGCGACATCTTTGACGCGCGTAAGCCCGTCGAGTCGCCGAACTGGCGACCGGTAGGTCTTGGCGGAAGACGCCTGCGAACAGTTGGGGAAGATTCAAGATAGATACCTGTCTCAGTCTTCTGTCCACTCGACAGTGCCTCGACAGCGTAGCGGGCTAGACTGTAGCGTTGCGAGTATCCGATTTCGACTACGTGCTCCCGGAGGCGTTGATCGCCCAAGAGGCGCTCGCGGTCCGTAGCGAAAGCCGCATGCTCGTCGTCGACCGCGGCGCCGGTACTTGGCGGGATTCGTCGTTCCGCTGCCTGCCGGAGTTCATACGGGCCGGCGACTGCCTCGTCGTCAACAACAGCCGCGTCATACCGGCACGGCTGCTTGGCAAGCGTCGCAGCGAAGGCGGTGGCGCGGCGGAGGTCTTCCTGACGAAGCCGGCGTCGCAGAGCCCGGTCCGCTGGCAAGCGCTGGTGCGGCCGGGTAAGCGGCTCAAGGTCGGTTCAGTTATCGATTTCGAGGGCGCCACGCTCGAAGTGGTAGCGGAGGGAGACCATGGACTACGCACCGTGGAGTTCAGCGGAATGTCCGAGTCCGAAGCAGCAGCTTGGATAGAATCGCACGGCCATGTGCCACTGCCGCCGTACATTCGTCGCGACGACCGAACCGACGACCGTAATCGCTACCAAACGATTTTTGCCGATCGAAAAGGCTCGGTTGCGGCGCCAACCGCCGGTCTGCATTTCGATCAATCCGTAGTCGAAGGGCTGAAACAAAAGCGAGCATCGATCGAGCAGATTACTCTGCACGTCGGCATGGGCACTTTCCAACCAGTCAACGTCGATCGTGTCGAAGACCACCAAATGCATGAGGAGTGGTTCGAAGTTACATCAGAGTCAGCGAAAGCAATCGAATCGGCCGATCGAGTGATCGCCGTCGGGACGACGTCGGTCCGCACTCTGGAACACATTGCCGCCGTCAACGAGGGCGGTCTCAAAGCCGCGACCGGCTCCACCAAAATCTTCATCACGCCCGGGTTCAACTTCCAGATCGTGGGCGGCCTGCTGACGAACTTCCACCTACCGCGCTCGACGCTGCTGATGCTGGTGGCCGCATTCGCCGGCTGTGAACTGACGATGGACGCCTACGCCCATGCCATTCGCGAAAAGTATCGCTTCTACTCCTACGGCGATTGCATGCTGATCGTCTGATTTTCGAGCCACGTATGGAACTCGAAAACATTGTCAAACAGCCGATCAGGCGCGAGCGGCGCCAGGAGTTCTTTGCGAGCAGTCGGCGACCAGGCCGCCGCAACACATTTGATCCCGACCTCGCGCGCAGCCCGTATGTCGGACGGGGCGTCGCCAACGCCGACCACTTCACGTGGCGGCAGCGACCACACAGACAACACGCGTTGCATGGCAGCGGCCTTAGAAGCGCCGCGCGCCGAGCCCGCCTCGACACGCTCGAAATACTGAGCGAGGCCCAGCTCTTCAAGCGAGATCGCCGCGCTGTGCGGACCCTTGCCTGTCACGATTGCGACCTTCACACCGCGCGCTGAAAGCAAGTCCAAAGCCTTCGATATTGCGTCAAAGGGATCTTGGAAGTCAGCGTGGATAGCTCGATATTCACGCAGGTAATCGTCGAGAGCACCGCCCGGGTCTGAAGGAATCAGCGCCTCGAGAATTCCTTCTTCCGATGGTCCGAACATCGCATGAATCTCTGGGTCGGAGTATTGCCGCCCGAGCCGCTTCTCGAAAACGCGCCGAAAGGCTTCGTAGCAAACGGGAAGCGTATTCCCGAGCGTGCCGTCTAGATCGAATATGACGCCTCGAATCGGCATGGCCGTTAGCGAGTTAGGACATCTTCTTCCCACGGCGGGGTGGCTTCGATCAAGCGGCCCAAATCAGGCTCGCGCTCGATGATGCGTTCCCGCATTTCCCAGGCAACCTTGCGGTACGAGATATGACCCTTCACTCCCGAGCGTACGCGGCTGATGTATTCCGCTTCGGCGAAGTCCATCTTGTAAAGCGAGCGGCATCGCGTCGCAAACGGCAGCAGATAATGCGAGGCCGGCTCTGAAACAGCGCTGATCAGACCACGCGCGACTTGAGCGGCATCGAGCGCCTGATCGTAAAGCTCGCCTACGCCGGCGGCAGCCACCAGGTCGGGACGTTCGTAGCCGTGCTGGTCGGTCAGGCGCTGACGAATCTGCTGGCAGCGACGGTGGCGGTGCAAATCGCGGTACGCGCCAATGTCGGCGACAATGTCAAATATGTAGCTGTACCCGCTGCGGAATGGCGTCAGCAATTCGTCGCGGCCGTGACGGCCCTCGAGCGCGACATCGATCACTTCGAGTTTGCGCTCGCGGCTCCAGCCGCTTACAGCGTCGAGAATCGCTCGAAACGGAAAGGCAGTCACGGCGTACAGCCAGCTTGTAACAGTTTCGTCCACCGGATCGCAGGCCGGCACGAGATCAACATCGCGGGGCGATTCAAACGCGCTCAGATCGAAGTTGTCGTTTGCCCACGCAGCGACGCGCTCGTACGCCGCCGAAATGGCGGTGTCCGGTTCGGCGTACTTCGCGAGGGTTGGCGCGATGGCTTCGGAAGCTTGCGATTCGTCCCATAAGCAGGCGGGCGGTTCGGCGCAGGCGTCGTGCATTTCACGGGCGATATCGCGAACTTCGGGGTACTCCGAGACACCGAGCTTGCGCATCTGTTTCTCGAGCGTGCGGATGCTGGTGACCTGCCCGATATTGGTCGAGATCCCGGTGAATAGCAAGTAGCGGGCAACGTCGTAAGCGCGCGCTTCAATCGTTCGGCGGTAGGCCCCGGATTTCATGTCGTCCGGCTTGGGGATGGCCTCGGTGAGGTGGTCTCGAAGCGCGCTGTGGATCGACAAGTAAGCGTCGAGGAGCGCGCGCGATGCTTCAGCGTATGTTGCCTCGGCAGTGCTGCCACTTAGTTCTGGAGGTGAAACAATTTTCCCCAGCGAAAAATCTTGATAGCGGCTCGACTTCGCTTGGCCATCCCAAAGTTGTTCGTCCTCAATCTCAATTGCGGCAAGCTCGGAAATGCCTTCGAAGCAAAAGATGCAATGGCCGAGGTCGGCGATCGAGGCATGGCCGTACTGGAAGTAGAAACTGTCGAGAAACTTTTCGGAACTGTGGCCCCGCACCCACTCCAAACTTTCTCGAACCGAGTCGGAGGATCGGCTGTATCGCGCCAGGGCGTAAGCGCTCTTTTCAGGCGGCATCGGCGCGACAACTACGACCCGACGATCCGACTGAGGCGACATCGTGGAATTATAGCGACCCACGCGGCCAAACGAGATATGCTGCTACGCGGGATTCGTGGTAAGTTGCCTGCTGAAGCGACGTTTCGTCAGGAGACATCAGAATCATGCAAATGCTCATCGCCGGTGACTGGACAGACGGCTCAGGGTCAATACCCGTTCTCAATCCGTACGACAACAGCCAAATCGACACGGTGCCCCGCGCCACCGCGGCCCAAGTCGAACAAGCAGTCAGCTATGCCGTGGAAGGCGCAAAGCTGGTCAAGAAGACCAGCGGGTACGACCGCTACAACATCCTGATGCGCGCCGCGGCGTTGATGAATGAGCGCTTGGAGGATCTCGCCCGCACGATCACGATGGAAGAGGGCAAGATCATCGCCGAAGCACGGCTCGAAGTCGATCGAGCCCGAGAAACAATCGTCGGATCCGCCGAGGAGGCGAAGCGCCTGGGCTCGGAAGTGGTCCCGCTGGACGGAGCGCCCGGCGGTGGCAACAAGTTTGGATTCACGCTGCGGGTGCCGTGCGGAGTCGTGCTGGCGATTACCCCATTTAACTTCCCACTCAACTTGGTTTGCCACAAAGTTGGTCCGGCTTTCGCGGCCGGCAACAGCATCATCTTGAAGCCCGCTAGCGATACACCGCTAGTGGCGTTGAAGTTGGCACGGCTACTGCTTGACGCGGGAGTGCCTCCCGAGGCGCTGCAGGTCGTCACCGGCGGAGGCGGCGAGATTGGCAACCTGTTGTGCTCGGACTCGCGCATCAGAAAAATCAGCTTCACGGGTAGCCGAGACGTCGGCGAAGCGATTTGTAGAGCCGCCGGCCTCAAAAAGGTCACGATGGAGCTGGGCAGCAACGCCCCCGTGATCGTTTTGCCCGATGCGGATATTGAAAAAGCGGCAAAGGCGATAGCAGCCACCGGCTACTCGAACGCGGGTCAAGTTTGCATCAGTGCGCAGAGAATTCTGACCCACGAAAAAATCTACGGTGAGCTACTCGAGTGCCTTACGTCAGAAGTGGACGGCATCACGACGGGAAACCCACTGGACGACGGCGTTCGGCTAGGACCGATGGTGCGTCAGAGCGATGCCGAACGAGTCGAGCAGTGGATTCAGGAAGCGGCGAAGGCTGGTGGGCGGCTGATTTGCGGTGGCGAACGCGACGGCGCGGTGGTTCAACCGGCAATTGTTGCGGACGTCGACAAGAGCATGCGGATCTCATGTGAAGAGCTGTTTGGCCCGGCTGTCGGATTGACTTCGTTTGAATCGGTTGACGAGGCCATCGCTAGCGCCAACTCGACGAATTACGGGCTATCCGCCGCGATTTTCACAGAGAGTCTTAGCAACGCAATGCGCTTCGCGAAGGAAGTCGACTCAGGGAACATTCACATCAACTGGGCAACGCAATGGCGCGCGGACCTCATGCCATACGGCGGCCTCAAAGAAAGCGGTTTTGGCAAGGAAGGTCCCAAGTACGCCGTCGAGGAAATGAGCGAAACCAAGATGGTCGTCATGCATCTGTAGCGGGAAATCCCTAGCCGACGCCAGACTTTTGGCGAGTCGGCCGATTACATGCTGAGGTGAAGAAACCTCGTCATCGTCGCTCGAAAGTACCGTTGATCAGCTTGGCGATGATCGTGCGTGACGAGGAGCAGTTTCTCAGCGACTGCCTCAAATCAGTCCGCGGCGCCGTCGACGAAATAGTTGTCGTTGATACCGGATCGGACGATCGAACCGTCGAGATTGCGAAAGAATTCGGCTCGAAAGTATATTCGTTCAAATGGCGGGACGATTTTGCCGCGGCTAGGAACGAGGCGCTACGCCGCTGTCGTGGCGACTGGGTACTGGCGCTTGACGCGGACGAACGCCTAGTTGGCGATGCGGCCCGGCAGATCCGCGCGGAGACTGCTCGAGACGACGTTGACGCCTGGTATTTGACTCTGGCGGGAGTCAGCGCGACGGGTGAAGAACACCCGCCGGTGCGCTTGCTGCGAATGTTCCGCCGCACCCCGAAGTGCCGCTATTTCGGGCGCATTCACGAGCAGATCGACTTGGGGATTTCGGGCGTCGTTGGCGGTCACAGCCAAGCAGTAATTCGGCATTTCGGCTATGACCCGGAAGTCTATCGCGGCCGCAAGAAGGAGGAACGAAACAAGAGGATACTTGCCCGCGCGCTTGACGATAGCCGCTCGGCTGGTGACGTCGTGCTGCAAAGTTGCTACATGTACTACTCGATATTCCACGAGCCGGAGTCTCGAAAACTCCAGAAGCTCGAAGAGTTCGCAGCGTTCTGTTCTGAGCACCACGCTTCGTTGCCCGCTCGGGTTGCCTGGGTGCCCTCGGGGCTGATGCTGCTGGCTCTAGAGCTACGCGCCGCGGGAAAGAAGCAGCGCGCGGGCGACATTGCCGAGCAAATGCTTGAGCGCTACGGCGACGCCCCCTACTTGTATGCGCTGATTTCAGAATCGCTACTGTCGACTGGAAAGTACGAGCAGGCGCAAGACTACGCCCGCCGGGCGCTCGATCCCGCCTGTGCAGCGAATCCTTGTCACGAAGAGTATGTCGTCGATCCGGCGCTTGCCACCCGGATTGCCGCGCCGGTATTGGGCAAAGTGTTGGAGCACTTGGGGCGAGATGACGAGGCGGAGAGGCTATACCGGCGGTTTGCCGGGTCTCTGCAGAATCTGCAAACTCGATTGGCACTCTTTGAGATTCGCCGCGGCGAGTATCAGTCCGCCCTGGCGCGGCTCGACGATCTGCCGAATCGGGATGCCGCTGGAGAGTTTGACTCGGTTCGCCTCGGGTTTATCGCATCGCTCGCATCGCGCTCGATTAAGGGCCTGGTTCGCTGGGGCGACCGACTGCAAGATTCCGCCCGAACGGACTCACGTTCCGCCGCATTGTTAGACAGCGCCCGCGGGTTTGATCTGACGTCGAGCATTTCGCGAGACGCGCTCGCAGATTTACTTCGCTCTGCCGGGTTCGTTCCGGTCGATAAGAACTAGCCCGCATTTCTCACCACGTGGCGAGCGAAAGTGCGTAAGAGGTGTGTCAATACGAGGCGGGCGACGGTCGGCGCGTGGAGGCGTACTTGACAGTCCGTCGAGCACGACGATTGAGCGCAACGAAGTAATGGCGCACCTATCGCGTGCTTTCGCCGTCAGGTGGTGAGATATGCGGGCTAGGCTGGCGAGCCCCTAAGTGAAAACACTCCAGCGGGCTATTGATTCATTTGGCTACCGACGACTTACAGGGTAGGGGGTGCCAACACCGGGGTGTTTGTGCCCCACGAAACAAGGTGTTAACTTAGGAATGTTAGATCAGGAACGGGAATCAGTCGCAGTCGAAGAGGTGTCAGAACCGGCGGGTTCTTCGGCTGAAAGGGAATCGCCAGATCGTCCGCGGAGCGGCGACCCAGCGTCTTTCACTACAAAAAGCCCCCCCAGTCAGGAAGGTTCTTCAGAAATGCGTACCTTTGTGGTGATGGCGATCGCGCTGTGTTTCGTTGTCGCAATGATGGCCTTTGCGGCCGGCGGACACGGTGAGGAGGCGGGCGGGCACCACGGCGGCATATCGACATTCTTATTTGGGATTGTCACAGTGCTGCTCGCCGCAAAGGTTGGCGGCGAGCTGTTTGAGCGGATGAATCAACCCGCCGTGCTTGGCGAGCTCGTTTTCGGTGTGGTGATGGGGAACCTTGGCCTGTTCGGGTTTCACCTGCTCGATGCCCTTAAGACGGACGCCGGGCTCGCGATTGCCGCCGAGATCGGTGTCATCTTGCTGCTGTTCGAAGTTGGGCTTGAAAGCAACATCGATGAACTGCTCGATGTCGGCAGCTCGGCGATGCTGGTTGCGGCGCTCGGAATTGTCGCTCCGGTGGTGTTGGGCTACGGGGTTTCGGCCTTCTTTTTGCCAGAGTCCACGCCCTGGTTCGTCCACTTGTTCTCCGGGGCCACATTGGCCGCGACGAGCGTCGGCATCACGGCACGCGTGCTCAAGGATCTGCGGAAGATGGATACGAAAGAGGCGCGCATCATCTTAGGAGCGGCAGTCGTAGACGACGTGCTTGGGCTGATCATTTTGGCCGTGGTTTCTGGGATTGTGACCTCGATAGACGCCGGTGGCGCTGCCGAAATATCTCTCATAGCGGTACTTACGATCGTTGGAAAGTCGCTGGCGTTCTTGGTCGTTGCGATCGTTGCGGGGCGGATGCTGGCGGGCCGGATTATGGAGATCGGATCGCGCGCCAAAGTCGCGGGAATGCCGATCGTATTGAGCGTCACTTACTGTTTCTTGATGGCAGCGCTGGCGGAGACGATTGGCCTGGCCGCGATTGTCGGCGCCTTTGCCGCCGGTCTGGTGCTCGACAACACCTTCTACAGGGGCTACCACACGATGCGCGACCGCAAGATTGAAGAAGTGGTCGCGCCCATCAGCGCTATCTTTGTGCCGGTGTTTTTCGTCTTGATGGGGTTACAGGTGGACCTTCTCTCGTTCGCGTCGATCACGGTTTTGCAGTTTGCGGCCGGGCTCAGTTTGGCGGCGATCATTGGCAAGCAAATTTGCTCGCTCGGAATCTTGGAAAAGGGCGTGAACCGCTGGGTAGTGGGCGTGGGGATGATCCCGCGCGGCGAAGTCGGACTGATTTTCGCGGGAATTGGGGCTTCGCTTTCTGTTGCAGGTGTACCGGTATTTTCGTCGGAGACGTTCTCGGCGATGGTCGTGATGGTCATGGTCACCACGCTCGCGACACCGCCGTTGCTAAAGGTGATGTTCTCGAAATAGAGAACTCAGTCGAGTTATTCGCCGTTTGCCGCGCAACGGAAACCCAAATTGTTCAGCCCCGAGTCGGGCTCGGTCATCATGCGCGCGGCGGCTCGAAATCCTTGACAATAATTCTCGCTGCATAGCCAACTGCCGCCCCGCTGGACTTTCTGCGTACCTGTCTCGGGCCCTTGCGGGTTTTTCGTCGGCGAGGACTGGAAGTACGTTGGCGAGTACCAGTCGGCCACCCATTCCCAAACGTTGCCTGTAATGTCGTAGACACCAAAGGCATTTGCTGGGTACTGCTTAATCGGTCCGTAGCTTGCGAACCCGTCGTGGTGCAAGTCTTGATTGGGGAACCGGCCTTGCCAAAGATTTGCGCGGTGGACTCCACCCGGAGTAAGCTCGTTGCCCCAAGGAAACTGAGCACCGTCGAGGCCGCCGCGGATGGCGTACTCAAATTCCGCCTCGGTCGGCAGTCTGCGGCCCTTCCAGTCGCAGTACGATGCCGCGTCCTGCCAAGAGAGGTGAATGACGGGGTAATTCGGCTTGGCTTCATGAGACGATCCCGGACCGTCGGGGTGCCGCCAGTCCGCACCGTCACCCTTGGTCCAACTTTCTTGCTTGGGATCGAAGATGCCCGACCAGCCCAACTTTTCGGAATCAGTTTCGTAGCCAGTGGCTTCGGTGAATTCGAGGTATTGGGCGTTGGTCACCTCGTGTTCATCGAGATAGAACGAACTGAGTGCGACTAGATGGGGTGGGCCCTCATATGGAAAGCCGTCGTTGGTACCCATCGTGAATTCGCCGCCGCTCATGAGCACCATGCCGGTGGTGTCCTCGGGCACACCGTTTCCGCAGGATGAAGCAAACGCGAGGCAGACGATGCCGGTAAGAAGGAGCCGATTGGCAGGCATTCGCCGTATTATAGCGGCGCGGGCGGAATCAGTCGGGGGGTGGCGGTGGCGCCGGGGCGCTACTGTCTCCGGGTAGCGGAGCGGGTGGCGCCGACGTGTCTCTCGGTACTCCAGCGGGCCCGCCAGACGAGCCGGCGGTTTGCCCGCGGCGGCCGACTCGGTCCCAAATCGCTGCTACGGTTCGAGCGACATCTTGGGCCACCCGCGCAACGGCCAAACCGTTGACGCGAGCCTGGGCAAGTGGCACCCG
>CBDBHI010000080.1:0-112073 GCA_965205595.1 Bryobacterales bacterium | reverse complement strand
CCCAACTCACAAAGCCTCGACACTTGGATCTTCCAACCGAAGCTAAACAACTCTTTCCAAACCTCTCGGTCGACGTGAGTCTCAAGCAGCCTAAACCGGGGGAATAGTCGGCGCGCGGCCAGGTACGAAGCCCAGCCTTGCAGGCTTTTAGCTCCGACCGATACGAGCAAGACGCCCGGAACGCCCCAGCCGCTCTCAATCGCAACGACCGAGCCGCCCAGTAACGTCAGGCTGCCCATCGCCCCGATTTGGTTGGAGAGATCCATGCGCTGGACGCCGGGCAGAATCGAGTTGAGTACCGCAAAGGCAATTGAGAGGAACACGCTGCCGATCGCGACCTGAACTACCAACAACCCTTCGGCGGCAAGATCGCCAGCGGGTATAAACGCCTCAAATAAGGGCCCTAGTACTAACTTGCGAAAGTAAGGCCTTTAACTGTAAAATGTCGGTATGGCAAGACCGGCAACGGTGATTCGACTGAACGCCGAGGAAGAAGAGACGCTGCGACTCTGGGTGCGCGGCCACAAGTCCGAACGGCGCATGGTGGAGCGCGCTCGCATTGTGCTGCTGGCGGCCGCCGCTACCTCGACCGCCGAGATCGCCCGGCAACTGGGATCCCCGGCGGCGCGCGTGTCGAAATGGCGCACCCGCTTCGCCCAGCAACGTCTGGCGGGATTATGCGATCAAGCGCGTTCCGGCAGGCCCGCGCGGTACGACCAAGCGACGCGCAAACGCATCCTCTGCCAACTCGACGAAGCTCCGCCCGAAGGGCACGCCACTTGGACAGGCGAACTGCTCGCGGAAGCTCTCGGCGACGTCAGCAAGCATCAAGTCTGGCGCGTACTGCGGCAGCTCGGCGTGTCCTTGCGGCGGCGGCGCAGTTGGTGTTTGTCAACCGACCCGGAGTTCGCTCGCAAGGCCGCCGACATTGTCGGACTCTACCTCAGCCCGCCGGAAAACGCCGTGGTGCTCGCGGTCGACGAGAAGCCGAGCATCCAGGCCTTGGAGCGAGCGCAGGGCTGGCTACGCTTGCCCAACGGCAAGGCCTTGACGGGCTTCTCGCACGGCTACAGGCGGCACGGCACGACGCCGCTTTTCGCCGCGCTGGAAGTGGCTACCGGATTCATCATCGCCGGACACTATTGGCGCCGACGGCGTCGCGAGTTTCTCGACTTCATGAACCACATCGCGGCCATCCACGAAGGCCGCGAGATCCACATCATCTTGGATAACTTGAACACTCACAAGCCCAAAAATGACCGCTGGCTGCAACGTCATGCGAACATCCATTTTCACTACACGCCGACCTACAGTTCGTGGATGAATCAGGTTGAGGTGTGGTTTTCGATTCTGAGCCGCCGCGCCTTGCGGGGGGCGAGTTTCACTTCCCCCCGGCAGGTGCGCGAGGCCATCGACAGCTTCGTCCGCGTCTACAACTCCAAGGCTACTCCGTTCGAATGGACCAAGACCGTCGTCGCCCCTCGTCCCCTCGCCAGTAAATATTCTAACTTACGCAACTAAGTACTAGAACGAGTGCGCCCGGCGCCGCGACAACGAAGGCGCCGAAGAAAACAAAGAAACTCGTGCTTACAATCTTGGAGAGTTGCTCGGGATTTTCGTCCGGTCGGGCAAAGGCGATCTGACGGACCAGACTTGCTTGTATGCCGAGATCGGCGAGTGAAAAGTAACCTACGAGCAGGTTCGCGAGTGCCCATAAGCCAAAGCGTTCGGTGCCCAGGTTGGCTATTAGGTACGACGTCAGTCCTATCGAGACCCCGACGGCGACAAAGCGGCCAATGATGTTCCAGGCCGTGTTGCTGAGCAACCGTGAGGGCGAGGAAAGGCTCACAGGTCTAGCGCCTTACACAGTTTTTCGGCTGCTTTTCCCCACGTGAATTCTCGTATAACGCGCTCCCGTAAGTCGTCCGCGCGGCGTTTAGCCTCGGTTTGTTGCTCGTAGACGGCTCTCAACTGCCGGGCCAGGTCATCTACGCGGGGTTCACACCAAGTGAGTTTTTCGTTCCAACGGAGCTCGCGGGTTTCAAGGCAATCGCCAACCTCGACCTCATCGAATTCCACCGGCCAGACAAGATCCGCTTCGCAGTAGTCGGTCGGCCCTCCGTAAAGCGGCAAGATCAGCGGCAGTCCGATTACCGCCGCGTCGAGGATCTTCATCCCGAATCCTTCGCCGCGAAAGGGGGCTACGAACGCTGAACAAGTCTTATAGAAACGCGCGAGATCGCGCTTCGACATGAAGTTGGCGTAATAAAGCACCTCGGGTCCGCCGCCGACCGCGGAGTCGATTGACCGTTTCAGGCGGTCGCAATTGTTGCCATAGTCTTTAATCACGAGGCAAAAATCATCGTTCGCGGAGAACGTCTTAGAAACAGCGTCGAGTAACAAATCGAGTCCATAGCGTTCTGGGTCGTGCGAATTAACGACGGCGAGCAGGCGAAAGCTCTTGCTGGTCGCCAGCGGCAGTGGCTCGAAACCGATCGAAAATTCCGGCGTGTAACCGTGCGGAATCACATGAAGAAGCTCGCTCGGGACACCGAGATCACCGAGCGCGTCAGCCGAAAACTGTGACGGGACCAGTTTGGGACATTCGCGCTCGACCAGTTCCTCAAGCCACGGAGTCAAGTGGCGTTGTGGTTTGAAGCGAAAGTTGGTGACAAAAAACTCCGCGTCACCGCGGTCAACCTCTACATCGTAGTCGGGCCAGTAGTGAGCCCAGGTCAACACACGTTCAGCACCGTCGTGACATTGAAAGCCTGCAGAGAATCCGTCAGCATTTAACGCTTGAGCTAGGTCTTCCGCGACCCAACGAAATGCTCCTGCTCGCTCTGGCATAGCGAACAGGATCCGTGGATTCTGGACGAACGTTGGTCTGGAATCAACCTCCGTTTCCTTTCGATAGCAGCGGGGGTAGAGGCCTTGGAATCGTTCGCGCGGCGACTCGACGGTGTTGAGTCCAACCGCCGCGGCCTGCGAGTCCCACCACGAGATCCTTTCAAAGGGGCTAGGTAGCGAAGGGCAGAACAAGTTTTCTGGGTAGATGGGGACGGAGACGATCAGGTAGTCGGAGGTCACATCCGCGAGTTTCGCGATCCCGGAATCGCCATGACGATACCCCGTTTGTGTTGCATCGGTTCCCCACAAAACCAACAAGCGTGAGCAACTCTTGCCAAAGACTTCGGACGACCCGATCTCGCAGCTAAACGCGGTAGCATGTTGATCTGACCGTTCCCCTATGATCTGTGGGCCAGACGAACTTTGAACCGCGATCCCGACATCGTCGGGCTCGGGAAACGTGTACTGGAATAACCGGTCGATGTCATTTATTTCGACCTCGGTGCTTGGGTCGGCCAAAGGTCGCGCCAGCCTCACAATCAACCATTTCAGTAGGTCGCGTTCGTCCCACCGAGCGAGTTTCATCAAGGCCCGGCGGCACAGACTAACCAGAGCCATGCTCGGGCTCCAGCCACTCGTCGCGTTTGACGCGCTGCTTCAATTTCACGCTGATGTGATACTCATGTACCGCTCGCAGCAGGCAGTAGTGCAGGCCGGCCGCGCCGTCTAAGAACCCCAGCCGAAAAACATACATCATCAAGAAGCGCAGAACAGGGCGCAGTGGCAGCCTCACCCAAAGGCGTTTCAAAAAGCGTTTGATCTTGACCGAGCCGTGCAGGCCGGGCTCAAAACGCAGCGGCTCTTGCCGATAGCGTAGGTAGACGCCGGAATCCCAGTCGGAATACTGATTGTGGCGCTCGATGTAGCGATACAGGTCGCGCAGGTCGCGGTGCAATAGATCGTTCGAGAGATAATCTACCTCGCCGTCGAGAAGTAGGTGTTCGTGAACCTTGCTGTCGCGGCGTGAGGCCCCGTCGACCTTTACTTTTTCGTAGGAGCCGAGCTGATGTTTGAAAAGCCGCAGACTCCAACTGGGGTAGAGGCCGGCGTGCTTCAGCCAGCGGCCCATGAATATGAGCCGCCGATTGATGTAGTAGCCGTCTTTCGCCTCAGCGCTGGTGACGATTCTCAGGATTTCGTCGCGAAGTTCGGGCGTTACTCGCTCGTCGGCATCAATGTAGAGCGCCCACTCATTTCGAAACGGTAGATTCTCAACGGCCCAGTCGTCTTTGGTTTGGCTGCCGTCAAACTCGAACTGGAAGACTTTCGCGCCCATCGATTCAGCGATCTCGACCGTGCGGTCGGGCGATTTCGAATCGATGACAAAGACTTCGTCGGCCCATTTGACTGACTCGAGACAATGAGCGATGTTCTCTTCCTCGTTTTTGACGGGGATAAATACCGACACATTCTTGGGGGGCTGCAGACTCATCAAACGTTTGTCAAAAGATTCTTCCTATGATCGCGCACGTGATCCGACGGACCTTTCTTTTATCGGCTACGTACTAAATTGAAAGTAGCGGGCTGCCCCGGAAACTTCGTTGTCGATCGGCTGCGGTCTGTTCGAGCCAGGTGCAAGAGATTTTCGCGAGAGGATCAATTCACTTCGGTGCAACGGTTTCTCGGGGACAGCCCAGTAGCCCGTACTCATGTCGCGCCTAATCCGTTGGTTTGCGTCGAATGGTGTCGTCGCAAACCTGATGATGTTCGTCATCGTCGCCGCCGGCGTACTGAGCGTTCCCGCGCGCAAGCAGGAGGTCTTTCCGGAATTTTCGATTGAAGTCGTTCGCGTCTCAGTGCCCTACCGCGGCGCTGCGCCGGAAGAAGTCGAAGAGGGCGTCGTAATCCGCGTCGAGGAAGCGATTCAGGGGCTCGACGGCATCAAGAAAATTACATCCGTGGCTTCTGCGGGTGTTGGGAGTGTCTTTGTCCAGATCGATACCGACTACGATCCGCGCGAGTTTCTCGACGACGTAAAAGCGCGCGTCGACGCGATCGACACTTTTCCCGCCGAAACCGAGCGGCCAATCATCGAGCAACTTCAGCTCCGCAAGCAAGTCATCAATATTTCCGTTTCAGGTCCCGCCGATGAACGGACGCTGCGCCGCCTTGGCGAGCAAGTTCGGGATGAAGTAGTCAACCTCAAGGGCATCAGCCAGGTCGAGCTGAAAAGCGCTCGGCCGTATGAAATCTCGATCGAGGTTGCCGAACGATCGCTTCGGCGCTGGGGGCTCACGTTCGATGAGGTCGCATCGAGGGTGCGCCGGACAGCAGTTGAGCTTCCCGGTGGTTCGCTTAAGACCTCAAGCGGCGAGATTCTGCTGCGTACCGACGGTCAGGCCTACATCGGCGAAGAATTCGAGCGCTTGACGTTGTTGACCCGGCCGGATGGAACAAGAATCCACTTGGGTGACGTCGCAAGTGTCGTCGACGGTTTCGAGGAGAACGAAAAGTGGACGCGGCTCGATGGACAGCCCGCCGTGCTCGTGCAGGTGTTTCGAGTCGGCGACGAAAGCGCCGTGGAAATTTCAGACGCCGTCCACGGCTATGTACGGCGCAAGCAGCCCGCCGTGCCCGAGGGCATCCAACTCACCACCTGGCAGGATGACGCGGAACTTCTGCAGGCTCGAATCGATCAGATGCTGAAGAACGCCGCACAAGGATTGCTTCTGGTGTTTATCGTTCTGGCGCTGTTTCTGCGCCTGAGGCTCGCGTTTTGGGTCGCGCTGGGAATCCCGGTCTCGTTCCTGGGCGCGCTCGCGGTTTTGCCGGTCGCCGGCATTTCAATCAATGTCATCTCTCTGTTCTCATTCATCCTCGTGCTTGGAATCGTCGTTGACGATGCAATTGTGGTCGGCGAAAGCATCTTTTCCCGCCAGCAACACGAGGCAGACGGCTTGACGGCAGCCATCGACGGAACTCAACACGTCGCGATTCCGGTGATTTTCGGCGTGATGACCACGGTCGTCGCGTTTGCCCCATTTTTGGGAGTCGACGGCACTGGCGGCCGCATCGTGGAGAACATCCCGTACGTAGTGATCCCCTGCCTGATTTTTTCGTTGATTGAGTCGCAGTTGATACTGCCGTTCCATCTTTCACATTTGCCTTCGCCGGGCAAGGCGACACCGATTTGGATACGCCCGTGGGAATGGTTGACTGGCGCGGTGTCGAGCGCGCTGGCGTGGTTTATCGATCGCGTTTACCGCCCGCTTCTCGAGTGTTGCTTGACCTGGCGTTATTTGACCGTTTCGCTCGCGGTGACAACACTTTTTCTGACGGTCGGCCTCGTTGGCGGTGGTTGGGTGAAGTTCATTTTCATGACTCAGGATGAGTCGAATAAGGTTCTGATCGCGTTAACGATGCCGCAGGGCACGCCGGCGAACGTTACCGCACGGGCCATCTCATCGCTCGAAACGGACGTGCTGAATCTAAAGCAACGTGTTAGCGGAGAGTCCCAGCGCCCGCTGATGCGCCACGTGCTGACATCGCTGGGTGAGCTGCCCCCTGGAGGTGGGCCCGACGGTAGCCTGCAGGCTGTTTCGGCACCGAACGTGGCTTCGATTGAGATCGAGCTAGTGCCGTCAGAGGATCGCGACGTCGCCAACGATGAGGTTGTTCGAATGGTCAGAGATTGGCTCAGCGTCGTGCCTGGCGCCGAGAAGCTCACTGTGAATGGCGGTGATCGCGAAGGGCCTCCAATCGCAATCGAGCTGACCGGTCCAAACATGGCCGATCTCGAAGCCGCTGCCGAAGCGACCAAAGAAGAATTGCGAAGTTACCGCGGTGTTAGTGACATCAGCGACAACTATGTGGGAGGTAAGTCGGAGGTCAAACTGGCTGTAAGGTCGAACGCGCTGGCCCTCGGCCTTTCACTTTCGGACCTTGGGCGCCAGGTTCGCCAGGGATTCTTCGGCGAAGAAGCCCAGCGCATCCAGCGCGGCCGTGACGACATTCGCGTGATGGTCCGCTACCCCCGAGAACATCGTGAATCACTCGGCAGTCTCGAGAACATGAGGATTCGAACCCCGGCAGGCGGCGAAGTTCCCTTCGGAACGGTCGCGCGGACCGAGATGGGATGGGGTTACGCGAATATCATCCGCGTTAACAGGCAACGCTCAATCACGGTGAGCGCCGATGTCGACAACATCAACGCCAATGCCAACGAGGTACTTTCCGGCATTGAAGCTGAATTCTTGCCGACGTTGACTGCCGAGTACCGCTCCATTCGATACGCCTTTGAAGGCGACTACTCTCGCCAGCAAGAGTTCTTGGAACAAATTTACGTGGGCTTTGGCGCGGCGCTGTTTGTGATGTACGCGCTCATGGCGATCCCGTTTAAATCGTATCTACAGCCCCTGATTGTTATGTCGGCCGTTCCGTTTGGAGTTGTCGGCGCCATCTGGGGGCACGTTGTAATGGGCCTGCCAATGACGTTTATTTCGATGTGCGGAGTTGTCGCGGTTGCCGGCGTCGTCGTGAACGACAGTCTGGTAATGGTCTCTTTTATTAACTATGGTCGTGGAGCCGGCAAAGCCATAAGTGATGTGGTGCGCGACGCCGGAGTGAGGCGATTTCGACCGATTCTCTTGACTTCGCTCACTACGGCAGCCGGCATTACACCATTGATGCTTGAAAACAGCGTGCAGGCGCGCTTCCTGATACCAATGGCGGTTTCAATCGCCTTTGGCGTGGTGTTCGCGACCGCGATTTCGTTGCTGTTGGTCCCGGTCGGATATCTGATTCTGGACGATTTTGGGCGGCTACAGCGGTGGCTCTATCCGCCACATTCGACCGATCCGTCGCCAGCGCAATCGGGAGACTAGCTGCGCCGATGGGTCGAAAAACGTCGTCGTGGACCGGGTGCACCGATTGGGTTCGGCTGACGGTGAATAAGGCAGTACTAATTTCCCGCCGATTAGGTAATTCCCCGTGGCGGCAAGAGGCCTGGGTCGTCATGATGGAAATGTAGATGAACGCCCTGTTCGAGATCTTTGCACTAGAGGAGCACCTGCCGCTCTCGTTCGGAATCGCGGTAACTCTCGTCCGCTGTTTTCTGATTGCATCTCAGATCGAAATCGTGACGTCCCTGTGGCGCCTCAACAGGGTCATCGCGCTGCTTGCTGGTGCCGCCGGCATGACGTTTCTAGCCGTGAGCGGTATGTTTAACGTCGACGCGATTGTGTTTGACGTTTCCAGGGAGGCCTTCTGGTGGCGTCCGGTTGCGGCTTGCTGGGTTGTCGGCAGCTTTGGGGCGTACGCGCTGCTATGGTTGTGGCGGCTTGCCCTGCGCGTCAGACCACAGGTTGAGCCAGACGTTGGCGTTCAGAGAGCAACGGTGCCACCGATGATGGCGCGCCGCGAGTTTCTAAAGCCCGCCGCCGCGCTTGCGATGGCGGCGCCTTTTGGCGTTGCCGGATACGGTACTCTGATCGGTCGGCGCAAGCTCTCGGTCGATGAACGAGACATCTACATACCAGGCTTGCCCGATGACTTAGATGGCTTCAAGATCGTCCAGATCACAGATATTCACTGCGGTCCATTCTTCTCGATCGCCGATCTAGAGTATGCCGTCGACATGGCGAACGACTGCTCGGCAAATCTTGCCGTCGTCACGGGCGACCTGATTACAGCGAAGGAAGACCCGCTTCAGAGATGTCTCGATCGGCTGGCGCGTCTGAAGGCCGACTATGGCGTGGTGGGCTGTCTGGGCAACCACGAAATTTTCGCCGAGGCTGAAAAATTTACGAAAACTTACGGAGCCGGAAAAGGGGTCCGTTTTTTTCGCTCCGAATCAGAGCTTCTAACCGTAGGTTCCTCAAAACTAAACGTCTGTGGCGTGGATTACCAGAAAAAATCAGCCCCTTATCTCAGGAACGCATCGTCACACATTCGACCGGACGCGACTAATATATTGCTCTCTCACAATCCAGATGTGTTTCCCAAGGCCGAGGAATTGGGATATGATCTGACTATTGGTGGACACACGCACGGCGGACAAGTCACTGTGGAAATCGTCGAACAGTATCTAAACCCGGCTCTCTTTTTTACACCTTACGTCTACGGGGAGTACCGAATCGGAAATGCCGCGCTCTATGTCAGTCGAGGTATTGGAACGGTCAATCTGCCAATGCGAATCGGCGCCCTCCCGGAAATCCCGCTACTCCGATTGAAACAATCATAAACAGCTATGTACTTGAGCCGACAATGCGTTACTTAATTCTTAGCGATATACATGCCAATTGGGAGGCACTCGTGAGTGTGTTGGCCCATGCGGACGGCAAGTTTGAAACGATTTGCTGCCTCGGCGATATGGTGGGCTACGGTGCGGATCCCAATCGAGTGACCGATTGGGTGCGCGAAGAGTCCGATTTCGTGATTCGCGGAAATCACGATCGTGCCTGTTGCGGTCTAGACTCGGCTGAGACGTTTAATCCCCTCGCGAGGGCATCGTGCGAATGGACGGGCACCGAATTGTCGGCGGAAAATCGGGACTACCTTAGCGGATTGGCGAGTGGCCCTGTTCAGGTCAATGGATTTTCGATGGTTCATGGCTCGTTTACAGACGAAGATGAGTATCTGATCTGTTCTGACGATGTCTTGAATCAAGGCGACGCGGAAGGCAATCCGGTCTTCTTCGGACATACGCACATCCAGGGCGGATTCGTGCAAATTGATCGGCGGGATGTTCGGACTCTCCGGGAGGCGGACGCCGTCGAGCTGAATCCAAATTGGCTCTATTGGATAAACCCCGGCTCGGTCGGCCAGCCCCGCGATATGATTTGGGAGGCTGGCTACGCGTTGTACGACAGCGAGAAGCGGTCGCTTTCGTACCACCGCTGTCCATATGATGTGGCGGCGGCGCAGCTTAAGATTGAGCGGGCCGGCCTGCCACCCGAGTTAGCGATGCGACTAGCTATTGGGCGCTAGGCCTGCTCATGGCTTGATTTTTCACGTCGAAAAATCCACCGGCCAAACGCTCGCGGCCCGGACCCTTGAACCGCGACCGCCGAAACTGTCGGGACTAAGTTCAGGGGCGCGTATTCGAGCAAGTGCGTTCGATCCCTGCGCCTTCGCCGGCCACGCTCGTCGTTGTCCCTCGAGCGAAGGATCGGCTGCTCAAAGTATCGCCAGCTTAGCCACGCCAGTCCCGCCGAGAGCCCCGAGATCACGGCGGTGCGAATCACGCCTTCCCACAAACTTTCGATGTTGAACTGAAGCAGTGAATCAACGAGGAATCGAGCCGGAAGGTGGAACAAGTAGAGGCCGTACGACAGACGGCCTAGCAGTCTCAACGGCGCTGATACGAAAAATCGGCAACTACCGCCGTTGAGCCGGAGCTTGAGAATCCAAGCTGCAACAGCCGGCGCTGGTAGGGAATATCCGACTACGATGTATAATCCGTCCCCCTTCGAGAGTATGGCGAGGGCGGCAAACGCGCCGGCGGTAAGCGCGATAGCCAACAACCTGATCGTGTTTCGGCTCGGAGGCACCACGCGACGCAGGACGACCGCGGCCAGGCAACCCACGGCAATCGCATCCATGCGAGTAAATGACAGTACATGTACGGGCAGATAGCCAGTATCAAATGCGCTCCATACCAGCCATCGTAAAAGCGGGGTCGCCGCAACCACCGTCCACAATAAGCGTTCGAGAGCTACCGGGCGCAGGAGCCTGACAATCAACGGAACGACGAGATAGAATTGCTCCTCGATCGCGAGTGACCAAGCGATGTCGATAGGGAGATAGTCTTCGCCAACCCAGGCGATCACGAAATTGGTCAGGTACAGGTAGTGAGCCCAAACAGTCTGTGGATGTTCCAACGCCGGATGTTCGATCGCAAATCGGCCCCAAATGTTAGCAAAACCTGCCAGGGCGACGACGGTTACAACAGCGTAGTAGAGAGGAAAAATTCTCAATGCACGTCGCGTATAGAATCGTCGGAAGTAGTCGTCGCGGTGGTGCGTATCGAGCAGAATTCCGGTTATCAGGAATCCGCTGAGAGCGAAAAAATATCGACGCCTATCCATCCAACGGCGTGGAATGCGCCGATGGCTTGCCCGAGCGGGTTATCGCCGCCGTAGCTCCACAGGTGATATAGCATCACCAGAGCGATGGCAACACCGCGAATACCGTCGAGTTCGGGAATGAAGGCTTTGGACTTCACGCGCGCCGCAACCGGCTACTCCCGAACGAAATCGGCTGTAATGGGCTGGGCCTTCAGGGCCTACCGTGAGGGCGATTCGCGATTCAGCTTCTGCGCGCGCTTATGTGCCAGCCCTAAATCCCTGGCGACGAGGTCCGCGACATCGGCCCCCGAACTTTTATACTTCGCGCCCAGGCTCTGGCGAGTCGTTGACCAAATCACTTCTCCGCTCCTAAGAACGAGCCGCAGCGCCGCCGAAGCCTCGTGCTTCCTCTCCCGCCGTTGGGTCGTGTCGGTCTCCCCCACTCCGAAGCTTGTCGACTGGTAGTCAGACTCCCCGCTGTTTCTTTGACTGTTAGAAGCCGCGCCGCGCACGTTGAGGCCTCGTCGTTCGTTGGCATAGTCGGTAAATATCAGGTCTTCGGCGGACCCTCGCAAAAAGGCGTCGGCTTTAGATTCGTCCTCGGTCAGCACGAACACCCCAGAACGCTGAATGCTGCCAATAACCATGTCGCGAAGATGGATGCCGCCATCCTCTTTTCCAATCGAAAGATGAGCCTGAAGGAGGCAGGCGAAGGTAGCTGTGGGCAGGAGGGATTATAGCTCGGATTGGGGCTTGAGGTTGAAGCCCGTTGTGGGGCCCGTAGGGCGGGGTGAGGGGGATTGCATAAGGGGGAAGGGGCGGCACCCCAATCCCCCTTTGCAGCCATCCCAGGCGAGACCCCACGGCCGTCTTCGGACGTGGGCCGGAGGAGCCGACAACGCCTCGGGTCGGGGCGTTGTCTAGCGCGTGCGCCAGCAGATCGCGAGGTCTTTGCAGACGCGTTGCAGTTCGTTGCGCTGAGCGTCGAGTTGCTCGGCAAACTCGGTGTCGGAACAAGTGTCCGCTCGCGCTTGGAGCTTCTTGAGCGAGCGATCCGCGCGCAGGCCGCGCTGCTCGGCGGGCAGGCTGAGCAGCTTTTCCCACGGCGTGCTCCACTCGGCGTACACCTTGCGCAACTTGCCGCGGCGGTCTCGGCGCTCGCTGGCGAAAGCGCATGGGCGATGAAAATTCAAGTACGGGTTGAGCCACTGGCGGTAGAAGGTGTCGATCGCCTGCGTCGCTTCCGAGGGCAAAAACTGGTAGCCCATCCACTTGCGCACCACCGCGCCGTTCTTGGTTTCGACCAAGGCATTGTCGTTCGAACGGCGCGCGCGAGACTTCGTAAATTCAATTCGCAACTTCTCGAGCAGTTTAGCGGTTTGATGGTTGACGAATTCGCTGCCATTGTCGGAGTGAAAGCCGCGAACGATAAATGGAAATTGTTCCAAAAGCCCTTCCAGCAAGGGAATGAGGTGATTTTCGTTGATGCGTTGGACGCAGCCGACGGCCTGCCACTGCGTCACTTCGTCGACCACGTTGATGCTGTAGGCGCCTTTTTCACCTTCCTGTTCGGGCGAGTGCACGGTGTCGATGCGCAGGTAGCCCGGACGTCCTCGCGGCTCGGGTTGGCGGCGTTCGCCGATCGCAACGGGCGTGGGACGGGTCTTGTCGAGATGCAAACTGTGACGTTGGTAGACGGCTCTTTTTCGCAAGTTGTACAGCTGGCCCACGGACAATTCGGCCAGGCGTCGAAACTCTTTGCGGCCGTAGATCTGGAACTCGCGTTGGAGAATGCGGCGGGTGGCCGGCCCCGAGAGGCGCTGATGAACTCGATCGACGTGCGCCAGTAAGACGCTGTCGGCGCGTGTGTACTTGCTGGGAAAACGGCGCCGCCGATAGGCCCTCGGACGGACGCAACGCGTGTGCAAGAACTGTCCGATCAGGCGGGTGAGTTGCGCGCGGCTTAAGCCCGTGAGCTTAGCGAGATAACGCCGCAGGAGACCCTTGACGGAGCGCTTCTGGTCGGCATAGTGATGCCGCTTCAAGACGCTTTCGACGAGCGCATATTTGTCGCTTCGATTGCCGCCCTCGAAGGCGACGGATTGGCACCCGTCGAGAAAACACTCGATCTGCTCCAGACTCAGCGATTCGGCTTGCTGCACGGCGACTCCCATCGCCCGCAGCTGCTCTGTTCCTGACCACCCAACGGATCCCCGTCAGGCTCATCTTGTATTGGAATCGCCCTCCCCTTCAGGCTCATCTTGTATTGGACAAGACGCCATCGCCCACAAGTTCGTCGACGTAAATGGTATGTATCTCGGCGATTCGCACGAGTTGCTGCTCCAGTAGCGTCAATTCCGCCAACAGTGGAACGACAGCGAGAGCCGCCAGAAAGAGCCTCATCGCTCGCTAGCCTTCCGAGCTTCTTCGTCTTGATATTCGACTTTGCGGCCGGTCCGCGCCTCGAGTCCGGCCAGTGTCGTTCGAATAATTTTCTTCCCGATCTCAAACACGGCTGCCTGTTGAAATCCGTCGTTGTCGACGTAGTTGATCGTTAGGTAGTGCTTGCGCTTCTTCGAAAGTAAAAATACGGGCGATACGACGATGGCAAGGCCGAGGCGCCGGCTGGCCTTTTGGCCATACTCGAGCGCATTGACCTGCGTGTAGGGGATCTTGAGATCACCGAACTTGTGCCGAAACGAGAACAGGACTGGGTCGAGAGTCGAGACCTTACCGCGAGTTGCCTCCGGGATCGGCAAGGTGCCGCCCCGATATAGCGCCGCTTTTCCAGGTACACCGGCTTCGATCTGCGTCGCCGAGCCAGCGATAAGCATCACACTAGCAACGAGGCAGCGCATCCTATGGATACAACTCCCGTCCCAGAGCTGCGTGGTCGGGCTGACCGATAAACCATCGGCTTCGAGCTGGCGGAAATGGCACGGCAAGCTCCATGGTAAGAACGGCTGGGGGCCCAAATGACGAAAGATCCACTAAAGAATTTTTCGTTCGGGCGACAATGCTAGTTGACTTTGCGGACAGGCTACTTCGAATCCGAGCGGACGCTGCTGATGGGGATCATCAATGTGACGCCCGATTCGTTTTCTGATGGCGGGCTGTTCTTGTCCAAATCAGCCGCCGTCGACCAGGCCCTTAAGATGGTCGACGACGGCGCTGACATCATCGATATCGGGGGCGAGAGTTCACGCCCTGGGTCAGATGCAACATCGGCCGCGGATGAGCTAGCTCGCGTCCTGCCAGTGATTGAGGCTCTCGCCGGGCGTATCGACGTGCCTCTTTCGATCGACAGCTACAAGGCGTCTGTCGCCCGTCGCTGCCTACAAGCCGGTGCCGCGATAGTCAACGACATCAGCGGACTAGCCGATCCGGCTATGGTTGAGGTTCTGGTCGAGACCGGAGCTTCAGCCGTTCTGATGCACATGCGCGGGAAGCCCAAGACGATGCAGCAAGACACCGGCTATACAGACGTTGTCGCCGAAGTTCGAGAGTTTCTCATCACGCACGCCGCCGCTGCTCGTGCATCGGGGGTGGTGGAGATCGCAATCGACCCTGGAATTGGCTTTGGTAAAACGGCGCGGCAAAACTTCGAAATTTTGGCGCGCCTTCGCGAATTCAAAACGGCCAACTACCCACTCTTGGTCGGCCCGTCGAGGAAATCGTTCTTGGGTAGCCTGCCGAGCCGGCTACCTGTAGATGAGCGGCTCGAAGGGACTTTGGCCACGGTGGCGGTCGCCGTCTTGAATGGGGCGAAGATAGTTCGCGCTCATGACGTCAAAGCTTGCCGTCGGGTGACCGATGTGGTCGATGCGATCCAGGGAGCAACTGATGCCCGATAAAATCCTCATCCCTGACATTCCGGTTTGGACCCGCGTAGGCTGCTTTGAGGAAGAACGCCGCGACCCGCAACAAATCTTCATCGATTTGGAGCTCAACCTCGATCTCAAGCCGGCCGCGGCGGCGGATTCAATCGAGGCAGCCGTCGACTATGTCGCCGTTAGGAAGACGTTGGGCGACCTTGCGAAGTCGAAGCCGTTTCATCTGGTCGAAACCATTGCCGAGCAGATAGCCGCAAAGTTGCTAGCTGGATTTCCGATCGATAGCGTACTCGTGCGGGTAAAGAAGCCCTCCGCCTTGGCTCGATTCGGGGTGCCGTGGGCGGCGGTTGAGATCCGCCGTAGCAACGATGGCTAGTGTCTACCTCGGTCTCGGCTCGAACCTCGGGGCGAAGACCAGCAATCTACGACTCGCTCTGAGTGCTCTTAGTGGCCGTGGCGCCATCATGGCCGTTTCACCGCTCTACTCGACCGAGCCGGTCGGCTACGCCGATCAAGATTGGTTCTTAAACGCGTGTGTCGCTCTCGATTCGGATCTCAGCCCCGAGCAACTGCTCTCTTGCATCGCGGACATCGAAGCCCATCTCGGGCGCAAGCGAACGATTCCTAACGGCCCTCGTCAAATTGATATCGACTTGCTGCTCTACGACGATCTTGTCGTCGACACCCCCGAGATCACCGTGCCACATCCACGCATGCACGAGCGTCGTTTCGTGCTCGAACCGCTAGCCTCGATTGCCCCGGAATTTCTTCACCCTGGACTTGGGAAGACTATCGTGGCACTCCTAGCCGAATTGCCGGCCGAGCCGACAGTGAAACTAGCTCAAGATGCCGATTGGTGGCGCTGAGCAAGATCATTCAGACCAGTTCGTCCAACACTCGCCGCAGTTTTCCACGCGCAGCTTCGGCATCGTCGCTGCCTTGACCTGGGGCGATTGGATCCTGCTCCAACACATCCTCTGAGATATCGTACAGCTCGCTTTCTTGGTAGAGCTTGTAGCGTTGATCACGCGCCCAGCGGTCGAGCTTGGTGTATGCTTCCTTGCCCCAGCCGGGTCGCGGGTCGTGGTGGACTAGAACCCACTCGCGCGGATGCCCGCGTTCGCCGCGCAGTTGGGGCGCGAACGATACGCCGTCCGTGACTCGGTCCTGTGGCGGCATCATTCCCGTGATTTCCGCGATCGTTGGGACAAAGTCAGTCGAATCGACTAAATCATCGCTGACCGCCGGCCGGACGGTACCCGGCTGATTTGCGATCAGCGGCACGCGGGTCCCCGCGTCAGTGGGCATGCCCTTGCCGCCGTCGACAACTCGGTCGCCCATTTTCGATTGAACGCCCCGAGGCGTGCCATTGTCGCCATAAAAGAGCAGGAAAGTATTCTCGCGAATCCCAAGCTCGTCGAGCCGGTCGACAATGCGTCCGACGACTTCGTCCATGTACTCCACCATGTCGCCGAAGTATTTTTGCGAGCTTGATTCGAAACGGTCGCCGTCGACCCACTCATCGCTTTGGGGTGTCGGATTGAACGGCCCGTGCGTCAAAGCCATCGGATAGTAAACGAAAAACGGCTCGTCGCGGTGGCGACCTATGAAGTCGTTGATGCGCTCGGTGTAGAGGTCAGGGCCGTACTTTCCGTCGGTGTTTTCGACAAACGTACCGTTGTCGAGAATCACCGGGTCCGCGTAACGCGAGCCTTTGTCCTCGGTATGCTCGGCATGCCAAACAAAATAATCGTCGAATCCGGCGTCTTTGGCGAGCATTCCCTTGCCTCGCCACTCTGGTTCGAAGTCGGGCGGGTTGTAGCTGTAGAGCTGCCATTTGCCGGAGATGCAAGTTTTGTAGCCGGCGTCACTCATCATGTGGCCAATAGTGACTTCGCTTGGTGGCAAAACGCCGAACGCCTGCCAGTTTCGAAAGTTGTATTGGCCCGTCATCAGCTGCATACGGGTGGGCGTGCATAGCGGCTGAGCGTAGGCGTGGTTGAATCGAATACCGGTGCGGGCAAGCTCATCGAGTCGCGCGGTTTTGTAAGAAGTTCCGCCATAGCAACCCAGGCATTCGAAACCCAAGTCGTCCGCCATGATGAGGATAATATTGGGCTTTCGTGCCGCCTGTTCCGGCGCATCAACGCCGCGGCCACACGCGCCTGCCGCCAACGTTGCGAAAGCCGCTCCGGAGTGTCGTAAGAAGTCTCTTCGATTGGTACGTGCCATCCCGCTTGTTAGCGTAACGCGACTCAGATGCACGACGGCCCCGGCGGAAGCGTTCCGCCGGGGCCACTTGTGGGTTGTTGTACGAGTGGGAGTTAGCCTCGGGCAACCTTCAGGTTATTCGTCACCTTGAACACGTTATTGACGGTGTTGGCGCGGATTCCGGCCAGGTTCTTGTCGCCCTCGTTGATCACGGCGCCCTCGAGCGTTACGTCACCATTGCGGACGATAATTCGAATCGCCGGCTGCGAACCCAGCGAATAGCGGCTCAGCACCGCATCGCCGTAGATCGTGGGCAACATCGCTCGACGAATGCTGTCGTCGAATGTCGATGTAGGTAGGATCTCGATGTTGTTCTTGACATTCTCAACCCCTTCTACGCGCGCCAACACTGTCTCGGCCGACTTCTTGAGTGAAGGCCTGTAGACCGATCCGCTCAACATCACGGTGTTGCCTTCGACCTGAAACTGAATGTGGTCGAACAGACTATAGAACGGAAGTGTGATGAGCTTTTTGCGGACCTGCCTTTCCAAAGCGGTCATGGGCGATTTCGCCGCATCGATGTCCACGGTTGTCGCCGCGGACGCGGGAATGGCGGCCAAGCTCAAGACCACCGCTATTGCCAGATTGCGAGTGAAATTAGTCATGGTGGTGTCTCCTTCTTCCTTTTGAATATTTCGAGTAGTAATGGAGCGCCGAAGTGCGTTTTTCATTGACTTGTCGCTCACATATGGTTTGATGCGGCTTTTCAAAGAAGGTTGCAAGATTTTACAAATAACCCTTGACTTTGTTTGTGATGTGTGCATTTGAGCCAATGGTTGAAATCCACCAAGGGTGATAAATGCGGGCTAGAGCAATTTCGCTGATGCCATAGACCGTTCTTGAATAAAAAGCGGTGAAGCCGGCAATTTCTGGAGACTAGATTCCGCTGTCCAAAATCGGAGGCGCGACTGTAAAAGAGTGCGGTGGCGAAGGAGCTTTCTGGAATACGCTGAGTCGGGACCTGCTGATCATTCCTCAGCAGGTCCCGACTCAACTTTCCCAGTTAACCCTTCGCCACCGCACTCCTTTACAGTCGCGCCTCCGATTTTCGCGGGCTTGGTGCCGCGGCAAGCAGTCTATGCCATTCCTGAAAATGCTCTAGTCGCCGGCCAATCGCTGCTCGCGGGCGATCGGGTCCGGCATGGCATGAATCTCGGCCTGCTTTCCCCAATAGAGCCAGCCGAAGAAGCCTCTGATGTCCGCCAAAATTAGGTAGCTTGCGGGCACGAACACCAGAGTCACTACCGTTGCGAACAATACGCCCGCCGCGAGTGCCACCGCCATCGGAATCATGAACTGCGCTTGAAGGCTCTTCTCGAGGATCAGCGGTGTAACACCCGCCGCCGTTGTGAGAGACGTCAACAATATTGGCCGAAACCGCGCCACACCAGCAGCGTGAACAGCCTCGTCCAACGAGCCAAATCGTGCGGAGTACGCATTGATGAAATTCACCAGCACCAAGCCGTCGTTGACGACGACGCCGGCTAGGGCCACCATGCCGCACATCGACAAAAAGCTTACTGGCATACCCAGAAACACGTGACCCCAAATTGCGCCGACCATCCCGAAGGGCACAGCCCCCAGCACAATGAGCGGTTGGATGTAACTTTTCAGTGGAATTGCTAGTAGCGCGTACATCACAAACATCGCCGCGACGAAGCCCGCGACAAGCCCGGACATCGATTCGGCCATATCGGCGTCGGCGCCCTCGAAGCTGTAGCTGATCCCCTGGTATTGCCCCATCAACTCTGGCAAGAATACAGCGTCCAGGCTATCGAGAACTTCGCCGCCGGTTGTGACAGACTCATCGACTTCGGCTTGCACGTTGATCGAGCGATTGCGGTCGACCCGAGCAATCGTTGCAAACCCCCGCCCCATGCTCGCGACCGCAACCGTTGAGAACGGCACTTCCTCGCCCGCTGGGGTTCTAATACGCATGTCTTCGAGATCGCCGATCGATCGCCGCGCGTCTTCGGGATAGCGCACCATCACACGAATATCATCGCGACCTCGCTGAATCCTTTGCGCCTCCTCGCCGAAAAACCCTTGGCGAACTTGGCGCCCCAGATCCTGCAGCGTTAATCCCAGAGCCTCACCCTCCGAGGTTATGGCCAGCTTGATCTCTGGCTTGCCGCCCCGGAATGAATCCGTAATATCAACGACGCCGGGATATTCGGCGAGCTTCGCTTTGATGACGACGGCGGCCTCCTGAACGCGGACCAAGTCGAGGCCGGTCAACTGAATGTCGATTGCCTTGCCTCCGCTAATCAGGTCGGACGTAATACTTAGCTCTACCGCCCCGGGGATTTGATCAACTTTTTCACGCCAACGTTCGGCGATCTCGTTGGCCGTGATCGTTCGGGTCTCAGACGGCGCTAGCGCGATATTGACTTCGCCTAAGTGCGAGCCTGTGAAGCTATTGGCACCCCGACCGGGTCCACTCTGTACAACCCGAAAGGGATGCTCGCCAACCGAGGCCAATATGTGAGTAAATTCGTCTCTACCACGTTCGGCCTCGAGTTCTTCTCGAAGTTCCATCGCGGCACGCTCGATTTGCGCCACTCCCTTAGCGGTGACCGCCGCCGGTGCTTCCTGAGGCATGGTCAAGAATGCGACCGTATTGTCAGACTCAACTTCCGGGAATAGTACGAACTTGACGATGCCCCCGCCAACTAAACCGACCGTCAGTAGCACTGAAACTAGCGCCAGCGATACGGTGAGATAGCGCCATTGCAGCGCGGACTCAAGGGTCGGACGGTAAATCCGCTGGATGAACCAACCGAGGCCGTTAGAGAAGAAGTCGAAAAATCCATTCCACAAACGGCTAAATATGTTCGGCCTGTCTTTCCGCTTCTTTTCTTTGTAGTGGGAAAGGTGGGCGGGAAGTACTAACTTCGATTCAATCAGCGAAAACAAGAGGGTCGGAATGATGATTAGCGGGAACACCCGCATGATCTTGCCCATCATTCCGGTCACGAACAGCATTGGTGAAAAAGCCGCCATCGTGGTGAGAACGCCAAAAATGACCGGAACCGCGACTTCTTGTGTGCCCTTGATGGCTGCGTTGAGGCCCTCTTTGTCGCGCTCTTGAGTTGTAAAAATGTTCTCGCCAACAACGATCGCGTCGTCGACAACAATGCCGAGCACGAGGATGAACGAGAACAGCGACATCATATTAATCGAGACGTCGAGTACGGGCATCATCGCAAACGCGCCGAGGAATGAAATCGGAATTCCAATCGTCACCCACAGCGCCAACCGAAGCCTCAGGAATAGCGCCAACATGACGAAGACAAGCAGCAATCCGGTGACGGCGTTCCGAATCAATAAATCCATGCGGCTGCGCAGCATGATGGCGTTGTCTTGCCACGTTGTTAGCGAAATGCCGCTAGGCATCCATCCCTCAGCTTGGTCGACGTACTCGTACACGGCGTCGGCGACTTCGATAGCGCTCTGATCACCGACTCGGAATACCTGCACCATCACGGTCGGCTCGCCGTCCATCTTCGCCGACTGATCGGTTTCTTCAAACCCATCAACGACCCTGGCGACATCGCGCAGCAGGATCTTCGTCCCGTCCGCGCGCGTAATTAGCGGTAGCGTTTCGTATTCGAGCCCGGTGTAGGCTTGGCCCTTAGTGCGCAGCAAGATCTCCCCGGTCGCGGTTTTAACCGAACCGCCCGGCAGGTCGACGGATGAGCGTCGGACGGCGTTGGCAACAGCATCAAATGTCAGGCCCCATCGCCGCAGCGCTTCTTCGGCGACCTCGATCGAGATTTCGTACGGTGGCGCGTTCAGCAGTTCAGCTTGAGAAATAGCGGGCATGGCCGTCAGGTCGTCGCGCACACGCTCGCCAAGCCGCTTCAAGGTGAGCTGGTCGGCGTCACCCGAAATTGAAATGTTGATGACCTGGAACCGCGAGGTGAGTTCTTGGGTTACTGGTCGCTCGGCTTCTTCCGGGAACGTATCGATGGCGTCAACTCGGGCCTTGATGTCGTCGAGAACCTCGCGAACATCGTATTCCGGCAACACCTCGATACTGACGCTGCCCATCCCCTCGTTGGCGGTCGCGGTCATCTTCTTGATGCCGTCGATTCCCTGGATCGCCTCTTCGATGCGTACACATATGGCTTCTTCGACTTCTTCGGGCGCTGCGCCGCGGTAGGTCACTTGGATGCTAACGATGTCGAGCGATATTTCCGGAAAAACTTCTTTCTTGAGGTCACCAACCGTGATCAGGCCGGCAGCGACGATTACGAACATCAATAGGTTCGCAACGACGGTGTTGTTCGCGAACCACGCGATGATCGATTTCATGATTGCCCGTCCTCATCGTCGCCCGCGCTCTCGCCGACACGAACCTTCATTCCGCTAACGGCAGTCTCGACATTCGAAATGCAGACCCGGTCGCCGGGCTTGAGACCGCCACGAATCAAAACCTCGTCGCGATCAAGTCGGAAAATGTCGACATCACGGTAATAGAGCCGGTCGGCCGTGTCGACGACGAGTACTTGTGACTCGCCACGAAGGGCGGTTCGCGGTAGGCGAACGATGTTGCCGACGTGGCGGCCGTTTATTTCAGCCTCCACAAACATCCCCACCGCTAGAGGGGGCCGGCGGGTGTCGCGCCCTTTGGCGTAGGGGTCGTCGACCTGGGCGATGGCATTCACCATCCGAGTTGCGGGGTCGATCTCGCCTTCCGTTCGAACGATTTTGCCGTACCACTTGTGTTCGCGCCCAGCGAACTCCGCCGTGAGTGTGACGCCGGGGCCATTTGCGCTTTCTGCCGCATCACGGTACGCGAGTGGCAGGTTGAGGAATTCGAGCTCTGCGTCTGGAATCGGCAGTTTCACCTCCGCCACATCGACGGAGTAGAGCGTCGCAACTGGGGCGCCGCGCTGCACATACTGGCCGACGTCGACCTGTTTTGAGCGTATCCGGCCGGCGTACGGCGCGCGAACGACGGTCCGTTCGAGGTCGAACTTCGCCTGGTCGAGCGCTGCTTCGGCTGACGCCAGGGCCGCCAAAGCTTCCGCGATCTGGGGCTCACGCACGACAAGCGACGAAGGCTCGCCTTGACCGAGTGCATCCCATTCCTTGCGGGCGACTGCAGCCTCCTGGCGCTCGGTCGCCAGGCGCAGATTCGCCTGAGCGATTGCCGATCTTGCCCGGATGATCGCGAGGTCGTACTGCCGGGTCTCGATTTTTAGCAAAATTTCGTCTTCCTCGAAGAAGCCCCCGACCGCAAGCGATGGGGAAACTTCGACAACTCGACCTGCCACCTCGGGGACAAGCTGTGATTCGACGCGCGGAGCGACGGTCCCTTCCGCGCGCACCTTTAGTGCGACCGATTCGGGTTCAACGTCAATCACCTGAACAAGCAACGGAGGAATATCGAGCGTCTTCGTTTCAGGCTCCTGACGGGACTCGATCATCTTCATGGTTGCGAAGGCGCCGGCACCCAGCACGACCAACGGGAGAAGAACCATGAGAATTCGACGATAGATTTGCATAATAATTCTCTATTCGGTAGAAACACCATTGGCGGGTGCCGTAACAGGAGTTGCCGAGGCAAAGCCGCCACCCAGCGCCAGGTGTAGATCCACTCGGTTGTCGAGACGCGCCCGCCTGACGGTTATCAGGGCGCTCTCGGAATCGAGAGCTGTTCGCTGTGATGAGAGGACGGTAATGATGTCGGACAGGCCCGCGCGATAGCGTTGTTCCGCGAGGTCACGCGCGGCCAGTGCATTGCGGGTTGCCGACTTGAGAGCCCGCTCGCGCTCGGCCAAAATAGACTCAGCCGCAAGAGCGATCTCGACGTCTCGGTAGGCCCCAAGGATGCGGCTTTCGTAGTTGGCCGCCGCTTCCATTGCGCGCGCTTCATTTGCGCGTACTCCTGCCTTTAGGCGGCCGTTGTTGAAGATCGGCATCACGATGCTCGTGATGTAGTTCCAAACCTGAACGTTCGGGTTGAGCAGGTCAGCGAGTTTGTTGCTAGCGCTACCTGCTCCTGACGTCAGCGAAAAGCTGGGCCGAAGGGCGGCTTTCGATTCCGCGATCCGCGCGTCCGAAGCCAGCAGCGAGCGCTCCGCGGAAATCAGGTCTGGGCGGCGATGGACCAGCTCGGACGGCAATCCCGCCGGGACATGTTCGGGAACCTCGGGGAGATCCTCGGCCAAGGCGTATTCACCGGCCGGACACTGGCCCGCCAGCGCCTCCAGCTGACGCACAAAGGCGTCGCGCTGTTGCTCGCGTTGTTTAACCAAGGCCTGAGCCCGGTCGATCTCGCTTAACGCTAAGCGAAGATCGAGCGAGGGGCGAATTCCCGCGCTATAGCGCGCACGAACGCGCTCAGCCGATGTTTCGTAACTGGCGAGTGACGCCTTAGCGATGCCGACCTGGCGTTCGGCCTCGATCGCGGCGAACCAGGCCTTTGAAACTTGCCCGGTGAGCGAGAGTCGAGCGCCGTTGAGATCTGCCTCGCGAGCTTCAAAGTTTGCAATCGCGGCGGTCTTGCCCGCGTTGATTCGTCCCCATACGTCCACTTCCCAGGCAAGATTCATCGAGAGCCCGGTGTTGGTATTCGTACTACTCAAGACCCGCCCGGCAAGTCCCGGAAAGGGCAGTCCGACGAAGTTCTGCCGCTGCCTCGAACGGTTTACTCCCAGACTCAATTCAGGAAGTTCCGCCGCGCTAGAGATACGCACATCCTGCCGTGCCGCTTCAATTCTGGCGGCTGCCGCCCGAAGATCGTAATTCTTCGTCAGAGCTTCGCTGATCACCAGGTCAAGGCCGCGGTCGCCGAAGTATGCCCACCAGTCGGCATCGTTAGCTGAGTCGCTGACTTCGCCGCCCTTCCAAGCCAGCGGAGCCTCGACCGTGAACGCACGCGCAGGGCGGTCAATGGGCTTCGAGCAACCGGCGAGAGCGACGGCGGCCACGAGAATTCCGTAAAATCTCATCAATCACCCTCCCCAGAAACGATCGAGGGCGCGGCGTTCATCCCCGCTGAAGAATAACGAACCATGGCGTCGATAGTTCCCTCGACATCGGTCGGGTCACAGATTCCGTGGGTCCAGCGGCGGATGCGATCGCTGTCCATCATCGTGTGGACCATCACTCCGACCGAGAAATTGACGCGCCATTGGAGATCCTTCTCAGGAAGCCCAGGCATCGCCCGATGAAATGCGTGGTCCATCCGTTTGATTAGTTCCGCGAACTGTTCTTCGAAGAGTGCTTCTAGATAGCCCGCGGGTTCGGCGTAAAAGCGACCACACATTCGCATGAATCGGCGACCCTTGGCTGGGTCTTGTGAAAGTCGAATCGCCGGGGCAAACATCGCGTAGAGTATCTGCTCGACCGCCGGCGAACCGTTTCCGGCTTCGCTTTCAGCCTGATCGAGCAGTGCGATCCGCTCCCGATTGACCGCGCCGATTCGGCGCGCGAATACGGCCCTAACGAGACCTTCTTTTGACCCGAAGTGATAGTTAACCGACGCCAGGTTGACGTCGGCGGCTTGAGTAATCGCTCGCAGGGAGACGCCGTCGATACCCTGTTCGGCGAAGAGTTCCTCGGCGGTATCGATGATTTGCTCTTTGGTGTCGGCTGCCATGGGAAGTCTAAATGTCGTTCAAACGTATGTTTGATTCAAACGTATGTTTGAATTCTACCCCGAAACATTCGATTCGTCAAGGCGCTGAGGTGGTTGCAGTCTTTTTCTTTCCGGGTCATACTTTCAATCAGACACGGAGGTTTCTGAATGTTTCGAATTTTGCTTGTCCTCTCGTTGATTTGTTTCGCCCTTGGTTGTGGCGTCGCACCCGAGGCGACGACCGAAGAGCCCGTTGCATCAGCCCCAGAAGGGAACAGCGATGCAACCTACGTCGGTTGGTTGTCGGATGAAAAATGCGCCAATGAAGGCAAGGCGGCGACAGATGAACACGCTGGCTGCGCCCAAGGCTGCATCAAGGGCGGGGAAGCCGTCGTGCTGGTGACCGAAGAAGGTGGCAACATCTATAAGTTGGATGATCAGGAAGCGGCTACCTCGCACGCCGGTCACAAGGTGACGGTGTCTGGTGCGCTATCTGGCGACACCATCGCCGTTTCATCAATCTCGATGTAACCGCGCTAGCGCGCCACAGAGCCGTGGACGGTCCGTTCACCGCTCGTACATAGGTTGTCCACGCGGCAGCGTTGAGGTGTCGCGTAAGAATTAGAAGTGAATCACGCGGCCGTCGACGTCAAAGGCGGCCTCTTTCATCGCTTCCGCCAATGTCGGGTGGGCGTGGCTCGTACGCGCCACGTCCTCGGCGCTCGCACCGAATTCAATTGCCGCGGCGGCTTCAGCGATAAGATCACCCGCCCGCGGTCCAATAATGTGGACGCCGAGAAGACGGTCGGTTTTCGCGTCGGCCAGTAATTTGACGAACCCATCAACTTGACCCAGCGCGCGGGCTCGCCCATTGGCACGAAACGGGAACTTGCCCTTGCGGAATGCGACCCCGGCCTCGTTAAGTTGCTCTTCTGTCTTTCCGACGGATGCGACTTCAGGATGCGTATAGCAAACCCCCGGGATCGCGTCGTAGTTGACGTGCCCGTAACCGGTTGCGATGTGTTCGACGCACGCGATGCCTTCTTCTTCTGCTTTGTGCGCGAGCATTGGACCGGCGATAACGTCTCCGATAGCGTAGGTGCCCGCTACTGAAGTAGCGTAGTGTTCGTCCACGGGGACGCGGCCGCGCCGATCGAGTTCGATTCCTAATGCGTCTAGCCCGAGGCCGTCGGTGTTGGGCTTTCGACCAACCGCGACCAAAACCCGGGCGCCTGAAATAGGATCAGCGCCATCGATCTCCACGACGCACTGGCTGCCTTCGACCCTCGCCGCGGTTACGCGTGAACCAAGCCGAAACTCGAACCCCTGTCTCGCAAAGAGCTTTTCGGCCTCGGCGGCGATCTCGTTGTCCATGCCGGGCAAGATGCGGTCGAGATACTCAAGCACGGTGACACGAGCCCCAAGCCGTCGCCAGACTGAGCCCATCTCAAGGCCGATGTATCCCGCGCCGATCACGATCAAGTGCTCGGGAACCTCGGGATAGCTCAACGCCTCGGTTGACGAGCCGATACGGTCGCCGTCGTGTTCGACGCCCGGGAGCGACGCGGTGACGCTTCCCGTGGCGATGATCACATGCTTTGCTTCAATCGTCGTCGAGCCGTCGGAGTTTTCGACCGCCACGCGTCCCGGCGCTTCGAAGCGCGCATGACCCTCGTATCGCGTAACTTTGTTCTTGCGGAATAATGAGCCGACTCCACCGGTCAGTGTCTTGACCACTCGGTCCTTGCGCTGGAGCATTTTTTTCAGGTTCAACTCGACGCCGGACAGGTTGACGCCGTGTTCACCCAGTTCGTGCCGCGCTTGCTCGTAGTGCTCGCTCGATTCGAGCAGAGCCTTGCTAGGAATACAGCCAACCCGCAGACAAGTGCCGCCGAGTTCTTTCACCTTTTCGACGCAGGCCGTATCCAGGCCTAGCTGCGCTGCCCGAATTGCTGCGACGTAGCCGCCCGGACCAGCACCGATTACCAATAGATCGTGTTTTATCCGCGCCATTAGATCTCAAACAATATGCGCGCTGGATCTTCAATCACGTCTTTGATGCGTCTGAGAAACGTCACCGCCTCACGGCCGTCCACCAGCCGGTGGTCGTACGTGAGGGCGAGATACATCATCGGGCGCGCCACGATCTCGCCGTCGCGAACGACCGCGCGTTGTTCGATGTTGTGCATCCCGAGGATGGCGCTCTGGGGCGAATTGATAATCGGCGTCGAGAGCATCGATCCATAGATGCCGCCGTTGCTGATCGTGAAGGTACCACCTTGCAACTCCGAGAGTTCAATGCGATTCTGCTTTGCGCGTGCACCAAAGTCGGCTATTGTTTTCTCGATCTCCGAAAAGCTCATCGACTGAGCATCGCGGATGTTTGGAACCAGTAGTCCTTTGCCGCCGCCGACGGCGATACCAATATCGCAGTAGTCGCGATAAACAATATTCGCGTCGCGGATCATCGCATTGACCGCCGGCACCGCTTTGAGAGCCTCCACGGAGGCTTTTACGAAAAACGACATAAAGCCTAGCTTGATACCGTGCGCGGCGATGAAGCGTTCCTTGTGTTTCTTGCGGATTTCGATCACCGCCGACATGTCGGCTTCGTTGAATGTAGTTAGCAGCGCCGCGTTTTGCTGCGCCTGAACCAAATTACGGGCAATGACTTTGCGCATCGGCGTCATCGGGACGACTCGTTCCTCGCGGTCGCCGGGCGATGATACAGCGGCCGGAGGCGAAAGAACCGGGGGTGCCGCGGGTTCAGGAGCGGGTGTCGCTGCACGCTTTTCGAGCAGCTGCTCAACGTTCTCTTTGAGAATGCGCCCGCCGGGGCCAGTCCCCTCAACGTCCGCCGCCGTCAAATCGTTCTGAGCGATGACGCGCGCCGCGGCGGGCATCACGCGCGGTTCCTCCACCACCGCGGGCTCATCGGCAGGCGCTTTGACTACGGGTACTGAGACGTTTCCATCTGCCCCTTCTTCGATGATCGCGACGACATCGCCTATGGCCGCGTCGGCACCGGTCTCCAATCGAATCTCTGACAGTCGCCCTGCGACCGGGGCCGGCAGTTCGATCGCCGCCTTGTCGGTTTCAATCTCGACGATCACTTCGTCGACCTCGACCCGGTCTCCGACGCTCTTACGCCATTCGCCGACTTGGACTTCGGTAATCGACTCGCCCGCTTGCGGAATGGTCACTTCTACTGGCATCGAATTTCCTTTGGTAAATCGCTAAATCTTAGCTGCGCCGAACGCGGCGTCGAGCAATCGTTGCTGCTCCATCTTGTGACTTCCCGTCGAGCCTGTTGCCGGACTTGCCGAGGCGTGGCGAAAAATCCCCGAGAACGGTCGACCGTCCGGCAACCTGTCGAGAAAGCGTGCCCGCAAGTATGTCCAAGCACCCATGTTTTCGGGTTCCTCTTGAACCCACACTGCGGGAACACCAGCCGCAAACGGCTTAAGCGCGTCGATGACCGTCTTATCGCTGAGCGGATAGAGTTGTTCAAATCTCACCAGCGCAACGTCTTCGAAAGCGCCTTCAGTCCGCGCGGCAAGTAACTCGTAATAAAGCTTGCCCGAGCAAATCAGCAGTTTCTTGACGGCGGACGAGTCTTCAACCTGGTCGACGATGATGCGTTGGAACGTTCCCGAGCTGAGCTCGTCCAATCCTGATTTCACCTTCGGATGCCGCAACAAACTCTTGGGGCTCATCACTACCAGCGGCTTACGCCAGGGGCGCACCAGCTGTCGGCGCAGAGCATGGAAAATTTGAGCGGGGGTCGTCGGGTTGACAACTTGCATGTTGTCTTCGGCCGCAAGCTGTAAAAATCGTTCCAAGCGAGCGCTGGAATGCTCCGGCCCCTGACCTTCGAATCCGTGCGGCAGTAGCATCACCAGACCGCTCAGCCGCCCCCACTTGTCTTCACCGCTTGCGATGAATTGATCAATGATGACCTGCGCGGTGTTCGCGAAGTCGCCAAACTGAGCTTCCCAGATGACTAGGCCGTCGGGCCAGTCAAGGCTGTATCCCCATTCAAAGCCGAGTACGCCGGCTTCGGAAAGTGGGCTATTGTGAACCTCGAAATCCGCCTGGCGTGACGACAGGTTCTTGAGCGGCACGTAGGCCTCTCCCGACTGTGTATCGCGCAGAACAGCGTGCCGATGACTAAACGTTCCGCGCTCGCAGTCCTGTCCCGTCATGCGCACTTTGAGCCCCTCAGTCAATATTGAGGCGTAGGCCAACGCTTCGCCGGCGGACCAATCAAGTTGGCGTTCACCGTGCGCCATTTCCTCGCGCATTTTGAGAAGTTTTTCGATGCGGCGATCAACATTGAAGTCCTTTGGTATTGCCGCGAGCTTCATGAGCAACGCACGCAAGCGCTTGTTGTCGACCCCACTGTCGACGTCGGGGACGCTTTCGTCCGACCCGCCCTGATAACCGCTCCAGTGGCTGCCACGGCGTCCGCCTGACTCCACGTAGTCCTCGCTGCGAGCCGCCGTGAGCTCTTGCTCAAGGTGTCCACGCCGCTCGGACGCAATCCGGTCGGCCTCTTCCTCGGTCACCCCGCCCTGAGCCAGCAGGTGTTCGAGATAACCCTCACGAACGGACTTCCGCTGCGCAATCGCCCGCACCATAAGCGGCTGCGTAAAACTCGGCTCGTCACTCTCGTTGTGGCCATGGCGGCGGTAGCCATACATGTCGATAACAACGTCCTGGTGGAAGGTGTTGCGAAAATCGATCGCCAGACGAACCACTTGCGCGACCGATTCCGGGTCTTCGCCGTTGACGTGGAAAATCGGGATCTGCAGCATCTTCGCGATCCCTGACGCATAAATCGTTGACCGGCCCTGCTCGGGACGCGTCGTGAAGCCGATCTGATTGTTCAGGACGATGTGAACGGTCCCTCCGACGGTATACCCTGGCAGTTCGCTCAAATTGAGCGTCTCCTGAATAATGCCCTCGCCGGCGAATGCCGCGTCGCCGTGAATTAGCATCACCAGCCCTTGCTCTCGGCGGCCCGCGTAATAGCGGTCTTGCTTAGCCCGCATGCGACCCATGGCGACTGGGTTGACGAATTCGAGGTGGCTAGGGTTGAAGCACAGCGCGAGGTGGACCTTGTTGCCTTTCGCCGTGGTCCAATCGCTACGGTAGCCGAGGTGATATTTCACATCGCCGCGCCCTCGATACTTGTCGGGGTTGGCGTCGTCAAATTCCCTAAAAATTTCCTGGGCGCTCTTGCCCAAAATATTGACAAGTACATTAAGCCGGCCGCGGTGCGCCATCCCGAGCACGACTTGATCGACCCCGCTGTCACCGGCGCGTTCGATCGCAAGGTCAAGTAACGGAATCAGGCTTTCGCAACCTTCGAGCGAAAAGCTCTTCGCGCCCACGTATTTTTTCTGGATAAACTCTTCAAACATCGAGGCATCAATCAGCCTCGTGAAAATTCGCAATTGTCGCTTGCGGCTCAGTTGCAGATGGTTGGCGGAACCCTCTGTTCGTTCCTGCAACCACTCGCGAACCGCCATGTCGTCAATGTGCATGAACTGCACGCCGATCGAACGGCAGTAGGTTTCTCTCAGGCGCTCGATTATCGCGGCGACATTCGGTGCCGCCCAACCGGTCAGCGAATTCGCCGACACTGTGCGGCTCATGTCCGCTTGAGTTAGCCCGAAATACCCAGGTTCCAACTCTGGTGGAGAAGGGCGCGGAATCCCGAGCGGGTCGAGATCGGCGATCATGTGTCCGCGGACGCGATAGGCACGTACGAGCTTATCGATGCGGTCTTGCAGTGCCGCATCAGTCTCAGGGTGAGTAAACACCGGGTCCTGTTTAGTGGACGTCAGCCCAACGCTCTCATGGCCCTCAACGCCGGGGAGCACGCCGTTGAAACTTTCAGGGCCGCCTGGAAATTGCTCGAAGTATGCTCGCCATTCGGCGGTCACCGAGCCCGGGTCGCGCAGGTAGTCGGCGTGCAAACTCTCCGCGAACGCCAGATTGGCGTCGCTGGGCCACCCCGTTTGATCGCTCATAGTGACGAGTCCTTTCGTCCTGCCGCGCGGCGCATACGATCGCCCCGAGAACTCCTTTCATCTGACCACCGCTGGCCGAGGGGGTCAAGCGATCCGCTCAATCCTCGACGCGCGCCCTCGCCTCGAAATCGGGGCGCGCACCTCCGGCGGGAAGCGTCGGCCACTGGTCGGGGCCGGCCAAACGGCTCGGCAATGCCGTCAGAGGTGTAAAGCCGCCGTCGCTGACGTGCGATAAACGAAGGCATGGCAAATTCTGTCTGGGAAGTGTTGAGTTCGGGCGATCTATTTCTCATAGCCGGTCCCTGCGTGATCGAATCGCACGAGCATGCAATCAAGATCGGCAGGGCGGTAGCCGAAGCTGCACGGGTTGCGGGGTTGCCCGCGGTATTTAAGGCTTCATTCGACAAGGCGAACCGGACAAGTGTCGAATCGTTCCGAGGCCCAGGCCTCAAAGAAGGCCTGCGGGTGTTGACTGAGGTCAAGCGCGAGACCGGGCTGCCGGTTCTCACTGACGTTCACCAGCCGGATCAGGTCGAGCAAGTAGCGGCAGTCTGCGATGTCGTCCAGATTCCGGCATTTCTATGTCGCCAGACCGACCTGCTTGTTGCGGCCGGTAGCAGCGGACGAGTGGTCAATATCAAGAAAGGTCAATTCCTCGCGCCGTGGGATATGCGATACGCCGCCGACAAAGTGGCCTCCACGGGCAACGATAAGATTCTCCTCACGGAACGTGGCAGTAGTTTCGGATACCAGAATCTCGTAGTCGACTTCCGAGCACTAGCGATCATGTGCAAACTAGGCTACCCAACCGTCCTCGATGTAACGCATAGCCTACAGCTACCCGGTGCACAGGGTGGCGCGAGCGGAGGGCAGCCTGAGTTCATCGAGACTCTGGCGAGGGCCGGCGTCGCAGCCGGCGTCAACGGGGTGTTTTTCGAAGTTCACGACAAGCCTGAAGCCGCAAAGTCAGACGGAGCCAACGCGTTACGGCTGGAACTTCTGCCGGCTCTCCTACGGCGCCTTGTGCAACTTCACCGGCTTACATCGAACTGGGACAGCGGGTGGTAGCGAGTTACGCGCAAGGCCGGCACCCTGCTACGTCGAGTTCGCGGGGCCAAGCCGGCAGTACCTGGCTCCTGGGGAAGACCCAATATTCGGAAGTTTCGGAGAAAACTTCTTGACCTGAGCTACCTAATGGGCCGGAATTTCTTTGGTGCCGCGAGGGGAAAGGGCTGGCGACGGTCCAGGGTCTCTGGCTTAAGCCCACCGATGTCCACCGAAAACTAGTTCGGTCCCGGACATCTTACGCAAGTCGAC
Organism: Bryobacterales bacterium; assembly: GCA_965205595.1. Taxonomy (GTDB): domain Bacteria; phylum Acidobacteriota; class Terriglobia; order Bryobacterales; family UBA6623; genus CATQHP01. The sequence goes on along the minus strand of CBDBHI010000080.1, from coordinate 80,107 downwards.
GGCCCTAATCGCCAGTAGAACCGCGCCTAACCCGACTCAAATTGCTTTTGCTCGGCCCACTAGCCCAATGCGAACTGGCGCGATCCTGGTCGGCGTTCGACATCGGCCACTGGGCCGCTGAGGAACGAAAACTCCTGGACCTTGCGGTAAATCCCGCCGCTCGGAGTCACCGTGCTTTCAAATAGCACGAACCGATCCGGCGTAATCGTGCCAAAATCGCGGCTGGGCAATTCTTCAATCGCCTCATGCATCTCAGTGAGATCCTGACTTTCTTTCATCCGACCTAAGGTGAGATGCGGTTCAAGCGGGCGGACCTCGGGCGCAATCCCTAACGGCGAGAGCGTTGCGTCAACCGCACTGGCCAACTGACGCAGTGGCGGTGTATTCTCTGCTCCCACCCAAAATATGCGCGGATTCGGCCCGGCTGGAATGAACCCAAGACCTGCGAGAGGAACGCTCACTGGAACTTTAATCTTCACTTCGTCGAGAGCGCGAAGCATTTGCTCAAGCCGGTTTTCATGCCACTCGCCGACGTATTTCAGCGTGACATGCATATTCTGCGGGTGAACCCAGTGGACCGGCGAAATCGGCGAAAGCCGGCGCACCAATTCAGTGAGATTCGCGATCACCTTCGAGTTAAGTTCTAGTGCTACAAATAGACGCATGCAAATTCCTGCTTTTCTTGCCTTCGACTCCGATACCCATCCTCCCGATCCCGGGGACGCGCGCCGCCTCAAGGCGAAATTATTTCTTGTGAACCGAGTGTTGTTCCTGTGGGAGTTCCAGCTTGATTGTGAGGGTCTGCTCCAGTTCGGATAGTTGGACCTGTGAACCGTGAGTCTTATATCCCTTGGTGATCACTTGGACCAGAATGTCCCCGCGCGGCAGCGGAGGGACCGGGGCACTGCCCTCGAGGCTGGTCTTGAGCTCAAACGTTGTCCCGATTTTCTTGAGCTTCTTGCCCTTCAGTTCGCGAATGATTACCGCGGCTCGAGGAACGGGCCGACCTTTGTCGTCTTGCACGACCACGCGCAGCGTAGTCCATTCCTTAGCAAGTAGGGTCGCGGGCAGTACTAATGCGGTCACGCCGAGGGCGCACACAAGTTCACGACGGTTCATGGATTCTCCCGGCTCCCAATGCAAAAGCGCTCGGTCAAAAGATGAAGCTGAGCGCCCCACGGTAGCTGCGAATAGCTTGCAATAAGTAGATCATCCGACCGTCGGCCGCCTGTAGCGGGAGGTAGCCGGATTTGAGTAGATTGCGAAAATCCGCGCCGGCTTCAAATTTGCCCGGCAAGCTGCCGCTAAACGGCAGGGGCTGACGGATACGAACGTTTAATCCTGGATCCGACTGCGCGGCAAAGTCGTTGTAGAGGTCAGCCGAGATCACCGATTGCCGGCTAACCCACTGATACGATCCCGTGACTTTTGTGTCCGCACGCGGTAGTTCGGCCGAAACCGATGCAAGCATCATGTGCGCGCCCTTCGACGCGAGTACTCCTCGCAACTCATCGGCCGAGTTTGTTTGCAGTTGGTCTGCGGTCGGCGTGAGAACGCCGGTCAGTCCGTAGCCAAGCGCTGCTTGCAGCCGGTCGCGCAATTTCCTAGCGTAAGAAACCCGCACACCTGGAGCCCGAAACGTGCCGCCATTGAGCGTCGCCGTGCGTGAAAACAAGTCGGGGACGAGGTTGCCATCGGTAAACATGCCGTCAGGCACGTTCGCGGCGACCGCGACATCGTTGATCGAATCTTGGAAGACCGCGGCCTCAACCATGTTCTTGCCGAAGCGTTGTCGGAAAGCGACCTCCATATGGTGGGCTCGCTGCACGGTCGGACGTCCGCCAACCATTGCGACTCGCGGGAACATCCCGAGACTGTCGACTTGGCCTTGAAGAGCCTGGCCGGCGGCGGGCGATGAGATTGCAGTCGGTGGAACACCGGACGAGTAGCTCAACTCGACTTCACGCTCAGGTGAAATTTTGTGAACGACCTTCGCGTAGGGGCTAATAAATTCAAGTCGATTGACGAATCGAACCGCTTCGTAGAGCACACCGTATTCAACTCGCGTTGCCTCGCCGATTTCTACGCTGTCGCCGAGCTCGAGCGAAATTGTCTCGAGCCGGGGCGTCGCCTGCCCGCTTTGGCCGAAACCGAAAATCCCATTTGAGGCCGCCGAAGATGCCTGCAACTGACGAACGGTTAGGGCAACTTCCGGGGTCGCCATTCCGAGGTCACGGGTATAAGTTGTACGGAATGCCGTCGTCGAATTTGCCAGTGTCGGACTGGCCGCGCCCATGTTGCCGCTGACCGTCACATCATTGTTTCCGAATAGCGATGTGGCGACGGCAAAAGCGCTGCCAAGGTCAGACTGGTTTGTCAATCCTGAGGGCCGAACGCCCATACCGGTGCTCACTCGCGCAAAGGCATGGGTGTCTGTGAAAGTTCCGCTCAAACGCCGCATCACCCGATCACGTTCGTCCTGCCCAGTGTCAACCGGCGAAAAACGGAGGACGTTGCGTCGCGAATAGTTCGCCCGCAAAATCCACTTCCAGCGATTGGTCATGTCGCTAATTTCGCTGCCGGCGGCATAGTTGAGCCGTAAGCTGGCAAACAACCCTCGCAGGTTGACATCGAGATATGTGCGGTTGCCGGCTTTGACGGCAAGGCCGGTGCTCGTGGCGGGAGAAAACTGAGAAAGAGCAACCCTGATGCCGTAGCTTCCGGGGCTCAGTTTGGCGAACTCAAATGAGCCATCGAGATGGCTATAAGCTTTGCGCGCCTCACCGCCGTCGGCGGTCAGCAATGTGACCAGCGCCCCCATTTGCGGAACGCCTGCGTCGTTTCTTACCAGTCCGCCGAGGCTGCCATTCATCTGCGCCCGCGCCGGTGCCGCGGCCAAGATGAAGGCCAAGCCTATAAACAACAATGCCGGTGAACACCTATCTAAGGCCACCGCGTCGTGTTGTTTCGATGCTTGCATTTGCCTAATGGTGGATGATACTACAGCACTTTAAACGTTGCGGTAGGGTTCAGCGATTCGTTCTTGATGCTGTCGTCAACCTGAAGGCTGAGGCGATAGTCGCCCGGTTCCAGGCTGCTAAGTGGCAGCACCTTTTCGATTACAACCTGACGCGCGGAGGCACCGCGAATCGTGCTGACGTCTTCGCTGAAGTCGAGCAGTAACTCATCGGGGTTGTCCATGCGGGCGATTTGATAGGTTATTTTGCCTTCCGGCTTTTGAGTTTCTTCGTGCTGACCTAAGTTGTAGACCTGCATGTAGATGCCCATCTTTTCATTGCGCTTGAACTCGTCACCGAGCCGCGGCCGAACCTTCGCGCTACCGATCACGAATTGGCCGGTGCCGAGCGACCGCACGGGGACGCGCTCGATCTTGTCCGCCAATATGAGCGAACTCGAGGCAAGCGTCTCATCGTCATACGCAGGCACCCGTAACGCCGTGCGATACGTTCCCATGGTTTCGCCAACGAGGTCTTTCACGACCAACTCCAGGCGGTACATTCCCGGCAGCAACACCTCGGACTTGTTGTAGATTGACGCGCGATCAGACTCTTTTTGCAGGCGCTCGGCGGTCGTCTGAATGCTTACGGTGTCTTCAAACGTTGTGTGAACGCGGCGCGTAACCGTAGTCAGTCGGCCAAAAATATTCGCGGCCGCTTTGTGGAGACCGTCCTCTTCCTTGAAGACCAGGTCCTTGTTCTTTAGCATCACGGTGACGCCCGTCAGAACCGAACTGTTTGTCACGCGCACATAGTGGATGTCGACCTCAAACGGCAGCGTGTTGTACTCAATTGACGAATCGACAATGGCTTCAAGATCTTTGAACTTGACGGCCGGTGGCTTGAAGATGTTCGCATAGAGTTGCAGCCGCTCGAACTGGTTGTAGCGCATCGACTGTGCACCACCGATTGGCGATCCCATGCGAGTGCCGTCCGTCCGTCGGAAGCGGTCAGCCTTTGTTGTCAGACCCATTTCTTCCGACAGCGTCAGACCCGCACCCGGTACGTTCAACAAGGCGTCTTTTTCGGACGGATCCATTGTTAGGCGATATTCGCCCGTCATCGTCGGGTCGACGAACTCGAGCAAAATGTCGCTGCCAATGCCCTCGATCCAGCGGTATCGCCAGATCTCAAACGGGTACGTCGATGTAAATCCACCACCTTCGTCATAGGGCCGTTGGTATTGGCCTCCAGAGGGGTGCGACTCGATTTCGTCCGGCGGTCCGTAGGCGATGTAAATGCGGCCACGGTCGGCCTTCCACCCTTGGATGCCCGAGGCATAACGCTCGTTCGCATAGGCGATCCGGCGATAGTGCTCTTCCTTATACTCGTTTTCCATCGAGTCGGGAGTCGGGTCGCGGCGCAGCCAGAACTGTTCAATGAAGTTCTCGCGCTCGTCGTCTGTGCTCATTTGAACGAACGCTTTGCGCTCTTCGCCCGAAATGATGTACTTGACGTCTTCGTCTAGCCAGCGCTTAAACGGCCCACGCAACTCCTTGCGCAGCCGGTTCAGCCGTTTTTTCTCTTCCTTAGCCGAGAGTGCCTTAGGAGGTTGCTGTGCGCCCAGTGGCGCGAGCATCGCTAGAAAGGTGAACACGGCAAGGCACCGCAGTGCTAGACGAACCATCTTATTTCGACCCATGCGACCCCTCTGGCTCCTAATACGCACTCTGAATCTCCAGAGTTTCACTTACGATATCCAACATCGAGCAAACGAGACTCGTCCTTGGTATCTCAGTCTCGATTCTAGGCGGTTATATACCCGCGGTCAAGTCGAGAGCCGAGATTTCGCGTGTCAATCGACACATGATAATAAGGTGTAGCCAATCGCCGAGTAGGGTGTGCAGGCGGCCAAATCGGCGGAACATACTGAGTAGGCTACAATCGCCCTCATCGATATGACCGCCACTACGAACCGCAGAAACTTCCTCAAACAGCTTACCGCCGCCGGCGCGGGCCTAGCCGCATACGGCTGCGGATCGCCTGCTCCCGAGCCGGAGCCGCCGCAAAAACCAAATATTATCTTTCTGATGGCCGACGACATGGGTTACGGCGATCTCGGCTGCTACAACGCCGATTCGAAGATTCCTACGCCCAATATGGACCGGCTCGCGGCCGAGGGCATGCGCTTTACCGACGCCCACTCAGGCTCGGCTGTCTGCACGCCCACCCGCTATGGCGTGGTCACAGGCCGCTATGCTTGGCGCAGCCGGCTCAAGCGGGGCGTGCTCTCTGGATATTCAAAGGCCTTAATCGAGCCCGACCGCATGACCGTGGCGGAGATGCTGCGTGAAAACGGCTATCACACCGGCGTCGTCGGTAAATGGCATCTAGGGCTCAACTGGCAGACGATTTCCGAGCCTCAAACGTGGGAGGAGCGCGATACGGCGAACGCTCATATGGGCGCGACCGAGTTCGCCAAACCCGAGGGCCTGGAAATTGACTTTACGAAGCCTGTGACTGACGGGCCGGCGACGCAGGGCTTCGCTTATTCCTACATCATTCCTGCGTCGTTAGACATGGCGCCGTACGTGTATCTGGAGAACAACAAGTGCGTGAAGCCGGCGACGGTTCACGAGCCGGGGCGCAGCGAGGAGGAGGTATTCTGGCGTCCGGGCGAGGCTGCCGAGGGTTTTGATTTCTTCGACGTGCTGCCGAATCTCACCGAGCATGCGGTGCAATACATCGAAGACCGCGCGGTGCGCGATGCGGATAAGCCGTTCTTCTTGTACTTTCCGCTCGCGGCGCCCCACTGGCCGTGGGTGCCGACCGAGGAATTTGTCGGCACCAGCGAAGCTGGCAAGTACGGCGATTTCGTGACCGAAGTGGACGCGATGGTCGGCAAGGTCATGGATGCGCTCGAGCGCAAGGGAATCGCCGAGAACACGCTGTTTATCCTTTCAAGCGATAACGGCGCGGAGTGGGACCCGCGCCATATTCAAGAATTCGGCCACTACGCCAACCACGCCTCCCAGCGCGGCAAAAAGCGCGACGCCTGGGAAGGCGGCCACCGCGAGCCCTTCATCGCCCGTTGGCCGGCTCGGATCGCCGCTGGAACGACAAGCGACCAAACCGTCTGCCTAACAGACATCATGGCCACGGCGGCTGAGATCGCCGAAATCGAGATTCCGGCGAATGCCGCCGAAGACAGCGTCAGCATTCTCCCGGCGCTGCTGGGCGAGGACACCGGACCAATACGCGAGGCAACGGTGCATCATTCCGTTAACGGCACGTTTGCCATCCGCCAAGGAAAGTGGAAGTTTATCGACGGCCAAGGATCCGGCATCGACAACTGGGAAGGCGGCAAGCCGGGCGACCCTCCGGGCCAGCTCTACCAAATCGAGGCTGACCGCCACGAGGACAACAATCTATACAACGACCACCCGGAAATTGTCGAGAAACTAAGAGCTTTACTGGATAAATACAAACAGCAAGGCCATAGCCGTCTCAGACCAAAGACTTACTAAACTGCTCGCACGCGCATCCTCAATGGACCGACATCACCAAGCTGGACGGTAGTACTCCCCTAGGCCACCACTGTCCGACGGCCAATTCTGCCAAGAATTTGTCAACCAGTGGGCTGATGATCGTGAGTCTCTCCTGGCTGTCAAGCGGTGAGCCTGGCCGACGGCGACAGGCGGCATCCAACCGACGGTCTGCTTCGACGACCAGATCGAACATCCTCTCTTCAGTAATTTTTCCAGCGATTTCGCGAAGATTCAATGCTATTTTCGGATAGTCGTTCAGTGTATCGGCACGTATTAGCGGCAGTGCCTTGTATGAGGGAAACGCATTGCGGTCGTCGACGAACTGAACGTATTTGTCTGATCGTAACTGCGGGTCAGTCCGGTAGCCGATGACAACGTCGACTTTGTCCTCGTGGAGCGCCGTATAGCTGTCGTTATGCTCGACAACCTTCGGATTCTTCAGACTGAACACATACCGCTTCTCCAAATTGGGCCAGCAGTCGGTTCGCTCCGAAAAGCGATTAGAGAATCCGTATTGGATTGGCTCACCAGGATGGGACTCGGTTTTCTTTGCCAGTTCGCTAATGGTCGGGAGAGAGCCCGGTACGATTTGGAAGCCGAGACTCTCTGCATTCTCCCGGAGCATCACGAGCACGAAGGGATTTTCAAATCCGAATGACTCAAGGGCCACGAGACGGCCCCCTAAGTCGGCAGTTTGTAGATACTTGTTGAGCTGGGCGGCGCTTTCCACGCTGACACTTGGTAATTCCTGATTCCGAAGATGTGAGATTTTTGCGAGAACAGTCCCACTATAGTCAGCGTACATATCAGTCTTACGGTCGAGAAGATTTTCGAAAAGATCTTCTGACTCGGGCTCGTTAACATTCCGACGGACACGAAAATCAGGCTCAAGCATCTGAGCCATAATCTCGACCAGCAGAGTCGATTCGGTGAAGTTCTTTCCCGATATCTCGATGATCGGACGGCTGAGCGTCTGGTAGGTTGTCAGCGCAAGCCAGACAGCCAAAAGCGAAGCTATCAGCTGAGGAACGAGAATCCAGTCGTACCTAGAGATCAGTCGGAACTTTCGATACTGCGCCGATTGAAGAATTCGGACTAACCTGTCGGGGGCTTCCGAACATCGAGGGAATTTTATAGAACTCGACGATTCGTCACCGACGCCGAGTTTGGCGAACAAGCGCTTGTGGCTGATGGCATAGCCATGGCTAATAACTGCCTCCCGTTCTTCGTTTGAGAAGCGGTCTAGATCCGTGCGTACCAGGTTCACGTGGTGCTGGACCGCCGGTTCTAACGCGTTCTTCTGGTCGGTCGATTCGAGCGTGTCCGAGATACTGATGGTGAGAAACTCAGAATCTGGAGCCGTGTGACTCTCACGAATCATTCGCTCTTGCTCAAGGTGATGGATTCGATTCATAAGGATGTCCGCGGCCCTTAGCGCGGTTCCCCAAAGCCCGGTCCATCTGCGAAACCATTTTTCGTTGAATTCGCCGCCGGCGTCGCTCACGATCATCAGATCCAGCTTGTCTCGAGCGCTGCCGGCCTTCTCCGCATGCTTCGCAAACTGGGCGAGTTGTCGTACTGCAAGATTGTCGAATACTCCTCCATCTGTAAGAATCAGACGGCCGCCGTCAGGAAACTCGTTCTTAGTGACACCGATCATGTCGTAGTCGATCAGCGCCGGCGGGAACATTCCTGGAAACGATGCCGAGGCAGAGACGGCCAAAGATACAGGGACATTGACGCTTTCGAGTAGGCGCTCGTCGCCGTTTTTGTCAACCGAAACTCCGTTCTTGGTAAACGCGCACAGGCGACCATTTGCCATGTTCGTTGCGAGAACCTCCAGACGTGGCCGGTTCGGTAGATCATGCATGTGGGCACCATGAAACAACTGCCGATCTAGCTCTGAACGAAACATTTCGATTCGTGATGCCGGAATGTTCAGCCGGGAGCGAAGCCGGCGTGGAATCAACCACGTAGCAGGCAGGAACATTAGACGACGGAGAATCCGGCCCCGAATATCCCTCTTTGTGCAGACGAGCACCTCCTTCTCTGCGTCCTCGAACTGCTCCTGGCTGCCGGAGTATGACTCCCAGTTCAAGACAAGATGCGCCGCAAGTACGCTACCTCCGGAAACGGAGCAGATATGGTTAACGTCCTTCAGGCGCCCTGCGTCGCGCAAATACCGAATTACTCCGAGATGGAAGAGGGTCGCTCGAAATCCTCCTCCTGACAGCGCGAGTCCTATCGTCATTTCGGAACCACCTCACTCAATTTGGCATCGTCGAGGCAAGCTAGCCCGCTCACCTTTCCTAGTAAATTAATGCGAGATTCTTCGACGTATCGGGCCAGCCTACGGAGCAATTCAGGTACCAACCGTACAGCTTGAGAGTCGACAATTAACCCTACGCGGCGACTTCAAGGCGCAGTGGGGTAACAGCCAGCGGCGATCGGCCCCTGAAGACGGAAAATCTGTGTATTCTTGGAACGATGAATGCGCGTCCCTAGCGAGGCTTGCAGATTGGCGACCGCGCCCTGTGGCCCGAAACGCTTATCTTGACACGCCCGGGGGCAGGTCGCGCTCTCCCCCGCTACATTCGTCGCGAACCGCTATATGCGGTCTTCCCGAGTCTTTCTAGTCTGCCGGGTTGAGCCGCGATCTCGAAATGTCGTCGCCAGCCGTTTACTCATTGGTTTTGCTGCCTCTATAGTAAACGTGGCGTTTCGGGTCGCCACCGTGTCCGCGGGAAGGACTGAGTCCGCCTGAGTTGAGTTCTTGCAGCACATCCGTTTGATGAACTCTTTTTGGCCCGAGAGCGCGGACACCGGGCTTACGTGCCAGCGCCACAAGTGCGGCAAAGAAGGAGTCTCATCATGAGCAAGCCCCTGCCCACACGCACCCTTCCGGCGAAGCCTGACCTCGATCAGCTCAAACGTCAGGCGAAGGAATTATTGCAGGAGTATCGTTCCGGCAATCCGGACGCCGTTGCCGAGGTTTCGAGGCGTTACCAAGGCGCCGATCCCCAGACGTTCGCACTTCACAACGCCCAACTCGTTCTCGCGCGGTCCTATGGTTTCGATAGTTGGCCGAAGTTAAAGGCCTTCATCGATGGAGTTACGGTCGAACGCCTCGCCGACGCCGTCCGCGCGGGCGATCTAAAGGCCGTCGAGTCGATGATTCGCGCCAGGCCCGAACTCGTCAATATGGACATGTCCGAGACCAACGAGCATCGCCCGATCCACTACGCCGTGATGGCGCGCGCTCCCGAGATGGTACGGCTCCTGATGCAGCACGGCGCGGACGCGAACAAAGGCATCCATCCACGCCGAGGCGCGACAACGGCGATGACGATCGCCCGTGAGCGAGGTTACGACAATATCGTCGCGATCATCGAACACGCGGAACAGCGTCGCGTCGAAGAGAAATCCGCCGCGGGCTCCACGACCGCGAACTCCGATCAGCTCTCGCGAGCAATCATAAGCGGCGACAAAACGGCCGTAATCGAAAAAATCGACGGTGAGCCGGCGCTGATCAACACACCGAATCGACGGGGCCGGACGCCACTGCATGTCGCCGCCGCGACTCGCAATCTAGCAATCGTTCAGTTGCTGCTCGATCGTAAGGCCAACCCCGGTTGGCCGGATCCCAACGGTCGCACGCCGCTAGACAACGCGGTCGGTGGTGGCTGGCACGGTCCCGTGACAGTCGACGAGTTCCTAGCAGTCGCCGAACTTCTACGCGCGGGAGGAGCCATGCTAACCGTCCGGGCCGCCGTCGCACTCGCAGCCGCCGACCACATTCGGCGGCTCAACGCAGAGGGTTTGCTAGTGAACCCAATCGAGCACTGGGGTGGATTGCTCCGAATCGCGGTTCAGCACGACCGGTTCGACATGCTCACGCTCCTGCTCGACCTCGGCCTCGAACCGGACGAGCGCATGGCGCTTGAGGAGTTGGAGGGCTCTGTTCAGAGCTGGGGCATGCCGCTCTGGCATGCCGCCGGAACGGGCAAGTACGAGATGGCCGAGCTCCTACTTAAACGTGGCGCCGACCCGAATGGGAAAGTCTATGCCAGCGGCACCCCAGTCTATAGCGCCTACAGCCAGCGCGACACAAAGATGGTGAGTCTACTAAAGCGCTATGGCGGAGAAATTGAACCTGCGACGGTCGCACACTACCGGGAAACCGATATAGCGAGGAGGATGCTCGAAGACGCCGATCACGGGAAGCTGCCTCGCGAAAAGAACTCGAAGGCCGAGCTAGTAGAAGAACTGTTGTGGGGCAGCGCGTGTGGCGGCGGCGCCGAGATTGTCCGGATGACGCTCGACCGTACGGACCGGCCGCGTGACGATGCTCGTTGGTACCGCATCCTCACGCAGCCGATCTACTTCTGGAATCACATGCACGGACCCTGGGCGCACTCGGATTTAGACCGAGCTACCTACCTCACCTGTTTCCAAATGGTATTGGAGCGCGCCGACGTCAATCTTCGAAGCAAGTTTGGCAGTTCTGTTCTGCACGAAATCGCTGCCTATCGAGATTACGTGACCGAGGACGAAGCCACAGCATTCGCCAAGGCTGCCCTCGACGCGGGCGCGAGGCTTGACTGCCGTGATGACCTACTGAAGAGTACCCCCCTTGGTTGGGCCTGCCGATGGGGACGCGCCGAAATGGCGAAGCTACTGCTGAGCCGAGGGGCTTCCGCCACGGAACCTGATGCGGAGGCCTGGGCAACACCCCAAGCATGGGCGAAAAAGATGGGCCATGAAGCCGTTATTAAAGTTCTCGATTCGTGGCCAAGATGACCTCACAGGCCGGGACTGTCACATGGAATTACGAACCTTCGTCTCCACAGTCTCCGCTGCCAACGACGGATTTTTTCTCTCGTAAATCGACCTCTAGCCGGAACACATCCGGCCTCGAGTAGTGGCCGCTCACGTCGAAGTCGTACTTGCCCCGCGTGATCTCATCCATGTCGAGGTCAGCGACAAGCAGCGCCTCATCGTCAAACACAGGCCCGGCCAACACTTTCCCAAACGGGCTGACGATCGAGCTGCCGCCGCGCATCAAAACTTCGTCCGCGCCCGGCGCTGAGTAATCCGCCGGGCAATCGCCCCGGGTCAGGTACTGGCATGCGGATAAAACAAAACAGCGCCCCTCAAGCGCGACATGCTGCATACTTGCGAGCCATGTGTCGCGATCATCAGCCGTCGGAGCGCAGTAGAGCTCAACACCCTGCGAGAACATATGCGCTCGCAGCAGCGGCATGTAGTTTTCCCAGCAAATTACGCCACCCAACTTGCCGATCGCGGTATCGAAAACCGGCATGGTTGATCCATCGCCGAAGCCCCAAACGACGCGCTCTTGGGCGGTCGGCATGAGTTTGCGGTGCTTGCCGAGCAGAGCGCCGTCCGGCGCGAGATAGAGCAATGTGCAATACAGCGTCCCGCCATCGCGCTCGATGACACCGACCACCATGTAGAGGTGATACTCGGCAGCAATGCGCTGCAGCTCGGCGCTAGCCTCGCCCGGCACATCAATCGCGCTGTCGAAGTAGCGCCGGAAATCCTCTCGTCCTTCCGCCGTCCTGCTGCCCATAACCGCGCCAAAGCTTAGCCCCTTCGGGTAACCCGACAGCAGCGCTTCGGGAAACACCACAAGCTGCGCCCCCTCGGCGGCCGCCTTAGCTGCCCATTTGTCTATCTTGCGGAGCGTCGCATCGCGGTCAAAAACGCAGGACGCGATCTGTACAACGGCCGCGCGAACCGTGCTCATCTCATTAACCTCCCATCGCTACTTTGGTGGCCAATGTCGCTCCAAGGGCGGCGAGCGCGAGGCCTCCAATCAAGCTCACTACTAGGTAACTGCCCGCGACGAGCCACTGGCCGACTTCTAACGCCCGAATCGTCTCGACGCTAAACGTCGAAAACGTAGTGAACGCCCCAAGAAAACCAGTGCCTAACAGCAGACGAGCCTCGGCCGACACCAGTTGGCCCGAGACCACGAATCCGTCTAGCAGCCCCAACAAAAAGCATCCAACCAAATTTGCCGCGAGTGTGCCCCAGGGGAACCCCCCGCCAACATGCTGCATCATCAAAACGGAAACCCCGTAGCGAGCGACCGCGCCAAATGCGCCGCCAACCGCAACCGCGAGAACAGTCGTGAGTGGAATGCTAGCAAGAACCCGCTAACACCCCAAAAAACTAGCTCGGTATACTGTTACCAGCATGTCCGAATCACGCCGAGACTTCGTTAAAGCATCGATCGGAGCAACCGCAATGTCCGCTCTAACCAGCCAGGCGATTGCCCAGAAAAACTCCGGCAATGGTATCCCGACACGTCGCCTAGGCCGTACCAACGAGCAGGTGCCGATCCTTTGCGTCGGTGGAGCGCATCTCGGCCGTGCCGCCCAGGACGACGGCGAAAAAGCCGGCCTCAAGCTGGCGCACGCGGCGCTCGACAACGGACTCTTTTTTTGGGACAACGCCTACGTCTACCTAGACGGTTACGCCGAGGAATTCATGGGCCGCGCGCTAAAAGGCAAGCGCGACAAAGTCTTCTTGATGACCAAAAACTCCGGTCGCGACTACAAATTCGCCCAGGAATGCCTGGATACTAGCCTGCGCCGCTTGCAGACAGACCACCTCGACCTCTGGCAGTTCCACGAGACCAACTACGACAACGACCCCGACTGGGTCTTTGAAAAAGGCGGCCTGAAGTTCGCGCTCGAAGCGCAGAAAGCGGGCAAGGTCCGCTACATCGGTTTCACCGGCCACAAGCACCCCCGCATCCACACCAAGATGCTCAACAAAGGCTACGACTGGGCGACGGCGCAGATGCCCATCAATCCGATGGACCACTTCTACCGCTCATTCCAGCGCCAGGTCGTGCCGATTTGCAATGCAAAAGACGTCGGCGTGCTCGGCATGAAGTCCCTGGGTGGTGGCCCACGCGTAGCCGAGATCCCGTCGACCACGAAAGTAACCGCGGAAATGTGTGTCCGCTGGGCGCTAAGCCTACCTATTTCCTCACTGGTTCGCGGCTACCTCAAGATGGACCAACTGATGTCCGACGTAGAAATTGCGCGTGACTTCAAGCCACTTGACGAAGCTGCCCGCAAGAAAATCATGGCGCTAGCCGAGCCCGAAGCAGGCGACGGTCGCCACGAGCACTTCAAGTCAACGCAGCGCTACGATGGCCCGCTCTATCGCAAGATGCACGGCTTCGCCGTAGACGCGTAGTAGTACCAGGGCCTGTTACCTCACCTCGATCAAAATACCGTTTGACGCCCGGCCGGCAACGGTGACTTGCAGGCTAACCTTGCCCGCGACTAGGCCTTCCGGAACGACCAGAGACATCTGGGCCAACCCGACGAATCCAGGCGTCATCGCCACCCCAACAACTGAGGCGTTTTGCCCGGCGACTTGCGCCGAGAACGAACTTCTCGGTAGATGCAGCGGCGTGAAGGGCGTGGGCGCTCCGCTAGGAATTCGTGGCTGGACTGGGCCTAGTCCGGAAAAAAACACCGTCACGATGCTTCCAACAGCCGCCGGAGATGCCGCACTGTTCAATGCACCGTCGTCATTGATTACAGCCGCCAATCCATTCCCGCCCACGAAAATGCCCGGCGCTGCGGGTGCAAGTGACACCATCTCGTGGTCACTTTCAATTCCGTCGCGCGCCGCGGCAATCCAAACCGCCGACATGCCCTCGACGTCGAACGGCATCTGGAAATTCACCTGGTTCTGCCCGACGAATAGCAGCGGCGCAGCGACGAAGCCTGTCTGCGCGATGCGCCCCGCTGCCGGCGGAGCGTCGCCGTAGACCCGCATCTCCAGACCCTGCGCAGCGATGGGCAACCGTCCGGTTTCCGAGTCGAACTCTAACGCCTGGTCCTCGGCAGCAAGATGCCGCCCAAAAGCGCTGGCCAGTGCGCCGGCGGATACCGCGACTCGGCGGCATGGATCACCCCGCCTTGGCTGAGCCTAGGGACGCGCGGATCCTCGCCAACCAGCAGCGAGACCATTACCGACGGGCGAGGGTTGCTGAACAGAGTCGGCCGAAACTCGATCTCCGCCTCGTACAGCCCGGCCGGAACGACGGTCGGGTCGATTTGAACCTCGAAAGTCGCCGGCGTTGTTCCGGTGAGCATCGGCAGCCCCAGCCACGGGCCGCCGCCCGTCACAAACGCCGCCCACTCCATCGTCCCGTTGCTTGCGCTGATTTCGATCTTTTCTGAAAAGAATGGCTCGGCGCCGGCGGGCACTTCGATTTCAATGCGGTTACGGTCGATTTGCAGGGCGCGTCCGTTCGGCGCCACGAAATTTTCATGCAGCTGGAAACTATCCAGTCCGGTGACCTCCGGCCCCTCGGACAGGTCCATGCTGATCTCGAATCGCTCGACCGCCGACAGCACCTCTTGAAAACTAGCCTCACCGTCGACACGCTGCCAAAAATCCTCATCAAGGGCGGTTTGAAACCTCTCCCAGGTTTCTCGCGGACGCGCGCCTGAGCGTTCATACGCTGTACCGGCGCCGACCATCCGCAGCTTCATCTGGAAAAACGGGAACGCCCCGTCGATGCGCCGATGGTAAAACTCAATCCACGGCCGATCGAGCTTTGAAAGGTCACCTAGGAACTTCGCCGGCGCCAAGGCGTAGTCGCGATCGAAGCCGTCGCCGTCAACCATCAACATGAAGTTTTCTGAGTCTTTGCCCCCCAGGCCAATCGCCAGGGCGGCGTTCTCCTCGCCGTTCCGCGCCGCGCGAACGCCGACATGCGGGTAGTTACGCGTCCAGCCATCGAGCCCGTGTTCAAACGTCGAAGATGTCGGGCTTGGTGATCCACTGGGAACCTCGGGAGGCTCGCCAATATATGAAAAGTTGTCGATCATCGCCGTCTCATTGCCGGGAGCGTGGTCCATGCTGACCTCGACGCGAATCAGCCTACTCAGAACCTCTTCAAACGATGCAATCCCAAAGAAACGTGTCCATTCGGCGGCCTCAAGCGGAACGATCTGGTGGACCCAATTGCCCGCTTTTGGGACGTCGCCCATGAATGTGTAGCCAGAGCCCGCTCCCAGAATTCTGACTTCCGTTCGGAAGAACGGCGTTGGCCCGTCATCATGACGGTAGTCGTATTCAAAGCGCGGCTCGGCCGGGCCCGACAAATCGCCGAGAAATCGTGGGCCGGCAACCGCGAAATCGCGATGCACAAAGTCGGGAATCTGTGCACTCCCATCCCTCTCAAACAGCACCAGAAACCCGTCTTGGGTGACTCCGAGCTGGCTTTCGGAGTTTCCGAGCGAGGCACCCGGAACCGTCGACACCGGAAAGTTGCGCGTCCAGCCCTCGTCGTTTCCGTTTTCAAACGTCGACGAGAGAAAAGTGCTGAGCGGCGCGCTCGAGTCGATTGAAGCACGCACCGTGACCCGCACGGGCTCGCCGACCGTTTTGACAAATAAGCCGACGTGATAAATGCCGGTTTGCAGTGGCGGGCTACTGCTGTCTCGGATAAAAATGTGCTCGGAACCACCGCCTACGGTAGTGCTGCTGTGGTCCGCAATGAAACTAGTGGTGGTCTTTTCGACCGGCTGAGCGAAACGGACATACAAGTCAATGTCGTGCGAGGCGCTGTCTGGCGCTAGATCAATGACAAGCCAGGCGGTTCCCGGCGGTGCATCGACTGTCAGCCCGGTTATCAGCGTTGGCTCGTCCAGCGAATCGATGGTCAAGGTCCGGCTGACACCTGGAAAAAGTTGCGCCGCCTGGGCACAGGTAATCACGGAAATAAACAGAATGGCCGCGCTGACTCTGTGTCTCATCGGCTAGCCACTATGGGCCCGAACTGTGTCGCCCGCCAGTCCCCAGAAATCCTCGACGTAGTACGACGAAAGCACGTTGCCAAACAAGAAACAGTTGTTTTTGCATTCCGGGACCTCGCCGTAAAGCTTCCGGCCGCGTTCGAACGCCGCTGCGATTGAGCCATCCTCCAACACATTCCCCGCAATCTTGCGCAGCACCTCACAGGGATCGAAAATATCGCCGTTTGGGTAGACGCGCGGAAACATCGTCGGGTAGCACTTGAATTCCTCAAATCGCAGCAGCGTGCTCAACAGCTTCGGCGTGCCATTGATCTTGACCGTGTTCTGCTTCCGCATGGCGATCAGGCGTTCAACGAAATCCCGATAGCGCGGGTCCTGCAGATATGAGAAATTCGGGAACTTGCCGTTGTTCTGGGCCGACTGCACCGAGAAGACGAAGCCGTTTTCGCCGCAAAATTCGAGGATGCGCTCGGCCTCTCCAATATTCCATTGTTCGAGCACGCACGAGACGGTGATAACTCCCGGCGGAAGCACCTCCTTCGCCATCATCAAGTTGTCAATCACATGCGGCACGGCGGCGGACTTCGACATCGGCTCGCTAGCGTCGTGGCTGATTGCGTCGAGACTGCAGATCAGGCCATTTAGATAAGGCAACATCGCTTGACGCTTGTCTAACAGCACCCCATTGGTGACGATCAAGACCGACCGAAAACCGATGTCCTCTCGCGAAGCGATGACCAACTCTTCGATGTCGTTTCGCACCGTGCATTCCCCGCCTGTGATGACCAGCGTGTCGACGTCTTTTCGGATATTTCGAAGAAGCTCGATTGTCGAGGCAGTGTCGAGTTCGTCGCTGAAGACTTCGGGGTTCTTCTGGGTGCAGTAGCTGCAGTCCAGGTTGCACTTGTGCGTCGCGTAGAAGATTGCGGAATACGGCGTTACCACCGAACTGCGAAGTACCTTGCGGCGATAGAGGTTTCCGAAATATGCCTTGAAGTTCTTGACGACGAATGGGTAGTGCGCAAGCATGCCCTGCAACAGTCGTTGCCTAGATGATTCTGCCATCGATGCCGCTTTCGCCAGTGTACTGGATCGTTTCCCGCATCTTTCAGAATCGGTCGCCGCCGATACGCTCTTAAAAGTTGGCGAAAAAGCTACAATCGAAGATTCTGCTGGTTGCTGGGGATTCTGACCTTTCCGCCCGGCGAAATCATCCAATTTGTATGGCTACTAGTCTTTTTGGTACCGATGGAATTCGCGGCCGCGCTGGGCAGCCACCGTTAGATAGTGCCACCGTGTTCGCTGTGGGTGTCGCGCTGGCGGAACGCCTAGTCAAGACCAAGAAGCCTTCGGTTCTGATAGGCATCGACACGCGGGAATCGAGCGAGGGAATCGCCCAAATGCTCGCCGCCGGCCTCGAGTCGGGCGGTGTTGCCACTCACTATGCGGGTGTAATCACAACTCCTGGAGTCGCTCACGCAACCGAACGCGGCAGTTATTCGTCCGGTGTGATGATATCGGCCTCGCACAATCCGTTTGAAGACAACGGCATTAAGGTCTTCGGGCCATTCGGGTACAAGATGCCCGACCAGCAAGAGGCCGAGATCGACGAAGCGGTCTCGCGGGTACTTGACAATCGTTCCAAGCCCAAAAAACTGAAGCTAACTATTGAGCCGGAAATATCCCAAGGGTACGCCCGCCATTTGATCAACGCGATCGATGCCGACTTGAGTGTGACGGGTCTAAAGGTCGTCGTTGACTGTGCCCATGGCGCAGCCTCATTGATCGCACCGCAAGTTTTCGAGGCGCTAGGCGTCACAGCGGAATTCGTTGCCAATCAGCCGGACGGACGAAATATCAATCTCGACTGTGGCTCCCAGTTTATGGATCAGCTCGCCGAGCGCGTCGTCGATAGTTCGGCGGATCTCGGCGTCGCTTTCGACGGGGACGCCGACCGCTGTTTGCTGGTCGATGAAAAAGGCCGACACTTTAACGGCGACAACATACTGCTGGCGGCCGCGATGGCACTCAAGCAGCGCGAGCTACTCCACGAGAACACGGTCGTCGCGACGGTTATGTCGAACATGGGACTTGAAAAGGCGCTGGAGAGCGAAGGTATCATGCTGACGCGCACTCCCGTGGGCGACAAATACGTGCTCGAAGAGATGTTGCGGTCAGGCGCGGCTCTTGGTGGAGAGCAGTCCGGACACATCATCTTCGGCGACAACGCTACCACGGGTGACGGGCTGCTTGCCTCGTTGATGATGCTCGAAATCGTGGCCCAGCAGGGCGCGCCGCTTAGCGCCTTGAGGCAACGCCTCAAAGTTTTCCCTCAGAAGCTTGTCAATGTTCGAGTCAGAGAGAAAAAGCCATTTCAGCGAATTCCATCTCTTCGAAAAGCGGTCGCGGATTGTGAACTCGAATTGGCCGGCACCGGGCGCGTCTTGGTTCGCTACTCCGGCACCGAGCCGCTGGTACGCGTGATGGTCGAAGCCGAGCGCGCCGAAGACGTAGTGCGGCATTCGACGGAATTAGCCGGATTGTTCGAGAAGCATCTCGGAGCATGAGCTAATCGGACCCGGCGACGGCGACCCGCATTCGTCGCGCCGACCCGACCTTGCGCGAACGCCGCCCGGTGGAGTCTTTGAAGCCCTTCGGAGTTCCAAGGGCAGTCGGGGTTCTGCTTTACGGAATATTTTCCGCGCTCCTGATTATCCCTGCGATAAGAAAGTTTCGCCGCAGTCCCGCCTGGAATTTTGTTCGATTCGCCGCTGTGATCGCTGCCGCGGCGTTAGTGCTTACGCGGACCCCGTTGGCGATTGGGGCCGCGGTTGCGGTGACGGTTTTGGCGATAGCGCTCGGACGGACTCGAGACCCTGACTTTGAGCGTAAGCTTCAGCGAAGGCACGGAGCCGACTACTTGTTGAACGGCGGTGAATGGGCAAAGCCTGTCTCTGAATCTGAGGTCGTGCCGCCACTCGAGATCGGCACCCGGGTCTTTCTGCTGCTCAAGGGTGAGCACCTGCTAATCGTTCCGCGAGACGATGCCGATCGCTCCGACGGGGGCGTTCACTTCGCCTTTCGCGTTGATACTGTGGACGAGATACGAGTGGACGGCGCTCTGTACCTTCCGGTTTATGTTTCTGAAGCCAAGCAGCCGCCCGTCAGAGAGCTCGAAGTGAACCGCCGGCAGAAATCGGTCGTCGAGTTGACGCGCGAAAACGGTGATCGTTTGCGCTTCGTTCACAAGGGTGCGTTCAGTCGCCACTTGGCCGACACGGCCGCACACGCGATCTACAGCGTGAGGGAGCGACTAAGCACCAGTGAAGTTGCCGATTTTCCAATCCTGCATGCTGCGGCCGGCGCGTCGTCGTCGGTGCGACGCCCTTGACGCTGATTCTGGTGAGCCGTGGCACGTAAGCATCTAATTCGAGTCGCTTGTGTTGCTGGGGCGCGGCCAAATTTCATTAAGATTTCCGCACTGGTCGAAGAACTTAGCCGGCGACCTCGCTTCGAGTCACGTCTGATCCACACGGGCCAACACTTTTCGCCCGAGATGTCGGCCATCTTTTTCGACGAGTTGGAACTGCCCGCGCCGGACCGCCATTTAGGCGTGGGTTCGAGTAGCACGGCGACTCCCGGTGGACAGCTAATCGAGATCATGAGGCGACTCGAAGCCGAGTTCAAGGCGTCGAAGCCCGACGTCACCATCGTAGTCGGCGACGTGACGTCGACTCTCGCTGCCGCACTCGTTTGCTCAAAATTGGGCATCCGTGTCGCCCACGTCGAGGCCGGCCTGCGCAGCTTTGATCGCTCGATGCCCGAAGAAATCAATCGACTGATCACCGACTCAATTTCTGATGACTTGTTCGTCAGCGAACCCTCCGGACTCGCAAACCTCCGCGCCGAGGGGATTCCCGACGAGAAAGTTCACTTTGTCGGCAATGTCATGATCGATACGCTATTGCGGTTTCGCGGAAAAGCCGCCGAGTCGAGGGTTCTCGAGCGGCTAGGTTTGGAGCCTGGCTCGTACGGTGTGGCGACGCTCCACCGGCCTTCAAACGTCGATAGTTTCGATCAACTTTCGAAGCTCGTGGGCGTGCTAGCCATGGTTGCGACGCGGCTACCGATCGTGTTTGCCGTCCATCCCCGCACCCGCCAACAGATCGATTCAGCGCAACTTGAGACCGGAAACCTCAAGCTGCTCCCGCCGCAAGGCTATCTCGATTTCTTGCGTCTGCTCTCTTCAGCTCGCATCGTGCTCACCGACTCGGGGGGAATTCAGGAAGAGACGACCATTCTCGGAGTGCCCTGCCTAACCCTTCGCGAGAATACCGAGCGACCGGCCACGGTCGAAAATGGTACGAACCAGGTAGTAGGCATCGATCCCACGACTATCCTCGCGGCCGCGATCGAAGTGCTCGAACACCCAAGGGAATTAACGCAGACGCCGGAATTGTGGGACGGCAGCGCCGCTTCGAGAATTCTCGATCTGCTCGAAAAAACCACGCACGGCGATTCTTCGCCGTAACGCAAGCGAGAATTGGATCCGGTCTGATCTAGCCCGCCGACCGCGCGGGCTCCGCGGATAAATCAGAGGGCGCTACCCCAAGGCCGAAATATCGTGCGGAATCCTTCGGTAAGAACACGCGCCCGCCCTTACCCGTTGCGTCGCCGAAATGGATGAGGTCGCACAGAAGTCGACGCTCGACTGAAATTTCTGGCGGTCCATTTTCTTCGGCAAGAGTTATAGTTCGAGCGCCAACGCTTCGCATGTAGCTGAAGGAACAGCGATCCGGCCCCCATGTCAGCCAGCCGCTACGCATTCGTGGTGCCCCCGCGATCGAGCGCGCGAATGCGGGAATCGCTCGGATTTCGCCTTCCGGCATTGTGTTCTTGAATTCCTCGTCGAGCCAATGGGGCCGTGCCGGGGGGCCATCTCGCACGACGCTGAGGACAATTCCGAATATGCAGCGGCCAAAAAAGTAGATCGTGCGGAACAAGAGCGGCGTTACGATTGCCATCGCGACGATCAGGACCAGGATGACTCCAAACGCCACCAGCGGGTAGCTGTAGGTCAGAGCCAAGAGGCCGACCACGCCGACGTCCTCGGCAACGCTGATTACCGATTGCGTTGTTGGCTCCGGAGCCGTATTCGCCAAGGCGCGGAAACTCGCTTTCGTCGCGTGCGAACCTAGCGCGACAGATCCACCCAACAACATCGAAAGCACCTGGGTCACGGGACCCAAATCACGCGTCGCGGCGAGTACCAGCAGGGCGGCGCCTAGCGGACGGATGAAAGTATGTATGCCGTCCCAGACTGTGTTCACAAACGGGATTTTGTCGGCGAAAAACTCCACCAGGTACATCACGCCCGCCGCGCCAATGACCCAGGGGTTCGACAGAATCTCCAACTCGTCGGGCAGTCCGGTGATGAGTCCGAAGTGTTGGCCGACGCCGACGACCAGCAGGGTGGCGTAAAGATTGATTCCCGAAACGAACGAAAGGCCGAGACTACCGATCAGTGTTTCGAAACCACTCATTAAGACCTCCTCCTGGATTGACGCCTACCAGCCGTCCAACTGGCTGGTCGCGATCGCCTGGTCAATAAGCATCACTGGGATGTCATCGTCAATGCGATAGATCGTTTGGCCGTCGGTTGTAATTAGGCCTTCTGAAAGCGGCTTATCGACCGCGCTCCCATCGGCGTATTTAGCCTTTCCAGCCTCGATCAGCGAGTTTAGTAGCGAGACTTGGCTTTCGATCATCATCTCGACCGGCACTTTCGATTCTGGACAACAAAGGATTTCCAACAATTCCTGACTGATGGGCAAAACATCCCTCCGATTCGTACCCATCCATCTTATAAGACGAAATTGCGGAGCCGATTGTTCCGCTTTCCCGTCCTCAGCGCACCTAGCCCGCGTCTCGCACCACGTCGTGAGAAATGCGAGCCTAGCAGCCCGTGGTAAAAGTCCCGTAGGTCGCGCGGCAGGCAATTGTGGCTGATCGGCGCGGAGTGAGGAGGGCGGCGATCCGGGCGATCGTCTCCGACGAATGACAAAGCCGACGGCCGCAAGTGCCAGCCGCCCAACGGGTTACGCGCCATTCATAGATTCCTGATACGCTCTGACCGTTGATTCGTTGAGGCACTCGTCTGGTACTCAATCCGCCGATAGGCGCGTAACGCGGCCTGCGTGACTATTACCACGGGCCGCTCGGGAGGGAGCCGCCCGTGAGAAACTGAGTGCTCATGCTTAGCCGGCGAGAATTCATTGGGGCGGGAACCGCGGCGACCACCGCACTGGTGGCCCGGAACGCCGTGGCAGCCGACTCACCAATTTCCGCGGTCAAGCTTTGCTTTGCGTCGAATCCGAAGACGCTTGAAAAAGTAACGCCGGCCCCGCTAGCGCCCAGCGAGCCGGGTTGTGTAGTTGTCGAGTTCGAGGAGCGGTTGCTCGGGCGCAGTTGCTACCTATCCATCGCCGTTGATCTAGACGGAGAGAAGCACCTGCTGCCCATCGCCGTTTGGCACTCGAACCCGTATCAAGTCAGGGCTGCGCGTGAGTCCCTGGGCCTTCCGGCGTTTGCCGGCAATATCTCTCATGTGGATGAATCGTTCACTCTGAGAGACAGCCAGAACGAGCTTTTGAAGGTTTCTCTGAGCCCTGATGCGCAGTTCACACCTGGTCCCGATCAAGAGCCGTCGCTAAGCTACCGCTACTTGTTACACGCCGAGTGGCTAAAAGGTCCGCTGGATCCGAGCGCTCCCGTCGAACTACTGCGATTGCCGGAAGACTCGAGTACCGCTTGGGAAACGATTCCGGTTGATGCCGCGACGATCAGCGGAAGTTTCGACGGCATCTTTTCGCGCCTAGAGGCGTCAACCCTCATTTCCGTCAGTGTCCGACGGCAACCATCGGCGGCCGCGCAGCCAGTTCCCGAGTTTGTGGCTTCAGTCGAACCGAAGACGTTCGCGTCGTTTGCGTTTCGGACCTATCCGGCGGACAATCTTGGCCTGGTCCCCGGGGCGGGGTCAAGTATCTCAACTCGGGCCGAGGCCAGCGAGATTGAAGCGTACCGCGGTCGTCGAGAGTCCTCCGTTGAAGGAGTAACGATTGTAGAGGTCGAGGCTACCATCAATCGCGAGAAACATGCCGCCCTCCTGCCTCCAGGTTGTCAACCCGTGCTGCGGCCATCACTGAGACTCTTGGCCGTACGTAGTTTCGAAGATCCTTCCTTGGACGAGGCGTGGTTGCTCGCATACTGTATGCTCGCGAACAGAGCGGTTTGGTACGCGGTCTCGCACTTCAAGCCGTCGCTGGCGAGTTCGGAATTTGGTCGCGAGGTCTTTGGCTATCCGACCAAAAAGGCCGACGTGAATTCTTTCGTCACGCCGGTGGGGTTCGGGGCAACCGTTCGCAGACACAATCGGACGCTGCTACACACTGAAGGCAGTTTCGAGGGTTTCTCAACCGGAACGTCGCTGTCACAGATAGAAATCGCCACGCTGCGATTGCGTCCGGAGTTTCGCGACACTCCGCGCTCTGGAGAGCTACTGATTCAGCCATGGTACTACCAGGGGCTGCGCAAACGAGTGGCGCCACGTAGCTTGCGCTTCGAATTTCCGTCTCCGCCTGAAGGCGCGGCGAACATTGAGTTAGACGCATGGCACCAGTTTGGATCGGCTCGAATCGCGACAGTTTCGGTGATTGATAGCGGAGCCCTCCAGCGCATGCCCGCCCCCGTCGTTGCGGCTGTCCCTGACTTCGATCCGTACTATCGAGATCGCTGCGACGGCACGCTGCCGTGGGAGCCTATACCCTCACGCCGGGCAGAGACTCGACGAACCTGATTCGTCATCGGCGCTATGCGGATCCGGCGCTTGCGCTGCTGTCGTCGGCAGTGTCCCCTTCGGGGTTCGTAAAGCGGTACCCCACGCCAGGTTCGGTGAGTAAATATTTCGGATTCGCGGAATCATCCTCAAGCCGACGGCGAATGTGGCCTACGTGGACTCGCAGCGTTTGGGCGTACTCGCCGTGGTGGCGACCCCAAACCCGCTCAAGAATAATGTCGGACGTCACCACGACGTCAAGATTTTTTACGAGCACCTCGAGAATGTCGAATTCCGTGCGCGTCAATCGGATCACTTCACTGCCTTTGTAGACGCGGCGCTTGGCAAAATTAACCCTTAATTCGCTGACTGTGATTTCACCGCTTCGTATAAGAACTTGATTAGCCCTTCGAAACAGCGCCCTCAGTCGCGCGAGCAATTCCTTGGTGTGGAACGGTTTCACCAAGAAGTCGTCAGCGCCTCTGTCGAGCGCCTCGACGATCGATGCCTTGTCTCCGGTGCCCGACAGCACTAGGATCGGACCCTGGTACCAGCTTCGGAGCTGGGTGCAAACCTCCATGCCGCCCACTCCAGGCATCGCCAGGTCCAAGACGATCGCGCTAGGTCGACGAGATTCAGCAAGATCGAGGCCGTCCCGACCGTTCTCGGCGACAATCGGCTCGTAACCGTTCTGCTCTAGAATGGCAGACACAAGTCGAGAGATGGCGGCGTCATCGTCAACTATAAGAATCGAGATTTCGGGCGCGCTCGACACAATAACTCACTGCGTTACGGCTTTCATAGTAGCAGTTATGTGAATGTTGGTACGAATAAGCAAGCTTTTGTCGACAGGCTATTTCGAGCGACGCACCATCGGCGCCGCGAGCCGATATTTGCCGTCCCCCGGCCTCAAGATATCGCTACATAACTCCGCGTTCACGCATGGCCCGGAACTCGGCCACTATTACGCTTTATTTTGATTGAAACTGACCGTGATCCAGGCTATTTGTCACATCAATGCTCAGGGCACGCTATTGTATCTCACGTTAGCCAGCTTCGAGATATTGTTCTCTTTGTCGCAGTAAATTAGACTTCAATTCCGCGGTCAGTTCCGCCATTCCGGGCTCCGAGTATCGGTTCCTGAGTTCGTGAGGGTCCTCCTCAAGGTCGAACAACTCCCAATAATCTCCTTCGCCATAGTATTCGATGAGCTTATATCGGTCCGTTCGGACTCCTCGATTGGGTCCGACGCGGTGGGCAGTCCAGAACTGGAAACTCGGGTCGGTCATCTGCTCGCGTGCCATCTCGCGGAAGGCCCAAGAGTTTTCGTAGTAGCTGTACATGATCGAGGTTCGCCATTCGGCCGGAGGACTCCCCTCTAGCAGCGGGCGTAGACTCGTTCCCTGCATGCGCTCCGGGCGAGGAATTCCAGCGAAGTCTAAAATCGTCGGCGCAATGTCAATGTTCAGCACCGGCCGATCCGAGACTACGCCCGCCTTGCCGAGCCGCGGGTAGCGAGCCAGCATTGGAATGCGCAACGACGGCTCATACATGAAGCGTTTGTCGTACCAGCCATGCTCGCCCAAGAAGTAGCCGTTGTCCGTCGTGTAAATAACCAACGTGTCTTCCGCCAGACCCGACGAGTCGAGATAGTCGAGGACGATTCCGAGGTTTTCGTCGACACCATATACCGCTCGGTGATGATCTTTTACAAACCGCTGGAAAATCCACTCTCGTTGAGCTTCGGCGCCAAGGTTGGCCGGGAGATCTTCGTAGTCGCCGGCGAGACTGTTCTCGAAGCGCATGTCTGCCGCCTCTTTTGCGACTCGACGGGTCGCATAGTCGTCGTCATATGTTTCCGGATGGGGCCACTCGATGTCGTCGAACAGCTTCGCGTGACGCGGCGCGGGAGAAAAAGGTCGATGCGGCGCTTTGTGTTGATAGACCAGACAAAACGGGTCGGTGCCTTGTTGCCGCCGCAGAAAGTCGAGTGCGAAGTCCGTCGTGATGTCCGTTGCATAGCCGGACTGTTTCTTCGTTTCGCCGTTGATGATGAACTCGGGATCGGTATAGACGCCCTGCCCGGGCAGGATTTTCCATTCGTCGAATCCCTTCGGTTCCTGGCGCAAGTGCCATTTGCCGACCACGGCGGTTCGATAGCCGGCTTCTTGTAAAAGCTCCGGAAACGTAGGAAGCGTCGGGTCGATCTCTTCGATTGCATCAGCCTTTTCCGAATTTCCGCGGATGCCGTGCACGTGCGAGTAGCATCCCGTCAAAATGCTCGCCCGCGACGGAGCACAAAGCGAGTTTGTGCAGTAAGCGTTTGAGAATCTTGTGCCTTCGGCGGCGAGACGGTCCATGGCCTGTGTCTGCAGTATCGGGTGCCCGGCGCAGCTCATCTGAGAGTGCTGTTGGTCGTCGGTCATCACGAACAAGATGTTCGGCCGCGGATGTTTTTCGCCGGGTCCGCTTCCGCAGCGGGTGAGAAACGCCGCGGCGCTCCCTCCGAGGGTTTGCATGGCTTGGCGCCGTGAGGGTTGAATTTTCGTGGTCATAGAATCCTTCTTCGCTACAAGCGTCAGCTCTGCCAGTGGGGCGTTTTCTTTTCGAAGTACGCGCCGATACCCGCGCGCGCCTCATCAGAGGCTCTGCGAGCTGCGATTGATTCCGCCGTCCGCGTCCTAACGGTTTCATCGATTGGCGAGCCGGAAATATCCGCGACAAGTTTCTTGCTTTCCGCAAGCGCCTGTGGACCTCCCCGCGAGAGTCGGGCGGCAAATCGTAAGACGGTAGCGTCAAGCTCATTTGCCGCGACAACGTCGTGGACCAAGCCGCAGGTCATTGCCTCCAGGGCGTCGATGCGCTCTGACGTCAACATATAGCGGCGGGCGGTACGCGGCCCCATCGCTTCAACGAGATATGGGCTGATCAGTGCCGCCACCAAGCCGAGCCGAACCTCGGTCAGGCGAAAGAACGCCTCGGCCGACGCGATTGCGATGTCGCACACCGCGACGAGACCAACACCGCCTCCGACCGCCGCGCCTTGAACACGAGCAATCGTCGGCTTAGGCGATGAATGCACGGCGTCGAGCAACTTCGCGAACTGGCCGGCGTCAGCCCGGTTTTCAGCGTCACTAAAATCCGCCATACGTCGCATGTAGTTCAGGTCCGCGCCCGCGCTAAAGCTGGCGCCGGCGGCAGCCATCACAACTACGCGGACAGAAGGGTCGTCACCCGCGGCTTGCACGCGCCCTGTCAGCTCCGCGATAACTCTCTCGTCGAGTGCGTTGTGAAGTTCCGGCCGATTAAGCGTCAGCGTTGCGACGCCGGAGTTATTCTCGTAGACCACCAGTCCGTCGGACATTGCCCAAAGATCATAGCGAAGCCAGAACGTTTAGAGCTTTTTCGCTTCCACGTAGAGCGAAGTATCTGGCTCGCCTTTGAACTCAAACTGCATGTGGTCTTGGCTAAAGTGACTACTCTTCCGAGCCGAACCGCGCACAACCTCGCTGAATCCTGCATCGAGCAGTAGCTCTTCTAAAAATGTGAAGTCGAGCAGCAAGAAGTGTTGATTCGCAACCAGTAGAAAATTACTGAATCTGCCGCCGATCGAGCGATATTTTTCAGTCCAGTCGGGTAGGTCGCCCGGGCGGTTCTCCGTGTATGCACCGATCGCGAACTCGAGTGAGGGCACGACGATTCGCATCGTGCAGCCGGGTTTGAGCACGCGGCAACATTCCGACAGCAACGCGCGGCAATGGTCGACGTCAAAATGCTCGACCGTGTGCGACGAATACACGCCGGCAATCGAATCGCTTGCGAATGGCAGACCGAAGTTGACGTCGAGCCAGATTTCCTTGCTGCGAAATAGATTCCCGTCGACGTTAATCATGCCCTCGACGTAATCGGGTCCGCAGCCGATGTTCACAAACTTGTTTCGATAGCTTGAAGAACGCAGGCTCGACCAAAGGTACGAAAAGTAGGTTAGTTTTCCTACCGACGCGTAATAGAGGTCTTTGACGAACTGGCTACGCATTGGCGGGGAAGAATTTCAGTATCGTGAATGCCGATCATCGCTAGCGGCGAATCGGTATCGAGACGTCAATAGTTTTCGGGGCTAAGCACGACTTGTCGTTGCACGCCTGAAAGCGAAACTTTCCTTTCAGTTCGGTCATATCGACCGCGCTGTCGGGTACCTGAAAACTGCTTTGGATCACCACTCGCGACGAGTAGACGGATAGCGGCTTTTCTGAAAACGAGTACCTGACCTGCTCTGCTTCAGGGTATGTGACGGACTCCAAACTTATCGGCTCGACGTCCCAGCTCAATTTCGTCGGGATCAGGTAGCTCTCCAGCGGTTGATTGGAATTGATGTGATATCCCTTGCGAATCCGAATCGCGACCGGGACGTCAACGATCGATCCGGGCAACAACTCAACTCCTGAACTCGGCTCGATCGTAGCGGCGGAAAAGCCCTTGAACTGACCGAACGCTATCGTGGCCGCAAACGCGAGCCCGAAACCGACGGCGATGGCGCCGCGAGCCACGCGCGTGAAATCACAGCAGTCGCTCGATTTCGATCTCATACTCGTCCTTGCTTACCAACCCGGTATGGCGGGTCACGATTTCACCTTTTTTGTTGATGATGAACGTTGTCGGCAGTGCGATGACCCCGCCGAATTCCTCCGCCATTGCGTCATCGCCCAGAAGAATTGGGAAGTTAGCCTTGAGTTCTTCCGCGAACGGGCGGACTACGTCCCAGCCGTCTTCGTCTAGCGAAACCGCCAACACCGTGAAGCCCTTGTCTTTGTACTTCCGCTGGAACTCGATAAACCAAGGCATCTCGATCTTGCACGGCCCGCACCAAGTCGCCCAGAAATTGAGCAGCACGACTTGGCCCTCAATGCCGGCCTTGGTGAATTCCTTACCGTTGGCGTCAAGCAGACTGAACTCAGGTAGCGGGATCGTCTCGCCTGTTGAGGCGGCCTCCGCCGCGGACTCAGAGGAGACTCCCGCCGTCGTGCCGCACGAGAGCGTCAATGCGAGGGCTGCGGAAAGCGCGAATTGAGATAGTTTGATCGACATGCGGGGTGAACTCCAAACAGGCGTCTATTAAGACTATTCGTCAGTATAGCGGCGGAGGTTACGGCGGACGAGCACGCTTCGAATCCTCTACAATGCACCCAGTGCGATCTCTGCTATTGACCAACCTGTGTTTCATCGTGGTGACCGGATGCGGACCTAGCGTCGAGTATCTTGAGGAATCACGTCAGGCCACCGGAATCAAGATCGGCGAGGTTTCGCCGACTTCGGCGATAGTATGGACCCGCGTCACCGAGTCAGCAAGCCGCCGCGCGGACGGCACCGCCATCCGCGCCCGCTCAATAAAGCCCGAGCCTGGCGCACAGCTCGAACAGCTCGATCCGCGCGATCTGCAAAATTCAGTGCCCGGCGCGGCCGGGCGCGTGCGCTTGCGTTACGCCGACAACGTGAATTTTTTCAACCCCATAGAGAGCGAGTGGTTCGAGGTTAAGGCCGAAGATGACTACACGCACCACTTCCAGCTCCGCGGATTGAGCCCATCTACCTCCTATTACGTCGAAACCGAAACATCGAATACCGACGGTACAGCTATCCACAAACCGCTCAACGGACGATTCGAAACCGCGCCTCCCGAAAACGAATACGCCACCGTCACGTTTACCGTGGTCACAGGCCAAGCCAACCGCGACCACGATCATCCAGAGGGCTACAAGATTTACCCGTCGATGCTCAAACTCGCACCGAAATTCATTGTGCCAACGGGCGACACGGTCTACTACGACAGCGATGCGCCACTCGTAACCTCGATTGACCTAGCGCGCTTTCACTGGCACCGCATGTACAGTTTCCCAACCATTTTGAACTTCCACCTGAGTGTCCCGGGTTACTGGGAGAAAGACGACCACGACTCCTACCACAACGACAATTGGCCTGGAATGAGCAGGGACTACATGGGCACTTTCAGCTGGGAGCAGGGCCTGAAAGTCTATTCCGAGCAGGTGCCGATGAGTTCGCTCCCTTACCGCACGTTCCGCTGGGGCAAGGGCCTGCAAGTTTGGCTCACCGAGGGGCGCGACTTCCGTTCGCCCAACCCTATGGAAGACGGGCCCGACAAGAGCATTTGGGGAGAAACTCAAAAACGCTGGCTCAAGCAATCGCTATTGGAAAGTGACGCCGACTGGAAAGTACTTGTCAGCCCCACCCCGATCGTCGGGCCAGATCGCGGTAACAAGCACGACAATCACGCGAATCTCGGTTTTACGTACGAGGGCGACGAGATCCGCAAGTGGTTCGCTGACAATCTGCCGGAGAACTTCTTTGTTGCCAACGGTGACCGCCATTGGCAGTACCACTCCGTTCACCCGGCCACTGGCGTGGAGGAGTTTTCCTCCGGGCCCGCAACCGATGAACATGCCGGCGGCACACCGGGCGAGGACCGCGAGTACCACCGCTTCCACCGAGTCGGTGGTGGATTCCTCTCGGTGACGACCGAAAAAATTCTGAACGAAAGCAAGATCTCACTGCACTTTCATGACGTAGATGGAAACGTTGTCTACGAGACCGATCGCTCGAAGACACTATAAGTTTCGCCGCCGCCGCACGCTATCATGGACGGCGGCAACAGCTATGAAATTTCGCCTCGTACTGCCGGTCTTACTGACCCTCGGCGTCCTCGCTTGGGCCGCCTCACACAGCGGTCGAGGCGAGCTGCCGCCCGACGCTGAAACCGCCGTCACTCGCTTGAACGAATCTCCACGTCACGGCGAATGGGTCGAGATCAGTGAAGGTCGTAACGACTCCTGGAGCGACACAGTTCATGCCTGGGTGACTTACCCGGAGCGCGCGACGCGAGCGCCTACGGTCATCGTGATCCATGAGATTTACGGCTTGACCGATTGGGTTCGCGCGGTCGCTGACCAACTCGCCGCGGAAGGATTTATCGCCATCGCTCCAGACTTGCTGAGCGGATACGGCCCGGACGGTCGAACGCCTAAAGACCCCCAAGCCGCCGTTCGCCTGATCCGCGAACGCCGCACCGAGGATGTCGTTCGACGCCTAACGTCAGTAGCCCGCTACGCGACTTCCCTGCCTGCGTCGAATGGAAAATACGGTTCGATCGGATTCTGCTGGGGCGGCTCAACAAGTTTCGAGTTCGCCGGCAACGAAGACCGACTCTCGGCCGCCGTCGTCTACTACGGCACATCGCCTGACCGCAAAACTCTTAGCCGCATTCAGGCCCCCGTGCTCGGCCTCTACGGTGCCGATGACGCCCGCGTCAACGCCACCATCCCCGAAGCGGCGCGAGTGATGCGACAGCTCGGCAAACCCTACACGCCACACCTCTTCGACGGCGCCGGACATGCATTCCTGCGTCAGCAAAGCGCTCGCGAAGGGGCCAACATGACGGCCGCGAATGAGGCATGGCCGCTAACGATCAACTTTCTGCGCGACAACCTGGAGACCCGCTAGCCATGAAAGTCCGACTGTGTATTCTCTTGACCTGCGGCGCCGCTGTGGCTCTAGCGCAACAGAAGCCCTGCCCCGCGGCCGAGTTTCTCGACGTCTCGAAGTACGAAGGCGCCGGAGCTGCCTACGCCAAGCCGCGCCTCGAAGCCACCTGTGAAGGAGACGAACTCGTCGTTCGCTCAAACGGTATCCCACACTACGAGTTCATCCAGGTCACCCCGAACCCGCTGCTCGAGCAAGACTACGAATTCCGCGTTCCGTTGACTCCCAAGAAGGCCGACAAACCGATACCGATTCCGCTACTAGGCAGCGAAGGATTTACCGTCGGGGGCCTGGCGATCTACGGACCAAACGAGGGGCCGATCCCCCAAGAAGCCGAGTTCGGCGACCCGGTCTTCCACTCGATCATGGACGCCTGCATGGGTCACACGGCGCTTGAGTATCACTATAACGCGTTGATCCAGCGCTGCCTCAGCGAGGTGAAAGACGGCGACCGCTCGCCGGTGCTCGGCTACGCCTACGACGGCTATGCAATCCGTGGACCGTGGGGCTGCCTCGACGGCGAATGCAACGATGTCGTGAAGTTCAAGAGTAGTTGGGAGAAGGTCGGCAACCCCGACATTGATTCATGGGACGCCTTCGACTACGTCGCCAAAGACGGCCCCGAGTATCTCGACCAGTGCAACGGCCACACCGACTATTCGGGCGACTATCACTATCACGCGACGGAAACTTGGCCGTACATTATTGGCTGCTATTCGGGCGAACCGCTCGGCATGCGCAACCGCGGCCGGCGCCCGCCTCAAGTCAGCGAGAACGCTCCGCCGCGCCGCCCAAGGCCAGGCCCGGGTGGGGCTCGCCCCGGCCCCGAGCAGGTGTCGCAAGCCGCCGCGGCCCTCGGCGTCGATGCCGCCAAAGTAGCCAAAGCGCTACGGGTCGAACCAGGCGGCATTAAACCCGTAAACATGGCTGCGGCGGCACGCACCCTAGGTGTTGCCGAGCCGAAGCTGCGCGAGGCAATGGGAGGCGGCGGACGGGGCGGACGGCCGCCGCGAGTTAATCAGAATCCTCCCGGCGAACCGGAATGCTTTTTCCGGTGTGGGCAGAGTGATGAGGACGCGGTGGGTTGCACGTTGACTGAACAGCATAAGGTGGTTTGTCATCGGCCTTGCGATGACAACAAGTGCGGGTAGGTTGTCGACGGCATTGACAATTTCGAAGTACTGGCGTTCGCGGCTCAAACACTTCACGGGCGGTAATCCACCCAAATAGGCGAAGCCCAGGCCATCTGCCCATCCTCTTGTTGCAGCCTCACGTAGTAGTAACTTTCCCCGGCGACGGCCTTTTCGTCGCGGTAGGTTAGCGCGACTTCTTGCGTGCCGGGACGATGTTCGTAAATGTGCTGGTTGTCCTTGATGATCTGGATGTTGTCGATCGGCCCGGTGCCTCTTACATAGATCTGGATTTCAGGCACTTCAGACGTCGAAACTTCGTCGCCCATGATGGCCTCACCGATGCGAACATCGACGACGATGTTGTCCGTGGCGGCGTAAGCATGCCGCTGCTGCAGCGCGCGAAAAATCCCCTGACGTGTCGGCTCCTCAGCGTAAACCGCCGCATACGAAATATGCGTCGAGCGGTGATCCGAAGAGGCGATGAACCCCATCTTGTAACCCTTCGCCAAGGCATTCTGCGCATAGCCAACCTCGAACCGTTCAGCGGTATTTACGCGGGGCGCGCCGCGCCCTTCGTAGCTCAGGCGGCAGCCCTGGTAAATCTCCATCAGCGTCTCGAACGCCGGATCGTGGTAGCTCCAGTCGGTTCCGCCACCAGCCGCAATCGTGTGAGGAATCGTGATCGTGTCGGTCCCTTTGAGGGCCTTCCACAGTGCCAGCTCATCCGGCCGGCGCGGAAAGTCGGGGCTTTGCTCCGCCTGTGGCACTGTGATCGGCACCGCGACATCCCCTCGATTCGGCGAAATCACGTTGCGGTGCCCATAAGGGAAGCGCGGCGTGCGTTCATACCCAAACAGCGGCATGAACGTGCCGGGGACGTGAAAGACGTCGGCGAGCTTTTGGGTGCGCCACCAGTCGTAGGTTTCGAGTAGGCCGTCCTTTCCCGCACCACCGTATGAATGATCGGTCGATGCGATGAAATCGAGTTCGGCGACATCAATTGCGTAGCGGTAGAGGTCCCACAGCGTGCCGTCGTAGCCGCCGTCGCTTGAAATCTCGGTGTGGCGATGCAGGTCGCCCCAGTAGAGCTGATAGCGCTTTTGACCGGAAGCGATTTCGTTGCGGCGGTCGCTGACGGCGGTATGGCGGTGTCCGCGAATTTTGCCGGGATCGATCGGGTCGAGCTCGGGCGGCGGCAGTGCCGAAGTCCTTCGAGGGGGCTCGATCGTTTCATGTGCAACGAAACCGTGTCGCTTGTCGATCATCTCGACTTGTTTTTTCGCGGCATTGTAACGCCCGTCGGCGGCGTAGAATACGTCGAGCGAGGCGCCGTTTTGGCTGACGATAGCGGGCCGGTTGTCGTTGCTGCCGGTGCTGTCTTCGAGCACGATCGGCTTGGTCCAATGATCGGTCTCGTACGCCGAAGCTTAAATGCGCCAACCGAGAGGACGCTCGGTCATGCCGCCGCCATCGCCCCGGCGCTGCCAGCGCCTGAAGAACAGCCACGGGACGCCGGCGCCGTCAACAGCGAAGTGCGGAATTTCGAGCACGCCCGCGGGAGGCTCGTCCGGGAGCACCGACTCGATCTGAGCCTTCGGCACCCAGCGGCGGCCCTTGGCGTAGACGGCAACGCCGATGCCCTGGGTGTAGCGCAGGCTGACGAGCCTACCAACCCGGCCGTCGGGGTCGTTGACGGTCCAGTCGGCGGGCGTCCCCCAATCGCCGCGCTCGCTGTCGATATTCCAGTTGGGCATGTCGAGGGCCCAACTGGGGCCTTGGTTGTCCCAGGCGATCCAGGCGCGGTCGTCTTTGTCGATTGCAATGGTGGCGCGGGCCTCGAAATCGGGCGAGTCGGCGATCGGAATTTCCGGCCCTAGTTTCCCGCCTTCGAACACGCGCAGAAAAACGTCGTAGTCGCCGTGGCGATAGGTGTCGTAGGCGATATAGAGGCGGTCTTGAGAGTCGAGCTCGATGGCCTCGTGGTTGCTCACGGGTATGGGCGCGGTCCAGCGAATGCCGTCGAACGTTTTCAAGAAAATATTGCCGTCGCCGGTTCGGAACGACTGCCAGACCAGGTGCACGTTACCGGCGGAATCGGAGGCGATGCGATGGTGGAAGTCGGCACCCTCGGCCTTGGTCAAGCGTCTGATCGGCGACCAGCGTTCGCCGTCGAAGATACGAGCGTAGATGTCAAAATTGCCGTCGATCTGCGCAGCCCAACTGACCCAAAGAATTCCGTCCGGGGTGACAGTGGTAGCTGTTTTGAGAAAATCGCCTGCTGTAGGCGTGATAATTTCAGCCGGCTGCCACTCACTACCGATACGCCTACGAACTTTAACGACGTCACTACCGTGCTGGTCGTAGCTGAGAAACGCTACCCACAGATCGCCATTGGGCGCGACCGCCGCGGTCGGGTAGTCAGCATAGTCCTCTGGTGTTGAGAGGCGCTCGGCCAAGAGCGCGGGAGCGGCAGAGAGTGCGAGCAGAGCTAGAAAAATTCTCACCAGTAGAGCGTATCAAGTACACGCGCTTGCCGCAGAATCGTTTTTGAAATCCTCGTATCCGTCGCGCGAGTCCGATTTACGGTAAGCGCTTGAGCGTTCGCAAGGATATCCGGGGAATCCGTAGTACATTGAACTCAAATCACTCATGGCAGCAAGCGTGATTGAAAAAGGCCGAAAATCAAGCCCGGAACCTCGCGGCGGGCGCCCGACGAACCTCCAAGCGTCAGGTCGGCGAGGGCGAATCGCCGCGACCGCGGCGTTTCTGTTTTTGGCATTTACGTTAACTGCGCTAGTTCAGACACGCCCGGCAGCGGGCACATTCGCCGAGCGTGGGAGCTCACTCTGGTGGCTCAACCGCCCGGCGCTTCCACCAGCTCTCCAGGAGATTCAAGCAGACTTGTACGACGTCTTCGCGGTCGAAGCCGATGATGGCTCGGCCAACGTCTGGGCGGCCGGCAACTTAGGGCTGATCGTTCACAGTCCTGACGGTGGATGGACTTGGGCGCGGCAATATCCCAGCGTCGACGGCGCCGCCCCGGACGCCACTCCATCGACGCCGCCCACGGCCGCATCCTGGACACCGCCATGGCAATCGATCGTCGCGCACGCCGAGGAGGCCGGGAACGCCGCAATTAACGTACAGGTCTTGGGAGAGCCATCCAACGTACGGAACGTCGAAGTCCGTCTGGGCGACGCCCGTTCAGCCCAACAAATTAGGAGTCGAAAGCCTGACCCCAAAGGAACGGTGCGCTTCGAGCAATTGCCGGTGGGGAACTATCGGGTGGAAGCGCAGGTCATCAATCGGACGACAGGCTTGCCGGGGCGTGAGCCCCCTATCGCATTCGAGGAAGTTGTCGTCAATGAAAAGCAAAACGAGTACTACGTCAGTCTGCTCGTTGAGGGCGCACCGGATCCGTTTGCGGCTCTCAACCCAGCTCGCCAGGAGGCGATACCCTCTTTTCCAATTGAAAGATGAGCCTGAAGGAGAGAGGCGAAGCAGCTGCGGGTTGAGGGGGATTATAGCGTGAGTTGAGGTCGGCGGCTACAGCTATTTGTGGCTTCGTAGGGCGGGGTGAGGGGGATTGCATAAGGGGGAAGGGGCGGCACCCCAATCCCCCTTTGCAGCCATCCCAGGCGAGACCCCACGGCCGTCTTCGGACGTGGGCCGGAGGAGCCGACAACGCCTCGGGTCGGGGCGTTGTCTAGCGCGTGCGCCAGCAGATCGCGAGGTCTTTGCAGACGCGTTGCAGTTCGTTGCGCTGAGCGTCGAGTTGCTCGGCAAACTCGGTGTCGGAACAAGTGTCCGCTCGCGCTTGGAGCTTCTTGAGCGAGCGATCCGCGCGCAGGCCGCGCTGCTCGGCGGGCAGGCTGAGCAGCTTTTCCCACGGCGTGCTCCACTCGGCGTACACCTTGCGCAACTTGCCGCGGCGGTCTCGGCGCTCGCTGGCGAAAGCGCATGGGCGATGAAAATTCAAGTACGGGTTGAGCCACTGGCGGTAGAAGGTGTCGATCGCCTGCGTCGCTTCCGAGGGCAAAAACTGGTAGCCCATCCACTTGCGCACCACCGCGCCGTTCTTGGTTTCGACCAAGGCATTGTCGTTCGAACGGCGCGCGCGAGACTTCGTAAATTCAATTCGCAACTTCTCGAGCAGTTTAGCGGTTTGATGGTTGACGAATTCGCTGCCATTGTCGGAGTGAAAGCCGCGAACGATAAATGGAAATTGTTCCAAAAGGCCTTCCAGCAAGGGAATGAGGTGATTTTCGTTGATGCGTTGGACGCAGCCGACGGCCTGCCACTGCGTCACTTCGTCGACCACGTTGATGCTGTAGGCGCCTTTTTCACCTTCCTGTTCGGGCGAGTGCACGGTGTCGATGCGCAGGTAGCCCGGACGTCCTCGCGGCTCGGGTTGGCGGCGTTCGCCGATCGCCACGGGTGTCGGTCGAGTCTTGTCGAGATGCAAACTGTGTCGCCGGTAGACGGCGCGTTTGCGCAAGTTGTAGAGGTGTCCCACCGACAGTTCGGCAAGGCGTTCGAACTCCTTGCGGTTGTAGATTTGGAACTCGCGCTGGAGAATGCGACGCGTCGCCGGCCCGGAGAGACGTTGCTGTACTTGGTCGACATGCGCCAGGAGAACGATGTCGGCGCGGCTGTACTTGGTGGGGAAGCGGCGCCTTCGATAGGCTGTCGGCCGAACGCACTTTTCGCGCAAAAACTGCCCGATGAGGCGAGTCAATTGGGCGCGGCTTAAGCCGGTTAGCTTGCTCAGGAAGCGTCTCAACAATCCTTTAACCGAGCGCTTCTGGTCGGCATAATGATGCCTCTTCAGGACGCCTTCGACGAGCGCGTATTTATCCGCTCGACTTCCGGCCTGGAACTCGACGGACCCACACCCGTCGAGAAAACTCTCGATCTCATCGAGACTCACTGATTCGGCTTGCTGCACGGCGACTCCCATCGCCCGCAGTTTGCCTGTTCCTAATCGACCTTGCCCAAATTACCTCCAGGCTCATCTTGTGTTGGAATCACCCCTCCCTTCAGGCTCATCTTGTATTGGACAAGACGATACCAAGAACTTCGGACGGGCTACCCACCGCCGGCGGGGTCCCTGAGGCTCAAAACGCATCCGACCCGCGGGCGAATACCGAGCGTCGAACGCCTCCGCCAGATGCGCCCGAAGAGTCAGTCGTCGATCCCGAGACGGAGCTTGCGCCGCCGCCCTCGCATTGGCGGTCACTAACATTCAGGGGCCCTTCATTTGGCTGGGCCCTCGATCAGAACGGCGTGCCGATCTCGACTGAAGATGGGGGCCTGCCTTGGCAAGCACCAGATGGTCTGCCGGGCGACCTCGACGTCTGGGATTTTTCCTCTAAAGAAGTATGGGTCGGCTACCCGCTAGCCCGCGCCGGATTCCGAAAGCTCTGGTTTCACGAGGCGACCTCCCAAGGCTGGGGTATCGACGGCTCCGGCGCGGTGCGACGCCTTACTCAGAGTGGCGGAACCGGCGTCCCCGTGCTGACTGAGTTCAATCCCCTCGGTCTCTGGCTCGACATCGAAAGTGACACTCCCGGAGCTCCATACATCTGCGGCGCCGCCGGGGCGCTCGGCAGGTTAGTCACCGATTCCTCGACGGGCGCCGTCAGCTTCGCCTCGCAAGAGAGCGGAACAAGCGCCGACCTAAACTCGATATTCTTCCTTCCCGGAGGCCAAACCGGCTGGGCGGTCGGCGTCGACGGGACCGTCATCCATACCTACGATGCCGGCGCAACCTGGCTGCTGCAGACCAAGGGAGACCTCACGGACGCTGCAGCGCAATCGCGCCGCGCCTCTTCCCTCGCCGTTGCTCCCTGGTACTACCTGAGTCTCTTGCTAGTCGGCTTCGTGCTGGCTCCGGCGTTTAAACCGGATCCGCCGGTCGTTACCGAAGAAGCATCCGTCG
This sequence comes from Bryobacterales bacterium, assembly GCA_965205595.1. Classification (GTDB taxonomy): domain Bacteria; phylum Acidobacteriota; class Terriglobia; order Bryobacterales; family UBA6623; genus CATQHP01. Next base: position 41,325 of record CBDBHI010000080.1, on the reverse strand, counting down.
CTGACAAAGCGGTTACCGACCGCCCGCTGCGACAAGGCGACCCTGACCCGCTCAAGCTCGGCGAAGTCGCGAGAGGCCTTTCGCGCTTCTTGCGAAACGAAAACACGTCCCCGCCTTTGAGCGTCGCGGTGACTGGCCGCTGGGGCACGGGCAAGAGTTCGTTGATGAACCTCGTGCGGGGCGATCTGAGTAGCTTCGACTACCCGACCGTGTGGTTCAACGCCTGGCACCACCAGAAAGAAGAAAACCTTCTCGCTGCGTTGCTGCAGAACATCCGCCTGCAAGCTGTCCCCTCGCTATTGAGTTGGCACGGCTGGATGTTCCGCTTACGCCTGTACGCGATTCGAGGTTGGGAGAGCTGGGTGCCGGTGTTCGGGCTACTGGCGATCGCGGCGCTGTCAGGCGGGTATTTCGTTAAACACATGGGCGGCCCCGACGAGATGGGCTCCGTTGCTCGAGCATGGGACTTGCTCTCGCATGTGTTCGGGCTGGTAGGCGCCGTGACGAACAACAACGTCACCGAATCGGGTTCACTAGTCACGACGTTGGCCGCGCTCTACTTCATGGCCACGACGGCGGTTAAGAGACTGTCGGCGTTCGGGTTGAACCCGGCGACACTGCTGCGCAAGGCGTCAGAGGGAGGTCGAGTTCGACACCTTGAGCAAAAGACCAGCTTCCGCTACGAGTTCGCCAACGAATTTCGCGATGTCACCAAAGCACTGGGTAAGTATCGGCTGGTACTTTTCGTCGATGACCTTTACCGCTGTTCTGAAGACACGGTCGTCGAAACTCTAGAAGCCGTAAACTTCCTAGTTTCGTCAGGAGAGTGCTTTGTCGTGATGGGGCTCGACCGGCAGTATGTCGAGTGCGCCGTCGGCCTGAACTTCCAAAAGGTGGCGGCCGAGATGGCCGAGCTATCTAACGAGACCGACGACGATGCGCCGCAGCGTCAGAGGCAAGATTTCGCGCGGCAGTACCTTGAAAAGCTGGTCAACATCGAGGTACCCGTGCCGGTCCCCACCCCGGAGGATTCACGGAAATTGTTGACCGCCGACAAGCAAGACGACGCGCCGAGGGAGGACGAACTCGCGAAATTGCGTGCTCAATTCGAAGTGGCACGTCAGGCAATGGGCGTCGCCGCCGCCATCGCTGTTCTCGTATTTGCGTTCTATCTGGGCGGCAACATTCTCTCGCCGCCGCCGAGCGAACCGGTCATCGCGCTGATCGAAGCGGCTCCAATTACCGGCTCTGCGTCGACGGCAAGTACTGGCGAAACGATAGTCCCGGATCCCACGACCCCTACCCCGGCCCCCCCGGCAAATCTCGTCGACACCGCCGGCCAAGTTGCCGCCATCGCGACCACCGAACAAACTTCAGATGCCGGAAAATACCTCGGCCTGTGGCCACTATTCCCCGCGCTCTTCTTTTTTTGGATGGGAATCCGCTGGGTACTCACTCGCCGGCCCGATTTCGCTGTGCCTGACTCAGCGCGATTTGAATCCGCGCTTTCGATTTGGCATCCAATGGTTTCGCAAAAGCAAAATACGCCGCGCGCCATCAAGCGGCATCTCAACCGGGTCCGCTACCTGGCCATGCGGCAGCGCCCGAGCACGACATCCTACTCATTGTGGGAGCGATTCTTGAACCGCTTCCGCACGGCCGAGAGCCAGGGCGAAAGTCCGGATGAGGTGGCTGACATGATCCCAGAGGAAGCGCTCGTCGCGCTGGCGACGCTAAATTTTGTTGACCTGCCATCAAACAAAGAAATCGTCGCCGCATGCCTCCAAGAGCACGCAAGAGAGTTTCCCGGCTCTGATTGGACTGAATACAAAGAAGCGTTTGCGCGCATTTCCGGCTCGGTAACTGTTAATTCATAGCCAACTGTTCGACAGTACGCAGGCCCTCGCGGGCCAGATAGTAAGCCCCTTCGACTGGCACATCAACCGTGATCTCGCCGAACTGCGGGACCTCGATTTCGACTCCATCGCGCCTGCCCATCGGGGCGTGCGCATAGACGAGCCACTCGCGATCGGGGGCGCTGCCCCTGACTAGCGCCAGTGCGAATACCGGCACCGCGGTATTCAGGTGCCACTGCCGTGTGGCGTTGGTGCTTGCTTCGAGGATGAACCAACGGTCCACATCGCGATAGCGGCGAAGTTCATCGACGTTGTAGAAATGCCGGCGCGCGCGGTTGGGCACGAGCGCGGCGTCACGCCAAAACTTCCGCAGTGTCGGATTCTCATGAACTAGCTTCACCGCGTCGAGCAGTGATTGAAAGTAGGCTTCGTTCTTTGCGACCGGTTCGAATGCCGCGCGAAACTCTCGAACCACACGCGGTCGTAGCAGCCACAGGCCGAACTTAACCGCGGCCGCGTAGCGCTGTTCGTCAAACGGAATTTCGTCGCTGAGCGCGTCGCGTTTTTTCTCGTTGCCATCCCAAATCGAAAGCTCGAACCAGAAATCTTCGTTGCGGGACAGCGCCTCGTCGAGCATGAAGACCCAGTTTTGCGCCTCTACTTGCACGCTCCAGCCACGGTCGTCGCGGATCCCGCTCCAGTCGTCAAGATAAAAGTCGCTCGATGCGCCGCCCCAAACGAGATGTTCGCAGGAAAGCCACTTTTCCGACGCACCCGCGTGGGCGCGCCATTCGTTCCAACGACCGTAGAAGCGCGGTCCAAACGAATTGAATCCTATAAAAGTTGCTGGGGCGTGCCAGCTGCTTAATTGCTCCCGAAACTCAGAGATCAGCGCGCCCATCGGGTGATTCGCGGGCTTTTGCTTGGTGTCATCGCAGCGCTGATCGAGAAAATCATCGACGCTTCGCCCCTCCGTCGCGAATTGCTCGACGAAGCGGCGGCTGGTTGCCAGATTGCGAATCTTCATCCGCGGCGCCTCGTTATTCGAAAGGAAGATTACTTTGGGCGGCTTCGGATACGATTTCTCGAGGTTAGAAAGAGCGGTAGTCCCGCCCCAAAGTCGGCCGGCGTCGCGATATGGCTTCGTCGTCGGAGCCATCGGATCGAGCAGGACGATATGCCGGCCGTCTTCAGAATATGCGGAAGGATTGGAGGCAACCGACAGCTCTCGAAACTCCGCTCGTTGCACCAAGATTTGCTCCCATTGGGTGCTTTTGAGCGTCAGCGGCAGCCCTAGTTCAACAAGCGTGTCCCAGCCCGCCACGGGCTTCTGTTGCGGACGGTTGTCCGACTCAATGTCCGGTAGCATGACGGCGGGTAAGACGTAGTAGCCATCGCGAATCTTTCCGAGCTGATACTCCAACGTGTAGCCGCCGGCGCCGAGGCCGACGTTCCATGTCGAAATCAGTGGCAGCGGGTGTCCCGCGGGACCTCTTGACGGTAGCTTGGCCTCACGGGTAATCGCTTTAGCCGTGTCCTGCGCTTCGACGAGTGGCGCGGCCGCAAACGCCCAGCCGAGCAGCGAGATCGCGCCGCTAATTCGGATCGCGGACCGATGACTAAAGTGATTGCTCGAATTGTTGTTACGCACGCTCAGGATGCCGTCAGGGTATCAGCCAGCTCCAAGCCGTCAAGAATCGGCAACGAGTCATCCGACCAGTTTGTGCTATTTTTCGGGGTGCTATGTTGACCCGAATCGCCGTTTTTTTCGCCGTGCTCATGGCTCTGCCGCTCGCCGCGGCTGACCGCCCCAACATCGTTTTCGCTATCGCCGATGATTGGGGCTGGCCGCACGCTAGCGCTTACGGCGACGGTGGAGTTAAGACTCCTACGTTCGACCGCTTGGCGAGCGAGGGCGTGTTGCTCGAGAACGCCTACATCTCGTCACCGTCTTGTACGCCGAGCCGCGGCGCGATCATTACAGGCCAGCAATTCTGGCGCCTCGGCACCGCGGGCAATCTGTGGAGCGTGTGGCCTTCGAAGTTCGCCGAGTACCCGAAGATGCTCGCCGGAGACGGCTACTTCGTCGGCAGCTACCGCAAGGGTTGGGGACCCGGCAGCTTTCCGAAAGCCAGCGTCAGCCCGGCGGGAAAGAGATACCAAAACGTCGACTCGTTCTTCGCCGCCCGGCCGGACGACATGCCGTTTTGCTTTTGGTTCGGCGCAAGCGACCCCCATCGCCCGTATAAGTTAGGTTCGGGCAAGGCCGCCGGCATCGACCCGGCAAAAGCGCATCTCTTCGATCACTACCCCGACGTCGAGGAGATCCGCGGCGACGTCGCTGACTACTACTTCGAGGTCGAGCGTTTCGACCGTGATGTCGGCGAGCTCGTCGCAAGGCTCGAAGAGATCGGCGAACTCGACAATACCTTGATCGTGATGACCGGCGACCATGGCATGCCGTTCCCGCGAGGCAAGGGGAACCTTTATGATTCGGGCTCGCACGTGCCGATGGCGATCCGCTGGAAAGCCCGCGTGCCCGGCGGCCGCAAGGTGACGGACTTCGTCTCGACCACCGACCTAGCGCCGACGTTTGTGGACGCCGCCGGCCTGAGTGTCCCCGCCGAGATGACCGGCCGCTCGTTGCTCGCGATGCTGACATCGGGCGAATCCGGGCGGGTCGAAGCGGGCCGCGACCACATCCTATTCGGCAAAGAGCGCCACGTTGTTGCGCAGGAAGCGCCGGAACTGGGCGGCTACCCGATGCGCGCAATCCGCACCGACGACTTCCTCTATATCCGCAACTTCAAACCCGAGCGCTGGCCCGCCGGCACGCCTAATTACAAAGAGGCCGCGTGGCCGAACGCCTGGCTGGCCGACTGCGACAATAGCCCCACCAAGTGGTATCTGTGGGAACACCGCAACGACCCGGCAGTGAAGAAATACTTCGATCTCGCCTTTGCCAAGCGTCCCGCCGAAGAATTGTACGACCTCAAAAAGGACCCCGGCCAAATGATCAACGTGGCCGATAATCCCGACTACGTGCCGATCCGCAAACAGCTCGCAGCGCGCATGTTTGAGGGACTGTACGCGATGGCCGATCCAAGAGTTGAAGGTCGCGGCGACTTCTTCGACTTCGCACCGTACCTTGGCGGCAGCCCAACGTTCCCGAAATAGCCACGGCTGCGAAACAATGTCGTCCGGGAGTTCTTGATCTTTAGAATCAGCGACTTAGAGATTCTTATCGATACATAGGCACAGCTCTCCTACAAACATGTCTCCTACAAATATGCCCGGAAATGGCCGGATTCGGCAGGGTTTCTCTTAAATTCGCGAACCAGGACGAGGTTTTCCTCGCGTGCTCATCCCTGTGTAGCAGCGACGTTGTGTGGTGAGCGCTACACAACGCCGGGATGGTTGGTTGTTTTTTCCCCGAGGACAGCCAAGACCTAAACCTCGTTTTTCTTAGCCCCCCTTTCAGTGGGCCGGATGGGTGGTCACATCTCTAGGCAATCGCCAGAGCCACCTGTTTCCATACTACAGGTGCGTGTCAAGTTTTTGGGTGTTTTGGCGGGCTGGGGCAGTAGTCAAGATATTGAATTTGCAGGGGTTAATAATATTTTGATATCGCGGTACGGCTGTTTTTGGATTCACGCGAATCTTGGGCCTTGGCCCCTTTTCTTTATAGCCCGTTATGAACATCGAGATCGCTGGCAGCTGCTGGTTCAAACGGTTTTACGGGGTTACGTCACGGTCGGGTAGCCAAAAGGGACGGAGCACGACAATACTCGGCTAACAGCTCTGTTTACAGTACGCTAGGCTTGAGTAGACGACATCATGCGGCGATCTACGATCCGCGAAGTCCTTTGAAATCAAGACAACTACGAATTCGGGCTCCGTCCCGGATCTCCCCGGATCTCCCCGTCCGTCCCGGATCTCCCGGATCTCCTTCGTAAAGTTCCTCCGAGACACTCCATCCTCCTCTCCATTCGATGATATTGTGTCCCCTCTCTACTGGTCTCGTTTTCCGTAGGCACTCCAGTCCGAGCAGTTTGCCCTGAATTAGACGGAATTAGAGGGGACGAATTAGAGGGGACGGAGCCCAATTGGATTCGTCTAACACCCGTGTTTGCAGTGTGATAGGTCTGAGAGCACGGCGTCTTGCCACAATTTGGGATCCACGAAGCCCTTTGATATCACCACCGCTGCGAAATTAGGCTCCGTCCCCTTTAATTCCGTCCCCTTTAATTCCGTCCCCTTTAATTCCCCCGTCCCCTTTAATTCCCCGGTCTACGCTTACCCGCGAATTGCCGCCAGAAACGCCGCCCTATTAGCCACAACGTCTTTCAGCACGAATGTCGCCGCAAATTTCTCAAAACCCTGCCAAATCGTTGGCGGCGGGCTGACGTTCGAAGACACCAAGATTCGCGTCTTCGGAGCCAACCTATTGCCCGCCGCAAGCTCTTCTAAAATTTGATCGCCGTCGATTCGCGGCATGCGGATGTCAACCATCAAAACATCCGGTTCGTGGCACGCCAAGTACTCTAGTCCCTCTGATTCGCGCGTGAAACAAGCAACCTGCCAGGCCGTGCCTCGTAGATGCCTTTCCACGACTGCACAAATCCCGGCGTCGTCGTCAATTACGACGAGCTGCTCTCCGCGCTCCAGAGTGTTGTCCATTCGTCAATGCCCAGCCTACGCTGCTCGCGAAGCCCTCTCAAACGCTTGCAGGAAGAGCACACAGATTCCAATAGGCATCGAGTTTGCTCAATGCTGTGAGCATGTCGTCACGCGAAATTGGTTTCACGATGTAGCCGGCAACCTGATTCTCGTAGGCGGCCTCAACGTCTTCTATTCGGTCAGAGGTTGTGAGCACGACAACCGCGGAGTCCGCGAGGGCGGAATCTGCCCGTAGCTCTTTGAGAAACTCAATACCGTTCATCCGCGGCATGTTCACATCAAGCAAGATTACGTATGGCCTTGCCAGCTTCGTTACGGTGTCAGAGCCTCTCAAAACTTCCAGCGCCTCAAAACCATCGTTAGCCCGAATCAGCGGGTTCGAGATCTTAAGGCGCTGGAATCCTCTCTCAACTTTCTCGACGTCTAGTTCATTGTCGTCAACGATCAAGAATGTTACTTGTCTCAAGCTGTCGTCCTCTCTTGCGAGTGCTCGGCGTAGTTCGCGCCTGCGATCGAGTATTCGGCCGGCGCTACAGCAGGCGGCCATGAAAATGTGAATGTCGCGCCCTGCCCGACATCAGATGTGACAGTTACCTCTCCGCCACGGCTTTCGACTAGCTTTTTTACGATCGACAGGCCGATGCCGGTACTCTCGATCTCGTCTTTGGATTGCAGAGTCTGAAACACCTCAAAGATCCTGGTATGGAAGCGCGGGTCAATTCCCGGGCCATTATCAGAAACCGCGATTACATCGATCCCATCTACCTTTTTCGATGACACCCTGATCACGGCGTTAGCCGGATCGTGGTGATACTTGATTGCGTTCCCTATCAGATTGTTTAAGATCTGCTCGATCTGGGCAGATTCACCCATTAGCGCCGGAAGTTCCCCGTCGATTACGCAGACACGTTCACTCAGGCCGAGACTTTCTCTGATCTCGCGGACCAGATCGGCCAAGTTCACTTCTTCGATCCGAGCATCAATTGATCCGATGCTGGAGTACGACAGAATCCCCTTGATCAGATTGTCCATTCGATGTACTTGTGTGTCGAGACGGCCTAAGTTTCTCTCGACATCGGGATGTGCCTCCGGACTCTTGACATAGTCTTCGAGATCCTCCGCCAAGTATTCCGACAAATCGCCGATTCCGCGCAAAGGAGTCTTCAAGTCATGAGACGCAACGTAGGCGAATCGCTCGAGATCGCTATTCGACATTTCCAGATCTTTCGTCCGTCTCTGTAATTCATCGGTCATACCGTCCGCAAAGCTTATCGCGCGCCGATTTGCCTTCGATAGAGACACGAATAGTACTAGCAGCAGTCCATCGATAAACAGACCGCCGAGCAGGATGATGAGTGGCTGCGTGCCCGACGTAGCCGCTCGAAATGAGTTCGCACTGCGGATATCAAACAACCACTCTCGGCCATAGAGGCCGACCGATCGGGTCGTCGTAAATAGGGGATTTGGATCGTAGTCCTCTTCGCTGTCGAGATGTTCATCGTAAAGAACGCTGCCGTGGTCTGTGATCCTTATGCCCACATGTCGCTTGTCCTTTTCCAGCGTCCCGGCCATCAGCTTGTTGAAAACGAACGGCGCGTAGACCAATCCGATGATGTTCTCCCTTCGATCCCGCCGCGTGGCGTAGACTCCACCGCGATAGAACGGGGCGGACAAAAGAAAACCGGGCGTACGCTCTGCGTCTTGAACCAATACGATGGGCGCGGTAATCTGAGCGGCGCCTGAATCGCGTGCCTGTTTGGCCGCGTTGTAGCGATTGGCTTCGTGTGCCATGTCTAGCCCAACTGCCTTGGCGTTTGCGCTGAGTGGTTCGATGTAGGTGATAGGCCAGTACTCAGACTCGCTATGTTTTGGATGAATTTCGTACTGTGGCCGGTCTTTTCTCTGCTCGCTCAGGAACGCACTGAGTTTGCTCAGCGGGACATTTTGGACGACCCCGATGCCGTTGATTCCCGGGTATTTGACGTCGATGCGCAGATGCTTGGCGAAGGTACCCCAATCGCGGTACGAGATGTCGCCGCCGTGGGCCTGAATCGCCGATACGCCGCCCCACAGCGCGTCCTCGTACTTGAGCATTCGCTCCGACACGAGTTCGATGGCTTGGTCCGCTTCCCGTCGGAACTGAGTCTCGACCCTTTCGTCGATTTGCCGTTTCGAGAAATGCCAAACGCTCACAGTGAGAATCAACGAGAGGGATAGCACGACCCAGTGAACTAACTGCAGGTGACCGGCCTTCGAGATCGAAAGCCTTTCATCGCTGAGCGGACTGTGGCTACCACGACCCGAGTTCATTCCTTGCCCTGCCTTTCGAGCTTCTCTAGCGTCCATCGATCCTATCCTCGATCAGGTCAGCTTTCTACCGAGAAAATCTCAGCCCTAGAGCAAAGCCGTTGCCACCGATGCCCGGCGCGGCCTGCTCGAACCCGTTGTGCCGAATCTCCAATACTGCCGCGACATGCTTGTTCAAGCGGACATTGAGTTGAGGCTCAATAACCCAACGATCGGCTCCTTGCGCAATGAAGTTGAGGTCTGCAAACCCTGAGATGCTGAGGCGGTTCGCCAGGGGAATCGAATAACTGAGGCTGACCTACGAGCCATGACCATCGGTCTCGTAGGGAAACACGCGCCACTGCAGAGATCCCTTGCGCTCGCCGGCGAGCGGCAACACGTGTTGGTAATATGCCCCGAAGCGCAGCAGGCTATTGCCGGGTCCGTTGAAGTCGTTGTATTCCGCGATGCCCCCGAAAGTATCGGATTTCGAAAGCCAATCCGATTTCAAAGGCGCCAGGACGCGGTACTCCATGAAGTAGCGGTCAAGCTGGAATCGGCCGCCAGGGTGATTCTGGTCGCCGTGAAGGTCAGTAAAGCCCCACAAATGCAGGCCCAACGGCAAGTCGTCATACCTGCGAGAAAACGGCTAGCGTTTCGTACTGGCGACTATCAAAGTAGTGGGTGAGACCCAGCTTGGCTTTTGGGAGAAGTGAGGCCCGCTCGGGCGCGGTTAACGTCGCGTCCGCCGCGCCGGAATCCACAGCCCCGCCAGCCTCCGCATGGAGCGGGAGGGCAATGTAAAACAGGGTCCAGGCCCAGATAAGTAACTTCATTCAGTTGGTCTTCTGATGTTTGCCGTCAGAGAGACGGACCCACAATCACGTTGAACTGTTTAAGATTGCTGCCTTCTCTGCAATTCGACAAGGTTCTTGTGCTCTTATCGGCGGAGGTGGGGCCGGTATGAAGAGGGCGGTCGTATTCCGCCTTTTCCTCACGTGTCGGAGCACTGTCAGAGATTGGCAGAGCCGGGCGGGACAGCTTGGGCGCCGAAACGAGTTCCGCGATTAGTAAGCGACGGCAGCCTGCGCCCACGGTTCAAGGACCGAGGGGCGCCGAGGAACTACGAAGAGCATAGAAGAATGCCGCCTAGTACTTAGTTGCGTAAGTTAGAATATTTACTGGCGAGGGGACGAGGGGCTACGACGGTCTTGGTCCATTCGAACGGAGTAGCCTTGGAGTTGTAGACGCGGACGAAGCTGTCGATGGCCTCGCGCACCTGCCGGGGGGAAGTGAAACTCGCCCCCCGCAAGGCGCGGCGGCTCAGAATCGAAAACCACACCTCAACCTGATTCATCCACGAACTGTAGGTCGGCGTGTAGTGAAAATGGATGTTCGCATGACGTTGCAGCCAGCGGTCATTTTTGGGCTTGTGAGTGTTCAAGTTATCCAAGATGATGTGGATCTCGCGGCCTTCGTGGATGGCCGCGATGTGGTTCATGAAGTCGAGAAACTCGCGACGCCGTCGGCGCCAATAGTGTCCGGCGATGATGAATCCGGTAGCCACTTCCAGCGCGGCGAAAAGCGGCGTCGTGCCGTGCCGCCTGTAGCCGTGCGAGAAGCCCGTCAAGGCCTTGCCGTTGGGCAAGCGTAGCCAGCCCTGCGCTCGCTCCAAGGCCTGGATGCTCGGCTTCTCGTCGACCGCGAGCACCACGGCGTTTTCCGGCGGGCTGAGGTAGAGTCCGACAATGTCGGCGGCCTTGCGAGCGAACTCCGGGTCGGTTGACAAACACCAACTGCGCCGCCGCCGCAAGGACACGCCGAGCTGCCGCAGTACGCGCCAGACTTGATGCTTGCTGACGTCGCCGAGAGCTTCCGCGAGCAGTTCGCCTGTCCAAGTGGCGTGCCCTTCGGGCGGAGCTTCGTCGAGTTGGCAGAGGATGCGTTTGCGCGTCGCTTGGTCGTACCGCGCGGGCCTGCCGGAACGCGCTTGATCGCATAATCCCGCCAGACGTTGCTGGGCGAAGCGGGTGCGCCATTTCGACACGCGCGCCGCCGGGGATCCCAGTTGCCGGGCGATCTCGGCGGTCGAGGTAGCGGCGGCCGCCAGCAGCACAATGCGAGCGCGCTCCACCATGCGCCGTTCGGACTTGTGGCCGCGCACCCAGAGTCGCAGCGTCTCTTCTTCCTCGGCGTTCAGTCGAATCACCGTTGCCGGTCTTGCCATACCGACATTTTACAGTTAAAGGCCTTACTTTCGCAAGTTAGTACTAGTACCCTACCCTCCAGGGCGAAAAATTTTCCCACTCGAGCAGTTGCTCACTCGCCCATTCATTGCTCTGATCGGTGTGGCATGACGTGCAGGGGTTTGGGACGCCGTAACTCTCACTTGCCGATGGACTGATGAAGCGGAACGTGTGGCTGCGGACATTCACATCGCCGACCGTCTTGGCAATCGCCGGCATGTGGCAGGCGGTGCACTGACTGCCCTCGCTCTCGGCTGCATGGTGAGTATGTTCCTCGATGGTCCCGCGCGGCCCGGCGGGAGATTCCGGCGTATGGCAGGTCTGGCAAAGGCTGTTGGCGGGCTTGATGAGGTCCGCGCCGTGCTCCGTTCCATGAACGTCATGGCACGACCAGCAGCGCACGCCTTTCGTATACATAGCGCTGGTGACAAAGTCATTGCCCTGCATGCGGTTCTTGTGCGCCGACCCCTCGGCCCAATGCGTGAAACTTTCTTCGCCCAGGTGATGTTCCTCTAGCAGCCAGTAGTCGCTCAAGCGCTCACCCGGCTGGTAGCCGACCGGCCAATCATAATAGACGCCCTCGATCGGCTTCTCAATCGGCTGACCCTGCGAATGGCACTGAATGCAGACGTCGGCGGCGCGTACGTAGTCGAGCTTGGCCGGATTGACGATGTTCGCTTTCGAAGGGCCCAGCACATGATCGCCGCCGCCGCCGTGGCACTTCTCGCAACCGACATTCCACTCGGTCACTTGCTTGGTCTTGATGTCGTAGTTGGTCGAGTGGCAGCCGTCGCAGGTCGGGCCCGTGGGTCGCTGCATCTGATCAGCGGGATAGTGCTCGGCCCACCAGTCGGTGCCCGCTGCTACGTAGTATTTTCGCCACACTTTGTTCTTGACGTCCCACTGCGCGGGGAAGACGCAGTAGTCGTCGTCGATCTTGGTGAAGTAGCGCTGCTTCCATTTGCTGCCGTAGGTGAAAACGATGTCCTCTTTCTTGAAGGTGACGAGCGGGTTGGGATTGTCGAAGTCTCCAACGATCACCTCGGGGCGCGCTTTCACGTCGACGAGAATGTTGGCCATGAGCGTGTCTTGCCAGCGGTCGTATACGTTCTTGTGGCAGGTCTCACAGGCTTGCGAGCCGACGAACTCGGGGTTAGTTTGGGCGACCGCACTGGCTGCCGTCAAAACGGTTATCGCGACGACCAGGGGTAGCGCATTAATACAGTGGCGATTTCTACTCATGCAGCTCTCGTTCCTCTCGGTACAGTTTAGGACTTGGCGCCGATCGGCGGTTGGGGGCCGGTCTAGGTCAATGAGCCGGCTGATATAGTTGTGACGCAGTTAGGAGGGATAATTCGACGTGGAGCGCTTACAATCGACTAGCAGCCTCATCGTAAGTCAGAAGAAAGAGTGGGGCGAAATACTCACTAGCTTCGAGACAAAGAACAAGTACGAGATATCGGACTTCGATGGCCACACGATCTACCTGGCCGCGGAAGAGGGCGGGTCGATGCTGATGCGATGGTTCTTGAAGGGACTGCGCCCGTTTACGATGGTCGTCTTGGGCGAGGATGGCCGTGAAGTCTTGCGGGTGACGCGACCATTTCGCTTCTATTTCCACGAGATTGGAGTTGCCGATTCGCAGGGAATTTCGCTGGGGTCGATCGAACGGCGATTTGCGATTTTGCGGCGTAAGTACGCGGTGCTTGACCCAACCGGCAAGGAAATCTACCAACTGTTCGGCCCGATCCTGCACCCTTGGACGTTTCGAATCATGAGCGACGAGACCGAGCAGGGGCAAATCACCAAGAAGTGGAGCGGGCTTTTGAAAGAGGGCTTTACCGATGCGGATAACTTCGGCGTGGTGTACCCACAGCATTGGGACGTCAAGCTAAAGGCGCTGTTTCTGGGTGCGGTCTTCCTGATCGACTTTGTTCATTTCGAGAACAAGGGCAGTGGTTGACAGCGTCGTGGCAACGATCGAAAGTTTTGCGAGACGATAGTAGTCTTCGCTTGATCGAGGTTCTTGACGTTAGGAGGGTCGCTCGATGATTGCACAACTTTTGGCCGCCGGTGTGCTGCTCGTGGCGGCGTTTACGCCCGTTGCGATGGCGGAGGAAAAGAGCGATTCCGCGGAGCTGCCGGCGATTTTCAACGAGCCGATCCCGCTCTACAGCAAGGGCCTGGGTACGTTCACGAGGGAAATCTCATCGAATAATGCCGAGGCACAGGCGTACTTCAACCAGGGTTTTCAGATGATGTACGCGTTTGCGAAGCAGGACGCGACACGCTCATTTCGCGAAGCCCACAAGCGCGATCCGAACTGCGCAATTTGTTTTTGGGGCGAGGCTTGGAGCTGGGGCTCGTACTTGAACGGACCGATGGGCAAGAAAGACGCGCCACATGCCTACGCGGCAATTCAAAGGGCGATCGAACTTGCGAACGATCACGCGAGTCCGCGTGAGCAGGCAATTATAGAGGCGTTGGCGGTTCGCTACGTCGAAGATTTCGATCCCGAAAAACGTCTGGAGCAAGATGAACCGTACGCCGATGCGATGGGCAAGCTGGCGGAACGCTTCCCCGAAGATCTTGACGCGGCCACACTCTACGCTGAAGCGCTGTTTGTGATGGAGCCGCGGCGCGGCGAGCGTGATATTCACGACCCCGACGTGAAGCGCCTTCACGGCGTGCTCGAAGCCATCCTTCGCAAAGATATTCGCCACCCCGGCGCGTGCCACCTGTATATTCACGCTACGGAATCGACCGTCGATCCCGGTAAGGCTGAAGCCTGCGCCGAGTTCATCGGCAACTCGATTCCAGGCGCGAGCCACATCAACCATATGCCTTCGCACACCTGGAACGAGATTGGGCGCTGGTCTGACTCGGTGCGCGCGAACATTCAGGCTTGGCACTCAGACCTCAAGGCGGATGTCGACGAGGGCTTTGCGATTTACCCCTCGCACAATCTGCACATGCTGCTATTCGCCGCGTCGATGGACGGACAAGGCGCGATCGCGATCCAAGCCGGAAAAGATTACGCCAAACTCACCGGCAACCCGCTGTACCACCTAACGACGCTGATCCGTTTCGGCCGATTCGATGAAGTGGCGGCGATTTCCGAGCGGCCCAAAAGAACGGTGGCGGCGGGCTTTTGGGATTTCGCACAAGGCTACGCGCGGTTGCGGCTTGGCGAAGCTGATTTCGCCGAAGCTCACCTAAACAGACTCGAAGAGTTGCGGTACGAGCCGGCTCAGTTTCGCTTTCATCAAGCGTGCGATTTGCTCGGAGTACTTGCCGCAATTCTGAGAGGAGAGATTCGCCGCGAACGAGGCGATCTCGACGGGGCGATACGGGCATTCGAGGTTGCGGTTGCGCTTGACGATGCGCTGGTTTACGACGAACCAGAGCCGCTGCCATTCGCCGCGCGCCATTGGCTAGGAGCGGCGCTGCTCGAGGTCGAACGCTATGCCGAGGCGGACCGCGTCTACCGGCAGGAACTCGTCGACCACCCGCACAATGGCTGGTCGTTGTTTGGCCTGCAACAGGCGCTTGAAGGCCAGGGAAGGCGCTCTGCTGAAGTTGATGCGGATCTCGAGGAAAGTTGGGCGCGGTCAGATGCCTGGCTTCGGGCGTCACGGTTTTAATGGGCTGTAGCGGGCAGAGCGAAAGTTCGCGGCCACTGCGTCGTCGTAGCGGATTGAAAAAGAGTCAATGGCAACAATTGGGCATGTCAACACCTGAAGTGAAAGTCAGGCAGGCAACGGTCGAGGATCTCGATCTCGTCGTACCGCTGTTCGACGCTTACCGCCAATTCTATCGGCAGCCGAGCGATACCGAGCGCGCGCGTCGTTTCTTGCTCGATCGTTTCGAGCACAACCAGTCACTGATTTTTCTGGCTGTTGAGGGAGAGCATGCGCTCGGCTTTACGCAACTTTACCCCAGTTTCTCGTCAGCTTCGATGGCGCGGATCTTCATCTTGAACGATCTGTACGTAGCCTCGGATGCGCGAAGCCGCGGTGTGGGGTCGGCACTACTTGAGGCGGCTGCTCAGTACGGAAGGCGAGTGGGCGCGATTCGCCTGGCGCTGTCGACCGAGCTGAGCAACACGACGGCGCAAGCGGTCTACGAGAAAATGGGTTGGCAACGAGATAGCGTTTTTTGCGTTTACCAACTGCCGCTCTAGCCGATCGATCGCCTGCCGACCCGCTTCAAAAGTGCAGGTCGCTGGGGAGCGACCGTTATCCTAGAGGCGTTCGATGTACACTCCCGATCATTGGGACAAGCTCAAGGAAATTGCCTCCTCGCTGCCTACGTCGCCCGGCGTCTATCAGTACAAGAATGCGCGTGGGAAAGTTATCTACGTCGGCAAGGCCAAAAGTCTCCGCGACCGTGTGCGCAGCTATTTTCTAGCGGAAAAACTTGCCGACGCGAAGACTGGTGGCCTGCTGTTCGATGCCCGTGACATCACCTACATTGCTGTCCACAACGAGAAAGAGGCGCTGGCGCTTGAAAACAATCTGATCAAGCAGCACAAGCCGAAGTTCAACGTTCTGCTGCGTGATGACAAGACGTACCCATACATCAAGCTGACCGGCGAAAAGTACCCTCGCGTTTACGTGACGCGGCGTTTGAAAAAAGATGGTTCGTCGTACTTCGGGCCTTATTTTCCTGGCAACCTCGGGCACCGCCTGGTCCACTTTATTCACCGCTATTTCAAAATCCCCTCGTGCCGCATCGACCTGACGCGCCACCATCCGCGCGCCTGTTTGGAATTTCACATCCATCGCTGCTGGGGGCCGTGCGTGCAGGGTCTGGTCGAAGACGCCGTCTATGATCGTGCCGTCGAGGACGTCAAAGCTTTCCTCGGTGGCCGCCAAGCCGAGTTGATCAAGGATCTCAAGGGCCGCATGGCCGAGGCTTCGGAGCAACTGGAGTTCGAAAAGGCGGCGGGCCTGCGCGACCTAATCACCACGGTCGAGGAAATGGCCGAGCGACAGCGTATGGCAGCCGTCGAGGGCCGCGACATTGACATCGTCGGCTTCTACGCCGAGCCGCCGCTCGTGGCGGCCAATCTTTTCCACGTGCGTAACGGCCGCGTGGTTGACCGTCGCGAGTTTTTCTGGGAAGACGTTTACGAATTCGATCGGCTGGAGTTTCTAAGTACGCTGCTCACGCAAATTTACCTTGACCAGCAGTACGTTCCGTCGCTGGTCCATGTGCCGGAGGAGTTCGAAGATATCGAGGTGCTCGAAGAACTGCTGAGCGAGAAGCGCGGGCGCAAGGTTGAAATTTCCGTCCCACAGCGAGGCTCGAAGAAGGCCATGCTTGACCTGGTCGGGACCAACGCTCGCCACGGATTCGAGCAGCGATTCCGAATCAAGAAGCCGAGCGCGAAGCAGCTCATTGACGCTTGGCGCGATGCCTTGAATCTACCCTTGCCGGAGAAAGGCGAGACGCTCTCGGACCGCATCGAGTGTTTCGATATTTCGCACACCCAGGGGACCGACGTCGTAGCGTCGATGGTGGTCTGGGAAGGTGGCCGCATGAAGAAGGCCAACTACCGAAAATTCATCGTGTCTCGCCAGGCAAACGATGATTTCGCCGCGATGCGTGAGGTCGTTCAGCGTCGCTACGCACGCCTCAAACACGAGAATAAATCGTTCCCCGCCTTGGTTCTCGTCGACGGTGGTTTGGGCCAACTGCATGCCGCCGCCGAAGCGCTTGAAGAATTGGGCTCGGTAACGCAGCCGCTAGCGGCGATCGCCAAGCGTGAAGAGACGATCTATGTATTCGGTCAAGAAGACGACCCGATCCAATTAGATCGGTTCAACCCGATCCTACACATGGTCCAACAGATTCGCGACGAAGCGCACCGCTTTGCGATCACGTTTCATCGGCAACGCCGATCGAAGCGCACGGTCACCACAGAGCTGCTGGCGGTCCCGGGTATTGGCGAACGTACAGCTCAAAAGCTCCTGCGGGAGTTTGGTAGCGTCGAGAAGATTCGGGAATTGTCGCGGGAGCAGCTTGCCACGGTCGTTAGCAGGCCACAGGCTGAAAAACTGCTGGCGCACTTGAAGCAATGAATGATTGGCCGCCGATGTTTCGGAGGTACAATGCCGACAGTCTTTTGCGCTTATGAAGACGATTGTGTTGCTCTTGCCTGTTTTTCTGATTGCGATCTCGGCCGCATTGGCACAGGGCACGCGACAAGACTGGCCGAGCTACGGTGGCGGATGGAACGCCTGGCGGCATAGCGAACTCGATCAAGTCAACGTCGACAACGTCAAGCAGCTCACGGTCGCTTGGGCATTTCAGCCGGGCGATCACGCCGAGGGCCTGCAGGCGACGCCGATCGTTCGCGACGGGGTGCTTTATCTCTCCACTTCGAACAATTTGATTTTTGCGATAGACGCCGCTACGGGCGAAGTTCACTGGAAGTACGAATACAATCCAGGCGAGCCTGGCGTTTACCGTCGCCAGAATCGTGGCGTCGCCGTTGGTCACGGGCTAGTGTTCATGGGCACAATCGACAACCGCCTGGTGGCAGTTGATCGCGAGACGGGGAATGAAGTTTGGCGCGTGACCGTGCAAGACCCCAAGCAATGCGGCTGCAATATTACGGGAGCACCGCTATTGGTGAAGGACAAAGTCGTGGTCGGCGGGACCGGCGGCGATCTCGCGCATCGCGGCCACTTGACGGCGTTTGACGCGAAGACCGGCGACTTCGCCTGGCGGTTTTACGTCACGCCCGGGCCGGGTGAACCCGGCAGTGAGACTTGGTCCGGCGACTCGTGGAAGTATGGGGGCGGGGCTCCTTGGATGACCGGCTCTTACGACGACGAACTTGACCTACTTTACTGGGGCACGGGTAACGCCGCGCCTGATCTCGATGGCGGCGCGCGGCTGGGCGACAATCTCTACACCGCCAGCGTGGTCGCGCTCGATCCGGACACGGGCAAGCTCGTTTGGTACTACCAGGAGGTTCCTCACGACGTTTGGGATTACGATGCGGCGTTTGAGGTCGTGCTAGCTGATTTGCCGGTGAAGGGCGAGATGCGCAAGTTGCTGTTGCATCCGACGAAGAGTGGCTATACCTGGGTGCTTGATCGGACCAACGGAGAATTTGTCGGCGCCTGGCCGATGGTCAAGACCGATTGGATTTCCGGGATTACCGAAGACGGTAAGTTGGTCGGCAGGCGCGAGCCCGAACCGGGAAAGACGCTCACGGTCTGCCCAAGCGTCGGTGGCGGCAAGAGCTGGAATCAGTCAGCATTTTCGCCGTTGACGAACTGGATTTATATTCCGGTTACGCGCGGATGTAGCGACCTGTTTGTGCGACATATTGAGCCGACGCCGGGTAAGGGATATACCGGCGGTTTCTGGGCCCGCGGGAGCACACAGCCGGTCGAAAATTATTCGAGCTTAATTGCGTTCGATCCACTGACTGGCAAGAAGCAGTGGGAGTATCCCTACAAGTACATGTTGGTCGCTTCGATACTTAGCACCAAGGGGAATTTGCTTTTTACGGGCGACCCGGAGGGGTTTTTCTTTGCGCTGAATGCGCGGACGGGCAAGAAGCTTTGGAAGTTTCAGACGGGGTCGGGGCATCGCGGATCTTCGATCACTTATGAGATTGACGGGCGACAGTATGTAGCGACGCCGACGGGCTGGGGTTCGATGGTTGCTGCTGGGCGCGGGCGGTACCCGGAGTTGCGTGAGTTGCCTTCGCGCGGGGCGGCATTGTTTGTGTTTGCGTTGCCGGAGGCCGAGTGATGCGAGATGGCCGCGCCGTGGTTGTCGCCCTCTTGATGATCGGGACGAGTGTTGTCATGCCGGCGCAAGCTGACCTTAAACTCGGTGCTCGGGTTTTCCAAGAAAAGTGCGCGAATCAGTATTGCCATGGCTCGGCGGGCGAAGAGGGGCCGGCGCCCCGTCTTGTCGCGCGCGGATTGCGAGAGCGCAATGTGACGCGCCCAATCGTAAGGGGCGTGCCAAACACCAACATGCCGGGTTGGGAAAAGGTGTTGGCGACGGAAGAACTCGACGCCGTTATTGACTACGTTCTAAGTATTCAGCACCCCGTACGCGTGACTGAGGAACAGGTCAAGCGCTTGGACCCGGATCGCGCGTCATTGACGCACCCCGGGCGGGAGTTGTTCTTTGATGCGGGGCGGGTGGGGTCGTGTGGGAACTGCCATGAGTTTGATGGCTTGGGGGTTTCCGTGGCGGCTCCGATTGCGAACGTGCCTGATGGGGTTGCCGCGCTACGTGATGCCCGGCCGAACTCGGTGGTAAGCGTGACGCCCACGTCGGGGAATGCGTTCGCCGGATTAGATGCCGGGGTGGATGGCGGCCGATTGCGGTTCGTGGATTTGGGGCCGCGGCTGCCGGTGGTACGGAGCTTCGCGGAGGGTGAGGTGAATGTGGAATCCGGCGGCGATTGGACGCATGCTGCGGCGCTTGCGCTTTATAGCGACGGAGAGCAGCGCCTGATCTTCGAATATTTGCGCATCGCTACTCGTTGAATTTCTGGAGGCGCGCGCGTGAGCGAGTGCGGTGGGAATTGAGTCTTCTGGGTGGCGCGAACCGTGGTCATTGCTGTGAGTCCTCAGCAGGACCACGTACCTCTTTTTGGGTTAGCCCTTCGCCACCGCACTCGCTTACGCTCGCGCCTCTGAGTCTTCATAGGTTTGCATTGGTTTGCCTTGACTTTTGAGGACGTAGGCGATTGCGCGGTCGACGTGTTCGGGTTTCCAGATGTAGCGTGTGCTTCCGTGCCGCGCCCAACGCTTGCGTTTCGCGTGGTCGAATCCGGCCAACGTTAATGCCCGAGAGGCGTACGCTTTGAAGTCACCCATGATCTTTTCGGGAGCCGCCTCGGAGGACACGACTAAGTGAACGTGGTCCTTGCGAATGTGCGCGGCTTTGAGCCGCCAACAGCGATACTTGCAGACTTCGACGATTGCACTGAGAACGATGCCACGGCGACGTTCGTCGAGCGAATAAGCGGCTTGGGTCATCGCGCGCCGGTCGCGCCACGCCCGCTGACCGTCACGTTCGATCAATCGACCGCCGTATCCATTGTGGTTGCGGTCGACGCTCCCCGATGGGTTTCCGTGGTGAGTCTTGCCGTAGCAGGCGAATGTGATTAGGTAGGCCGCCGGGACGGGGCGGTCTGAACCGTCGCGGACTTCGATAGTGGGATCATAGCAGCAGTGTTTCGGTGGCGCGCGCGTAAGCGAGCGCGGTGGGGAAGGATTAACTAATAAAGAGGTATGTGGTCCTGCTGAGGACTCACAGCAGGACCACGGTTCGCGCCTCCCAGAACACTCAATCCCCACCGCACTCGCTTACGCGCGCGCCTCTGAAGGGGAGTCTCGGTTATGCGGTGATCGCCGTCAACTCGCCGGTGCTGTCGGCGAAGGTTTTCGCCGGCGTGTCGAGCTTGTTTAACAGCGTGACGAATAAGTTCGACAGCGGGACGCTGTCTTCGAACTTGCGGTAGTGGCCGTGGTTGATGCCTAGGCCGCGTCCGCCAGCGAGCATCAACGCATAATTTTCGTTGACGTGCGTCTGGCTGTTGCTTGTGCCGTAGAAAATCGCTGTGCGGTCGAGCAGCGTGCCGTCGCCTTCTGGTGTCGACTTGAGCCGGTTGAGGAAATACGCCAACTGCTCACTGAGAAACTTGTGCCACTCACCCAGCGGCTCGGCTCCGTCGTCGGCACGGCGGGCGCCGTGGGCCAGCGCGTGCATGTGTTCGGCCAGGCCTAGAAGCTGCGGAAATTTTCCAGCGATCGACGTTGCGCCGTTCATGTTGCCCAACTGATAGGTCGCGATGCGGGTCGAGTCGGTCTGGAAGGCGAGATAGATGAGATCGTACATCGTCTTGATCAACTCAGCCGGCGTCGAGTCGTCAGCTTCGAGGTGCAGTCCTGTCCCGTCGACATTGGGTTTGGGGATGTCAAGCCACTGCTCAGAGCGCACGACGCGCTGCTCGATCTGACGGACCGATTCGAGATACTCGTCGAGCTTGGTCTGGTCGAGTTTGCCGAGTTGGCCGCGCAGCGAGTGCGAGTGGTCAAGAATCAGGTCGAGCATGCTGCCCGAGTTTTCGAGCTGCTGCCGCTGGGCGGCGAGAGAGTCGGAGTTGACTCCGAAGAAGCGGTTGAAAACCAGGCGCGGTTTGTTTTCCGCCGGCAGTGGTGTGCCGTTGCGATTGAACGATAAAGTGCTGGCGCGAGTGGGTTCGCCGACGCCACCGTCGGTCGAAAGAATCAACGAGGGGTAGCGAGTTTCGTCGCCGAAGCTCATTGCCATCAGTTGGTCGATGGAGACGGTGTTCTTGAGGTGGCCCTCTTTCATCTCGGCGGCGGTGAGCCAAGTGTCGGCGGTGTCGTGACCGCCCATCTTGCGGCCTTTAGGGTGCGAGAGTCCGCCTAGGACAGTGAGTTCATCGCGTAGCGGTTCGAGCGGCTCGTGGCTCTTTCCAAACTTGAAATCGCGGCCCACGCCGGTTGGGGCCCAATTCCATTCAGATGCCGGCGTGCCGGTCTTGCGCTCGACGATGCCGTACGGGAAATAGATTGCGGCAAAGCGCTTCGGCAGCGCGGCGGGCTTTGTCGCGCCGTGCATGCACTCGAGGAAGGGCAGGGCCAGCGAGACGCCGCTCCCTCGCAGGAACGTACGCCGACTTAAATGCCAAGTCTTGCTAGCCACTGTTTTGCGAACTTCCTCTAAAGGATTTGCCGCTCACAATCATTGTAATCAGCTCGCGCAGACTGTAACCGCCGGCGATGAACTTTTCGGTCAGTTCGTCAACCGATTTGTCATCGCTGAATTCTAACGAACGGCCTAGCGCGTAGGTGAGTAGCTTCGATGTCAGAGCGCGCGCGAACTCGCGGTCCTTATTGTGAAGCATGTACTCGATCAGCGACTCGAGACCGTTGACGGAGTGACCGTCCGGTAACGTTGCCGCTGCATCGACTGGATGGCGCGCCTCGCGTTCGCCACTGCGGCGCAGGATCGTATCGCGTTTCAAGCCAACCGCGTCGTACTCCTCGAGCGCGATGCCCCACGGGTCGATGCCCTGATGGCAGTGTGCGCAGGCGGCGTTGTCGCGGTGTTGTTCAAGCTGGCGCTTGAGTGGTAGCAGCGCGAAATCCTCGGCGCTGTCGAGGTTTGGAACCGACGGCGGCGGTGGCGCGGGCCGGTCGTTGAATATCGCGCGGCGAATCCAGACTCCGCGTTCCACCGGGTGCGAATCTTCACCCGTCGAGTTCGACAATAAAATGGAAGCCTGGCTTAAAAGCCCGCCAGGGCGTTTTGACTCGCCGAGCGACACGCGTTCGAATGTGCCGCCGCGTGGTCCTCGTATGCCATAGTGCGCTGCAAGCGGCTGGTTGAGCATTGAGAAGTCAGCGCGCAAAAAGCTCAGCGCGCTCAGATCTCGGCGCAAAATTTCGGCGAAGAACTGCTGCGTCTCGCGACGCATGTCCGCTTTTAAGGCCGCGTCAAAGTCGGGGTAGTAGTTTGGGTTGATTGCAATGCGGTCGACGCCAGGCAGGTCGAGCCAGGCATCGGAAAATTGCTCGACGAACGACCATGAGCGTGCGTCGTCGAGCATGCGATCAACTTCGGCCGTGACGACCGTCGGATCGTCCAGCCTTCCCTGCTCGGCAAGGCGCGATAGCTGCTCGTCAGGCATCGTGCCCCACAAAAAGTAAGAAAGTCGCGCGGCGAACTCGAAGTCGTCAAGCTGCTCACCAGCGCCGTTGGTGGTCTCGACTTGATAGAGAAAGTCCGGCGAGACGAGTACCATCGCCATGGTTTCTCGCATCGCTTGTTCAAAGCTTTCGACAGTGGACCGAATTTTCGTGAAGAAGTTCAGAGCGTTCGAGACGGAGTTTTCATCGGCCGGACGCCGGAATGCCCGCCGCATGAACGGCCGCAGCGCCGCCCTCGCGGCGGCCGGTTCCGCGGCGGGCGAACCTGGCGCCTCCGGGAGTAGGCGTCGATGATGTTCGGGCGGCCAACGCAGGTAGACGGGCGCGCGAAAATCGACCGACTCGATAACAATTTTGGGAAATTGTGGGTCTTCGTTCCAGGTGTATGATCGAGTCTTTTTGCCGTTGACCTCAGTGACGTGCTCAACCGGCTCGGGCGCCGGCTGGCCATCGCTATAGGTGTTTCGAATCCAGATCAGAAGCCCTGGATACTTGCTCTGCGTGCGGCTCTGGCGAGGGAACTCTTCGATGCGTCCACGGAATTCGAACTCGTTGGTTGTTTCGGACGCCACGTCGACGTGACCGACTTCGCGAGACGGTGTTTGGGTGTCGGCGCGGTATCCCAACGACACTTGCATGCGCGGGTATGGCGAGTCGGCGGCAGGAAACTCGGCGCGGGCGCGAACGCGAACAATAAATTCACCGCTGTCGGGAAAAGCGTCGGAGCGGGCGACAAACGTTCCGGTGCGTCCTAGGCGGTTGGACCAATGCACGTTACGAAGTTTGTCGGGTACGGTTTCACTTGCGCTGTGTGCAACGACTGATGGAGGAGGGCCTTCAACGATTGCTGAACGCAGTCCGCGACGCGCGGCTTCGAGATAGTACTCCAGTTGCAGCGGCGACATCCGCAAAGCCGAGCCGTTGTTTTTGAAACCGTCACGGCTTTGCTGATCGGGCGGAAGGTTCTTGGTGTAGTCGAGATCAAGCCCGAGCAGGTCGCTCATCGTGTTCTGATACTCGACGCGGTTCAGGCGTCGCAGAACAACCTCACCACCCGTGCCGCGACGTTGCTTGGCGACGTTACTGATCTCAGCGGTGAGCCAGTCGACGACGGCCGAGCGCTCTTCGGTGCTCAGTTGCGGGGCGCCTTGCGGCGGCATTTTCCCTTTGTTGAGTGCATTGAGAACGTCGTGCCAGGTTTCAGCGGCACGGCGGTCGTTGAGTAAGTCCGAGGAAAGATTGTCGAGCCGGACTTTGGCGTTTTGGGCAGTAGGTCCGTGGCAGACGACGCAACGTTTTTCGAGGACCGGGGCGACGGTGGCTTCGAACGAGGTGGCCGCGACGGCCGGGATCGCTGCCAACAGCGCACAGACGAGTGAGTAGCGCCAGTTCACACTGGTCTCTAGTTTATCCTCACCTGCGATTAGCCCGCATATCCAAAGTGTTGCGCGACTGTTTGCTAGAACCAAGGGTGGCCATGTCGGACTCGAAGCTAATATTACCCGCGCGTGAGGGCTACGACCGTTGGTCGCCTCACTACGATCAGAAAGGGAATCCGGCGGTTTCTTTGAAACAGCGAGAGATAGACCGGCTGATGGGCGACGTCTGCGGGTTGGCGGTAGCAGATTTGGGTTGTGGGACCGGCGTGAATGCGATAGCCATGGCGCAGGCCGGCGCGGACGTGACGGCGCTGGATTTCTCGGCCGGAATGCTGGCGCAGGCGCGTCAGAAGCGGGGGTCCGCTGCCGTTCGGTTTATCGAGCATGACTTGGAGCGGCCGTTGCCGCTGGCCGAGAACGCTTTCGATAGGGTCCTTTGTTCATTAGCCTTGGAGCATGTTGCGGGTCTGAACGAGGCGTTTGGCGAGATGGCTCGCGTTTGTCGTGATGGTGGCGAAGTGGTGCTGATCGAGATGCATCCGGCAATGTTTCTCAAGGGCGTAAGCGCCCACTTTCACGATCCGAAGACGGGGCGGGACATTCGCCCGCGCAGCATCGTGCATCAGATCAGCGATTTGGTAATGGCGGCGGCGGGCGCCGGTCTGCGGCTTGTCGAGATGAACGAGTTCTTCGACGAGGGCAAACACAAGGGCTGGCCGCTGCTGCTCACCATGCGCCTTCGCCACACGGGCGTTTGAGATCATAGGCGGCAATGGCCCGACGGCTCGTTTCTCGCATCGGTGCGCATACCTCAACTGCCGGGGGTGTCTACAAGGCTGCCGAAGAGGCCGTGGAATTGGGCTGCAACTGCTTGCAGATATTCACTCGCAGTCCGCGTATGTGGCGCGCGTCGGTGCCGGCGGCGGCCGATGTGGCGAGGCTCAGTGAGTTGCGGGCCGAGCACGATTTGTCGCCGCTCGTGGTCCACGGCAACTACCTCACAAATCTCGCCTCGGCTGATCGCGACATTCGCAAGAATTCAATTCGGTCTTTTCGGCTAGAGATTGAAAACGCTCGGGCGGTGGAGGCCGATTACCTGGTAATCCATCCGGGTAGCGCTAAGGAGCAGACTGTAGACAAGGCGATCGAGGGACTCGCCAAAGCCCTCGTCAAATCGCAAAAGGGATTTGACTGGGGTTCGTTAACTCTGTTGCTCGAAAATACCGCGGGTGGTGGGGCGACGATCGGGCGCAGTTTCGAAGAGTTGGCGACATTGCGGGCTGCGATTGAGCAGCGGGCTGATGTTCCGATCGGTTATTGCCTCGACACGGCGCATTGTTTTGAGGCCGGGTACAACGTTTCAACCGCGACAGGGTTGCGCGCGATGGTTCGCGAGATGGAGCTCCACATTGGGGCTGAGAACGTTCCTGTGATTCACGCCAATGATTCGAAGACGCCGTTGGCTTCGAATCGCGACCGCCACGAATCGATCGGTGAAGGGTTTATTGGCGCGCAGGCGTTTGAGCGCATCTTGCGGCACCCGAAGCTGCGCCGCAAGGCTTTCATTCTAGAGACGCCGTTAGGTAAAGACGGAACGCACCAGGCGAACGTTGATCGGTTGCGCGAGCTGGCGCCGGGCCGGAAGAATTAGCGACCGCGGCCGCCTAGTAGGCCGAGCCGCATGAGGTAGTAGAGCAGCGTGAGGACGCTAGTGATTGCGGCAGCGACGTAGGTCCAGGCGGCGGCGTTGAGGACCTTTTGGACGCCTTCAAGCTCGTGAGGCGCGAGGATTCCGTAGTTGACGACCAGTTCCTTGGCGCGGGCGCTGGCGTCGAATTCCACTGGGAGCGTTACAAGCTGGAAAATTACCGTTAGCGAGAAAAGGACGACTCCGATCATCAGCAAGCCCGGCTGGTTTAAGAACATGCCGGCCATGATGACGATCCAGCTTAGGTTGGACCCGATGCCGGCCGCGGGCACCAATGCGGAGCGGAGCTTAAGCGGCGAGTAGCCCTGGGCGTGTTGCAGGGCGTGTCCGGCCTCGTGGCAGGCGACGCCTACCGCTGAGATCGACGGCCGGTCATGGACGTCGGGCGAGAGCGCTAGGCTTTTGGTAGCCGGGTTATAGTGGTCGGAGAGGAACCCGCCGGCGCGGCCGATTTTTACGTCATAGAGTCCGGCCTGATCGAGCATTGCGCGGGCGGCCTGCGCTCCCGTCATGCGGGCGCGTACCTTCGAGTATTTGTTGAAGGCGCTCTTCGTGCGGGCGGCCGCCCACATCGAGAGGATCATCCCCGGGATCATGAACACGAAATACATTGGGTCGAAGTATCCGAACATGGCTCTTACTTAATGGTACGACTCGTGGCGGGTGTTTCGTTCCTCAATTGTTGACCGCGCTTGGAGATGGAGCTTGGGCCTCTGGTCGAAGGTGTTGCCACTGGGACTGGGGCTGTGCGGCGACGACGAAAAGCAGATAAATCGCTGATTTCTCTAACGTTAACGACGTTTCAAGACCGCGCCAAGGGTGCCCTTGGTCGAGCGGTTTTATTGATCGATGCACATTATGGGGTTTGGGGGCGTCTAACGTAATGGGAGAAGGAGTCCCGCTATGCCATTTCTACGCTCTTTTTGTTTTCTGCTTTTGGTTACGCAAGCGTTTGGCACCGATCTCGATGTGACTAAGGTTGTGCTTTATAAGCACGGCATCGGGTATTTCGAGCGAGCCGCGGCAATCCCTTCCGGTGAATCGGCGGTGCTGCGCTTCAAGGCTTCTGAGATGGACGACGTGCTCAAGTCTCTGACCGTAGAGCAGACCGGTGGACAGGGGGTTTCGGCAATTCGCTATGATTCCTCAGATCCTTTGAGCAAGCGTTTGGAGGTCTTCCCGTTTGAAATTGATCGCGGCGATGACTTGGCGCATATTTTGGATCAGTTCAAAGGAGCAGAGATCGAGATTGCGCTGTCCAGCGGCGCGGTTCGCGGGATGATTGTTTCGGCCCGGCGGCGTCAGGCTCCTCAAGCGGAGATGGAGGTTTCGGAGTTGCTGCTGATGTTGCCGGACGGCGAGATTCGCAGCATCGACCCCAGCGCGGCGCAGGGTTTGAGATTTACAGATACGGCGATTCAAACCCAGCTTCGAGATTATCTGGCAGTACTGGCGCGTTCGAGGGGCGGCGAGAAGAAGACGGTGACGGTGGAGTCACAGGGCGGTGCCTCACGGGTAATTGCCGGTTATGTTGTCCCGACGCCGATCTGGAAGTCGACTTACCGCCTGGTGCTTGATGAATCGACTGAGCCGCTGCTTGAGGGTTGGGCGATTGTCGACAACACTTCGGGCGAAGATTGGTCGGGGGTGGCCCTTTCACTCGTTTCCGGTCTGCCGGTTTCGTTTACGACGCAATTGTACGAGCCGCGATACCTGACCCGGCCTCGGGTTGAGCTGGCGCAGAATCGTGCCGCTCGGCCGGTGGTTCACCAAGGTGTCATTGGAGGAGTAGTATCCGAGCAATCAGCCGGACTGGCTGCCGCTGCCCCGCCGCCTGCTGTGCGAGGTCGTCGACAGTTTGCGGCAAAATCGATGGCCATGGAGATGGCGGATGTCGCTGAAGAGAGCCGGTTCCGCAATGAAGCTTCGTCTACCGTCGCTTCGACAGCGGTTCAGGCTGAGCTGGGTGATTTGTTTGAGTACCGTATCGATCATCCGGTGACGATTAGCAAGGGCGAGTCGGCGATGCTGCCGTTCTTCCGTGAAAAGGTGAATGGACGCAGATTGCTGATCTATAGCGAGTCCGGCGGTTCGCAACATCCGCTCAACGCGGTAGAAATGATCAATTCGTCTGGCGCAACGCTGGACGGCGGCGCGATTACGGTTTACGACGCCGGTGCCTACGCGGGCGAAGCTCTGATCGAGACGGTAAAAGACGGCGACAAGCGGTTGATTAGCTACGCGGTGGATCTCGGTTCGCGAATTACGACGAAGTTTGATTCGAGCCGCAAGTTGCAGAGCAAGTTTCGTGTGACCCGGGGTGTGATGACTCTGAATTCGGTAGTTCACGAGGTCAAGACTTTTACGATCAAGAATGTTGATCAAAAGGCGAAGACGGTTGTGATCGAGCATCCGGCGCGGTCGCCTTACAAACTTGTTGGCGTGACGCCAAAGGAGAAGACCGCGAACGCTTATCGCTTCGAAGTTCCGGTGGCGGCGGGTGAAGAAAAGGCTTTTGTCATTACCGAGGAACGGGTCGTCGCGAACCGTGTCGGACTTTCAAACCTCAACTACAACCAGATACTCGCGTACGTTTCGAACCGCGAGCTGGACGCGGCTGGGCGCCAGAAGCTTAAGGAAATTTCCGACGCTCAGAAGTTGGTCGCTGATACGGATGCCGCGATCGCCCGCACGACGCAAGAACTCAGTGGGTTGGAGCAAGACCAGGGGCGCTTGCGCAATAACATTTCGACATTGCGCAGCGTGACTGGGCAGCAGCAAAAGGTTCAGGAATATGCCGACACGCTGGCCAGCCAAGAAGGTGCGATCGTGGCGGCTCGTGACGGGCTAAACGACTTGCGCCTGCGGAAAGACGAACTACAGGCACAAGTGAATGAGCTAATTGAGAATCTGGAGATTTAGGCGGCTTTACCACGGAAAATTGTGACTACCACCAGTGCTAGTTTATGGTGGGACCGACCCCTAGCCCCTGATACTTCGACTGCACCGCCCGGGCTTTCGTTCAAACTGTTTACCAAGCCCGAGGAAAGCGTTGACTTCCGTCCATCTCTGTCGATCCAGTTTGAGGCCATCGCCTGTATACAGACGGATTTGGGACCGGGATTTCAGACGCGTTTTTCTAACGTTTAGAGCATTTTCACGATTTTCGTAGACCGATTCTTGACACCGCTGCACGCACTCTCGCGGGGATTTGTGGCGCGCGCTTCCGGCGGGATCGGGTCGGGTGCCCCGAAGGGCACCCTCCCACACCACCGGACGTACGGTTTTCCGTATCCGGCGGTTGAGCCGGCGGGTAACCCCGCAAACTGAGGGAACCCAGTTCGAGCATCTCTTTCTCCCGAGACTCTCGCCTATCTCGACCGGCAGTCGCCAGGCCGGGCTTATATCGGCTCCACCGCCGGGGCCCCGCCCTGCTCCCCCTTACGACCGCTCCAGCGGACGGCAGCCTTGCGGCTCGAGAATGCGGACTACCTTGTGGCTTTGATTAGAGATCGGTCTCGGCGTGATACTCCTTGGCTCTTCGGCCCTTTGCTCCACGGGCATTACCCCGTTTCCTCGCTACTACGGCCTCTGCTGACTTCTCCGCTTTGCTCGGCTTGTCGCTCTGCTCCGCGGAGATCTCCCCGGGTAAGGTGCTGCATCTTTCGTCCCGTGCCGCTCGGCTCTACCTCACGCGTCTCGGATGGATTCTGGGTTTCGCTGTGGCTGGCAAGCTTACCGCCCGCGCGCGGCCTCTCCGATTCGTGTTCCTGCGGTCGTGACTTTGTTCCGAGCTTCCTCAAGCTTTCACTTTGCTCTTCCCTACGGTTACCTCCATCGGTTCCGATGAGTCCCTTTCATCTCACTAGATACAGCCCATGCCGGGCACACCCGCGTCGACCTCTAGGTCGACGTTCTTTCCGACCCAACACTCGCGGTCGGCGTGTCCAATTGCCGGTCTACGCGTTCGGTGAAAATGCTATAGCCCGCTACGGCCCCGCGCTCACAGCCATCCCGATTGGCCGGCTGGACACTCCTCCGATTCTGATTTAGATGGCGCGGGCTAGTGCCCAATGAATTTGGACGCCGCGCCGCCGGCGCTCAGGCTGAGCGGCCGGCAGCTCGCTGCCCGCGAAATTTTTAGATCCGCGGCTGAATGACCGCGATATCGCGAGCGGCAAACGCCTGCTGCAGTTCTTCGAAGTGCTCTTCGTCGCGGTAAGTCCCGACGATCGCGCCGCCGGAACCAGCGAATTTCGCGGTCGCCCCGGCCTGTCGAGCCGTTTCGATCATCAGCAAATTCCCATCGCTGACTTTGTACAGCCGTGACCGCAGGTCGAAGTTGGCGTCAATCAGTTGGCCAAGCTTGCCGCGGTCGCCAGCCAGCAGCGCCGCACGGCCATCTTGGGCCATTTGTGCCCACTGCTGCATTGCCTCGACAATATCCCGGTCGCCGGACTCAAACCGCCCGCGAATGTTGTTGTGGAACACCTCGGTTCCCTCGCTCAAGCTGGTTCGGTAGGCGACGTATAGGTTCGGTAGCGATTCTGCGTCGAGCGGCTCGTATTCCCCGTAGCCACGTTGCTCCATCAGCTCGCGTGCAAAGTCCATGTAGACCAAACCCTCGTAGGCCAGGATTACGCGATCTTGGAGCCCGGCGCTGACTCCTAACTCTTTGGTCTCGGTTTCCAACGCCAGATTTGCTTGGATCGGTTTCGAAATCTCAATCTCGTAAAACTGCATCAAGGCTCTCAGCGTTGCCGTGATGATCGCCGACGAGCCTCCTAAACCTAGGCGAAGCGGAATATTCGATTCGTACTCAACGGTGAAATTTCGATCGTGTAGCTCAATACCTTCAGCCGCACAATAGTCGGTGAAGCGCATCAAGAGCGCGCGAATGATGCGGATGCCGCCGTAGTATCCGCGCCAGCGGGTTGTCTCGCGTAGTTCTTCCAGGTTTTGCCAAATCGGAAAGTCCGCCGCCGAAGGCTTAATCTCGAGGCGCGCACTCGGGTACAGCAACACTCGCGATCTAAAATTTTTGAGCGTGAATGCGATCGTCTTGCCAAAATAACCGTCTGAGGGGTTTCCCAGCAGGCCGACACGGGCGTAAGCAGCGGTTTCAATCATGCCCGATAGCGAATGGCGGCGGGTTATTCCTGAACGGCCGCGCGCCCAGCCGAGCCGTCCACGCCGACGGTTTCTGGCTCATCCGCCGGCATAAGTACCCAGCAGATGCCATACCCAATCACTCCCGGAAATGGGGGTATGATAGCGACGCAAGCCCAGACGATACGGATCAGAGTGATATCTTGTGCGAAATAGCGCGCAAACCCTGAACAGACGCCGGCGAGCTTTCGTCGACCCATGTCGCGCTGAAACATGCGCGCGGCCGACGTTGGATTTTCGCTGCTGATGTCCCGCCCGCACTTACGACAGAAGCAGTCATCTTCCTCAACCGCATAGCCACAGGTCGGACAAAACATCTCACTATGAGACTATCGTACCGGACTGCGGTTGACAAGGCCCGCTGCTCCGATCCGTCGCCGGAGTGAGAACGTTAGCCCGCATTTCTCACCACGTGGCGAGCGAAAGTGCGTGAGAGGTGCGGCGATACGAGGCGGGCGACGGTTGACGCGCGGAGGCGTACTTTTGCAGTCCGTCGAGCACTCGCGATCGAGCGCAACGAAGTAGTGACGCACCTGTACCGTGGTTTCGCCGTCAGGGGGTGAGAAACGCGGGCTAGTGCCGCTACGTGGCCGGATCGAAGCCGAGCTCCATAGCGTCGGCTTCAGTCTCGTTTCTGTTGATTGAGTTGAACTCACTGCCTGCTTATGCGCGGATTTGGCCCTCCGTCGGCCGGGCCGACCACTGAGGGCTTACGCCGGTTTTCCGAGTCGGCCCCACTTGTCGTCAGATTCGTCCGCTTCTCTGCCGCCCATAAAGGCTGGGAATGGCGACGAGTTGGCTGGGAAAGAATAGTGCGTTGCGTCTTCCATCGAGGGCTCCCACTTGGGAATCAGGTGGTACTTCTTTAGTCGCTCGCGGACGTCGTCGGGCGACCTGCCCAACAGGGCGCAGCAGAAGTCGAAACTGAAATTGCCCTCAGTCTTTCCTTGAATCCACTCGATTGATTCCTCCCGGCAGCGGCGTGGGCCGCTTCCGGCATCTTGGAGGGCCTGAATTAATACCGCGCCGGCCAGCCGTTGGAGACCACGATCGATTGGTGCGACGCTCTTAGGGGGTACTTTTGTGAAATTAGCATGGGAACAGCACAGTCATTTGTTTCAGTGCGACTCTATGGTGGCAACTTCCACTGCAAAAACTGAATGGAGCATTGGTACCTTTTTTGACTAGGGAATTGATCCTACGTCGAGCAAACTTACGTGGCTAGATGCCCTCAGGTGGACGCGGTGTAGGCCCTACGTTCCGGCGCACGCGACCTTAGGGTGCCCCGCGCCAAGCTGTCGTTCCGCACCCTCGGACCGCTGTCTGAGCTATATTCAATGCCGATGCTGAATCGCTCCTCAGCCTTACTTATCGGCCTTTTTGCCGCCTTCCACGCACTGCCGCTGCCTGCCGCCGACTGGGATCGATTTCGCGGTCCTAACGGAAGTGGAGTTTTCGAGGCTGAACGGCTGCCCGTGGAGTTTGGTAAAAGCAAGAATATTGCCTGGGTTAGCAATATGTCTCCCGGGAAGTCGTCGCCAGTACTAACCGACACACAAATCTTTCTAACCGGCCATGAAGATCAGACTCTTTGGACAATTTGCGTCGATCGCGCGAGCGGCCGGGAGATCTGGCGCCGCGCCGCGCCGTCGCGGCGACTCGAGCGAATGAACAAGCTCAACGACGAGGCTTCGCCGACGCCTGTGACCGATGGCAAAAACGTGTACTCGTTCTTCGCCGGTTTCGGCCTGCTCGCATACAACGCTGACGGCGACCTGCTGTGGAAGCTACCTCTCGGGCCGTTCACTAATTTTCACGGTATGGGCGCGTCGCCCATCCTCGCCGACGGCAAACTCATCGTTGTCTGCGACCAAGACCTCGACGCATTTGTGATGGCCGTCGACCCCGCGGACGGCGAAATCCTCTGGAAGCAGCCACGACCAGACGTCGTCCACAGCTTCTCGACCCCAATCGTCTATCAGCCGGCAACGGGACCGCTCGAGGTCGTCGTACCTGGTTCGTACGTGATGATCAGCTATGCCGCTGACGGTGACGAGGTGTGGCGAGTTGGTGGGCTGACCTATCAGGTTAAGTCCGGACCAGTTATCGGCGGCGATCAGCTCTACTTCAACGGTTGGGCCCCGGGTGGTGAGCCGTCCGTGCGTCTTGAACTTCCAGCGTTTGAAGAAGTAGTTGCTCGACTCGATAAAGACGGCGACCGGCAGTTATCGAAGGACGAGGTCCCGAAGGATTGGCATCCGGGAAACTGGCCGATGCACGACCGCGACGAAAACGATCTGCTGAGTGAACGCGACTGGGAGCATTACCGCGCCCGGCGAGTTTCTGAAAACTCAACCATGGCGATACGTCTTGGCGGCCGCGGTGATGTCTCTTCCACGCATCGCACTTGGCGCTACCAAAAATCTCTGCCCGACGTAGCCTCCCCGTTGCTTTACCGCGATGTCCTCTACTTAGTGAAGAATGGCGGAATCGTGACGGCGCTCAGCCCCGCCACCGGAGAAATTCTCAAACAGGGCCGCCTGCGCCAGGCGCTCGAAGGCTACTATGCCTCTCCCGTGGCCGGCGACGGCAAAGTCTTCATGGCCAGCGACGCGGGCAAAATCAGCGTGCTCGAAGCTGGAGCCAATTGGAACGTCTTGGCGACGAACGATCTCGCTGAGCCGATCTACGCGACGCCCGCCATCGGCGACAACAGCTTGTATGTTCGAACCGCGACCCAGCTTTACTGCTTTCGCCGCGGCGCCTACCAATCCGTCGACTGATACTGCTCCGGAGCCGGCCGAATCTCCATGCAGCCTTTTCCAGTTGGCAGCAGCTTTCCCGGGTTCAGGCGGCCATCTGGATTGAAGATACGCATCAGCCGCTCCATCGTCTCCAGGCTGTCGTCTGAGAACAGCAACGGCATGAGCTCGTTCTTCTCCATTCCGACGCCGTGCTCACCGGTGATCGCGCCGCCGGCCTCGATGCAGTATTTCAAAATATCTTCGCCGGCCTTCTTTGTCCGCTCGGTCTGCCCAGGGTCCGACGGATCGAACAAAATGATCGGGTGCATGTTGCCGTCGCCGGCGTGAAAAATATTGCTGATCTGTAGGTCGTATTTCTCTGAAACCTTGTAGATGTGTTTCAACGTATCGGCAATGCGTGTTCGCGGCACTACGCCATCTTGCACGTAGTACGTTGGACTCACGCGTCCGACCGCGCCGAAAGCATTCTTGCGGCCTTTCCAAAGCAATGCTCGCTCTTCCTCCGACTTCGCAACACGGACTTCCCGAGCGTTGTTCGCCAGACAAACCTCGTTCACGAGCACGAGCTGCTCCTCGACCGTTTCCGTCAACCCTTCGAGTTCGATGAGCAACACGGCGTCAGCATCAAGCGGATAGCCTGCGTGCGTCGCCTCCTCGACCATGCGGAGCATCACGCCGTCTAGCATTTCTACGGCCGCGGGGGTGATCGCGCGAGCAGTGAGGTCGCCCACGGTCGAAGCCGCGTCTTCGGGGCTTTCGTAAATCGCCAGCAAAGTCTTCACTGCCTCGGACGCTCGCATCAACCGAACAATGACTTTCGTCACCAGCACCATCGTGCCCTCAGACCCGGTTAGCAAACCGACCAGATCGTACCCCGGGTGATCGAGCTCTTTTCCGCCGACGTTTATCACCGTGCCGTTGGGCAAGACCGCCTCGATGCCGAGTACGTGATTAGTCGTTACTCCGTAAATTAGTGTGTGCGGACCGCCGGCATTCTCTGAGACGTTGCCACCGATCGTGCAAGCCTTCTGCGACGAAGGGTCCGGCGCGTAGTAGTATCCGTTCGCTTGCACGCTGAGCGTAATGTCCAGGTTGACGACCCCTGGTTGCACGACCGCGCACTCATTTTCATAGTCGATCTCGAGAATCTTGTTCATTCGCGAGAAGCCAATCATGAGCCCACCTTGTCGCGGAATCACGCCGCCGCTTAAGCCGGTGCCCGCTCCTCGGCCGACCAAGGGCAACTCGTAGGCCTCGGCGATTTTTACGATCTCGACGACGTTCTCGGTGGTCTTCGGAAATACGACGCACTCGGGTCGTCCTTTTTCGATGCTGCCGTCGTATTCGTAGAGCGTTAGGTCTTGCTCGCGAGCAAGCACTGCCCTCTCACCGACGACGCGTTTAAGCTCTTCGACTGCGGATTCGGGAATCACCACCTAATACTACTGAAGAAGTGGCCCCGCTACGCGGGCACGGATACAGTCTTCACTGCCGTCTAGCGACCGTCATCGGCTCGTTTTTCGTTCTGCCGAATCAACAGCCTAGAGCCCTGCGGGTTTTCCAAAGTCCGAACAGACCCATCCGGCCAACGAACCTCGACCGCTTCGCAGCACTCTCCGTCTCCGAGTCCGAAGTGCAGATCCGCCGCACTTGAGGAAAGGTAGCTGCCTCCCGATCCTCGAAACGCCGTCAGTTCGGTGCCCCCCGCCAGCCGTACGCTGACCGTCGCGCCGATAGCGTCCCGGTTGCTCGTAACGCCTTCGAGTGCAACCCGCAGATAGTTGCCGGCTTTGGGCGTCGTGTTTTTCAAGACGACGGCGGGCCCGTCATTCACATTGACGACGATGTCAATGAGACCGTCATTGTTCAGATCGCCGAACGCCGCGCCCCGGCCCGCGAACCGCTGCTCGAATATCGCGCCGCCGGTTCGCGAAGCATCGAAGAATTTTCCGAAAAGATTCCGAGCCAACATCAGCGGCTCACGGTGCGACAACGCCGGATCGCTGGCTGAAATGTCATCCATCACGTGTCCCTGAGCGACGAACAAATCGCTCCAGCCGTCGTTGTCGAAATCCGCAAGGCCCATCCCCCACCCGGACCGCAATCCTGATAGAGCGCCTATTCCAGAACGCTCCGACACCGGCTCAAACTGGCCTCCAACGTTGCGGTAGAGCCAGTACCCCTGTCTCCCAAGGGCGTTGACAATAATGTCTCCGTGCCCGTCCTGGTCGTAGTCTGACCAGCTCACGCCCATCCCGGCATAGTCGTTCCCCTCGGCGTCATGGGCTACGCCAGCTTCCACCGCGATCTCTTCGAACCGCTTGGACGAAGAAATGTCCGGAAATGCCCGGATTTGGCATGGTTTGGCCGGATTTCGCTCAGATTCGAGCACTAGGAGGAAGAATTCCTCGTGTGCTCGACGATCTCAATCCTCAGGCCGCATCATGAATCCCTCCGTGTGGCCGGATTTGGCAGGATTTCCATCAAATTTCGAGCTTTCTTGCTGCGCTGTCCGCACCCTCCCCGTATAGTGTAAGGCTCGTGTGTACGGTTTTCGGGCGGCCGGATCGCTAGGTTGTTGATTTCAAAGGTGAAAGAAATTGCAAAATCGCGGTACGGCTCAAAAACGTCGACCTGGAGGTCGACGCGGCCCGCCGGAGGCGCGCGCCACGAGCTGCCCTTGGATTATCCGCTGGCGTGGGGATGAACGGGAAGTGGAGATCACGGACTACGATCACTTTATGAACATTGAGATCTCTGGAAGACGTTGATGTATAAGCGTTTGCGTATTGCGTGCGTGTCCCCGAATGCTCCAGGGACCCGAAAAGTGGGCGTTGTTCCCCCTTTTTTTGTCCCCCCTTTTTCTTTGACAATTTGCTATCTATTCGACCGGCTCCAGCATCCAAACATTGCCGGTAATCTCGGCCATGTTGAAGATGATCTTGTCGCGTGCCACGGATATTTCCTGTGGTCCTAGTACTAACTTGCGAAAGTAAGGCCTTTAACTGTAAAATGTCGGTATGGCAAGACCGGCAACGGTGATTCGACTGAACGCTGAGAACGGCGGAGCGAAACTAGACCATAGAGCGGCGAATCGAAGCTGCTTTTGGGCGGAGTAAAAGTAGACCGTCCGAGTGGTCCAGCGAACATTCCTGTGGTGTTTGTGGGACACGAGAGGGATGTATCGCGTGGAGCTATACGCTCAAGTACGGCGCAGTGTCTTTGTCGAAGGGCTCAGTGAGCGCGAGGCCGCCAAACGGTTTGGCCTGGCGCGAGGGACGGTGCGCAAGATGTTGCGCTACGCCACTCCGCCGGGCTATCGGCGGCGCCAACCAGCGCAGAGGCCGAAGCTGGATCCCTTCACCGGAATCGTCGATCAGATCCTCATCGACGATCAGGAACGTCCGAAGAAACAACGCCACACCGCAAAACGCATCTTCGACCGCTTGCGCGACGAGTACGATTTCACCGGCGGTTACACGATCGTCAAGGACTATGTTCGCGACAAGAAGCTCGGCGGGCAAGAGATGTTCGTGCCGCTGGTGCATCCGGCGGGCGATGCCCAGGCCGACTGCGGTGAAGCTCTGGTGGTCATTGACGGCGTACAGCGCAAGGCGCACTACTTGGTGGTCGATCTGCCGCCTAGCGATGACGCTTTCGTAAAAGCTTTCCCGGCCGAGACGACGGAAGCGTTTTGCGAGGGGCACAACGCAGCGTTTCGGTACTTCGGCGGCGTGCCACGCAGCATCCTCTACGACAACACGACCTTGGCGCTGGCGAGGATTCTGGGCGACGGCAGGCGCAAGCGGACCAGGGTGTTCAGTGAACTGCAGTCGCACTATTTATTCTCCGATCGTTTCGGGCGTCCGGGCAAAGGCAACGACAAGGGAAAGGTGGAAGGACTGGTCGGTTATGCCCGGCGGAACTTCATGGTGCCGGCGCCAAGGTTTCCAAGCTGGGAAGCGTTCAACGAGCAGCTCGAAGCGCAGTGCCTCAACAATCGTAAGCGGCGCTTGCGGCGGCACACCGAAACGATTGAGGAACGTTTCAAGCGTGACCGCCAAGCGTTGTTGCCCTTGCCGCCCACGCCCTATGACGCCTGCGACAAACGCACCACGCGGGTGACGTCGCTGTCATTGGTGCGCTATCGCGCCAACGACTACTCGGTGCCCACACGCTACGGACATCGCCAGGTGTTGCTGAAAGGCTACGTCGATGAAATCGTGATCTGTTGTGGCAGCGAAGAGATCGCGCGCCACCGGCGCAGTTACGAACGCGAAGAGTTGATCTTCGATCCGCTGCATTACCTAGCACTGCTGGAACGCAAGACCAACGCGCTCGATCAAGCGGCCCCGTTGGCGGGCTGGGAGCTGCCCGAACAGTTCCCGTGCTTGAGACGTTTGCTCGAGGCACGGTTGGGAAAGCCAGGCAAGCGCGAGTACGTGCGGGTATTGCGATGACTGGAGGACTTCCGATTCGAGCACGTTGCCGCGGCGGTGCGCCAAGCCTGCGAGTTGGGAGCGATTGGCTTGGATGCAGTCAGGCACTTAGTGCTGTGCCGCATCGAGCAACGGCCGCCGCGCTTGGACTTGACGAAGTATCCGCACCTGCCGGCAGCCCAGGTGGAGCAAACCTCCGCTGCGGACTATTTGGCACTGCCGGCACAAGGAGGGGGGTAATGGCGAGGTCGAAACTTCTGCTCGAAGCGCATTTGAAAGCGTTGCGGCTGCCAACCTTCCTGCGCGAGTACGACAAACTGGCGCGGCAATGCGCCGCCGAGAGCTTGGATTCGAGGAGCTTCCCGCAACAACTCTGCGAGCTGGAACTGCTCGACCGTGAACAGCGGGCCACCGAGCGCCGCAGCAAGGCCGCGAAGTTTCCCGTGACCAAGAGTCTGGACACTTTCGACTTCCCGTCCTTGCCGGCGTTGAACAAGAAGCTGGTGCTGGAACTGGCGCGCTGTGAGTTTATCGACCGCCGCGAAAACGTGCCGGCACTGGGTAATTCCGGCACGGGCAAAACGCACATCGGCTTGGCGTTGGGACTGGCGGCTTGTCAGCGCGGCTATCGAACACGCTTCACAACAGCGGCGGCACTGGTCAATGAGCTGCTCGAAGCCCGAGATGAACGGCGCTTGCTGCGATGTCAAAAGCAGTTGGCCAAGCAGGATCTGCTGATCGTCGATGAACTGGGCTACGTGCCGCTATCGAAGACCGGAGCGGAGTTATTGTTCGAAGTGTTTTCCCAGCGCTACGAACAGGGCTCGACGCTGGTCACCTCGAATCTGCCGTTTAACGAATGGACGGAGGTCTTCGGCTCCGAGCGGCTGACCGGCGCCCTGCTCGATCGCCTCACGCACCACGTTCATATTCTAGAGCTGAACGGCGAAAGCTTCCGTCTGATCCAGAGCAAGAAGAAGCGGGCTCACTCTTTGGGCTGACCCACCGGCCACTCGCCCGGTTTTCGTGGGACGGCCTCCACTACGCCTGGGCCGCCCTAAAGGGCGACCGCAGGCTCCGTTCCAGCCGTCCCACGAAAACCGCTACCCCTTCACCAACTGGTCTACTTTTGCTCCGCCGAAGTGGTCCAAATTTACTCCGCCCTTGACACAGCATCATGCTACGCCACCAATCCTCGCAAGAGCTACGGGGAGACTTCTAAGTCAGCAGCGGGTATTCTCGGTGGGTCGGCTGGGCGTTGTCCGGCCACTCAATTGCAACTTAAGGAGAAATCACTGATGAAACGAGACCTAAACCTATTCGTGTTGGCGGCGGTGTTTGGCGCCGTGCTGATCACGCTGCAGCCGGCGAGCGCGCAGCTGACATTACCTGGAGGAGCCACCCTCGACCTCTTTGGTCCGCCAGGACTCGTCACCGATCGCAACGTCGTACTCCATGTGAAAGAGGGCCCGTTCAATACGATCTACGGCAATTTTGCGCTTCCTGCTGGCGCCTCGCTCGACTGGCACGTCAATCCTAGCGTGGCTATCAAAACCGCGACCAAAGGGGTGTTTAACGAGCACTGCAGCAACGGTTGCGTGTCGCTGCACGAAGCGGGCGACGTATTCTTCGAAACCGAGGGTGAGGTGCACAAGATCAGCAACCCTGGTACCGAAACCGCCGAAGCGCTCATCACATTTATCGTTCCGGTCGGCAGCGAGCTGGTGACTTTCGTTCCTCCTCCCATGGAAAACCATGCGTCCCCGGGGACGATTCTCACGGCCGGGGCAAAAGGCGCTCCACTGAGCTGGAAGAAATCAAGGCGGCGGTCGAGGCCAACGCGGCCGCCATTGCCGAGAGCCAAACTCTGCTCTCACGAGTAGCGCGCGCGCTATCGCTAAAACCGTAACCAGGGGAGCGGCCGACAGCCGAGAAATCGAGGCGTGAACGGAAGTCCACGCTTTGGGATTTTGGACCGGAGTTTCAGACACGCTTGTCTAGAGCATTTTCATTGATGTCATAGACTGTTCTTGAACGAAAAGCGATGAAGCCGGCAATTTCTGAAGACTCGATTCCTCTGTCCAAATTCGGAGGCGCGACTGTAAAGGAGTGCGGTGGCGGAGCAGCTTTCTGAAATACGCTGAGTTGGGACCTGCTGATCATTCCTCAACAGGACGCGACTCAACTTTCCCAGTTCACCCTTCGCCACCGCACTCCTTTACAGTCGCGCCTCCGATTTTCACGGGTTTGGTGCTGGGGCAAGCGGTCTAAGCCATTCCCGAAATGCTCTACCGCCCAGCCCGCTGACCTTGCGGCACCGCGAATACCCACAACACGCCACCCTGTGGTACGTGGACCGGCTTCTCGACCTGCTTGTTCAGCATCGCCTGCATGCGCTCGGAGTCGACTCCCCAGCCCGACAGCACCGCCACGTATTGAACACCGTCCACCTCGTAGCTGCTCGGCACTCCAGTCACGCCGGAGTTTGTGCGTTGCTTCCACAGCTCATCACCCGTGCGTGCATCGAACGCTCGGAAGTAGCGGTCATTCGTGCCACCCATGAAAATCACGTCGCCCGCGGTTGCCAGCACCGAGCCCCAGTTGTGGCTCTTAAATGTTTTTGTCCACACCTTCTTTGGACCGTCGAGGTCCCAGGCTTGCAGCTCGCCGATGTGGTCTTTGGCGCCCTCGCTGAGGACCAGCTCCGCAGCGCCTCCCATGAACGTCCGGCCCCGCCTGTACTCCCGTGCCTGGCCCTCCAAACGCCCGCACAGGTTTTCGTTCGCGGGGATGTAAAGGTACCCCGTCTTGGGGCTGTAGGCCGCCGGCGGCCAGTCCTTACCACCCCACAATGAGGGGCAGAATTCCGCCATCTTGCCGATGCCGGGCTTGCGCGCCATGTCGTAACTCGGCCGCCCGGTCTCGGGATCGATACTCGTGAAAACGTCTTGGCGGACGTACGCTGAAGCGTCGACAAAGTCGATGCGGTCAGGGCCGCGTTCGAGGAACCAGAGGTAACCGTTGCGGCCGGGATGAACAAGGCCCGAGATCGTGCGTCCGTCGCGCCTGAA
>CBDBHI010000079.1:0-13853 GCA_965205595.1 Bryobacterales bacterium | reverse complement strand
ATCTTGGCGATGGAGGCCTTTGAGACATTCTTGCCCAGCAGCACTCGGATATCTTGCTCCTTGCCATCGAGCCTGGATTTTCCTAAGGCCCCCTTAGGCCGTCCGAGCAGCTTCCCTTGGGCCTTCGCGGCGGCGAGTCCTTCCTTGGTCCGTTCCGAGATCAGGTCCCGCTCCACCTCGGCGAACAATCCGAACAGGGCGATCATGACCTTGGTCTGCAGGTCCTGCTGGCCGTCGAACTCGATCCCCTCCTTGATCGCGATGAAGCGGATATTGCGATGGACCAGAGTGTCCACGATTTGGATCACCTGCCCCAGGCTGCGTCCCAGACGCGACAACTCGCTGACCAGCAGGCGATCGCCCATCTGAAGTCTTCCCAACATCTCGTCTATGCGGCGTTCGAGCGGACTCTTTCGCGACGAGATGCGGGCCTCGATGAATTCGTCGACCGTGAAGCGGCGTTTCTGGCTGAACTCCAGGATGGCCAGTTTCTGGTTGGCGAGATCCTGTGAACGAGTGGAGACGCGGAGGTAGGCAACGGTTATCATGGTTTTGTCCAAGAAAAGGCATAGAGCGGCCCTTTAGCGACAGACATGGACTATAGAATCCAGTACATTATATAGCCATATAGCGTCGATCAAGACGGACATTATTATAGACACCTGGCCATGATCTTCCCGTCTCGAAGCCAATTGGCAAGCAAGCAGATCAGACGGACGGGGCGAGCGGAGGCTGTCACCAAGGAAGGCCTGGCCGCAACCCTGCTCCCAGGCTATCAATGTGAAACTGAGAGACGTCGGGCAGGGCAACTCTTACGGATTGTCCTACGCCGAGGACAGACTGTCCGGACTGAAGTTCGGAGGTATGCGTGGCTAAAGTTAATGTCCTTAACGAGATTCTTAGGTGGTCGTTAGACCGTCCTCTCTGGCAACGTGATGCATTGCGGCGATTGGTCACGAAAGGTGAACTCGACGAGACGGACATCGGGGAGCTGTCGAATCTCTGCAAATCCCGGCACGGACTGGGTAACAGGGCGAAACCCGTGTCGCTCGACGCAAACCACCTCCCTCAGCCAGACTCCAGGAAGAAATCCGTGTCTCTGGAATCACTTACACACCACGCTGGAGTCAATGCACTTGCCCAAGATCAGACGGTCGAATTTGGACCTCGGTTGACAGTTGTTTATGGCGCCAATGCTGCTGGCAAGTCCGGTTACACACGCATCTTGAAACGTGCGTGCCGAGCGCGCGGTGCCGAAGAGATTCTAGGGAACGTCGTGTCTGGGGCTGTTCCGGGGCGCCCATCCGCGACTATTAAGTTCACGGCGGGTGAAGAGTTATGTGATCATCCATGGGATGACAATCAGTCCCCTAACGCACTCCTTTCAAGAATTAGCGTGTTCGACCACCATTGCGCGAGCGTGTATCTCGTACAGCGGACCGATGTCGCGTTTCGTCCCATGGGTCTCGACCTGTTCGACAAGCTCTCTGATGCCTGTGAAGCAGTCAAGAAAACCTTGGAGAGGGAACGAAGTACGCTTGAGTCACAGGAACTCCAGTTCCCCGATGTCGCTGAGGGAACGGCTGTCCACAAGTTGATCACAGATCTGACCTCACTCACCGATCCCGAGTCGGTCAAGGAGCTTGCTTCCTTGACCGAAGCTGAGAAGGCGCGTAGCAAAGAGGTGCGGGAGAGGATCCGCGATCTACAGTCGGACGATCCCGGAAAGACCGCTCGGGCAATTGAGCTCCGCGCCAAGCGCGCGGAGGTATTAGTTGAGAGAGTTAAGATTGCTGTCGAGGCACTGTCTGATGCCGCGATTGAGGAGTTGTTCGTGGCGCGCGACCGAAAGGACGAGACGCGGCTTGTAGCGGAGAAATTGCACGGGACCACCTTCCAAGAGCAACCGTTGCAAAACACTGGGGCAGACGGGTGGAGAACACTCTGGAGTGCCGCAGAGCAGTTCTCAACAGCCGATGCGTATCCAGATCGCGCCTTCCCGTTCACCGAAGAGGGTTCACGTTGCGTCCTATGCCAGCAAGAACTTACCAATGAGGGCATGCTTCGACTGCGGCAGTTCCAGGAGTTCCTAAGCTCAACCGTTCAGGGCGAGTACGATGGAGCGGCGGCCAGATATCGCGAGAAGTACTCACAAATCAACGAAGCGCCCGTTCTGGACGAGCCAGCAACGGAAGCGCTCGACGAACTCCAGCTGGACGACCTTCATCTTGCTGGAGAGGTCCGCGCGTGTCTAGATGCAGCGGAGACGCGAAGAGCGAT
Organism: Bryobacterales bacterium; assembly: GCA_965205595.1. GTDB lineage: Bacteria > Acidobacteriota > Terriglobia > Bryobacterales > UBA6623 > CATQHP01. The sequence goes on along the minus strand of CBDBHI010000079.1, from coordinate 11,573 downwards.
AGTAAACGAAGCGCTAACCGAGGCCTTACCGTGCCCTCAGAATTTGCCTACTCAGTCGCTCGACGTACACATTCTGACAAGTTACATTGAGAATTTGAGAGATCGGGCGAGAGAACTTCGCGAGGTGAATCAGCCAGAGGCAATCCGCGAGCTAAAAGGCGAGTTGAGCGAACTTGAGGCGCGACAGCTACTCGCAGGCCACTTGAGTAATGTCCTGGAAGAGATCGAACGGAAGAAGAAGATCGCTGCCTACCAATTGTGCGTTGACGAAACACGGACAAATATGATTACGCGCAAGAGCAGCGAGGTTACAAAACACGCAGTAACCGAGCAACTCACCAGGAGTTTTGCGGAAGAGTTGGCCGCGCTCGACTTCCATCACGTTGAGGTCCAAATGGTAGCCGCTGGCGGGTCTCGGGGCGCACTGTACCATAAGCTACAGCTCAGGCGAGCGCCGGGGACAGAAGTGTTCAAGGTCGTGAGCGAGGGCGAAGCTCGGTGTCTTTCAATCGCAGCGTTCTTTGCAGAGCTCAGTACGGCTGCAGATCGGTCGGCTATTCTCTTTGATGACCCCGTCTCGTCGCTCGATCACAATTGGCGCGAGAATGTTGCTATGCGTCTAGCCGTCGAGTCGCAGTCTCGGCAGGTAATTGTCTTCACGCACGACATCGTTTTCCTTCTTGCGCTGGCGGAGAAAGCTGAAGGGCTTGGCGTCAACCCCGATCACCAATACTTGCGCAGAGATCTGAGCGGCGCGGGATTGTCCTCCCAACAGCTGCCATGGGTTGCGATGAAGGTTAAGGATCGCATCGGTCGCTTGAAAACTCTATGGCAGGACGCGGACAAAACTCATCGGAACGGGGACCAAGAGAAGTACAAGCGAGACGCATCGTTGATATACGGCCTTCTCCGCGAATCGTGGGAGCGGGGACTTGAGGAAGTGCTCTTGGGCGGGACCGTTGAACGGTACCGGAACAGTGTTCAGACGCAGCGCGCAGGCCAACTCGCCGACATCTGCTCTGCTGACTGCAAAGCACTCGATGCCGGGATGACAAAATGCTCGAAGTGGCTTCCGGGTCACGATCAATCTCCCGCAGAAAATGTGCCATTTCCCGAGCCGAGCGAGATTGAGGAGGATATAAAAGCGTTCGAGGATTGGGTTCGGGAAATTCGGAGACGACGCAGTAACTAGGATGATGCTGTGACGTGGATCTTGCGTTGGAGTCATGTACAGATGCCCGACTGAAGACACTAGAGGACCGTAAGAAGCAATCGCATCAGACTCACGGTGCGCTGCTCACCGACAAGCCCCTGGCGTAGGTCTGCTCATGGCCGTGTCAGTGTACACCGTCGATCAACCGCCAAGTCCGAATCGCCACGCTAAGCCAGAAATACCCAAAGTAATGAACCCCCCGGGAAACCTGTGGTGGTTCACTACTGCGACCTTGTTGCATGGATCATCCCGAAGGATGTCTTATCATTGGTTTTTTCAACGCTGGGGGTAGTCTAAATGCCACATAAGTTCACCGCAGCGCGCCGGCACAAGTTTGATAAGGTGCAGTACCGGGTGATCAACTGGGCGGAATATAACGAGAGCTTGCGCCAACGGGGTGACCTGACGATTTGGGTCAGTGAGGAGGCTCAAAGTGTGTGGAGCGCGCCGCGCCGCACGTCACGGGGTGGTCAGCGCAGATACTCGGATTTGGCGATCGAGACATGCCTGATGCTGCGCACGGCATACCATCTTGGACTGCGTCAGACACAGGGGCTTATGGGTTCCATCGGCACGCTCATGGGGTTGGATATACGGGTACCGGATTACTCCACGCTGTCGCGTCGCGCAAACGGGGTGAGCATCGCTCAGGTGATGAGGCAAGCAGGATCTGTGCCTATCCATCTGCTGGTCGACAGTACTGGCCTCAAGATCTTCGGCGAGGGCGAATGGCTAGCGCAGAAGCATAACACCAAGGGAATACGCCGCCGCTGGCGCAAGCTCCACCTCGGACTGGACCTCGCCAGCGGGGCGATTGTTTGCGCCGCTCTGACTCACGATAACGTTGGAGACAGCACAGCCTTACCCAGCCTCCTGGATCAGCTGGATGCCCCGGTCACGGGCTTTCTGGCTGACGGCGCCTACGATGGAGCGTCCACACGAAATCTGCTGAGGCAGCGGTATGGGGAGACCCTGGATGTGGTCATACCGCCGCCAAAGGACGCAGTGATCCGCCTGCAATCGGCGCGTGATGCGACCGTTCGGGATCGCCATATTGCCCAAATCCGCAGCAACGGCCGCATGGCCTGGCAGACGGCAACAGGGTACAACCAGCGCAGCCGAATAGAAACGCAGATGGGCCGTTGGAAGAGCGTCATCGGCCCCAAACTCAAATCCCGCAGCTTCTCCAGGCAGATCACGGAGATCCAACTCGGCCGAAAAGTCCTGAACACAATGACCGCGCTCGGACGGCCTGTGTTCGAACGCATCGCCTGACACTACCGCTTGGGGAAAGGGGGAATTCCGTTTCCATCCCTATCCGTGCAACAAGGCTGACCACAGCGGCCTTGTCGGCCCCAAACAAGGGGCAGGCGAGTACCGCGAGGGTACAGAGCCAGCGGCCGACTCGCTGTGAAATGACGATTTGCTTCACTTTTTAGGGAACCCTAGTGATCCAAAGACACTCTTACTATAGGGCTGCAAGCAATTGTCATGCCAACCCGGTACCAGCCGCTAAGTTGCGGGTACTAAGCGCTTTCTTTTGCTAAAACTCGTTGGACATCCGTTTGGATATGGGCACTTGTTCATAGTAATGTGTATATTTGACACGACTCCGTCGCCGCACTCAGGCTATGGGATCGGTTGTCAAATTGCAACACGGGCGAATCGAGTGCGATTGAGTCGGCGGATGTTCGGTAGAGTTGCGGCTTTCGCGATTGCGGTGGCCCTGTGTTTACCTGCGTCCGCTCAACAAACGCTGTGGCGGTCTGTCGGTGCGCGTGGTATCGAACTCGGGCTTGCGGGTCCGGTGGGCTCGGCTGTAGCGAAGACCTGGTTCTCCGCTGACGGAGGCACGCTCTATGTGCTGTTGCGTTCCGGTAAGCTCTGGGCGACCGCCGACCTAGGGGGGACGTGGAGCCCCGGCGAACTTGGTCCGGACTCGGCTTTTAGCAACATCCTCGCGGGCACAACGGGCGGCGGCGAACTTATGAGTCAGGTGCTACGAGACCCCTACGGGCCGGGCACCTCGTACTCGCTGGGCCACGACTTGCTGCGTTCGTCCGACGGCGGAAAGAATTGGGCGAACCTCACTGCGGGCGGCCTGGGCTCAGTGATCGGAAGCTGGCAATCGAGCATGGCGTTCTCCCCGCTCGACCCCAATCTAGTTGTTGTCGGAAACTCGATGGGCCTTTGGAAGTCGTTTGACCGCGGAGTGACGTGGGGCAGTCTGAATCGTAATTTGCCGAATTTCCCCAGCGCTCGATTCGCGCCGGCGGAGTTCGCCGGTGGCGTGCGAATCGTCGCGGAATCCATCGGGACTCTCGATCTTTCGGGAAGCGGCAGTGCGAGTTTTTGGCAACTGCGGCAGTCGCGACTCGGAGAAGCGGCTAGATTCGGCGGAGACGACGCGGCCAGACGAGCGCCAAAGTCGCCGGAAGTGCCTGAGGGATTTGCGGTTTCGTATCGAGTGTGGCGCGGCCTGAAGGCGATTTCTCCTGATCTCACCGCCTGCTCAACCGGGGACTGCGACGATCCGCGCCAGCATTTTGTGACCGCGCTGGCGAGCAACGGACTACTGTGGGCAGGCACGTCGGACGGCCGAATCTGGGTATCTCGTGACGACGGGCAAGACTGGAGTCTAAAGTACGAAAATTTTGAGGGCAAGCGAGTCCGGCAGATTTGGGTTGATCCTGAGAACGCGATGGCCGCCGTTGCGATAGTCGGCACGCAAGTCGTCCGTTCCACAAACGGTGGAACATTCTGGGACGATATCAGCAGCAATTTGCCGAGCGGCGAGTGGGCGTCCGTCGCCGGCCACCCCGCCGCACAGGCTGTGTACGTTGCCGGCGCTGACGGGGTTTTCTATAGTCGAGTGGATCTCGACAAACCCGGTCCGGCGGGGGTATGGATTGATCTCAATGGCAACCTTCCGGCGGGTCCGGTCGACGACTTGATGCTCGATCTACAGGCGGGCAGACTCTACATTACCCAAGCCGGCTTCGGTGTATTTCAAGCGAGAGTGCCAGCCGTAGAGCAGGCGATCAGAGCGTTCAATGCAGCCGATCTATCGGATCGACCGGCCGCGCCCGGCAGCTTGGTTACGATTCGAGGAATCAAGGCCGATCGTGCCACGTCTGGCGGTGTAAGAGCTCCGATTCTTTCGGCGGAGGCTTACGAGACGCAAGTCCAGATCCCGTTCAGCCAAACCGGCAATTCGCTGGGCCTAAATTTGCGCTCAAGCACGAATTCAGTGGAGCTGTCCGTTCCGTTTATGCGTGTTTCGCCGGCAATATTTGTCGAAGACGGTGACCCGCTTGTTCTCGACGCCGGCAGCGGATCGATCATTGGATGGCATCGACCTGCCAGGGCGGGCTCACGGTTGCTGATTATGGCCACGGGGCTGGGTCGAGTGAGCCCAGCGTGGCCCGCCGGGGTTGCCGCGCCATTGCAAAACGCTCCAAAACCCCTTGCCACAGTGACAGCGTCGTTGAACGGAACCCCACTCAAAGTTATCTCCTCGCAGCTCGCTGGCGGTTATGTCGGCACCTACGTGGTTGAAGTGGAGTTGCCGGTCACCGTGATTCTTGGATTGGCCGAGGTCAAGATCTACGCGGATAACGTCGCAAGCAACGCTGTTCGGCTCGTCATTGAGCACTAGCCGCGGATTGATAGCGGCGCTCAACCCGACCCGATATCCGACACAGCACCTCGTATGGAATCGTTTCTATAAGGTTGGCGATCTTCCTGGCGTCATTAGCGCCACGCCCGATGATCGTTACTTCATCGCCGGCCTGGGCGCCGGGCGCCGCCTTGAGGTCGACGAGAGTGAGGTCCATGCTGACGAGCCCCACAACGTCGCAGTCGGCGCCGCGGACAGACATCGAGCCGCGGTTCGACAACATTCGACTGTAGCCGTCTCCGTAGCCAACGGAGACGATGCCGACCCTCATATCCCGTTCCGCGCGGAACGTCGCTCCATACCCTAGGGAGGCACCGGCGCCAACTAGCCGGACGTCCACGAGGGCAGCTTTCCATTCCAGGATTGGGCTCACCGTGAGGCTCGGCGGGCGGCCCGAGGGAATGCTGTCGGCAACATAGCCGTATAGCGCTAGGCCCGGCCTCGCCATTGTGAATTGCAAACTGGACGCGGAAAACTCTTCGGTTCGGTAGGCCAGTGCGGCGCTATTCGCGGCATGAACGTAGCAGGGCTTGATTCCGCCTCTTTGGAGCGTTGCAACGTGGCTCGCAAATCGGTCGAGTTGCTCTGCAGTTGAGTTCGACGCGAAATCTTCCGCCGATGCCAGGTGCGTTACGATCCCGATGATCTCGGCCCCTCGGGCTGATTGTAGAGCGCCAAGGAGTGAGCGTTCTGAGGTGTCGAAGTCAATGCCAAGGCGGTTCATTCCGGTGTTGAGTTTGATGTGGCAGGGCAGCGCGCGGCCGAGCGTTTCACCGTAGTGGCTCCATTCTTCTAGCTGTTTGATGGTGCTGATAACGGGATGCAGTTTCAGCTCGACGGCGCTAGGAATTTCTCTGCGGTCGAGGCCACTCAAAATCGTGAGCGTTGCATGAGATCCGACCTGCCTAAGAGCGATTGCCTCATCGAGGCTAGTCACTGCAAAATGTGTCGCGCCTGAGCGTTCAAGCGCTCGACAGATCTCGATGCTCCCGTGGCCGTACGCATTGGCCTTAATGACGTTGAGCAGAGTAACGCCGCGGCCCGCAGTTCTGGCGATCGAGCGATAATTTTCGACGAGTTGGTCAAGGTCGATGACCGCCCACGAGCGCATCAATGCTCCGAATCTATCACGGCTTTAGAGGCTCTACGATTCACGCTACATAACGTCCGGAGTTGGGATTCCCATCACCGTTAGCAGCGAGCTTAGCTGCTCATGAACAAACTTGGCGATCGCGAGTAGGACGGTCTGTTTTTCGAGGTCCGGTTCGTTGAGGATGTGGTACTGATGATAAAAATTACTAAAGGTCTGAGCCAATAGAAACGCGTGGCGCGCGAGTTGAGCGGGCTCCCCGGCGGCGATTGCTCGGGAGATCGCCCATTGCGAGCGTGAGGTTAACAGCACAACCTGCCAAAGGTTCTCGTCCTGCAAATGCCTCGACCAAACTTCGGGAGTGATGGCGGTAGAAAGCTCCGGTGGCGATCCTTTCGCCTTCTCGTACTTCCTTAATATATTTCCCGCCCTTACGTTTGCGTACTGCAGGTAGGGTCCAGTCTCTCCCTCGAATGCCAAGGCCTCTTCGAAATCGAATGCGATGACGGTGGTTCGCGTGAATCGCAGCATGAAGTAGCGTAGGGCGCCAACCGCGATCTGAGTCGCAATCGATCTACACTCCGAAGGCGAGAGTTCCGAATGCCGATCTTGCACTTCAGAATTCGCTGTGTCGATCAGGCGGTCGAGCAGGTCATCAGCCTTAACTCCCAGACCTTTTCGACCCGACACTTCTACGTAGGGCCGTGCTCGATCTTCGTCAGAAAGCTCGATGTCGAGATCAGCGCAGCATCGCGGAGAAAGGGCGACCATCTCGTACGAAAAATGTACCGAGCGCTCGGCTTGCCGCGGGTATCCGAGCAATCGCAACGCGGCGCGAACGACATCTTGCAGATACGCCTGCCGTACGTCGATAACGTTGTAAACATCGCTGCCTGAGCCGAACTTGGGAGGCGCAGCCGATGCCGCCGCGCTGTCGTCATCGGGCGAAGAGACCCAGACCTGATGCCCACTCTCGTATTGACGCATCGGCTTGTAGTAAAAATCCTTGCCCGGAAGCAAGCCGAACTTCCATAGCTGATATGCGATGTCTTTTCCAACGTACGTAACCGTGCCGTTTGATCTAACGATGATTTTGGAAGCGTCTTCGTCGGCTGTCTCAGCGTCCGGCGGATCCTGCTCAGGTTCAGACTTCGAGTCGAGAAAACTTTCGGCGGGCATAACCCAACAGCCGGCATTCTTACCCGCTTCTTCGAAAAAGATTGCTTTCGTTTGTTTGAGTAGTTCAAATGCCGTTGACCAAAACTCTTGATGTAGTATTTCACTCTCGCGCGGTAGGACGTCGTATTCGACCCCGATTCGCAGCATCGTATCCAGGTGGCAATTGACAATCGCGTCGGAAACGATTCGGCCGAGAGCAGCGATTTCTCCGGATCCGGATTCGATCTCGTGCAGCGTTTGCGAGCGCCACGAGAGAGCTTCAGTGTTTGCCTCGTAGTACTTCGAAATGTTCGCGTAAAGATCCCAACAGTAGTAGTCGAATCTGACGTTCGGATCGGCAATCAGCGCTTCGACATCCGCCGGGCCTTGTCCCTTGAGGAAATGAAATGCGGCTACGACGTCGGCGACTTGGACGCCGGTATTGTCGATGTAGTTCTGAGTCTCAACTAGGTATCCCAGCGCGCGAAGCATCCGCACCAGAGTGTCACCCAGAACCGCGTTTCGCAGGTGGCCAATATGCGCGGCCTTATTGGGGTTGATGTTGGTGTGTTCGACGATTAGTTTCGAGCCCTCGACGGGCTGTTTCGCCGGCGGCGCGAGAGCGCTGCTCGCGAACGTGCCTCGTTCGAACCGAACGTTCAGATACCCGCCCCCAGCCACTTCGATCGACTGCACTCCAGGAATCGCAGGCATTGTCGATGCCAGTTCCTCGGCTATCTGCCTAGGTGCCCGCCGAAGCTGTTTTGCCAATCCGAAACAGAGTGGCAGGGCAACTTCGCCAAACTGCGGCTGACGTGGTAGCTCGACGACGATGGCGTCGGTGACTCCGTAAGTGGTTGCGACGAAGTCTGATACAGCTTCACGAAGACGATCTTCGAGTGAAAGAAACACGGGGCTCGGCACCTTTATAGGGACGTCTCAGCCGCAAGATGGGCCGACGAGCGGGCACGCAGCGCCCACAACCCTAAACGGGAGTTTATCATGCCGCTGCGAGACGAACGAGCATGGTGGTTCCAGTATCGCCCTTAGATCGGGGGACCGTCGATCAATGGCTCCATCGACCTCGGCGGCCAGATCGCCGAAGGGCTGCGGGCGGCCAACGCGGCGGGCATCGTTGTGAACACCAGGTGTTAGAACGCGGACACCTCTATAACCAAGCCCCGAGTGGTGACGCACGGAATTCGGGCACCAAGCCGTTACCTGCCGAAATGGGGATTCATTTGGCATAATGAACGCACTCTGTGTGGCGGCATTTGTGTTGATGTCGTACCAATTTTTATCTCGCGGCCGATAACGGCTGCCAGGGAGGATAGCCGGCGATGACCCCCACTCGCGAATTCGATGAAATTTACGTGATTTCCGACCCGCACATCGGAGGTCCTGGTTGGAAGCAAATTTTCAACCAAGGCGAGTTGCTCGCCGCGTTTATAAGATCGAGGGCCGCGGGCGACAAACGCAGCCGAGTTGCGCTGGTTATTAATGGCGATTCAGTGGACTTCATCGCTGACCAAAAGGCGAAGTACTTTGATCCCGAGGGGGCGGTCGGCAAGCTCGACGACATTATCGACGACCCTAACTTCGCCGATGTATTCGTCGCCCTCACCGAATTTGTCAAAACGAAGAACCGCTACTTGGCGATCAATCTCGGCAACCATGACCTCGAGTTGGCGTTGCCCTGGGTTCGCGAGCACTTTAAAGACCGGCTTTCAGGTGGCAACGACGCCGCCCGAGGACGGATTACTCTGGCATTCGACGGCACTGGATATACAGCCGCGGTGGGCGATACAAGCGTGCTCTGCGTTCATGGCAATGAGTTCGACGAGTGGAACGTCTGCGACTACGAAGTCCTGCGGCGCCAGGGCCGGGACCTCAACCGTGGACTCAGAGTCGACCCCTGGACACCCAATGCCGGCACCAAGCTCGTCGTCGATGCGATGAATGACATCAAAAAGAAATACGCTTTCGTGGACCTGCTCAAGCCGCAAACGAAAGCGGTGGTGCCGACCCTCTTGGCGCTCGATCCCGATAAGAAACCGAGGCTTCAGGATGTGTTCGGGGTCGTGGGGCGGCTCAGTTGGGATCGGGTGCGAAAACGGACAGGTTTTTTGTCGGGAGATGAAGAGGAAGAGGTTGGGTCGATCCTGGACAAGACGCCTGCCGAGGGCGCTGAATCACTAGACGCCTTCTTAGGAGAGACTTTCGATTCGGCGGGCACTGGCAGTCAGTTGAGTGGGGAAGAGCTGCTGAACTCGATCGAAGATGATCTCGATCGCGACCCTCTCGACCTGCTCGCGGAAGACGAAGCGACGTCGCAGCTCGGCGCGGTCAGCGGCATTTGGAACTGGATGAGGGGCAAAGATCGCTCGGAACTCTTGTACGAAACGCTGAAGAAATTGGTGAAGAACATCGACTTCAGCCGGCAGCACGAGGACGAGACTTATAAACGCGTCGTCGAGCACGTCGGCGGATTCGATGTCGTCTGCACGGGCCATACGCACTTTGAAAAATCAATCTCGATTGGAGGCGGCAGACAGTATTTCAACAGCGGGACGTGGGTTCCATTGATCAGATTGACTGATGAAATGATGGCGTCGCACGACGAGTTCAAACGCGTGTACGAAATTTTCTCGTCCTGCGCCTCGGTCGAGGAATTTTCGAATGATCAAAATCTATTCAATGGCAAATCGCTTCTATGGCAACGACCCGCCGTCATTGAGATCGCACGAAACCAAGGGTCCGTTGTCGCCAGCCTAAAGCGTGTCTCGATCGGTGCCAACGGCGTTGAACTGACCGAACCGGCCTCGGAGTAACTATGAGAACCGTCACCGTCGAGATTCTGCGGGAGGGTCCCCCGAACAACCAGTTGCTTTCGCCACTGACACGATATTTGGGCTTGTGCGGGGACCACACTGCGGAATCGATCAAGATATCCTATGTCCATTCAAGATTTATGAGTCGATTGCGCTCGCTGCGCTACAAGGACAGCGACTCCACTCGCGAAGCTCGATTGGAGGAGACTGCTGTTGAACTGATGGAAGTCTTCTCACAACTGCCTGGCCTGGTGCATGAGTTGACCGACGCCAAGAGCGAGGGTTCCGCCGCGACCCATCTGAGATTGGTGCACAGCGCGCACGAACTGGCATTGCTGCCGTTCGAATTGGCGCTTTCTCCGAAAGGCTGTCCTGGGGCGGGCCAACCCTTGACTCTGCAGACGGAGATGCCAATCATAATCACTCGCGAAGTTCGGCGTGTCCGTCCGCGGAAGATTGGCTGGGCGGGCAAACCGCGGATCTTGTTCGCATTTGCGTCGCCGGGGACCTACGCCGACGTGCCGTGGAAGGCACATTTACAAGCTCTTCGCCGGGCCATCGACCCGTGGGTCCCTTTCTATAAATCGTCGTCGGAGCGCGCGCAACATCGTTCCAAGCTTCTGACGGTTCTGCCGCAGGCAACCATCGACGACCTTCAGCGGGAATCCCAGACCGGGAAGTACAGCCACATTCACCTGCTGGCACACGGCGTGCCGTTCAAACGAGCTGCCGATGACGGTTACGGAATTGCATTTCACGATCGGCGAGATCCGAAGAAAGCGGATGTTGTTCCAGCTGATAATCTGGCGACGCTGTTGCGCTGCCCAGTTCCGAGCAGGGATGGCGAGTTGGCGCTACCGCGAGTCGTTACTGTGGCCAGTTGCGACAGCGGCAACGCTGGTTCCGTCGTCGGCGCCGGAGCGAGCGTAGCTCACGCCATGCACGAGTCGGGCATTCCGCTGGTTGTCGCGTCCCAATTTCCGCTTTCGTTTGCCGGTTCGGTGATCCTGACCGAAACGCTGTACGAGGGATTGATCGCCGGAGACGATCCGCGAAAGTCGCTCGATCGGACAAGAAGGTTGCTCAAGACGAAGGCTGCGAATACCCACGACTGGGCGAGCGTCGTGGCCTATGCGTCTCTCCCCGAAGAATTCGACGAAGAAGTAGCAGAGGCGCGAGTGCGTCGCGCCCATCACCGAATGAAAGCGGCACTGAGCCACGCCTACGGGTTGGTTTGGGACAAGCCGGGCCGGAAGGACGCTGAGCGCTATAAGAAGGTGCTCGGCAAGGTGAAGAGCTCGATCGAGAATCTGCAAGATCTTAGTCGGTTCGAGCAGGACCCGGCTCGGAAACCTCGGATTAAAGCAGAACTTGGCGGCACCTACAAGCGACTGGCCGAGCTGTACCGTGAAGCCGAGCGCCCCGAATCACCCGCGGCAGACGCCGGCTCTACGTCCGGAAATCTCGATTCCGTCGATGCCCTTCAAACAGCCCGGCGGCACTACGAATCGGCATTTGAGCTGGAATCTCAAAATGTGTGGTATCTAGTCCAGGCCCTTGTTTTGAAGGCCGTTCTTGAGGGCGCGAGATCGGCTCAAGCGG
>CBDBHI010000078.1:0-7494 GCA_965205595.1 Bryobacterales bacterium | reverse complement strand
GCGAGTAAAAAACGAACCCAAACGAACCCAATTTTCTCAGGCTCGCCGCACGCCAAGCGGCAAGTCCGATCAGCATAACGCAAGATTGGCGCGAAGAATTCTGCGCCCGCCCACTAACTACCGCCGCCGAATCTTCTACTCATGAACAAACCTCAACGAGTCACAACCATCACCGGCGGCAACAAGCGCGAAGCCCCACATGTCCCGCCTCGGTTGGAAATGGAAGAAAGCGTTCGGCCGTTAAGATAGCGGAGCGAACGAATGAAGAAGCAACGCAGGAACGATACCGCGGAGGAAAAGGTCGCGATCTTGAAGCGGCATTTGGTCGAGAAAGTGCCGATCTCGGAGCTGTGTGAGCAGCTCGGTCTCCAACCGACCGTCTTCTGCCGCCGGCAGAAGGAATTCTTCGAGAACGGAGTCGCCGCCTTCCAGCCCAAAAACCGCCGCCGTCCGGCCCGCGAGCGGCAACGCATCGAAAAACTCGAGAAGAAGATCCGGAGCAAGGACGAAGTGTTGGCCGAGTTGATGGCCGAGCATATCGCTTTAAAAAAAGTCTTGGGGAGGTCTAACAGGCGTTTGGGCGCCGCCCGATTTGCGCGATGAGGTCGTCGATTTCGTGCGCCGCTGGTCCGCCAAAAGCGAGATCCGCGGCGCGCGTTTCGTCGCCTGGCTGGACATCTCGACAAGCAAATTCTACAACTGGCGCAAACGCTACGGCAAGGTCAACGAACACAACGCTTGGATCCCGCGCGAGCGCTGGTTGGAGCAGTGGGAAAAGCAGGCGATCCTCGACTTTCATCGCGAGCATCCGCTCGAAGGCTACCGCCGCCTGAGCTACATGATGCTCGACGCCGACAAGGTCGCGGTGAGTCCGTCGAGCGTCTGGCGCGTGCTCAGCCAAGCCTGTGTGTTGGCGAAATGGAACAAGAAGCGCTCGTCCAAGGACAGCGGCTTCGAGCAGCCTTCAAAGGCCCATGAACATTGGCATATCAACATTTCCTACATCAACATTCGGCGGCACGTTGGAGGTCATTTCGCTCGATGGACCGATCGAAAAGAGCCGGCTCGTGAAGCTACGCCGCACGGGCCCGAAAAGCCTGGTGCGCCGTGGAGAAGAGTTGTTTGACGACGCCTCGATGAGTTTTCAGGGCTGGCAAAGCTGCTCGACTTGCCATCCGGGAGGTCGCAGCGACGGCCTGAATTGGGATCTCACCAACGACGGGATCGGCAACACGAAGAATACTCGCAGCCTGCTGTTCGCCGACCGCACGCCGCCCTCGACAATGACCGGGCTGTTCGAGTCACTCGAAGTCTGCGTGGCCTTCGAGATCCGCACGATCTTGTTCGCCTCACGGCCCAAGACCGACGCCGACGCCATCGTCGCCTATGTCTCGTCTCTAGAACCAATGCCGAGCCCGCATGTGCATCAAGCCGGCGCGACCGCCGTCGCCGAGCGTGGCAAGCACGTTTTCGAGAAAGCCGGCTGCTCGGAGTGTCATGTTGGCGACTACTTCACCATCCAAGAGAACCGCGCCGTCGGAACGTACACCGAGGGCGATCACAATCGTCGCTTCGACGTTCCCACTTTGCGCGAGGTGTGGCGCAGCGCGCCCTATCTCCACGATGGGCGGGCGCCGACGCTGAAGAGCATTTTCACCCAGTTCGACCCCGACAACTTGCACGGCGACCATGTGCAGCTCTCCGAGCAGGAACTCGACGACCTGATCAACTACGTGCTCTTGCTTTAGCCCAAGTTTGTGAATGCTAGGGGGACTAACAATGTCGTTATCCAGACGAGAATTCATACACACGGGGCTGCTGGGCGCGGTGGCGACGGTCCAGGGCTGCCACTCCAGCGGCGATGAAGGGGGCGAGCGTCTTGTCCAATACAAGATGAGCCTGAAGGGAGGGGTGATTCCAACACAAGATGAGCCTGGAGGTAATTTGGGCAAGGTCGATTAGGAACAGGCAAACTGCGGGCGATGGGAGTCGCCGTGCAGCAAGCCGAATCAGTGAGTCTCGATGAGATCGAGAGTTTTCTCGACGGGTGTGGGTCCGTCGAGTTCCAGGCCGGAAGTCGAGCGGATAAATACGCGCTCGTCGAAGGCGTCCTGAAGAGGCATCATTATGCCGACCAGAAGCGCTCGGTTAAAGGATTGTTGAGACGCTTCCTGAGCAAGCTAACCGGCTTAAGCCGCGCCCAATTGACTCGCCTCATCGGGCAGTTTTTGCGCGAAAAGTGCGTTCGGCCGACAGCCTATCGAAGGCGCCGCTTCCCCACCAAGTACAGCCGCGCCGACATCGTTCTCCTGGCGCATGTCGACCAAGTACAGCAACGTCTCTCCGGGCCGGCGACGCGTCGCATTCTCCAGCGCGAGTTCCAAATCTACAACCGCAAGGAGTTCGAACGCCTTGCCGAACTGTCGGTGGGACACCTCTACAACTTGCGCAAACGCGCCGTCTACCGGCGACACAGTTTGCATCTCGACAAGACTCGACCGACACCCGTGGCGATCGGCGAACGCCGCCAACCCGAGCCGCGAGGACGTCCGGGCTACCTGCGCATCGACACCGTGCACTCGCCCGAACAGGAAGGTGAAAAAGGCGCCTACAGCATCAATGTGGTCGACGAAGTGACGCAGTGGCAGGCCGTCGGCTGCGTCCAACGCATCAACGAAAATCACCTCATTCCCTTGCTGGAAGGCCTTTTGGAACAATTTCCATTTATCGTTCGCGGCTTTCACTCCGACAATGGCAGCGAATTCGTCAACCATCAAACCGCTAAACTGCTCGAGAAGTTGCGAATTGAATTTACGAAGTCTCGCGCGCGCCGTTCGAACGACAATGCCTTGGTCGAAACCAAGAACGGCGCGGTGGTGCGCAAGTGGATGGGCTACCAGTTTTTGCCCTCGGAAGCGACGCAGGCGATCGACACCTTCTACCGCCAGTGGCTCAACCCGTACTTGAATTTTCATCGCCCATGCGCTTTCGCCAGCGAGCGCCGAGACCGCCGCGGCAAGTTGCGCAAGGTGTACGCCGAGTGGAGCACGCCGTGGGAAAAGCTGCTCAGCCTGCCCGCCGAGCAGCGCGGCCTGCGCGCGGATCGCTCGCTCAAGAAGCTCCAAGCGCGAGCGGACACTTGTTCCGACACCGAGTTTGCCGAGCAACTCGACGCTCAGCGCAACGAACTGCAACGCGTCTGCAAAGACCTCGCGATCTGCTGGCGCACGCGCTAGACAACGCCCCGACCCGAGGCGTTGTCGGCTCCTCCGGCCCACGTCCGAAGACGGCCGTGGGGTCTCGCCTGGGATGGCTGCAAAGGGGGACTGGGGCTGCCGCCCCTTCCCCCTTATGCAATCCCCCTCACCCCGCCCTACGAAGCCACAAATAGCTGTAGCCGCCGACCTCAACTCACGCTATAATCCCCCTCAACCCGCAGCTGCTTCGCCTCTCTCCTTCAGGCTCGTCAGCCCAACATCCTCTTCATCATGTCTGACGATCACGCCACTCAGGCGATGAGCGCTTACGGCAGCTATCGCAACCAGACGCCTCATATGGACAAGCTCGCCGCCGAGGGCATGCGCTTCGATCGCTGTTTCGCCGTAAACGCCATATGCGGTCCCAGCCGCGCCGCGATCATTTCCGGTCAATACGGGCACGTGACGGGCTTTCTGCGCAACTCCATGCGATTCTCCACCGACCGGCAGACCTTCCCACGGATGCTGCAGCAAAATGGCTATCAGACCTGTCTGGTAGGCAAGTGGCATCTTTCCCAAAACGACGTCGAGAATCCGCCCATGGGTTTCGACTACTGGACTCCTTCCGGGCCAAGGCGCCTATGTCGACTGTTTTTGGCAACTTCACTTGGCCCACTTCGGCGGTTTATTTTGGCCCCCCTGTAAACGGGCCTCTAAGTCATTGATTTCAGGTCACCTCCTTTCGTTTTTGGGGACATCGTCCTGCGCTTCGCCCTTCGGGCTCCGCTCCGGGTCCCCAACGTCCTTCCGGGCCAAGGCGCCTATGTCGACCCGGTCATGTTCGAGGGAGGCGCGCGCAAGCAGTATGAAGGCTATACGCCGGATCTGATCACAGACATGGCGCTCGATTTCCTGAAAGCTCGCGACCCGAACAGGCCCTTCCTGGTTATGGTCCATCACAAGGCACCGCACAGCCCCTGGCAATTCCCCGCCCGCCACGAAGCGATGCTCGACGGCAAGACCGTCCCGGAACCGGACAATCTCTGGGATGACCATAGCGGCCACTCGCGAGCCGTTCAGGAAGACACGCGCAATCGCCTCGCTGGGTTGCAGTCAACAATGGAGCGCGAGAGCTGGGCGACAGGGCCCCTCGACACCGACGGCCTAGATGACAAAGCGGCTATTGAAGCGACCTATCAGAAGTTCGTGAAGGACTACCTACGCACGGTGCAAGCCGTCGACGACAGCGTCGGCAGGCTCGTTGACTATATCGACGCCGAGGGACTTACCGACGACACGGTCGTCGTCTACTGCTCCGATCAGGGTTTCTTTCTGGGTGAGCACGGCTGGCACAACAAGCGCATGGCCTACGAGGAATCGATCCGCATGCCACTCGTCGTGCGTTACCCGCCCGAGATCGAGGCCGGTTCGGTGAATAGCGACATAGTGCTCAACATCGATTTCGCCGAGACCTTGCTCGACTACGCTGGGTCGCCCGCTGCCCAGGGCATGCAAGGACGCAGCGTGCGGCCCTTGCTCCGGGGGGAGACACCCGGCGACTGGCGAAAGTCAATGTTCTACCGCTACTACCAAGGTGACGGCGTGCCCCTGCACTACGGCGTGCGGACCGAGCGCCATAAGCTGCTGTTCTATACCGCAACCAAGGAGTGGGAACTGTTCGATCTTGAGAGCGACCCGAGCGAGATGAGTAGCGTCTATGGCAACCCGGCTTACGCCGAGGTTGTGAACGAACTCAAAGATGAGCTCGATCGTCTTTGCGAAGAGCTAGATGTCACTGCGGAATTCCTCGACGACTACGTCCCAGTCGAGGTTCCATGAGTCGTGTCAATCGCCGTACGAGTGGCAGACGAGACCTGGTCGGGTCGGGAACTGGCGCGGTGGCCCGTCAGGACGTTGGCTTGGCTGTATCCGGGGTTTCCCCCTTCGTGCCCGTTTAGCCTTGTCCGTGGCTCCGTTTCCAGCTCCCGCCACCTCGCACGCAGCGTGCGGATTTCCCGCACTACGCGCTCCTGCACACTTCGCGACAAGATTTATGAGACTTATCCGTTCGGAGCCGCTTTCATCGACGCTCGTGGAACCAACACCCAAATCCGAGTGTCCGCTCCCACCATCGACTACTCCACCGCTTCCATCCGAAGCCTGGGCATGACGCCAAGGCCATTCCGCCTTCCTCTTGCCGTATAGTCCTCGTCTAGGATCCTGCAGATTACTGGACGCTTTTATCATTTCGCCCCTGCCTCACCGTGTTGACCAAGACCCCATGTGCAGCAAGGTCCCTTCGCTCCACGGGCGTTACCCCGCTTCTTCACTACTACGGACCTAGCCGCCACCCTCTCGTCTTCCACCGATTTCCTGGTTTCGCCAGTTATACGGCTTCCCTGCTCCGCCAATTTCTCGACGGGACGAGGAGGGTTTCTCCAGTTGCTTAGCATGTCCTTGTCACCGTGCTGCCCCTACCACCCCGCCGGAGTGACACAACGCCTCGGTCAGTCTGCGTCCTGCCATGCTGCCTTCACCCGTAGGCAGGGGGCTCGGCCTCCGGATCTAAAACTTTCGAGGCCACCTGTGGGTTCACTTTCGTTACGGCCCGGCGACTCGCTCACCATCCCAAGGATGGCTTTGTCGGTTGGCTTCATCCGCTTCGTTTCCTCCACGCATGCAACCCAAGCTACGGGGCTTCTGACTCTTACCCCGGTGGGACTGACTCCCGCTGAACATGCCAGCCTTCGCTGGACGCACTGCCTACCGAAAACTCCATCGGGATTCTAAGGTAGCCGATGTAACATGTTACGTCGCCGGTCTCGGAACCCAAATCTACCGATGCTCCGTGTTCTTGACGATCAGCACAACTCACTACTACAGAACAACTTAGGAGCCGATCGAGTGTTTGACGTACGATC
This sequence comes from Bryobacterales bacterium, assembly GCA_965205595.1. GTDB lineage: Bacteria > Acidobacteriota > Terriglobia > Bryobacterales > UBA6623 > CATQHP01. The sequence continues at coordinate 1,376 of CBDBHI010000078.1, read as the reverse complement.
GTCAGTTTTTCGTGGCGTAGAATTCCATGAGCATCGCCGCCACACCCTGCAGTTCGGACAACCCTGGAGGGATGTCTAGCATTTTTGTGAGATCAACCGGATCCGCCAGGACTATCGGAGCTTCGAGCCGCCGCTTCATCCGTCGCTGAACGTTCGCCGGCTGGTCTTTCATCGTTTTAACGGCGACTTTGTGTAATCCTTCTTGGCCGCTGTTGAGCCCGCTACTCGTGTTCGTTTCTCGTGACACTGGACAGAGTCGAATGAACGGGTGCCGGTAGCCGCTGAGGCGAACAACAGCACGGTTTCGGATGTGATCTAACATTACCTCCGGGGCGAGGTCGGGGAAGCCGAGTCGACGCCACGCGCGCCTGTATCCTTGGTAATCGACATGAACCCAAAGCTGTTTCGACGGGTGGAGACTGCGATAGTATCCGTCGACTTCGGCTCCGTGCCAAAGCGGAACGGTAGGGTTTCGTTTTGGTTGCGGAGCCGTGACGACAACCGCATTAACAGCACGCTTACGACCCGGAGTTCGCGCATCGATTCTGCCAACGTAAGTTTCGATCGCATCTAGGTCAGCGGCCGCGACCGGCACAAACAAGTCGGGAGACAACCCGTACGTTTGAACGCTCAGCGCTTCCCATTGTTCGCTCATCATCATCTCGTAGTGTCCGATAACCCGATTGGGACCTCAACTTGTTCTTTTCGGACCGTTGCATCTGAGGCCCTGGCTGGTGGAGAGCTGCGATTTTGGACACTCGGATGGCGCAACCTGTCGTGCTCACATCTTGCGTCCGAGGTAAGAACATTCACGCTTTTGAGGAATGCCGGAAGGCTCGATCTACCCTTCGCCAACCTCGCATTTCAATGCGGATAAGGCCGTGGTCGAACGACAGGTCGGTGCCGGGGACGCAGGAGGACTGTAGATAATTTTGTAGCTGTTGAGAGCACCCAGAAACCACAAGTTTCAACAGGTTTCAACAAGTCCGCCGTAAGTCATTGAAACGTAAGTAGTTGAAAACAAGCGTTTCGGGCCCGGAGGCAGCATCTGCTTCACACGCAGGAGGTCCCCAGTTCGAGTCTGGGCGCGCCCACCATTGTTTTCAATGGCTTACGGGGGATTTCGGATTGGCCCGAGACCCACTGTAGATAATTTTGTAGCTGTTCAAAGCCTCGCAGGTCCAACATCCTCATTCGTCTACACTGTCCTCATCCAGCCATTCCTGTACGAGACTCGCGAAGCTCCCCTTTCCGATCCGCCCGCCGTGTTCCACAGGTGTCCCCAAGAAAATTGTCTGAGTAGCTGAAAGAAAAAGCCTTGCTTCTCTGTTTACCGAGTGCGGAAGAACCGCAGGAGGACGCTATGAAGCAGATTT
>CBDBHI010000077.1:0-27902 GCA_965205595.1 Bryobacterales bacterium | reverse complement strand
TAGGCGCTGCAACATAGCCTGTGCCTACTGCAACGAGTACGACGACTTTTCGAGCCCAGTCCCGATCGAGGAACTCAAGAAGCGAACGGACGATCTAGCGGCGCTAGGAGTCAGCATCATCACTCTCAGTGGCGGCGAGCCACTCCTGCACCCCGCCATCGACGATCTGTTCCGCCATATCCGTTCGCACGGCATGATCGCCGGCCTCATCACGAATGGCTATCTGCTTGGCCCCAAACGCATTCAAGAACTCAACGATGCCGGACTCGAATACCTTCAAATCAGTATCGACAACATCGACCCTGACGAAACGTCGATGAAAAGCCTGCGGGTCCTTGACCGCAAGCTTGAGATGCTGGCCGAGTATGGCGACTTCGACGTAAACATCAATTCGGTCGTCGGAGGGGGCATCCCGAATCCGGAGGACGCCTACAAAATTGCTGTACGAGCCCTCGCACTCGGGTTTACCAGCACCGTCGGAATCATCCACGACGGTAGTGGACAGCTTCAGCCGCTCTCGGAAACCGAGAGTAGCGTGTTTCGGAGAATCAAGGCGCTATCAAAGCGCGGCTACAGCCGCCTGACGTACTTTCAAGACAACCTTGCACAGGGTCGTACCAACAAGTGGAAATGCCGCGCCGGCGCTCGCTACATCTATATCTGCGAGGATGGCCTGGTCCACTTCTGCTCACAACAACGCGGCTACCCTGGAATTCCGCTGGAGCAGTACTCGGTAGAGGATATTAGGGCAGCCTATGGGTCCGCAAAGTCGTGTGCACCCGCTTGCACAGTCTCGTGCGTCCACAAGGCGTCGGCAATCGATTTTTGGCGCGATCCTCAGGCGCTTTCGATCACTCCGCGGGCAAATCGCGCGCACGGCTCAGCCGGCGATTAGATTTTTTTTGGTCACGCGACCTGACATCTTGTCGGTCGGCCATTTCCTAGGTGCGACCCTAGGAGTTCTCCTCATCTTTAACACCCTGATTTTTCAATAAGTTGGAAGCGGGCAACCAGTTGGCTTATATCTAAACCCCTATAAGGTAGTAGTGGTTTACGCCATCGGCAAAATGGTGTGTAACCTTCATATCCCGTCACGGTGCTCGGGGCTCATGCTGGGGGTGTCGCTGGATGAAACCAGTACATTCAAACAAGAAAGAGAGAACGGGAGAATATAAATGGATAAGTTGCAAAAGCTTTACATTCGTCTGACCAACGACGAAACAGGTCAGGACATGGTTGAGTACGCTCTGTTGGCTGGCTTTGTTGCCGTCGCCGCCGGTGCGATCCTTCCTGGCATTTCGAACCAGATCAGCATCATCTTCAGCAAGATGGAAAGCCTCGTCACGATTGCCGCAGCCGCGTAGTCGAGACGAACAATTCCTTCTAATCAAAAGGGGGTGGCCGCATATGGCCATCCCTATTTTTTTGGCTTGCTCTTCCAGACGCTCTTGAGAGCTCGTCGCAGCTACGCTAATCGAGCCAGCCACAAGCTTCGTCGACAGGACACAAGAATATCCGTGAATTAGCGGGACGATTTTTTCGCGTCCACTCGGCTCCATTCACAAAAATCGCGGTGGCCCACGCTTCGCTATCGATGGTCCGCGAAGAGATTACCGATGCTGACCGCATTCCCTCGGCAGGGCGGCCCGTTCGCGGGTCGATGATATGCGAATAACGCTTGCCGTCGATCTCGAAGAATTTCTCGTCTGAGCCGGAAGTCGATAGAGAACTATTAGACAAGCGGACCTCGGCAACCGACCTGGACCCATCCCCCGGATCGCGAATTTTTACCGGCCAACCACCCGCGCCGCCTGGCGGAGTCCCTAACGCATAGATACTACTCGTCCCGGCACTGATCAACGCCTGCTCGATGTCGTATTCACGCAGCACCGCGGCGGCCCGATCAACGGCGTAGCCCTTACCGATGCCGCCCGGGTCGAGACTCAGGCCGTCGCGAAGCAATCGCACTGTTTGACTTGCGCGGTCTATCTCTAGATATTGCGAGCCGACCTTACGTTGCGCAAGCCAGATCGACCACCGGTTGGGCATTTTGCCGTTCCCGCGAAAAAACCCCCAACTCTCGACAAGCGCACCCACTGTGATGTCGAACGCTCCATCGCTGAGCTTGTGATAGCGCTTGCATGCTTCAAGAACATCGCTCATCTCCGTCGAAATCGTAACAGCGCGATCGTGCGCCTCGCGATTGATTCGACTCAGCTCGCTGTCGGGCTTGTAGTTACTGAGGAAATCGTCAATACGCTGAACTTCACCAAATGCCGCTGTCACAGCGCCTGCCGCCCGCGCCGTCGTTGGGGCGTAGCAAGCGATACGAAATTCACTCCCCATGACATCGGTTGCGGCTTCAAACCGCTCTAGCTTCTGTTCCGCGTGTGTCGACGTCGCGAAAAGCATGCAGGCGAGGATCAAAGTCCCGCCGCCGCTTGAACGCTTCCGTATGCGCTTCAAAAGGGTATCGACCCGCTCTTCAGCCTGCTTCGCTCGATCGTGTTCAAAGCGCAACCGGGGAACGTTCCGCATCTTTAGGCGCGCGCCTAGACTGCGTTGAATAAAACCCGAGGCGTGTTGGAGCGCCCGTATGGCATCATCGGGCGGATCCTGTCCGCCGCCTGACTCGAGGCTCGACACCAACACTCGAGCTGACTGCTTATCGGGTGAAAGGTCAAGCTTAGTGACGTAGACACCCACTACCGTCGGGTCACTGATCTCTTCAGTAAGGATTCTGGTGATTTCCCGTTTCAGAGACCCTTCCGCCCTTTGATGTCGAAACGACGCCATCTTAACGCTATGATCCCATGGCCCTGTTGTTGCGGAAACTGACGCGTCGACGGCAGTCAGCGCATTCGACCGGATTAGCATCAAGTCCGGCTGGTAAAATGGAGCGTCGCCGCCGATGCGCCCTGTCGCCCTCACAATCGCTGGGTCCGATCCCTCGGGGGGAGCCGGCATCCAGGCAGACCTCAAGACATTCCACCAGTTTGAAGTTTATGGAACTTCGGTTCTGACCGTGGTGACGGTTCAGAACAGCGTCTCTGTATCGGATGTCCTGCCGCTCGACGCCTCGATTGTTGAACGCCAGTTTGAGGCGGTCATTGACGATATTCCGCCGGATGCCGCGAAAGTAGGAGCGCTCGGCAGCGTCGCCATCATTGACGCGGTTGGCGCCCGGGTTGAGCACATGACGATTCCGGTCGTCGTAGACCCGGTCATGATTAGCACCCATGGTCAAGCGCTAATCCCCGAGAACGCCACGCAAGCTTTTCTCGACTATCTACTGCCATACGCTTTCCTGGTTACACCCAACCTACACGAGGCGTCGGTGTTGGCAGGAATAGAGGTCGACAGCCTAGCCACGATGGAACAGGCGGCAAAGCGTATCGCCGACCATGGATGCCGCAATGTTCTCGTAAAAGGAGGCCATCTCACATCCGAGGCTGTCGATCTGTTGTGGAGCGGCGGCGAAGTACGGACTTTTCGGTCACCGCGTCACGATACCCCTCACACTCATGGCACTGGTTGTACACTGTCGGCCGCGATTACAGCGCTGCTCGCTCGACGGTTGACCCTCACACAAGCAGTCGAGCAGGCAAAACACTTTATCTCCGAGGCAATTCGAACGGCTCCGGGATTGGGGCGGGGAAACGGCCCTGTCAACCATCACGCGCCAACGAAACTCGAGCGAGTTGGCACGACCTAGTCGTTCGCCGAAACAAGTACGACCGCTATGAAACGTACCCGACAGAACAGGCGCTGGGTGTTTGCGGTAATGACCGCGGTGCTTTTTCCCGCGCTAGCATTTCACGCGAGTTGCATCGCGGTTATGGGCCCTGGGGCCTGGGGATCGGGTCTTGAAGAGGCCGACCCCGAACGACACGAGCCAACGGAGCTGATTCGGCGCTACGCGGCTGAATTGGCGGATAGGCCGAGCGGCGATTTCCCGGACGCAACCGACTTACAACCTCCGCCCGACGCGCAGTTTGAGGGCAAGATCCGCCAGTCGTATATTGGTTCTGACCAAGCTGTTTACTTGACAGCCGAGGGAGACCGGTGGACCGACCGACAGCACCTCTATCTGCGCGAAAACTCGAGCATCAGCGAGTTGTCCCTCGAAACGGCCCACACGCTCACCCGCCCGCGTATTCTGCGTCGGCAAGTGCTGTACGAACGCTGGGATCCTTGGGCTGTCTCGGCGACTCAGAAAATTCGGCGATACATTTCGAGTTGGGTCGACGAGACCAAACGGCCGGAAGCTTCACTTTACGTCTACGATCCGGCTGCAGAACAATGGAATTTCGTCATGCCCGGTCACACGCTGGTCCCATCGCCGGACGGCAGCCGCGCGGTGCTACTACGCTCGGGCGCGATGGCGGCCGGATACTACAGTATTCACGTATGGGTCGATGATGAGAGCGAGCCGCGGGCGATACTCAGCCTTCGCGAGGCAGACGAGGGCTCGGGGCGTTCATTTGTTATGCGCTGGACAAGCGACTCCGCTGCAATTCAAGTCGTCGGCCGGACCGGCGGTTTTGCTCGCCGCAAACGTGAACCGAGCGATTTTGATCTGATTTACGTAGTTGACGAGGAGAAAATGTACGATCTCGGAGGAACCTCATGAGCCTGACACCGGTCCTGTTTTCGGTAAGTTACTCGGGCTCATGGGGCCAAGCCAATTTGTCGGTCGAGCAATTCGTCGACAAGGCCGCGGATCTTGGTTACAAAGGCGTGATGCTGGGCGCCAAACGCCCGCACCTCTCAGCGCTCGACTGGAACGCAAGCGACCTGAGCGCGCTAAGAAAGCGAATGGAAGCGCACGGCTTCGAGAAGATCATCGTCGCCGGCTATAACAACTTCACCGCCGACTTAGAACATAGTGAAGTCCCGATGCGCGAAATCCAAATCTCGCACGTGACTGACCTCGCGCGGCTAACGGCTGAACTCGGCGGTGACCTGGTCCGCGTCTTCACCGGATACGAGCACCCCGCGAGCGGATATTTACCCCAATGGAATCTGATCGTCGACTGCCTCAACGAATGCAGCGCCCGAGCAGCCGAATACGGAGTAACAGTAGGCGTGCAAAACCACCACGACATCGCAACCGACTATCGGGCCCAAAAAGATCTCATCGAAGCAATCAACAAGCCCAACTGCAAGGCCCTTTTTGACGCTTGGGCACCGGCTCTGCAAGGATCGGATATCGACGAGGCCGCAAGAGTCATGGCGGCAATGACAGTTCACACCACGATCGCGAACTATCAGCACCGACCGCGATTCGAATATGACTCGCAAGTGATTAACTATGAAGCCAAACTACCCTATTCGCAGGCCGTCGAAATCGATGATGGTTTCATCGACTACCGAGCGTTCCTCGGCGCGCTCGTCTCTGGAGGATTCGACGGAAGCGTCGCCTACGAGATGTGCTCGCCAATCCTAGGAGGAGGCAGCGAGCAGAACCTGGATCGCTACGCCCGGCGCTTCCTCGAGTTCCTCGGCTCGACCGGTTTTTAGCGGCGATGCGACTCTGACCTTCCGTCCGGCCTTGCCAGCAAGATGAAACAAGAACATTTCGGTTCGCGCTTAGGCATGATGCTGGCCATGCTGGGAATGGCAGTCGGCACGGGAAACATCTGGCGATTCCCTCGCATCGCGGCAAAAAATGGCGGTGGTGAATTCCTAGTTGCCTGGGTCACGTTCTTGTTCTTGTGGTCGATTCCGCTCATCCTTCTCGAGTTCGGCATGGCACGCAAGACGCGCTCCGGCCCAATCCGTTCCTTCGTTGATTTCATGGGACCGCGCTGGGCCTGGATGGGCGCATTCTGCGTCTTCGTAGCAGCCGGCATCATGTGTTATTACTCCGTCGTAGCCGGCTGGACCGCGCGTTACGCACTCGCGGCACTCGTCGGAGAGATTCCCGAGTCATCCCCCGGCACATTTTGGCTGCAGTTCACGAACTCGGCCTGGCCGGTCGTCCCGCACGCTTTCATGATTGGGTTCGCGGCGTTCGTCGTTGCCCGCGGCGCGCGCGCAATCGAGCGTGTAGCCATCATCTTGATGCCAACGTTGATTTTGCTGCTAGCGGTCCTTGTTATTAGGGCCATCACTTTGCCTGGAGCATCCGACGGCCTGGCCTACCTTTTCAGCGTCGACTGGTCGGAGCTTGCACGCGCCCGCATCTGGATCGAAGCACTAACCCAAAATGCCTGGGACACAGGCGCCGGCTGGGGCCTAGTGCTTTGCTACGCCGCCTACCAGCGAGAGCGCGAAGACACTGCCTTGAATGCGTTCGTGCTGCCGATAGCCAATAACGTCATCTCCCTTTTCGCTGGTGTGATGATTCTATGTACAGTCTTCTCGGTCGTTCCGCCACTGATCGAGCAGGCGGCGGCCAATCCCGAATCGCTGCGTGGCCTCGGCAGCCTAGAAGATGCAGTTCGACAGGGAACTCCGTTCTCAGCGCAACTGATGCAGCAGACGATCTTCTCCGAGGGCAATTCGGGAATCACATTTATCTGGATGCCGCAACTGTTCAAAAACCTAGCCTTTGGCGGGTTCTTCCTCTTCATTTTTTTCCTAGCGTTGGCGGTCGCGGCGTTTACGAGCTTGATAGCCATGGTCGAAGTATCAACGCGCGCTCTAAGCGACTGTGGCATCGATCGGCGAATCGCGATTCGTATCGTCGCAGTCGTTGGTTTCCTGCTTGGTATCCCATCCGCTCTGTCGCTGAAAATTCTCGAAAATCAAGATTGGGTTTGGGGCGTTGCCTTGATGCTTTCCGGGTTGTTCTTTGCCTTAGCAATCGTGAGCCATGGAACCAGGAAATTCCGGGAAACCTACATCAACCACCAATACTCCGACGTCAAAGTAGGCCGTTGGTGGGACTTCGTTATCTCGATACTCGTGCCCGTCGAGGCGGCCGGACTCTTCATCTGGCTGCTCTATCAATCGTGGCAAGACGACCCCGCGGGATGGCTGAATCCATTCAACGCAGACAATGTATTCAACGTTGGCACTGTGCTCTTCCAGCTAGCAATTGTGCTCGTTGCACTGTTGATTTTCAACCGTCGAATTGCCGATGCAAACCGCACGACTTAGATGATCGCGGGCCGGTATGCGATTATTCGACATCGAGTACTTGAACTTCATAGTGGCCGCGGCAACCTTCGTGCTGATGTGGACCTGGGAGTCGTTTGCGCCATTCCAGAATTTCGCGTCCGGCCGCGTCTCTCATTCTCTAAAAAACCTGGCCTTAGGGGGAATCAATTTGCTGACGACGGCAGCGGTGTTTTGCCGCGGCCACCGTCGCAGTCTGCCTCTACTCGCGAACCGAAGGTATCGGAGTACTTTACTGGGCGCAGCTGCCGCCGCTTGTCACAGCTACCCTCGCCCTAGTGAGCCTCGATCTGTGGACTTACGGCTGGCATCGCGCCAACCACGTGATCCCGTTTCTTTGGCGCTTTCATCGGACGCACCACAGCGACCCGCTGATGGACGTCTCCACGGCAGTGCGATTCCACGTCGGTGAGGTCGCTATCTCTAGCCTCGTGAGGCTACCCCTCATTCTGCTGATCGGTCTTCCCTTGGGGTCCCCTGCTGATCTACGACATGCTTTTTGCGAATCGCCACGCAGTTCCACCACTCCAACATTAATCTTCCCGGCCGATCCGACGCCCCTGTTGCGCTTGCTTATCGTCTCGCCGGACATGCACAAGATCCACCACTCGCAACAGCCCGTGGAAATGGATTCCAACTACGCCAGCGTGCCTCTCCGTCTGGGACCGCCTGTTTCAGTCCTACCGAGGGCAAGTGGACAAATCGAAACTGCGATATGGAGTTGTGGGGTTAAGCGAAAATACTCAGCAGCGGCTGTCACATTTGCTGCGCACTCCGCTAGCGCCACTCCGCCCTGGCGACTAGGGTCAGCTCCCAAGAAAGTCAGTTCCGTGAAACCGATTGATCAATCACCATTGTTCGACCATCCGCTCGACGAACCAACCGAATTCCGGCCGCAAGAACTGCTCGACGCCGTCAGAGCTCTCAACAGCTCCATTCCCGCCAGGATCCCCTCCATCTGCGTGCTCGACTTTGACGGCGATTTGGTCGACGCGCTCGAGGCTGCCGCGCTAACGACAAAGTCAGAAAGTTGGGCCCTGTTTTCACACCGCGATGCAGGTACTCGGACGTCCGCCGGCATCGAGGTCGGCATCGTGGGCCGCACGATTGGCGGACCCTACTCCGTCCTCATCGCCGAACAGATGGCCGTCTCTGGCGCCGAGGTCATCGTTGGCCTCTCATCAGCCGGTAGGGTGAGTAACGAGCTGGCGTTGCCGAGTCTCGTGGTCCCCACGAAAGCGCTGCGCGACGAAGGCACCTCAACGCACTACGTTGAGCCCGGCCGCTACGTCAACGCGCCCGAGCCGCTCGCCGGCGTTCTCGCGGAAGAGCTCGTCGGTGCCGGCTTGCCGGTAACTCGCGGCGCGGTTTGGACAACCGACGCACCCTATCGAGAAACGGCGAGTCAAATCCTCAACCACGCTAACGAAGGAATCCTAGCGGTCGAGATGCAAGCCGCCTCGTTGTTTCGCGTTTGCTCAGGCGCGACATCTTCAAATCGGCGAAGTTGTGCACGTGACAAACGCGACCGACAACGACCGCGAAAAACTTCGACAAGGGCGCTGACGATGAGGGGCTCGAGATTCTAAAGCGAATCGCTCGCGCCGGCGTTTCGCGTGATTCACTCCGGGAAAAAACGGCATCAGTTCCCGGAGTCGTTCCTCGCTGGGTTGAAGGCCGTACTCGGTAATTTCGAATGCCTCGGCGTGCTGAATCTCGTCGGCAGCCGCGCCGTAACGCTTACGCGCGGCTTCTCTCCAGCTATCCGATATGCCGATTCTACGCACGGACTTCAGCCATTCCAAGCGCTCTTTCGGCCCATGCGGAACTTGGTCGAGAGTGTCGGCGTGCCAGGGTAGCCACTCATAAAAACTGTGAAACGTGCGAATCGAGCGCTAGGTACTTCTTGTCAATCACGTCGTCGATTGACACCACGATGTCCGGCCGAAACTCCTGAGGCCGTTTTGAATCTGTCAGCGAAATACAAAAACAGCGGATTCTTTCGAAGTGCCGGCGTGTCGGTTACAAGATTCGGCACGGTCACCATGTACGACGCATCTTGCACCAGCACACCCGTGTAGCGATGGTCCGGATGATAGTCGTTTGGCCGCGGGGCAAGCACGATGTCCGCGTTCCATTCGCGAATCTTGCGGATCACCTGCACGCGAACTTCAAGACTCGGCACCAGTTCGCCATCGTGATTGTCGAGAACTTCGTATTCGATACCGAGCCTGCGCCCGGACTCCTCAGCCTCCGCTCGTCGCCTCGCGGCGAGCATTCCGCCGCCCTCCGACTGATGGCCCGCATCGCCATTCGTCACGGACACGAATTTCACTTTGTGGCCGGCCGCCGCGTATTTTGCGGCCAAGCCGGCTGCGCGAATGTCGCAATCATCGGGGTGAGCGCCAAAGGCAATCACGCGAATTTCAGCGTCCGCGTCAAGTGTAGTCGCCAGTGTCATAGCAATCATCAATAGTAAATGGAACCCACGCATTAATCGATCTCCAAGCCCAGTCTAACTTCTATTGTGGAACGGCCACTCTCGTTGTTGTTTTGCCACGGCAAGGTAAACAACCGCGCCGAGCAGCAGTGTGCCAACACCAAACAGCACAAACCAGATTCCGAGTGACAAGAAGACATACAGGTAGCCCACCAGCGAAATCACAGCCGGCAGCGGGTAGGCCCACATCTTGAATGGCCGCTCGATATCTGGGCGCCGCGATCGTATCAAAAACAGTGCGACGGTATGTCCGATGAACTGAATCAAGATACGCGCCGCCATCAATGCCTTGATGACGTTGTCGAGGCTGAAGAAACTGGCGATAATCGCACCCGCTCCGATCAGCAGCAGCGAGCGGTGTGGAAACTCTTTCGTCGGGTGCAGCACGGCCAATTGACGAAAGAAAATTCCGTCCTTCGCCGCCGCATAAGGAACGCGAGAGTAGCCCAGCAGCAGCGCGAAAATCGAACCGAACGCGGTCACGACGATCAAGCCCGCAAGCACCTTCGCGGCCCAAGGCCCATAAACCCGCTCTACGAACGTGGCGCCCAGGAACTGAGATTCCATGGCCTCGCGCCAAGGCACCACGCCGATGAAGCTAAACGAAATTGCAATGTCGATCGCGGCGACCGCCAAAATCGAATAGAACACCGCCCGCGGAATGGTGCGCCCAGGGTCGCGAATTTCGGCCCCCAGATAGCAAACTTGGTAGTAACCCAGGAACAGGTACAGCACCTCGGCGGAACCTTGGCCAAGCCCAGTAATAAACGCCAAGTCGAATGTGAACGCGTCCGCCGGTAAATCAAATGCGATTTCAGCATTGAAATTCATAATGCCGGTGACGATCACCCAGCCTGTGGTGACCAGCATCACGGCCCATAGCCAGAACATGACGCGGGCGATGTCGTCCACACGTCGATAGAGCGCGAAGATCAGGAATACGCAAATCCCAACCGCAAGCAGCTTCCCATCGAGCGGCGACATATCGGGCCAGAACACCCTCATGTACTGCACGAGCCCGATATTGCCGCTAGCGATCTCAAGCGGTCCGGCAAAAAGCACTTGCCAAACAAAAAGGAACGCAAGCATGCGTCCCCAAGTCTTTGGGCCAAAACCCTCACGCAGAAAAACGTAGGTCCCGCCTGAAGCCGGCAGCGCCGCCCCAAGTTCCGCGACCACCATGCCGTCGGCGATCGCGATGACGGTACCCACAACCCAAGCGAGATAGGCCTGAGGCCCACCAAGAGTCTTAAGAATCAGCGCAATGGCAATGAACGGGCCGATTCCGACCATGTTCGCCATGTTGATCGTGGTGGCATTGAGAACGCCAAGCCGTCGCTGCAATTGGCTCATGAAAGACGCACGAAGGGTATCACAACCCGATCAAGGTCCAGACAGAAATTGAGAACGATGTGGTGAGAACCGCAGTTTAGGGCTGATGTCCCTCTTCCGACACTTGTACGGTGAGACCGTTCAGGTCTTCAAAGTACAGACGGTCTTGTTCTTGTCTGGCATGGATATCATGCTTTGCCAGCTTCGAGGTCACTTCTTTGGGATCGTAGTCATCGATGGAAAAGCAGAAATGTGATGCGCCGCCCGGGTTGTTGCTCTTGAACAATGCCAGGAAATTTTCGCCGAGACCGAGAAAGGCAGAGTTGTCATTGCGCCGGACGACAGTGAGGCCCAACAATTTCTGGTACCAGTCGACAGAGCGGCCGATATCGCTGACGTTTAGGGCGACGTGGTTGACATCAATCGCATGCAGAATGGAGTCGGGGTTGGGATTCTTTTTGAGCGCGGCAGCGACTTCGTCTTCGCGGCGCATGGTTTCGGAAATGTGATTCTGATTGCCGTCGGGGTCTAGGCAGGCCCAGATGTTTGCCGCTCGTTCAAACGGTTCGTAGCCGTGCTCATTTAAGATGGCGCCGGCGGCGGCCTCGTCGTGGCCGTCGACGCCTGGAGAAAAGTGATTAAATTCGGCCTTGTCGCCCTTGAAGAGCGCCAGGTAGTTGCGCTGTAGGCCGTGCATTTGGCCACGCTCGCCCATATCGCGAATGACCCGCGTGCCTAAAAGCTTGGAGTAGTACGCAGCGGCCTTTTGAGGATCAGGGACCGTCAGCGACATGTGATTAATCGAGGTGGCGTGGAATAAGCCCGAGGCCCCGTTTAAGTTGACGGCTATTCCAAAGCCCGCGGCCGCGCTCAAGAATTGTCTTCGTGTCGTTGTCATATTTTCAGTGCTCTACCCAAATACCAGGTTCAGATGCTCTTCGTCGGGAGCCTTAGACGAGGTTAGCTTACTGATCACGACGAATGCCACGAAAGACAAGAGAAACGACGGAATAATCTCATGGACGTCGCGAAGGCTTTCATATTCGAATCGGAATAGAAAGCGCCAGCCGACGCAACTTACCATGCCGATCAGCATCGACCAAAAGGCGCCGTGGCCTGTTGCCCACTTGAGGTAGAGGCCGCCGAATATTGATGGGAAAAAACTGGCTGCGAACACCGCGCCCGAGAAGCTGGTAAGTTCTACGATTCCAGCCGGCGGGAAGACCGTGCAGGCGAATACAACTAGCGAGTAGAGGACGATTGCCCACTTTGTGTTGCTGACGACCGCCTCGTCTCGCATGGGGGCGAAATACGTTCCAGATGTCTCCGACGGCAGCGGTGCCGACGATCAGCATGACCGAGGCCAGCGACGACATTCCCGGCGGCGAATAAGCCCATGATGCAGATTCCGCTGACCCAGGCGTTGTCAAACTTCGCGAGCATGAAGCCAACCACTTCGTCGGTGTGGTTGATCAGGTAGGCGGCCTCTTGTTCGGTGGCCATGCCGTGGACCAGGGCTCCTAGGCCCATTACGCAAATCAGCGAGATGCCTAGAAATACGGGAGTCCAGATCATCGCGAAACGCATGCCCTCCGCGTTGTCGACGGAATAGAAGCGGACCAGGCAGCGGGGTTCCGCGATCTGTTTCGCTCCCACCGCTAGACCGATTCCGAGTATGTACGTGAATGAGACGAGCGTGCAGAACGTAACGAGGCCGTTGCCCATTGGCTCTCCGCCGGCGGTGACGTGCGAGACTTCGCTGATGCGAGTCATCATTTCGGCGACACCGCCTACGTATACAAATGGAACCGCAAACATGATCACGGCAACGACGAGCATCATCATTCCCTGAATGGCGTCGGTCCACAAAACGCTGTACATGCCGCCCATCACGGTGTAGGCACAGGTGAACATGATGATGATGGCGGCGCCCCACGAGTATGGGATGTTGAGGACGGTTTCGAGCAGATGCGCGCAACCCTTGGCGATGCCGGCCATGTACCAGATTGTGGCGAATAGTATCGTTACCGCTGCGAGAACGCGGATCGCTCGCGATAGTGGGCTCTTGTAGCGGAAGTCAAAGTAGTCGGGGATCGTTAGCGATTTCAGCCCGGCGGTTTGGTCACGAAGGCGGGGGCCGAGCAGCAGCCACGAGATCATGCAAAAGACGGTCCAAAAGACTCCGACCCAGGCCCAACTTAGCCCGGCGCTGAATGACTGACCGGCCTGACCGATGTAGGTATTGGTGCTGGCGAACGTAGAGAAGAACGCCAGTGACACGACCCAACCGGGGATCTCGCGCTTGGCTACATAGAATTCGCTGACACCCTTCGAGGCACGGCCGCTGAAGTACCAGCCGACTCCGAGGCAAGCCGCCAAATAGACGGCGGTCATAGACAGGATCAGTCCGTTGTCAAGCAGATACTGCAAGGGGGTCAGCGTAGCATTTTGGCGTGGCTGAAGTCCTGCCGCCCTATTCGACTGGAAGTACGGTTTCGGGACTCGAGACGCCTTGAACGACCACGTTGAGAACGCGGTCCCCCGCTTGGACTTCCGCACCGACCACAAAATTGATCTGGTATACCGACACTAGACCGGGGGCGTAGAACGCGCCGGAGTTGGCCATGCCGGCGTGATCGAGCCCAATTGCAACGCCGAAAATACTCTGGCGCGCGGGGACCGGGCCGGCTTCGTTTGTGGCAGCCGGTGTCGCTAATGGGCCGACGCCCGTCAGGAACAGCAGGATCGTTTCGCCACGACGAGCCGGGTTTGCTTTTGTGACCAGACTGAAGTCCGCGTGTAGCGCGGCGGCTTGGGATCTACCGTCCAAAAACGCCTCGAATATTCCTGGTTGGGCTGTTTCGATGGCAACGCCTGGGACAGTTACCGCGGTGCCGTTGTTTTCTAGGATCACGGTGGCGCTGGACGGCGCGGGGATTTCGAAGGGAACTTGGATGTTGATTTGCTCTTGCCCGTTGACGTTGGCGACGCCGAGGATCGGCGCGGGAATTCCGTTTACGCTGACTTTTACACCAAGCAGTTCGGTCGGGAATGGCGCGGGCCCGGCGACCACTGCTCCGTCCAAGGCGTCCGTCAGGTTGACGCCGAAGACTGTGCCCGTGCTTCCTGGTACCCAGCCAGGTTGGAAGCTGGCCGCGTTGACGAAATTCAGGCTTGAGACGAGCGGGGCGCGCCCGGTGACTCGCAGATTGAATTCAGCAAGGATGGTTGGAGCTTGGTTGATGGTCGCAAGCTTTTGCGAGAGAGATTGTGAATTCGTAACGATTGCCAGCACGCGGACTGGTCCCGCGGTGGTGCCGGCAAGAAAGCCGGTCGAGGCTCGGCCTTGGGCGTCGGTCCGACTGAAGGGGTTGGTGACTGTTCCGTCGCCCTGGGCGACGAGGAACGAGATGCCTACGCCTTCGATTGTTTGTCCATCGTCGGCCTGGACTTCGACGACTAGAGATTCGCTCGCTTCGGCGCCGATCGGGACGCTTTGCTCGTTACCGCCAATCGCCACTAGCTTTGAGGGCGTAGCAGTGACCGTCAGATTGAAAGTCTGCCTCATTTCGCCGGAAGTGGCGATGACCTGAAACGGACCTGGCCGGCTTCCTAGCCGGACCAACGTGGAGGCACGGCCTTGGCCATCGGTCGCATTGACGGTACTTTCGAGAGAGGCTGCGTCGGGCGGTTCCACTCTCCACCCCACTGGGACCCCACGTAGACGGGCACCGCAGCGATCGGTAATCTTGACTGCTAGAGCGACATCGTCGAGGCGTTCACCGGCGGCGCCGCGTTGGCCGTCACCTTGGTCAATAATCATTTGGTCAGGTGGGCCCGAGTTGATGCGCAGCGGAATCGTGATGACAGGCGTGCCCGCGACTAACCCCGCGCTTACGGTGCCTCGGCGGCCTGGGCAACCGAGGGTTAATGTCGCCTCGACAGTGCCGTTGCCTCGCGTGACGCCAACCGAGGGTCTGAAGACCACGCTTTCTGTTGACGAGAAAAAGACGGTTACGCCTCCGATGCGATCTCCGTCGCCATCGACGCTGGCAACTTCCATCGCGTTGACGAGCGTATCCCCGACCGTGCCCTCGAGCGCGTCGTCGCTGAGAAGCTTCAAGTCGGCTGCGAAATTTGGTCCGTTGGGAACGATCTTCGCGTCGAACGGCGCCGGCAGGGTTTGACCTTCTGGGTCGGTGACGAATATCTTGACGAAGATGTCGCCGCCGGCGGGACCGGCCGAGCAGAATATGGTTCCCAGGCCGTTCTCGTCGGTGAGCACAAATGACGGACAGAAAACCAACGAGCTAACGTTCGTCGTTACGGTGAGTTTCGCGCCTGGTTGCGGTATGCCGCCGACAAGATAGCTCACCACAAGAGGCATAGGAAATGTGGAATTCCGAGCCACATCTTGGTTGTCGCCCGAGACCTTGTTGAGGCCGTCGGAGATGTTGTCTTGGGGCACTACAGTAACGGTGAAATTTGCAAAACGCCCGGTGTTGTCAGCCACTGTGATCTGGACCACCGTTGGAATCGCAACATTTCCAACCCCGCAGCTAATCGGGGCAGTGCCGTCGCTGAGCGTGACGGCCTGCAACGGGCAAACCATCGGAACGTCATTTGGAATCCGAGTGATGGTCAACGGCAGTCCGGCCTGGGGCGAGCCGTTGTCAACCGCTTGGACGAGAAGGCTAAAGGACGTATTACGCGGGATGATGGCCCCATCGCCGCTGATCTTGTTCAATCCGTCGGTTAGGCCAGTCGGAACCACCGAGATGGTGAAGCCCGGGGCGGAGCGGCCGAAAGCGTCTTTGATTGTTAGCTGAATGTTGAACGCCGTGGAGCTTTCACCGGCGATGCAGGTGAGGACGGCTAGTCCGGTGGTGTCGGTAATTGCCGGCGGGCAGAAGGTCGTTTGGCCGGGTGGAAATACGTTTGCTACGAAGACCGCTAGGCCAGCTTGCGGCACGCCGTTGGCGTCGAGCGCTCGCACGCCGATCGTGAACTCCGCGCCTGGGAGGACGACTTCATTGTTTCCGAACACCTGGGTGAGCGCCCCCAATGCCTGGCGTGTCGGCTCGGCAACAACGGCTACCGCGCTCGCTTGTGACGGCAGGTCGATTTGGGCGGACGGTTCGCCCGCGCCGTCCAACTTCAACACTTGGTTGCCGTTTGTTGCGACGAAGATCGCGCTGCCGTCAGCCGTTACAGCGAAGTCCATTGCGGCGCTGAAAATGCTAGTGGCTCGGCCCGGCTGGTCGAGCGAGCCGCGCAACAGTTCGCCATCGCGAAGTAACAGAAACTCACTTGTGCCGAGCGCGGCTAGTTTAGCTGCTGTTTGAGGGCGCACGGAGGCGGTGGCGTCTTGTCCAATACAAGATGAGCCTGAAGGGGAGGGCGATTCCAATACAAGATGAGCCTGACGGGGATCCGTTGGGTGGTCAGGAACAGAGCAGCTGCGGGCGATGGGAGTCGCCGTGCAGCAAGCCGAATCGCTGAGTCTGGAGCAGATCGAGTGTTTTCTCGACGGGTGCCAATCCGTCGCCTTCGAGGGCGGCAATCGAAGCGACAAATATGCGCTCGTCGAAAGCGTCTTGAAGCGGCATCACTATGCCGACCAGAAGCGCTCCGTCAAGGGTCTCCTGCGGCGTTATCTCGCTAAGCTCACGGGCTTAAGCCGCGCGCAACTCACCCGCCTGATCGGACAGTTCTTGCACACGCGTTGCGTCCGTCCGAGGGCCTATCGGCGGCGCCGTTTTCCCAGCAAGTACACACGCGCCGACAGCGTCTTACTGGCGCACGTCGATCGAGTTCATCAGCGCCTCTCGGGGCCGGCCACCCGCCGCATTCTCCAACGCGAGTTCCAGATCTACGGCCGCAAAGAGTTTCGACGCCTGGCCGAATTGTCCGTGGGCCAGCTGTACAACTTGCGAAAAAGAGCCGTCTACCAACGTCACAGTTTGCATCTCGACAAGACCCGTCCCACGCCCGTTGCGATCGGCGAACGCCGCCAACCCGAGCCGCGAGGACGTCCGGGCTACCTGCGCATCGACACCGTGCACTCGCCCGAACAGGAAGGCGAAAAAGGCGCCTACAGCATCAATGTGGTCGACGAAGTGACGCAGTGGCAGGCCGTCGGCTGCGTCCAACGCATCAACGAAAATCACCTCATTCCCTTGCTGGAAGGCCTTTTGGAACAATTTCCATTTATCGTTCGCGGCTTTCACTCCGACAATGGCAGCGAATTCGTCAACCATCAAACCGCTAAACTGCTCGAGAAGTTGCGAATTGAATTTACGAAGTCTCGCGCGCGCCGTTCGAACGACAATGCCTTGGTCGAAACCAAGAACGGCGCGGTGGTGCGCAAGTGGATGGGCTACCAGTTTTTGCCCTCGGAAGCGACGCAGGCGATCGACACCTTCTACCGCCAGTGGCTCAACCCGTACTTGAATTTTCATCGCCCATGCGCTTTCGCCAGCGAGCGCCGAGACCGCCGCGGCAAGTTGCGCAAGGTGTACGCCGAGTGGAGCACGCCGTGGGAAAAGCTGCTCAGCCTGCCCGCCGAGCAGCGCGGCCTGCGCGCGGATCGCTCGCTCAAGAAGCTCCAAGCGCGAGCGGACACTTGTTCCGACACCGAGTTTGCCGAGCAACTCGACGCTCAGCGCAACGAACTGCAACGCGTCTGCAAAGACCTCGCGATCTGCTGGCGCACGCGCTAGACAACGCCCCGACCCGAGGCGTTGTCGGCTCCTCCGGCCCACGTCCGAAGACGGCCGTGGGGTCTCGCCTGGGATGGCTGCAAAGGGGGACTGGGGCTGCCGCCCCTTCCCCCTTATGCAATCCCCCTCACCCCGCCCTACGGGCCCCACAACGGGCTTCAACCTCAAGCCCCAATCCGAGCTATAATCCCTCCTGCCCACAGCTACCTTCGCCTGCCTCCTGCAGGCTCATCTTTCGATTGGAAAAGAGGGTGCCGCCGGCGGGCAGAAGATTGCTGAGGTTGTAAACCGACTTGTCGCCATAGGCGAGAGTGGGGGTTCCAACACCCAATGAGCTGAGAGAGCCAAAGTTTGCAGGCAGTTGGAATTCTTCTCCCTGCCAGTCGAGCGTGTTGAGATCAAAGTAACGAGATTGGGATGACTCAGCGGCGCTTACGAAGGCCCGCTGCTCGGTCTCGATTACCGCGATCGAGCCGACCGGGAAGCCTGGGCTTGTGGTCTTCACGACGCTGGGACCCTCGGGGTCGACTACCAAAAGATTGCCGCCTGCCGCGACTAGAGCTAGATTTCCGCGATCGTAAACCGCCAACGCGTTGGGGCTCCGCGAGAGCGCTGAGTCGAGGTCGATGGCCCCGCTGACCTCGAAACCGGATCCGAGGAAGACAAGACGCTGGGCGGCTGCGACCAGTACTGTGTTCTCGTCGATTCGGATAGCGGAACTGGCGTTCAGGCCGACGTAGGGCGAAGAGATCAGCTCTAGACTGCCTGCGTCGTACACATATGCTTGAGACTCGTTCGCATGGAAAACGAATAGCGACTCATTCGCTGGCGGAGAGGCTGTTGCCGCCAGGACGGATACAAATAGTAGAACGAGCTTTTTGAAAAATTTCATCGTGCTAATTCGCTCGAAACGCCACTCAGTGTAGCGCGGAATTCCAATTGTTAAGGGCGATTCAATGGACTGGACGTTACTGCCGGCTGTCGCCGGCGGATGGGAGTCTGCGCAGTTTTAGATCTCGATACTCGACGCGCATCGGTGGTCCTCGGTGCAGTTGAAGCGCGAATACGCCGCTGGCCGCTCCGGGGTTCCGAACGTCGGTGGTGACCTTTCCGTTTACCGTGATTCGAATGTGATCGCCCCGGCAGTATATTTCGACTTGGTTCCAGCCGTCTTGCACTACGTGCTCGGCTTTATTTTGCCAGCCGTCCATGATGAGGCCGCCTTGAAGCATTTCCCCGTGTAGGCTGCCCCAGCCCTTTCCGCCAGCGATGTCGGCCTGGTAGCCGCGGACGATCCAGTTGGGGAGGCGCTCGCTGCGAAATTGAACTCCGCTGTTGCCGTTGCGGAGCTTCACGCCGAAGCGGAGTTCAAAGTCCGAATATTCGTGTTTGGAGATTAGAAAAGAATTGGTTTTGAGCGGGCTGCTGTCGGTCGAGCCGATGATCTTGCCGCCTTCGACAGACCACATTGTCGGGTCGCCGTCCCAGCCGGTCAGATCTTGTCCGTTGAATAAGAGCTCGACGCCCTGGGTGCGTTCTTCGGATGTAAGAACGTTGAGCGTTCCGGCGAGAAGCGCCGTTGTTGAGAGTAGAACCCAGGCAGCCCGAAGCATCGTCTTCCCATTGTCCGACGAAATGGTGGGGATGCGTGCTCGCCACGTACGGTGTCGTTCATACCATCGCCAAAAATGCTCTTAAAAGACTAAGGGCGGTGTCGCCCACGCGCGCCCATTGTACGTGGAAAACACCGCCCCGTCGGAATTGGACGAAGGTCCCAGAGACCGCCGCCCAAACTTAGGTTCTAGCTACGCGCGGCTGACCGGCGGTCAACCTTCGGTTTCGCTAGATAGCCGATCACGCGGTCTTTGCGGACTGCGGTGATGACGATTTCGTAAGGCTTCTGAGCCCCGGTCACATAGAAGCTGACGGGCTCGTTGACGTGCCGCTCTTTCTTGACCATGCTGCTGTCGTCGGCGAGGATCTCGATTGAGTAGCGGTTGCGCTTAGCGTCGGTACCGCGAAGTTTGAGTTGAATGTCGCCTACCCGTATCCGGCTTTGGGATTTCAGCAGGCTGAAGCCCATCAGATCGCGTTCTGTATTGCGCTTGAGGATCTCGATCGCTTGATCGTGGTCCCCTAGTGTCGCGCTTAGCTGTTCGACGCTCCCTTGTGTGTCTTGCAGGAGTCCAGTCGTGATGTCGATCGCTTCTTGGGCAACGGTTAGCTCACCTCTTACGCCATCGACGTCGCCTTGAACGACATCGACTTTGGATTGTGTTTCCAGCGACTGCTCCGAAACCCTTTTCTCGACGGAAGTCAGTTCGCCCAGCAACATTTCCTGCTGCTCTCGCTGCTTCTGAGCGATGGTTTTCGACGTGCGGTCAGAATAGCGCTTGGCTTCGGAACCGGCGCGCACGGCTGCTTCGCGCGTGACCTTGTCCATTTCCTCGCGAATGCCAACGATCTCTCGCTTGTAGTTGCCTTGGCGTAGGGCAATCGTTTCGCGCAAGCCGCTGATCTCTTGTTCAAGGCTGGCGCGCTGCGTTTCGGCCTCAACTTGGACGGCGTTGACGCTAAAGACCATGTAGCCGTTAAACGCCATGAGCGTGACGAAGAATATAATGGCGGGGATGGAGAACGATCTTTCTTTGTGGTCCATTGCTAATATCTCCTTGCTATATGAATTGTGAGTCGCCGTCCGGAGGCCGTGTCTTTTTAGATAGCAACTACGGTGCCAAACTAGACAGGATCTGGAATACACTGATTTTAAATAGCTTAGTTGCCGCGTGCGGCTGGTTGGCAATACGTAATTTCGATCTGGGTGTGTAAAAATTGCCCGGCGTTGGCCAGAGGCGAGGGCTCGTGGCGGCCGACTGTTACTCGCTTAGCCGCTGCTATCGCCGCGGCCTGCCGCAGCCGATTTCGCGGGCTGGGTGATCTCATATGCGTGGGAGGGCAGCCAGTCCGACGGCGACCAGCGATAGTCGTCTAGAAATCTAAGGCTCACTACGAAGTCCGTTTCTCTGACGGTGAAGTCCACGACCTCGGCCGAGATCGCGTCCGGTAATTCCATCACAGACACGACGGCGCCGGGCTCGATTGGGTCGTCAACGGAAATCGCTGCCGTGGTCGCGGTAATTTCTTCGAGGATGCCTGGTTTGGTATCTCCGCTTTGTACTCCGAGCTGGACTAGCTGCGAGCACAACCACTTTCCGGCCTGATGTTGAATCTCACTCAACGGTTCCCATTATGCATCGGTCCGACACCGAATCGCGGACGGATTCTCACAATCTTGACCGCTGTTAGAAGTCATCGGTCCCAAGAGTCTCGCCACGGATCAGGTCGTCCCATAGCTCGCGCTGACGAATGATTTTTACTTTGTCCGCGTCGACCAGCACTTCAGCGGCGCGCGGCCTTGAGTTGTAGTTCGATGCCTGCACGAAACCGTAAGCT
Source organism: Bryobacterales bacterium (assembly GCA_965205595.1). Taxonomy (GTDB): domain Bacteria; phylum Acidobacteriota; class Terriglobia; order Bryobacterales; family UBA6623; genus CATQHP01. The sequence goes on along the minus strand of CBDBHI010000077.1, from coordinate 6,770 downwards.
CCGGCGGTCGCAACAGCCAACAACTCTCCCGGTTCTACGGTCGGAAGTTCTCTATCTCTGGCCAGGAAATCGCCGGTCTCGCAGACCGGGCCGACCACATCCGTCAAGGTGCTCGACCGCTGGTCTCGGTGCACCGGCATAATTTCGTGGTGTGCTTGATAAAGGGCCGGCCGAATGAGATCATTCATCGCACCGTCGACGACAACGAATGTCTTTTTCTCGCCGGGCTTGCGATACAGCACTCGCGTCAATAAGACGCCCGCCTGGCCGACGATTGATCGACCCGGTTCTATGCCTAGCCGAAAGCTTGTGCCTTTCAGCGCATCGCTGAGCATACGTCCGTAGTCAGTAATCGAAGCGCTGTTCTGCCCGGGTTTGTACGCAATACCGAGCCCCCCGCCCAGGTCGAGCGAATCGATGGTGATTCCCGCATCTTGCAGTCGACCAGCGAGGGCGAGTATGCGCTGGAGCGCTTCGTTGAATACGCTAGTGTCGAAAATTTGGGAGCCGATGTGACAGCTGATTCCGTTCAGCTGGAGCGGAAAGAGATCGATCGATTGGGCGTAGACAGCTTCGGCTTCTTCGAGTCCGATGCCGAATTTGTGCTCGCTCAACCCTGTCGCGATGTAGGGGTGGGTTTCAGCGTTGATGTCCGGATTGACCCGTAGCGAGACGTTGGGTTCGAATCCGACTTCGATTGCTAGCTCTCGAAGGAGGCGCAACTCGTGTTTAGATTCGCAGTTGAATCGGCCAATGCCTTGTTCGAGGGCGTAACGCATTTCGTCCGCGGTCTTGCCCACGCCAGAGAAAACGACTCGTGAAGGATCGCCGCCGGCCTTGAGGACGCGATAGAGTTCTCCGCCGGATACAATGTCAAACGCCGCCCCTTCGTTTGCGAGTAGCGCCAACACCCCGAGCGAGGAGTTCGCTTTCACTGCATAGTAAATGTCGTGCGGCAAACCTTCAAGAGCTAGGTCGTAGGTGCGATAGTTTTCTCGTACTGCGTCCCCGGAGTAGACATACGTCGGAGTACCCGCTTGATCGGCAATCGACTGAAGTGAAATCGAGCCGCAGCACAGGCGGTCGTCGACGTAGTGGAATCCTTGGGTTGGCATTTCGCTTTCTCAGCCAGTGACACGCACGACAATAGCCGTGCGGTCGTCCGCTTGCGGCTGGCCCGCACTGTACGCTCTGACGTCATCGAACATCAAGTCGAGGAGCTCGGCGGCGGATGCTTCTTGATGTTGATTGATCAATTCCAGCACCCGGTCGTCGCCGTACTCCGAGCCATCGGGGCCGGAACTTTCGTTGAAGCCGTCGGAGACCGTTACGAGTGTATCGCCCGGTTCCAGATTTAGTGAAACCTCATCGTAGACGACGCCGGGGAAGAGCCCCAGCGGAATGCCCTCTAGGGGTAGCACTTCTACCTGGCCTCCCCTCGAGACGATCGGACGGGGTTGGCCGGCTCCTGCTACGATCAGCCGCATTTCGTCCGGAATCCAAAGGCAGTAGACGGCTGCTAGAAACCGAGCTTCAATTTTTCGCGACAACAGCGCTGCATTGACGGCGTGCAATACATCAGACGGTGTGCGCTCCGCGGTGGCCATGTTCCGCATTACACCGCTCACCAGCGCTGCGTAAAGCGCCGCCGCCGCGCCCTTGCCGCTAACGTCGCCGTTGAGGATTCCAAACGATCTATCCGACACGTAGAAATCGTATAGGTCGCCCGAAACTTCTGACGCGGGGTCGTTTCGTGCGGCGACCTCGATGCCCGGGTAGCGGCGGTTGCCGCGCGGAAGCAAGTGCCTCTGCAAGACTCGAGCGGCCGAGAGATCTTGCTCCATTCGCTCTTCGTTCCGAGCCTTCTCCTCGTATAGTCGAGCGTTCTCGATCGCCGCGGCGATCTGCGGCGCCAGCAGGCTTAACGTGTGGACATGCGTCCGTGTGAACTTGCCTACGACCTCGCTTTCGAGATCGAGCACTCCGAGTACTTCGCCTTTGAGAATGAGCGGTATCGCTACTTCTGACCGAATTCCGGGTGTAGATGGGATGTATCGCGGGTCAAGCGTTGTGTCGTCCACCAACACAGGCTGCCGCAGCTTAGCGGCGTGGCCTATTAATCCCGTGCCAATCTTGATATCGCTCCAGCGGACGCGCTCGTGAAGACGTACACCGAAGTAGTGCTTCAAGACGTCGCTGTCACTCTCGCGCAGATAAATTGCGAATACGTCGTAGCGAATTAACGTCCGCACCAACGACGAGATCTTGCCGAGTAGTTCGTCAAGTTGAAGGATTTGCGAGAAGTCTTGAGCGACCTGCGTTAGCGTCTGTAGCGTTGAATTTTGCCGCGTCTGCGCTCGATAAAGTTGCGCGACATCGATCGCAAGTGAAAATCGAGACGCGATCAGTTCAAGCAGAGAGCGTTCGTGTTCTCCGAAAGCGTCGGGCTCGGCGGACTGCAGGTCGAGCACCGCCACCAGGCGGCCGCGCGCCACAAGGGGCACTGCGATTTCTGAGCGCACCGCGTCGACAGCGCGTAGATAGTCTCGATTGTGGGTCACGTCGCCGTCCCATATCGTCTTGTGCTGGGCCGCGGCCTTTCCTGTAATGCCTTCGCCGATGGGCACCCTGAGATTCGCGACCAGGTCATCGCCGAAGCCAATCGCGTGGCGGATTCGCAGCTCGCCGCGATCGGTTGGCAGCATCACGGCAAATAGTTGGTAGTCAGCAACTTTCCGGACGAGTGTCGCAAGCTCTTGCAGCAACGCGTCGAGGTCTAGCGTATTGCCCGCGGCAACTTCAGATGCCTCGATGAGAATCGCAATTGCGGTATCTCGTTCGACGGCCGCGGATTGGCTGGATGGCGACATGCTTACTTAGTAGGGCGTGGGTCCGCGAAGTGCGCGGGCAACGGCTTGCCTCAGACAGCCCCGGCTTCGATCAGAATTTCAAGTCCCCTGCTAGTGCCGATCCGAGTCGCTCCGGCTTGAAACATTCTTTCCAAATCCGCGTAAGTATGAATTCCGCCGGCGGCCTTTACGCCGAGAACGCCACCGATCACGCTGTGCATCACTTCGACATCACGAACATCCGCGGTCGAACCATCAAACCCGGTTGACGTTTTCACGATGTTCGCGCCCGCCAGTTTAGAGACCACGCAGGCGTTGATTTTCTGACGTTCGTTGAGACAGGGCATTTCGAGGATAACTTTCAATATCGCGCCGTAGCGTGACGTTACAGTTGCGACCGATTTGATGTCGCTGAATACCGCATCTAAGTCATCCGATACTAGCGCCCCAATGTTCGCGACCATGTCAATTTCCCGCGCGCCCAGGCGAATCGCGGTTTCGGCCTCGACGCACTTGACCGGCGTCACGGTGGCGCCGTGAGGGAAGCCGACAACCGCCGCCACCTTTGTGGCCGTGCCGCGAAGTTCGCGCGTGGCCAGGGCCACCCAGGTTGGCTGCACGCACAATGCGTGAAATCCGGCCTGCCGGGATGACGATAAGAAACGGCGCATTTCTGCCTCTGAAACGTCAGGTCGCAGCAGGGTCTGGTCGATCAATGCCGCCACATCCGCGTTGCGCTTAGGCGTCGGGGCGTCTAAAGAATGATCGCAGCCACAGGTCGGCTCAGACGCAGCAGTACCCTGATCGTGCGCGGCAGCGATCTCGCGAGCTAGTTCTGCTATTTCCAGTGGAGTCATCGCCGAATTTTCTATTTTCGCTGCGTAGCCGTGAAGCACGCAAGCTGCCCTCAATCCGAGGGCATTAATCCAGATCGATGTCCCGCAGTCCGCGCTTCACCGGGCCGCCGTCTTTGGCTTTCTCTAATAGGCCATCGAAACGTTGTTCCAGCGCCTCGCCGTGACGTCGGTGGACGTCGATCTGTTTGTCGAAGCGCTTATCGCGAGTCTGCTCCGAAGCCTTGATTCGCTCGACCTCTTGGAACAAGTCGGTCGGCTTCGATTCGGGCACTCCGGGCTCGTAGGACAGGACGGACTGGGATTCCGAGTCAACGAGCAGGGTCGCCCGTCTTGTCCAATACAAGATGAGCCTGAAGGGAGGGGTGATTCCAACACAAGATGAGCCTGGAGGTAATTTGGGCAAGGTCGATTAGGAACAGGCAAACTGCGGGCGATGGGAGTCGCCGTGCAGCAAGCCGAATCACTGAGTCTCGATGAGATCGAGAGTTTTCTCGACGGGTGTGGGTCCGTCGAGTTCCAGGCCGGAAGTCGAGCGGATAAATACGCGCTCGTCGAAGGCGTCCTGAAGAGGCATCATTATGCCGACCAGAAGCGCTCGGTTAAAGGATTGTTGAGACGCTTCCTGAGCAAGCTAACCGGCTTAAGCCGCGCCCAATTGACTCGCCTCATCGGGCAGTTTTTTCGCGAAAAGTGCGTTCGGCCGACAGCCTATCGAAGGCGCCGCTTCCCCACCAAGTACAGCCGCGCCGACATCGTTCTCCTGGCGCATGTCGACGACCTTGTTGCATGGATCATCCCGAAGGATGTCTTATCATTGGTTTTTTCAACGCTGGGGGTAGTCCAAATGCCACATAAGTTCAACGCGTAATCATATACTTGACACAAGGTCATCATTGTAGTACACTAGTCTTGTGAGTTGGTTAACTTCTTTTTTTTCAGTTCTTTCGAGTCCTTCTCATGAGCTACTCTGTGAAGCTCCTCACGCGCCTTCTTCGGGAAGATCCTTTTCAGGGCTTCTTCCGTTGTCAGATCCTTCGCTGGTTTCTTTCTAGGCATAACTATGAGCACTGCCAATATCGACTTAATGACTTTGATGGACCGCTTCCACTCCGAGGAAAAGTGCTTGGAGTATTTAGAAGGTCTCTGTCAAGGGCGGAGTAAATTTGGACCACTTCGGCGGAGCAAAAGTAGACCAGTTGGTGAAGGGGTAGCGGTTTTCGTGGGACGGCCTCCACTACGCCTGGGCCGCCCTAAAGGGCGACCGCAGGCTCCGTTCCAGCCGTCCCACGAAAACCGCTACCCCTTCACCAACTGGTCTACTTTTGCTCCGCCGAAGTGGTCCAAATTTACTCCGCCCTTGACATCCATTGTCCTGTGCGGCCGCCGATTCATCGGACCTGACATGGGAGATCTTAGCGCTGGACGTCGCGCTTACTCATAGCTAGTAGAAACAAACGTTGCCACAAACGCTCGATCGAGGGCATGCCAAAACCCCCGCCAGATGGCTCTAACGCCCTGTTTATAGGCATTTTAGTGATTTCGAGGGTTGGTTGGGTCCGTGTGAAAATAATTAATAATATCTATCCGTCGGACGGCTCGAAATGGCGCTTTCGACGGGGGCGCAACGCTGGGATAGAAACCTCAAGCAAGGGTGATCTCGCAACAGTTATCCTCGCCTAAGCGGATTAGGGTCCTGGAGCGCCCTATGTCCGGGGCACGAGGGCAGTCTTCTCCTACCGGTAGTCCCAAGCGGTACAATCCCCCCAGGTCACCCGATATCCGGCCTGAACCGCCAGGCTTGACGCGGGTTCATAAGTAGAGGATATCGATGCATCCGATCTGGACTTGCCTGATTGTATTGGCTCTTGCCACCGTGGCTGCTTCGCAAACAAAGCAGACTCCCGGCGATTCGCCGTTGTTAGCCCCGCACTCCTCTGCAATCGCTGACAGCAACGAGCACCTCAAGCATCCGAACTGGCTAGGCCCTTTTGTCCCCACTCCTGCCGCAGTGGTGAACGCCGCCTTAGAGCTTGCGAAAGTTGGCGAAGACGATTTGGTGTATGACCTAGGCTCCGGTGACGGGCGGATCATTCTGGCGGCAGCCCAGAGATTTCAGGCTAGGTCAGTAGGGATAGAGTGGAACCCAGCGTTGTGCGAAGAGACCTCTGCGGCCATCCAGCGCCTTGGATTGGAAGGCAGGGTCAGGGTGATACAAGGGGACATTTTTAATCAGGACGTAAGCTCGGCTACGGTCGTGACGGGGTATCTGCTGCCAAAGTCATGGGAACGGCTCGCGCCCATCTTGGCGAGGCAACTCAGAAATGGCGTCAGGGTCGTCTCAGTGAATTATCCGATTCCAGGCTGGCGCGTTGTCGAGAAGAAACAGCTCAGGGGCGAATCAAAAACTGTTTCATGGGACCTGTATCTATTTCGAGTCGGATTGCTTGCCCGTTAGATGGCGGAAACAAACGTTGCCATAAACTTCTGATTGATTTCGTGCCAGAACCAATGCCAAACGGCTCGAACGCCCTATTCAAGGGCCTCTGAGCGATTTCCGGATGCCACCAGCCCAACGTGACATTATTTTTCAACATCTCTGCGTTCTGGGTCCCGCTGATCCCTTCGAGATGGTCTCGGTACTTGCGGCAAGTCTACCGGAATCGCCACTCGCGTCCCATACGAGTCGGCATACTTAACCGGGTTAAGTCGCTAAAGTCTCGGCGGTCAGTTCAGACCTAATGGGGAGTAAGAACTGTTCGGGTCCGCACGAGACGTACGGTTACGGAGAGACAACGCTCGGTTCGCCGCCACCTAACCGGGTTCGGATTGCCAGGTCAATTGTGTAACTAACGGAGGGCGATGCGCGATTTGATTGAGTGAATCGTCGGCTACTGAATTCGGCAACTGTCGAAGGGTTGAAACTCATTGCAGGTGGGGGTGGTGGGGTCGGCCCCCATACCAATAAATAAATAATCAGAAGTAAAGTCAGTTTCTGAAGATACATCGGGGGAACACCACCACCCCCACCCTCTTGATCCAGGTCTAGGCACAAATATCTGGCTAA